>NZ_SMAF01000012.1 GCF_004343305.1 Pseudofulvimonas gallinarii | reverse complement strand
AACAACGCGGCCGAGAACGCCATCCGGCCCGTCGCGTTGGGCCGCAAGAACTGGCTGTTCGCCGGCTCAGAGCAAGCCGGCTGCCGGGCCGCAGCAATCATGAGCCTGCTGGCCACCGCCAAGGCCAACGGCATCGACCCGCATGCCTGGCTCACCGACACCCTCACGCGTCTGCCCACCACGCTCGATCGCGACATCGACTCGCTGCTGCCGCTGCGACAACACTGATCGATTCGCCGCAACAAGGTGTCACCGCCGGACGCTTACGCTCCTCTGCTCAACTCCCGGTTTACGAAGGGCGGCTGGGAAGAGGCACTTTCAATGGACTTCGCTCACCCATGGTCGCAGGCCGTGAGACGGGATCCGGATTTGTTGCCCTGCCCCTCTTCCACCACGGGACGTTTACGGACAGAATGTCCGCAAAATTCCCGGAGATCGCAATGGAAGTCTACGAGCTGCTCGAAAGGGCCCTCAAGCAATTAAGTCACAAGGAAGTCGGTCTCGCACTGGGAGTTGATCCCAAGACCGTCCGCCGCTGGCAGATCCGCGAAACGGAACCCAAACCCTATATTGCCGATGCCATCCGCCAGCGACTTCTTCCGCTGGGCGAGCCGAACCCCGAGCCAGGCAGATTCAGCTTCATCGATCTGTTTGCCGGCATCGGTGGCATCCGCACAGCTTTCGAGCAGCAGGGTGGACGCTGCGTGTTCACCAGCGAGTGGGACCCCTACGCACGCAAGACCTATGCTGCCAACTTCCATGACGGCCGCGACCACGTCTTCGCCAGTGACATCACCCAGGTCCACGAGGATGATGTGCCGGACCATGACATCCTGCTGGCAGGCTTCCCGTGCCAGCCGTTCTCTATCGCCGGCGTCTCCAAGAAGAATGCGCTTGGCCGGCCGCACGGCTTCGCCGACAAGACCCAAGGCACTCTCTTCTTCGATGTCTCCCGCATCATCGCGAGAAAGAAGCCCCGCGCCTTCTTGCTGGAAAACGTGAAGAACCTGGTCAGTCACGACAAGGGACGCACCTTTGCGACCATCATCGATGTGCTGCAGAACGAGCTTGGCTACCAGGTCTACCACCGTGTGATCAACGGCAAGCATTTCGTACCGCAGCACCGCGAGCGCATCATCATCGTGGGCTTCCGTGACCCGGTGGATTTCACCTGGGACGGACTGAAGCTGCCTCCCTTCGAAAATGCCCCGAAAATCGGCAGCATTCTGCACCGCGAGGATGGCACCGAACCCGCCGACTGGCCGTACATTGGTGGCACGAAAGGCAAGGTGCTGGACAAGTACATCCTGTCCGACAAACTGTGGGACTACCTGCAGAACTATGCGGCCAAGCACCGCGAGAAAGGCAATGGCTTTGGCTTCGGTCTGGTGACGCCCAAAGACACCGCCCGCACCCTCTCCGCCCGCTACTACAAGGACGGCTCGGAAATCCTGGTGTCCCGCGGGTCCAGGAAGAACCCGCGTCGTCTGACCCCCCGCGAGTGCGCCCGCGTAATGGGCTTCAGTGACGACTTCCGGATCCCGGTGTCCGATACCCGTGCCTACAAGCAGTTCGGCAACTCTGTGGTGGTACCCGTGATTGCCGAGGTTGCCCGGATCATGGTGCCGCACCTGCTGGAGGAGAAGAAGAGCACGCCCGCAAAGCGGTCCCGCAAAGCCGCCTGATGGCCGACATCATCAGCCCGGAGCGCCGTTCCGCGCTGATGTCGCGGATCCGGGGTAAGGACACCCGAATCGAGCTGGAGGTCCGGCGCGGCCTCCACGCTCTTGGCTTCCGTTACCGGCTTGCGGGAGCCGGCCTGCCGGGGCGCCCGGACCTTGTTCTGCCGAAGTACCGGACAGTAGTGTTTGTCCATGGCTGCTTCTGGCACCAGCACCACTGCCACCTTTTCCGGCTGCCCAAGACCCGGACGGAGTTCTGGAAGACCAAGGTTGATGCGAACCGCGCCCGGGATCTGAGGTCGGAGGCTCAGCTGAGGGAGCTGGGCTGGCATGTGGAGACAGTGTGGGAATGCCAGCTCCGGGGCCTCTCGACGGAAGCGATGAGAGACGTCATTATCTGTATCGCGGAACGCATTCGTGCTAGGGGGAGCGGGTGAGGAAGCAGGTCGAAATGGAATTCGGCGAGATCGGGGGCGCCGAAACCGCGGCGGACGGATCTCCGCTGTGGTGGAAGATCCAGAGCCTTGCAGGCCAGAGCGACGAGCTGTTCGTCAAGAAGCTTGCACAGAATGATACGTCGTGGGCCGAGCCCGAGAAGGGGAGCAATCAAGCAGGCTACTACGTACCCCGTCCAATCAGGGAAGCGGGCTTCTTTCCGACGCTGCTCGCCGATAATCCGGCCAAGCCGCACATCTTCCACGCCGAGATCCCGGTGCTCTGGCCACAGACGGGAGAAGTCACGCAATCCCAACTGCGGCATTTCAGCAACAAGGGGTCCGAGGCGCACTGCACCTGCGTCCCGAGGACGCTGTTCCGCGGACTCACCCCCGCTTCGCTGCTGCTCGCGGGACGCTTCTCTGCGCCGCTCGCCGGGTGTCGCTGGTGGATGGTGACGCTTGACTCTTCCGGCGAAGAGGCCGAGATCCTGGAAACGGTCCTGGATCTTCCGGTCGATTTTCACTATGCCCTGTTTCGCGCGGATGCCATCACAAAGGCTAGGCAAGCTGAGCACGACGAGCTCGAGGAGCTTATTGCAGAGTTCAGAACGGCAATAAGGAGCGGTACTCTGGCGGACGTGGTGGCACGGTACGCTGTGTTGCCGGACCCGGCGACAATTGCCCGACAGGCCCGAAACCAGTGGCTCAGGACCAAGGGACTGGACTCATTCGACCCATGGGAAATCGATGCGCCCGGCGATGCGATTATGGAGATCAGCCGCGAGATCGAGTACCGGTTCTACAGGCGCCATGAACTGAGAAGACGAGCTTCCGAGCTATTGGCGCTGCTCTCTGGCGGCGACGACCTTCCTTCCGCTCTTGTGAGACGGTACCCGGAAATCGATTCGGTCCTGTTGAGCGCCAGTCAGCAGCGGAAGAGCCGAGCTGGCAGGTCGTTTGAACAGCACATCGCCGCCGCCCTCGACGCCGGGCATATCCGGTACGAGGAGCAAGTTGTAACGGGTGGCCGCCGACCCGACTTCGTGATGCCGGACTGCCGTACCCTTCGCCGGAAGCGCCGGTCTCATGACGACGCTCTTGTACTTGCGGCCAAGACCACTCTTCGGGAACGGTGGAAACAAGTCAGCAGCGAGCGCCTCAACTGCGACGTCTACTTGGCCACAGTCGACGACCGCGTGGCTGCCACTTCAATTACGGAGATGGCTGACGCGGGAATCAAGCTGGTCGTGCCGGAATCACTGAGGGAGAGCGGCGAGACGGTCTACGCCGACCAGCCGAACGTTCTGACGTTCAGGCAGTTCTTCGACAGCGAGATAAGGGACCGGCGGCCACAACTGATCAGGCTCACCGACACAGATTCTGGAACTAGGGGAAACGCATGACGCTGGAGTGGCGATTCCTGACTAATGAGGGACAGGAAGAGGAAGGCCTTGGACACGCGGGGATCGAAACGTTCAAGGGATCGCCTTTCCCCGGGCTGGCCCGGGAGAGCGCCCAGAACAGTCTTGACGCCTCCCTGAAGGGCGACGATGGCGGACATCTGCCCATCCAGATGGTGTTCCGCCAGATGTCGGTTCCTCGTGATTCGATTCCAGTGGTGGACGCTCTGCAGCAGGCACTTGACGCCTGCCTCGAGCGCTCCAAGAGCCGGCGCATCCGCAAGGACACGCAGTTCTTCGAGCTGGCCTGTGCGGCAATCCGGAAGCCGGCCATCAGCATCCTCGCGGTGGAAGACTACGGGACGACAGGACTCCTTGGGCCGTCCATTCCCGGCACCCCCTTCCATGCACTGGTGAAAGGCTCCGGCGTCAGCCAGAAGAGCAGTTCGGATGCCGGCGGCTCGTTCGGCATCGGCAAGAACGCCGCATTCGCGGTATCCCAGTTCCGGACCGTATTCTACTCCACCCTGTATAGCGATGGCCCCTCGCAACAATTCCTTGCCCAGGGTAAAGCGATCCTCGTCTCCCATACCGACTCCGCGGGGGCGGAGAAACGAGGAATCGGCTACTGCGGGCAAACGGGCTTCCACCCTGTCTCTCATGCCGCGGAGTTGCCTGACTGGCTGCACCGGACTCAAACCGGGACCACGGTCGCGTCCCTCGGCTTCTTGAACGAGGACGGCTGGGAATGGCAGATGACAGAGTCGCTGGTCCGTAACTTCTTCGCGGCCATTCTCGAAGGCTCCGTCTCCTTCAGCGTTGTCCCTGAAGACGGAGATCCGATCAAGATCGACCAGTCCACTCTGGGCGCGCTCTTCAAGCATGACAGGGTGCTGAAGGCTGCGGAGGAGACAGGCGCATCTGCCGACCTCGCTTTCGCCGCGGCACTCTACCAAGCCCTGGTTTCACCCGAAACGCGGACATTCGAGCAGCAGTTCGACGGTGTCGGTGTTTTCAGGTTTCGTCTTCTGGAAGGCGCCGGACTGCCTCGCAAGATCGGCTTTCTCCGCAACGGGATGTATCTCACGGACAACCTCCGACATTTCGGGCACCCTCTCGCGCGATTCAGCCTTTCGCGGGACTTCGTGGGTGTGGTGGAGCCCGTCGATATCAGGACCAGCGGCCGAGTCCGCGACCTGGAGAATCCGCGCCACGACGAGCTCTCCGCGGACCGGCTGGACGACTCCCGGGAAAAGCGACAGGTCCGCGCAGGAATGAGGAAGCTGGGCGCTTGGATCCGCGAGATCATCAAGCAAGAAACCTCGACACCTCCCGAGGCGGAAATGCTGCTCGACGAAATGAACCGCTTCTTCTCAACTCCGGAGTCGGGGAAGGACATTCCGGACCCGGCAAACAGCCAGACCAATCCCGAGCGCACCAGGATCAAGCCGAAGTCCACCACGTCCCACCCAAGCGGAGCTGGTCCCGAGGGCGAAAGCGGATCGGCTGGAGGGCGTAAGGCGACAGGCGCGGGGAGTGGCCGCACATCAGGCACCCGCTCGGGACGTGGCCGGGGTCTACTGGGCGGACGCGGCGGCAGGAACATCGCGTTCCGTTCATTGCGAACGCACCTGCCTGACGCCAAGCGGGCCGACACCCGAACCATCAGCCTCGAGCCGGAGGAGTCGGGGATGGCGCGGCTGGAAGTGCTTCTGATCGGTGCCGCCAGCGACGAACCGCTGGACGTGATCTCGATCGACGGCCACGGATGCACCAAGACACCTTCAATCCAGCTCGAGCGGGGACAGAGGAAGACCGTTACCGTTGAATTCTCGGAGCCCTATACGGGCCCCATCCGTGTCGTGCTTTCGAGGGTTGAAGAGGAGTCCGCCAATGCTGATTAGGCCGACCACCGCGTTCGCCCATCCTGTCCTCTCCCCCTATACAGACGACTACGGAGACCGGATCTTCGATATCTCGTTGCAGATCGAGGAAGCGCCAGAGGCCGGCGAAGTCGTCCTCAGCGGCCACTACGTTCTGGACGATGCGGGAGTAGCGGAACTCATCCAGAGCAGCCAAGCAACTGTCGGGATCGTGGTTGAATCCCTCGAGACCTACTTCCAGACATTCGTACCGCTTTCCGGAACAGCCTTTACTCTCGAGTTCAAACGGGGCGAACTGCGCGGTCGGGTGGCGATCCAGGCAATCGTCGCGGCAGCACAGGACGGCGCGGCCCTCCGCTCACCCCATATAGCGCCCGACTATCCAGACCATACAAGAGCTCTGCAGGCAGGGCATGTTGTCGCCGCCAGCAGGATCCACTGGTTCGAGGCCGGTCTGGACAAGCTGCTCCCGATGGAGTCCGTCTTCCGCCTGATCGCCAATGACGAGATGGAGCCCGGAATGTTCCAGATCGGACTCGACACCGAGGCCATCCAGATCGAGGTGAACCGCAAGCTCTACGACACCATCTACGGCATTCGTGGCAGCAGCATTCGCGACATTCTTCTGCCGTCGCTGTTCCTACCGGCGGTGATGAACGCACTTGACGCGATGCGGACATCAGGGAGCGAGGGGCTCCGCTGGCATCGGGTGATTGAAGCCCGATGCAGGAATGAAGGCATCACGATTGATGCCAACACCGACCTCGCGTGGGCCGCACAGCGCCTCCTCGAGGGCCCTCTCGGCCTGCTGGCCACCCTGTTCAACGAGGAAGACAAATGAGCAAGTTGCTCTACGTCGGTCAACAGACCGCGGATCTCCTTTCGGACAACATCGAAGAACATCTGAACCGGTACTTGGAATCCGGTTTTGAAGATCTGGAGTCCAGCGGGGACTGGCGCATCCCGCTCTCGATCGAGGCCGACCTCAAACCGCTCGAAGAGCTGATCCCCGACAAGGGTCCTGATGCCGAAGTCAAGAACTCGATGCTGGTCGGTCTCACACTGGCCTCGCTGACGCCGAGCCTCGCGCGGGAGAACAGAATCTGGATCCGCTTGAGTCACATCGAGGGGATTGCCTACGCGCGTGAACGCTGGCTTCGTAACGTTCCACAAGAGAGGATGGCCCAAGCCGTCCGGACCCACTTCTTCGCATCGACCTGGACTCAATGCCGGGACGACCACGCGATCTCCCGGCTGTGGTGGAACCATCACATCGCCGCTGCAATCCAACCTGATGATCCCGAGCAGGCACTGCGACTGATTCTTTCGAGGGCGGACATCCGCTCGAACCTGGTCGAGCGTGCCCGAGTCGGAACGAGGCTTCCCTTGGCGAAGGCCATTGTGAAGCGCCTTGAACGTGATGCGCAGCTGGCAGCTTCGGAGTCGGCATTCCGCAACTTCATGAAGGCCTTGAACATTCGTGCCGCGGGTGCCCAGCTTGAGATGTGGGACGAAGAACGCATGGACAGATTCATCGAACAGTGTGCCGAGTGATTGGAGCCGGGTGAAACTCAACACGCGCGGCAGCTTCAACGAGCATGGTGAACCTGTTCTCGATCCGAAGACGGTCACCGGTCGTGGAGCGCCAGAAGTGGGTCATGCCATCTCCTGACCCATTCGCCAGGTCCCGTCGCCCTCACCGCCGACGCGCGACGATTTCCGCCACACCGGCAGCGAACCGGGAGCGATGTCGTACACCGTCGAGAAGCCCGACAGTCGCTCAGCGTATCCGCGGGCACGTCTGTGTCCACGTCCACGCATCTACGCAGCATCTCTGTCACATATTCCTGCGGTACTCTCCACCGACGTCGTACAGGGCGTGGCTGATCTGGCCTAGGCTATGAGTCTTGACCGCTTCGACCAGCGCCTCGAACACGTTGCGGCGTTCGCGGGCGGTGCGCTGCAGGTAGGCCAAGCCGTGGCCGTCGTGCGGCTCAGGCTCGGCGTGTTCCTCCAGGGCGGCGTGGCTGTGGTCGGTCTCGCCCTCCGGGGCCAAGCCGTTGCGGTTGGCCTGCCAGGCACGGACGTTGGCGATCTGCTGGGCCTTCTCGGCCTCGGTGGATCGGATCAGCTCGATCTCGGTGGCCACTTCGCCGGCGTGTTCCTTGGGCAGGAAGGTGTTGACGCCGACCAGGGGCAGGCTGCCGTCGTGCTTGCGGTGCTCGTAGTACAGGCTCTCTTCCTGGATCTTGCCGCGCTGGTACATGGTGTCCATGGCGCCGAGCACGCCGCCGCGCTCGCTGATGGCCTCGAACTCCTTGTAGACCGCCTCCTCCACCAGGTCGGTCAGGTACTCCACCGCGAAGCTCCCCTGCCAGGGGTTCTCGATGAAGTTCAGGCCCAGCTCCTTGTTGATGATCATCTGGATGGCCACGGCGCGGCGCACGCTCTCTTCGGTGGGCGTGGTGATGGCCTCGTCGTAGGCGTTGGTGTGCAGGCTGTTGCAGTTGTCGAACAGGGCGTACAGGGCCTGCAGCGTGGTGCGGATGTCGTTGAACTGGATCTCCTGCGCGTGCAGGGACCGGCCGGAGGTCTGGATGTGGTACTTCATCATCTGCGACCGTTCGTTGGCGCCGTAGCGCTCGCGCATGGCGCGGGCCCAGATGCGCCGGGCGACGCGGCCGATGACGGTGTACTCCGGGTCCATGCCGTTGCTGAAGAAGAAGCTCAGGTTCGGCGCGAAGTCGTCGATGTGCATGCCCCGGGCGAGGTAGTACTCGACGATGGTGAAGCCGTTGCTGAGGGTGAAGGCGAGCTGGCTGATCGGATTCGCGCCGGCCTCGGCGATGTGGTAGCCGGAGATGGAGACCGAGTAGAAGTTGCGGACCTGGTGCTCGACGAAGTACTGCTGGATGTCGCCCATCATGCGCAGGGCGAACTCGGTGCTGAAAATGCAGGTGTTCTGGGCCTGGTCTTCCTTGAGGATGTCGGCCTGCACGGTGCCGCGCACGGTGCGCAGGGTCTGTGCCTTGATCTTCTCGTAGGTCTCGCGGTCCACCAGCTGGTCGCCGGTGACGCCCAGCAGGCCCAGGCCGAGGCCGTCGTTCCCCGGCGGCAGGTCGCCGTGGTAGCGCGGGCGCTGGCGGCCATCGAAGAAGGCGTCCATTTTCCGCTGCGCCTCGGCCCAGCGGTCCGGGTCGGCCTTGAGGTACTTCTCCACCTGCTGGTCGATGGCGGTGTTCATGAACAGCGCCAGGATGATCGGCGCCGGGCCGTTGATGGTCATCGACACGCTGGTGGTCGGCGCGCACAGGTCGAAGCCGGAATACAGCTTCTTCATGTCGTCCAGCGTCGGGATGTTGACGCCGGAGTTGCCGATCTTGCCGTAGATGTCCGGGCGCGGCGCCGGGTCCTCGCCGTACAGCGTGACGCTGTCGAAGGCGGTGGACAGACGCGCTGCCGGCTGGCCCAGGCTGAGGTAGTGGAAGCGCCGGTTGGTGCGCTCCGGGGTGCCCTCGCCGGCGAACATGCGGATGGGATCTTCGCCGGTGCGGCGATAGGGATAGACGCCGCCGGTGTAGGGGTAATAGCCGGGCAGGTTTTCCTTGCCCAGGAAGGTGAGCAGCTCGCCCCAGCTCTTGTACTTCGGCGCGGCGATCTTGGGGATCTTCTGGTGGCTGAGCGATTCGCGGTAGTTCTCGACGCGGATGGCCTTGCCGCGCACCTGGTATTCGTTGATGTCGTCGGTGATCGACTTCAGGCGCGCCGGCCATTCGCGCAGGTTGCGCAGGTTCTCGCTGGTCAGCGCCTGCACGGCATCGTTGTAGCGCTGGCGCAGGGTGGACAGGGAACGGTCGCCCTCGACATGCAGGTCGGCGGCCTCATACAGGTCCAGCGCCTTGGGCAGCTTCGGGTCGCCCAGTTCCTGCAGCGCCTGCCAGAAGGACTGGGCGCGGTCGGCGGCTTCGGCCTGGCGTTCGATCTGCGCGTTGATCGACCTGCCCTGCTCGGCGATCTCGGCCAGGTAGCGCACGCGGCTGCCGGGAATCAGCACGGTGGCGCGCGGTTCCTTCAGCGAGGTGTCGATCACCGGCTCGAAGCTGCAGCGTTCGCCGGCAGCCGTCGGCACCTTCTCGCGCAGCAGGCGGCACAGGTTGGCGAACATCCAGCTGATGCCGGGATCATTGAACTGGCTGGCGATGGTGGGATAGACCGGCACGTCCTCGTCGGCGACCTTGAAGGCCACGCGGTTGCGCTTCCACTGCTTGCGCACGTCGCGCAGGGCGTCCTCGGCGCCGCGCTTGTCGTACTTGTTGAGCACGATCAGCTCGGCGTAGTCGATCATGTCGATCTTTTCCAGCTGGCTGGCGGCGCCGTAGTCGCTGGTCATGACGTACATGGGGAAATCGACCAGGTCGACGATTTCCGAGTCGGACTGGCCGATGCCGGCCGTCTCGACGATCACCAGGTCATAGCCCAGGCCCTTGAGGAAGGCGATGCAGTCGGTGAGCACGGCGTTGGTGGCGACGTTCTGCCGGCGCGTGGCCATGGAGCGCATGTAGACGCGGTGGCTGCGCAGCGAATTCATGCGGATGCGGTCACCCAGCAGCGCGCCACCGGTGCGGCGGCGGGTGGGATCGACCGAGATCACCGCGATGCGCATCTGCGGGAAGTGTGCGAGGAAGCGGTTGAGCAGTTCATCGGTCACCGACGACTTGCCGGCGCCGCCGGTGCCGGTGATGCCGATGACCGGCGCGCCCTGGCCGCGGGCGTCCTGACCGGCCGAACCGCCCCACTGGCGGCGAAGCATGGCCAGCTCGGACTCCGAATACACGCCGTCCTCGATGGCGGACAGGATGCGGCCGATGGCGATCTCGTCGTCCAGTGGCGGCAGCGTTCCCGCCCTGGCGTTGTCGGCGGCCGAGCCCACGCCGGCGGCATCGCGGGCGGCGCCGACGCGGCGCATGACGTCCTCGATCATTTCCACCAGGCCCAGCTTCATGCCGTCGTTGGGGTGGTAGATGCGCTCGACGCCGTAGCCTTCCAGCTCACGGATTTCTTCCGGCGTGATCGTGCCGCCGCCGCCGCCGACGACGCGGATGTGGCCGGCGCCGCGCTCGCGCAGCATGTCGACCATGTACTTGAAGTATTCGACATGGCCGCCCTGGTAGCTGGACAGCGCGATGCCGTCGGCATCCTCCTGCAGCGCCGCGCGCACGACGTCTTCGACCGAGCGGTTGTGGCCGAGATGGATGACTTCGGCGCCCTGCGACTGGATCAGCCGGCGCATGATGTTGATGGCCGCGTCGTGGCCGTCGAAGAGGCTGGCGGCGGTGACGAAACGCAGCGGCGTGGTTTCCGTCTGCGTCTGGGTGGCGGTGGCCTGGCTGGCGGGAAGACTCATGTAGCGCTCCGTGCACGGTTCTATCGGGCTGACCGCCGATTGTAGCCCGCAATTTCGCAGGCCAAGCACGACGGCGGACCATGTGGCCGCGCAGGGAGCGGCCGGCATGCGCTGTTCGGCGGCCAGGACCTGAAACCAGGTCGTGCGGCCGATCAAAACCGGGGACTTCAGTGCATGGCGCACTCCATCTCGCGGAAAGCCCAGGTCCTTGCGGTGCGGTTGTCCCGACTCGAGCCGACGGACGGACCCCGCCTTGGCCGGACCAGGTGGATCCGGACGCTGACATCGCTGCGTCCCTGCAATGCGCGGTTGGGCGGCCGCCTTCGTCTTGGGCGTTTTCGCGCTGGATTGCGCGTGCAGGTTATTGGGGCAGAGCGATGGATGAGCCTGCGCTCCGTGTGGGCAAACTTCCATGCGGCGCGGCTTGTCTTGGGCGACCGCGGGCTGGCCGGTTTGCCCACTGACGCGGTTCGCCTCCTCGCTGGACCGGGCGCCGTCGCGGCGGCGCGATCGAGAGCGTCCGCCTGCGACTCGAATCCGGAAATGTGCAAGTGCCTTGCGGCGGGCGGCGGGCTCGCGGCACGGTGTTGCCCTGAACGGTCGAAGTGTGCGTAGAGGTTCGGTGTCGGCCCTGGCAGCCGACTCGCGTAGGCGTCGCTGCAGGAAACGCGACGCAAGCGGCATTCGGTCCGCGTAGCCTGAATGTCGCTTTACCGCAGGGAATCGCAAACAATGGTGAATTCGTGATCGCATCCCCACATCCACGACCAATGGCCCATGGCGGCCCGCCGAATCCACCGCCACACTGGCCCTGCCGGCATGGCAGACGCACAGGAGACGATCCCATGAATCCAACACGGCCGAACGCGCAGCGTAGAGTCGCCGCCGTCCACGTCCAGGCCCAGTCGTTCCGCCATTACCGGATGCCGGCGCAGGCCCAGGCGCGCCCGATGACGCCGCTGGATCGCCTCGCACAGGCCCTCGGCCCCGCCGGCCAGCGCCTGCTGGCCTGGTTCGCGCCGCGCCGCTGAAGCACTCTTCAACCGGGGGCCACGACTCATGGCCTGCGTGGTGCCCGTAGGCACGGCTGGCTGGATCGAAGCCAGCGGCGGTTTGTTAGCGTTTGCCCAATTGTGTAACCGCACTTCCACGATGGCGACCTTCCGGTGAATCGGTGTTCCCGATCCCGGGATACTTGCTACACCTGCGCATTGGAGCGCGACGCTTTGCGTCGCTTCCGCTTCTTCCGCGAGTTCTGAAGGACGCGGTCCGGAAGCGAATCCGCATTCCTCGTCATCTCAGATCGCGATCAGAATCAATCGCGGCCAGAAGGCAATCCCGACCGATTGAGCTGCGCCAGCTCCTCAAGCTGCCGCTGGTCCGGATTCGGTAAACGCGCGATCAGTTCGCGCGCTTTCGCGGCATCGCGCAGATAGCGTTCATTGTCGCCGGCGATGAGCGCCAGCCTTGCGCTTTCGATATGGAGGTCGGCTGCGATCTTTTCGGTCGACGAGCCGGGCCGGAAATCGGCGATGACGCGATCGATGTTCGCGCGCGCCTCGGCGTGCAGGCCGGCGGCCAGCTGGCTGCGTGCGAAGTCGAAGCGCGCGTCGCTGGTGTTGGGATGGTCGCTGCCGTAGATGCGTTCCAGGGCCTCGACGTGGTGCTGGCCGAGCTGCAGTGCTTCCTCGAGGCGCCCCTGCTCGCGGCGGACGCGACCGAGAAGCCCGGCAGCGGAGGCCACCTCATAGCTGTCGACGCCGGTGATGTTAACCAGGCGCTCGCGGGCGGTCTCCAGCACCTCGCCGGCTTCGTCGCAGCGGCCCAGCGTGGCCAGCTCTTCGGCGCGACCGAGTTCGGCCAGCCAGGGAAAGGCGCTGTCCGCGCCGCCGGTACCGAGGAAAAGTCCGTGTGCCAGCTCGTAGGCATCGACCGCCTCCTGGTGACGGCGCTGCGCCGAGTACATCGCCGCGCGGAACATCTCCAGCTGCGCACGTTGCGCGGGCACCGAGGCGACGCAGGGCTCCGCTTCGTCGAAGGCCGCGGCCGCGCCCTCGAAGTCACCCATGCGGCGCAGGACATCGCCCTGCCGCAGCAGCGCCCCGCCTAGCATGGGATGGCCGCTGCCGAGCCGCTTGCGCGCGATGGCCACCGCGCGCGCGTAGAGCGCGGCCGCTTCCGGATAGTCCTGCCGGCTGCGGGTGATGGTGCCCAGGTTCGCCAGCGGCACGACCATGCGGGCATGTTCTTCGCCGAGGGAGCGCTCCACGCCGGCGATGACTTTGCGCCAGGTCGCCGCGGCATCATCGAGCTGGTCCAGGAACTCATGCATCGTGGCGATCATGCTGAGGACTTCCAGCGTTTCCGGGTGATCGGCGCCTCGAAGGTCCAGCATCGTCGCGTGCGCCTGTTTCGCCAGCCGCATTGCGTCCTCGCGGTCGCCGGTCATGGTGCCAAGTCGTGCCAGGAGCGTCTGCGTGCGCGCGGCGTCCAGTGAGTCCTGGCCCGATACACGGGTGATGGTGTCGAGTGCGGTCGTCAGCATCCGTCGGATATCGTCCGGATTGCCACGGCCGATCATCAAGCCACCCAGCGCCGACTTGACCCGGGCGGTCGCCAGCGCGTTTTCGCCGTCGAGGCGCCGGCGTTCCTCCAGCACCTGCGCCAGCACCTGTTCCGACAGCGCCGGATCGCCCAGCGCGGCCGGCAGCGTCCCCAGGTCGGCAAGCACGTCCAGGCGCAGGCGCGGGTCGTCGACCAGTTCGCGGCGGGCCCGTTCGATGCCTTCGGCGACCAGTTCGCCCGGCGTGCGCGCCTGCGCCTGCGCGCGGGCGACGGGATCCTGTTCGCGGAACAGTGACAGCACGAACTGCTTGACCAGTTCGGCGCGCTGCGCCTGCTGCCGCGCGCGATCGGCCTGCCACAGCGCGGTGCCGAAGCCGGCCAGCAGCGCCAGCAGCAGGCCGCTGGCGGCGGCGACGCCCCAGCGGTGCCGACGCACGAAGGTGCGCAGGCGATAGCTGCTGCTGTCGGGTCGCGCGGCGATGACGCGGCCGCTGCGCCAGCGCCGCAGGTCGTCGGCGAAGGCGGCGGCGGTCGCATAGCGGCGTTCCGGCACGCGCTGCAGCGCCTTCGCGACGATGACGTCGAGATCGCCCGACAGGCTGCGGCCCAGGCGCCTGCGGTCATGGCCCTCGCCGTAGAGCGCGGCGATCTCTGCCGGCGCCAGCCGTCCGACCACGGTGCTCGCGCGCTCCAGCGGCTGGTCGAGGTCCCCGGCAAGCAGCGCCGGATCGCGGGACTGGCGCCGGTGCGGCAGCCGGCCGGTGAACAGCTCGTAGGCGAGCACGCCGAGTGCATAGACGTCCGTGGCGGTGCCGACGGGTTCGCCGAGGATCTGTTCGGGTGCTGCATAGGCCGGGGACAGGACGCGAACGCCGGTCGCGGTGACCGTGTGGTCACCGGTGTCCTCCAGCAGCTTGGCGATGCCGAAGTCGAGCAGGTGCGGCGCGCCTTCGGCATCGACGAGGATGTTGCCCGGCTTGAGGTCGCGGTGAACGACCAGCTGCGCATGCGCATAGGCCACCGCATCGGCCACCTGCGCCAGAAGGTCGACGCGCTCGCCGAGCGCCAGCGCACGGCGGGCGGCCCAGCGCGTGATGGTCTCGCCGTCGACATGCTCCATCGCATACCACGGCCGGCCATCCAGGCTCATGCCGCCATCGAGCAGGCGGACGATGCTCGGATGGTTGAGCCGCGCGAGGATGCTGCGTTCCTGCAGGAACCTGCGCAGCACCGCCTGGGTATCGATGCCGCGCTTGAGCAGCTTGACTGCGACGCGCTGGCGGTATTCGCCATCGGCACGTTCGGCGAGCCAGACCTCGCCCATGCCGCCCTGCCCCAGCGGCTCGACCAGGCGGTAGGCACCCAGTCGCAGGCCGGCCGGTGTCTCCCAGGGCGCCAGTTCCGGGACGAGTTCATCCAGCGACTGGTCGAGCAGGCCTTCTGCGCGGTCATCGGCGACCAGCAGCGCGCGCACTTCAGCGGCCAGGTCCGGGTCTTCGGCCACCAGCTCGCGCAGGCGCGATTCGCGTCTGGCGGGCGCCAGCTCGGCCAGGTCGTCGAATTCGCGTGCGATCCGCTCCCAGCGCTGGCTGTCTCCACTCATTCCCTTCCGCTCCCGGTGCGAAGGCCTTCGCAAGTCGGCGTGACCGCGCATGAAGCCCGGTGCTGATCCTAGCCGGAACGCGGGCAATGGCGGCAGCGCCGCGGGGAAATCGCCCCGGCCGGAACTGGACGGATTGAATCCATCCGTCACGGAACGGAAGGTCGCGGTCACGACGACAGCCTTCCCCCGCCTTTTCCGTCTCCCTGTCTGTCCCCGTCCATCGAGACCCGGCATGAAGCACGCCCGCCTGATGCTCCGGCTTCTGCCGGCCCTGCCCTGCCTGTCTGTGCTGGCCGGCGGCGCCGGTGCCGCGGTGCATTGCGTCGGCACGCCGGCCGAGTTCCAGGCCGCGCTGACGGCAGCGGCCGCTTCGGCCGCGGATGACGAGATCCGGATGCGCGGCGGCCACTACCAGCACGGCCTCACGTTTGACTATTACGGGCAGCACGCGGACGGCCTGGAGATATCCGGCGGCTGGACCGCCGACGGCGGCGATGCCTGCGGCGCGCAGCTTCCGGACGCGCGGCTGACGCGGCTGGATGGCGGCAACGACCACCAGATCCTGCGCCTGCAGAACTTCGCCTTTGCACCGGCCGGCGATGCGGTGCGATTCAGCGTGTCCAACCTGCACTTCGACAGCGGCTTCAGCCAGGGCACATCGTATGGCGGGGCGCTCGGCATCTCGAACATGGGCGACCTGCCGGCGCAGATCCGGGTGGACAACGTCCTGTTCACACGCAATCGCGCCCTGTTCGGCGGTGCGCTGTACTTCTTTGCCGGGCGTGGAAGCATCCACGTCGGCGGCAGCGTGTTCGATGACAACCGCGCGCAGGACATGGCGCATGTCTATGGCATCGCTGGCGCCCATGCCGATACGCTGGTCGATGTCGTGAATTCGACGTTCGGTCGCGGCCGTTGCCTGCCGGATGGTGCGGGCGATCGCTGCAGCGTCCACCTCGACCTGTCCTCGCATGGACGCGTAGCGGTCGCCAATTCCCTGTTCTGGGACAACGGACTGCCTGACCTGGATGTCTCGGAGAACGCAAGCGTCCACGGCGAACCGGTGCGGATCGACAGCAGCCTGCTCACATATGACGGCAACACGGCAGGCGCCATGACCAACCTGCTGTCTGGCGATCCGCAGTTCGTCGCTGCCGGTGCGGGCGACTATGCCTTGCGCAGCACATCGCCGTTCATCGACCAGGGCAGCACTTCCCTGCCATCCGGCCTGCTGCCCGTCGACATGGTCGGACACGCGCGCGTACAGGGCGGCGGCATCGATCCGGGCGCGCTGGAGTACACGCCCGATGACCTGTTGTTCGCGAACGGCTTTGAAGTGGACTGAGCCCGCCACGTCCCCGCGGCCATCCACTGACGTGCCGGGTCTGCCGGGTTCTCGGCTGACGCGCGGGAGCCGCCGGGCTTTCATGTCGATGTTGTCGGCTTCGCGCGATTGGCTGCGTTCGCAATCAAATCGGAGGTACCCGGCTCACGCGCCTGTCACCTGCTGTCCGCCACCGGGCTCGGAATGGACTGCGTGGTCCGCCCCACACGGTGCCATCCACTCGCGCGGCTCGCCTTTCCTGTCGATGTTGTTGGCTTGGCGCGCTCGGGCTGCGTTCGCGATCAAATCGGAGGTGCCCGGCTTGCACGTCCGACCACCTGCTGTCCGCCAGCAGAATCAAACTTGACAGGGTGGTCCACACCCATCGGTGCCATCCGCGCGCGCCGCGGAGTTTCCGGTCGATGTTGCCGGCTACGCGGTGGGGCGCAACGTAACGGTCGCACCAGATGAGCGGTTGGAATGCGCGCCGTATGGCCTCCGGCTTGCCCTTTCAAATGGACGTGGAGGCCTGCTTCACGCGACGAGGCAGGCGCACAATCAGATCAAGTCGCTTCGTCGACGATGGCAGGTCGCCGCCAGCGCCTGTTCCTCGCACCCATGGAGCGAGGGGCTGGCGCGGCAGACTTCAGCGTGCCGCCGCCAGCTGGCGCGCCTCGGCCAGTAGCGATGGCTCCGGATCGCGCTGTTCACCGAGCAGGGCCAGCGCCGCCGCCGCATCACGCCGGGCGCGCGCCCGGTCGCCTTCGTCCACGGCAAGGCGCGCACTTTCCAGATGGATTTGCGGCGCCAGCGTGGCCGTCGAGGTGCCAGGCTGGATGTTCCGCAGGACGTCATCCAGCACTTCGCGCGCGTCTCCGGTTGCGCCGCTCGCGCGCAGGGTCAGCGCCAGGTCGAAGCGCGCGTCGCTGGTGTTCGCATGCGTGGGACCGTACAGCTTCGACACGATGTCGATATGGTGCCGACCCAGTCCCAGCGCTCCGGCATAACGCCCCTGCAGGCGCCGCAACCGGCTCAGGCGGCCGGCGGCCATGCCCGAGTCATAGCTGTCGCGGCCATTGAGCCGTTCCAGCTTGTCCAGCGCGAGCTCCAGATAGGTTGCCGCCGCGTCGAGATCGCCCGTCGTCATCAGCGCGACGCCGCGCTCCATCGCAGCCAGCCAGGTATAGGGACTGCCCTCGCCGGCGTGGGCGGTGAACAGGCGTTGTGACTCCGCATAGGCATCGGCGGCTTCCGCATGTCGCCGCTGCGCCACCTTCAGCGCGCCCCGGTTCATGTAAAGCTGCCCGAGTTGCGCACCGGCGTCCGCCAGGCACTGTTCCCCCTCTTCCAGGGCAGCTTCCGCACCCTCGAAGTCGCCCATGCGTCGCAGGACATCACCCTGTCGGGTCAGGATGGTGCCGAGCAGCGGATGGCGCCCGCCGAGATGCCGGCGCGCCAGAGACACGCCGCGCGCGAAGTAGGCTGCCGATTCGGGATATTTCTGCAGGCTGCGCGTGATGGTGCCGAGATTGGCCAGCGGAACGGTCAGGCGCGCGTGATCCTCGCCCAGCGTGCGCTCGAAGCCTTCGAGCACCTTCCGCCAGGTGTCCTCGGCTTCCTGGCAGCGGTCGTTCTGCTCCAGCGTGGTTCCCAGCAGGCCCAGCAGTTCCAGCGTCGCGATATGGCCCGGCCCGCGCCGCGCCTGCATCGTCGCATGCGCGGAGCGCGCCATGTCGAGAGCGCGGGCACGCTCTCCCACGACCACGTAGGCGCGCGCCAGGCGTCCGCGCGCGTGCGCGGCCTCCTCCGAATCCGGCCCCAGCTCCCGGGCGATGACCGCCGCGGCATGCTCCAGCAAGGCGAGCGCCTCCCCGGGTTCGCCGCGTGACAGCACCACCGAACCGAGTTCGACTTCGACGCGCGCCGTGGCCAGCGCATCGGATCCTTCGCCGTGACGGCGCTGCTCGACGACCTGGCGCAGCACTTCTTCGGACAGCGCCGGGTCGCCGAGGGCGGCGGGCAAGGCGCCAAGGTCGGCGAGCACGTCCAGGCGCAGGCGCGGATCGCTGGACAGTTCCCGGCGCGCACGCTCGATGCCTTCGACGATCAGGTCGCGTGGCGAGCGCGCCTGCGCCTGTGCGCGCGCCACCGGATCCTGTTCCCGGAACAGCGACAGCACGAACTGCTTGACCAGCTCGGCACGCTGCGCCTGCTGGCGCGCCCGGCCGGCCTGCCACAACGCCGCGCTGAAGCCGGCGATCAGGATGACCAGCAGAGCGGTCGCCGCCGCCACGCCCCAGCGATGGCGCCGCACGAAACTGCGCAGGCGATAGCCGCGACGGTCCGGGCGGGCCGCGACGACGCGACCCGTCCGCCAGCGACGCAGGTCGTCGGCGAATGACGACACCGTGGCGTAGCGACGCTCCGGTTCGCGTTGCAATGCCTTGGCGAGGACCACGTCGAGATCGCCGGCGATCCGGCGCGACAGTCGCTGCGCGTCGGCAGACTCGCCGTACAGGACGCGTGCCTGTCCAGCGCCGGCCCGCGCGAGCACGCTGCTGGCGCGCTCCGGCGGCTGCGCCAGGGTATGCGCGAGCAGTGCCGGATCGCGTGACTGCCTCCGGTGTGGCAACTGGCCGGTCAGCAGCTGGAACGCGACCACGCCCAGCGCATAGACATCGGTGGCAGTGCCGACCGGCTCGCCGAGGATCTGCTCCGGCGCCGCATAGGCCGGCGACAGCAGGCGCATCGCCGTGGCGGTAACGGTGAAGTCGCCGGTGTCCTCCAGCAGTTTCGCGATGCCGAAATCCAGCAGATGCGTCGCGCCGTCGCTGTCCACGATGATGTTGCCGGGCTTGAGGTCGCGATGGACGACCAGTTGCGCGTGCGCGTAGGCGACGGCATCGGCGACCTGGACCAGCAGGTCGACGCGTTCGGCGACAGACAACGCGCGCCGCGATGCGAGTTCGACGATGCCCTCGCCTTCGACATGGTCCATCGCATACCAGGGCCGGCCGTCCAGGCTCATGCCGCCGTCGAGCAGGCGGACGATGCCGGGATGGTTGAGGCGCGCGAGGATGCTGCGTTCCTGCAGGAAACGGCGCAGCACCGCCTGGGTGTCGATGCCGCGCTTGAGCAGCTTGATGGCGACATGCTGGTGGTATTCGCCATCGGCGCGCTCGGCAAGCCAGACCTCGCCCATGCCGCCCTCGCCCAACGGACGCACCAGGCGATAGGCGCCCAGGCGCAGGCCGACCGGCGTTTCCCAGGCGGAGATCTCCGGCACCAGGTCGCCGAGCGAATGTTCGAGCAGGCCCTCGGCGCGGTCATCGGCAGCGAGCATGGCGCGCACTTCAGCGGCCAGCGCGGGATCTTCGCTGTCCAGGGCACGCAGTCGCGGCTCGCGTTCGGCGGCTGCAAGTTCGACCAGTTCGTCGAACAGATCGGCGGCGCGCGCCCAACGACTCAGTTCATCGGCCACGGCGCACGTCCCGGTTTCCGGTCGTCCATCCTGCTCGATCCCGTGCGCGTCATGGCGTCCTCCCGATCCTGGCGGCAATCCGGTGCCAGGTGGCCTACGACGGCGGATCGGTGCCGCTGGCCGTAACCCCGTGGCCATCGCGGCCGAGCCGGAACAGTCGCGCCGAGCCGTCCGCCATCGCGATTGCCGCGAACACGAAGTCTCCGCCCTGCACCTCCGGTGGCGATCCCTCGAACAACGGAGCGCCGCGCTCCGGCGGTTGCGCGGCTTCGCCCGCCTGCCCGAACAGCATCAGCGTCGATCCGGCCAGGCGGGCCGCGTGCAGGTTCGCGATCGGCAGCTCGATGTCCCACGCCGGCTGCCCCGATGGCCCGGTGATGCGCGCCAGCCGCAGCAGCGCATCGGCGGCCAGCGAGCTGTGATAGAGGACAAGGACGCTGTCGGGGTCGCGCAGCCACAGCGGACCGCTGCCAATGCCCTGGGTCAGCAGGCCGGGGCGCAGGAATTCCGGTGCCTGCGGCAGCGGCTGGAAGGCGCTGAATTTCTGCCGCGTGCCCCAGTTGTCCGGGAAGTCCGCCGGCCAGTCCGGCGGTGCCGCGGAGACGTGCCGGATGCCGGCACGCCACAGGCGGTAGCGGCCCTGCCCGGGGTCACCGAGGTAGGCCGGGGTGTGCAGGGCCGCTTCGTGATGCGCGCGGCCCACGCCGGTGCCCGCCGCTTCGGCCACCTGCACCGGATCAACGGACAGCCGCGCGGCTTCCCCGTCATCCAGCAGGCCCAGCCAGTGCGCGCCCAGGTCCATCCCGCGCGACTTGAAACCACCGTTGCACCCCGCCGGGCAGCGACCGGGCGCGAACACGCCGTCGCGGCCAGGCATCGATTCGTTGCCGACCGGCGTCAGCGCGAAGCTGCCGTCGATCCGCCAACGCCGGCCATCGCCGGCAAGCAGGTGCAGGCCGCCGTGGTCGAAGCCGTAGCGATGGCGCTCCGTCAGGAGCTGGCCCCGCAATGCCGGAAAGCGCGACTCGATGTCCTGCGGACCGAGGCGCAGGCTGCCGTCGGCTTGATGCAGCGCGTGCAGGCCACGCGCATACACCCACACCGTGTCGCCGTCGACGCCGATCGGCGAGGCATCGACGACCTCGCGCGCGGGCGCGACATGCAGGCGCCGACGCCATGCCGGGCGCGCGTGGTCATCGAGCGCCCAGACATCGATTTCCTGCAACTGTTGCCCCGACATCCTGCGCACCGCCATCCGCTGGTGGCGTTCACGCTGGTATTGCCGGGTGACCAGGAAGAGACGGGGACCCTGTGGCGTATCGGCCAGTACCGGCGTGCCGCTGGCGACAAGCGGCTGCACGGCGTCATCGCGGTCGGCCCACCAGTCGAGCAGGCTGTTCCAGCTGCGCAGGTCCATGTGCACCGCGAACACGATGCCGGCAAGGATGGCCAGGCGCAGCAGCAGGCGTCGCCAGCGGGCGGCGCGGGCGCTGGCAGCGGCGTCGGCGTCCGCTTCGGCATCTGCGGGAGACGGTGTTTTCGCCATGACCGCATCAACGCAGGACGCGGTCGCGCGGGGCCAGCGTGGCGGCGGATCAGGCGTGTCGGCAGCCGGTGTCGGGGCAGTCGTCGCCGCTGTCGAGCTGGATCGTGGCATGGCCAACGCCGTAGCGGTCGAGCAGCATCGCCCGCACGGCGTTGGCAGCGGGTTGGCCTTCGGCCGGATTTGCCAGGTCCACGTGCAGCGTCGCCATGCGCTCGCCGCTGGCCAGGCTCCAGACGTGGATGTGGTGGACGCCGCGGATCGACGCGTGGCTGGCCGCCAGCGAGGTCGCCATTTCGTCGAGGTCGAGGCCTTCCGGCGTGCCTTCCAGCAGGATGTGGGCGCAGCGTTTCAGCAACGAGGTCGCGCTGGCGATGATCAGCAGCGCCACCAGCGCGGACAGGATGGGATCAGCGATGGTCCAGCCGGTCCAGCGCACGATCAGCGCCGCTGCCACGGCGGCGAGTGATCCGAGCAGGTCGCCGATCACATGCAAACGCGCACCCTGCAGGTTCACGTCGGCATCACCGCGTGCATGCGTGACGCCATGGGCGTGCGCGCGCCTATTCGCGCCGGCGATGGCGTGCCCGCCTTCGCGCACCGGTCCCCCGGCCGGCGCGGGTCCGTGCCCACGCGCCCGTCCGCCGTCATGGACATGTAAGTGGGCTCGATCGCCATGGGCATGGGCGTGAAGGTGGGTGTGGCCACCGGCATGCGCATGTCCATGCACGCCACCCAGCACCTTCAGCACCAGCAGGTTCGCCAGCAGCCCCGACACGGCCACGACGAGCATGACGCCATCGAGGATCGGACCGGGCGCGCGTATGCGCTCGATGGCTTCCCAGAGTATCCAGCCGGCGAGCAGGAACATGGTCAGCGCGTTGACGAACCCGGCGAGCACTTCGACGCGGCCATAACCGTAGCTGCGCCGCGCATCGGCCGGTCGACGGGCGATGCGCGCGCCAATCCACGCCAGTGCCAGCGCCGACGCATCGACAAGCATGTGGCCGGCATCGGCGAGCAGGGCCAGCGATCCCGATACCACGCCGCCCACCGCCTCGGCCAGCATCGTGCCGGTCGTGACCAGGGCGGCAAGCAGCAGGCGCGACTCGCGGCGCACGGGCCTTTCCTCCACGCCACGGGCAACGATGCGGCCGCCGGCATCGCCATGACTGCCGTACTGGTCGTTTTCGTGCCGGTCGTCCCGGGTCATGTCCATCCCCTGCGTCATGCCGATCCTAGCAGCGCGGGCGGTCGACGGCCGCGGTGGCGATGGACGCACCCGGAACACCTCGTCCAGTCTTTCGCAGGCAGCCCGGGCAACCCGCTGCATGCGGTTTTGCGCACCGTCCCCACAGCGCCTTCAGGTGTGGCGGACTTTCATCGCGGATTGCGTCTGAGGAGCGATCGGGCCGCCGCCCGTCATGTTGCCAGAGGAGTCCTAGATGCTTCATCACCAGCCTGCGCGACCTTGCGCGGACGCCATCAGCCGTCATTCGCGCGCCCTCGCACTCATCGCCTGCGTTGCATTCTCCATTCCGGTGCTCGCCGACAACGTGGTGTTGTCGAATGGCCAGCCCACGCCTGCCTGGGGCGCGTTGTCCCTGCTTTCCGCAGGACAGATCGAGGGTGGCGAGGAGGCCATGCAGTCAACCGGAGCCTGGGAAGCGCGCGTGACCGCATGGCGGACCTTGAGTGCGGCGGAGCTGGAGGCCGATACCTGGCCGCAACACGCCGCCGGGAACGGAACGCCGGACGATCCCGGCAGCGGCATGCTCCCTGGCCTGCTGGCCGGCGCAGTGGGACGACGGGAAGGCGACCTCGACCGGACCTTCATCCATCATGCCGATGAACCGGGTGTCCGCCGCGACGGCATCAATGTCGGCAATACGACGCGCGACATCGCCGTCGGCATCGCGCAACGCGCCGACGGCAAGGTCTATCTCGTCGGCCAGGCTGGCCGTCCCGGCGCGCCGACGCGCATCGCCATCCTGCGCCTCACCGCCTCGAACCTGGACCGCGACCCGCGCTTCGGAAATGGCGGCCTGCAGGTGATCGAACTGGCCAACCCGCAGCTGACGCTGGTGAAGGCCGTGGCCCTCATGGTCGATGGTTACGAACGCTTCTACATCCTGGCGCAGGACAAGGAACGCTACGACAACCACGACTTCGCGCTGATCTGCCTGCGCACACCGACGGTCCTCGGTGATGGCGACTTCGAGGCCTGCCCCGGCTTCGGATCCCCGGCCGGCGTGCTCGTCCGCTACTACGATTTCGGACTGGCGCCCGGATGCGCCGGCCACCACGACCTGGCGAACGACATCCATCTCGACCGCCGGCCCGCGCAGCCCATGAAGCTGTACCTGGCCGGCAGCGCGCAGCGGCAGTTCAATGCCTGCGGCGACACCGACCTCGCCGTCATCCGCACCGACCTCAGCGGTGCGCTGGATACCAGCTTCGCCATGACCGGCAAGGTCGCCATCGGTGTCACGCCGGTCACCGGCGGTGGCGCCTGGACGGCCACGGCCCTGGCGGTCACGCGCCACGTGAGTGGCGATGTCGTCATCGGAGGCGCGGTCGGCACCGGCAACGACCGCCGCGCGATCCTCGCGATGCTCAACGAGGATGGAACACTGCGCACGACCTTCTGTTCGCCGTCCGTCGCCACCTGCGATTCGCCGATGACGCATCGCAGCGGTGTGCGCGCGTGGAACAGCGACACGGTGAGCACGTCGGTCCGTTCGCTTGTCGCCGCCCCGAATGCCGGCGTCTACGTGGCAAGGAGCTTTACCCGCAATGTTTCCGAAACCGTCGGCCGCCTGAGTCGCATCGACGCGTCCGGCGGATGCCATGTGTTCTGTGGCGAGATCGACATGTTCCCGGAGTTCAGCACACACACCGCCCCCGTCGCAATGGTGTACCACGATCGCAATGGCCTGAACGGCCAGATCACGGTGGCCAACTATTCGTTCCCGGCGGGCCAACCGGAGCGGGCGCGCATCATTGTCTACCGCTTCAACGAAACCGGCGTGACCAACAACCTGCAACCCGATGTGCAGTTCACCACCGGTCCTTCCACCGGCCGCAACAACATCACCGTGCCTGGCAATGTTGGCGAACCGCGCAATACCCGGCCGGTAGTGATGACGATGGACCGGCAGGGCCGCTACCTCGTCGCCGGCTGGACCGCGTGGGAAGGCGAGGATCTGGACTTCGCCCTGGCCCGCCTGCAGCGCGACGTGATCTTCATCAACGGGGTCAACGACTGACGATATTGATCACGACGGGGATCGGCGCCGTCAGCGGCCACGCTGACGCGCCGATCCGGACCCTGCGCCGGTTCCCGGCAGCAGTCGATGCGCCCGGGTACGCCCCTCGTCGACGACCGCCACAGGCGGTCTGGACAAATCGCATCGCCCCTGTCCGATCCGGCCTGTTTTTTCCGTCTCTACACGGCAGGCCGGTATCCCACCGCGTCACACTCACCCCAGGAGCCTCCAGATGCACCTCCCCTCGCCTTCGCCACATCGGTCCGCGAGCCGGTCTTCCTTCACACGAAGGTTGATCCTGCCCGCGCTGGGCCTGGTTATCGCCTCTGCGTGTTCCGCCGCGGAACTCGACCGGTCCGATTCCGAGGCACCGGCGCGCATGGCGGCAGCCCGGGACGACGTCTCAAGTGGCGAGGAAGGCAGCAGCCTCCTGCCCAGCAGGAACGATCCAGGCGAGAAGCGCTTGACCGCCTGGCGCACGCTCACACAGATCGACGACGACCTGCAGCGATGGGCGGACCGGCAGATCAAGGCGATGGCCGAACCGTCGGCATGACGCGGCTGAGCCCGCGGCTGGCAACACCGGACGCCGCCCCGGCGATCTTGACCCGAACCTGCAGATCCACACTGGCGAGCCCGGCGTTTTCCGGATTCCTGTCGATGCAGGCTTCACCTGGGACGACCGCGCCGTTGGCGTCTCACAACGGGCGGATGGAAAGGTCTACGTCGTCGGCCAGACCGGAGAGCTGGGCCCGGACACCAGGATCGGGATCATCCGGTTGACCGGATCACACGGCATCCTTGATCAGAGCTTTGGTACGAATGGCCAGCAGGTCATTTCCATCGCGAACCCCGATCTGACCCTGGTCAAGGCGATCGGCGTCACCCAGGACAATTACGAACGTTTCTATATCCTGGCCAAGGATCGGGAGCTTGCAAACAATCACACGTTTGCGCTGATCTGCCTGCGCACTTTTCTGGGTTCGAATGCCCCCTTTACAGCCTGCCCCGGATTCGGCAATTCGCAAGGCATGCTGGTCCTCTACTACGATTTCGCCGGGGCGCCGGGCTGCGGAACCAGCCACGACGAACCGAACGACCATTTCTTCGCTCCCGACCACGCCGACCTGGCGAATTCGAAGTTCTACCTGGCCGGTGCCGCCCAACGCCATTACAACGCCTGTTCGGACGTTGACATGGCCGTCCTTCGCGTCGACATGAATGGCGCCCTGGACACCAGCTTCAATGGAAACGGGATGCGCATGCTTGGCGTCTCTCCGGTGGTCGGCAGTGGCAACTGGTGGGCTTCCGCGTTCGCCGTTGCCGAGCGTGCCGACGGCAGGGTCGTGCTGGGTGGAACCTCCGGCACCGATTCGGACCGTCGCGCCGTGGTCGCGCAATTCCTCAACGACGGCACTTTCGACACCGACTTCTGCCCGCCCGGCGAATCAACCTGTGACTCACCTTCAACGCACCGCTCTGGCCTGCGGGCATGGAGCGGGGACACCAGCGCGTCGGTGGTACGGGCATTTGCACCGACGCTGGGGAATGGCCTGTATGTCGCGCGCTGGGTCGAGGTGAACAATTCGGTGATCGGCCGCCTGGCCCGTATCGAACGCAGCGGTGGCTGCAGCCAACACTGCAACCAGGTGAACCTTTTTCCGTCGCCCGAAACGCGGACCGTCCCCATCGCGATGCTCTACCAACCGACCGTTGCGCCGGATATCAATGGACAGATCGTGGTCACCGCCTACCACTATCCGAACGGCGCCGAAAACGAATCCCGCGTGCTCGTCTATCGATTCAACGCGGACCTGGCCGACAACGCGATCGTGCACGACTTTGGATTCACCACCGGCCCGGCGCCGTACCGCAACGACATCACTTTCCCTGCCGGATCCTCGTCGACACCACGCAACGCCCGACCGGCTGTCATTACGCAGGACCGGCAAGGACGCTTCCTCATTGCCGGTTACGCGAAGTATTCGGACGACGATCTGGACTACGGCTTCGCGCGCCTGCAGAACGACGTGATCTTCACCAACGGCGTCAACGACTGACCTGACTGGCGCTCGAGGCCTTTCAGCGGGCGACATCCGGGGAGCCGGGTCGCCCGCATCAGTCGCTTCCGGCTGCCTCACACGTTGCCGGCGTTACGGCGGGCGACAACGGCTGGACCGGTGGCTGTGGCTGCGACTGCGACCGTGGCTGCGATTGCGGTTGCGGTTGCGGTTGCGGCTACGGCTGCAGCTGTAGCTGCGGTTGCGATTGCGGCTCCGGCTGTGGCTGTAGCCTCGGCGGCGATTGCGGCCCCGGCTGGGCCTTCGGCTATGGCTGCGTGCGGTTGCGGCTGGAACTGACGTCGTACTCCCGCAGACTCGGGTTGCCGATCAGACCGGCCGCACGAACCCCGCCCTCGCCGCTTCGACCTGCCGCCACGACGGGCAACTGCCGAGATGGTCGTTGACCATGCCCATGGCCTGCATGAAGGCGTACATCGTGGTCGGGCCGACGAAGCGCCAGCCACGCTTGCGCAGGTCCTTCGACAGCGCCTTCGCTTCCGGCGCGGTGGTCAGCGCCCGTGCCTCCGCTTCCGTCCACCCGCACCGGTTCGCCGCGCGATCGGGCTCGAAGCGCCAGGCATAGGCGGCGAGCGAGCCGAATTCATCGACGATCTCCAGCGCGCGCGCCGCGTTGTTGATGGTCGCCTCGATCTTGCCGCGGTGGCGGACGATGCCGGCATCGGCCAGCAGCCGCTGGATGTCGCGCTCACCAAAGCGCGCCACGCGCGTGAAGTCGAAGCCGGCGAAGGCGGCGCGGAAGTTTTCGCGCTTGCGCAGGATGGTCAGCCAGCTGAGGCCGGACTGGAAACCTTCCAGGCACAGCTTCTCGAACAGTCGCCGGTCGTCATCGACCGGGAATCCCCATTCGTGATCGTGGTAGTGGATGTAGTCGGCGTGTCCGCCGCACCACCAGCAACGTCCCAGCACTTCGTCCATGCCCGCTCCGGCGTTTCCACGGCGATGATAGGCACCGGACAAGGACAGCGGGCGTCCGCAGGCCGGGATGTGGAAGACTGGCGACCCCGACACGATTCGAACGTGTGACCTTCCCCTTAGGAGGGGGACGCTCTATCCAGCTGAGCTACGGGGCCGTGGCCGGGATTCTCGCATACCTCGCCCGCGGCGGGCGACGGCGGGCGACGGCGGGCGCTGCGAACAGCGTGCGCTAAACGGGGCGGGCGTCGCCTGCTTCCGCGGCGCACAAAGGCGGATAAACTGGCCAGCCGCGTGGCCACCGCCACGTCCCGTGATCCACCGACCGAGGCGAAACCACCCGACCATGCCGAGTTTCGATCAAGCGGCGCTCGAAGCCGCCGCCGATGCCATCGCCGCCGCCGGCCGCTGGCTGGCCCAGCGCGACTGGACACCGGCGACCAGCAGCAACTTCTCCGCACGACTCGACGATGCGCACGCCGCGATCACCGTTTCCGGTCGCGACAAGGGCGCGCTGGGGCGCGGCGACATCATGGTCGTCGACTTCGACGGCCTGGCGGTTGGCACCGACCGCAAGTCCTCCGCGGAAACGCTGCTGCATACCCACCTCTACCGGCGCGATCCCGGCATCGGCTGCGTGCTGCATACGCATTCGCGCGTGCAGACCATCGCCTCGCGCCTGTATGCCGCCGACGGCCATGTGCGCCTGGAAGGCTACGAGCTGCTGAAGGCCCTGGCCGGCAATGCCACGCATGAAATGGCCGTCGACCTGCCGGTGTTCCCGAACACGCAGCATATGCCGGACCTGGTGACCCAGGTCGATGCCTGGCTGGACACCGGCGTGCCGGCCTGGGGTTACCTGATCGACGGCCACGGCCTGTATGCCTGGGGCCGCGATGTCGGTGAAACCCTGCGCCATATCGAAGCCTTCGAGTTCCTGCTCGATTGCGAACTGCAACTGAGGAGACTGCGGACATGAGCCGACTGCGCATCTTCGACGAGAACCGTCCCGACCAGCCCGGCGTGGCCACGTCCGACCATGCCGAGATGGCACGCCACCTTGGCGCCATCGGCGTGCGCTTCGAACAATGGGAAGCCGCCGAACCCATCGTGCCCGGCGACCCGCCGGAAAAGGTGCTGGCCGCCTATGACCGCGACATCCGCCGGCTGATGCAGGAGAACGGCTACCAGGCGGTCGACGTCATCAGCCTGGATCCCGATCATCCGGACCGTGAGGCGCTGCGCCGGAAGTTCCTCGACGAGCACACGCACAGCGAGGACGAGGTGCGCTTCTTCGTCGCCGGCTCCGGCCTGTTCACGTTGCACGTCAATGACAAGGTCTATGAGGTGCTGTGCGAGGCCGGCGACCTGATCGGCGTGCCCGACGGTACCCCGCACTGGTTCGACATGGGGCCGTCGCCGCACTTCGTGGCGATCCGCCTGTTCACCAATGTCGAAGGCTGGGTGGCGAATTTCACCGGCGCCGACATTGCCGGCCGCTTCCCGCGCTACGAGCCCGGACAGGCGCTGCCGCAATGAGCCTGAAGGCCATCGTCACCGACATCGAAGGGACGACCAGCTCGATCCACTTCGTGCACCAGGTGCTGTTCCCGTTCGCCCGCGCCGCCCTGCCCGGCTTCGTCGGACAGCACCGCGACGATCCCGCGGTGCGGCCGTGGCTGCAGCAGGTCGCCGACGAGGTGGGCTGCGCGATCGACGCACCGCAGGTGGTGGAAACCCTGCTGCACTGGATCGACATCGACCGCAAGCACACCGCGCTGAAGGCGCTGCAGGGCATGATCTGGGAAAGCGGCTACGCCGGAGGCGATTTCCTCGCCCATGTCTATCCGGACGTGCCGGACCAGCTGCGCGCCTGGCACGAGGCCGGCCTGCGCCTGTTCGTCTATTCCTCCGGCTCCATTGCCGCGCAGAAACTGTTCTTCGGCCACAGCAAAGCGGGCAACCTGCTGCCGCTGTTCGAAGGCCACTTCGACACCACCATCGGCGGCAAGCGCGAAGTGGAGTCGTACCGGCGAATCCTCGGCGAGATCGGGCTGGACGGCGGCGAGGTGCTGTTCCTGTCCGACATCGTCGCCGAGCTGGACGCCGCGCGCGCAGCCGGAATCCATACCCGCCTGCTTGAACGTGAAGGCGAAGTGGCCGAGCGCAACGGCCATGTCGCGGTCCCGGACTTCCGCGCGATCGACCTGCCCGGCTGACCGCGGCCGCGGCGGCCTTGCGGGAAATTTTTCCCGGTGAGGCCGCGTGAGCCTGCAAGTAAAGCCTGCCCGAGCATAAACCGGATGCCCCAGCAGGCAGCCGGTTCATGCTCGGTCCGATTTGAGGTCTTGCCACGGGCGGCGATCCCGGCGACGCTTCGGGCATGACCCGCCCAACCCTCCAGTCCATCGCCCGCACCGGCCTTGCCGGCCTGCTTCTCGCCCTGGCCGGTACGGCGGGCGCCGCGCCACGCGTCGCGGCCATCCAGCTGAGTGGCAACGAAACCACACGCGACATCGTCATCCTGCGCGAACTGGCGCTTCGGGTCGGTGATGAAGCGACGCCGCAGGCCATCGAGGCGAGCCGGCAATCGGTCCAGGACCTCGGGCTTTTCCGCCATGTCGACATCGAGGCGGTGCCCTCGGGCGATGAAGTGGTACTGGCCGTGCGCGTGCGCGAAAAGCGCTATTTCCTGCCGATTCCGCGCGTGGAAGGCAACTCCGACGGCGACTACAGCTACGGCGCGCAGATCCGCTGGAGCAACATGTTCGGCCTCAACCACCGCATGGTGGCCTATGTCGAGAAAGGCAACATCGAATCCGAGCGCGACCGAGACAGCACCGAATCGGCGCGCATAAGCTATTACGCGCCCTATATCCGCGACAGCCACTACAGCGTGAACGGCATGGTCGACCGCACCGACCAGGTGTCGATCAACCGCGACGGCGAGGCCTTCGACGAGACGTTTACCCGGCTGGAACTGCTCGGCACGCGGGATTTCCGTGAATCACGGCCACGCAAGGGCTGGATTCTGGGCACCGGCCTGTACTGGCAGGACCAGATGGCGGAAGGCGTGTTCGCACCACCCTCCGATGGCATGGCAACGGCCGCCGTGTTCACGGCCAGCTACGACGACCTGCACTTCAACCTCTACAGCCAGAGCGGCCGACGTTTCCAGGCCCGCGCCGAAGCGGCCTCCGACAGCATTCTTTCGGATTACAGCTACCAGCGCCTCGACCTGGATTACCGGCACTATCGTCCGTTTGGCAAGCGCAGGCACCAGAGCGTCCACCTGATCGCCGCCGGTGGCGTTTATGGCGGCGGGCCTGGCAGTCGCAACGCCTATTCGCTGGGCGGGTCGCGCCGCATGCGTGGCTACGAAAGCGATGACATCGAAGGCAACAGCTACTGGTACCTGTCCGGTGAATACCTGAAGCCGTTGCGCTGGGACTGGCTGCGCCTGCTGGCGGTCTTCGAGGCCGGCAGCGCGCGCCGCAACGTCTTCGGCGAGCGCAACCGGTCCGCCTATGCGAGCATTGGCCTGGGACTGCGTGCGCGAATCACCTGGTTCGTGGACATCGAGATCGAAGCCGGCATCGCCATGCCGCTGATCGATGGCAACGGAGCGCGGTTCTTCGCCAGCACGCTGTAGCGGCGACAACACGCGTCGGCAACGGCGCCGAATGGGGGATGGACCATGCAAAGCGATCGCTCCGGCGGGTTCCTGGGCCATCCAGGGATGCTTGTTCTGGCGCTGACAATGGTCCCGGCGGCGACCTTTGCCACGCCGGTACTGCAGCGTGACGCCCGTTTCGTACCGGCCGATGCCGGAGGCGTCGACGGGTGGACGGAACTGAAGCGTGGCAGCGATCTCCTCCACGGGTTGGCGATCGCCGCACTGGACCTGCCCGTGCATGGGCAGCTGCGTCGCAGCAATGCCGGGACGCCAGTATCCGAAGCGGCTGTGCAAGTCATCGGTTACAGCCAGTGGGTCGACGATCTGCCGGTGTTCGGCACCCGCATCAGTGTGCTGCTGGACAGCGCCGGATTCGTGCGCGTGCTGTCGCGGGATACCACCACGGTGCCACCCCACCCCGACGGCTTCCTGCTGGATACCGGAAGCGCGTTGTCGATCGCGTTGCAGGCGCCCTCGATAGGCGCCAGACCCGAACCGCATCGGACCACGGACGATGAAGCGGGCTGGAAGCATTTCCGAATCGAAGGGACGCCCGATTTTCCCAACCCGGGAACCGTGCGCGCACGGGCCGTCTGGTATCCGCTCACCGGCCATCTGGAACCGGCCTTCGAAATCGAACTGAATGGCAGTACATCCGGCACCCAGCGCCCCGTCGCCCGGACGCTCCTGGTTTCGGCCCGCGACGGGCGCATATTGCGTGAGGTCGACCGCATCCACGACCTTCGGACATTGGATCGCAGCGGCCTGTGCATCCAGGACTGCGGTGATCAGGACTTCAGCTACCGCGTGTTTGCCGACCGCGCCGGCAATCCCTATGTCGACCCGTTCGGCTCCACGGTTCCGCATCCCGTGGCCCATGCCAACGGCTGGCGGCCGTTGCAGGTAGCCCCGATGTCGCTCGTTCGCCCGCAGCAGGGCGCGATCTCCACGCGCGATCCATGGCTGCCTGCAGGCGCGGTTGAAACCGTGGGCAACAATGTCGATGCGTTCTTCCATGGCTTGCCGGTCGTCAATGGCCACTGGCATCAGGATGCCTTCGTCAATTGGGGGCCGGCTTTCAATGCGGCGCATGACCATCGCGCCCGCATAACGTCTCCGGGTGTCTTCGACCATTCCTACAACCCGGATGACAGCGACAGGGACTATTTCCAGTTCCCGGCACAACCCGCCCTGCCTGTCCCCGTCGCTTCGGCACAGCTGAACGCCAAGATCGTGCAGGTGTTCTACGCCGCGAACTGGCTGCATGACCTGTTCTACGACCTCGGTTTTGACGAGGCGGCAGGCAACATGCAGTCCGACAACTACGGACGCGGCGGAATCGGGGGCGATCCGCTGGTGGTCAATGCCGCCTTCCTGGGCACCTTCGCCATGACTACGGCCGACGGCAGCAGCCCGGCGCTGGTCATGGGCCTGAACACCTTCAGCCTCAGCCGGCGTGATACCAGCGCCTTCGACTTCCCGGTGTTCGCGCACGAGTGGACGCACACGATGATGGGTCGCCTCACCCGCCTCGGATACCAGGGCCAGGCGGGCGCGCTTCACGAAGGAACGGCCGACTTCGTCGGGCTGTTCCTGATGGTGGATCGCCGCCATCGCCACGCCGCCCCGGGCACGGGCGATTTCCACGGCGCCTATCCGCTGGGTGCATATGGCAATCTCGACTACGACCTTCCGGGTGATGCCTGGCCACCAGCGGGCACACCGGAACGTCCGGACAATACGTACTACCACGGCATCCGCAGGTTCCCCTACTCGGCCAGCCTGGCCATCAATCCACTTACGTTTGCCCACATCAGCGACCGCAAGCCGCTGCCGCAGGGCTTCGAGCCGTTCGACTGGAAACTCCGCTCCTTCACCCCGCACGAGATCCACAGCGCCGGTGAAGTCTGGGCTTCGGCCTTGTGGCAGTGCGCGCGCAATATCCTCGCCGATACGCCGGAACCGGACTTCGCCTCGCGGCACAGGCGGTTTCTTGCGCAGCTGGTCGCGGCGCTGAAGCTGTTTCCGTTCGATGCGACCTTTACCGAGGCACGCGACGCGGTGCTCATGGCCGTGCGCGCGGACGATGAAGCCGACTATCTGCGCTGCCGTGCCGGTTTCGCCCGGCGTGGTCTCGGCGCCGGTGCCGTTTCGCCGCCGCGGGATTCGATCAACCTGCGTGAGGTTGTCGAAAGCTTCGAGGATGCCGATCCGCCTGCTTTGCGGTAACGGTGCCGGCGGGAAACCGGCTCACGCCGAAGGCCGATGTCGTTCCGCCAGTTCACCGGCGATATCCGCGAGCGAAAGCCCGCGGTCGGCGATCAGCACGAGCAGATGGAACAGCAGGTCGGCGGCCTCGCCCTGCAGCGAACGCACGTCGCCGGAGACCGCCGCCAACGCGGTCTCCACGCCTTCCTCGCCGACTTTCTGCGCCATGCGCGCCGTACCGGCGGCGAACAGCCGCGCGACGTAGCTGCTGCCGGGCGCTTCGCTCCGTCGCTGCCGGATCAGGGCTTCAAGTTCATTGAGCCAGGGATGCGCGTGGCCGTCACCGTCGAAACAGCTGTCGCTGCCGCGATGGCAGGTGGGGCCAGCCGGCAGCGCCTGGCACAGCAGGCTGTCGCGATCGCAGTCCGCGGCAATGCCGACCACGCGCAGCACGTTGCCCGAGGTTTCGCCCTTGCGCCACAAGGCGCCGCGCGAGCGCGAGAAGAAGTGCACCTCACCGCTGTCGAGGCTGCGCTGCAGCGCCTCGCGGTCGCAATAGCCCAGCATCAGGACGCGGCCGTCATGCGCATGCTGCACGACCATTGGCAGCAGCCCTCCACCCTTGTTCCAGTCCAGGCTGTCCACCAGGCCGCGTGCCGGGATTGGCGTCGTCGTCGTCATCATGCTGCTCCTTGCAGTCCGCCCGGCGGCACCGGCCGGATGCGGATGCCGCGCGCAAGCAGCGTCCGCTTGAGATCGGGAATGCGGATCTCGCCGCTGTGGAAGACGCTGGCCGCCAGCGCCGCATCGGCGCCAGCTTCTTCAAGAACGGCGGCGAAATGGCCGGCACGGCCGGCGCCACCGGAGGCGACCAGCGGCAGCCGCGTGGCAGCGCGCACGCTGCGGGTGGTCGCCAGGTCGTAACCCTCGCGCGTACCGTCGGCGCTGATGCAGTTGAGGACGATCTCGCCGGCACCACGGCTTTCGACTTCGCGGACCCAGTCGAGCAGTTCAAGGCCGCTGTCGCTGGCCCGCTCGGGCCGACCACTGTCGCGCCGCAGGCGACCATCGACCGTGTCCATGCCGATGACCACGCACTGGCTGCCGAAGCGGGCCGCCAGTTCCTCGATCAGCGCGGGACGCCGCAGCGCCGGCGAATTGATCGACACCTTGTCGGCACCGGCGGCCAGTACCGCGCCGGCATCGTCCACGCTGCTGATCCCGCCGGCGACGCAGAACGGGATGTCCAGGCAATCGGCCACGCGCTCGATCCAGGCCACGTCGACCCGGCGCCGCTCCGGGCTGGCGGTGATGTCGTAGAACACCAGTTCGTCGGCGCCTTCCGCGGCATAGCGCTGCGCCAGTGCGACGATATCGCCAACGACACGGTGGTCGCCGAAGCGCACGCCCTTGACGACGACGCCGTTGGCGACATCCAGGCAGGGAATGATCCGGCGCGCGAGCATCAGGGCGTTTCCCAGCACATCGCGCCGATCACGTCGAGCGGCAGCGTGCCATCCAGCAGCGCGGTGCCGGCCACGGCCGCGGCGACGCCGCTGCCGGAAAGGCGCGCGAGGTCAGCGCGGTCGCGAATGCCCCCGGAGGCGATCCACTGCAGCGTCGGCCAGGCCGAAACCAGGCGCGCGTACAGCTCGACGTTCGGCCCGGAGGCATCGCCATCGCGTGCGATATCGGTGCTGAGCACATGCCGCAGGCCGGCATCGATGAAGCGCGGCAGCAGGACGTCGAGGCCGGCTTCGGCGACGCCCTGCCAGGCATCGACGGCGATCCGGCAAGCGCCATCGGCGTCGACATGGACATCCAGGGCAAGGCAAAGCGGCCCGCCTCCGAGCTCGTGCAACCACGACGCGAACGTGGCCGGCTGGCGCGCCGCGACGCTGCCGACGACGACGCGTTTCGCGCCGGCCGCGAGCAGTGCATCGACGTGTCCACGCGAGCGCACGCCGCCGCCCCACTGCACATTCAGGCCGGTGGCGGCGATACCGGACAGAAGGTCGAGTGCGCGGGGCTCGCCGGCACGGGCGCCATCGAGATCGACGACATGCAGCCAGTCGGCACCGGCGTCGCGATAGCGGCGTGCGAGCGACAGCGGATCGACATCGAATTCGCGCTGGCGGTCGAAATCACCGCGATGCAGGCGTACCACCTTGCCGTCGCGCAGGTCTATGGCGGGAATCAGTTTCACAGGTCGAGGAAATTGGCGAGCAGGCGGCGACCGGCCGCCGCGGATTTTTCCGGATGGAACTGGCAGCCGAACACGTTGCCGCGACCGGCCACGGCGGTGAACGCGATGCCGGATTCGCACTGCGCGAGCGTGTCGTTGCCGACCGGCAGCGCATAGCCATGGACGAAGTAGAACCATTCGCCGTCATCGATGCCGGCGAGCAGGGGCGAGTCGACGCTGCGCCGCAGTGTGTTCCAGCCCATGTGCGGCCAGGTCGGCGCCGGCGGCAGGCGGCGTGCCCGCCCTTCCAGCAGGCCGAGCGCTTCGCCTTCGCCTTCCTCGCTGCCTTCGAACAGCAGCTGCATGCCCAGGCAGATTCCGAGCAGCGGTTGCTCCAGGCGTCGCAGCACATCGACCAGGCCGCGCGCGTGCAAGGCGGCGATGGCCGGCGCGGCGGCGCCTACGCCCGGCAGCACGACATGGGTCGCGGCGCGGACGACGGCAGGATCGCTGCTGAATTCGATTGCCTGGCCGAGGCGCTCGAACGCGCGCCGGACGGACCCGAAATTGGCGCCACCAACCGGCACCGCGACGACGCGGCGCGTGCTCACAGGCTGCCCTTGCTGCTGGGAACGGCGCGGTCGCTGCCTCGCCGCATGGCATCGCGCAGGCAGCGGCCGACCGCCTTGAAGCAGGCCTCGACCATGTGGTGCGTGTTCTCGCCGCGCACCGACAGGTGCAGCGTCGCGGCCAGGGCACCAGCGAGGCTGCGGAAGAAATGCGGCACCATCTCGGTGGACAATCCGCCGATGCTGTCGCGGCCGAAGCGGCCCTCGAACACGAAGCCGGCGCGACCGGACAGGTCCAGCGCCACCTGCGCCAGCGCTTCGTCCATGGGCAGCAGGAAGCCGTAGCGCTGGATGCCGCGGCGGTCGCCCAGTGCTTCCCGCAGGGCCTGGCCCAGGGCCAGCGCGCAGTCCTCGACGGTATGGTGCTCATCGATATGCAGGTCGCCGTCGCAGGCCAGGCGCAAGGCGAAGCCGCCATGGACGCCGAGCTGCTCCAGCATGTGGTCGAAGAAGCCCAGGCCGGTGGCCACGACCGGCGTCGCCGTGGCATCCAGATCCACCTCGACTTCGATGCGCGTCTCGCGCGTCACGCGCTGCACACGTGCGCGGCGGGGCGCATCCAGCAGGTCGTGGATCAGGGCGGGCCAGTCCCAGTCGCTGCCCAGGCGGTAGCCGCGCAGGCCCATGTTGGCCGCCAGCTGGAGGTCGCTCTCGCGGTCGCCGATCACCGCGCTTCGTGCAACATCGATTGCGCCGGCGCGCAGGTATCGACGCACCATGCCGATACCCGGCTTGCGTGTGTCGGCACCCTCTTCCGTCCGTGTCGGATCGATCAGGACCTCGTCGAAGCGGATGCCCTCGCTGGCGAGGATATCCAGCAGCAGCGCTTGCGGCCCCTCGAACGACTCGTAGGGAAATGAGTCGGTGCCCAGGCCATCCTGGTTGCTCACCATCACCAGCCGGTAGCCGGCATCGACGGCGCGCCGCAGGGCGGAGATCGCCCCCGGCACCATGCGGAACTTCGTGTAGCAGTCGATCTGGAAATCGTCGGGTTCGCGGATCAGCGTGCCGTCGCGATCGACGAACAGGACCTTGGCGCTCATGCCGGCACCGCTTCGGCCATCGCCACCAGCACGTCGAGCACGCGCGCGTTCTCGTCCGGGCTGCCGATGGTCACGCGCAGGCATCCGTCCAGGCCCGGCTGCGCCGAGACGTCGCGAACGATGATGCCGGCGTCGAGCAGGCTCCGGTACGCGGCCTTCGCATCCACCAGCCGCAGCAGCAGGAAATTGCCCTGGCTCGGCCAGACCTTCCGCACCGCCCGGCAACGCGCCAGCTGCGCCTGCCAGTGATCGCGCTGCTGGCGAATGGCGGCAATGCGCTGCACGGTGACGAGCAGGCTCTGGGCTTCGAGCACGCGCAACGCGGCTTCGACGCAGGGCGCCGGCAACGGATACGGCGGCGCAATCGCGGCGATCAGACCGACCAGCTCCGGCGACGCCATCAGGCTGCCGACACGCGCACCGGCCAGCGCATGCGCCTTTGAAAGCGTGCGCAGCACGACCAGGTGCGGATACCGGTCAAGCATCGCGGCCGCACTGGCGGTGTCCGAGAACTCGATATAGGCCTCGTCCACGACCAGCAGTGCGCGACCATCCAGGGCCTGCAGCAGCTGTTCGACCAGATCGTGGTAACTGGTACCGGTGGGATTGTTCGGCGAACACAGGAAGACCAGGCGCGTGCCGGTATCGACCTGCGCCAGGATACGCGCGACCGACAGCGCGAAGCCGTCTTCGCCTTGCAGCGTCACTTCGCGGCAGCCGGCGCCCTGGATGCGCGCGGCAATGCGGTACATGCCGAATCCCGGCGCCAGCGCGACGATGTTGTCGATGCCGGCGCGGCAGAAAGCGCGGACAAGCAGGTCGATCGCCTCGTCGCTGCCGCGACCGACGAACAGCTGGTCATCGCGCACGCCGTACAGCTGCGCCAGCGCGGCGAGCAGCGCCGGCGGCTGCGGTGCCGGATAACGGTTCAGGTCGAGGGTGTCGCCACAGGGCGCCCACGGTGCTTCATTGGCATCGAGACGAACCGGCGCCGGCGCGCCGCTGCGTCGCGCCGACGCATAGGGCACGAAGCCGGCGAGGTCGGGCCGGACCAGGTCGAGCGGATTCATGCCGCGGCTCCATCACCACGGGCGGCGGACAGCCGCGCCAGACGCAGGTCCACGGCACGCGCATGCGCCTCCAACTGCTCGGCTCGCGCCAGCAGCGCCGCTTCCGGACCGATGCCGCGCAGGCCGTCGGCACTGAGTTCCTGCACGCTGATGCGGCGCAGGAAGCTGTCGACGCCGACGCCACCGCAGGATCGCGCCCAGCCCAGTGTCGGCAGCACATGGTTGGGACCGGCGCAGTAATCGCCGACGGTCTCCGGCGACCAGGGGCCCAGGAAGATGCTGCCGGCGTGGACGATGCGCGGCAGCAGTCGACGCGGCTCGCGCGTCTGGATGATCAGGTGTTCGGGGGCGTAGCGGTTCGAGACCTCGGCCGCCTGCACCAGGTCGCGCACAAGCAGCAGGCGTGCGTGGGCGAGCGCCGCGCCGGCAATCGCCGCACGCGGCAAGCGCACCGACTGCTCGCGGGTGCGGCGTTCAACCGCATCCAGCAGCGCCGCATCCGGACTGACCAGCACCACCTGCGAATCGGTACCGTGTTCGGCTTGTGCCAGCAGGTCGGCGCCGACGATGTCCGGATCGGCGCTGTCGTCGGCAATGACCAGCACCTCGGAGGGTCCGGCCGGCAGGTCGATGGCGGCACCGGCCGGATCACCGGCCACCTCCAACTTCGCCTGCGTGACCCAGGCGTTGCCTGGGCCGAACAGCTTGTCGCAGCGCGGAACGCTGTCGCTGCCGTAGGCCATGGCGGCGATCGCCTGCGCGCCGCCGAGCTTGAGGACGCGCTGCACGCCGCACAGTCGGGCGGCCACCAGAATCAGTGGATCGACGGTGCCGTCGCCTCGCGGCGGCGTCGCCAGCACGACTTCCGGGCAGCCGGCGATGCGCGCCGGCACCGCCAGCATCCAGACCGTCGAAGGCAGCGGCGCGCTGCCACCCGGTGCATACAGGCCGACGCGCTGGATGGGACGCAGCAGCGATTCGCAGACCACGCCGGGTGCCGTCTGCACGCGCAGGCGCGAAGGCATCTGCGCCTGGTGGAAGGTCTCGACGCGCGCGGCGGCGGCCGCCATCGCCGCCTGCACCGCCGCCGGCACCCGCGCCTGCGCGGCGGCGAACTCGTCGTCGGTGACTTCGAAGGCGTCGAGGTCGCAGCCGTCCAGCCGCGAGGTCAGGCGCCGCAACGCCTCGTCGCCGTCACGCCGCACGTCGTCGATGATGCCGCGCACCGAGGCGATCAATGCGCCGTCGCGGATCGGCTGCGGACGCGCCAGCGCGCCGTCGCGACCCGCCGTGTCGAGGGTGTTCCAGTCGATCCGTTTCATGCCAGCACCTGATCCACCGCCATCACCATCAATCCGCGTGCACCGACCTGGCGCAGCGCCTCCAGATGCGACCAGTCCAGGCTGCGATGGCACAGCGCCTGCACGGAGATCTGGTCGGGTTGGCCGTCAAGGCTCATGACACTGGGCGCCTGCCGCGATGGCAGCAGGCGGGTGATGTCGGCGAGTGCCGAACGCGGCGCCTGCAACATCAGCAGGCGCACCTGCGCGCCCGACAGGGCGCCGTCGATGCGTGCCTGCAGGCGTTCGGCCAGTTCCGCCAGCAGCGGCGACAGTGCGCGCGGCGTGCGCGCCAGCACGGCTTCGCTGTCCAGCACCGTCGCGACTTCGCGCAGCTGGTTGGCCTGCAGCGTCGCGCCGGTGGACACCAGGTCGCAGATCACGTCGGCCTTGCCCAGGCGCGGCGCGATCTCGACCGAACCGTTCAACGTGACGACTTCGGCGGCCACGCCTTCGCGCGCGAGCCACGCCGCCAGCAGCGCCGGATAGGAAGTGGCAATGCGCAGGCCTTCGAGGTCGGCCGGCGATCCCCAGGGCATCTCCTGCGGCACCGCGATGGCCAGGTGGCAGCGTCCGAAACCCAGCGTGCTCACCACTTTGGGGAACACCACTCCGGGCGTCGCCAGCGATTGTTCGTCGAGCACGTTGCGGCCGACCATGCCCAGTTCGCAGCTGCCTTCGCGCAACAGGCCCGGGATGTCGTCGTCGCGCACCAGCAGCACGTCGATCGGCAGGTTGTCGCCGAACAGGAACAGGCGGTCGCGGCTGGCGCGGAAGGACAGCCCGGCGCGACGCAGCAGGTCCAGCGAGGTTTCCGCCAGGCGGCCGGATTTCTGTACGGCGATGCGCAGGCGGTCACGGGGCGCGCTCATGCCTGTGCTCCACCGGTCGGCGCGGCGCGGCGTGTCCGGCCCAGGACGCGGCGCGCGGCCAGGCGATAGCCGCCGGCGCCCTGCTCCAGGCATCGGGCGACGCGCCCGATGGTGGTGATGCTGACCGCCGTGCGCTCATGGATCGACCGGTACGGCTCGCCTTCGAGCAGGTGCGGTACGACGCACCAGCGATCACGCATCGCCTCGCGTTCGGCAGGCGTGCACAGGTCATCGAGCAGGGCGCGCATCTCGTCCACGGTGCGCATCGCCAGCAGGGCCTCGCAGAGCATGCGCTCGGCGCGGTCGGGGTCCTGCACGGCGGTCTGGCGTCGCTTCATGGCTTATCCAATGTGTTAATGCGTTAATACGTTCGCGCACACTACAGACTGAACGCAGGGGCGTCAAGGCTCGAAGCGCCCTTGCTGCACCGCGACAGCGGCCGGATAATTGCTGCCGTTCATCCCACACGCGCCCACGACATCGCCGGCGCCAGGACCCCACGACATGAGCCATCAGCCTGACATGTCGCCGGCACCGCTGGCGGCCGCTTCCGGACAGCCCGAGGGCAACCCCGCCCTGCGCGGCTTCGCTGTGGAGAACGTCCTCGAGGTGCGTCACTGGAACGATGGCCTCTTCAGCTTCAAGACCACGCGCGATCCCGGCTTCCGCTTCCGCGCCGGCCAGTTCGTGATGATCGGGCTGGAAGTCGAAGGCAAGCCGTTGATGCGCGCCTACTCGATCGCCAGTCCAAGCTGGGAAGAACACCTGGAGTTCTTCAGCATCAAGGTGCCGGACGGGCCGCTGACCTCGCGCCTGCAGCACATCCAGGTCGGCGACCGCATCCTCATGAGCCGCAAGCCCACCGGCACGCTGGTGCTCGACGACCTCAATCCGGGCAAGCGGCTGTTCCTGCTCGCCACCGGAACGGGCCTGGCGCCGTTCGTCTGTCTGGCGATGGAGCCGGAAACCTACGAGCGCTTCGAACAGGTGATCGTCGTCCATGGCGTCCGTGAAGTGAACGACCTCGCCTATCGCGACCTGTTCGAGCGCGGCCTGTTCGAGCACGAATACCTGGGCGAGCTGGTGCGCGGCAAGCTGCTCTACCACCCGACGGTCACGCGCGAAGCGTTCCACAACACCGGCCGGGTCACCGACCTGATCGAGAGCGGTGAACTCACCGCGCGCCTGGGCCTGCCGCCGCTGGACCCGTCCACCGACCGCCTGATGCTGTGTGGCAGCCCGCAGATGCTGGCCGACACGGCCCGCCTGCTCGACGAGCGCGGTTTCCAGGTCTCGCCGCGCACGCGCGAGCCGGGCGACTACGTCATCGAACGCGCCTTCGTCGACAAGTAGGCACGGACATCGCCGGCGGATCCTTCCATGGATGTTTGCCGGCGCTACGCCAGCACCCACTCCCACCCGGCCACGCCCGCGGGCTTCAGCGCTCGCGGTAGTACATGCGCATGGCCAGCGGCGCGAAGACGGCGGTGACCACGAGCGAGGCGAGCAGCACCCAGATCACGTCGCCGGCATCGACGTTGCCGTGCATGAGGCCGCGTGATGCGCTGGCCAGATGGCTCACCGGATTCACCGACACCACCGTCTGCATCCAGCCCGGCATGGTGTCGGGGTTGACGAAGATGTTGCTGACGAAGGTGAGCGGAAACAGGAACAGGAAGCTGGTGGTCATCACCGATTCCGGTGAACGCACCAGCATGCCGACGATGATCCACGGCCACGACATCGCCGAGGCGAAGACCAGCATCAGCGCCACGGCAAGTACCACACCGACGATGCCGCCCTCCGGCCGGAAGCCCAGAATGAAGCCGACGGTCAGCACCACCAGCGCCGCCAGCGCATAACGGGCCAGATCGCCGAGCAACGCGCCGACGATCGGTGCCGGCTGCCAGATCGGCAGCGAGCGGAAGCGGTCGAACAGCCCCTTGTCGATGTCGGTGTTGATGCCGACGCCGGTGTAGACGGTGAGGAACACCATGGTCTGCACGACGATACCCGGCAGCAGGTATTGCAGGTACGCCCCGGTCGATCCCGCCAGCGCACCACCGAACAGGTAGGTGAACATCAGCGTCATCATGATCGGGAACACGGTGACGTCGAAGAGCTGGAAAGGCACATGCTTGATTTTCAGCATCGCCCGCCAGGCCAGCGTGACCGCCGCCGACCAGCCGCCGGGTGCGGCGGGCGCAGGCCCGGATGACAGTGCGCGTTCGAAAGCCTGGTTCATGCCGCCTCTTCCTCGCCTTTCGCCTCGGCCGACCGCCCGGTCAGGGCGAAGAACACCTCGTCGAGACTGGGTTGTGCCAACGCGAACTCAGTGAACGCCAGTCCGCTTCCCGCCAGCGCCGACAGCGCCGCCGGCACGCGCTCGTCGTCGTTGACCTTGGCCAGCAGGAGCCCGGGCTCATGGCCCGCATGCACGCCACCCAGCGCCGCCTGCAGCAGCGAACGCGCCTCCTCGGCCCGGGACGGATCGGCCAGGCGGACATGCAGCGTGCGACCGCCCAGCGACTGCTTGAGTTCGCGGCTGGTGCCCTCGGCGATCAACCGGCCGTGGTCGATGACGCCAAGCCGGTCGGCGAGACGGTCCGCTTCCTCGAGGTACTGGGTCGTCAGCAATACCGTCGTGCCCTGGCCGGCAATGGCGCGCACGATGTCCCACACCTGGTTGCGGCTGCGCGGATCCAGACCCGTCGTCGGCTCGTCGAGGAACAGCAGGTCGGCGGCGCGGACGAGGCTGGCGGCAATATCCAGTCGACGCCGCATGCCGCCGGAGAAATGGCGCACCTGGCGGACCGCCGCCCCGGCCAGATCGAAGGCTTCCAGCAAGGTCGTGGCGCGCTGCCGCGCGTCGCGCCACGAAAACCCCAGCAGCCGGGCGATGAGCACCAGGTTCTCCATGCCGGTCAGGTCTTCATCGACCGAAGCGAACTGGCCGGTCAGGCTGATCCGGTTGCGCACCTGTGCCGCTTTGGCGACCACGTCCTGCCCGAACACCAGCGCCTTGCCGCCATCCGGCCGCAACAGCGTCGCCAGCATGCGGATGGTCGTGGTCTTGCCGGCACCGTTGGGGCCAAGCAGGCCGTATACCGCGCCGCGCGCCACCTGCAGACTGATGCCATCGACGGCGTGCGTTTTCGCGAAGGTCTTGCGCAGATCAATGGTTTCGATCGCCAACGTCATGCCTGCCCTCCACCGGGCCTGGTTCGTCAAGGGTGAGTCGATTGCGACCGCGCCATTTCGACAGCCGGGACGCAGCGCACCGCAGCGCCCCCGGTCCGGTCAGCGCGGGACCAGCCGCAGGATGGCACCGTCGAGCATCAGCAGCAGGCGGTTGTCGACGCGATGGAAGTCGAAGCTGGCGTTGTCGCAGTCGATGCGCAGTGTCCTGACTTCCGGTCCGTCCAGACCGAGCGTTGCCGCGCGTTGTGCAAGCCGTGGATCGTCGCTGAGCGCGCCCTGGAACACGCCCTGGACGGCCATGTCGAACTCCCGGTAGCGCGCGCCCTTGCAGGCGAATGGATCGGGGCCACGCAGGCGTGTGCGTTCGAACACGACGGTTTCGCCAATCAGCTCGCGGATGCGCGGGTCGATCCCGGCATCGGCCTGCCACGGCGGCGGCGCGGCCTGGACGATCACCCAGGCACCATGGCCGCCGCGCATGACCATGACCACGACGGCGACGACGAACGGCACCAGCGCCACCAGCATCAGCCGCAGGTCGCGCCAGATCCGGTGTTTGCCGCCGGCGGACGGCGCCAGGCTGCGCGACAGCATGCCGGGCAGCGTGCGCAGTGCATCGCGCGAGCGCGACATCGAGGCTGCGAGACGGCGCATGTGCGGCGTGGGTTCGCGCGGGTCGGACGGCTCGGACATGGCGGCACGCTGCGATTCCGGTAAGGCGCCGCAAGCTTACTCCGGTTGTCCTGTCGCGCACGTGCCGGAGGTTGGGGCGGGGAAAGCCTTCTACGGGCAAGCGGGATCCGTGCCGTGCCTGGGGCCTTGTCCGCGACTGCAACCGATCGCGGACAAGGCCCCGCTCACTTGCCCTGCCAGGACAGCAGCCACTCGTGCAGCAGCCAGCTCGGCTTGAGCGGCGCGCGCAGGCGGCCGCGCAGTTTCATGGCCTCGGCCTGGCAGCGGCTGAGATGGTCGAGATCGGCCGGCGCCGTGATGCCCTGGGCGACGTCGTGGCCGGCGCTGGCCCAGCCCCACAGACGCAACCAGGCGATCGCAGCCTCGACATTGTCGTCCGCTGCCGCCGCCCAGCGACCGGCCACGGCCAGTGGCGACTGTCGGCCCTTGCGCACGGCGACCAGGTCCTCGCCGACGGCAGCGAGGCGCTTCGAAGCCTCCGGTTCACTCCAGGCCATCGCCGTTCCGGGATGGCCGGCCGCCAGCGCGACGGTCAACGCCAGTACGCTGCGACCCTGAGCAGCCAGCCACGCCTGCACGACCTGCGGCGAAGGCACCGTGACCACATAGTGCTGGCAACGGCTGCGCACCGTAGGCAGCAGATGCTCGGGCTCGTCCGCCACGAGGATCAGGTGCACGCCCGGCGGCGGTTCTTCCAGCGTCTTGAGCAGCGAGTTCTGCGCCTGGTTGGTCATCGCGTTTGCCGGTTCGACGATGGCGACGCGCACGGCGCTGGCCTGGCCGGTCAGCTGCACGCGGGCGATCAGGTCGCGGATCTGCGCGATCTTGATGCTGTCGCTGTCTTCTTCCGGCTGCACCTGCCGGAAATCCGGATGCGTACCGGCGGCCAGCCAGACGCAACTGCGGCAGTGGCCGCAGGCGCTGCCGTCGGCGGCGGGCGATTGACACAACAGGCGCGTCGCCATCGCCTGTGCCAGCGTCCGCTTGCCGAGCCCCTGCTCACCGGCGAGCAACACGGCATGACCAAGCCGACCGTTGCGCAGCGCGCATTCAAACTGCGTCCACGCCGGCTGCAGCCAGGGCGCCAGCGTTGTACTCATGACAGGACCACCCTGTTTCTGTTGCCCGCGACCAGCGCATCCAGCGCGGCTCGGGCCTGCGCGGCGACGTCATCGATCGCGGCGGCGGCGTCGATGCGACGGAATCGCGCGGGCTCTGCCGCGGCGCGCGCCGCGAAGGCGGCACGGACGCGCTCGAAGAAGGCCAGCGACTCGGCCTCGATGCGGTCGGCGTCGCCGCGGCCTTTCATCCGCGCCAGTCCATCGGCTACCGGCAGGTCAAGCCACAGCGTGAGGTCCGGACGCGTGTCCTCGACGGCGAAGTCCTCGAGCATGGCGATGACATCGACCGGAAGGCCGCGTCCGCCACCCTGGTAGGCGTAACTGGAATCGGTGAAGCGGTCCGACAGCACCCAGGCACCGCGCGCCAGGGCCGGGCGGATGGTTTCGCGCACATGCTGGGCACGCGCCGCGAAGACCAGCAGCAACTCGGTGTGCGCCGTCATGCCGGTGTGCGCGGCGTCCAGCATCAGTGCGCGGATGCGTTCGGCCAGCGCGGTGCCGCCGGGTTCGCGCGTGGCAACGACATCAATGCCGTGCGCTCGCAGATGGTCGAGACAGGCGGCGATCACCGAGCTCTTGCCGGCACCCTCGCCCCCTTCGATGCTGATGAAACGGCCGTTCATGGCGTCGACGCGTCGTCGTCGCCAGCGCCGGCGTCGCCGGCCGGGCCCGTCGATTCCGCCTGCAGGACCTGCCGGCGCGCGCCGAGCTGGTAGCGGCGCACGGCGTTGACGTGGTCGCGATAGTTCTCGGAGAACTGGTGGCTGCCATCACCGCGCGAAACGAAATACAGCGTCCTGCCATCGGCCGGCGAGATCGCCGCGGCGATGGAATCCCTGCCCGGCAGCGCGATCGGTGTCGGCGGCAGGCCTTCGCGCGTGTAGGTGTTGTAAGGCGTGTCGGCCTGCAGGTCACGCCGACGCAGGTTGCCGTCGAAGGCGCTGCCCAGGCCGTAGATCACCGTCGGATCCGTCTGCAACCGCATGCCCAGGCGCAGGCGCCGCGAGAACACGCCGGCGATCTCCGGCCGCTCGCTGGCCTTGCCGGTTTCCTTCTCGATGATCGACGCGAGGATCAGCGCCTGGTAAGGCGTCTCCACGGCGGTGGCCTCGCTGCGCTTCGCCCACGCGGCCTGCAGTTCCGCCTTCATCGCCAGGTGCGCGCGCTTGAGCAGCGCCAGGTCGGTGACGCCGCGGGTGAAGGCGTAGGTCTCCGGCAGGAACCAGCCTTCCGGGTGCTGGCCCTCGGCATCCAGCGCCGCCATGATCATCTCGTCGCTCTGGTCGGCGAGCGTGTGCGTGATGCCTTCGACGTCGGCCAGCGCGCGTCGCAGCTGGCCGAAGGTCCAGCCTTCGATGATGGTGAACTGGTGCTGGACCACGCGTCCACGCGCGAACTTGTCGAGCAGGCTGCGCGGCGTGACGCCATGGCCCAGCGCGTACTCGCCAACCTGCAGGCGCCGGATGACATCGGTTTCCACCGCCAGCGCCTGCCACCAGGGCTGGCGCCAGTTCTCGGTCAGGCCCATGCGCGCCAGGCGGCGCACGACGGTGCGCAGCGAGTCGCCCTTCTTGACCTCGAAGATCACTTCGTCATTGCCGATCGGCAGCGGTGTCGAAGCGAAGTGCTGGTAATCGCGCCAGGCGAATGCGGCAGCGACCGCAGTGAGCAGCAGCAGGACCAGCAGCACCTTGCCGATCCAGCCGTGCGCACGATGCCAGGTTGCGGAGGGAGACTCGGTCATCGTTCCGAAAGCGTTCCGGGTGGCTGGCCAATGCCCAGGGCCGCCAGAGTGTAACCGAGCCTTCGGGTTACCGGTCCGACGGGAAATCGGCGATCGCCGATGCGCGTGACCGGAACGATGCCGCGCACGGCGTTGCTGATGAAGACCTCGTCGGCGGCGAGCGCGGCTGCGCGGTCCAGATCGTCCTCGCGCACGGCCATCGCCCGGCGCGCACGACGCAGGATCCAGGCGCGCGCGACGCCGGCAACGCCGCAGCGGTCCAGCTTCGGTGTCAGGAGCACACCGCCACGCACGATGAAAACGTTTGCAGCGGTTGCCGAGATCACGTGTCCGTCGGCATCGAGCAGCAGGCCTTCATGGATGCGCGGGTCGCGCCATTCGCCCCGCGCGAGCACGTTTTCAAGGCGGTTGAGGTGTTTTAGGCCGGCCAGTGCCGGCTGGCTGGACAGCTGCAGGCGGCACCAGCGCAGGCGCGCGCCCTGGCCGTAGACGCTGGCGGGCATCCCGGGCAGGTCGTGGCGGCCGAGGATCCGCCTTGTCGTAGCGGCGTGATCCGGCCCATAGCCGCGGCCGTCGCCGCGGGTAAGCACCAGCTTGACGATGCAGTCGCCGCCACGGGCAAGACAACCCGCTTCACGCGCGAGCAGTGCGAGGTCGGGTTGCGGCAGTTGCAACCGTCGGCAACCGGCGCGCAGGCGCGCCATATGCAGTGGCCACAAGGGCGCGGCCCCGGCCACGAAGCGGATGGTTTCGAACAGGCCGTCGCCATAGGCCAGCCCGCGATCGAGCGCCGGAATGCTCGCGGACGGCTTGCCATCGACCAGTGCCTGGACGCGAGTGATGCCGGGGCGCTTTGCCGGGCCGGCCACGGTGCGCGAACGTTTCATTGTCCGAGCAGCGCCAACATGCCGCGCGCCTTGGCGCGTGTTTCGGCGAGTTCCCGCCCGGCGATCGAATCGGCGACGATGCCGGCGCCGGTGCGGAAGCCCATGCGGTCGACATCCAGCCAGGCACTGCGGATCAGGATGTTGAGATCCATGTCGCCGTGACAGTCCAGATAGCCGATGGCGCCGGTATAGGGACCGCGGCCGACCGCTTCCAGCCCGGCAATGATCTCCATGCAGCGCACCTTCGGACAGCCGGTGATCGTGCCACCGGGGAACAGCGCGCGCAGCACCTGCCCGGGCGTCACGTCCGCGCGCAGCTCGCCGCCGACGTTGGAAACGATGTGGTGGACATGGGCGTACGACTCCAGCGTCATCAGCTCGTCGACGCGGATGCTGCCCGGTATGCAGATGCGCCCGAGGTCATTGCGCTCCAGGTCGATGAGCATGACATGTTCGGCGCGCTCCTTGGGATGCGCGATCAGCTCGGCGAGCAGCGCCGCGTCCTCCGCTTCGTCACGCCCCCGCGGCCGCGTTCCGGCGATGGGACGGGTGTCGATGCGGCGACCACGCACGCGCAGCAGGCGTTCGGGCGAGGCGCTCAGCACGCTGGCGTCCTGCCACCGCAGCAGCGCCGAGAACGGCGCCGGACTGAGGCGCCGCAGGCGCCTGTACAGCGCCACCGGGTCCGGCGACGCCGCGAAACGCGCCCGCCAGCCGCGCGAAAGGTTCACCTGGAAGGTGTCACCGGCACGCAGGTGGTCGAGCACGCGCTGCACGCCATCGACAAAGCGTTGCGGCGGATCCTCGACCAGCGCATCGACCGGCGGCAGATCGTCGCCGTGCCCAGGAGATGCGCACTCGGCGGCGTCTTCGCAAAGGCGATCCAGCAGGTGTTCCCAGCCGGGCTCGGCAAAGACGCGGCTGCGACCGTCGGCATGTTCCCGCCACAGGGTGGCCGGCGTGCGCAGCGCAAGCGCGACCGGCAACGCCGCCTCGTTGAAGGCCGGCAGGCGCAAGGTCGGTTCGAACTGCGCGACCGCTTCATAGCCCAGGTAGAGGAGCCAGCCACCGCCGGCGACATCGTCGTCAGCGCTGTCGCGTTCGAGTCGCTCGCGGTCGAACGCGGCGTCGAGGCAACTGGCGAAATCGCTGCCGACCACCTGCCCGTCCTGGTCGCGTACCTGGCCGTCGCCGCCGAGCACGAGATGGCGACCGTCGCCGACCGCGAGAAGGTCGCGACGACCGGTGAGCGGATTGCCGGCGGAACTGTCGAGGAACGCGGGGTAGCGCTGCGGCCAGCGGGCCAGCAGCGCCAGCGGATCAATGCCCGCAAGCGTGTCGACGGTCGAGGTCATCGGTGGCCTGCCGGCGACATGGTTGCGGGACGCGGACTCGCCGGAAGGCGACCGCCAGCGCGGTCAGGCGCGCCGGAAGACGACCGTGCCGTTGGTGCCGCCGAAACCGAAGGAGTTCGACAGCGCGATGTCCACCTGCGCCTCGCGCGCCGTGTTCGGCACGAGGTCCAGTCCGGCCACGGCCGGATCGGGATTTTCCAGGTTGATGGTCGGCGGAATGACGCCGCGATGCAGGGCCAGGATGGCGAAGATCGCTTCGATGCCGCCGGCCGCACCGAGCAGGTGTCCGGTCATCGACTTGGTCGAGCTGACCATAACCTTGCCTGCGTGCTCGCCGAACACGCTGCGCACCGCCTGCGCCTCGGCGACGTCGCCGGCCGGCGTCGAGGTGCCGTGCGCATTGATGTAGCCGACTTCGGCGGCGTCGATGCCGGCGTCGCGCAGCGCGTTGACCATGCAGCGCGCGGCGCCGTCGCCGTTCTCGCTCGGCGCGGTCATGTGGTAGGCGTCGCCGCTCATGCCGAAACCGATCAGCTCGCAGTAGATGCGGGCACCGCGGGCGCGTGCGTGCTCGTATTCCTCCAGCATCACGATGCCGGCGCCATCGGAGAGCACGAAGCCGTCGCGATCGACGTCCCACGGACGGCTGGCACGCTCGGGTTCGTCGTTGCGGCTGGACAGTGCGCGGGCGGAAATGAAGCCGCCGACGGCAGTCGGCGTCGTCGAATACTCGGCGCCACCCGCCAGCATCGCATCGGCGTCGCCGTAGGCGATCATGCGCGCGGCCAGGCCGATGCAGTGGGTGGCGGTGGTGCAGGCCGTGACGGCCGCGAAGTTGGGGCCCTTCAGGCCTTTCATGATCGACAGGTGGCCCGAGATCATGTTGATGATCGCGCTCGGCACGAAGAACGGCGAGATCTTGCGCGGCCCACCGGTCATGTAGGCCTCGTGCGTCTTCTCGATGGTGCCGATGCCACCGATGCCGGCGCCGATCGCCGCGCCGACGCGCTCGGCGTTGGCATCGGTGATCTCAAGCCCGGAATCGGCCAGCGCATCCAGTCCGGCGGCGATGCCGTAGTGGATGAACGGGTCCATCTTCTTCACGTCCTTGGCGGCGATCCAGTGGGCTGGATCGAAGTTGCGGACCTCGCCGGCAATGCGCGTTGCAAACGCGCTGGCGTCGAAGTGGGTGATCGGGCCGATGCCGCTGCGCCCTTCTGTCACGGCCTCCCAGGCCGAATCGATGGTATTTCCGACGGGCGACAGGATGCCCAGGCCGGTGACGACGACGCGACGCTTGCTCATGGCGATATCACACTTCAACGGATGGACATGAATGCGCCCGGGCAGGATTGCCGGGCGCCGGATTCAACTGCATGCGCGTCCGCTCCGTCTGGACGGACGCGCCGGTCAAGGCTCAGGCCTTGACGTGGGCCTTGACGTAGTCGACGGCCTGCTGGACGGTGGTGATCTTCTCGGCATCTTCGTCCGGGATCTCGCACTCGAACTCTTCTTCGAGCGCCATCACCAGCTCGACGGTATCCAGGGAGTCTGCGCCGAGATCATCGACAAACGATGCGCTGGGGGTAACTTCCTCTTCCTTGACCCCGAGCTGCTCGACCACGATTTTCTTGACGCGATCTTCGATGCTGCTCATGTGTGTGACGACCTCTGCTGCGTGAGTGAAGCGGGGATTGTAGAGCATGACCGCCCGGCGGAGGGAAGCCCCCGACCGGGGCGGAAAAATAACGTGGAGGTGCCGGACGTTACGCGGATTCCTGCCGGCCAGGACGAAGAACACGACACAGGAACGGACACGATTGGCGCCCGTCCGTGAAGCGGTTTCCCGACCCAGCCGGCTGCAAGTCCGAGTGTCGCGAAGGTGGCATGCGCCTTGCCAGCCGCTAGCCTCAACTCATGTACATGCCGCCGTTGACATGCAGCGTTTCGCCGGTGATGTAGGCGCCGCCCGGTCCGGCCAGGAACAGGACCGCCTGCGCGATATCGTCCGGCGTGCCCAGGCGCCCGAGCGCGATCGAATCGGCCAGCGCCTGGCGCTGTGCCTCCGGCAGGTCGCGCGTCATGTCGGTCTCGATGAAACCCGGCGCGACCACGTTCACGGTGATGCCGCGGCTGCCGACTTCGCGCGCCATCGACTTGCTGAAGCCGACAATGCCGGCCTTGGCGGCCGCGTAGTTGGCCTGGCCGGCGTTGCCGATGGAACCGATCACCGAGGCGATGGAGATGATGCGGCCCTTGCGTGCCTTCATCATGCCGCGCAGGACCGCCTTGCCGAGGCGGAAGACCGAAGTCAGGTTGGTGTCGATGACCCCCTGCCAGTCGTCGTCCTTCATGCGCATCAACAACTGGTCGCGGGTGATGCCGGCGTTGTTGACGAGGATCGACACCGCGCCGATGTCCTTGCCGACCGCTTCGACCAGCGCCTCGCAGGCGCCCGGCGCGGTCACGTCCAGCACGCGGCCCTCGCCCTTGCCGGGCAGCGCCGCCAGTCGCTCGCTGATGGCATCGGCGCCGGACGGGCTGGTGGCGGTGCCGATCACGCGTGCGCCGGCCCGGGCCAGCGTGTCGGCAATGGCGGCGCCGATGCCGCGGCTGGCGCCGGTGACGAGGGCGATTTCGCCTTCAAGCACTGCGTTCATAAGGGTCTCCTTGTCGGTGCTCAGGCGCGCCAGGCGTCAAGCGCCGCGTTGAATTCGTCCGCGCCGCCGAGGGCGCGCATGTCCAGCGACTTGTCGATGCGCTTCACCAGGCCGGCGAGCACCTTGCCCGGACCGCATTCGGCGATCCGCGTCGCGCCAGCCGCGACCAGCGCCTGCACGCAGTCGGTCCAGCGCACCGGCTGGAACAGCTGCGCCGCCAGCGCATCGCGGATCGCCTCGACCGAATCGCGACGTCGGGCGTCGACGTTGTGCAGCACCGGAAGCGACGGCATCTGCCAGTCCAGCTGCGCCATCACGCCTGCCAGGCGCTCCGCCGCGGGACGCATCAGCGGCGTGTGCGAAGGCACGCTGACCGGCAGTTTCACCGCCTTGCGCACGCCACGCTCGGCGAGCAGCGAAATGGCGCGATCCACGGCGACGGCGTGGCCGCCGATGACGATCTGGCCGGGGGAGTTGTAGTTCGCCGGAACCACGACCTCGTCGCCGGACGCCGCGACGCAGACGTCGGCAACCAGCGCGTCGTCGGTGCCGAGCACCGCGGCCATGGCGCCGACACCGGCGGGCACCGCTTCCTGCATCAGGCGGCCGCGCTCGCGCACCAGGCGGGCACCGTCAGCCAGCGAAAGGGCGCCCGCTGCGACCAGCGCGGTGTATTCACCCAGGCTGTGGCCGGCCAGCTGCGCCGGGATGGCCCCGCCCTGCGCGCGCCAGAGCCGCCACACCGCGATGCCGCCGGCGAGCAGCGCCGGTTGCGTGAACTCGGTCTGGTTGAGGCGTTCGTCGCCGGACTGGCTGATCTCCCACAGATCCACGCCTGCCCCTTCGGAGGCCTCGGCGAAGGTGTCGGTCACCAGCGGAAACGCGGCCGCCAGGTCCGCCAGCATGCCCGGCGCCTGCGACCCCTGCCCCGGGAACACGAAGGCCAGATCGGCCATCGATTGGTTTTGTGCAGTCATCCAGAAAACTCCCAGTTCACTTGTTCGATACACCGGCGAGCGGACACTCCGTGTCTCGCCGGAGCCGACCCGATCAGTAGCGCAGCAGTGCCGAACCCCAGGTGATGCCGCCGCCGAAGGCTTCCATCAGCAGCAGCTGGCCGCGCTGGATGCGGCCGTCGCGGACCGCTTCGTCGAGCGCCAGCGGCACCGAACCCGACGACGTGTTGCCGTGGCGGTCGACGGTGACGATGACCTTTTCCATCGGCAGGCCGAGATGGCGCGCAGTGGCGCTGATGATGCGCAGGTTGGCCTGGTGCGGGACCAGCCAGTCCAGTTCTTCCTGGGCAATGCCGTTGGCTTCGAGCGCTTCCTCGGCGACCTTGGCCAGGGCGCGCACGGCGACCTTGAACAGCTCGTTGCCGATCATCACCACCTTGACGCCGTGGTTGTGCTCGTCGCGGAAACCGGACGACACGCCGACGGGATTGAACAGCAGTTCCTTGTGGCCGCCATCGGCATGCAGGTGCGTCGAGAGGATGCCGGTCTCTTCGGACGGCTTCAGCACGACGGCGCCGGCGCCATCACCGAACAGCACGCAGGTGCCGCGGTCCGTCCAGTCGATCATCCGGGTCAACGTCTCGGCGCCGATCACCAGCGCGCACTTCGACTGGCCGGAACGGATGAACTTGTCGGCCATCGACAGCGCGTAGATGAATCCGGAGCAGGCGGCGTTGACATCGAACGCGGCGCAACCGCCCGCACCCAGGCGCGCCTGCACCAGGCAGGCCGTGCTCGGGAAGATCAGGTCGGGGGTCGTGGTGCCCAGGGCGATCAGGTCGATGTCGTCGGCGGTGACGCCGGCCGCTTCCATCGCGCGTCGCGCGGCCTGCTCGGCAAGATCCGCCGTGGTCTGGCCCTCGGCGGCGATCCGGCGCTCGGAAATGCCCGTGCGCTCGCGGATCCACTCGTCGGTGGTCTCGACCATTTTCTCGAGGTCGGCGTTGGTCAACACACGCTCAGGCAGGTAGCTGCCCGTTCCGGCAATTCGCGAATAGATCACCTAGATATCCTCCCGAAAACCACGCGGTTGCCGTCCTGGCGGGCGACACGCGGGTAAGACAAAGGCGCGAGCCCGGCTCATCGCCGGCTCACGCCCCTGCCTGTCTTGCATTGATGGCCTTGCGCCGGTGCCTCCCGGCGCGATGTTGACGCGACGGTCGGCACGGGAGGAACTTAATCCTCGTCGTCCTCGGCCACTTCCACCTTGGACGCGATCACCTGGCGGCCACGGTAGTAGCCATCCTTGGTGACGTGGTGGCGACGATGGGTCTCGCCGCTGGTCGGGTCGGTCGAAAGCTGCGCCGCGGTGAGGGCATCGTGGGAACGGCGCATGCCGCGCGTCGACGGGGTCTTGCGGCTCTTCTGAACAGCCATGGTGGAAAACTCCAGTGATCTCTTGCCGTGTCATCCTGACGTGATTGCCGCCGTTCGTCCTTGAACGGAGGACTTGTTGTCCGGGTTGCCGCCTACTGCAAGCGCAGCGATTTCAAAACAGCGAAGGGGTTGGGCTTCGCATCTTCCTGCGCCTCTTCCGCGGCGCTTTCTTCCTGTCCGACCAGCGCGCTGTCCGGTCGCGCCGGCACCAGCGGCAGCGCCAGGATCAGCTCGTCCTCGATCAGGTCCGCCAGCGCCACCATGCCGTCGGCCGGCACCAGCAGCGGCTCGTATCCGGGCGGCAATGCCGCTTCCTCGTCCTCGCGCCGCATGAGGCCGAGACGAAGCCCGATCGAGACCGGCTGCCTGTACACCTCGAGCGTGCGCTGGCAGACGAGCGGAAGCTCGCTCTGGGCGCGCACTTCGACATAGGCCTGGTCGAACTCGTCCGTATCGAACTCGATCTCGCAGGTGACGACGCCTTCGGTGCTGCCAAGACTGTCGCGCAGGCGCGTCAGGCTGGCCAGATCGAGCTCGCCCGCAAAGCAGCGACGCCCGGTCACCATTCGCCAGACATCGACCTGATCGGGCAGCCCGCGAGACATAAGACGGCTATGCTAGCGCCCGTATAAAGAACCTGTCAATTCAAGGCGTTCCATGACTACTGTCGTACTGGCCTCGACCTCCGCCTACCGTCGCTCGCTGCTGGAACGGATCCTGACCGGATTTTCCCAGGCGGCACCGGCCGTCGACGAATCGGCGCGGCCCGGCGAAGCGCCGGACGCCCTCGCCCGCCGGCTGGCCATCGCCAAGGCGCGCGCCGTTGCCGCAGACCATCCGGGCCGCGTGGTGGTCGGCTCGGACCAGGTTGCCGCGCTGGGCGACCGCCTGCTGGGCAAGCCCGGCGACCACGCGCGTGCGCGCGAACAGCTGGCCGCCTGTTCGGGTCGTACCGTCCGGTTCCTGACGGCGGTCTGCGTCATCGACGCCACCGGCTGTGAACAGGTTCACCTCGACACGACCGCGGTGCGGTTCCGCCCGCTGGAGGAGCGTCAAATCGAATCCTACCTGCAGCGCGAGCAGCCCTACGACTGTGCCGGCAGCTTCAAGTGCGAAGGCCTGGGCATCGTCCTGTTCGAACATATCGACAGCCGCGATCCGACGGCGCTGGTCGGCCTTCCGCTCATCGCGCTGGCGAGGATGTTGCGCGATGCCGGCGTCGATCCGCTCGCCGGTTGATCAGCGATCGATGCGCAGCGCGCCGCTGCCGATGGGCCAGACAAGCCCGTCCGGACGACGCGCCTCGACCTGGTAGGTGTAGGTCCCGGCTGCCCAGTCGCGGGTGTCGATCACGACGCCGAAACCGAGGCGATCACCGGCGGGATCACCCAGCTCGCCCCAATGCTGGCGCGCCCAGGCCGCCTCGCGCGTCCGCGATACGCTGACCGGCGCCTGGCCTTCGATGCGGATGTCGACCGCTTCGATGCCCTGCCCCGCCTGCGTCACCCAGCCGGAAACCAGCACGGGCTCGCCACGGTGGCGCACCTGGCGGTCCTGGTCCACCCAGCCCAGCGGCGGCAACGCTGCAGTGTCGCAGTGCGGCTGCGTCGAGTAACCGTCATGGCGCCAGCGCACGAAGCGCTTGCGTCCGTCGAACAGGTCGAGCACGCCGTCGAGGCGCAGTCCCGCGAAACGCGTGCACAGGTTCCGGTACCAGTCCCAGCGGTCGCTGAAACGACGCGCGGTTTCCTCGACCAGCAGCCAGCCTGGTGCCGGTGGCTGCGAAGCCAGCGCCGCTTCGTCCAGCGACCAGATCGCCAGCTGGGCGGCGCGGCCATGACGGCTGTTGAGCGGGTCGTCGAGGACGCGCACGGCATCGCGACGTTCCGGCGCCATGTAGTAGGTCAATGCCGCCCCGAGCATGAAGTTGTCCACGATCACCGGGGTCGCGCCGGCATCCGCCTCGCGCTGCCACGCCGCGACTTCACGCCAGCCGCTGAAGTTCGCGGGGAAGCGCTTGCCATCGAACCAGCCGCCCTGCGCAGACGGCCAGATCCCGGCGGCGAAGTACGCCAGCACCAGCGCGATGACGAGGGCCGACACCGCCAGCGCGGCGGTCCGGATGCGTTGCGACCACGTCGACCACGACCCGGCCACCAGCGGCAGGGCGACCAGATAGGCCGGCAACTGCCAGTGCCAGCGGAAGCGCTCGTTGTCGGCGACAAATCCCAGTGCGAAGAACAGCAGCCACATTCCCGACGCCAGCACCGCCAGCGTCATCTCGTTGCCGGCCAGTGGCCGGCGTCGCCACAGCCGCCACATCGTCGCGACCATGATCCAGGCCAGAACGGGACCGACCACCAGCGCCTGCTCGGCCAGTTGCAGCCAGCCGTCGGACTGCCAGGCCCAGGGGTGGCGGTCCAGCAACTGGAAACGCAGGCCGGCGTAGTCATGGCCGGCGTTGAACCACCACAGCGGAAGCAATGTCGACGCCGCGACCAGCGCAGCCAGCCACGGCCAGGGCGTGCGCAGGGTGGCGCGTCCGTGCGGATGCATCAGGACGACCAGCGCGATCACCAGCGGCAATGCTGCAAACCGGTAATGGCAGAGCATGCCCAACCCGAGCACGACGCCGAGCAACAACCATGGCCGGGCCCGTGCCGGAGGTGCCAATGCGACGAGCAACTGGTGTGCGGCGGCGACGGACAGGCAGGCCATCACCACGTCGGGCACCGCCATCACGCCGATGGCGAAAGCCAGCGGCAGCACAAGCGCCAGGATGCCGGCCGTCCATGCGGCCGCCTCGCCATGGCTGCTGCGCGCCAGCCACGCCACCTGCCAGGGCAGCAGCAGTCCCAGCAACAGGAACGGCCAGCGCACCGCGATCTCGGCGCCCGGCATGGCCGATCCCAGGCCGATCAGCCAGGCGGTCAGCGGCGGCAGGTCGCTGTACGACCACGCCGGCCAGCGGCTTTCCCACCAGTAGAAGGCTTCGTCGCCGAAAAGCGGCAGGTGAACGGCCAGCGCCAGTTTCAGCGCGGCCAGCAGCAGCCACAGCACCATGAACACCCGTTGTGTCATCACCTTCCACACGTCTGCGTACAGAAAACCCGCCGAAGCGGGCTGCTACAATGCCGGCCCTCACGCAGGGCGGCATCCGGAAGTTTTGCAGGTGCACAATTCTCCGTGCCACCGCTTTCCGGGCCGGCCAATCATCCCACGCCGATAGCGGAGTAGTCCGACATGCTGTTCGAAAAAATCGCCACCTCGGGCCATGAGGAAGTCGTGTTCTGCCACAACCAGGACGCCGGCCTGAAGGCGATCATCGCCATCCACAACACCGTGCTGGGCCCGGCCCTGGGCGGTCTGCGCATGTGGCCGTACAAGACCGAGGAAGATGCGCTCAATGACGTGCTGCGTCTGTCCAAGGGCATGACCTACAAGGCCGCCGTGGCCGGCCTGAACCTGGGTGGCGGCAAGGGCGTCATCATCGGCGATCCCAACACCGACAAGAGCGAGGCGCTGTTCCGCGCGCTCGGACGGTTCGTCAATTCGCTCGGCGGCCGCTACATCACCGCCGAGGACGTCGGCATCGACGTCAACGACATGGAATACGTGCTCAAGGAAACCGAGTACGTCACCGGCGTGCACCAGGTCCATGGCGGCTCCGGCGATCCCTCGCCGTTCACCGCCTACGGCACGCTGCAGGGCCTGATGGCGTCGCTGAACCACGTCTACGGCAACGAGGATGTCGGCAAGTACAGCTACGCCGTGCAGGGCGTCGGCCACGTCGGCATGGAGTTCGTGAAGCTGCTGCGCGAACAGGGCGCCAAGGTGTTCGTCACCGACATCAACAAGGCGGCCGTGCAGCGTGCGGTGGACGAGCTGGGCTGCGAAGCGGTCGAGCTGGACGAGATCTACGACGTCGACTGCGACGTGTACTCGCCGACCGCGCTGGGCGGCACCATCAACCTCGACACCATTCCGCGCCTGAAGTGCAAGGTCGTCTGTGGCGCCGCCAACAACCAGCTGGCCACCGACGAGTGCGGCATCGAGCTGGAAAAGCGCGGCATCCTGTACGCACCGGACTATGCCGTGAACGCCGGCGGCCTGATGAACGTCTCGATCGAGTTCGATGGCTACAACCGCGAGCGCGCCATGCGCATGATGCGCACGATCTACTACAACCTCGGCAAGATCTTCGAGATCGCCAAGCGCGACGGCATTCCGACCTTCAAGGCCGCCGACCGCATGGCCGAGGAGCGCATCGCCCAGATCGGCAAGATCAAGCTGCCGCACATGGGCAACAATGCGCCGCGCTTCCAGGGCCGCATGCGCGGCAACTGAGCCGGCACGGCACACGACGCGCGCGTCGGGAGGCGCGCGCATCCCTGCTTCACCCACAAGACGGCATCGGATCATGCGCATACCTTCCCTCGGCGAAGAACTCGACCTGCTGCGCGAAAGCGTGCACGCCTTTGCACAGGCGGAAATCGCCCCGCGGGCGGAGGAGATCGACCGCGAGAACGCATTCCCGCAGGACCTGTGGCCGAAGCTGGGTGAAATGGGCCTGCTCGGCGTCACCGTTCCGGAAGAGTACGGCGGCGCCGGCATGGGTTATCTCGCGCACATGGTGGCGATGGAAGAAATCTCCCGCGCCTCCGGCAGCGTGGGCCTGAGCTACGGCGCGCATTCCAACCTGTGCGTTTCCAACCTCTACGCCAACGCCACCGATGCACAGCGAAGCAGGTACCTGCCGAAGCTGTGCGCGGGCGAGTGGAAGGGCGCGCTGGCGATGAGCGAGCCGGGTGCCGGTTCCGACGTCGTCGGCTCCATGAGCTGCCGCGCCGAGCTGCGTGGCGAGGTCTGGGTCGCCAACGGCAACAAGATGTGGATCACCAACGGCCCCGAGGCCGACGTACTGGTGGTCTACATGCGCACTGCCGGAAAGGAAGCAGGCAGCCGCTGCATGACCGCCTTCATCGTCGAACGCGGCATGAAGGGCTTTTCAACCGCGCAGAAGCTGGACAAGCTCGGCATGCGCGGCTCCAACACCTGCGAACTGGTGTTCGACAACTGCGAGATCCCGCAGGAAAACGTGCTTGGCGAAGTGAACCAGGGCGTGCGCGTGCTGATGCGCGGCCTGAATACGGAACGCCTGGTCCTGACCGGTGGCCCGCTGGGCCTGATGCAGGCCGCCATGGACATCGCCCTGCCCTACGTGCGCGAGCGCAGGCAGTTCGGCGAGGCCATCGGCACCTTCGGCCTGATGCAGGGCAAGATCGCCGACATGTACACCGCACTGGCGTCTTCGCGCGCCTATGCCTACCAGGTCGCCCGCGACTACGACCAGGGACGCGATTCGCGCATTGATGCCGCATCGGTGCTGCTGCATGCCACCGAGGCGGCGGTCCAGGTCGCGCTGGAAGGCATCCAGTGCCTGGGCGGCAATGGCTACATCAACGAGTATCCGACCGGGCGGATCCTGCGCGACGCCAAGCTGTATGCGATTGGCGCGGGGACGAACGAGATCAGGCGCATGCTGATCGGCCGCGAACTCTTCGCCGGCAACAGCTGAGGTTGTCGGGCCGCGGACCCTGTCCGCGTCCGCGCTGGACCGATCCGCCTCGACCGTGCGCCGGTCGGTGACGGCCGCATTGTTCCAGCGAAGCAGCCATTGGTCTTGTGCACCGGCTGGTTGCTGGCACCAGAGCGCCAGAGCGCCAGAGCGCAGATGCTCCGATGTCCCGGCCGGGTGCGGCGGCTGACGTCCGTGGCTGTCTCGTGCGCCTTGCTTGGCGCCCGGGTGACTTCTCCTGCCTGTCCTGCTGAAAGCAACTTCAGGGGGGGACACCCCTGGCGACTGCCGCACGCGCCTCCTGCACGCGCGCTTCGCGTGCAGCGGTCGGGGCCCAACACGCACCATCCATGGGCGCCTGACTGTGGTCGGGCGCATCCCTGTGGAGATCGTCCGTCCATGAGGATGCCGGCAACGGACGGTGGCCCGACCCTCCGCCGGCCGGACGCATGGGACTCGATCGGAGGCGCGGGCTTCGTCCCCGCATTGGGCGGAGTTGCCGGAGCGCGAAATCGCAGCAGACGGTGCTGGCGGCTGCCCGGGGGAACGCCGGCGCGTGGTGAACAGCACCGCGAATGCCGGCAGCGCAGAGGGATCCCGTGTGAGAAGGCGCGTTGTCCGTGCGGCTGTGCCCGTGCGCTGACAAGCGCCCGGGCAATGTACGAGGCAGGCGGACGCTGCGGCTCGCTGGACGGTCAATGAGCGGAACATCCGGAACCGCGGCGATTGCCGTGGCGGCGAATGCCGGGTGCCCTTTGGTCCAGTGGCGGCCCGTATGTTGCGCCGCAATAATCGGATCCGAATTCGCTGGAAGCACAGCGTAGTGTGACCGGTCGCATTGTCGCCCCAGCGACCCGGGCGCATAATCCTGCAACGCATCATCGTCTCATCATTCGGGAAACTGTCATGACCGAGATCTACATCGCCGGCGCCAAGCGCACGGCCATCGGCTCCTTCCAGGGCCAGTTCGACGGCGTACCGGCCACGCATCTGGGCAGCACGGCGATCCGTGCCGCGCTGGATCATGCCGGCCTGCCCGCCGAGGCCGTCGAAGAAGTGTTCATGGGCTGCGTGTTGCCGGCCAACCTGGGCCAGGCACCCGCGCGCCAGGCTGCATTGGATGCCGGCATCCCGCGCTCGGCCGGCTGCACCACCGTCAACAAGGTGTGTGGTTCGGGCATGAAGTCCATCATGCTGGCGCACGATGCCATCAAGGCCGGCTCCATCGACACGGCGATCGCCGGCGGCATGGAATCGATGACCAATGCGCCCTACATGCTGCCGAAGGCACGTGGCGGTTACCGCATGGGCAATGGCGAGATCGTCGACCACATGATGTGGGACGGCCTGACCAATCCCTACGACAAGCAGGCGATGGGCGTGTTCGGCGAGATGTGCGTCAACCAGTTCGCGATGACGCGCGAAGACCAGGACGCCTTCGCCGCCGAATCCGTGCGTCGGGCGCTGGCCGCCACCGAAAGCGGTGCCTTCGATGACGAGATCGCCGCCGTCACCGTCACCACCCGCAAGGGCGAGGTCACGGTAACCCGCGACGAGGAACCGCCGCGCTGCGACATCGAAAAGATCCCGACGCTGCGCCCGGCCTTCAAGCGCGATGGCGGCACCATCACCGCCGCATCCAGCTCCAAGATCTCCGACGGCGCCGCGGCGGTGGTCGTGGTGTCGGCGGAAGCGGCGCAGCAGCATCGCTTGACGCCGCTTGCGCGCATCGTTGCCCACGCCACGCATGCGCAGGCGCCGGAATGGTTCACCACCGCGCCGGTGTTCGCCATCCAGAAGGTGCTGGAGAAAGCCGGCTGGGGCAAGCACGAGGTGGACCTCTACGAGATCAATGAAGCCTTCGCCTGCGTCGCCATGGCACCGATCCGGGAGCTGGGCATCGATCACGCCAAGGTCAACGTCCATGGTGGCGCCTGTGCACTGGGCCATCCGATCGGCGCCTCCGGCGCGCGCATCGTGGTGACGCTGATCCACGCGCTGCGCGCCCGCGGCGCCAAGCGTGGCATCGCCAGCCTTTGCATCGGCGGCGGTGAAGCGACCGCCATCGCAATCGAGCTGGTCTGACCCGGAACGCCAGCCCGGCATCGCGGCCGGCCCTGGCGGCCCCCGCATCCGGATCGCCCGGCCATGCCATCGCGTGGCCGGGCGTTTTCATTCGGGATCCGATGATCCCGGGCCTCGCAGGTGGGGTCGTGGGTATTCGACCGATGCCCTGGAACGGCCACCACACATCGGGTCCGTGGGCGATCGTTGTCGATGACGCAGACGCTGACGCAGAGGCCGCGTCCACCACGCCGGTCCCGGCGCGATACGATGATGCGTCCACCGTTTCCACCCCGCGACCAACGGACCGGCCTTGCATAGCCCGCTGGCGGGCCTGCCCCGGCGCAGGTCCGGATGGAGCCACCGGCAGGCACGATTCCGTGCCGCCGTGGAATGAAGACAGACGCCTGCCGTGATCAGTTGATCGGGTATGAGCCCATTCCGTGCGTGAAGATCACGTCGGCCTGTTCGTAGGCGCCGAGGTCGTACAGGCCATACGCGTTCGTCACACCCGGAATGTCGTAACCGTTGCGCCCCTCGGCGTCGGCCGCCGCCGCGGTCGCGCAGTAGTCCCAGGCGTCGGAGCGCCTGCGTGGCCGCCCACGTGAGTCAAGGCGTGGATCCCAGGTCAGCACCGATCCGGGGAGATTGGCCGTGGTATGGGAGATCAGGCAGTCGCCATGTGTCATTGCCGAGGGCGGCTGCATCCATATCGTCGTGCCCGGGTCCCAGAAGATGCTGCCGGTGACATTCAGCGTGGTACCGCCGAACACGAACAGGCGGTCGACGTGGTTGTCCAGGACGGTGCTGTAAAGCAGCCAGCTGTTCGCGCTTCCCGAACGGAACAGGGCCGCAAAGGTTGCGCCGCCGCCATCCGCGATATTGCCCTTGAACAGGCTGCGTTCGATCAGATACTCGTTCGCGCCTTCCGCCTCGATGATCGCTGCACGGCCGTCGATATCCTCGTTGGACTGGAACAGCGTGCGCCGGACGCGCGCGATGCTGCGCGACACGCCGGCATCACTTGCCAGGAAGAACACGCCGCCGCCCGGGAAGCCGGGCGCCCCCTCATTGCCGGCCGCATTGCCGAATACCAGCGAACACGGAACCAGGCCAAGGAGGAAAACAGCGCACGGCCCGGTGCTGTCGTGGGTGATCACCCAGTCGACGGCAAAGCGCGAATAGAACGCGCCACCCTTGCCCCGGGCGTAGTTGCCGGTGATGGCGCTGTCACGCAGCTCGATAAATGTGAAGGTGCCGTTGGTCGGCCCCTCGGCGTAGATGGCACCGCCGAAATTGGCCGTATTTCCCGACAGGGAGATCTTGTGCTCACCCGGGCTCCCCGTGGTATCGGCAAGGACGCGGGCACGCGCGCTGTAGATGGCGCCGCCATATCCATTGCCGGTGGAGAACGCCGCCAGTCCGGCCGTATTGCCATCGACCGTGACCCTGGATTGGCCGAACGTCTGTATCCGCAGGTCTGTTCCCGGACCGTCCAGATAGATGCCGCCGCCGCGGAGTGATGCGGTGTTGTCATTGACGCCGCCCTCGAGCAGCGTCGCATTCGCGCCCCCGAGCAGATGCAGGCCGCCGCCGAATCGCGACGCGCTGTTGTCCCGGACCATGGCCCCTTCGTCCAGTCGCAGCCGGGCCACGTCTTCGACGGCTTCGCCACCGGAATACAGGGCCACGCCACCGCCATCAAGCGCATGGTTGCCTGTCACGACGGCCCCTTGCGCCAGACGCAGCTCCAGCTTGCCACCGACGAAAATGCCGCCACCCGACGCCGCGGCGGCATTGCCGCCGGTAATCCGCACCCGCATAAGCGTGATCGTCCGCCGCGGCAACGCCACGTCGCCCCCGGTCATCGACCACACGCGCGCAGCACCGGTCTGTCTGATCGTGGTGCTGGCGCCAGCGGTTGGCATTTCCGACGTGCAGCCCGCATAACCGCCCTCGATCGTGATGTCGTGGGCGGGTGCATTGAGCGTCAGGCCCACGGTCGTCAGCTCAGCTGCCGCCAGCTTTATCCGATGTGGCCCACCTGCCGCCGTCGCCGCGGCATTCAACGCCGCCTGCAAGGTCGGATGGGTGCAGCCGGCGCCGCCCACCGAATAGCTGGCGGCATGCAGGGAGGACACGGCAAAGGTGAGTAGCAGGCAGGACATGACACGCCATGGCACGGTCTTCATGAGGCAACTCCGGTCGGGCGGCCATCGCCCTCAGCCACGCATTCGCGAATGCCGGCGAAAACATGCCAGGCCGGCTTCCTGCGCGACCGGACACGGCGCTGCCCGCCGTCGACGGCACCGGTTGGCATGGTCGCGGCCGATTTGCCGAATGTCCCGGCAACAGTCGTCCAACCGCCTCCGGATCCCCCCATGCCCATCAGCTTCCGTGCATCACTGACCTTGCTTGCCACGCTGGTTTTTCCGCTGCCGGCCGTTGCCGCCCTCTACACCGTCGGGCACACAACCGACTGCAGCCATAGCCAGTTGTCCACGGCATTGGCCGCGGCGGTAGCCGATGCCGGCAGCGGCCCTCACCAGATCCGCCTGGCCGTGCTCGAGCAGGCGGTCGACAACCTGCTGCTGGTCAATCCGGTGCGGGACATCGAAATCACCGGCGGCTTCACCGCATGCGGCAATGCCACCCCCACGGCGACCTTCCCGACGACGCTGCGCGCGACTCCTGGAAACACCCGGGTGATGCAGATCCAGAACGCCGTGGGCAATCCGCGCCGCGCAGTGACCCTGCGCAACGTGGCGATCCGTGATGGCAACCTGGCCACTGGCGAAGGTGGCGGGCTGCACATCACGGGCCCGATGACTGTAAACCTCGAGCGCGGCACCGTCGTCGAGGAGAACTCGGCGAGCAACGGGGGCGGCATCCACCTGTCATCCACCGGCCCGACCCTTGACCAGTATGCACAGCTCAACATGGCGTACGGTGCGATCGTCAGGAACAACCGTGCCGACACCCTGGTTGCCCAGGGTTACGGTGGTGGCATCCACTGCCTGCGCGGTTGCACCGTGCATGCCTGGCATGGCGAAATCTCCGGGAACTTCGCCTTCCGCTCCGGCGGCGGCGTGGCCTTGCGCAGCGGATCCGCTTCGATGCTCATCGACCCGTCACCCGGCGCCGGCCAGCAGGTCTTCATCGTCGGCAACGCCGCCGGCCATGCCAGCAATGGCCAGGCCAGTTACGGCGGCGGCATCTTCATCAACGAAGGCAGCCTGTCCGCGCGGATCTTCGGCGACGATCCCACCGCGGATTACAGCGTCCGCATCACCGGGAATATCGCCGACATGGGCGGCGCGATCGGCGCGATCGGCCCCACCGCCCTGCCCTACCGCAACATCTCGCTGGATGGCCCACTGGTGGCCGGAAACTCTGCGCGGGAGCGCGGTGGCGCGCTGTATGCCCTCAATGGCGTGGTCTGGCATATCGATCACAGCCGTATCGGTGATTGCATCGTGGCGGGCACGGTGCGCAAGCCCTGTTCGTATTTTTTCGGCAACAGTCGTACCGGCCCATCGTCCGGGGCGGGGGGAGCTGTCGGCTATTTCACCAATGACGCCGGCGCCCTGGCCGGCATCGCCAATATCTCGCGCACGCTGTTCGAGAACAATTCCGACGATCACGGGGTGTCGGCGGTGTTCGAAGTCTTGCAGGACCAGCGCCTGAACATCCGGCGAAGCGTGTTCACCGGCAACATCGCCGGTGGATCAGGCGGTGAACGCACATTGATCGGCGGCACCGGTTCAAACGTCGACTTTTTCTACAACTCCGTGCTCCACAACCAGGTGGGCGGCGTGTTCTACATGCATGGCGGCGTGCTTCGTCCGCAGGGCAGCGTTTTCTGGGCGCCCGGCCACGAGCTCATCTATGCGTATGCGGGTGCGGCGGTCGCCCTGCCCGCCGTCGCGCCCTGCATCGTCACGCATTCAACCGCTGGCCTGCCTGCGGCGACCTACTGGCAGGTCGATCCCGCACTGGATGCCCGGTTTGCGCCGCGTGGAAGATCGCCCGCACTGGACCACTGCACGGGCGCCAGCGACGCGGGGAACGACCTTTACGGGCGGGCGCCACAGCATGACGTCACCAGCGTTCCCGACCGCTTGGGCAGCATCGACCTGGGCGCAGTGGAACAGCGCGACATCGTCCTCTACAGCGGCTTCGGCAACCGTCCCGGCAACTGATCCGGCTGGCGCCTTCGCCCGCGCTGTGCTTACATGCGCGGGCCTTTTCCAGCGCGCGATGCCATGCCCGTCCTGACGTCCCAGATCGATCCCCGCAGTGCCGATTTCCAGCGCAACGCCGAACACCTGCGTGCCGCCGTCGACGACCTGAAGCAGCGGATGGCGGCTGCGGCCGAGGGTGGCGGTGCCAAGGCCCGCGAGAAGCACACCGCGCGCGGCAAGCTGCTGCCGCGCGAGCGCATCCGCGCCCTGCTCGATCCGGGTTCGCCGTTCCTGGAACTGTCGCCGCTGGCCGCGCACGGCATGTACGACGATGCCGCCCCGGGTGCCGGCATCGTCACCGGCATCGGCCGCGTCAACGGCACCGAAGTGGTGGTGGTCGCCAATGACGCTACCGTCAAGGGCGGCACCTACTTCCCGATGACGGTGAAGAAGCATCTGCGCGCGCAGGAGATCGCGCTGGAAAACCACCTGCCCTGCGTATACCTGGTCGATTCCGGCGGCGCCTTCCTGCCGCTGCAGGACGAGGTCTTCCCGGACCGCGACCATTTCGGCCGCATCTTCTACAACCAGGCACGACTGAGCGCGAGGAACATCCCGCAGATCGCGGTGGTGATGGGCTCGTGCACGGCCGGCGGCGCCTATGTGCCGGCGATGAGTGACGAGACGGTGATCGTGCGCGAACAGGGCACGATCTTCCTCGGCGGCCCACCGCTGGTGAAGGCGGCCACCGGCGAGATCGTCGACGCCGAAGCGCTGGGTGGCGCCGACGTGCACACCAGCGTGTCGGGCGTGGCCGACCATTTCGCGGAAAACGACCCGCACGCACTGGCCATCGCCCGTGACATCATCGGCCACCTCAATCGCCGCAAGCAGCTGCCGGTGTCGATCCGCGATCCACGCGAACCTCTGTACGCGGCCGAAGAGCTCTACGGCGTGGTGCCGCCGGATACGCGCCAGCCCTATGACGTGCGCGAGGTCATCGCCCGTATAGTCGATGGCAGCGAGCTGCACGAATTCAAGCCGCGCTACGGCAAGACACTGGTCTGCGGCTTCGCGCACATCTACGGCTATCCGGTCGGCATCGTCGCCAACAACGGCATCCTGTTCGCCGAGAGCGCGCTCAAGGGCGCGCACTTCATCGAGCTGTGCAACCAGCGCGACATCCCGCTGGTGTTCCTGCAGAACATCACCGGCTTCATGGTCGGCCGAAAGTACGAGAACGCCGGCATCGCCAAGGACGGCGCCAAGATGGTGACCGCGGTCGCCTGCTCGCACGTGCCAAAGTTCACCGTGCTGATCGGAGGCAGCTTCGGCGCCGGCAATTACGCCATGTGCGGCCGTGGCTACCAGCCGCGCTTCCTGTGGATGTGGCCGAACGCGCGCATTTCCGTGATGGGCGGCGAACAGGCCGCCGGCGTGCTCGCCACGGTCAAGCGCGACGGCATCGAAGCCGGCGGTGGCCAGTGGCCGGTCGAAGAAGAGGATGCCTTCAAGGCACCGATTCGCGAACAGTACGAACGCCAGGGCCATCCCTACTACGCCACCGCCCGGCTCTGGGACGATGGCGTCATCGATCCGGCGGATACGCGTCGTGTGCTGGGCCTGGCGCTCTCCGCCAGCTTCAACGCGCCGATCGAGAAGGATCGCTTCGGCGTCTTCCGCATGTAGGGTCGACCGCGAATGCCCGCTGGCCGACCGGCAGGCGGGCCGTCGCGGTCAGGCGGCTTCGATCAGCGACTGGCCGAGGTAATGGACGGGCCCCGGCACACCCGGCAGCACGAAGTAGAACCCGCCACCGAAAGGCTTGATGTATTCCTCCAGCGGCTCGCCGTCGAGTCGACGCTGGATGGCGATGAAGCCGTCGTCGAGATCGTTCTGGAAGCACACGAACAGCAGACCCTGGTCGAGCTGTCCGGCACGGGTCATGCCACGCGAATAGTTGAACCCGCGGCGCAGGATCTGCCGGCTGCCGGGCGTGCGCGGATTGGCCAGGCGGATGTGCGAGTCCAGTGGCGTGATGCGGCCATCGGGATCGTTGCTGAAATCGACCGGGTCGTGTTCGTGGCTGCGACCCAGCGGTGCGCCGGTCGCGCGGTGCCGGCCGAAGATGCGCTCCTGCTCGCGCAGCGGCGTGCGATCCCAGAACTCGACGAAATTCCGGATCAGGCGCACGACCTGGTAACTGCCGCCAATCGCCCAGTCCGGTTCGCCCTGGTCCGGCTGGACCCACACCAGGCGATCCATCAGCGCCGCGTCGCTGGCATCCGGATTGGCCGTACCGTCCTTGAAGCCCATCAGGTTGATGACCGAATCCTTGCCCAGCTTCTGCACCGTGTGCGGCGGCAGGAAGCCATCCATGCTCCAGCGCAGGTTCATCAGCCCGGCGCCGTGCTTGATGAGGTCGCGCAGCGCGTGCAGGTTGGTTTCCGCCGTGTTGCTGCAGATCTGCAGGACGATGTCGCCATCGCACCAGGTGGCATCCAGCGCATCGTTCGGCGATGCCGGCATTTCGATCAGCTGCCTGGGCTTCACGGCCTCCAGTCCGAAGCGGTCGTCGAACAGCGAGGCGCCGACGCCGACGGTCACCGTGAGATTGTCCGGAAACACATCCGGTCCAAGCACGCCGGAATCCAGCGGCGGCAGTCGCGGGTCACGCTCAGGCACCGGCCCGCCTTCCATCAGGAATGCGATGCGCCGGGTCAGCACCTGAAGCAGACGCGCAAGCCGGCCACGGTCGGCGCCGACCACGTCGAAGGCCGCGACAATGGCGGCCGCCTGGGTTGGCGTCGTGACGCCGGACTGGTGCGCACCGAACACCGGTTGCCGCTGGTGGATGCCGCTGTGCTCGGCACTAGACGTCTGGCCGACGCCGCGACTGCAGCCGGCGACCAGTGCGGCCCCGGCGCCCGCCAGCGCAAGACCCGATTTCAGCAGGCGCCGCCGCGACGGTTCCCCGGGACGCGCGGCGTCACCGTTGTCTGTTCCGTCCTTCACCACCATGGCGGCTCAATCCAGGTGCAACGTGCCGCGCAGCAGCGCGAGCTGTTCGGCCAGGTGGTTCACCACGCCGCGCAGGCTGTTGCGGTCGCGGTCATTCAGCGCGCTGTAGTGCGCCCATCCATCGCCGGAGCGGTATGCGGCAAGAATGCCATCGACTTCTTCGAAGCCTTCCTCGATGCCGGCCAGCAAGCCGGCATCGCGCTCGGCGATCCGCGCACGGAACAGTTCGACGATCCTGCGCGCACCTTCCATGTTCGCCTGGATGTCCCACAGGTCCGTCCCGGCGTATCGGTTTTCCTCGCCGCTGATCTTGCCGGCCGCCACTTCCTCGACGAGTTCGGCGGCGCCACCGACGACGGCACTGGGCGGCAGATCCATGTCGGGCAGACGCGCCTGCAACTCGGCGGCATCGGCCACCAGCTGCGCCGCGAACGGCGCCATGCCTTCCAGCGTCTGCAGCGTGAACATCGCGTGTTCGAGGCGATGCCAGCCGCTGAATTCCGGATCGGCCTCGGCGAGCTTGAAATCATCCGCGCGCGCGTCCATGCGACGGTCGAGATCAGGAAACAGTTCGGCCACCGGCTCGATGCGTTCCCAGCCCTGGCGGCTGCCTGCGTACAACCTGCGGGCATCGTCGATGCGCCCGGCCCGGATGGCCGCGGCGAAGGCCTGCACATCGATCTGCAGCTGCGCGACCTGTTCCTGCACCCAGGCGCGATAGGCCTCGACCTCTTCGGTATAGGAAGGCGACGGCGTGGCGGACCCGGCGTCGACGGGCGATGGTGATGGCGCCGGATCGGCCGCCGGTGTGGCGCCCTGCTGCGGCTGGCAGGCGGCCAGGATGCAGGCCAGCACCCCAAGCGCGACGGTTCGTGAGCCGATGTTGCCCATCTGATGTCCTCAGAAATTCCGGATAGCCAAGGCAAGCGGCCAATAGCCGATTGCGAACGCTTCTCATTATATGACAAGGCGCGGATCTTGCGGCACCGGCCGTGGCCAGCGTCAGCGCCTCGCCGCAGCCCCGCCCCGTTCCGGCACGGGTTCACCCGTCGCATCGGGCTATCATTCGGGGCAGAAAGCCTACGGGGAATCCATGAATCCATCGACATCCTGCCGGATCGAGCACGGCATCGCCTGGCTCAGCCTGTCGCGCCCTGCCATCCACAACGCCTTCGACGACGCGCTGATCGCCGAACTGACCGAGCGCCTGAAGGCGCTGGCCGAGAATCCGGCCGTGCGCGTGGTGGTCCTTACCGGTGAAGGCGCCTCGTTCTCCGCCGGTGCCGACCTGAACTGGATGCGCCGCATGGCTGGCGCCGACGAAAAGGAAAACCAGCGCGACGCCCGCAAGCTGGCGGAGCTGATGCGGACGTTGAACTACCTGCCGAAGCCGACCATCGCCCGCGTCAACGGTCCGGCGTTCGGCGGCGGCGTCGGCCTGGTCGCGTGCTGCGATATCGCCATCGCCGCCGACAGCGCGCGCTTCGGACTCACCGAGGTCCGCCTGGGCCTGGTGCCGGCGGCGATCTCTCCCTATGTCATCGACGCCATCGGTGCGCGCCAGGCGCGGCGCTGGTTCCTCACCGGCGAGCTCTTCGATGCCACCACGGCGCTTGCCATCGGTCTGGTGCACCAGGTCGTGGCCGCCGACCAGATCGACGCCGCCGTCGACGCGCAGGTGAAGCTGTTCCGCAACGCCGGCCCGGTCGCGGTGACGGAAGCCAAGGCGCTGGTCCAGCGCGTCACCCATCCGGATGCCAAGGCGCAACGCATGCTCGACGAGGACAATGCCGAGCTGATCGCGCGCCTGCGCGTGTCCTCGGAAGGCCAGGAAGGCCTCACCGCCTTCCTCGACAAGCGCAAGCCTTCCTGGGCCTGAGGCCCATCGCCCGAATCTGCCAAGAGCGCCCGCACGCCATGTTCGATCGCATCCTGATTGCCAACCGCGGCGAGATCGCCTGCCGCATCATCCGAACCTGCCGCCGGCTCGGCATCCGCACGGTGGCGGTGTACTCCGACGCCGATGCGACGGCTTTGCATGTACGCATGGCCGACGAAGCCGTGCACATCGGTGGTTCGCGGCCGGCGGAGTCGTACCTGCGCGGCGACGCGATCATCGAGGCGGCACGGCGCACCGGGGCACAGGCCGTGCATCCGGGCTATGGCTTCCTGTCCGAGAACGCGGCGTTCGCGCGTGCGCTCGCCGAAGCGGGCATCGTCTTCATCGGCCCGGACCTTCCCGCCATCCAGGCAATGGGCTCGAAGGCGGAAGCCAAGTCGCTGATGGACAGGGCCGGGGTGCCGCTGGTGCCGGGCTACCACGGCGACGAACAGGCCAATGAATACCTCGCCTCGCAGGCATGGCGGATCGGCTACCCGCTGATGATCAAGGCGGCCGCTGGCGGCGGCGGCAAGGGCATGCGCATCGTGCGCGGCGAAGCGGAGTTCCCGGCGGCGCTGGAAAGCGCGCAACGTGAAGCGGCGTCCGCCTTCGGCGATACGCGCGTGATCCTGGAACGCTACGTCGAGACGCCGCGGCACATCGAGTTCCAGGTCTTTGGCGACCGCCACGGCAACATCGTCCATGTCGGCGAACGCGAATGTTCGGCGCAGCGCCGCTACCAGAAGGTCCTCGAGGAAACGCCGTCGCCGTTCCTGACGCCGGAACGCCGCGCAGCGATGGCCGAGGCCGCCGTCGCGGCGGCACGCGCCGTGGACTATGTCGGCGCCGGCACCATCGAATTCATCGTCGCACCGGACGGTGCGTTCTTCTTCATGGAAATGAACACGCGACTGCAGGTCGAGCATCCGGTTACCGAACAGGTCACCGGCCTGGACCTCGTGGAATGGCAACTGCGTGTCGCCGCCGGCGAACCGTTGCCGCTGCGCCAGGAGGAGATCAACCATCGCGGACACAGCATCGAACTGCGCCTGTACGCCGAAGACCCGGCGCAGAGCTTCCTGCCCGGTTCCGGGCGTCTGCAGCGCCTGCACCTGCCGCAGGCCGATGGCCGCCGCCTGCGCATCGATGCCGGCGTGACCGAGGGTGACACCGTCAGCGTGTTCTATGACCCGATGATCGCCAAGCTGATCGTCTGGGCCGAGGGCCGCGACACCGCCCTGCGCCAGCTGCGTGAAGCCCTGGCGGACATCGATGTCGTCGGCCCGAAGTCGAATGTCGCCTTCCTGGAAGCACTGGTCAGCCATCCCTCGGTGACCGGTGCCAGCATCGACACCGGCTATCTCGACCGCCATCTCGACGAATTCATTCCTGCGGACGACGCGCTGCCGGACCGGGCGATCCTGGCCGCGGCACTGGCGGAACTGCTGCGCGGCGAGGATGCCGCCAGCCAGGGCACGGCCGCTTCGGGCGATCCCCATTCGCCCTGGTCGATCGCCGACGCCTGGCGCCTGGGTCATCCCGGCCGACGCGCACTGGCCATGGACTTCAATGAAACCCGCATCGACGTGTCGGCCTGGGGCAGCCGCGGCGAGTACCGTGTGCAGCAGGGCGAATCGGAATGGGTCGTCGAGGGCGTCAAGCACGATGGCGAGTGGCTGACCTGGCGCGACGCGACCGTCGCCCACCGCCTGCGGGTGCGCGCCAGTGGCGATGACTGGCTGGTGTTCATTGATGGACGCCGCTACCGCATCCATGAAGCGGCGCCCTACGCATGGACGGCCGGCGAAAGCGGCGGCAGCGATCGCGTGCTGGCGCCGATGCCCGGTCGCATCGTCGCGCTCAAGGTCGCCGCCGGCGACATCGTGGTCGCCGACCAGGAGCTGCTGGTCATGGAAGCGATGAAAATGGAACTGATGCTGCGCGCGCCGCGTGCCGGAACCATCGCCGAGCTGCGCGCCACGCCGGGCGACTTCGTCGAGGCCGATACGATCCTGGCACTGTTCGCGGCGGAAACCGGGCAGGACTGACCCGGCCCGCTCCGCGGACCCCGAGGGCATTGCAGCCGGGTTTTTCCGGCACCGTAGCGTCGGCGGCCTGCGCAGGCGCCACGAGGTAGAGCGGAGGCTGGCCCGATACAGCGCCCGGGTGCACGCTCGCACGCGCGCCCCGCACGCATTCTTTCGGCTCGCCGTGAACGTACGGTGGATCGGGCAATGCGGGCGTGATTCCCGGCCTGCCGGCCGCAGCCGACGGCGATGAAGTGCTGTGCTTCGACAGCGCCGGCGCGCTTGGCCCCTGCGCACCGGGCACCGCGGTCGGTCCTGCCGGCCCCGCCGGTCCGCAAGGACCCGCGGGGGTAGCCGGACCCGTCGGCCCTATAGGCCCACAGGGTCCTGCAGGTCCGCAGGGCCCAGCGGGGGCCGACGGTCCGCCGGGCCCACAAGGCCCCGCGGGTCCTGTCGGTCCCGCCGGTGCGGACGGCCCGCAAGGTCCCGCCGGTCCCGCTGGCGCCGCGGGTGCCGACGGCCAGCCAGGACCGATGGGACCTCCAGGACCGCAGGGCCCAAGCGGCGTGGTGCAGGTCCTTCATGCCAGGGGTACCGCCAGACGTGAGAATGTCACCAGCAACGTGGCGACGATACAGCCAGGCATGTCCGTCACCTTCACCCTGCAGTCGCCGTCGACGGTGCAGATTCTTGCCAGCATCGGCGCCCTGACCACCAACCCGACCGCCGGTTACTACGCCGACGTGGACGCCGTGATCTACGTCAACGATGCGTACCTGCCGCAAGGTGGCTGGAACCGGATCCAGATTGGAAATTTCGCCAGCAACCCGTCGCTCCACGCCGTTTCGATCAATACCGTCACCGCGCTCCCCGCCGGCACGCATACGATCGACCTGCGCACCCGCCGCGTCCTCGGGAACGTTGGCGTCGACATCGGCGGGAACGCGGCACTCGACGTCAACCCGGGCGAGCTGACCGTGGTGATCTTCGAAGGCACCGGTACGCGCGCGTTGCTGAGCGACAAGGATCCACGCCAACCACGCAATTGACGAGCCATGGACGCTGGCGGGCGTCGTCGCGCAAGGCGCCCGCTGCTTCCCGACACCCGGCTTTGCCGGAGCCTTCGGCCGCAGCATGTCGCGTATGCCGGGCCGTCCTGGCCATCCCGACCCCGCGTTCCCCGCCGACGCGCGTGCCAGTAAAGTCAAGCATCCACCCTGTGGCGGGATCGACATGAAATCGCATCGGATGTTGCTGGCTTTGGCGCTTGTCGCAACGACAGGTGCAGCGGCCGAAAGCCATGGCCTTGACACCTTCGAGACCCTGAAATCCCTGCAGGGTCACTGGCGTCCCGATGTCCAGGGCAGTTCGACGACAGTCGAGTTCCGGCTGACCGCCGGGGGATCGGCCCTGGTGGAAACATGGACGATGGGACAGGGTCGCGAATCAATGACGATCTATACAATGGACGGGGACCATCTGGTCGCCACGCATTACTGCCCGCAGGGCAATGCGCCCAGCCTGCGACATATCGGCAGCGATGAGGAAAGCGGCCACCACTTCCAGTTTGTCGACGGCTTGAATGTGCAGATCCCGGGGCGATCCCATGTCCACGCGTTCTCACTGAAGCTCGTCGACCGCGACACCATCGAACGCAGCGAGACCTATATCGCCAACGGTACGTCGTACCAGCCGGGAACACATGGCATCGACCGCTACCGCTTTGTCCGGATCGTGCCGTAGCGGCCGCTGCCGGACCTGACGCCGAGACACAACCAGACAGCTCGCCGGTAAACGCCTTCGGCATGCGGACGCGGGATCGCTGCCCGGGCACCGGAAGCTGCGGATTCCGCTCCACCCGGCCGGCACCCAACCTATTGCACTGTGCCGCCGCCACTGCACTGCGCCACGATGCGCCGGTCCTGAGGCGATGGGACCTGTCCCGGCGCCTTGCCCCCACATCCGGCAGTCGCGCCATCGTCTTGGGACGTTGCCGCCCAACGCCACCCGACCTGGCGTCCACGGTTCTCGCGGCTACCGGCAGCGAACACCACGCCGACCCTGGACACCGCTTCACCTGGACGAGCACCACAACAAGGAGAATGACCGTGAAACACCCTTTTGCCTCGACCTGCCTGGGTTTCTGCCTGTCGACGTTCGCCGCGCTTTCGTCAGCAGGCGTGCCTGACCCGGCGTTGGCCGATGAGATCGCCGATCCGGAAGCCACCGGCGGCACCATCCTCTTGCAGGCCGATTTCAACGCGCTTCCGCTGGATACCCCGATCGGCCAGGGCGGTGCGGCTGCCGGCCAGCCGTTCGAAGTGCCCTCGCTCCTGAGCGCGATCGTCCGCAACAGCGCATTTCCGACGCCGTCACTGGACATCGGTTGGGCTGGCGACCCGATCACTGCCGCGACCGTCCGCTTCTCGTTCCTTGGCGAGCAGGAAGTCACCGACGGCCTCGTGGACATCCGCATCGACCTCGTGCCCGGCAGCTGGAGCCAGTACAACGTCTACCTGCGCGAGCATGGCGGCGCGGCGCGGTCGTACTCGACGATCACGCTGGGCGGATCAGGCGGCATGACCATTTCCGATGCCGCCGGCCAGGCCACCAGCGTCGGCGGCATCTGGAGTCCGGGTTCGCTGGTGAAGCTGCACTGGCGTTACGACATGGACCAGCGCATCTACACCCTGTGGGTCAATGACGTGCCGCGCGTCACCGATCGCGCCTTCGGCGTCGCGCCTGACGGCCGCGGCATCGGTGGCCTGCTCGTCGGGATGGCGTGGAATACCCCCACGAACAGCCTGATCAGCGTCGACAACATCGACGTCCGCCGGATCGATGACGTCATTTTCGCCGATTCTTTCGAGCCGGCATCGCCAACGGCCTCCGGATCGCAGCACTGATGGCGCCGGCGCCGGGAAGCACGGGTGGTCGGATACCCGGCCGCGTGTATCGGGCGACCCGGAGCGGCCATCCCTTGCGGGCAGCCGTCGTGCGGAACGGGGCGATGTTCCCGCCCGCGCCTTCCCGGACACTCCCGTGTACGGACGCTTTCCGTACAGCACGCCGCCGGCCCGCGGACGGACCGGTCCCCGCGCCGGGTCATCCCGTCGTTAACAACGATACCGACGAGCGGCGCGCGGCACCCGCCTGCCCGCGCGTGGTCGATGGACAAGCGGAACGATTCCACGCTGATCGCAGCCACGAGCGTGCCGCCATGCCTCGTCCTGGCTTCCGCTTGCCGCAGGCCATGCTGAACACGGCAGCCCTGATCCTGTAGACGGCGAGCGCCCCTGCGGTCTCCGGCGGCGTTGCCGGGACCGAACCGACGTCCCCGGCCAATCCAGCCAGCCCTGCGAGGCGGCTCCAAAGAAGTCCCGCTCTGGCGCGAAGATTCGAAGGTGCTTCAACACGGCATCCGCGCCATCGGTCACGAGCCGGACGCACTCACGCAGCCGTCGTTCCTGCTCGACCGGCCTGGCGCGCGCTCAGTGCGCGCGACGGTTCTGGTTTTTCCGGATGGCGGCTGCACGAGGCTGGGCATCGGCGCGCACAGCACGATCGGACAGGACGGCGCTGACGGCTGCGCCCGACTTACGGACGCCGGCATCACCTTCGTGCTGATCAGGTACCGGGTGCCGAACATCGGCTGCAACGGGAATCGCCAGGCGCGTCGACGCGACACACCACCGGTCCCGATGGCCTTGCAGGATGCGCAGCGGGCGATGGCACCGGTCCGCCACAACGCAGGCGGATAGGGCGTGGATCCCGACCGCATCGGCGCGATGGGTTTTTCGGCCGGCGGCAGTCTTGCGGTGCTGTCGAGCACGGCTTTCGCGACACGCACCTACGCAGCCATCGATGAAGCCGACCAGGCCAGCCTGAGGCTGGACTTCGCGATCCCGGTCTATCCCCGCCCCATGACGCAGTGGCTGGTGGAGGCGCCGGCGGCGCGCCGAGCCGGTCGTAATCCGGATATTCGGGCTCGGGCGGGTCTACCGATGGGTGCGGCGCAGGCGGATGGAACACCGGAACATGACGCCGCGCGCGGACGCGGTGAAGCTGCTGAACACGGACATCGAGGTGCCCGGCGATTCCGCCCACCCTGCTCGTCCATGCCAGGGACGAACCCATCGACCCGGTGCACTACGCCGAGGTGTACGGGCGCGCCATGAAAGCCGCCGGTGTCGACGTCACGCTGCGGCTCTAAGAGACCGGCGTCCATCGCCATGGCAAGGATTCCCATCGCTGGACGGACGACGCCATGGCATGGCTGCAACACATCGGCATCCTCTGATCGCGAGGTGAAAACAGTCCGGACACGTCGCGCCTGCGCGCAGGGCACGCACGTACTGCGGGCTGGAACGGCGGGTTAGAATTGCCGGCCATGACTCTGCACGGGGCACCCGCATGACCCAGATCCGGATCGGCATGGGCGACCTGCCCGTCGAATTCCTGCCGAAGTACGGCAACCGCCATGGCCTGATCGCCGGCGCCACCGGCACCGGAAAATCGGTGTCGCTGATGGTGCTCGCCGAGGCCTACTCGCGCCTGGGCGTGCCGGTGTTCCTCGCCGACGTGAAGGGTGACCTCGCCGGCCTGTCCCAGGCCGGCACCATGAATGACAAGATCGCCGGACGCGTCGAGATGATCGGCCTGGAGGACTACCGCAGCGAAGGCAGTCCGGTGATCTTCTGGGACCTGTTCGGCGAGCTGGGACATCCCGTGCGTACCACGGTCACGCAGATGGGCCCGACCCTGCTGGCCCGCGTGCTGGAACTCAACGACGTCCAGGCCGGCGCCCTCGCCGTCGCCTTCGAGGTGGCCGATCGCGAAGGCCTGCTGCTGCTCGACCTCAAGGACCTGCGCGCGCTGCTCAACCACGTCAACGACCACCGCAAGACGATCTCCGCGGCGATCGGCCTGGTCAATCCGGCGTCGATCGGCGCCATCCAGCGGGCGCTGCTGCGGCTGGAACAGGACGGCGGCGAAGCCTTCTTCGGCGAGCCGGCGCTGGAACTGATCGACCTGATGCGCCAGGACATGAGTGGCCGCGGCATCATCAACGTGCTCAGCGCGGAACGCCTGCTGCTGAAACCGCGGCTGTACTCGACCTTCCTGCTCTGGCTGCTGTCCGAGCTGTTCGAGACGCTGCCGGAAGTGGGCGACCTGGCGCAACCCAAGCTGGTGTATTTCTTCGACGAGGCGCACCTGCTGTTCAAGGATGCGCCGCCGGCACTGGTGCAACGCATCGAGCAGGTCGTCCGGCTGATCCGCTCCAAGGGCGTCGGCGTCTATTTCTGCACGCAGCTGCCGGACGACGTGCCCGACGCCATCCTCGGCCAGCTCGGCAACCGCATCCAGCACGGCCTGCGCGCCTTCACGCCGCGCGACCAGAAGGCGATCCGCAGCGCCGCCGAAACCTTCGTCGCCAATCCGAACGTCGACGTCGCGAAAACGCTGCTGGAGCTGGGCGTGGGCGAAGCGCTGGTCTCGACGCTGGACGACAAAGGCATCCCGACGCCGGTACAGAAGGCGGTGATCGCCCCGCCACGTTGCCGCATGGGTGCGATCACGCCGGAGGAGCGACACACGATCAAGCTGCGTTCGCCGGTGGGTGCCAAGTACGACACCGCCATCGACCGCGAGTCCGCCTACGAAAAGCTGCTGGCGCAGGCCGAAGCGGCGACGGCCAATGCGCCGAACACGCCGACCGCACCGCCGCCGACCGGCGAGGAAGGCGGCCTCATGTCGAAAATGAAGGAATGGATGTTCGGCACCAAGCGTCGCCAGGGCGCGCTGGAAGCGATGACCAAATCCACCATGCGCACCGTTGGCACCAAGCTCGGCAACCAGATCCTGCGCGGCGTGCTCGGTGGCATCGCCGGCGGACGCAGGCGCTGAGTCCGCCGGGAAAGCCGGGACGGGTGGCGGTCAGCGACCGCCACCGCCGCCGCCACCACCGCCACCCCCGGAAAAACCACCGCCGCCACTGCCGGACGAACTGCCCGGCGGCGACGACGACGAGGCGATCGCCGAACTCAGGCCGCTGCCGACGGCCTTGCTGAGGCTGCCCAGGTCCTTCGGGCCACCCCCGCTGTACCAGGCGATCGCGCCGGTTGCCGCCGCCGCTGCGGCGGCACCGGCGGCCAGCGTGAATTTCTTCGTCCAGGCATCTTCGACATCGAGCGCGACCGCATAGGGCAGCAGCCGCTCGTAGTGGCTGGCATCCAGGGTCGGGGGCGCGTCAGGTCCCTTCAGGCCGGCCAGTTCGTCGCGCTCGGCGACACTGAGGTACATCTTCAGTCCTTCGATCTCGTCGAGCAGCTTGCGCCCCTGCGTCGTGGGCGCCTCGATCAGCCAGACGAATATCGCGACCACAGCAATCATGAGCCCGGTCACCAGGAAGATCGCCGGCAGGCCATGACCACCGGAAAAAAGGAACGCCGCCACGTCCGCCACGCCGGCGATCAGCACGGCCTTGCCGACATGGCCAAGGTTTCGATGGTAGTAGCGCTTGGCGAAGGCGTTTTCAAAGTTCAGCCGCTGCTGGGTCTGTGCCGTCTGCAGGACCGGCGCGCTGGTGGACTTCAGCTGCAGCGTGGAACTCAGGGACGGGAACAGGCTGTCAAGCAGCTGTTGTTCCGAGGACGCCAGCTCTGGCGCCTGCGCGCCCGGGGACGGCGTCACCCGATGGATCATCCAGCCGTCCTTGCCGGCCGCTGGATCGCACTCGATGCGCAGATGCCCTTTCACCGCCAGCGACAGCACCTCGGCGGTGAAACAGCGGGCATCCAGTCCCCGCTTGACCAGGTAGCGCATTGCCGCCGGGCTCCAGCCCTGCATCGGCTGGTAGCGGGCGATGATGACGCCCTTCTTCGGGTCGCGGCCGACCTTGATCCAGCTCCGGACACAATACCCGAGCAGCACCAGCAATCCAGCGAGCGCGATCAGCAGGCCGCGGTTGTCCTTGAGCAGCCACGCGAAGCGTTCCGCGCGCGTCGGTTCGGGCACCAGGCCTTTCGGAAACGTCAGCACGATGGTCATGCCGTGGTTGGGCATCAGCGGCGCCGTCAGCGACCACTCCGCCACGCCGGGTTCAGGCTTGTCCACGGTGTAGCTGCGGCCGCGGTCACCCAGGGCGCCGACATACGCTTCCGCCTGCATCTGCCCGACCGGGACCGGCGCGGGCAGCTCGACGCGCACGCGCCCGGCACGGATCGGAAAAAGCCAGCCGTGGCCGATGGCATTGAAGTACAGCTCATCGTGGTCCCCGAAGAATCCCAGCTGGCGCGTGGTGCGGTAGCGGATGGTGAACCGGTAGGTCGCCGGCACCGGCAGCAGATCGTCGTTGCCGGTGTTGATGCGCACGCCGTTGGACATGCGCTCGGTGAACCAGGGCTCGGCCCGGCCATCGCGTTCGACCCCGAGCACGTCGAGATCGACGACGACGGCATTGTTGAAGCGGTCCTCGTAGCGCGTGGGGAAATCGCGATAGATGCCGCGGCGGATGTCGCGGCCTTCTGCGGTGACGGTGATGTTCTCGGTGACCTCCAGGCTCGCGTCGGCGAGGATCCGGATGTGCACGTCATAGTCCTGGATCCACTCTGCCGCCCTCGCCGGGCCTGCCAGCAGGAGGCAGGCCGGCAACAGGCAGTCCAGCAGGCGCATCACCCAGCGATTGCAGTGCATCACGGCAGCTCCACGGCGACGGCCGCGCGCGCGGCGCCCTCGGCCTGGAAGAATTCGGCCTGGCCGAAACCGAAGGCACGGGCGATGAACAGGTCAGGGAAACGCTGGCCGGCGTCGTTGTAGTCGCGCACGGCGCCGTTGTAGTAGCGGCGCGCGTACTGCAGGTGTTCCTCGACATCGACAAGGTCGCGCTGCAGCTGCTGGAAATTGCCGCTGGCCTTGAGGTCCGGATAGGCCTCCTGCAGCGCGAACACCTTGCCGAGCGCAAGCGCGAGCGAGGCCTCGACATCGCCGAGCGGGCCCGGTCGATGCAGCGCCATGGCCTGGTTGCGCAGCGCCGTGACGCTTTCCAGCGTCGCCGCCTCGAAGTCGGCATAGCCCTTCACGGCCGCGACCAGCTGCGGCACCAGATCATGGCGACGCGTCAGTTGCACATCGATATCGGCCCAGGCCGTGCGGACCTGGTTGCGCAGGCGGACCAGCCTGTTGAACATCCAGATCACCCACACGACGACTGCAATTGCGATTCCCGCTCCGATCATGCCCATTCCGGCCGTTTCCTCCTTGTCTGAACGCGATTATCGCCCTGGTCGGGCCATCCGGCATCCGGTTCCGTAAACTGCCGGCCCCGCTCCCGGGTCCATCCCTGCATAGACGCAATGAGCCGCTGGCGACCGCCACCCGAACGTTCCACCGCGCTGATCACGCGCGCAGGCCACGACCGGCTCAAGGCCGAGCTGGATGAATTGTGGCGCCTGCGCCGTCCGGAAGTCGTGCGCGCGCTCGCGGCTGCGGCGGCGGAGGGCGACCGTTCCGAGAATGCGGAGTACGCCTACCGCAAGAAGCAGCTGGCCGAGATCGACCGCCGCGTGCGCTACCTGAGCAAGCGGCTGCCGCAGCTGAAGGTCGTCGATGCGGCGCCGAAGGACCGCGACACCGTGTATTTCGGTGCGCGGGTTACGCTGGAGAACCTGGCCTCGGGCGAGTCGCACAGCTATCGCATCGTCGGCCCCGACGAGACCGATGCACGCGGCGGGCTGATCAGCGTCGATTCGCCGCTGGCGCGCGCGCTGCTGCGCAAGCGCGAGGATGACGAGATCGAAGCGGAACTGCCGGGCGGATGTGCGCGCTTCCTGATCGTCGCCGTGGACTATCCGGCCTGACCGTCGCGTTTGCCGGACGCCGCGGACGACGCCGCAGCGCCTGGTCGGCATTCAACCCGGCCGGACGATCAGGCCGCCGCCATCGGCCACAAAGCCACGCCGACGGCAGCGGCCAGCGCCGCGACGAGGCCCGCGGACACCGCCAGCCCGTAGCGCGGACCGCCCGCCATCCAGGCGATCACCGATTTCGCCAGCGTGCTGGTCACCAGCATGCCGATGACGCCCCAGCGCGCCAGTCCCAGCTCGACGCCTTCGACGGCGACCAGCTGTGCGAGGCCGGCGGCGGCGGCCCGCAGCTCGCCGATGGCGGCCGCCATGGCCGCGGCGATGGCGCCGGCATCACCGAACAGATGGCGTAGCGCCGTCGATGCCAGCAGCACCACGGTGATGATGACCGCGAACAGCAGCGCATGGCTGAGCCTGAAGGCGCGCGCGTCCGGCTCGCGCATGGGCTCGTCCCCAGGTGGATTGCGCCGCCAGGCAATGGCGCTGGCGAGCAGCAGGACGGTCCCCGATGCCAGCAGCGGCCACATCGTCGCCCGCAGCAGCGCCGCCGAACCGGCGCCAATCACCGCGGCGAAAAGCGACAGTGATGCAAGGTTGGCGAGCAACGCCGCCGCGATCGAGGCGATGCGCTGCTCCGGATGCTCGCGTACGCGCTGGCCGAACGTCACCACGGTCGCCGTCGAGGAGGCGAAGCCGGCGAAGAATCCGGCCAGCATCAAGCCCCAGCGCCCGCCGACCAGGCGGATGGCGATGTGGCCCAGCATGCCGACCGCCATCACCAGCACCACCATGCGCCAGATCGTCGAAGGCACCAGCACGCCCCAGGGATCGACGGGTTCGTCGGGCAGGAACGGCAACACGACCAGTGCCGCGGCAGCCAACAGCAGTGCATCGTTGATCTCGCGCGGACTGATGACTTCGCGCGCCAGCCGCTGCAGCGGACGCTTCGCGTACACCAGGCCCGCGGTGACCACGGCGAGCGCGGTGGCCAGGTCGGGACGCAGGCTGGCCAGCGCCGCCAGCATCGCCGTCACCAGCACGCCGATCTCGCTGGTGATGCCAGGACTGCCGTCGCCGGCATGCAGGTAGGACGCGACGACCAGCGCGCCGATGACCAGCAGCGCGGCGATCAGCACCCACTGGCCCAGTCCGACCGCGACAGCGGCAAGGATCGCCACCAGCGCGTGCGTGCGTACGCCCGCCAGCAACGGCCGCTTGTCGTCCTCGCGGTTCTCCTGGATCAGGCCGATGAGCAGGCCAATGCCAAGCGCCACCAGCAGTCCGTGCAATGTGTTGTCCCACTGCATGCCTTCACTCCGTCGAGCCACGGGGGAAACCGGGTACAGCGCGCGGGCGTCACCGGATCGCCTGCGGCAAGGACGCGCGCCGGAACGGCATCGTCACTTTCGCTGTGGCCATGACCCTGCCGCTTCCTTGCGCGGAAGTCGAGAGTGGCGCCGCTCCTTGATCCGATGCGGTTAAGCTGCGCAACGATGACCCGCCGCAACGCACTCTCAGCCCTCGCCACCGCGACCGGCCTCAGCCTCGTGGTGCTGGTGCTGCCGCTGGTGTTTCCCTCATTGTCGTGGATCGCCTGGCCGCTGCAGGTGCTGGCGACGCTGTTCCACGAACTCGGCCACGGACTGGCGGCGATCCTGTGTGGCGGGGAATTCGTGCGCCTGGACGTCTATGCCGACGGGTCGGGCGTGGCCAGCACGATGAGCAGCGGCTCGCGCCTGAGCCGGGCGATCATCGCCGCTGGTGGACCGCTGGCCCCGCCGTTCGCGGCGCTGGCGCTGTTCCTGTCGGCGCGCCAGCCGGCTTCGGCGCGCCGGGCGCTGCTGATCCTCGCCGGACTCCTGCTGCTTTGCCTTGCGCTCTGGCTGCGCACTCCGGTCGGCATCCTGCTCGCGCTGGCGGTCGTGGCAGCGCTTGCCCTGCTGCTGGCCAGGGGTTCACCGCTGGCGATCCAGAGCGGCACCTGCTTCCTGGCGATCGAACTGAGCCTGGCCGCGTTCGCCAGTGTCGATTACCTGTTCACCGCCGAGGCCAGCACGGCGGCCGGGCGGATGCCCTCGGACACCGGCCAGATCGCGCACGCACTGTTCCTGCCGCACTGGTTCTGGGGCGGCCTGATCGCCGCCCTTTCGCTGGCGGTGCTGTGGTTCGGCCTCAGCCGTTTCGCGCGGGCGCTGCGCGCGGCCTGATCAGAACGGCTTGGCAAGGACCAGCCAGATCACCGGCAACAGCAGCAGCACCGGCAGCTCGTTGACCAGGCGCAACCGCTTCGAAGACGGCAGCGCACCGCCGGCGGCGGCACGCTTGAGCATCACGCCGGTCCAGATGAAATAGGCCAGCAGCACGACCACCAGCGCCAGCTTGGCGTGCAGCCAGCCGCCGCCGATGCCGTAGTGGAGCCAGAGCCCGAGCCCCAGCAGCACCGCGAGTCCGAACACCGTGTGCCCGAAGCGGTACAGACGCCGACCCATCAGCACCAGGCGGTCGCGGACGGCAGGCTGGCCACCGTCCTCGGCGAGGTTCACCAGGATGCGCGGCAGGTAGAACACCGCCGACATCCATGCCACGACGAACAGCAGGTGCAGCGACTTGATCAGGAAGTACATCGACGGGCTATCCCTCGAACATGGAGCAGCGACAATGGCGCCAAGCCTACTGGAAACCGTCAGCGAAAATCCCGTCACTGAAGAAGCATCCCGGTGCTGCGAGATCCCGCTGCTGCACATACGCGCCAATGCGCGCCGGCACCCGCTCCGGCTGGTCGCCCCATGGGTGGCCTGCACCGAGGGTAAAGGTGACGTTGCCGAAACCGCCGGGCTGCAGATGGCAATAGCTCATCAGCGTGCCACTGCCCTGGCCCTGGGGCCCCGGCAGCGAGGTTGGACCCGACTCGTAACACTGGCTCGAGCTGGACGAGGCCTCGGTGGCGCACTGGTCGACCACGGGCGCACCGTTGCCGGGATAGTTGGCGTAGCAATGCGTATGCGGCGACCCGAGGTTGTGCCCGATCTCGTGAGCGGTAGCCATGCTGTCCCACATGACCTGCGGCTGCGCGGGATTGAAGGAGCCGTACATCCCGCCGACGTAGGCATACGCGCCGCCCACATTGAGTGAGCCGGTCATCCCGGGACAATTGGCATAGGTGATGTCCGAGTTGAACGACGAGCTGCACAGCGACGGGAACCAGGCGAGACCGCCCCGTGGTGTCTGCGCCGAGAACATGACGGCGGTGGAGCGCTGCAGATCCTCCATGTGGACGTTCCAGTACTGGCCGAACTCGAAAAGGCGGCAGTGGGTGGAACTGGTCTGCACCCAGGGTTCGGAGCCCTCCCAGAAGCGGAGGTACGTCACCGCCAGGCCATAACCGGTTTCGTTGATATAGGTCGCCGAGGCGAAACCGATCATGTCGACCGCATAGCGTGTGGCTTTGTCCACGTCGCCATCGAACAGCGCCAGGTAGGAGAGGTCCGTTTCCACGGCGATGCGCGCCATCCTGGGCGCCGAGCCACTCGGCTCCGCTGTACCGGACGCCCGAACGGCGGCAGCGAGGGCTTCCGGCTCCGGCGCCAACCCGAGGTCGTCCGCAGCACAGCTGAAACCGTCGCCGTCCCCACGGCCCATCTCCAGTCGCTGCAGCGAGAGCACGCTGGCGCCGCCGGACCCGGCCGGCCGTGCGAATGCCTCGACCTGCGACCCCCTCGTCACCCAGCCACGGATGCTGCCATCGCCGCCAAGGGACATGAACACGCGCGCGCCCGCCTGTCCCCGTTCGGTGCCCGCGAAATGCCGTAGCTCCGGCACAGTCCTCTCACGTTCGGCGCCATCCGGACCAACCACGACCAGCCGCGCATCAGGCGTGAAGGCGGGAATTTGCCGCAGGCGCAACCAGGTCGGCTCGCCATTACGGCTCAGACCGTCAAGCCGGAATTCCTCCGCCGGCAACTGGGCACGGTCAATTTCCGTCACCGCGATGCGCGGCTGCGCCTGCGCCGACGCCGCGCCCGCAACAAACAGCGCCAAAGCCACCCTTGCACGGATCATCACCACCCCCCTGTTCCCCGTCGTTTGCCGCCTAGCCTAGCGCGATTCAGGACGAAGTTCGCATTACGCGTCCACGCCTTGACCGTCCCATCCCTGATCGCTAGGCTGACCCATCCTTATATCGCGATCAAACGATGGAACTGGAAGACGGATCGGGCCTGCTGCGCGTCCTCGCCGACGCGACGCGCCTGCGCCTGTTGGCGCTGCTGCGCGTGGAAGAGCTCAGCGTGGCCGAGCTGTCGGCGATCACCGCACTGGCGCAGCCGCGCGTCTCCACCCACCTGGCCAAGCTGCGCGAGGCCGACCTGGTGCTGGACCGGCGCCAGGGTGTCTCGGCCTTCTATCGTGCCAATGACCGCATCGACCCCGGTGCAGCGAGCCTGCTCGACGCGCTGGCAGCGCAGCTCGACGATGCCCTGCTCGACCAGGACGCCAGCCGCCTGAAGCTGGTGCTGGCGGAACGGCGCGGCGGCGACTGGGCCGACAGCGTCGCCGGCAGCATGGAACGGCACTATTCACCCGGCCGCACCTGGGAAACCCTGACGCGCGCCTTCACCCGGTTGCTTGAACCCGGCGACGTGCTGGATGTCGGCTCCGGCGATGGCGTGATCGCCGAACTGCTGGCACCGCGCGCCCGCAGCATCACCTGCCTCGACATCTCCGAACGCGTCGTCGCCGCAGCGCGTGAACGCCTCAGCAGCCTGGCGAACGTGCGCGTCGATATCGGCGACATGCACGCGCTGCCGGTCGCCGACGGCAGCGTGGACCTGGTCCTGCTGCTCAATGCGCTCACCTACAGCGCGACACCGGCGCGCGCCATCGCCGAAGCCGCGCGCGTGCTGCGCCCGGGCGGACGGATGCTGGCGACGACGCTCAGCCGGCACGCGCACACGGCCGCCGTGAAGCCCTACGGCCACGTCAATATGGGTTTCCGTCGCGACGACCTGCGCAAGTACTGCCAGGCCGCGGGCCTGGAAATCATCGCGCTGGAGCTTGGCTCGCGCGAACGCAGGCCGCCGCATTTCGAAATCCTCACGTTGCTGGCGGTGCGACGCTAGCGCGAGTCCGCCTGCCAGGTGCCGGCTTCCAAAGGCGCCGACGCATCCCGTCCGGACCACGATCCTCTCCTTTTGTATCGCGAACCCTCGCTGCACACGACTTCCAAGGATTCCATCGATGAGCGCCCTGCCCTGGCTTGATCCCGCCCGCGTCGACCTGCTGCACCGGGCGCTGGCGCGTCGCGTGCTCGTCCTCGATGGCGCCATGGGCACGATGATCCAGGGGCACGGCCTGTCCGAAGACGACTTCCGTGGCGAACGCCTGCGCCAGCACCACCACGAGCTGCGCGGCAACAACGACCTGCTGGTCCTCACGCGCCCGGACATCATCCGTGGCATCCACGAGCAGTATTTCGAGGCCGGCGCCGACTTCGTGGAAACCAACACCTTCAATGCCACCCGCCTGAGCCAGTCGGACTACCGCCTGGAAGAGCTGGCCTACGAGATCAACCTGGAGGCGGCGCGCCTGGCGCGCGCCGCGGCCGACCACTGGTCGGACCGCACGCCGGACCAGCCGCGTTTCGCCATCGGCGTCCTCGGCCCGACCAGCCGCACCGCCTCGCTGTCGCCCGACGTCAACAATCCCGGCTTCCGCAACGTCAGCTTCGACGAACTGGCGGAGAACTACCGCGAATCCGCGCGCGGCCTGCTCGACGGCGGCGCCGACACGCTGATGGTCGAGACCATCTTCGATACCCTGAACGCCAAGGCGGCGCTGTTCGCGCTCGACCAAGTGTTCGCCGAACGAGGCGTACGCGTGCCGGTAATGATCTCCGGCACCATCACCGACCGCTCCGGCCGCACGCTGTCCGGCCAGACCGCCGAAGCTTTCCTCTATTCGGTCGAACACGCGCGACCGCTCAGCGTGGGCCTGAACTGCGCGCTCGGCGCCGATGACATGCGTCCGCACGTCGAGGCCATTGCCGCCGCCTGTTCGGCGCACGTCAGCGCGCACCCGAACGCCGGCCTGCCGAACGCCTTCGGCGGGTACGACGAGACGCCCGACGACATGGCGCAGACGCTGGGCGGCTTCATGCGCGACGGCCTGCTCAACATCGTCGGCGGCTGTTGCGGCACGACGCCGGCGCACATCCGCGCCATCGCCGAAGTCGCCCGTCGCATCGAACCGCGCAGGCCGGTGGAGCCGGACGACCGCACGCACCTGTCCGGACTGGAACCGCTGCGCCTGATCCCGGAACTGAACTTCATCAACGTCGGCGAACGTACCAACGTGACCGGCAGCGCACGCTTCCGCAAGCTGATCCAGGCCGACCAGTACGACAAGGCCGTCGAGGTCGCGCGCCAGCAGGTCGAAAGCGGCGCGCAGGTCATCGACGTCAACATGGACGAGGGCCTGCTCGACGCCGTCAAGGCAATGACCACGTTTCTCAACCTGATCGCTGCCGAGCCGGACATCGCCCGCGTGCCGGTGATGATCGACAGCTCGAAATGGAGCGCCATCGAAGCCGGCCTTAAGTGCACGCAGGGTCGTGCCATCGTCAATTCCATCTCCCTGAAGGAAGGCGAAGCAGCGTTCCTGGAACAGGCACGACTGGTGCGCCGCTATGGCGCCGCCGTGGTCGTCATGGCCTTCGACGAACAGGGCCAGGCCGACACCTGTGAACGCAAGGTCGAAATCCTTTCCCGCGCGTATCACCTCCTCACCGGCGAAGTCGGCTTCCCGCCACAGGACATCATCTTCGACCCCAACGTGTTCGCCGTCGCCACCGGCATCGAGGAACACAACAACTACGCGGTGGATTTCATCGAGGCGACGCGTGAACTGCGCCGGCGGTTCCCGCTCGCGCATATTTCCGGCGGCATCTCCAACGTGTCGTTCTCGTTCCGCGGCAACGAACCGGTGCGCGAGGCGATCCACAGCGTGTTCCTCTACCACGCGATCCGCGCCGGCCTGGACATGGGCATCGTCAACGCCGGCGCGCTGGCGATCTACGACGACCTCGACCCTGAACTGCGCGAGCGCGTCGAGGACGTGATCCTCAATCGCCGCCCGGACGGCACCGAACGGCTGCTGGAAATCGCCGGGCAGTACCGCGGCGGCAAGGGCAGCAGCAGCAGCGACGACGGCGCGCGCCTGGCCTGGCGCGAGCTGCCGGTGGCGGCGCGGTTGTCGCATGCGCTTGTCCACGGCATCGACGAGTTCGTCGTCGAGGACACCGAGGAGGCGCGCCAGCAGTCAGCCCGTCCGCTGGACGTCATCGAAGGGCCGCTGATGGACGGCATGAACGTGGTCGGCGATCTCTTCGGCGCCGGCAAGATGTTCCTGCCGCAGGTCGTCAAGTCCGCGCGCGTGATGAAGAAGGCGGTCGCCCACCTGCTGCCCTTCATCGAAGCTGAAAAGCAGAAGTCCGGCCAGGCGCAGAAGCCGAACGGCCGCATCGTCATGGCGACCGTGAAGGGCGACGTCCATGACATCGGCAAGAACATCGTCGGCGTGGTCCTCGCCTGCAACAACTTTCAAGTCATCGACCTGGGCGTGATGGTACCGGCGCAGGCCATCCTGGACAGTGCACGCCAGCACGATGCCGACATGATCGGCCTGTCCGGCCTGATCACGCCGTCGCTGGACGAGATGGCGCACGTCGCGCGCGAAATGCAGCGCCAGGGCTTCGACATCCCGCTGCTGATCGGTGGCGCCACCACGTCGCGCGCACACACGGCGCTGCGCATCGAGCCGGCGTATTCGAACGCGGCGACGGTGTGGATCAAGGATGCCTCGCGCGCCGTGGGCGTGGCGCAATCGCTGGTATCCGACAACCAGCGCGCCGAGTTCGAACGCGCGCTGCGCGAGGACTACGCGGAAGTGCGCCGCCGCCATGGCGAGCGCGGTCCGGGCAAGCAGATCGTCGCCCTCGACGTCGCGCGCGAACGTCGACCGATTATCGACTGGTCCGCATACGAGCCACCGACACCGCGGCAGCCGGGCCTGACCGTGTTCGATGACTATCCGCTCGAAGACCTGCTGGCGTACATCGACTGGACGCCGTTCTTCCAGAGCTGGGAACTCTCCGGCCGCTTCCCGGCCATCCTTGACGACGCCGTCGTCGGCGAACACGCGCGCTCGCTGTATGCCGACGCGCAGGCGATGCTGCGCCGGATCATCGACGACAAGTGGTTGCAGGCGCGTGCGGTCGTCGGCATCTGGCCAGCCAATGCGGTCGGCGACGACGTCGTCATCGACGATGGGCAGGGTGGGACGGCGGCGACATTGAACTTCCTGCGCCAGCAGGCCGACAAGCCGGCGGAGCGCGGAAACTTCTGCCTGGCCGACTGGATCGCGCCGCGGGACAGTGGACGACAGGACTGGATCGGCGCCTTCGCCGTCACCGCCGGCATCGGCATCGACGGACATGTGGAACGCTTCCGTGCCAGCCACGACGACTACAGCGTCATCCTGCTCAAGGCGCTGGCCGACCGCCTGGCCGAGGCGCTTGCCGAGCGCATGCACCAGCGGGTCCGCACGACGATCTGGGGCTACGCTGCCGGCGAACGCCTCGACAACCCGTCACTGATCGACGAGCAATACCGCGGCGTGCGTCCGGCACCGGGTTATCCGGCCTGCCCCGACCATACCGAGAAGCGGAAGCTCTTCGACCTGCTGCAGGCGGAAACCAACGCCGGCATGGAACTCACCGAATCCATGGCGATGCTGCCGACCGCGGCGGTCTCAGGCTATTACTTCAGCCATCCGGAGAGCCGCTACTTCGTGGTCGGCCGGATCGGTCGTGACCAGGTCGAGGATTATGCCGCGCGCAAGGGCAGGCCCGTCGCCGACGTTGAACGCTGGCTGGCACCCATCCTCGACTACGATCCCTGAACCGACTTACCTAAGAGTGGGACGAATCATCTTGCGACATCAGAATTCGCGCGTTGAGGCCGACGTCCTGAAGGAGGTAGAGGAGCGCTGCGCCGTCGATCAACTTGAACCGCCCCGGGAATCGTGGAGGCTCCAACTCTTGAGAGAATGGAGCCATGAGCAAGTCGAAGCAGTTTTCCCCAGAGGTGCGTGAGCGGGCGGTCCGGCTGGTGCAAGAGCACCGGGCCGAGTACCCGTCTTTGTGGGCGGCCATCGAGTCGATTGCGCCGAAGATCGGCTGTGTCCCGCAGACGCTGTTGACCTGGGTGCAGCGGCACGAGATCGACAGCGGCGTGCGTTCCGGCGTTACGACGGCTGAGACCAAGCGCGTCAAGGAGCTCGAACGTGAGAACAGGGAGCTACTGACCTGCCCCCACTGAGCCGTACCACTCGAAGCCAGGTAGAGTCCGTCATCCAAAGAGGACGGACATGCGCAAGAGTCGCTTTGCCACGGAACAGATCATCGGCTTCATCAAGCAGGCCGAGGCCGGCATGGCGGTAGCGGAGATGGGCCGGCAACACGGCTTCAGCCCGGCCAGCTTTTACGCCTGGCGGGCCAAGTACGGCGGCATGGAGGCCGAAGGCGCCAAGCGCCTGAAGGAGCTGGAGTCGGAGAGCAACCGCTTGAAGCGGTTGCTGGCTGAAGCGCACTGGACATCGAAGCGCTGAGGGTCGGCTTCGGGGTAAAACGCTAGCACCGCAACGCAAGCGCGAGGCGGTCCGGCGCATGCTCGAACTCACGATGTTGCGCGAGCGCCGGGCCTGTCGCCTTGCGGGGCTGTCCCGCGACGCCTTCCGCCATCCGCCCGAACAGACGCCTGCGACCCATGCGCTGTCGGCGCGCATCATCGAACTGGCGCAGGTGCGCCGCAGGTTCGGCTATCGCCGCCTGCACGACCTGCTGCGTCCGGAGTACCCGGCCGTGAACCACAAGAAGGTCTACCGCCTGTATCGCGAGGCGAACCTGGCCGTGCGTCGTCGCAGGAAGGTCCGCAGGCCGCCCAGCGAGCGCCAGCCGCTGTCGTCTGCGACGGCGCCCAACGCGGTATGGAGCATGGATTTCGTCAGCGACGCGCTGGCCAACGGGCGCCGCCTGAAATGCCTGACGGTCGCTGACGACTTTACCC
>NZ_SMAF01000011.1 GCF_004343305.1 Pseudofulvimonas gallinarii | reverse complement strand
TTTCATCGGCAAATCCTGTTCACAAGGTCAGTGCAGGAATCAACCGCCTTCCTGCGCCCACAAGATGGCTGGATTACAGGGACCTTGGCAACCTCTATGGCCCGAAATCACCCACACGAATCCGCGATGAGCCAGAAAAAGATTGCCGTTGACGATGTCGTTCCATGCCGACATCTGGTACTGGTCGTGGGGACTCCAGGTCCACTCGTGCGGCAGCTCGTCGTACACGACCGGAAACGACACCGTCGGACCATAGTGGTAACGCGGCACCGACCACGGCGGCGATACATCGACACCCCGATCGGATTCCCCGGCGACCGTCGACCCGCCGATGCCACCAGCCGGTTGGGCCGGAGCGGGTTCATCCAGCGGTGCATGTGCGCTGGCCGGATCAGCCGGACGCGCAATGGACTGCGGCACCCAGGCCTTCGCGGGATAGGTCGTGTCGCCGCTTCGGGTTGGCTGATAGCGTCGTGCCGGTGCGCCGGCGCGCTCGACCACCAGCGCATGGACATCGTCCAGCAGTTCGTCGGCATGGACGCTGTCGAGACCGGAAAGCGCGTGCGCCATGCCATCGGCGTCGAGGCGGTAGACACCCTGTTCGCCCGCCACGAAGGGCGAAAACAGTTCACCCTGCTCGCGGTCGATGAACACCAGATAGCGGGTGCCGGACTGCAGCTCGGGATTGCCGCTCACGCGGTGGCCCTCGATGCCGATCGTTCCGCCGCCCTGGGTGAGGAGGAACCGTTCACCCGCGGCGCGCTCGCCGAGCAGATCGCGATCGCGCAGGAAGTGCAGGTCAGTGACGATGAGATTGCCGCGCTGGCTCCAGCGCGAGGACGCTGCTTCCAGGCGGACGATCTCGATGCGATCCGCTTCGGCGACCAGGTCCGCCACGGTCTTGTCCACCGCGTGTGCGGCCCATGCCGCCTGGCCGGACGCGATCAGCAGGACCAGCCCCGCTGACTTCCAGACCCGCCGGCCGGGGTACAACCCGATATTGCCCATGACGCTTCTACTCCTTGGGGGATGGGGACGGCGCGGCTGCTGTCCCGGCGGAGGCGTGTGCGCGCCGATTGCGATGACCGCGTGGGGTGGTACGCCCTGGACGACGAATGTGTGACATGGATCACGGCCGGTGGGGATTCCCGGCCGGATCGCCGTGCCCGGGCCGCCACGACGAGACCTACAATGCCCGCATGCCTGCTTCGACAACGCCTTTCCCGGGGGACGCCGCCCTCCTTTGGCTGCCGCTGTGGCCCCTGCTCCCGGCCTGCACCGGGCCGGTGACCGGCGCAACGCTGCTGCTGGCCGCCGTTCTGTGCACCGGTGCCGCGACCTTTGCCAGGCAGCGGCGGGATCCGTGCGCCGACACGCCTGGCTTTCACCTGATCCCCGTGCTGGCCGCCGCCGGCCTGGCCGGCCTCATCGACCTGCTGCTGCGTGCATTCGCGCCGGCACTGCACCTGCAGGTGGCGGCGGCACTGCCGATGCTGGTGCTGTGCGGCCTGCAGTTCCTGTCGCAGGGCGGGGACCTGCCACGAGTCCAGCGCATGTGGCCGGCGCTGCTGCTGGCATGGGGACTGGCCTGCATACACGCGGCACTTCAGCACGGCGGCCTGGCGCTGGAGTGGCGACTGCTGTCCGACCCGGCCGGAAGGGCCGCGGCCGCCCTGCCCTGGCGGTCCCCAGCAGCCAGCCTGGTCGCCCTGGCCCTGTTGCTGGCGGCTGTTGGCGCGATTCGCAACGCCGTTGCACGGAGGCAGCGGGCATGAAGGCAGCCGACCGCGTCGAATTCTTCCGTCGCCTTGCCGAGCTGGACCCGGAGCCGCGCACCGAACTGGAATACGGCTCGACCTTCGAACTGCTCGTCGCGGTGGCGCTGTCCGCGCAGGCCACCGATGTCGGCGTCAACAAGGCGACGCGCAAGCTGTTTCCGGTGGCGAACACGCCGCAGGCGATCCTCGACCTCGGCGAGGGGGGACTGAAACGCTACATTTCCACGATCGGCCTGTACCACGCCAAGGCGAAGAACATCATCGCGACCTGCCGCCTCCTCCTCGAACGCCATGGCGGCGAAGTGCCGGGCAATCGCGAGGACCTGGAGGCGCTGCCCGGCGTCGGGCGCAAGACCGCGAACGTGGTGCTGAACATCGCTTTCGGACAGCCGACCATCGCGGTGGACACGCACATCTTCCGGGTCGGCAACCGCACCGGGCTGGCCCGCGGCAAGACCCCACTCGATGTCGAGCGGCAACTGCTCAAGGTCGTGCCGCAGCAATACCGGCAGCACGCCCACCACTGGCTGATCCTGCACGGCCGCTACACCTGCCAGGCACGCAAGCCGCGCTGCCCGCAGTGCATCGTCGCCGACCTCTGCCGCTATCCGCAGCGGCTGCGCACGCCTGCGGACACGACCGCAACAATCGCCAGGCCGCGCGCGTCCACGTCACGGAAGCGGAAAGCCGCGTCCTGACATGCGGCTGCCACATCGGCCATACACGATGCCCGACCGCGCGAACCGCCGGCGACCCACTGCGCTTCGTCCGGTCACTGCCCTGTTGTCCCTGCTGCCCGCAGCCACGGCATTCTCCGCGGACTGGCCGCCAAGCTGGCATTGCCGAGGGCTGGCGGCTCGCCACATCGGCCAGCGTGCAGTACCAGGCGCTGCACGCCGGGCCACTCGACGACGACGGGTTCCGTCGCCAGCGAGTGGCCGCCACGCTGGTATCGCCGCAGGGCATTGCCTTCAAGGTCGACTACGACTTCGCCGCTGGCACCTGGGCCGATGTCGCACTGCAGGTTCCGTTCACCGGCGCCCAGCGCCTGCGCATCGGCCAGGTGAAAGCACCGCTGGGCCTGGAAACCTTCGGCAGTCATCGCGACGTCGCCCTGCTGGAACGCGCATCATTGTCGACGTTGCTGCCGGGCCGGCGTGTCGGCGTGAAGTGGTCGGCGGCGCGCGGCGCCTCGCACTACACCGTGTTCGCGGCCGGCGACAGCCTTGATCGCCAGGAGCGGGGCGCCGGGCTGTATGCGCGGGCGACCCGCGCCTTCGGGGCATCTACGGAATGGGTCAGCTGCACCTGGGTATCGGCGGCGGACGTGACTGGCGTAGGATCACTTCGTCTGCGCGGTCGGCCCGATGTTTCGGGCCTGCCGCTGGTGGGCGCCGACAGCGGTGAGATCGACCAGCCGGATCGCGTCGACCGGATTGCACTGGAAGCGGCCTGGGATCGCGGGCCCTGGACCGTGCAGGCGGAATACGCGCGCCTGCGTGCATATCGTGAGCGCAGCGCAACCGCCGCCGGCCCGCTGCCCGATATCGATGGGGCAGGCACCTACCTGATGGCCAGCTGGCGGCCGGGTGGGCAATCGCGCAGCTACCGCGACGGCCTTTTCAGGTCGGCGACCGGCAGCTCCGCGGCCGGCGTCTTCGAACTGGTGGCGCGCCTGTCGTGGCTGTCCGTCGAAGACCAAGCCGGTCGGACACAGGCGGGTCGGAGCACGGCGCTCGGCGCCAGCTGGAGTTTCGCAAGCAGGTGGCGCCTGCAGGCGCAGGTATCGACCAGCCCCGACGACGATGCCGGTGCCATCCATGGACTGCGCCTGCACTACCGTTTCTGACCACTGGCGAACCGTCGTGCCGCTTCACTTGTCGCACTGCGTCACCGACCCGGTGCGTTCCGTGAACGGAGACAGCGGAAATTTCACGCCATCGCGGGCCAATCGCGCTAGGCTTCCGGCGTCCGCCCGCCCTACGTTTGCGACGCGGGACACCCGGTCGTCATGCGACCCTGACATCCACGACAGAGGATCCACCCATGTCCACAAAACTCGTCAAACCTCTTGGCGCCGCCGTCGGTCTCGCCCTGCTGGGCTCGGCCGGACTGGCGGCCGCAGGCAACCCGTTCGTGCTCAACGATCTTGGCACCGGCTACCAGCTGGCCGGTGAAGAAGGCAAGTGCGGCGAAGGCAAGTGTGGTGAAGGACGCTGCGGCATGGACAAGCTGGACACCGACGGCGACGGTTCGATCTCGCGCGCCGAATGGGATGCCGCCGGCAAGCCCGCCGACAAGTTCGCCCAGGTCGACGCAAACGGCGACGGACTGATCTCGGCCGAGGAAGCCGCCGCCTTCCATCACGCGCACGAGGAAGGCAAGTGCGGCGAAGGCAAATGTGGTGAAGGCAAGTGCGGCGGAAGCCGCTGAACCGGCGCCACGCAAAGAAGTGAGCGCCGACCTGTCCGACCACGGCGCGGGACTGGGCTTCCGGCGGACCCTGATGGGTCCGCTGGAGGCGTCGGCAACCGGTGTCGTCGACTTCCTGGAAGTGGCGCCGGAAAACTGGATCTGCGTCGGCGGCACTGCCGGCCGCCGCCTGCGCCAGCTGTCGGAGCGCTGGCCGCTGTATTGCCACGGCCTTTCGCTGTCGCTGGGCGGCCCGGCGCCCCTGGACGAAACGCTTCTGCAGCGCATCCGTCGCTTCCTCGACCTGCACCGGGTGCCGGTGTATTCCGAACACCTCAGCTGGTGCAGCGACGATGGCCACCTGTATGACCTGCTGCCGATTCCCTTCACGGAGGAAGCGGTGGCGCACGTCGCCGGCCGCATCCGGCAGGCACAGGACCTGCTCGGCCGGCGCATCGCGGTCGAGAACGCGTCGTTCTATACGGCGCTGGCCACCGACCTGACGGAACTGGAATTCATCCTCGCCGTCCTTGATGCCGCCGACTGCGACCTGCTGCTCGACGTCAACAACGTCTACGTCAACAGCGTCAACCATCGCTACGATCCAGTGGAATTCCTGCGCGCGCTGCCGGGCGGGCGCATCCGGTACATCCATGTCGCCGGCCACTATCGTGAAGCCGAAGACCTGATCATCGACACCCATGGCGCCGACGTGATCGACCCGGTGTGGCGACTGCTCGACGCGACGTACGCGATCCATGGCCTGCGACCGACACTGCTGGAGCGCGACTTCAACATTCCGCCACTGCCGACGCTGCTGCTCGAGGTGGAGCACATCCGTTCGCGCCAGGCCGCCCACGCGACCAGCCGCGACGACAACCCGGTGCAGCGCCTGCATGGCTGACACGCCGACGCGCCGCGAGGCGATGCAGCAGGCGTTCGCCCTGCACCTGCGCAATCCGTCCGCGCATCCGACGCCGGCAGGACTGGAAGACCGCCGCGTGCAGGTCTACCGCGAACTGTTTTTCAACAACGTGGTGTCGTTGCTGGCCGGCAACTTCCCCGTGTTGCGTTCGATGTACGACGAGGCCGGATGGCGCGCCCGTGTGCGCGACTGGTACAGCCGCCATCGAGCCAGGACGCCGCTGTTTCCGGAACTGGGGCGCGAATTCGTTCGCTGGCTTGCTCGGGAATGCGCCGGCGACGGGCCTGCCATTCCGGCGTGGCAGGCCGAGCTGGCCCATTACGAGTGGATGGAAGTCGTCGCCCGCAACGCCGAAACGGATCTGGCCGACGGACCGCCTGCGGCGGACGGCGACCTGGTCGGCGGCGTGCCGGTGCTGTCGCCCCTGGTCTGGCCGCTGGTCTATCGCTGGCCGGTTCACCGCCTGCGCGCGGACGCCCGCCCCGGATCCACGGCGCCAGCGCAAGCGACTTGCCTGGTCATCGTCCGCGATCGTCGCGACCAGGTCGGTTTCCTGGAAGCCAATGCGATGACGCTGCGGCTGCTGGCCCTGATCGAGGCGCAACCCGGCTGCAGCGGCGAAGCCCACCTGTGCCGGCTGGCGGCCGAAAGCGGACTCGATCCGGCCGCGCTGCTCCAGCACGGACGAGGCCTGTTCGACACCCTCCGCGCCCGCGACATCCTGCTCGGCGTCCGGCCGGACTGAAGCAGGCCGGCACCTCGCGTCCATTGCGGCGGCACCGGGTGCTTCCCGAAGGTCCGGGGTGCCGTGGCCGCACGCAGCACCGATAATGCGCGGGTCTTTCTGGAGAACCCCATGCTCAAGGAAAAGGTTGCGCTCGTTACCGGATCCACCAGCGGCATCGGCCTGGCCGTTGCCGAAGGACTGGCCCGCGCCGGTTGCCAGGTCATGCTCAATGGCCTGGGCTCGCCCGAACAGATCACGCAGGCACGCGAGCAGGTGGCGGCCCACGGCGGCGAGGTCGACTACAGCGATGCCGACCTCAGCGAAACCGCGCAGGTGGAAGCGATGGTAGCCGCCACCGAGCAGCGCTTCGGCCGCATCGACATCCTGGTCAACAACGCCGGCATCCAGCATGTCGCCCGCGTCGAGGCGTTCCCGGCGGCCAAATGGGACGCCATCATCGCCATCAACCTGTCGGCGGCGTTCCATGCCATGCGGGTCGCCCTGCCGGGGATGCAGGCCCGCGGCCACGGCCGCATCATCAACATCGCCTCGGTACACGGACTGGTGGCATCCGATTCAAAGTCCGCCTATGTCGCCGCCAAGCACGGCATCATCGGCCTGACCAAGGTGGTGGCGCTGGAAAATGCCGAAGCGGACATCACCTGCAATGCGGTCTGTCCCGGCTGGGTGCTGACGCCGCTGGTGCAGAAGCAGATCGACGACCGCGCCGCCCGGGAGGGCATTCCGGTGAAGGAGGCCGAACGCGCCCTGCTCGCCGAGAAACAGCCGTCACTGCGCTTCACGCGGCCGGAAGACATCGCCGACGCGGTCCGCTTCCTTTGTGGACCCGGCGCCGGCAACATGACGGGCACGACCATCACCCTGGACGGTGGCTGGACCGCGCGGTGAGCCGCGGCAACGGCCTACGCACCGTCAACCTCGCCCTGCAGGGTGGCGGCGCCCATGGCGCCTTCACCTGGGGCGCACTGGATGCGCTCCTTGAAGACCGGCGTGTCCGGTTCGAGGGCGTCTGCGGCGCCAGTGCCGGCGCGATGAACGCCGTTGTACTCGCACATGGCCTGTTGAAAGGCGGGCGCCAAGGCGCCCGTGATGCGCTCGCCGCATTCTGGAATGATGTCGGGCGTTCGGGATTGCTGTGGCGCGCAGCAAGGCCGCCGGACAGCATGCTGTCGCTGTTCGGCATCGACCCACAGATCGCCGCCGCGGGCATGCAGACGGTGATGGAAACCTGGGGCCGGCTGCTGTCGCCCTACCAGTTCAACCCCTGGAATTTCGACCCGCTGCGCCAACTGCTCGAGCGCCACGTCGAATTCCGTGCACTCGCCGATGAGAGCTGCCTCAAGCTGTTCATCTGCGCGACGAACGTGCGCAGCGGCAAGGTCAGGATCTTCGACAACAACGAGCTGGGTGCGGATGCGGTCCTGGCGTCCGCCTGCCTGCCGCAGCTGTTCAAGGCCGTCGAGATCGACGGCGAGGCGTACTGGGATGGCGGCTACATGGGCAATCCCGCGCTCTATCCGCTGTTCTATCGCACGAGGACGCAGGACATCGTCATCGTCCACGTCAATCCGATCCGGCGGGAGACGGTTCCAAGGACGCCTTCGGAAATCGCCCTCCGAGTGAACGAGATCACCTTCAACTCCTCGCTGATGCGCGAGATGCGCGCGATCGCGTTCGCCGCCCGTCTGGTCGAGCAGGGCTGGCTCAAGGACGAGTACGCCGGCCGGCTCAGGCGCATGTACGTGCACTCTATCCGGGATGACGAAGCCATGTCCGCGCTGGATGGTACCGGCAAGCTGAGTCCGGATCCGCAACTGCTGGACAGCCTGTACGAAAGCGGCCGCGCAACCGCCGCAGCGTGGCTGAAGCAGCATTTCCGCGATGTCGGCCGCCGCGACAGCATCGATATCCGCGCCGAATTCCTGTAGTGAACCGCCCCGGGAATCGTGGAGGCTCCAACTCTTGAGAGAATGGAGCCATGAGCAAGTCGAAGCAGTTTTCCCCAGAGGTGCGTGAGCGGGCGGTCCGGCTGGTGCAAGAGCACCGGGCCGAGTACCCGTCTTTGTGGGCGGCCATCGAGTCGATTGCGCCGAAGATCGGCTGTGTCCCGCAGACGCTGTTGACCTGGGTGCAGCGGCACGAGATCGACAGCGGCGTGCGTTCCGGCGTTACGACGGCTGAGACCAAGCGCGTCAAGGAGCTCGAACGTGAGAACCGGGAGCTACGCCGCGCCAACGAGATCCTCAAGCTGGCCAGCGCTTTTTTGGCCCAGGCGGAGCTCGACCGCCGGCTGAAGTCCTGAGGGCATTTGTCGATACGCACCGGGATACGTTCGGGGTCGAGCCGATCTGCAGGGCCCTGCAGATCGCCCCGTCCGGCTACCGGCGTCATGCGGCTCGCCAGCGCGAGCCTGAGCGACGTCCGGCAAGAGCGCAGCGCGACGAGGCGTTGGCGCCCGAGATTCAGCGGGTTTGGCGAGCGAACCTGCAGGTCTACGGGGCCGACAAGGTGTGGAAACAGCTTGGCCGGGAAGGCATCACGGTAGCGCGATGCACCGTTGAGCGGCTGATGCGCAAGCAGGGCTTGCAGGGCGTCAGGCGCGGCAAGATCGTTCGTACGACGATCAGTGATCGCGGTGCGCCCTGTCCGCTCGACAAGGTCAATCGGCAGTTCCGGGCGGATCGACCGAACCAATTGTGGGTGTCGGACTTCACCTACGTCTCGACCCTGGCAAGGATGGTTGTACGTCGCGTCCGTCGTTGATGTCTTCGCCCGCCGAATTGTCGGCTGGCGCGTCAGCGATTCCATGCGCACCGACTTCGTGCTCGATGCACTGGAACAGGCGCTGTATGCCCGGCGTCCGGAACGTGATGGCACCCTGACCCACCATAGCGACCGCGGGTCGCAATACGTGTCCATCCGCTACAGCGAACGCCTCGCCGAAGCCGGCATCGAACCGTCCGTGGGCAGTCGCGGCGACAGCTACGACAACGCCCTGGCCGAGACGATCAACGGGTTGTACAAGGCGGAGCTCATCCACCGCCGCGGGCCATGGAGGACGAAGGCAGCAGTCGAGCTGGCGACGCTTGAATGGGTAGCCTGGTTCAACACGCAACGTCTGTTTGCGCCGATTGGCTATATCCCGCCGGCGGAAGCCGAGGCAAACTACTACCGGCGACTGACCGAAACCAGGGTCGCCGAAACCGTGTGACTTAAACCAAACAACCTCCACGAAAGCCGGGGCGGTTCAACCTGGCGCTCCTGGGCCGGCGTCAGCGTGCGGGGGCGACCCGTCGCCTTGCGGGACAGCAAGGCACGCTTGCCGCGCCCCTGGCCCTTCGCCCGAGCCAGGACCTTGTAGGCCCAACCGCGATGCAGGCCGAACGAGGCGGCAACGTCAGCCGGCGACTCGCCTTCGCGCATGCGATCCAGTGCCATGAGACGCATCTCTTCCAGCGCCGCTCGCGATACCTTGCGTCCGTCTCTCTTCATGTCGGGTTGGACAGCACTGGCGGACATTGGTTCCCTAATTTACTGACTTATGAGTAAGCGGTGCCCATAAAAAGGGCGGACCCGAAGGTCCGCCCCAGTCTAACGGGAACAGCCCGCGTCACGAGCTGTCCCGATTGTCGCGACCCGATCAGGGGATCGTGATCGCATTACCCGCCTTGTTGTACACGAAACGCGTAGCCGTACCCGGGAAGCCGTTCGGCCCGGTCGTCTGGAACTGGACATAACCGTAGTTCCAGGCGTTCGTGGACTCGTTCCAGAACTTCAGGCCGATGTAGCCCGAGGTACCGCCGATCCAGTTGGCCGTGTTCTGCTGTCCGGACGTGGTGAGCGGCGAGTCAGGTCCGATAGTGGCACCGGATTGCAGCACCGCGACCTGACTACTGCCCGGGGCGTCTGCCACGGAGGACTGATCTGCCACTTCGTCCGCAAAGACGTAGAAGAACATCACACCCGCCGTACCCGGGTACCAGTTGATGTCGGCGCCACTGTTCGAGCTATACGGGCCGAACTCACCCGTCACCATGTTGAGCTGCATGTCATCGCCGGTATTGATGACCAGGTTTACCGGGCCGCTGTCCACGATGTCCGGGTCAACAGCGGGACCGCAACCACCCGTACCACCTTCGAAACCATCGGCGAAGATGCAATCACCCGGGCCGCCGATAATGGTGGTCGACGTGGATGCGGTGTTGTTGCCCGCGTTCGGGTCCGGGTTCGAGGACGACACCGTACCGTTGGTAACGGCAACACCGTCACCCGCATCGACCGCAACGCTGACGTCCACCTGCAGAACCGCGGCAAAGGAGCCAGTGGGCAAGGTGCCGGCGGTGAGCTCGCAGGCCACGGTCTGACCGGCGGCGGCGCAGACCCAGTTGCCCGAGCCTTCGATCAGGCGGCCGGACACGAAGCTGAACTCGGCAGGCAGTTCCAGCTCGACCTCGACGTCGGCCGCATCTGCAGGACCGAAGTTCGCAACAGTCGCAACGATGCTCGCCGACCCACCGGCATCGACCGTGCCCGGAACGCTGAACAGGGTCAGCGCCAGATCAGCGTTGTCGTCGACGATTTCACCGACGATGAACGATACCGGGACCTCGACGACCGCTCGATTCGGATCGTTGCTGCGCACGCAAATACTGGCTTCGTGCAAGCCTTCCGGCAAGCCGGCCGAGTTCATCGTGACAGTCACGTCCTGGTCGGCACCGCCGGCTGCAATCGTTCCGCCCGTGGAGCTCAGCGTCAGCCAGGGGACATCAGCCGGATCGGAGCAGTTGCCACCAGCCACCGCGATACTGAAGCTCAGCAGCTCGGCACCATCCTGGATCTGACCGATTTCCGTTGCAGCACCGGTGCTGGTATCCACGGTGTACATGCGGCTGTTGCCACTGCCCATGTAGCCCGCCCAATACAGGATGCCGGTGGATTGGTCGAAGTCCATGTCCTGGGCGAAGTTCGCGTTCTGCCCCACCGGTCCGATGACAGCCTGGGCACCATTGGTCTTGTCGATGGCGATCAGGTTATCGGTGCCAATGTCGAGACCGTACATCAAGCCTTCCGGCGAGATGGCAATTGCGACAATAAGCTGCGCGCCCGAGATCGGGCCAACCTGCGTGGTCGCACCGGTGGACGGATTGACTGTCCACAGGATGTTGGTGCCAGCACCCGCCCCGCTCACCGCATACACGGTACCGGTGGTCGGATCCTGGGCAGCGCTGGTCCAGCTCGCACCGGCCGGCGTCGAAACGACACCAAGCTGGGTATGGGTGCCGGTTGCCGTATCGACGAAGCCATACGCGCCAACAGGCAGGATCGCACCCGTTGCCGGCGTTCCCGCGATGAAGAACTGACGACTGAAGTCGTTGTCCAGGAACGTTGCGGCATAGATTGTGCCGACAGCCGGGTCAACGATAGAGGTCAGCGCGCCGGGGACGGTGGCATCCAGCGACACGTAGTCGGAACGCGAGAAACCGGTATTCGTGTAGGCCGGGACACCCGTGGCGCCGCGCAATCCGGCGGCACGGCTTTCCTGACCACGCGATACCGACGCCTCCAGCTTGGCCAGAACTTCGGCAGGGATTTGCTCTGCCGCAGCCGACGCGGACGGATCGAACGGCGCGGCTACCGAGCGGTCCACGGCCGGGAAGTGCGCACGCGGATTGACCAGGCCAGCTGGTGCTTCGTCGATCGTGTACACCAGCTCGCCGTCGCCGGTATTGCCGATGGTCAGCGTCTCCGTAGCGCTGTCCCCTGGATCAACCGTGGCCGAAATTTCGGTCGGGTCGACAGTGATCGACGGGGCGGTCACAGTCACTTCGACCGGCACGACAACCATCGGGATCGGGCTGCCATCGTCCGCAGCGATACACAGCTCGGTGTTGTAGGTGCCCGGTGCCAACGTGTCGTCCACGCTCACGGTGACAGCCTGATCGGCCGAAGCTGCAATGGTGCCGGAGGTCGGCGCAACCGTCAGCCAGTCAACGGACGGATCCCAGCAGGTCAAAGGCCAGGCAGCCGAATCACGAGCGACGACTTCGACATTGTCGATCCACGCCCACCACGTCCAGCCGGACTGCCAGTTCCAGCGGATCTGGATCGTCTGGTTGGCGTACGCGGACAGGTCGATTTCCTGCTCGACTGGCGCACCCGGGTAACCCACACTGCCCGAATAGCTCTGAATAGACGTCCACGTGGCACCACCGTCGGTGCTGACATCGACGCTCAGATTCAGCGTGGACAGGTGTCGGTAGGACAGGTCAAAGTTCAGGGTTGCCTGGCCATACCCAGTCAGGTCGATGGGCGCAGAAACCAGTGATGCGTTGTACGTACCGCCACTGCCGCAGGCATCAGCATCGATTGCCGCACCCTGGCCTGTGCTACCCGGTACGAAACCGCTCATTGACGTGCCGTTGGTCTGGAACCACGGACACGCCGGGGTGCCGGTGTCCGTCAGGGTCCAGCCTGCCGGCGGGAAGGTACCCTCGAAGTCTTCCGATACGACAGAGACCATCTCCGGAATCATGTTCCAGTCGATGGCGGTACTGCCCTCGTTGCTCAGGGTGACCACTTCGGAGTCAGCCGTGCCAACTGGAACATCCATCACCACAGCCGCCGGATCGACGACCAGGTCGCCACTGCCACCGCCGCCCGTGGGAATGGTGATCGGATTTCCGTCACCGTCGAATGCATAGTTGACGATGGTAGCCGGGAAGCCGGTCGTTCCCGTCGTGGTCACATGAATATAGCCGTAGCAAAAGCCACCCGGGACCGGATGTGTAAGGCGGCCGTCGCAACTGAAACGCACACCCATGTAGGCATCGGCACCTGCCAGCCAGGCAGCACCCGGGTTGATGATGCCGGTACCCGTGGAGAATACCGAGGAAGGCCCAACAGTGTCGCCAGGCTGAAGCACTGCAATCGCCGCACCGTCGACGACGAACCGGGCCTGATACGTAGAGATGTAGAAAGCACGGAGTTGGCCACCGGTCGCGTAGAAATTGATATCCCACGGTCCGCTGATCGGGCCATTGTCGTCAAACGTCTCGGTAACGAAGTTCAGCGAGGTGCCATCGAGGGTTGCAGGAATAGGGTAATTCAGCTCGGCCGAGTAATAGATACCGTTGCTGCCACCGCCAGCTGTGACTTCCAGCGCAACCGGGACCGCCACACGCGGCGTAACCGGATCATCACTGTCAACACACAGCTGAGCCTCATACGTACCCACCGCCATACCCGCCGCATTCACGCCAATGGCGGAAGTCGCGCTTGCACCGGATGCCAACGCGCCACCGGTGTTGCTGACCGTCAGCCAGGGAATATCCTGCGGTGCATCGCAACCGGTCGGCCCACCACCGCCAGCAGGTTCCGCGTTGGCGGTGAGGATGAGGTGCACATCGGGGAAGCCGACGGCTGCGAATGTCGTTGGATTCGGGAGGCTACATGCAACAGAGGCGAGGAAGCCGGGATGGGTCTGTCCCGCATTGTTCGATCCTGGATAGAAGCCTGCAACGCCGCTGCTACTCGGAAGCGACACTGCTACCACAAGATCATTCGCCGTGGTGTCGGATACCGTACCTGTGACAGGCACGTTGACGCTGGTCAACGCTGTGCCAACAGGAATCGTCACGGTGTGTGTGCCAATCTGCGTCAGCGAAGACAAGGCCGGAATCGTGTCGACCGGTGTGCTGCTCGGCACCGTGTACAGCTGGACGGTAGCCTGCACGTCGGCGAGGTTGACGACTTCAACGCTGACGTCGACGCTGGTGATGTCCGCGCCACCCTCAAGCCCCGGATGCTCGTCGAAATAGAAACGGCGCAGGAATACGTTATCCGCTGTCGTGCCGCTCGCGCCGCAAGCAATACTGTGGGCCGACATCGGCACCGTGCTCGTATTCTGCGAAAGCGTCAAGCCGGCACCACGCGGGCTGATCGGAAGGCCAGTCTGACCCGCGGCAAGTCCGCTTCTCCCGAAACTGGCGTTAGAGTCAGCGTGGACAGTCTGGCCGAGAACGATAGTGCCCGCTCGCTTGGGCGCAACGGAGGTGGCCGCCGCTGCTTCAGCGATCGTCCAGTTCAACGTACTGCCGGCGGCCCCGGTGTTGCTGACGACCAGATTCTGGCTGCTGCTGGTGTCGGCAGGTACGCTGAAGTTGAAGTTAGTAGCGCTCAGACCAATTTCCGGGTCGCCGCCACCACCGCCCCCGGGGATGGTGATCGCATTGCCAGCGGAGTTGTAGACATACCGGGTGATCGTGGCCGGGAAGCCGTTCGGGCCCGTAGTCTGCAGCTCGACATAGCCATAGTTGAACTGGCCGGTCACCTCGTTGCGGAAGTACAGGCCGACATAGCCGGACGCACCATTGACCCAGTTCAGGCTGTTGTTCTGACCGGAGCCTGTCAGCGGCGAAGACGGGCCGACAACGGTTCCTGCAGGAAGGTTTGCCACCTGCGAGCTGCCCGGAGCGTCGGCAACCGAGCTTTGCCCGGTAACTTCGTCTGCAAACACATAGAAGAAAAGCGCTCCGCCGGTGCCGCCAGCATAAAGGTTGAAGTCCGCACCGCTGTTCGAAGACCACGGACCCCAGAAGCCGGTCACCAGGTTCAGCATCATGTCGCCGCCTGCGGGCACCACCAGGTTGACCGGTCCGCTGTCGACAATGTCAGGATCGCCAGCAACCGAAATCGGTTTCCTCGACGTGACGGTTTCGACGGGTGTGGTGGCAACTCCCTCCCATGGCAGCCTTGACGATGTGTTGGCTGCCGCGATGGTGCTTAAGGCAGCGACATGGGCAGCCCGCTGAAAGGTTGTCTGCGCCGATGCGGTCGGCGTCAGAAGGAATGCCTGGCTGGCGACTATTGTCGCGAAGCCAAGTCCTAACAGACTTTTGCGCATGTTCTACTCCCTTATTGCTCGAAGGAATGACACTGAGGACTCGCGCCGTACACGGTCGCGGAGACACGGCAAACTTAACAGCAGCCAACCGGCGCCGCAAGCGCGCCCTAAGGGGTTGATCCAGGAAATATTTTCATTCCCCGGGACCGGCTTGCCGGCGAGCCGGGCATGCATCCGGTCAATTCGCCATGCCACCGCCTCCGAACAGGGACGGCCCCGGTTACGCGGGGCGCCTCCGTATCAAGCAACGAAGGCCAAGGGATTCCGAGTCGGCACGCGGCCCGCGACGCGCGACGTGCAACCAACGCACAGGTCAGCGCACCAGCAGGCTGGTGCTGGCGCTGGCCATGTCCTCCGGCGGGGAACGGCCGTAGGCGGGGTTGTTCCAGAGGTCGTAAAGGAAGGCGCCACGGGTCTGTCCCTGCGGACCGACACTGAACGGCCGGCCCGGGCCGTCCGAACACATCAGGTTCTCGCCCTGGAAGCCGCGTTCGTCGGCCTGGTTCTTGAGGAAGCGGATGTAGTCGTCGCTGGCGATCTGGAACCGCAGCGTCGCTGTGACCATCACCTGGCCGCTGAAGCTGCCGGGCAGTGGCGCGTTGTAGGTGACGACATCGTAGTTGGCCAGGGCTGCCGAACCCGGCGCAGCCGGCGGATAGGCCAGGCCGACCGGGCGGATCTCCAGGTTCGAACCGCCAGTGAAGCCCAGCGGCGGAATGCGGTTGTCCTTGGCGATGCAGTTGTTGAGCACGAAGTGGAACTGCTTGCGGCCCTGCCCGTCGACGATGTCGCAGGTCTGGGTGGCCGGGTTCCAGATGCCCTGGAGCGTCTCGTAGACACGCGTCTGCGCATCTTCGCTCAGCTCTCCGGTTGCCGGATTCCAGTAGCCGTTCTGCCACAGGATGTTGTTGGCGCCGTCACGAACCACGACGTGCAGCCACATGCGGCGGCCTTCGGCGTAACCGGTCGGCAGCTTGTGGCCGGCGAGGTTCGTCACCTTTACGGTGATGCCGAGCTGCCCGGGTGCGCTGACGGTGGCCGACGTTTCGACCGTCGCGCTGCGCTCCGAGAGCATGTGGCGGGCGAGATCGACCGTGCGGTCCAGTGCATCCGCCGTGGTATCGCCGATGTTCAGGGCATACAGGTCGCGGATCATCGGCGGCACCCAGGTGTTGCCGCCGACGAACTCATGCACCGGCAGGTTGCCGGCGCGCGAGCCCGGATCGTTCTGGTTGCAGGCGGTCGCCAGCGGATCCGGCGAATTCGCCATGTGGCAGTCCTGGCAGGTCGCGCCGCGCTCCAGCTGTGGCGTGAAACCGAAGTCGTCGCCCATGCGGTTGCGGAAGATCACATCGGCGTAAGCGCTGTGCCGCCATTCGCTGAAGGTGCGCTCCAGCGGCATCGGGATGCCGGTGTCGCTGCCGTCGGCGAGGATCAACGTCTTCGCCGGACCGTTGCTGGTGATCGGCGTGGTCACGTCGTGGCAGACGCCACAGACTGAACCGCGATCGTGGAAAGACGAGTATTTCCAGGTGTGGCCACCCGGCGGCAGGCGCGTGTCGCCGGCGCCGTAGTCGTAGGGTCCGTAACGGCACGGCCCTGGCTGCGTGCCCTGCGAGTTCTCGCAGGTCGCGTTGTCGTCAAGCCAGAAATTGCCGCTGCCGGGCGGAGCGATCTCGCCGTTCGGGCCGGTCTCGGTCAGGCGATGGCAGAAATGGCAGGTGACACCGCCGTAGTCGTTCGGCGACATGTAGTAGGCGGCGTCATGCTGGCCCTCGAGCAGGCAGCCATCGGCGCCGTCCACGAGCGTGCCGATGGTCGTTTTGCTGACGCGGCCGTCCAGCCAGCCCTGCGGCGTATGGCATCGCAGGCAGTAATCGCCTACGCCGGGGATGTCGGCGTTGGCGACATCGAGGGCGGCCCAGAACAACGGGTCGCGCATGGACTGCGCCATCATCGAACCGGACCAGGTGTTGTAAGGCATGAACTCGGTCGGGTTGGTACCCGGCGACCACGAAGCGTGGCAGCCCGAACAGGCGGCATGGTCCTCGACCTGGTGGACGAGGCCGGGCTGGGTGCCGTGCGGCGTGAAATCGACGGGAGCGCCCGCAGGCGGGTGGCCAGCGGAGGCGGACCAGGTGAGACCCGCCGCCAGGGCCGCCATGCCGGCAACCGCAACGACTGCAAGAGTCAGCCAGCGCGCCGCGCCGGTATGTCCACGCATTTTCATGTTCTCGAACCTTTGGACACCACCGGCACCAGGCCGGTGATTCTTTTCACCCGTTCACGGACGCTGCAACGGTGCCACCCATTCCGGCGAGCCGCGTGAGGGGGCGATGGCGGCAGCTCCACCCCAAGTGTAACGGCGTGCAGCCATTCGCGACCGGACGGAATGCGTGCGCTGGGCCACGGCTGCCAGCGACGCCTGGCGGCCGCAGCGCATGGACGAGCCCGCAGCTCAGTGGGCGCCACCGGGCACCGTGACCGGCGTGCAGCCGGGCATGCCTGCCGCGCATTCGAAGTCGTGCTGGAAGATGACGCCCAGGTCCTCGCCCCAGTCGCCCAGCGGCACGAACACCGGACCGGCCGACTTGCAGAGCATGGCATCGACACCGGCGGTGTCCTTCACCGCGGCACGGTAATAGATCACCACATCGGTTCCGGTGCCGCCGGGGCCGGCGAGGCTTTCCCCATTGGCAAGGGCACCGTGGTTCATCGCGCAGGCGCCGAGCGGATTGTTCGCCAGGTCGCCGTATTCGCCCGCCTTGTAGGCCGTGGCGATCACGTCGGTCATGTGGAAGCCACGCCCGGAATCATTGGCAGGTATGTCGTAATCGCGTGCACCCGGGACGATGCGGTAGCCGCGACCGGTCTGGCTGTTGCGCACTTCCCAGGTCCGCTCGGTGCCGCCGGGACCGCCGGTCTGGCTGCGCAGGCTGGTGAACTCCGTGCCCTGCACCACGTCGTTGATGCTGACGACATTGTCGTCGGCACCGTCGATGTCGAAATCCAGGCGCCAGTAGTTGTGGTGCCAGTGCGTCGTCGTGTTGCTGGTGTTGTTGTAGTTGCCGAAGCCGAACACCATGTCGAAGCCGCCATTGGCATAGAAGATCGCCCGCGACGTGTAGTAGTACCAGGAAGCGTTGTACTGCGACGTCAGCACCACATGGTCACCCATGTCCTCGATGGAGATGCCGCTGAAGCAGTCGGCACCGGTGCGTCCGGGCAGCTGGAACGGACATGCGCCGTAGGATTGCGTCGGGTGGTTGGAGCGGTCGCAACTGGTGGTGGCAAGGAAACCGGCCGGCTCGCCCAGCACGTTGCGCACCTGCGGTTCGGCCACGAAGGCGACGTCGCTGTCCTTCCAGTCGCGGTAGCAGGTGGAACTGGTGTATTCGGCGAACAGCAGCGGCGAGTGCGCGGTCTTGAGCACCGGAATACCGCGGAAATGGACATCGCGCAGTTCCATGCCCGAGCCCTGGGGCCCGGCGCTGTCACCCGGTTTCAACCAGCACATTTCCCAGACGGGCTTGTCGGCCGGCCAGCTCAGCTTCGATTCGCCGGGCGCATTGCAGGCCGGCGAACCGGCGAGGACCGGCATCGCCGGCAGCATCAGGACCAACAGCCTTGCAACGATCGAGCTGGACATGCGCGCTTCCTCGACTGGCAGGGGATCGACGTCAATCGTCGATCATGACGGGATCGAAACGGGGATAGGCGACACGCGACGACTGCAGGTCGACGAGCGCCTGGGCGATCTTCCTGCGTCCACCGTCCAGCGAGACCAGCACGTAGACACAGCGGGATTGCAGGTGGCACAGCGGATCATCCGGAAGCATGTGGATGAAACCGCCCTCGAATTCGGCGCCTTGCACCGCCACGGTATCGGCAAGTTCCGGATGGCGGCGGACCAGGTCGACGGCGACGTCGAGCTCCCGGTCGGTGGCACGCAGGATCAGCCCGGGCTTGTCGGTGCGGGCGATCAGCATGCCCTCGGGCGTGCTGATGCGCTCCACCGCCACGGCGCGGTCATAGTCCCAGCCGTGCTCGACGAACTGGCGCTGCACGCCGCCCGCGGACTTCACTTCGTGGTGGAAGGCGTGCGCGACAACAAAACCGCTCAGTGCCGGCGATGACGCCGATTCGGCGTCATGCGCCGGGTGTAGCGGTCCGGCATCGCGCACCGGGCCGGCCGCGCAGGCGGCCAGTGCGATCGAGGCGAGCAGGACTGTCGACCTTCGGAACTTCACGGGTTCTGCACTCCTCCCATGTCGGGCGGACCCGGAATCCCGGGCCCGCCGTTCGGTGGCCGCCCGTACCGTCAGAGGCAGCCGGGCGCGCCGGCACGACATTCGAAGTCGTGGCCGAAAATGGTATCCAGATCGACCGCCTCGATCGTGGTGAACACGGTAGCGGCATTGTTGCCCGTGTCCGGATCGGCCCACTGCGAGGAGCCGACCGTCGCCTGGCTCTCGACCGTACCCGACGTCGCATCCGGGTCGACATCGAAGTCGACATGGAAGGCCGCCTCGTGGCCCGCGGTGATCTGACCGACTTCCATGGTGCAGGTCACGCCACCGCCCGCCTGTGCGCAAACCCAGTCGGTCGCGCCACGGAAACGCAGCGACGACAGCGTAAGCACGGCCGGTACCGACAATGTCACTTCGGCTTCACTGACATCCTGCGGACCGTCATTCGACACGGTCACCGAGAACCGCACCACCGCTCCGGCCTCCACCGGCTCCGGCGTCGAGATCACCGCGACGGAAAGGTCGGCTTCCTCGGCGGGCTGGCCGCCCTGCCCCCAATCACCCACCGGCACCAGCTGCGGACCGGCGGTCTTGCAGACCATCGAATCCTGGGGAATGCAGGGATTGCCGGCGCCACCGCAGCCGATCGGCCAGTTGTTGGCGGTCGAGTCGCGCACGGCGACGCGATACCACAACACCGCATGCTTCTCCAGGATGTTCTCGCCATTGACCAGAGCGTTGTGGTTCATGCCGCAGTCGCCGAGCGAATAGTTCGGGTTGTCGCCGTATTCATTGGGCTTGTACAGGGTGGCCATGAAATCGACGTTGTGGAAACCGCGACCGGACTCGTTGGTGCCGACCAGGTAGTCGTTGGCACCTGGCACCAGCTCGTAGCCGCGACCCGTGCCCGGATTGCGCACCGCCCAGGTCGTGCTGCCCGGGGCGCCGCGCACATCGTGGAACTCGACCGTCTGGTCGACGCCGTTCACGGAAACGATATGGCTGTCCTGGCCATCGATGCCGAAATCGAAGCGCCAGTAGTTGTGATGCCAGTGGGTGGTGTTGCTGAGCGTACCGTTGTTGTTGCCGAAGCCGAAGGTCGGCTCGATCACGCCGTTCTCGTAGAAACGGATGCGCGAGTCGTACATGTACCAGTCGGCGCGGTACTGGCTGACGAAGCGCACCTGGTCACCGAGATCCTCGATGACGACGCCGTCATTGCCGGTGCAGGAATAACCGCCGCCGGTCTGCTGCTGGAAAGGACAGGTGCCGTAGGAAGCGGTCGGGTGCTGCGACACCGAGCACGAGGTCGCTGCCAGCCGGTTCATGTCCGGCGGTACGCCCAGCGTGTTGTGCGTGCTGGTATGGGCCAGCGTCGGCGTACCCTGGTCCTTCCAGTCGCGGTAGCAGGTGGAAGTCCGGTACTCGGCGAACAGCATCGGCGCGTGGATGCGGCGTGCAACCTGGATGCCGCGGTAGTGCACGGCGCGCAGCTCCAGGCCCGATCCGCGCGGGCCGATGCTGCTGTTCGGCGGCAACCAGCACATTTCCCAGAGCGGATCACCGGCGGGCCAGGACATCAGCGTGCCACCTTCGACGGCGCAGTTCGGGGAAGCCGCCATTACCGCCGGCGTCGCGGTCACTGCCAGCAGCAGCGCAGGAATCATCTTGAAGAAACGCACGGGTCTTTCTCCTACGGGGCCTTCTTGGCCGGCGTCTTGTCGTCGTAGAACGGATGGACGACCCGGTCACTGACCAGGTCGACCACGGCATGGATATGCGGGATGGAGCCATCGCCCCTGGAAACGATGTAGCGCAGGCAGCGCGAGTGCAGCCCGCAATAGGGATCGTCGGCCTCGCGGACGACGAAACCGCCGCTGTGCACCAGCAGGTCGGGCTGCTCCATCATCGGACCCAGCTGCGGATGCGTCCGCACCAGTTCATGCAGACGCGCCTCCTCGGCGGCATTGGCGCGCAACGATTCGGCCTCGAACACGTCCTCGGACATCAGCCTGCCCTGGACATCGAAGATGCGGCGCACGGTGGCGGCACGGTCGTAGTCGAAGCCGTACTCGACCTGCTGCTGGACGTCCCTGCCGTCGATGCGCACGACATCGGAATAGCGCCGGGCGAGCTGGAAGCCGCGCAGGCGGCCGGCCGGATCGGCGGCGCTGGCGACGGGCCCGGCAGCGTGGCCCGCGGCGTCGGCCGGCGGCGCGCGCGGCGGCGTGCCGGCACAGGCCGCCAAGGCGGAAGCCAGCAGCAGCGTCATGATGCGGACATGCGGACAGCTCATGGCGTCACCACCGTGTTCGCGGTGTGGCTGGCCATGTCCTCCGGCGGCGAGCGCCCGTAGGCCGGGTCGTTCCAGAGGTCGTAGATGAACTGGCCACGCGTCTTGTCCTGCGGGCCAACGGTGAAGGGGCGTCCAGGCCCTGTGCTGCACATCGTGTTCTCCGGTTGGAAGTTGCGTTCCACCGCCTGGTTGTTCAGGAAGCGGACGTAGTCGTCACTGGCGATCTGGAAACGCAGGGTCGCGGTGACCCTGACGTCGCCACTGACCGTGGGCGGGACGGGCACCACGTAGTTCGCGACGTCCTGGTTCACCAGCCGACCGGAACCGGGCGAGGTTTCCGGATAGACATGGCCGACCGGCCGCGTTTCCAGGCTGCCGCCGCCGGTGAAGCCCAGCGGCGGGATGCGGTTGTCCTTGGCGATGCAATTGTTCAGCACGAAATGGAATTGCGGGCGGCCCAGGACATCGGTGGTTTCACAGGTCTGCGTCGTGGTGTTCCAGATACCCTGCTTGGTTTCATAGACACGCGTGTGCGCATCGACCTGCAATTCGCCGGTGGCCGGGTTCCAGCCGCCGCTTTCCCAGAACGGCGTCTTTCCGTCGCCTTCGTAAGCGGCGACGTGCAGCCACATGCGACGGCCCTCGGCATAGCCGGTGGGCAGCTTGTGGCCAGCCAGGTTGGTGACGCGCACGGACACCTGCAGCTGGCCGCTCCCGGGCACGAAGGGCGCCACCGTCGTCTCGACGCGGGCGCTGCGCTCGGTAAGCATGCGGCGCGCACGCGAGATGGTGCGGGTGAGGTCGTCGACGCGGTCATCGATGACGCTGAGCGCCGCACCGTATTCGCCACGGATGATCGCTGGCACCCAGGTATTGGCACCGACGAACTCGTGCACGGGCAGCTCGCCGGCGCGGGCGCCATCCTCATGGAAGCCGCAGGCGCGCGCAGCCGGATCCTCGGACAGGGCCATGTGGCAGTCCTGGCAGGTGGCGCCGCGATCCAGCTGGGGCGTGAAGGCGAAATCGTCGCCCAGCCGGTTGCGGAAGATCACGTCGCTGAAGTCGCTCTGTCGCCATTCGGTGAAGGTGCGTTCGATCGGCATCGGGATGCCGCTGTCGGTACCATCGGCAAGAATCAGGGTCTTCAGCGGACCGGCACTGGTGGTCGGCGTGCTGACATCGTGGCAGGTGCCGCAGACCGGTCCCTTGTCGATGAACGACGAATACACCCAGCCGTGTGGTGCGACGCGCTTGTCGCCGGGGGCGTAGGTGTAGGGACCGTGGCGGCAGGGGCCACCATACGTCCCCTCCGGCGTCTCGCAGTTCAGGGCATCGTCGATCCAGAAGTTGCCGTTGCCGGGCGGCGCGATCTCGCCGGCGGGGCCGGTCTCCGTCATCCGGTGGCAGAAATGGCAGGTCAGGCCGGCGTAGTCGTTGCCCTTGCCCTCGAAGTCGGTATGGTCGCCGGTCAGCGCGCAGCCGTCCTCGCCGGAAATGTAGCCGCCACCCGGTGTCTTGCTGACACGGCCTTCCAGCCAGCCGGTCGGCGTATGGCAGCGCAGGCAGTAGTCACCCACACCGGGCACGTCGGCATTGGCGACATCAAGCGCCGCCCAGAACAGCGGGTCGCGGGTGGCGTGCGCCATCATCGAGCCGCCCCACGTGTTGTGCGGCATGAAATCGCTGGCATTGCTGCCGTTGAAGTCGCGGTGGCAGCTGAAACAGGCGGACGGCGATTCCATCGCACTGAGCAGGCCAGGCTGGGTGCCGTGCGGCGTGAAGTCGATCGCGCCCAGCGTGGCCTCGCCGCGCCCCGCGGCCGACAGCGTCAGCGTCGCGCCGAGCGCGGCCGCGCCGATGGCGGCGACCGCGACCAGGGACAGCCAGCGCGTGGCGCCGACGTTACGGAAAACATTCATGGATCTCTTCCCTCATCCTGGTCCATGCGTTGCAAATGCGCGACACCCGACATGCCTGCCGCCGCGCGGACCTCCAGCTGGCACCGTGCATCGGCCACCGAAGTCATCGCGCGATCTCGAATCCGTCCGCGAACAGCCCGTCGGCGACCGGCTCCAGCGCCAGTTGCAGCGAACGCTGCTGGACCTGGATCTCCACCGGCATGCCGCCCGGCGTCTGTGTCCAGCCCTTGGTGACGGCCAGCGCGCGCCAAGCGCGGCGGTAAAGCAGGCGCGCGGTGATGCTGACCTCGGTGTTCGCAGGCAGGCCAGCCGGAATGGCGAAACGGTACTGGCTGACATCGGTGTGGCCGGACGGAATCGTGGTGTTGCTGGCCGCCTGCTCGGCATCGATGAACAGGACCGGCCGCACGACTTCGCCGACCCCGTTGATGCGGCCTTCCAGCACCTTGGCAAACCCCTTGCCCGGCCAGCCGGCGTAATCACCCGGCTGCTCACCGGGCACGTCATCGCTGGCCCAGAACGGCAGCACCGGGCCGTGGACCTGCTGCAGCGGCACGCCGCCGACGCGCACGTCGAGCACCACCAGCGCATTGCGGATGTCGATGCCGGTGGGGAAATTGTGGCCACACTGGTTTTCGACCTCGGCCGTGAGCAGCAAACCTGCCCCTGACTGCTGCGCGGCGATACGCAGGTCGATGTTCTCGCTCAGGCGCTGCGGGGTGGCGCCGGTGAACCGGTGCGTACTGCGCTGGCTGGCCGGCCGCTGTGGTCCCTGCGAGCCGATCTGGCCTGCCGTGGTTTCCTTTTCCATGTGGCAGTTCTGGCAGGTCCTTCGACCCGGCCCCGGCTGCGCGTAGGGCGAAGCCAGCCACTCGGTGTAGGTGCTCTGCCCGGGTGCACCGGTTTCCGGGTTGGTGTACTGGTGGCAGGCGGCGCACAGGCGCGGATCGGAATGCAGCGGCGAGTAGTGCGCCTGCATGATGCCGTTGTCGACATCGGGCAGCGGACCCCAGACATAAAGATGTGTCGGCTGGCCACCCTGCAGGAAGCGGTAGTCGGTCTTTCCGAGATGGTTCAGCGCGTTGATGTGCGTGGGGTCGACGTCGGCAATCTGGTGGCAGGCCAGGCAGGAGACGCCATTCAGTCCGGCGGGCGTGGCCACCTCATCCAGGTAAACCTCGCCGGGCGTGAACACGTCTTCCATCGGCGCATGGCAGGCCGCGCAGAAGCCGGTGTGGCCGGCATCGTGCGTGTCGCGGAAGACATACCCCGCGCTGCCGCCGGCGGTGCCGGTTCCGGCGTACAGGTCCAGCACCCAGGGATTCACAGCCGATCCGGCATGCCGGGAGGTCAGCCACTGCTGGTGGTAGCGACTGTGGCAGGTGTTGCAGGTCTGCGCCGTCGGTGGCTCGTAGGCCACGTTTTCCATGTCCGGTGAACGCAGCAGCGGCAACTGGAATCCGCTCAGGCCATCAAAGGCCTGCACAGCGTTGACCAGGTAGTTGATCTCGGACTGCGGATCCCAGGGAACCGCAACGCCGATCTCCACGACTCCGGGAACGCCGTTGAGCGGCAATGTGTAATGGCCATCGGCATCCGTCAGCACACGGCCCAGGTCCGGACGCGCCCGCACCGACACGATGGCACCTTCGATGGGCTCGCCGTCAACGATGTCGACGACCCGTCCGCTGATGTCCGCATGCGCGCGGCCCGCCTGCAATGCGATCGCCAGCGCCATCACAACGCAGCACGCAAGCACGGAACGGAACATTGTCAGGACATTCATTACAGGCAGCAGACCGGAAAGAAACCGTAACGACCGGGTTCGGGACACCGTGGCCATTGCGGCCACGGCGTCCCATCCATCCGCGACCGGTTACCGGTCCGATCCTCCTCCCAGGTTTTCAAAACCGTTGCGGAAGATGAGGTCGTTGTTGCCCAGGAACGTGGCCAGCACCTGGCAGGCAGCCTGAATGTTGGCGGCAGACCAGTTGCCACCGCCATTGTCGACCGGCGTACAGGTATCGCCGACGACCGACTGCACGTCGAAGCCTGCCTGCGGCGTCACCGTGAAGGCCGCCGTGCCACCAGCCGCGACATTCTGGCTGGACGGCGAGATCGAACCACCCGCTCCCGCCGTCGCGGTCACAAGATGCTGGACCGGACCCCCAGCCACGCCCGGCACCATCATCGTGGCCTGCAGCACATCGGGGCTGCTGCTGTCGGCGACACGCAGGCCGACAGCGGCGACGCGACCCGGGTCCGGCGCCACGTTGGTGACCAGCGAGAAGCGGTACAGCGTGCCCCAGTTCAGTTCGTTGCCGGCTGGCGCGGTCCAGGTGACGGAACCGCCCGTGCTGCTCGCCGTCCAGTTGTTCGCCGCGTTGATGTCGATGTCCGCGAAGTGGTTGGCCGGGTCGATGTGCACCGGCGCGCTGCCGACGGGGATGGTGAACGAATCGAAGCCCAGGTTGCTCAGGACACGCAGGTTCGGCGGCGTGCCCTCGGTCTTCGCGCGGGCGAAGTCGAAGTTGTGCACGGCATAGTCATAGCGGTAGCAGGTACCGCTCAGGCCCGAACCGGCCGGACAGGAGGCCAGCGCCTTGGTCTTGACGGCAATGCGGACGTGGCCTTCCTGGTCGTCGATCTCGACGTTGCGGGTCGGGTTCGCCGCGGGGTCCACCCAGGCATTGATGAGCGGGCCGAGGACGTTGGCCCCCTGCGCACCCGGGGTCCAGGCGCTGCTGCCGGCCGCCGGCGCGATCGTCTTGTGCATCATCGTGTTGTAGATGTTGATGTCGTCCTGGACGATGTACCAGGAGTCCGAGTAATACGACGCACCCGGCACCGACAGCTGTGATTCGCGGACAACCAGGCGGTCGCGATAGCCGTTGCTCGAAACGGAATTCGAGGCGCCGTCGCAATTGGTGTCGAAGATCGAACCGCAGCGTCCGAACCAGCCGCTGGCAGGCAGGATCTCCGTGCGCGGACCGAGGTCGTCCGGCGCATCGTTGTTGCCGGTGCCGTAGGTGTCGCTGCAGTTCGGGCTCAGGATGTGCCCGCCGAACGGGGCCGAGCAGCCACCATTGGTCGTCAGCCAGGCGTGCTTGACGCCGGAGGCGGCGATCTGCTCGAGCTGGCCATCGACAATGCGATACAGGTTCCAGATCAGGTAGGGGTGCTGGTCGGCATTTGGGTACGGATAACCCCAAGGGTTGCTGTTGCCGGTGAACTTCTCGTACCACGGCACGTCGGCCGTGTGCGTGTTGTTGGTGTTGCGCAGCGTCGAACTGGGGGCGAACACCACTTCGCCATCGTCGGGACCATTGCCGTCGCAGCTGCCCGTCCCGGCGCTGGAGCGGCAGCGCATGAAGGTCATCGAATAGTTCTGCATCAGCACGTCGGCTTCGTAGATGCCGCCATCCGGGTGCTCATCGCCGTGGAAGCAGGGCGTCGCGCCACGCACGCACGGGGCGCCACGGACCTCGGCGCCTTCCGGCGCTGCCGAAGCGCCCATCTGGCCCGGGCCCTGCGTGCGCAGCGGGCTGAGGAACTTGAGTTCACCCACGAATGCGCCGGCCAGGCCTGGCGCGCCGACGCGAGCCGCGAAGGCCTGAGTCGCATTGAGGTCGGCGGCGCGCAGGTGGAAGCGCGTGTTGTCGTCGATCACTTCCCACATCATGTGGTTGACGTAGAACCACACCTCGCCATCGTTGCCGATGACGTCGAGGTGCATCGGGTTGATCGGGCTGACGCGGACTTCGAAGCCGTCGTAGTCGATGCGGCTGCCATCGGGCAGGTTGACGTGGAAGCGGCCATCGACGTGGATGGAGCCATCAACGAACCGGGTCAAGGCGCCATCGCGCGCGGCGAAGCGGATGCCGCCCTGTTCGCGGATCGCCATTTCCGAACTGACCGCATCGTGCTCACGGAAGGCCAGCACATCCCCGGGCGCACCGACGGAGACGCCGAACAGCTCCAGCAGGCTGGTGTTGAAGCGCAGCGTTGCCGTACCGCCGTTGAACGACCAGGCATCGGCGGCGACGAGTGCCTCGCGCTTTTCCTGGTCCGTGAGGCTGTCGGGCGTGGCGGCCAGAGCGGCACCGATTGACAAACACAGCAGCACCAGCGTCGGCGCCGTTTTGCGGACGATCATGGTTGACCTCGGCGGGTAGGAAATGGGCTTGAACGGAAGGTGAACGGAACGAATATGCCTGACACTAGCACATCCGGCCGTGGTTTTTATGTGCCGCGCACCATCATTCGCCCTGTTTTCCAGTGCGAATCGGTATCCATTGGTCGAAGCGGCACGGCGAGCCGAGCCACGCTTGCGCTGGGTTGCGCGCGATTGCACTGGCTTGCGTGGATCGCGCCCCTTCAAGGACGGAATTGGCGGTTCCGTCCAGCACCCTCACCCTTTTCGATACCGCATCGTATGGACGGCGTCACCGCATCGGATCAACGAGACAGCGCCCGACCACGGCGGCATAGATGTCGACCAGCGTATGCAGTTCATCGACGGCCACATGCTCGTCGATCTTGTGGATGGAATGGTTGACCGGTCCGAGCTCCACCACTTCGGCGCCCAGCGGCGCGATGAAACGACCATCGGACGTGCCGCCACCGGTATCGAAATCCGGTTCCAGGCCACAGGCATCCAATACCGCCGTGCGCACTGCCGCGCGCAGCCGGCCATCGGGTGGCGACAGGAATGGTTCCCCGGATGCGTGCCAGTGCAGGTCGAACTGCAGGCCATGGCGTTGCAGGACGGCTTCGGTGCGCGCCTTGAGTTCCGCCGCGTTCGTCACCGTGCCATAGCGGAAGTTGAACACCACCGAACACTGGCCCGGAATGACATTGTTGGCACCGGTGCCGGCATGGATGTTGGAAACCTGGAATCCGGTCGGCGGAAAATCCGCGCTGCCCTCGTCCCAGCGCGTCGCGCACAATTCCGCCAGCGCAGGCGCCAGCTCGTGGATGGGGTTGCGCGCCAGATGCGGGTTGGCGACATGGCCCTGCACGCCGTGCACCGTGAGATAGCCTGAAAGCGAACCGCGCCGACCGACGCGACTGCGGTCCCCGAGGCGTTCGCGCGAGGACGGCTCACCCACCAGGCACCAGTCGATGCGCTGGCCGGTTTCCCGGAAACGCGCGGCTACCTGGCGCACGCCGTCGATCGCCTCGGCCTCCTCGTCACTGGTCAACAGCAGCGCGACCGTGCCCGGATGATCCGGATGAGCGGCGACGAAGCGTTCCAGTGCGATCACCATGGCGGCGACGCTGCCCTTCATGTCGGCGGCGCCCCGGCCGTAGAGCAGGCCGTTGCGGATGTCCGGTTCGAACGGGTGCGAACTCCACGCGTCGAGTGGCCCGGTCGGCACGACATCGGTGTGACCCAGCAGCGCCAGCACCGGCCCGCCGCTGCCGTGCGTCGCCCAGAGGTTCTCCACCTCGCCGAATGGAAAATGTTCGATGGCGAACCCTGCGGCTGCCAGCCGCTGCGCGATCAGCGCCTGGCAGCCGGCATCTTCCGGCGACACGCTGGCGCGACGGATGAGCTCGCAGCTCAGCTCAACGACGGGTTCCATCATGTTCCGTTCCCGTGTCCGTTTCGTCGTCGGCAATGAAGGACTGGATCGGCAGCACGTCGATGATGCCTCGCCGGCTCATCTGGTCCCAGATCTCGTCCTGCCAGTCCCAGTACTGGTCCGGATTCCAGTAGCGCGTATCGTGGAACTCCGAGCCATCCATCCAGCCGTCGGCGCCGGGCGCATGTTTGTTCCACACCTTCAGATAGCCGACATGGCCGGTGCGGCTGCCGGTCACGCCCGTGCGCTGGGCCCGCTGCATCGCCTGGGCCTGCCGCCGCTTGGCCACGCGGTCGCCATATTCGGCATAGATCGCCCGGCCCTCGACCAGCGCGCGATCACGCTCTTCCGCCGTCAGCGCCTCCCAGTAGCGCTCGCGATGCGCGATGAACTGCACGCGTCCGCGTTCCGCCGCCAGGTCCATCCACGCATAGGCCAGCGCGCGATCCTTGCCGACGCCGTTACCTTCCCAGAACATCTCGGCGATCATCGCCTGCGAGGGCTTGTCGGCGAAGCGCGCGGCGCGCAGGAAATGGCCGAACGCGGCCGCGGGAAAGCCATCGCGCAGCGCTCGCACGCCCAGCAGGCGCCAGCGCATGTCCGGATGGCCCTCCAGGAACGTGCTGCTCTGCAGGACGATTTCATCGACCTGGTCGGCAGCACTGGATTCGGTGGAATCCTGTGCCCGGGCCAGTGTCGGCACGATGAGTGACAAGGAGACGGACCACAGCAGGACCGTCAGGAAATGGCGTGGCGGCATGATGCGGGGCCTTACGATGCAGCGGCGAATGTATCGGCGTAAACGGCCGGCTTGAAACCCGCCACCACCCGACCATCGGGCAACACCAGCAACGGGCGGCGGACAAGGGCGGGATGGGCGGCGACCAGCAGCAGCCACTGCTCATCGCCCTGCGGCGATTTTTCCGCGTCGGTCAGCCCGCGCCACGTCGTGCTGGCCCGGTTGACGAGTTTTTCCCAGCCCAGCTGGCGCGCGTAAGCGAGCACATCGCGGGCGGGGATCGGCTGGTCGCGATAGTCGACGAACCGGTGGGCGATGCCCTGCGCCTCCAGCCACGCACGCGCCTTCCTGCAGGTATCGCAGCGGGCCAGGCCGTAAACGGTGACCATGCTCACGCCTCCTCCGCCGCCTGCCGCAGCAGGTCGTTGAGGCTGGTCTTGGCGCGCGTCTGCGCATCGACGCGCTTGACGATGACGGCGCAATTCAGGCTGTAGCGGCCGTCGGCGGATGGCAGGCTGCCCGGCACCACGACGCTGCCGGCGGGCACGCGACCGTAATGCACTTCACCCGTGGCGCGATCGTAGATGCGCGTGCTGCGACCGAGGAACACGCCCATGCCGATGACGCTGCCACGCTCGACGACCACGCCTTCGACGACTTCCGAACGCGCGCCGATGAAACAGTCGTCCTCGATGATGGTCGGCGTCGCCTGCAGCGGTTCGAGCACGCCGCCGATCCCGGCGCCGCCGGACAGATGGACGTTGGCGCCGACCTGCGCGCAGGAACCGACGGTAGCCCAGGTATCCACCATGGTGCCGGGACCGATATGCGCGCCGATGTTGACGAAGCTCGGCATCAGCACGACATCGCGCCCGACATGGGCACCGCGACGGACGATGGCGCCCGGCACCACGCGCGCGCCGGCTTCGCGATAGGAGGCTTCGGGACTGAAGCCTGTGAAGCGCAGCGGTACCTTGTCGAAGCCGCCGATCAGGCCGCAGCGATCGCTCGGCATCATTTCCATCGGGCGCAGGCGGAAATAGAGCAGGACCGCCTTCTTGACCCAGTCATTGACGCGCCAGCCGCCCTGGCCGTGCGGCCCGGCGACGCGCAGCGTGCCCGCTTCCAGCGCATCCAGCACGGCTTCGACGGCATCGCCGCAGCGATGGCCGACCTCTGCCGGAGATAGGGACGTGATGTCGGCGAATGCCGATTCGATGGTGGACTGCAAAGCCGGGAGATCCATGCTGCTCAAGTCGCCAGAGGGGGAATGGAGGGCAGGCGAGTTTAGCCCGGCGCGCGGATCCGATCCTTGCCACGCGTTCAGCCTTGCGCCGGCGCTGCCGGGCCGGTGACGGAAACCACCGCGACCGCGGCGGCGGCTCAGCGCTCGGAAAGACGGTTGCGCAGGGCTTCGTCCACGCGCGCCTGCGAAGCCTCGTCCAGCGGCCGGTTCTGCTCGTCACTGAGCAGGAAGAAGTCCTCGGCGCGTTCGCCGAAGGTCGCGATGCGCGCGCCATGCACGCGCACGCGCTGTTCGCGCAGCACCTGCGCGATCAGGGCCAGCAGGCCGGGACGATCGGAACAGACCAGCGACATGCTGGTGCGGTCAGCCGAAGGCACCGGCGCGAAATCGATCTGGGGCGAGATCTGGAAATGGCGCTGGCCACGGCTGAGGCTGCGCTTTACCGGACCCAGGCGCAGCGGCCGCTGCCGCAGCGCATAGCGCAGGCTGCGGACGATCTCCTCGTCGCGCTCGGGCCCGGCCTCGCGACGGCTGCGTTCCAGCGCCCGGAACGTGTCGAGGCTGAGGCCTTTGGCCGAGGTCATGATGCGCGCTTCGACGACGTCCAGGTCGAGGCGGTCCAGCGCGGCGGTGATCGCGGCGAACAGGCCGTCCACGTCCGGGCTGTGCACGAAGATCTCGCGCGCACCGCGTTCGCCGACGCTGCGCGCGGCGACGACCGGCAGGCTGTCCGGCCGTGCGTTCGCGACCTGGCTGGTCAGCCAGGCCACCAGGCTGGCGCGATAACGCAGGAAGCTCACCGGCGGGAAATCGGCCCAGATGGCCTCGGCCCGCGCAGCATCGATGCCCTGCTCCGCCAGCAGTTCCAGCGCCGCGTTGCGGCACTGTGCGATGCGCTCGTCGGCGTGGATCGGATGTTCCAGCCCGCGCCGCAGCGCCAGTCGCGCGGCGGCGTGCAGGTCGGCGACCAGCCGTGCCTTCCAGGTGTTCCACAGGCCGGGCGCGGTGCCGGCGATGTCGGCCATGGTCAGCAGGTACAGCATGTCCAGGCGCTGGCGGTCGGCGACGGCGGCGGCAAAACGATTGATCACCGCCGGATCGGTGATGTCCGACTTCTGCGCGGTGATCGAGAGCAGGAGGTGCTGCTGGACCAGCCAGGCGACAAGGTCGCTGTCGACGGCGCCGAGACCGTGCTCGCGGCAGAACGCGGCGGCATCCCCTGCACCCAGCTCGGAATGGTCGCCGCCGCGGCCCTTGGCGATGTCGTGGAACAGCGCCGCCAGATACAGCAGGTCGGGACGGTCGAGGCTGTCGAACACGTCCGACGCCTGCGGGAACTCCGGCGCCTCGCCGGCGGCCATGCGATCGATGTTGCGGATGACGTTGAGCGTGTGCTGGTCAACGGTATAGGCGTGGAACAGGTCGTACTGCATTCGCCCGGCGACGCGGGCGAATGCCGGCAGGTAGGCGCCGAGCACGCCGTGCAGGTGCATGCGCGACAGCGTCTCGGCCACGCGCGGGCCGCGCAGGATGTCCAGGAATACGCTGCGCGCGTTTTCATCTTCGGCCAGGCCGGCACCGCGCGCTGACACCGCCTGGTCCAGTGCGGCGGCCGTCGCCGCGCCCAGTTCGCGCAATTCCGGATGGCGCTGCCAGCAGGCGAACAGCCGCAACGGCGACGCCGGATCGTCCTGCAGCTGCCGGATGTCGGCAAAGGACAGGCGGTCTTCGCAGGCGATGAATCCCGGCTCGACTTCGCGGCCGAGGGCATCGCTGCCCGGCCTTTCGCGCCAGCGCGCCGAGAAACGCGCCAGCACCCGGCGCACCGCCAGGGCGGCGCGGAAGTAGGTCTGCATCATCTGTTCGACGGCACGGTTGTCGCGATGCTGGTCGCGGAAACCGAGCATCTGCGCCAGCGTCGGCTGGTGGTCGAAGAGCAGGCGCTCCTCGACGCGGCCGGCCACCAGGTGCAGTCCCATGCGCAGGCGCCCGAGGGTGTCGCGCGCCTGTTCCAGCTGCTGCCATTCGCGGCCCCGGACCAGCCCGGCGGCAATCCAGTCCGACGGCTCGGCGCTGCCGGTCACGCGGCGGGCGATCCAGGCGATGGTCTGGATGTCGCGCAGTCCGCCCGGACCTTCCTTGAGGTTGGGTTCGAGGTTGTAGCTGGTGTCGCCATAGCGGGCATGGCGCGTGACCAGCTCGTCAAGCTTGGCCTGGGCGTAATCGTCGGGTGGCCACGCCACGTCGGTCGCGACCGCAGCCGCCAGATGCCCGGCTGCGGCGCTGTTGCCGGCCAACTGGCGCGCTTCCATCAGCGCGGTGCAGACGGTGATGTCGGCGGCGGCCTGCGTGCATTGGGCGGCGGTGCGAACCGAATGGCCGGGCCGCAGGCCGACATCCCAGAGGGCCGACACGAACTGCTCGATCGCCTGGCGTTCACGCACGCCCGGCTCGGCGGCGCAGAGCACCAGCACGTCCAGATCGGATTGCGGAAACAGTTCGCCGCGGCCATAGCCGCCGACGGCGAACAGCGCCAGCGCGGCGTGCTCGCCGGCCAGTGCCTGCCAGAGTTCGCGCAGGCTGGCGTCGAAATGGTGCGTGCGCAGCACCAGCAGTTCCGCGACCGGCACGCCGCCACGGAACGCGGCGTCCTCCTGTGCGGCCAGCGCCGCGATACCGGCGCGCAGCCGCTCGATCAGGGATCCGGCGGCTGCGGCATCCATGGCGCGTCGATCAGAGCTGCTCGCCGGGCGGCAGCGTCAGGACGTCGAAGCCGTCCTCGGTCACGGCAATGGTGTGTTCCCACTGCGCCGACAGTGAGCGGTCGCGCGTCACCACGGTCCAGTTGTCCGGCAGAAGGCGGGTCTGCCGCTTGCCGGCATTGATCATCGGCTCGATGGTGAAGGTCATGCCCGGCTGCAGCTCCAGGCCGGTGCCCGGCTGGCCGTAATGCAGGACCTGGGGTTCCTCGTGGTAGATGCGGCCGATGCCGTGGCCGCAATACTCGCGCACCACCGAGAAGCGTTCGGCCTCGGCGTAGCTCTGGATGGCGTGGCCGATGTCGCCCAGGCGTGCACCCGGACGCACCTGGCGGATGCCGCGCACCATCGCCTCGTAGGTCACCTCGACCAGTCGCCGCGCCAGCACCGGGGGTTCACCGACGAAATACATTCGACTGGTGTCGCCGTGCCAGCCGTCCTTGATGACGGTGACGTCGATGTTGACGATGTCGCCGGCCTTGAGCACCTTGGTCTGGCTCGGAATGCCGTGGCAGACCACGTTGTTGACCGAGGTGCAGATGGTCTTCGGGAAAGGGATGCGACCACCGCCGCCACCATAGCCGACGTTCGCCGGAATCGCCTGCTGCACGTTCACGATGTGCTCGTAGCAGAAGCGGTCCAGTTCCTCGGTGGTGACACCGGGCTTGACCAGGGGCTCGACCAGGCGCAGCACCTCGGCGGCCAGGCGGCCGGCCTCGCGCATGCCTTCGATCTCTTCGCGGGATTTCAGGGTGATGGGCATGAACAGGACAACGGGAATGAGGTGCGCATTCTAGCAGAGCGACCTGTATGGCCTTTTGCCGGCGACCGTCTTCCGTCGACCCGCCCCCGCGTCACGAGGACGGTTGTATGCGAACCGCCAGCTGCTGCACGCCTGGATGTTCGGGCATCACGGCGCGCGCCTTTTCCAGTGCGGCACGGGCGTCGGCGACCGCGCCTTCGCGCAGCGCATCGGCGCCGCGCTCCAGCCAGGCACCGGCCACCATGCGCCGCAGTTCCGACAGGCCCGGCTGCATCGGCGCCATCGCCTGCAGCGCATCCAGCGCATGGCCGGCCTGATCCAGCTGGCCCAGTTCGACGTGGTGGACCACCAGCGTCTGCGCGCGGCGAGGCAGCGCGGCCGCGGCCTGTCGCGCCGGGTCGAACATCGGATCGATCGAAAGGGCGTGCCGGTAGAGGTCGTAGGCGCTTTCCCCGGCCGGTTCAACCAGTTCGCCACGCGATTCGGCAGCGCGCGCCCGCGCCATGATGTCTTCGAGCTGCCTCTTCTGCGCCGGATCCAGGTCCGGCCGCGCCAGCACCGCGGTCAGGCGTTCCTCGGTGGCAGCAAGCTGTCGCTGCAGGCGTTCGAGCATCTGCGGATCCGCTTCGGCGCGCACGGCCAGGTCCAGCGCGGCACGCGCCGCCTCGACGTTGCTGTCCGACAGCGCGGCACGCGCGCGCTCCAGGGCGGCACGCGACGCCAGGTCCAGGCCGTCGATAGCGTCGGGATGGTCGGGCCGTGCATCGAGGACGCGGCGGTAACCGGCGACGGCCGCTTCCAGGCGGCGCTCGCGAAGCGCCTGGTCGGCATTTTCGAGCTGCGTGGCCAGGTCCAGGTCGGCCCGGGCGCGTGCCGCGGCCGCGTCGGCCGCCTGCTGCGCGCTGGTTTCGTCGCGCCGGCTGGCGGCCTCGGCACGCGCCTGGCGCAGCGCCGGCAGCGCGGCGTGCAGTGGCTGCTCGGCGGCCAGCGACTGGATCATGTCGTCGGCACTGCTGAGGTTGCCGGCGACGATTTCCTTGCCGGCCTCGTCAGCCAGGACCTGCAGCGACTGTTCGACACCGGCCCGTGCGACGGCATTGCCGGGATCCAGCGCCAGCATGCGCTTGTAGGCGACCAGGGCACCGTTGTCGCCGCGGATGCGCCGACGGGCGAGCGCGGCCTCGGCGCGTGCGAGCAGGTCGGACAGCTCGCGCCCCGACAGCTTCATCGCGTCCAGGCGCTTGCGCAGGCCGGCGACGTGCTCGCCCGCCTCGCCCAGCCCCGCCAGCACCTGGATGAGCGCCTCGGCCTTGTCGTTCTCGCCGGCATCCAGTGCCGCATCGGCATCGCGACGCAATTGCCCGATGACGCGCTGCAGTCCCAGCCGGGCGACGTCATTGTCGGGATCGACGCCCTGGACCTGCCGGTACAGCGCCAGCGCGGCGCCGTCGCCGCCATGCCAGCGACCTTCCGCTTCGGCGCGCGCGGCGGCGTTGAGGAGATCACGCGTTTCCGAACCGGAAAAATGTCCGCGCAGGCCGTCGCCGAACCCGTAGAAGGCGGCGCCGGCGACGGCCACGAGCAGCAGTGCGACCAGCGGCCAGGAAGGGCCGCTGCGCGGATTTCCCGCTGGACGCCGCGTGCGCTCCGGCGCGTCCACATGCGGGCGCGGCGCATCCGGATCGATGTCGTCGATCTGTCCCAGGCCCGGTTCGGGCCGGTCACGTCCATTCATGCTCATGGGCGCCTTGTGTGACCCGCAGCATAGTATTGAGTTCCGCTTCCTTCCACATGAATACCGGCGCACCTGGCGATGCAGGTGGCGCCGGCGCGGTGCCGCCGGCGCTCAGGCGACACGCCTTGCCTCGCGGACGTTGGCCACATTGCCGAGGCGGGCGAGCAGCGCCCCGAGCTGTTCAACGTCACGCACGCGCGCGACGCAGCGCATCTCGGCTTCGCCGCGGACGTCGTCGACCTGGGTGGTCAGCGACAGCACGCTGATCGACATGCCGGCGAATACCGCGGTGACGTCCTTGAGCAGGCCGGCGCGGTCGTAGGCACGGATCAACAGGTCGACCTCGAACTGGCCGGTGCTGCGGCTGCCCCAGGACACCGGCATGACGCGTTCGGGATGCCTGCCGGCGCTGCGTGCGAAACTGCGGCAGTCGTGGCGGTGGACGCTGACGCCGCGTCCGAGCGTGATGTAGCCGATGATGGCGTCGCCCGGCAGCGGCTGGCAGCAGCGTCCGAAGGTCAGCAGCAGGTTGCCGACGCCCTCGATGGTCACGGCCTCGCCGCTGGGCGCCCGCGACCGCGCAACCGGCGCCGGTGCCGACGCCGGCTGTTCGGCGGCGCGACTGGCCGCCTCGGCCTCGTGCAGCGCACGCGCCACCTGGGCCGGCGAGATCTCGCCCAGGGCGATGGCGACATGCAGTTCCTCGATCCTGCGCAGGTGCCAGCGCGGCAGCACCGGTTCAAGCGGCCGGTCGTGCAGGTTCAACCGCTTCAGTTCACGGTCGAGAACGGCCGCGCCTTCGCGCAGGTTGATGTCGAGGTCGAGGCGACGGAACCAGGCCCGCACCTTGTCGCGGGCGCGTCCGGTGTTGAGGAAGCCGGCCTGTGCATTGAGCCAGTCGCGCCGCGGCGCCGACTCCTTGGCCGTCATGATCTCGATGCGGTCGCCGGACTGGGGCTGGTAGGTCAGGGGAACGATGCGGCCGTTGACCTTGGCGCCGCGGCAGCGGTGACCCACCTCCGTATGCACGTGGTAGGCGAAATCCAGCACGGTCGCGCCGGCGGCGAGATCGACCACTTCGCCGCGCGGTGTCAGCACATAGACGCGGTCGTCGGCGGTATCGGTGCGGAAGCCCTCGTAGAGGCCGGTGTCATCCTCGCCGCCCTCGCGGTTCTCCAACAGCGAGCGCATCCAGGCCACCTTGCGTTCGAAGGCGGCATCGCCCTGACCGCCGCCTTCCTTGTACTTCCAGTGCGCGGCGACGCCCAGCTCGGCGTGCGCATGCATGTCGTGGCTGCGGATCTGCACTTCCAGCGTCTTGCCTTCCGGGCCGATCACGGCGGTGTGCAGCGACTGGTAGTTGTTGCCCTTGGGACGGGCGATGTAGTCGTCGAATTCCTGCGGGATGGGCGTCCACAGGCTGTGCACCACGCCCAGGGCGGCGTAGCAGGCGGCGACGTCCGCAACCAGCACGCGCACCGCGCGCACGTCGTACAGGTCCTCGAATTCGTGCCCCTTGCGCGACATCTTCTTCCAGATGCTGAAGATGTGCTTGGGCCGGCCGCTGACTTCGGCGGCGATGTTGTGCTCGAGCAGCGCCTGCGCGAGTTTCTGGCGGGCGACCTGGATGTAGCGCTCGCGATCGCTTCGGCGTTCGTCCACCAGCCGCGCGATGCGGCGGTAGGTCTCGGGATTCAGGAACCGGAACGCGCGATCCTCCAGCTCCCACTTCAGCTGCCAGATACCCAGGCGGTTGGCCAGCGGCGCCAGGATGTCGGCCGAACGACGCGCCAGCTCGCGCTGCTGCGCTTTCGGCAAGCGGTCGGCGTGGCGCAGCTGCACCAGCTGCTCGGCCAGCAGCACGAAGACCACGCGCAGGTCGCGGATGATCGCAAGCAGCAGCCGCCGAAGCCCTTCGGCATTGCCGGCTGCCGGCCGGTCGGCGTGCAGGCGCCAGATGCGTGCGGCCTCGGCCAGGCCTTCGCGCAGGCGTTCGGCGCCGGGCTGCGCCTGAAGCGCATCCGGCCAGCAGTCCAGCACCTGCGCGACCGCCGCGGCACGGGTGGCGGCATCGACCTGCAGCATGTCCAGCACCGACAGGATTTCCTCGAGGTCGGCACGGAGGCTGGCCGGTCCGGCAAGCGCGGCGGCCGGCACCCAGTGCGGAATGCCCGCGCTGTCCGGCGGCGTCGTTGCGGGCCTGCTGCTGAGGGCATGGGAGGTCATCGCGGCATTCTAGCCCTGCGGCTACAATCGCCGTATCCCGTCCAGACCGAGGTCCACCGCATGTCACTGACCAAGTTCGCCGCCACCCTGTTCCTCACCCTCGGGGCAACGGTCGCCGGCGCCGCCGGGTTCTCTTCGCTGGAGGAACGCATGAACGGGCAGGAATTCGCGGGCGCCGGCCTGGAAAAACTGTCGCCGGACGAACTGGCGCGACTGAACGAGTGGCTGCGCGCCCACTGGCCCAGCCAGGTCGCGGCCACCCCATATCCTGCCACCGCCGACACCCGTGGCCTGACCGAGCTGAACGCATCGCGCGATGCGATCGTCAGCACGCTGCAGGGCGAGTTCACCGGCTGGAGCAGCCGCTCGGTGTTCGAACTGGAGAACGGCATGGTGTGGGAGCCCGCCGGCGGTTCCATCACGCCTCTCAGCACGCGCCCGATCCAGAACCCCACGGTCATCATCGAACCCGGCATGCTCGGGACCTGGCTGCTGCGGATCGAGGGCTACAACGCCAAGATGCGGGTCAAGCGCGTCCGCTGAGGCCCTTCACCGTGCCGGCGGATATCCAGCTGCCCGCGCGTTGATTCCCGCGAATCATCCGCCCGCTGCAAAGTCGCCGGCGGCGCGGGAACGGTGCCGCGCTGCGAGGCGCCAGCGCCGGTCGCAGGGCGGCGCGGCAAGTCCCATTGAAGTACAGATGTGGCCAAGGGCGTAAGGTGCGGAACCTGTACGCCCGCCCACAGCCCGCCTGACGGATCGACCCGGACCCGACAATGACTGCAGCCATCAGGGCCGCGGCGGCCCTTGCCCGGTGGATGCCGGCGCTGATGTTCCTCGCCTTCGCCCTGGCGTTCACCGCCTACTGCCTGGCGTTCGTGCTCGCGCTGGCGCAACGCTTCCCGGCTTCGGCGGCCGCCCTGCATGTCGATGCCTGGGCGATTGCCGCGCTGGGCACCGCCCTGGCGCTGCTCGCGCCGCTGGCCCGCCGCGACGCGCCACCCTCGGCCGGCATCCTTGCCGGGGCGCTGGTCGGCGCCCTGCTCTACCTGCGCACCTTCGGGTGGGCCTGGCTGGATCCGACCGCGATCGACTGGCTGCTGCAGGGTGACCTGGCGCAGCACTACACCGGCTGGGCTTTTTTCCGCCAGGAGCCCTGGCAGTCGCCACCGGGGACAATCGCGACGCTGCGCTATCCGGTCGGCACGTCGGTGTTCTTCACCGACGCGCATCCGCTGCTTGCACTGTTGCTGAAGCCCTTCGCGGGATGGCTGCCGCAGCCTTTCCAGTACATTGGCCTGACCTACCTGATGAGCTGGACGCTGATGGGCGCAAGTGCGGCGGCCGTTGCGCGCCTGGCGGTGCCGTCCGGACCGGCATCGGACGGACGTGACGCCCTGCTGGTACCGGCGCTGGTCGCGTTGATGGCGGTGCTGTCGCCGGTGATGGTGATGCGCATCGGCCACGACACGCTGACGGCGCAGTGGCTGGTCGTCGCCGCGACCGGATTGGCGATCTGGCGCGCCCAGCGGCTGGCGGAGAGCGACGCAGGCGAACCGCGCGCCCGGCTGGCCTGGTGCGTCCTGGCGGGCGTCGCCAGCCTTACGCACCTGTATCTGCTGGCCATGGTGCTGGCCGTGTTCGCCGCCGACCGCCTGCAGGGCCTGCTGGTTGCCCGCTCGTTGCGATGGCGCGCCACGGTGTCCGACTCGGCGAGCGTGCTCGCTACCTGCATCCCGCTGCTCTGGCTGGCTGGCGCCTTCACCGTTCCGCGCGATCAGACGCTCGACGCGGGCAATGCCGGCCGCTGGTCGGCAGACCTCACCTCGCTGGTCGATACCCACGGCGTCTCGAACCTGGCGGCATGGCTGCCGGGATGGCGGATGACGCGACCGGAGCAGTGGGAGGGCTGGGCCTACCTGGGTGCCGGTGCGCTGCTCGCGACAGCGCTGGCCGTCGTGGTGCTCGTCCTCCGGCGCGACGCCCGCCGCGTCCTGCAGCGGAGCAGCACGCTGTGGCTGGCAGCGCTGGGCATGTTCCTGTTCGCGCTCAGTCCGCTGGTGACGGCGGCCGGCAGCACGCTCGCCGAATTCGAATCGCTGCGCGGCATCTCGCTGTACTCGCTGTTCCGTTCCTGCGGACGCTTCGTGTGGCCGCTGCATTACCTGCTGCTGCTTGTATCACTGCTGGTGCTGGCCCGTGCGGGCCGTCTTTTCGCGGTGCCGTTGCTCGTTTTCGTCTGCCTGCTGCAGGTGTACGACCTGCGCCTTCACGACAGCTTCGGGCAACGTCGCGTCCAGGCGCCGAAGATCGAGCATGCGCCCTGGACCGACCCGCGCTGGACGGTCCTGGCGGAAGGGCGCCGCCATCTGGAACTGGTCAGCGGCGACGGTTGCGGCCGGCAGGCGGCGCCCTGGCTGCCGGCGACGCACCTGGCACTTCGCCATGGCATGACCGTCAACAGCGGTTACGTCGCGCGCATGGATCGCTCGCGCTGGGAGCGCTACTGCGTGTTGCAGCGGGAATTGCTGGAGTCCGGCGCCCGCCGCGCCGATACGCTGTACCTGTTGCACGCCGAATACCTGGACGCGTTCCGCGCCGCCTCGTCGCCCGCGGTGCGCTGCGAGACGATCAGCGGCCAGCACGCCTGCGTGGTCGATGTCGGCTCGCTGCCGCAGGGATAGATGGACGTTCACAGGCGCGAACGGCCTGTCGACTACGAGGGCGGCGGGCATGTTTTCGCCGGGGACAAGGTCGCAGCCGGCAGGCACGGCGCCATCCTGGCAACGGCGGCGGTCATCCGGCCGCTGCCGCGGACGCCGAACGCAACGAGGACCTACCTGCCGCGTTCGAGCGCATGCAGGCGTTTTTCGACGCGCTTGTCCGACACCGGCTCGCGTGTGCCCAGCTCCTGCGCGAACAGCGACACGCGCAGTTCCTCCAGCAGCCAGCGCAAGGCGTCGCGTTCGGCCGCCGTTTCCCGGCTTTCCGGCAGCGCCGCCAGGCGGCGCTCGAAGTTCTGCACGACCAGCATCCGTTCCTGGTCCCGGCGCGGATCGGCCTGCAGCCGTTGCGCGCGTAGCGACATCGCCTTCAGGTAACGGGGATAATCCTCCAGCCGGGCATCGGGAACGTCGCGACCCAGCGTCGGCGGAAACAGGCGCGCCAGTTGCGCGCGCAGGTCGTCGAAATTCGCCGCGGCGAAACCGACCAGCGGCGGCGCCAGGGCCGGCGCCGTCGCCGACAGGCCCTGCAGGGCCGACTGCACGCGCAACGCCCGCGCATGCGCGGCACGACCCAGCTGTTGTCCCAGTCCGGCGGCGATCGACTCGAACGCCGGCCGATCACGCACGGCCAGCATGTCGGGCGTCAGCAGTGATGCCAGGGCATGCTCGACGATATCGCCGCGCAAGGCGTCCAGTGAGCCGGTCGTGGTCCAGGCGAACTGTGCCTTGGCATCCAGCGACAACTGCCGCGCGACACGACGTACGGTATCGGCCAGGCGCAGGCGCAACAGGCGCCGGATGCCATCGGCATGTTCCCGCGCGGCCGCATCGGCGGTTTCCAGCACGGCCAGGTCGACGTGGTCGCCCCGATCGACGAAAGCCGGGAAGGCGCGCAGGCCGGCGCTGTTCTCGATGAAGGCGGGAACGACTTCCGGTTCGAATCGCGTCAGCCCTGTGCGCGCCAGCCCGCCAGCCGCCGCCTCGGCGAAGGCTTCGCGGGCCCGCTGGCCATGGATGCGTTGCAGCGCCGCCAGGTCGCGTCCGGTGGCGAGTTCGCGACCGTCGGCATCGAGCAGGCGGATGCGCATCACCAGGTGTCGCGGCAACTCGGCCGCAGCGAAATCGGCAACGCCGACCTCGACGCCCGACACGCGCCTGAGACAGGCCGCCAGCGCATCGGTGAGCGGCGCATCCCGCGGCGGCTCGGCTTCGGCAAAGGCGCGTGCAAAATCCGGCGCCGGCACGAAGTTGCGCCGCAAGGGTTTCGGCAGTGCGCGGATCAGTTCCGCCACCCTCAGCGGCAGCAGCCCGGGCACCAGCCATTCCAGGCGAGACGCCGGCAGCGCGTTGAGCCATGTCAGCGGTACCGTCAGTGTGACGCCATCGGCTTCATGGCCGGGCTCGAACAGGTAGTCGAGGTCGAACCGATGCCCGGCCAGTTCGATCTGCTTGGGGAAATCGGCACGGCGGTCATCGGCGACCAGTACGTCATCGAGGTTCCAGAACAGCGTCCGCCGCACCGGTTTGTCCAGCGAGCGGTACCAGCTGTCGAGGTCGCGGACACTGTTGATGGCCTCGGGCACGCGGCCTTCGAAGAACTGCGCGCGCCGGTCGGCGTCGGCGACCAGTCCTTGGCGACGCTGCATGGCTTCCTGCTCGCGCGCCTGTTCCAGCACTTTGGCGTTGGCGTGCACGAAGTCGCTGCGCGAGTTCATGTCGCACTCGGCCAGGCCATCGCGCAGGAAGATCGCGCGCGCACCCGCGGCGTCGGTGCGTGCGAAATCGACCCGTCGGCGCGCGTGGATCACCAGTCCGAGCAGCGTCGCCTGCTCGTGCGCGAGCACACGGCCGCGATCCCGGTCCCAGAACGGATCGGAGACCGTGCGCTTGAGCAGGTGGCCGGACTGGTCGTAGAGCCAGTCCGGTTCGATGCGCGCATTGACGTGCGCATAGGCGCGCGCGGTCTGGATCACCGACAGGCTCAGCAGCCAGGGCGGCTGCGCCTTGACCAGCGCGCTGCCGGGGAAGATCGCGAACCCGCGCGTGCGCGTGCCGTCGTAGAGGCCTTTCTCGCCCTTGCGGGCGACGCTGGTCGGCAGGCCGGCGAGCACGGCGCGGTGGATCGCCTCGTAGTCCGCGGCCTTGTCAGGGATGGCCCAGCCGGCCTCGCCCACCAGTCCCAGCAGTTGCCGGTGCAGCTCGCGCCATTCGCGCATGCGCATGAAGTTGAGGAAACGTTCCTCGCACCAGGCGCGCAGGCGGCTGGAACCGAGGTCGGCATGGGCGATGTCGTAAGCCTGCCAGAGCTTCCAGGCGCCGAGGAAGTCCGAGCGGTTGTCGGCGAATTCGGCGTGGCGGCTGTCGGCGTACTGGCGCTGTTCGGCCGGACGCTCGCGCGGATCCTGGATGCCGAGGAAGGCGACGATGGCCAGCAGTTCGCGAAGGGAGCCCAGGCGTTCGGCCTCGACCAGCATTCGCGACAGCTGCACGTCGATGGGAAACCGGGCCATTGCACGACCGGTCGGCGTCAGACGCCGCGCCGGGTCGATGGCCTTGAGTTCCAGCAGCTGCTGCAGGCCTTCCTTGACCGCGCGTTCGGTCGGCGGATCGACGAACGGAAACGCCTCGATGTCGCCCAGGCCCAGCGCCAGCATGCGCAGGATGACGTTGGCCAGCGAGCTGCGCAGGATTTCCGGATCGGCGAATTCCGGCCGCGCATTGAAGTCGGCCTCGTCGTAGAGCCGGTAGCACACGCCCGGACCGACACGACCACAGCGGCCGGCGCGCTGCTCGGCATTGGCGCGCGCGACCGGCTCGATCTCCAGGCGCTGCACCTTGCTGCGCGGACTGTAACGGCTGATGCGCGCGGTGCCGGCGTCGATGACATAGCGGATGCGCGGCACCGTCAGCGAGGTTTCCGCGACGTTGGTGGCGAGCACGATGCGTCGCCCGGTGCCGGGATGGAAGACACGGTCCTGGTCCTTGGCCGACAGCCTTGCGTACAGCGGCAGCACCTCGGTGTGGCGCAGGCGCTGTTCGCCAAGGACGCGATGCGCCTCGCGGATTTCGCGCTCACCGGGCAGGAAGACCAGGATGTCGCCTTGCGGATCCTCGCGACTGATCTCGGCCACGGTTTCCAGCAGCGCCTGGTTGAGCTGGCGGTCGTCGCGCGCGCGCCCGGACAGGGGCCGGTAACGACGCTCCACCGGATAGGTGCGACCGGGCACCTCGACCACCGGCGCGCCGTCGAAGAACGCCGAGAAGCGGGCGGTGTCGATCGTGGCCGAGGTGACGATGACCTTGAGGTCGTCGCGGCGCGCCAGCAGGCGTTTCAGCAGGCCGAGCAGGAAGTCGATGTTGAGGCTGCGCTCGTGTGCCTCGTCAACGATGAGGGTGTCGTATTCCGACAGCCAGGGATCGCCTTGCGCCTGCGCCAGCAGGATGCCGTCGGTCATGAACTTGATCGCCGCCTGCTCGCCGACGCGGTCGTCGAAGCGCACCTGGTAGCCAACCAGCTCGCCCAGTGGCGTACCCAGCTCCTCGGCGACGCGGCGGGCGACGCTGCGTGCGGCGATGCGGCGCGGCTGCGTGCAGCCGATCAGCCCGCTGGCACCGCGGCCGGCCGCCAGCGCCAGCTTGGGCAGCTGCGTCGTCTTGCCGGAGCCGGTTTCACCGGCGACCACGACGACGCGGTGCGTGCGCAGCAGTTCGACGATGCGCCCGCCTTCGGCATGGATCGGCAGGCTGTCGTCGAAGCGTGGCGCCGGCAGCCGCGCGCGACGCAGTCGAACCGCTTCGGTCGATTGCGCCACCAGCTGATCGAACTGCGAGCGCAGCCCCTCGACCTGGGCGTCAGGCGCCTGCCGCATGCGCGCGCGCAGGCGGATCAGGCGGCCCCGGTCGCCCGATCGCACGGTGTCGGCAGCGGGCAGCGCCGGCACCTTGCGCCCCGGGCGACGCGCGCGTCCGCCGTTATCGCTTCGCGGCGACGCTTTTCCATTAGGATCGGTGAATGACATCGAAACGTTCAGGTCTCGGGCCACTCGGGGCCGCGTTAGCCTAGGCGTCTCATCAACGCCCACAGATTGAGGAGTGCATCATGGCATCGAGCAAGTCGAAGACGAAGAAAACGGCAGCCGCCAGCGCGGAACCCAGGATCGACATCGGCATTCCCGAGCGCAAGCGCAAGGAAATCGCCAGCCGCCTGGCTGCCCTGCTTGCCGACAACTACACGCTGTACCTCAAGACCCACGCCTTCCACTGGAACATCACCGGACCGATGTTCAACTCGCTGCACGTGATGTTCGAGACGCAGTACAACGAGCTGTGGCTCGCCAACGACGAGATCGCCGAGCGCATCCGCGCCCTGGGCGTGTTCGCGCCGGGTTCGGGCGCGCAATTCGCGCAGCTGTCGTCGATCCGCGAGGAGACCGGCGTCCCGGGCTGGGAGGAGATGGTCCGCCAGCTGGTGGACGGCCACGAAGCGGCGGCGCGTACCGCCCGCGAGGCCTTCCGTACCGCCGACGACGCCGACGACCAGCCTACCGCCGACCTGGCGACCCAGCGCATGCAGGCGCACGAGAAGACCGCCTGGATGCTGCGCTCGCTGCTGGCCTGAGCGGGCCGGGAGCCGCAAAGCAGGAAGGCCGCCCGAGGGCGGCCTTCTTCATGCCTGCGAGCCGGGAAACCCGCCTCAGTCGGCCTTGGCCTTGCGCGCTTCCTTCTTGGCGGCATCGCGCTTGGCGGCATCCTTGGCGGCAGCAGCCAGGTCTTCCTGGATACGGGCAGCCTTGCCTTCCAGACCACGCAGGAAGTACAGCTTGGCGCCACGCACCTTGCCGCGACGCTTGATCTCGACCGAGTCGATCGCCGGGCTGTGGCTCTGGAACACGCGCTCGACGCCGGTGCCGTGCGACATCTTGCGCACGGTGAAAGCGGAATTCAGGCCACGGTTGCGCTTGGCAATGACCACGCCCTCATAGGCCTGGACACGCTCGCGGTTGCCTTCCTTCACCTTGACGTTGACGACGATGGTGTCGCCGGGGGAAAACTCCGGCAGTTGGCGCGCCATCTGCTCGGCTTCGAATTGCTGGATCAGGTTCATGGCGGTCACCAGAAACGGTTTGGACGACTAAAGACGCGGAATTATGCCAGACCCTTCGGGGCCGCACAAGGCCGCATTCCACGGAACTCGATGCAAGCGGCGCCGGGAGCCCGCACCTGCGGCATTCCCTGCCCCGTGGCGACCCGGCAATGCCGGTCAGGCGCGCGACCGGTAGGTGTCGATGAACTGCGCCAGCAGCGCGCGATCCTCGCGCCCCAGCTCGACATGGGCCAGCAGGTCGGGCCGGCGCAGCCAGGTCCGGCCCAGCGACTGTTGCCGTCGCCAGCGCGCGATGGCGGCGTGGTCGCCACAAAGCAGCGGCGCCGGCACGTCGCCCAGCTCGTGGCGCTCCGGCCGGGTCCAGTGCCCGCAGTCGAGCAGCCCGTCGCCGAACGAATCCTGGCGCGCCGAATCGGCGTCGCCCAGCGCACCGTCCAGCAGCCGGCCGATCGCGTCGATCAGGATGCACGCCGGCAACTCGCCACCGGACAGCACGTAGTCGCCGACCGACAACTCCTCGTCCACCTCGGCCTGCAGCAGGCGTTCGTCGATGGCCTCGTAGCGGCCGCAGAGCAGGATCAGCCGCGGTTCGCGCGCCAGCCGCTCGACGCCGGCCTGGTCCAGCCGCCGCCCCTGCGGGCTGAGGTGGACCACCCGCGCCACGCCGGGCGCGGCCGCGCGCGCCGCCGAGATCGCCGCGCGCAGGGGCTCGATCAGCATCACCATGCCCGGCCCGCCGCCGTAGGGGCGGTCATCGACGGTGCGGTGGCGGTCGCTGGTGTGGTCGCGCGGATTCCACCCGGCCACCTGCAGCAGCCCGCGGTCGCGGGCACGGCCGACGACGCCGAAACTGCTGGCGCTGTCGATGAATTCGGGAAACAGGCTGACGACGTCGATGCGCATCAGAAATCGGCATCCCAGTCGACGGTCATGCGACCGCCGGCCAGGTCGATCTCGCGGACGTGGCTGCCCTGCACGAAGGGAATCAGGCGTTCGCAGTCGCCGCCGCGCACGACCAGGACGTCGTTGGCGCCGGTGGCGAACAGGTGGTCCACCACGCCCAGGTCGATGCCTTCGAGGTTGACCACGGCCAGCCCCTCCAGATCGACCCAGTAGTACTCGCCGGCGGGTGGCGTCGGCAGCTGGTCGCGACGGACCCAGATTTCCGCACCGATCAGCGCCGAAGCCGCATCGCGGTCCTCAACGCCGTCCAGCTGCACCGCCAGCCGCGGCTCGCGCACCAGCGCACGCGCGCGCCGGACCGTTTCCGCGCCGGCGTGGCGCAGGGTCCAGGGCTGGTAATCGAGAATCTGCCCGCGCGGCTCGGTGAAGGACTCAACCTTCAGGCCACCGCGGACGCCGTGGACACCGGCCACGCGACCGAGCAGTACGCGACGGTCGCGGCGATCCATGGCGGTAAACGTGCCGGACGGCCTCAGGCCGCGGCGGCAGTCTGCTTGCGGGCCCGCTTGACCAGGTCGCGCACCTTGTCGGTCATCTGCGCGCCGACGCCGACCCAGTGGTCGACACGGGCCAGGTTCACTTCCAGCGGACGCTCCTGACCGGCGGCGATCGGGTTGTAGAAACCGACGCGCTCGATGTTGCGGCCGTCACGGGCGCTGCGCTGGTCGGTAACGACGATGTGGTAGAACGGACGCGCCTTGGCGCCACCGCGGGAAAGACGGATCTTGACCATGATCGGAACTCTGGGGTGGATTGAAGCGCCCGGGGCGCAACGGAACGCGGCATTCTAGTACAAGCCGCGGCGACTTGCAGCAAGCCCGGGCGTCCGGATCAGGTGAGTCCCGATTCCCAGCGGCGGCCGGCCGCCATGACCCGGCGCGCCGTCTCCACTCAGGCGGTGCGCCGGAGCAGCGCGTTGTGCCAGGACCAGGTGGTGGCGGGATCGGCGGCCTGCAGCGGCCGGACCTGGCTGCCGGACAGTGCGGCGACCGGGATGCCGTCGGCGAGCAGGATGCGGTTGCGGGCCGTGGCGGGCAGTTTCGATCCGCCGACCAGGATGCCGAGCAGGTTGAGCGGATCGGCGGCGCTGAGCGCCAGCTGACCGGCTTCGGCACTGGCCTGGCGCAGCGCGGCCGCGGCCTCGGGCAGCGCGAACTGCTCGCCGGCGAAACCGTCGACGAAGCGGCCGCCCTGCACTTCCTCGCGTGCCTCCATGCGCCGGTAGACGTAATGGAGTTCACGCCACGGCGGCAGGCAGCTTTCACGCGCCAGCAACGCACGGAAGACGACGCCGTAGCGACGCAGCAGCACGCGCGCGATGTGCTCGACGGCTGGATCGGCCAGCCCCCCGGCCGACATCGCCGGCGCAGGCCGCGGCGGTGGAACCAGCGCCCAGCGCCCGGCCTGGCCGACATCGAGTGCACGACCGCGGCGGTGCAGCCGGTCGCGCACGGCAGCAGGCGCGACCAGCGTGCGCAGCCCGGCGAAGCTGTCGCAGGCCACGCAGCCGCCTGCCACCAGTTCCGCCAGCGCGGCCTCGAGTTCCGTCGCGATCAGGCCGCAGGCGTGCTGCAGGTCATCGAGGAACAGTGCGCCATGGCTGCGCAGCACATCGGCGACGCGCCGTGCCTTGCCGGACATCTCCGGCATCGGGGCGTTCCCGATACCGGCCTGCGCGCGCCACTGCGGCAGGCCACCCCGCGAGGCCAGCATGATCGGCGTGCTGCGGATCGGCGATGCGCCGCGACCGGCGCGTGACGCCTCGCCGTTCACCGGCCGCCACCAGGCGACCTGGCCGCTGCTGCACAGGCGATCCAGCAGCGCCGGCTGGTAGTCGCGCAGGCGCGCCGGCAACAGGTCCCGCTCCCAGGCGACAGCCGGCGCGACCCATCCTTCGAGCTGACCGATCACCGCCAGCAGGCCGCCTTCGCCCTGGCGCCGTTGCTCGACGCCACCGGCGTGGTCGAGGCCATGCCAGTGCAGCAGGAAGCGCATGAACTGCGCTGGCGGCACCGCCTGCACACGGGCGCGGCGCTGCTGGCGACACAGGCGATGGATGCGCGCCAGCAGGCGGCGGTCGCACCACTGCTCGCCGTCGATGGCGGGATCGAAACGACCGCGCATCGCGCCGCCCTCGCCTTCCAGACGTGCCAGCGCGGCTTCCACGGGCGGCAGCGGCAGTTCAAGCGTCCCCGCCAGTTCCGCGGCGGTGGTTGGACCGAGCAGTTCGAGGCGGCCGCGGACCAGTTCCAGCAGCGCCGCATCGGGCGCTTCGACCAGCTGCGTGGCGGCGAACGGCGGCAAGGCCAGCGCCATCGCCGGCACGGCGGCGGCAAAGGCGGCGCTGCGCTCGGTGGCGACCAGGCATTGCGCGTGGTTGCCGCTGGCCAGTACCGCGCGTCCGGCTGCCAGCAGCACGTCGCGCCACTGTTCGCCCAGGCGACGCACTTCCTCCGCGGTGAGGAAGCCATGCACCATCAGCGCGTCGTGGAGCTCATCGGCATCCCGCACCACGGGCCAGGCCTCGTCGCGCACCTGCGCGGTCGCCGCCGGGTCCAGGCGCGCCAGCACTTCGCCATTGCCGATTTCATGCAGCCGCGGCTGGCTGACGGCACGCGTGCGCCGCTCCTCGGCCTCGCCGTCATCGAGGAAGGCGTAGGGCCGCGCGTTGAGGATGGCGCCCGCCAGCGGCGACGGTGCGGTGAGATCCGCGCACACAACCCGGATCGCCCCCGTCGACAACCCTTCGACCAGGCGAAGGAAACCATCGACGTCCATGGTGTCATGCAGGCAGTCGTGCAACGACTGCGCGACCAGCGGATGGTCGGGCACTTCGCGCGGCCCACTGAGGTTCTCCAGGCACGCCACCTGGTCGGGGAACACCACGGTCAGCAGGTCCTCGGCGTCGCTGCGCTGGAACTGCGGCGGCACCCGGCGTCCGCCGTTCATGCGCCGGATCGCCAGCGCCACCGAAGCCACCCAGCGGAAGCGCGTCGGGAACATCGGCACGTCGAGCAGCGCCTGCACCAGCACGTCGCGCGCACTGGACGGGTGCAGGTATCGCGACACCTCGTCAAGCGGGAAGCTGTGCGTCGGCCCCAGCGACAGGATGATGCTGTCCTCCAGCGCCGACGCCTGCAGCTCGAAGTTGAACGTGCGGCAGAAGCGCTTGCGCAGCGCCAGCCCCCAGGCCTTGTTGATGCGTGAACCGAACGGCGAATGGATGACCAGGTGGGCGTCGCCCACTTCGTCGAAGAAGCGCTCGAACACCACCGTCCCGCGCGTCGGCAGTACGCCCAGCGCACCCAGCGCCGCGCCGAGGAACGCGCGCAACTGCTGCCACGCGGTCGCCGGCACGCCGGCCACTTCGGGATCGCGCTCGTCGCCCTCGCGCAGGCGCGCCTCCATGTCGGCGAACAGGCGCGACACCGCCTGCGAGAGTTCGTCGCTGCGACCCAGCGCCTCGCCAAGCCAGAACGGCAGCGTCGGCGGCTGCCCATGGGCATCCTCGACCAGCACCTTCCCGGTCTCGACCTTGGTGATGCGATAGGCGGTATTGCCGAGCTGGAAGATGTCGCCCGGCAGGCTTTCGAAGGCGAAGTCCTCGTTGAGCGAGCCGATGCGCTGGCCTTCCGGCAGCAGGATCACGTCGCTGTCGAACTGGTCGGGAATCACGCCGGCATTGGTGACCGCGGTCAGCGCGGCGCCGCGACGCGGCCGCAGTCGGCGATTGACGGCGTCGTGGTGCAGATAGGCACCGCGGCGACCGCGGCGCGTCGTGTAGCCCTCGGCGAGCATCGCGACCACGGCGTCGAACTGCGCGCGCTGCAGGTTCCGGTATGGCCACGCCCGCCGTACCAGGTCGAACAGCGCGTCCTCGTCCCATTCGCCACAACCGACCTCGGCAAGGGCCTGCTGGCTGAGCACGTCCAGCGGCGCGCCGATGTCGCGGTTGCGGTCCAGCTCGCCGCGCTGCACGGCGTCGAGCAGCGCCACCGACTCGACCAGGTCGTCCATGGTGAGCGGGAACAGCCGGCCCTTGGACACGGCGCCGACGGCGTGGCCGGCACGCCCGACGCGCTGCAGGAAAGCCGAGATCCAGCGCGGCGAGCCAAGCTGGCAGACCAGGTCGACATCACCGATGTCGATGCCCAGTTCCAGCGACGAGGTCGCGACCAGCGCCTTCAACTGCCCGGCCTTCAGGCGCTGCTCGGCCTGCAGGCGGTGTTCCCTGGCCAGCGATCCGTGATGCGCGGTGACATGCTCGTCACCCAGGCGCTCGGCCAGGTGCCGGGCCACGCGTTCGGCGATGCGGCGCTGGTTGACGAAGATCAGGGTGGTGCGATGCGCCTGCGCCAGTGCGGCGAGGCGGTCGTAGATTTCCGTCCAGACCTCCGCGCTCATCACCGCATCCAGCGCCGAGCCGGGCATTTCCAGGGCAAGGTCGCGGTCGCGGCGATGGCCGGCATTGACGATATGGCAATCGACTTCGTGGGCCGGCGCACCACGCAGGTAATCGGCCACTTCGGCGATGGGCGTGACGGTCGCCGACAGGCCGATGCGCGCCGGCCGCCTCGTTCCCAGCGCGGCCAGCCGTTCCAGCGACAGCATCAGGTGCGCACCGCGCTTGCTGCCGGCCAGCGCGTGCAGTTCATCGACGATCACGGTACGCACGTCGCCAAGCATGGCGCGGCCGGACGTGCTGGTGAGCAGGATGAACAGCGACTCCGGCGTGGTGACCAGCACATGCGGTGGCAGCCGGCGCATCAGGGCGCGCTCGCTCGCGCTGGTATCACCGGTGCGCACCGCGGTGCGGATGCCGACATCCGCGCAACCCAGTTCGAACAGCGCGTCGCGAATGCCGTTCAGCGGTGCCTGCAGGTTCTTCTCGATGTCGTTGGACAACGCCTTCAGCGGCGACACGTAGAGCACCTGCACCGTGTCGGGCAATGGCGCGCGTTCACCGCGCGTGACCAGTTCGTCCAGCGCGACCAGGAAGGCGGACAGGGTCTTGCCCGAACCGGTCGGCGCCGACACGAGCACGTCGGCACCGGTGCGCGCCTGCGCCCAGGCCTGCGCCTGCGTTGTCGTCGCGCCCTGCGGAAAGGCGCGGCGGAACCAGCGCGCCACCGCCGGATGGAAACCGGCGAGGTCGTCGAAGTCGGGAAGTGCGTTCATGTCGAAGCGATCATGGTAACGCCGCGTCTCAACCTGCGAGACGCGGCGTCCACCGTCGCCGAGGACGCATTCAGCCCTGAAGGGCGAGCCGGCCGCGGCGTGCAGCCGGCGTCGGCCCCGGCGTGATGCTCAGCCCGGATCGAAGCCGTTGCGGAAAATCACGTCATTGGCAAGATGGCCGTTCACTGCCATCGAGAACGGCTGCGGCCCCATCGGCACGTTGAAGCCGCGCACGCGGACCACATGGCGCCCCGCCGCCGCGGCGGCCAGGCGCACGCCCTCGGCATTGTTATAGCGGTCCCGCTGCTGGCCGACCAGGCCGGCGAAACCGTAGTGGACGCTGCCGTCCGGCGCGACGACTTCCAGATCCAGGTCGTTCACCAGGGCGCCGTGCGTGGCTTCCATGCCGGGTTTGTCGATCCACACCAGCTGCACGCGCAGCTCGCTGCCGGCAGCCGCCACAAAGACCTCGGACTGCCACTGCTGGCCGGTCTGCAGGCCGGGGTAGACCTCCCAGAAGGTGTGGGCGCGCGTCGGGCTGCCGACCAGCGTGCGCGACAGATCCATCGTGCCCCAGCCCTGGTGGACGTCCGGCCGGCGCCAGACATCCTGCTGCGCGCCGGCACCATACTGGCCCGGCGACATGTCCCAGGCACCGTTGAGCAGCGTGGCCTTGACCAGCGCCGCGGTGGCACTGTGGTTGTAGCCGACCTGGAAGAATTCGCGCACCACGGCCACGCCGCCGGCGACCAGCGGCGAGGCCATGCTGGTACCGCCCTGGAACTGGTAGTAGGGATTGAAGACGCCCCAACCGGTATTGGCCGTCATTTCCGACTGTGCCGACACGATATTGGTCCCCGGCGCGACGATATCGGGCTTGAGGCGGCCACTGCGCGTCGGACCACGGCCGGAGAACGCCACCATGCCATCCGGGTGGTTGGACAGACGGTCGCCGGCCAGCGGCGGCAGCATGAACTTGTTCGGCCAGCACTCGCCGTAGCTCGCGCATGGTCCGCCCGGGTTGTAGCCGCCGCTGGCGCGCAGGTTCTCCGATGCGCCGACGGTGATCACGTTCTTTGCGGTCGAAGGTGCCATCACCGTGCCCATGTCGGACACGCCATCGACATCCTGGTCGTTGCCATCGTTGCCGGCCGCAAAGACGATGGCCATGTCGAAGTAGTCGCTGACGAAGCGGTCGGTTTCACGGGTGAACGTCGTGTAGGCGCCGGCCGAGCCAGCAGTGCCCCAGGAATTGTTGCTGGTGCGCACCGCCGTATTGAACGCGTAGATCGGCGACCACAGCGCCTCGTAGGGATTGACTGGCAGGCCGCTGAAGTCATCGCAGGTGGCCCAGACCAGCAGTCCTGCCTTCGGCGCGATGCCGGCCTGCGAGCCGGCGTACTGGTTGGCGGCCGGACTGCTGCCGCTGCGTGCGCCACTGCCCAGGACCGAACCGGCGACATGGGTGCCGTGGCCGTTGGTGTCGGCCCAATGTCCGCAACTGCCGGGTCCCGAGGTACCGCCTAGCACGCGACCGCTGAAATCGGCATGCACCGTCGCCGGATTGCCGCTGCTCAGGCCACTGTCGACCACCGCCACGGCCTGACCGGCGCCGAACAGGCCGTAGCTCTGTTCGACATGCTCCTTGGCCGTCAGCTGGTTGCTGCGCGCGACAGCGTTGCTGTAGGTGAATACCTGGACAGGTTCGATCCAGGCGACCGCGTGCAGCGATGCCAGCTCGATCAGCGACGATGCCGGTGCCGTGGCGCGGACGATGGCGCCTCCGCCCGCATCGACTGCATGATCGCCCACCTCGGCACCCGCAGCGCGCAGCGCTACCCGCAGCGATGCATCGTCCTCGCCGGCGAATCCGCGCACGACCAGATCGATGCGATGACCCGAGCGCGGCGCCAACGCATCGTCGACCAGCTCGCTGGCAAGCCGGAAAGCCGGCACGAATGGACCGGTCCAGCGCACGCCTTCGACATCGTCCAGCTGCGTCGAACGCGTCGCATCGACGCGCACCAGCAGCGCGAAGTCGGGGACGTACTCGAGGATGGTCGCGCCCTGGCGGACGAGCGCATCGCGCCACGCCTCGCGCAACGGCCCCTTGAACTGGACGATGCGATACGTCGTCCCGTCGCCGCCTCGGCTCGGCTGCGCCAGTGCCGGCAGCACCGTCACGCCATCGACCAGCGGATCGAAGCGCGCCTGCTGCAGGCGGATCTCAAGGCGAGGCAGCCCGTCGATCTCGCGGGATTCTTCATCATCGCGGTCGTAGCGGGCGGTCGGCGGACTGGACGCCGGCTCCTGTTCGCCGGCCGTCGATACGGTGATCCGCCCCTGTGCGCCACTCCTCGTACCGCCCTGATCGGCCACGCCCGACCACGACAATCCTTCCGGCTTCGGCGGGTGGCCCGGTGCTGCCGACGTCCTCCCCGGCGATACAGGCGCCGAGGCCTGCGTCGGCATCACCAGGCCGACGGCCAGCACCATCGCGACAAGTGCGGATGTGGCACTCGCGCGGGCAATAGAGCAAAGCATGTTCATCAGGATCTCCTGGACCGGTTCGGGACAGCGGGGCATCCGTCTGTCATCTCGATCCAGTAGGCGCAGGAATCGTGCAATCCGGCTCACGCCGGCCAGGCGCTCAGGGCAGGACCTGGAACCGGCAGAGGTCCGACCACACCTGCGCAAGATGCGAGTAGTGGTATTCGTGGCCGCCTGCAAACGGCGTGTAGAACAGCGTGTCGCCTTCCACCCAACCCTGCGCCAGCAGACGTCCCCGGTCCGCTGCCGCATACGGCTGCACCGGATCACTGTCGCCGATGTGGATGCTCACGGGAATCTTCCGCGACGCCGACGACACCATGGCCGTGCAATCCGGTTCCGGGCCACAGGCCAGTGCCGACATGGTGCCGGCGCCGACGGCGAACGCCGCCAGCGTGTCGATATGAAGGGTCGCACTGTAGTGGTTGAAGCCGAGGTCATGCATGACATGCGCGCCCGCGGAAAAACCCCAGCCGATGCGCCGCGAGCGGTCGATGTCATAAGCGGCTTCGGCGTCGGCCAGCGCCGCCTCGAAAATGCTGTAGTCGCTGGGTGATGGTGGTGGTACGACCCAGCCGCCGCTGCTGCCGGTCGCGGCCGGTGCGACAACGAGGAAACCGCCTGCCTCCGCCGCGGTGATCCAGTCGTCGCGCAGCCATTGCGCCGCCAGCTGTGCCATCGACGCGGATCCGGCAGCGCCATGCAGCGCCAGCAGCACCGGCATCGGCCGGATCGACGCATGCCGCGTCGGGACATACAGGTAGTAGGTATGCGAGCCGTAGCCGGGCACGTTCACCGTGCGCGACTGTGCGCCAGGAGCGGCACCGCCGGCGCCTCCGGAGGATTGCCGGACGACGGCCGCAGCACCGGAAAATCCATCGACGAACAGGGCATCGGCATGCGCGCAGACCCAGTCCGGCAGGCGCACGGTGTTTGCGGCGTGCGCCTCCGCCGCGCCGATCAACAGCGCTGCAAGAACAACGCGCAACATGCTGGCGGCTTGCCCTGCGGCTGGCACTGACGATGCCCGGGTGTTGCGGCTCATCGCAACGATGTTCACGGCTGCTTCATGCCGGCCAGCGTAGCGGCTCCGGATCCGTTCGCCGCTTTCACGACGGCCCGCGTCATGACTGCAGGTTCAGCCATTCTTCCTCGAGCGTTTCCTGCTCGGTCACCAGCGCACGCTGTCGTTGCAGCAGCGCCGCGAAATCGTCGCTGCGACTGCTGTACAGCTCGGGATCGGCGAGCTGCGTTTCCAGCGTGGCGCGGTCGCTTTCGATCGTCGCCAGCCGGGTCTCGATCTTCTTCAGGCGGTCGCGAACGGGTTTTTCGCGCGCACGCTGTTCGGCGGCGGCGCGACGGCGCTCCTTGGCTGATTCACGCGCGTCGTCGTCTTCCGCACCCGCGCCCTTGCCGGCGCCACCCGTATCGCTGTCGCGGCCACGCAGCCAGCGCGCATAGTCGTCAAGGTCGCCGTTGAATTCGCTGACCGAACCCTCGGCCACCCGCCAGAAGGTGTCGCAGACCAGGCCAATCAGGTGGCGATCATGCGCAACCAGCACCAGCGCGCCGCCGAAGTCGGCCAGCGCCTCGGCGAGCGCCTCGCGCATGTCCAGGTCGAGGTGGTTGGTGGGTTCGTCGAGCAGCAGCACGTTCGGTTTGTGCCAGGCGATCAGCGCCAGCGCGACGCGCGCGCGCTCGCCGCCGGAGAAGGTGTCGACGTTTTCGAACGCACGCTCGCCGGCGAAATTCCAGCTGCCCAGGTAATTGCGCAACACCTGTTCGGCGACGCCGGGCGCGATGTCGCGCAGGTGGTCCATGGGCGTGGCGCCTTCGCGCAACGATTCCACCGTGTGCTGGGCGAAGTAGCCGATGCGCAGGTCCTTGTGCGCCAGGCGCTCGCCGGCCAGCGGCGGCAGGTCGCCGACCAGCGTCTTCACCAGCGTCGACTTGCCGGCGCCGTTCGGGCCCAGCAGCGCGACGCGCTCGCCGGGCTCCAGCGAGAACTTCACGCCGGTCAGCACGGTCTTCGCCTGGCCGGCCTGCGCCGCCGGCACATCCGGATCATGCTGGCGAAGCGAGCTGTCGGCACTGTAGCCGGCGGAAAGATCATCCAGCCGCAACAGTGGCGACGGCAGCCGCTGCGGCGGTGCGAAGCTGAAACGGAACGGGCTTTCGGCGCGGACGGCTTCCGTGCCGGCGAGCTTTTCCAGGCGCTTCATGCGTGACTGCGCCTGCTTCGCCTTGCTGGCCTTGGCCTTGAAGCGGTCAATGAATGACTGCAGGTGTGCGCGCTCGACCTGCTCCTTCTCGTGGGCGATCTGCTGCTGGCGCAACTGTTCGGCGCGCTGGCGCTCGAAGCTGGTGTAGTCGCCGGTGTACAGGCGCGCGCGCCCTTCATGCAGGTGGACGATGTGCGTGGCGACGCCATCGAGGAACTCGCGGTCGTGCGAGATCACCAGCAGCGTGCCTTCGTAGCGGCGCAGCCAGTCTTCCAGCCAGACGACGGCGTCGAGGTCGAGGTGGTTGGTCGGTTCGTCGAGCAGCAGCAGGTCCGAGGGCGCCATCAGCGCCCGTGCCAGGTTCAGGCGCACGCGCCAGCCGCCGGAGAATTCACGCACGGGCGTGTCATGCGTTTCCGCGGTAAAGCCCAGGCCGTGCAGCAGCCGTCCGGCGCGCGCGCGGGCGTCATAGCCGTCGAGCTCCTCGATGCGATGGTGCGCACGCGCCGCCGCTTCGTGGTCGTCGGCGGCCTGCGCGGCGGCTTCGGCGACCAGCGCCGCGGACAGTTCGGCATCGCCACCGATGACGTAGTCGATGGCCGCATCCGGCAGTGCCGGCGTTTCCTGGGCGACGGTGGCGACGCGCTGGCCGCGCGGCCGGTCGATGCTGCCGCTGTCGCCGTCGAGATGGCCCAGCAGCGCCGCGAACAGGCTGGACTTGCCGCAGCCGTTCCGGCCGATCACGCCCACGCGCCAGCCAGGATGCAGGGTCAGGCTCACTTCGGACAGCAACAGCCGCCCGCCGCGCCGCAGCGCGAAGTCGGTTAGTCGGATCATGGGGGGGCAGTGTAACGCCCACCGTGAGGCATCGAAGAACTGGAAGTCGATCCATCACTGGAAGCCGGCGCCGCGGGCGATCGGCATCGACGAGATCGCCATCCACAAGGGCAACGACTACCGCGTCGTGGTCAGCGACCTGGAGCGCGGGCGGCCGATCTGGTTCGGCGGCAGTGGCCGCACGGAAGCGGACATTGACCAGTTTTTCGCCGATCTTGGGCCGAAAAAGAGCGCTCGCATCGAGCTGGCGGTGATGGACATATGGCGCCCATTCCGTACCTCGGTCGGCAAGAACGCGCCCAATGCTGCCATCGTGTTCGACAAGTTCCACATCATGCGCCACCTGTCCGAGGCGCTCGACCAGGTGCGACGGGACGAGTACAAGCGTCTGCAGGGCCAGGACCGCAGCTACATCAAGGGCCAGCGCTACACCCTGCTATCCAACCGCGAGAACCTCAGCCTGGATGGGCGTAAAGCACTCAAGAAGCTGTTGGCGGCCAACAAGCGCCTGAGCACGGCTTACCTGCTCAAGGAATCCTTCGGCCAGTTATGGAGCTATCGCACCGAGCGTGGCGCACGGGCGTTCTTCGAGCACTGGAAGCAGAGCCTGCGCTGGCAGCGGCTCGCGCCGTACCAGAAGTTCGCGCGAATGATCGAGCGGCACTGGGACGGCATCGCCGCCTACTGCACACCCGGCAACAAGGTCAGCCTTGGCCTGGTGGAAGGGCTGAACAACAAGATCCGCGTCATCCAGCGCAGCGCCTACGGCTATCGCGACGAGGACTACCTCAAGCTCAAGGTCATCGCCAGCTTCCTGCCAGCGCTACCCCAAAACGTCCGTTTGGACCCACACTGATCCGCGAAGACCCATCGGGATTTATGGGCTGCACCACCAGAGCAATAGTGAGCATCGAACCGGCCAATCGTGACGCACCGGCGGCCGGTACCGTTACGACCGCCGGCTCTTCATTAAAGTATGTAGGAATAGACTGAATCGTCGCTTCTGCTGCGAGAATCCAATCATCGCCCCGCTTCTCGTGGATTACCAGTTCCGTCAGCACCGCGACCTGATCCCCTTTTTCCGCACTCGGCTTGACACGGACTGAGAACATCGCTCCGCTCCAAATGCCAGACTGGTCCTCCACCATCACGCGTGCGGGGGTATCCGCCCTTACCGTCAGCGATGGGGTGGCAACGACTTGACTGTTCACCTTCAATTCCAATTCAAGGGAAAAGTATTCTTCCTGACCCCCATGGGCATTACCGCAGAGCAGCGCCAAACTGAACAAGACTGAAAGAACTTTAACGAAAATCATAGCAAGACCCTCCTCCAAGCAACTAGTTGATTTATATTTGTAACTTTACACAACAAACATGTCAACCGAACCTTTCGGTCAGCTCGCGACCCGGATGAAGCAACATGCGACGCAGCGGCGGGTAGTCGGCGGCTAGGGGATCGGCCTGCGCCGGACGTTCAAGCAATGACGCCAGCGCAGGGGGAACCGGCACAGCACGTTGCAGCAGCGGCTCGACGATGCTGTCGAACTTGGCCGGGTGGGCGGTGGCGGCGATGGCCCACGGCCGCGTGTCACCGCGTTCGCGCAGCCGGGCCAGCATCGCCAGGCCACAGGCGGTGTGCGGGCAGACGGCAACGCCGTGCTCACGTTCCGCGCGCACGATCTGTCCGCGGATCTGCGCATCGTCGAAGCTTGCCGCCGGCACCGCCGCACGCAGCGCCACGGCATCGGGATACAGCCAGCGCAGGCGCTCGATGTTGCTGGGTGCGCCGACGTCCATGGCATTGGCCAGGGTGGCGACGCTGGCGCGCGGGGTGTAGTCGGCGCCGGCGAGGAAATCCGGCAGCGTGCGATTGGCATTGCAGGCCAGTGCCACGGTGCCGATCGGCACGCCCATCGACTTCGCCATCAGGGCCGCGCAGGCGTTGCCGAGGTTGCCGGTCGGCACGATGAAGTTCAGCGGCGGCCCGCCGGCGCGCTGCTGCGCGAAGGCGGCCAGCGTGTAGTAGCCCATCTGCGGCAGGAAGCGGCCCAGGCTGATGCTGTTGGCCGACAGCAGCGGCGCCCGTGCACGCAGCCCGACGTCGGAAAAGGCCTGCTTCACCAGCGCCTGGCAGTCGTCGAAACTGCCCTGGACACGCAGGGCAAGCACGTTGTCGCCGAAGGCACCGAGCTGGTGCGCCTGCCGCGGCGACACCCGGCCATCCGGATAGAGGATCACGACGCGGAAGCCCGGGCGTCGATGGAAGGCCGCGGCAACGGCGGCGCCGGTGTCACCGGACGTCGCCACCAGCACGGTGCGCAATGGCGCCGCATCGGGCAGCCGCGCAAGGACTTCGGCCAGAAAGCGCGCGCCGACATCCTTGAAAGCGGCCGTGGGACCATGGAACAGTTCCAGCAGCCAGGCGCTGTCATCGCCCCGCAGCGCACGCAACGGCACCGGGAAATCCAGCGCGGCGCGAGCGATGGCGGGCAGGTCTGCAGCGAGGGGGTCACCGGAGAAGAACGGCGACAGCAGCGCCGAAGCCGTGTCCGCCAGATCGCCGGCGCCGGCGAGGGCATCCAGCGGCGCGCGCAGGAAATGCGCCGGCACGTACAGGCCGCCATCGGCTGCCAGCCCGGCGGCGATCGCCGCGGACAGGCCTACCGCTGGAGAGCCGCCACGCGTGCTGACGTAGCTCACGGCCATGCCGTCGTCCTCATTCCACCGCGACCAGCGTCGCGGCCGGTCCATTGACGGGCGACACCCAGGCATCGGCGCTTTGGCCGGCGCCGGCGAAGGCGGCGGTCATCGCCTGCGCGCCGCGTCGTGCCGAGGGTTCGTTGTCGAACCAGGCGAACACACTGGGACCGGCACCACTGATGCTCGCGCCCAGCGCATCCGCCGCCAGCGCCGCCTGCTTCACGGCAGCGAATCCGGGGATCAGCGGTGCCCGACGCGGCTCGACCAGCACGTCACGCAGGCCGGTGGCGACCAGCTCGACATCACCACGCTGGCAGCCGGTGAGGAACAGCGCCAGTGCTTCGGTCTGCTGCACGATCTGTCCCAGCGCGTAGGGTTCGCGCAGCACCTCGCGGGAACGACGCGTTTCCAGACGCTGGTGCGGATGCACCAGTGCGCACCACAGGCCTTCCGGTACCGGCAAGGCGATCAGCCGCGTCGGCGTGGTCAGCACCAGGCCCCCAAGCAACTGCGGGCCGAGGTTGTCGCCATGGCGCGCGCCCGACGCCACCGCTTCGCCATCGAGCGCATAGGTGTAGAGCTGCTCGACGGACAGCGGCTGCGGCAGCAGTGCATTGGCCGCAACCAGCGCCGCCACGGCCGACGCGGCCGAACCGCCCATGCCGGCGCTGAGCGGAATGCCCTTGACGATGTGCAGCTCGACGCCCAGTTGCGGCGCCTGCGCATCGAGCAGCGATTGCACGGCGCGCCCGGCGGTGTTCTCGGCAGCCGCCAACGGCAAGGGCATGTCGGCACCGTCGATGGCGCGGATGCGAACGCCGGGCGCGCCGGCGCGGAAGGCGATCACGCGGTCCGCGGGCCCGGCGATGCTGTGGCCGAGCAGGTCGAATCCGACGCCGACGTTGCCGACCGATGCCGGCGCCGTCGCTTCGGCACGCACGGCGCCGCTCACAGCTGCGCTCCCAGCGCCGCGGCGACACGCAGCACGTCGGCGAACACACCGGCGGCGGTGACATCCGGTCCGGCGCCCGGGCCGCGCACGATCAGCGGGTTGTCGCAGTAGCGTCGGCTGCGGAACTGGATGATGTTGTCGGTCAGCGCAAGATGGGCGAAGGCATGGTCCGCAGGCAGCTCCGCGATGCCGACGCGCGCCCTGCCCTCGGCGTCCAGGTGCGCGACGTGGCGCAGGATGCAGCCGCGGTCGCGGGCCCCGGCCAGGCGCGTCGCCAGCGCCTCGTCGAGCTCGTGCAGGCGTGCGAGGAAATCTTCACGCGGGACACCACGCAGCGCTTCCGGCACCAGCGATTCGACCTCCACGTCTTCAAGGCGCAAGGACCAGCCGGCTTCGCGGGCGAGGATGGTGAGCTTGCGCGCCACGTCCATGCCCGAGAGGTCGTCGCGCGGGTCCGGCTCGGTATAGCCCAGCTCGCGCGCCTCCCGCACCAGCGCCGAGAACGGCACGCTGCCGTCGAAGCGGTTGAACAGCCAGGCCAGCGTGCCGGACAGGATGCCCTCGATGGACAGGATGTCGTCGCCGGTATCGAGCAGGTCGCGCAGCGTCGAGATCACCGGCAGGCCGGCGCCGACGGTCGCTTCGTACCGGAACAGGCTGCGCCCTTCGGCCTGCGCGGCGCGGATGGCCTGGTACCGGCTCCAGTCGCCGGAACCGGCCTGCTTGTTCGGCGTGACGACGTGGATCCCGCGCGCCAGCCAGCCGGCATAGTGCCCGGCGATCTCGCTGCTGGCGCTGAGGTCGACGATCAGCGCATGCGGCAGGTGCGGCGCGCGTACGTGGTCGGCGAAGGCATCGAGCTCCAGCGGCGCCGTTGCCGCCGCCAGCGTCTCCGGCCAGGCGGCCGGGTCGATGCCGCTTTCATGCAGGCACTGCACGCGGCTGTTGGCGATCGCACGGACGCGAAGGTCGAGGTTGGCGCGACGGCGCAGTTCCTCACCCCGCGCCGCCAGCTGCTGCAGGAACACGCGGCCGACATTGCCCGGCCCGACTATGCCCACCGATACCGTCTGCGGCGACAGGAAGAAGGCCGCGTGCACGGCGCGCAGGGCGCGCGAGGCATCGCCAGCGGCCACCGCGATGGAAATGTTGCGTTCGGACGCGCCCTGGGCGATGGCACGGATGTTGACCTGCGCGCGCGCCAGCGAGTTGAACACCTGCGCGGCGATACCGGGCGTGCCGGCCATGCCGTCGCCGACGACGGCGAGCACCGCGATATCCGGCGTCGACGTCACCGCGTGGATGCTGCCGGCGGCGAGCTCGGCGGCAAAAGCGTGCTGCAGCGCCGCCACCGCACGACCGGCCTGGGCGGCGCGCACGACCGAACAGATCGAATGCTCCGAACTGCCCTGCGAGATCATCACCACCGATACGCCGGCATCGTGCAGCGCGCCGAAGACGCGCTCGGCGGTACCGGGCACGCCGATCATGCCGGCCCCTTCCAGGTTGACGATGGCCAGGTCGCCGATCGTGGTCAGGCCCTTCACCGGCGGCTGGGCGCTGCTCTCCGCTTCGATGCGCGTGCCGGGATGGCCGGCATTGAAGGTGTTGCGGATGACGATGGGCATGCCGCGGCGGATCGCCGGCGCCAGCGTCTGCGGATGGATGACCCTGGCGCCGAAGTAGGCCAGCTCGCAGGCCTCGTCGTAGCTGAGGCGGTCGAGCAGGACCGCCTCGGGTACCAGGCGCGGATCGGCCGACAGCACGCCATCGACATCGGTCCAGATGTGCAGCGCCGTGGCATCGAACAGGTCGGCGAAGATGGCGCCGGAATAGTCGCTGCCGTTTCGGCCCAGCGTGGTGATGCGGCCGTCGGCGGCGCGGCAGACGAAACCGGTGACGACAACGCAGCGCGCGTCGTGTACGGCGCGCCATGCGGCCAGCCGATCGCGAGTGGGTGTGTCCTCGACGACCCGACCCAGTTCGGTTTCACTGACCACCAGGACGTCGCGGGCATCCAGGCGCGCGGCTTCGCGACCCTGTGACCGCAGGTACCGCGTGAGCAGCCCGGCGCTGAGCACCTCACCGAGCCCCTGCACGAAATCCAGCGCCTCGCGGGACAGCGAACCCAGCAGCGACTGTGCGTGCAGCAGGTCGGCCAGGTCGGCGAACACGCTGTCCAGCCAGCCCAGGTCGGCGTGTTCGCCGAGCAACGTCGTCGCCGCCTCGACGTGGCGACCGCGCAGGCCGGCAAGCTGCACGCGCCAGTCGGCATCGCCGGCCGCCGCATCCGTCACCAGGCGCGTGAGGGCGTCGGTCACGCCCGCCATGGCGGAAACGACCACGACCTGTGCCGCGTCGTCGCGGGCGCCAAGTACCGTCGCCACCTGCCGGATGCGCCCGGCATCCGCCAGTGACGATCCGCCGAACTTGTGTGCCACCCAACCCATGGCGTTCCCCCAGCAGATGCTGCATCGCAGCGCAGCACTATGCCGCATCCCCCGGACGAGGAAAAGCGACGCGGACGGACATTTCCCCTGTGACCGTTTGCAGCGGCCAATCCCCGACCGGGCGGCGCTGCCTTTACGCATCACCGCGGGCCGCGACAAAGACGCGCACGGGATGTTTCCGTACCCAGGTCATGCCTTCGCGGCCTTCCGATCAGGGCGGGAGGCGGATCCCATCCGTTCCGGCAACCGGTACACGTTGAAATGGCGGACTTTTCTGCGATGCCCTGCCCGGGCACGCCCGCCACCGACAGCAACGACGCGGTCGCCGGTCGCGCACCCCGCAGCGACAGCCCGGCCACCTTCGCCTGCGGCACCGGGTGCGCCGCGACCCTTGAGGTTCACATCGGCCGATGGCGGTCGAACGTGCGACCCGCTCCCGCGGCGCTACTGTTGGCCTTCATTGGGCAGCGGCACGTCGCTGTCAACGGGCGGCAACGGCGTACCATCGGCACGCGGGCGCATCTGCCAGGCGATGTAGCCCGCCACGCTCAGGGTCAAGGCGGAAATCGCCAGCCAGACCGGCGGATGTCCATGCAGCAGCGGCGCCGCGGCGCCGGCGATGACGGCATTGAACACGAGCGAGATGAACGACTGCAGCGACGACGCCGCACCGCGGTGGGTGGGATAGCGGTCCAGCAGCATCAGCGTGATGGCCGGAAAGGCGATCGCGATGCCGAACGCGGTCAGGGCGATCGGCAACACCGCCCACGGCAAGGCGAACGGCAGCGACGAGCTGCAGTAGGCGATGTTGGCGACACCGGCGACCAGCATCGCCGCATAGGCCATGCCGACGCAGCGCTCGGCGCTGACGCGCCCGGCCAGGCGTCCGGACAGCCAGGCACCGACCATCATGCCGGAGATCGTCGGCACGAAGAACCAGCCGAAATCCAGCGCGCCCATGCCGAGGAATTCGAAGACGAACATCGGCGCCGAGGAAATGAACAGGAACAGCGATCCGAAATTGAACGCCGCCGACCACGACAGCCGGCGGAACATCGGATCGCGCAACATCTCCGCATAGCCGCCCCATAGCGAGCCGACCGAGATCGGCTGCCGCTGCGCAACCGGAAGGGTTTCGCGCAGCCACAGCAGGCAGCCCAGCCACAGCAGCACGCCGAACACGCACAGGAACCAGAACACCGCCTGCCAGCCGGCCCATTCGAACACCCAGCCGCCGATGATCGGGGCGATGGCCGGCGCGACACCGAAGATCATCGTCACCGTGGACATCAGGCGCTGCGCGTCCGGGCCGTCGTAGAGATCACGGATGATCGCCCGCCCGACGATGATGCCGACGCCCGCGGAAATGCCCTGCACGGCGCGGAACACGAGCAGCCAGCCCAGGTCGGGCGCCAGCGCGCAACCCACCGAAGCCAGCGTGAAGACGGCCGTGCCGACGAGAATCAGCCGGCGACGTCCGTAGGCATCGGACAGCGGCCCGTGGAACAGCGCCATCGCCGCGTAGGCGATCAGGTACACGCTGAGTGTCTGCTGCACGGCGACGTCGGACACGCCCAGCGCGCCGGCCATCGCCGGGAAGGCGGGGAACATGGTGTCGATCGAGAACGGACCGAACATCGCCAGCGCCGCCAGCAGTGCGGCCAGGCCGAATCGGGAGTGGGTGGCCTTGGGCGAATCAGCGTTTGTCGGCATAGGAGGGGAATCGTTCGGGTCGATGTTCAGGGAATGCAGTGGCCGCTCCGGCCGCTGGACGCGATGGCGACGTCGGGCGCATCGACGTAGTAGTAAAGCGACAGCACCTTCCAGCCGTCTTCGTCGCGGAACAGCTGCAGGCTGTTGACGCCGGTGAATTCCGCCGCCGCGCCACGGTCGCGACGGGATTCGACGACGCTGTACACGGTGGCGAAGCGACCGCTGGCGTGGATCTCGCGCTGGATCTCGCATTCGAAGAAGCCCTGCTCGCCGACGCGCTCCAGCCGCTGCAGGAAATCCGCCGCGGCGCTGCGCCGCACCGGCGGCTTGCCATCGTGGCGGGCGCCGAAAACCACCGCCTCGGCGTGGAACAGGCGGCGCAGCGTCCCGGTGTCGGCGCCGGTGCCGGCTTCGTGCGACATCGCCGACCACAACGCCGACACCGCGCGCTCCAGTGCCGCGTCGGCGTGGCAGAGGGACGCGGCGGACAGCAGGAGCAATGCCGGAAGGCAGCGGTGGGCGGAGGACATCGGCCGGATCCTTGCGGGACAAGGGCTGGCTGCGACCCCGGCATCGGGTCACGATGCAGGGGAAACCGACGGATCGCGATCCGTCAGCTGGCCAGCCGGGATGGCTGGCATGATGCCATTGCCGCACCGCGCGCAGGCGAAGGATCGGCCAGGACGTTCAGCCGGTGTCCCTGAAGCGAGTGCGGTGCGGGACTGCCGCGCGGACCGGCACGGCGGCCGGCATCGGGGCCAGGACTGGATCACCGTGTTCCCGAAACGGTGCCACTGGCGGCCTTGATCGGAAGGTCTGCACCCCCGACCTTGTAGGCATTCCCAACCGGAGATCCCGATGAGCCATCCGTCCATCCTGTCGATCAGCCCGCTGAGCACGCCTTGGCGTGGCGCCGACCCGTTCCTGTTCATGGCGCACCACCTCGACCTCTATCCCGAGGGCGATGGCGCACTGGCGCCGAAGGCCTCGCTGGCCGGCAGGCAGATCGGTTCGGATTTCGCCGACAAGGAGGGCTGGAACATGTATCACGGCGATCGCGTGCCCGGCTTCCCCGCGCATCCGCACCGTGGTTTCGAAACCATCACCATCGTGCCGGAAGGCTACGTGGACCATGCCGACTCGCTGGGCGGCAAGGCGCGCTACGGCATGGGCGACGTGCAGTGGCTGACCACCGGCCGCGGCGTGATGCACGCGGAGATGTTCCCGCTGCTGCACGCCGACCGGCCGAACACGCTGAACCTGATGCAGATCTGGTTGAACCTGCCGGCGGCCAGCAAGATGGCGCCGGCGCACTTCACCATGTTCTGGAACGAGAAGATTCCCGTGGCCGAACTGGACGGAGGCGTGCGCGTGCAGGTGATCGCCGGAAAGCTCGGCGATGTCGAACCGCTGGCTCCACCGCCGGATTCCTGGGCGGCGCGTCCCGAGGCGCATATCGCCGTCTGGCTGGCGCGCCTTCCGGCCGGCAGCCGCTGGACGATTCCGGCGGCGGTTGCCGGACTGTCGCGTTCGCTGCATACCGTGGGCAGTGGTGCGGTCAGCCTGGATGGCGAGGTGCTGCCGGTCCGCCATACCGTGCAGGTGCTGTCCGACGCGACGCTGACGGTGCGGAACGATGGCGACGGCGAAACGATGCTGCTGCTCCTGCAGGCGCGGCCGATCGGCGAGCCGGTGGCGCATTACGGGCCGTTCGTGATGAACACGCCGCAGCAACTGCAGCAGGCGTTCGAGGACTTCCAGCGCACGCGCTTCGGCCAGTGGCCGTTCGCCGACGGCGCACCGACGCACGGGACGACGGCCGAACGCTTCGCCGTGTTCCCGGATGGGCGCGAGGAGCGCCCACAGGGCGCTGCGGCGGACTGAGCAACGGCCGGCGCGCGACGCGTCGGACCAGCCCGGCCAGCCCGGTGCAATGACAAGGCCGGAGCAGCGGATCACGCTGTTCCGGCCTTCCAGTTCCGGCCTTCCAGTTCCGGCCCTTCCAGTTCCGGCCCTTCCAGTTCCGGCCCTTCCAGTTCCGGCCCTTCCAGTTCCGGCCCTTCCAGTCCGGGACTTCCACGTCCACAGGCGGCAGCGGGAACAGCAGCGCCGGTCCCGCCCCTGCGGCGTCAGGCCGCGCGTGACGCCAGGAAGTCCTGCGCGAAGCGCTGCAGCACGCCACCCGCCTGGTAGATCGACACGTCCTCGTCGGAATCCAGGCGGCAGGTCACCGGCACCTCGACGCGCTCGCCGTTGCGGCGATGGATCACCAGCGTCAAGGTCGCCCGGGGCGCCGGCGTGCCGACGACATCGAAGGTCTCGCTGCCGTCGATGCCCCAGGTCTTGCGCGATTCGCCGGGCCTGAACTCCAGCGGCAGCACGCCCATGCCGACGAGGTTGGTGCGATGGATGCGCTCGAAACCTTCGGCGACGATGGCCTCGACACCCGCAAGACGCACGCCCTTGGCGGCCCAATCGCGTGAACTGCCCTGGCCGTAGTCGGCACCGGCAATGATGATGAGCGGCTGCTTGCGGTCCATGTAGGTTTCGATCGCCTCCCACATGCGCATGACCGTGCCTTCCGGCTCCAGGCGCGCGAGCGATCCCTGCTTCACCTCGCCATCGACCACCGCCATCTCGTTGATGAGCTTGGGATTGGCGAAGGTGGCGCGCTGCGCGGTCAGGTGGTCACCGCGATGCGTGGCGTAGGAATTGAAGTCCTCTTCCGGCAGGCCCATCTTCGCCAGGTATTCGCCGGCGGCACTGCTGCGCAGGATCGCGTTCGACGGCGACAGGTGGTCGGTGGTGATGTTGTCGCCGAGCACGGCGAGCGGTCGCATGCCGCGCAGGGTGCGTTCTCCGGCCAGCGCACCTTCCCAGTACGGCGGACGGCGGATGTAGGTGCTCATCGGACGCCAGTCGTAGAGCGGGCTGACCTTCCCGCCCTGTTCGACCCGGATGTTGAACATCGGCTCGTACACCTTGCGGTACTGCTCCGGCTTGACGCTGGCGCGCACCACGGCGTCGATTTCCTCGTCGCTGGGCCAGATGTCCTTCAGTCGCACTTCGTTGCCGCCGGCGTCGATGCCGAGCACATCCTTCTCGATGTCGAAGCGCACCGTGCCGGCGATCGCGTAGGCGATGACCAGCGGCGGCGACGCCAGGAAGGCCTGCTTGGCATACGGATGGATGCGGCCGTCGAAGTTGCGGTTGCCGGACAGCACCGCGGTGGCATACAGGTCGCGGTCGATGATTTCCTGCTGGATCGCCGGGTCGAGCGCACCGCTCATGCCGTTGCAGGTGGTGCAGGCGAAGGCGACGATGCCGAAGCCGAGCTTTTCCAGGTCCGGCAGCAGGCCGGCTTCTTCCAGGTACAGCTGCACGGCCTTGGAGCCCGGTGCCAGCGACGACTTCACCCAGGGCTTGCGCACCAGTCCCTTCGCCACGGCATTGCGCGCCAGCAGGCCAGCGGCGATCACGTTGCGCGGGTTGGACGTGTTCGTGCACGAGGTGATCGCGGCGATGATCACGGCGCCGTCGGGCATCAGGCCCTGCGCCTCGTCGGCCTTGCCGGCTTCAAGCTTGGCCGGGTCGGCGATGCCGCGACCCGCCAGTTCGTCCACCGGCAGGCGGCGGTGCGGATTCGACGGGCCGGCCATGTTGCGCACGACCGTGGACAGGTCGAAGTGCAGCGTGCGTTCGTACTGCGCGCTCTTCAGGTCGTCGGCCCAGAGGCCGGCGGTCCTGGCGTAGGTTTCCACCAGCGCGACCTGTTCGTCCGTGCGGCCGGTCAGGCGCAGGTAGTCGAGTGTGTTGTCGTCGATGAAGAACATCGCCGCGGTCGCACCGTATTCCGGCGCCATGTTCGAGATCGTCGCGCGGTCACCGATGGTCAGTGCCGCCGCGCCTTCGCCGCGGAACTCCAGGTAGGCGCCGACGACACGTTCCTTGCGCAGGAACTCGGTCAGCGCCAGCACGACGTCGGTCGCCGTGATGCCCGGTTGTGGCCGCCCGGACAACTCGACGGCGACGATGTCCGGCAGGCGCATCCAGGATGCGCGGCCGAGCATGACGTTCTCGGCTTCCAGGCCGCCGACGCCGATGGCGACGACGCCGAGCGCATCGACGTGCGGTGTATGCGAATCGGTGCCGACGCAGGTGTCCGGGAAGGCGACGCCGTCCTGCACATAGACCACCGGCGACATCTTCTCCAGGTTGATCTGGTGCATGATGCCGTTGCCCGGCGGGATGACATCGACGTTGCGGAACGCCCGCTTGGTCCAGTCGATGAAGTGGAAACGGTCCTCGTTGCGCCGGTCCTCGATCGCGCGGTTCTTCTCGAAGGCCTGCGCATCGTAGCCGCCGCATTCCACCGCCAGCGAATGGTCGACGATCAGCTGCACCGGCACGACCGGATTGACCGCGGCGGGATCGCCGCCCTGCTCGGCAATCGCGTCGCGCAGGCCGGCCAGGTCCACCAGCGCGGTCTGGCCAAGGATGTCGTGGCAGACCACGCGCGCGGGGAACCAGGGGAAATCCAGCTCGCGCCGGCGATGCACCAGCTGGCCGAGGTAGTCGGCGATGTGTGCCGGATCGGCCTTGCGGACGATGTTCTCGGCGTGGACGCGGGCGGTGTACGGAAGACCGGCCCAGGCGCCGGGCTGGAGCGCTTCGACGGCTTCGCGCGCGTCGAACCAGTCGAGCCGGGTGCCGGGAAGCGGTTTGCGATGCTGGCGGTTCATGGCTGGCCTCGGTGGATCGGGAACGGGCGGGACCGGGGTCGCGCCACTGGAACGGAAAGGTTGCCGGCGCTCGTTCGCGAGCGGCCGGCACCGGGGCAATGAGCGCGTCGCGCGCGCCGGGTCAAGGCGTGGCGCGCGACGCGCAGGCGATCAGGGACGCTGGTCGATCGGCACGAAGGCCTGGTCTTCCGGACCGGTGTAGTTGGCGCTCGGGCGGATGATCTTGCCGTCGATGCGCTGCTCGATGATGTGCGCGCTCCAGCCTGCGGTGCGCGCCATCACGAACAGCGGCGTGAACATGTCGGTGGGCACGCCCATCATGTGGTAGCTGACGGCGCTGAACCAGTCGAGGTTCGGGAACATCTTCTTGATATCCCACATCACCGTCTCCAGGCGCTCGGCGATGTCGTACATCTTCATGCTGCCGGCTTCTTCGGACAGCTCCTTCGCCACCTGCTTGATGACCTTGTTGCGCGGGTCGGACACCGTGTAGACCGGGTGGCCGAAGCCGATCACCACTTCCTTGCGCTCGACACGCGCCCTGATGTCGGCCTCGGCCTCGTCCGGCGTCTCGTAGCGCTTCTGCACTTCGAACGCGACCTCGTTGGCGCCGCCGTGCTTGGGGCCACGCAGCGCGCCGATGCCGCCGGCGATGCAGGAATACATGTCGCTGCCGGTGCCGGCGATGACGCGGCAGGTGAACGTGGACGCGTTGAACTCGTGCTCGGCGTACAGGATCAGCGAGGTGTGCATCGCCCGCACCCAGCTGTCGCGCGGCTGCTCGCCGTGCAGCAGGTGCAGGAAGTGGCCGCCAATGGAGTCGTCATCGGTTTCCACTTCGATGCGCTTGCCGTTGTAGGCGAAGTGGTACCAGTACAGCAGCATCGATCCCAGCGACGCCATCAGCTTGTCGGCGATGTCGCGGGCACCCGGATGGTTGTGGTCGTCCTTCTCGGGCTTGATGCAGCCGAGCACCGACACGCCGGTGCGCATGACGTCCATCGGGTGCGCCGACGGCGGCAGCTGCTCCAGCGCGGTCTTGACCGCGGCCGGCAATCCGCGCAGCGACTTCAGCTTGGCCTTGTAGGCGGCCAGCTCGGCGCGGTTGGGCAGCTTGCCGTGTACCAGCAGGTAGGCGATTTCCTCGAACTCGCTGGTCGTCGCCAGGTCGAGGATGTCGTAGCCGCGATAGGCGAGGTCGTTGCCGGTGCGGCCGACGGTACACAGCGCCGTGTTGCCGGCAGCGGTGCCACTCAGGGCCACGGATTTCTTGGGCTTGAAGGCGGGTGCGGAGGTTTCGGTGGTCATGGTCGTTCCCGACTGGGTGGGCGGATCAGGTCCGGATCGACGCCGGCGCGCATGCGCGGCTCCGGCGCCGGGTTGAAGTCGTGGCGATCAGCCCTTGCGGGCGAAGAGCGCGTCCAGGCGCTGCTCGAAGGCGTGGTAGCCGATGCGATCGTACAGTTCCTCGCGGGTCTGCATGCTGTCCAGCACCGCCTTCTGGTGACCGTCGCGGCGCACGGCCTCGTACACGGCTTCGGCGGCCTTGTTGGCGGCGCGGAAGGCGGACAGCGGGAACAGCTGGATGGCGACGCCGGCGGAGGCGAGCTCGTCGCGGCTGAACAGCGGTGTCTTGCCGAACTCGGTGATGTTCGCCAGCACCGGCACCTTCACCGCATCGACGAAGCGGCGATAGGTGTCCAGGTCATAGGCGGCTTCGGCGAAGATGCCGTCGGCGCCCGCCTCGACGCAGGCGACGGCGCGCTCGATGGCGGCATCGACGCCGTCGACGGCGATGGCATCGGTGCGCGCGATCAGGAAGAACGCGGCATCGGTCTTCGCGTCGGCGGCGGCCTTGACGCGATCGACCATCTCGCCCTGCGACACGATCTCCTTGCCGGGACGATGGCCGCAGCGCTTGGCACCGACCTGGTCCTCGATGTGGCAGGCGGCGGCGCCGGCCTTGATCAGGCTCTTGACGGTGCGCTCGATATTGAAGGCGCTGGGACCGAAGCCGGTGTCGATGTCCACCAGCAGCGGCAGGTCGCAGACATCGGTGATGCGGCGCGTGTCGATCAGTACGTCCTCGAGCGTGCTGATGCCGAGGTCCGGCAGGCCCAGCGAGCCGGCGGCGACGCCACCACCGGACAGGTAGATCGCCTTGTAGCCGGCGCGTTGCGCAAGCAGGGCATGGTTGGCATTGATGGCCCCGATCACCTGCAGCGGCGACTCGGCGGCGAGTGCGGCGCGGAAACGGGCACCGGCGGAAACTTGGGTCATGGCATTGCGCTCCTGTCCTGTGCGGTGCGCCGACCATCCGGCGCTGACGGCCCCAGGTGGCTGCCACTGTGCCAGCCAGGCATGGGTTGATCAATCTTGATGCAATCAATCAATATGTCTGCATGAAGGACGAATTCATCTCCGCGAATGAAGCCTGCGCGCTGCTCGGCATCAGTGCCGCGACACTGTACGCCTACGTCAGTCGCGGCCTGCTGCAGTCGCGTCCCGGGGCCGACCACCGCAGTCGCGTCTACCGCCGCCTCGACGTCGACAAGCTGCTGCAGCGCAAGCGCGCCGGCCGCGGCGCGGCGCGCGGCGCGGCGCAGAGCCTGGATCGCGGGCTGCCGGTCATGGAGACGCGCATCAGCCTGATCCGGCCCGACGGCCCGTATTACCGCGGCCGTTCGGCGCTGGCACTGGCACGCGACGGCGCCACGCTGGAAGACGCCGCCCGCCTGCTCTGGGACTGTGGCGATGACGATCCCTTCGCACGCGACGTGGACACGGCCTGGCCGGCGAGCGTGCAGCCGGTGGCGGGCAATGCGTCGTTGCCACCACTGGAACGTGCACTGGCGGCGATTCCACTGCTGGCGTTGACACTGCCGCAGTCGCACAGCGCAGCGACCGGCGTACGACGCGAGATCGCCGCCCTGCTGCTGCGCCAGAACGCCGCCCTGCTGATCGGGCGGGCGCCGCAGGTCACGCCGGTGCACGAACAGCTGGCGCGCTGCTGGAAGCCGCGTGACCGCGCCTTCGCCGCGCTGGTGCGTGCGGCACTGGTGCTGTGTGCCGACCACGAACTCAATGTCTCGGCATTCGCGGCACGCGTCGTCGCCTCCACCGGTGCGCCCCTGCATGCCACCGTCTGCGCCGGGCTGGCGGCGATCTCCGGACCGCGCCACGGCGGCGCCACCGCGCGCGCGTATGCACTGATCCGCGATGCGCTGGACACGCCCTCGCCCGCCGCGCACATCGACGAGCGCTGGAAACGCGGCGACGACCTGCCCGGCTTCGGCCATGCGCTGTATCCGGAAGGCGATCCGCGCGGGCTGACGCTGCTGGCACTGCTGCGCGAGCAGCGCGGCGATCAGCCGGCCGTGCGTGCGATGGACACGCTGGTCGACGCGGCGTGGCACGCCAGCGGCCTGCGCCCCAACATCGACTTCATGCTCGCCGCCCTGTGCCATGTACACGCGTTGCCCGCCGCACACGCGCTGGCGATGTTCGCCGCCGGCCGCCTCGCCGGCTGGCTGGCGCACGCGATGGAACAACAGTCGATGGGCCAGCTGATCCGCCCGCGTGCGCGCTACAGCGGCGTCGAACCCGGTCCGGCGGCGGATCGCGGTCACACACCCTAGACCACTTCCGCGTTGACATCGCGGCCGCTGCGCCGTGGAAACGGCGTACGCAGCGCGCCGGCGCCCTGCGATGACGCCGTGGGCCTCCGTCGATGCGTCGCTTGCGGGACGGCGAACAGCTCAAGCCCTGCGCTGCCAACACCGCACACACCCAGTCGCGAGGCGCTGCCCTGCAGGTCGGTGCAACCGGCGACGCGCTGCCGGTATCCCCTGGGCAGGACCTGGACACCCGTCCCGGCCACTTGACCTGGAAACGCCATGAAAAGACACCTCGCATTGCTGTTGTGCCATTGCCTGCCGTTGCTCTGCCTGTCGCCGATCACGCAGGCGCAGTCAGCCTCGGCCACGATTTCCCGTGGCGACGCCAGGTCAAACAGCGCGCACGTCGCCCCGGCCGTCGAACCCTCTGCGAGCGGCAACGCATCGACGACCGATCCGGCGCGGCAGGCGCTGGACGCCTGGCTCGCCGCCTTCAATGCCAACGATCGCGCACAACTGGAAGCCTTCCGCGACCGCTACCAGCCGGACATGGATGTCGACGGCATGCTCGACTTCCACCGGCGCACGGGCGGCTTCTCGCTGCTTCGCCATGAGCCGGCCGAGGCCGGTTCGGCGCAGGCACTGGTGCAGGAACGCGACTCGGATACCGTCGCACGCATCCGGGTGTCACTGGATGAAGATGCCGCGATGACGCTCGGCGTGGAAATGGTCGAGCGTCCCGCCGACCTGCGCATTCCCCGGCTGGACAAGGACGCCGCCCTCGCCTCGCTGGTGGAACGCGCGGACCGGATGGCCGCCGACGATGCCTTCGCCGGCGTGCTGCTGGTCGCGCGTGGTGACGACGTCCTGCTGCAGCGCGCCTGGGGACTGGCCGATCGCGAGGCCGGCATCGCCAACACCCTCGCCACCCGGTTCCGGATCGGCTCGATGAACAAGATGTTCACCGCGGTCGCCACGCTGCAACTGGTGCAGGCGGAAAAGCTGTCGCTGGACGACGCCATCGGCACGCACTTGCCCGACTATCCGAACGCCGAAATCGCCAAGGTCACCGTGCGCCAGCTGCTCACCCATACCGGCGGAACCGGCGACATCTTCGGCCCCGAATTCGACGCGCATCGCCTGACCCTGAAGTCGCATGACGACTACCTGCGCCTGTACGGCGCACGCGGTCCGGATGCACCGCCGGGAACCAGGCCGCGCTACAGCAACTACGGCTTCGTCCTGCTCGGCGCAGTGATCGAGCGCGTCAGCGGCCAGTCGTACTACGACTACATCGACCAGCACATCTTTGCGCCGGCCGGCATGCGCGACAGCGGCTCGCTGCCGGAAACCGAAGCGGTCCCGCGCCGCGCCGTCGGCTATACGCGCGCCGATGACAGCGCCGCCTGGACCGATGCCGCCGACACCCTGCCCTGGCGAGGCACCGCGGCCGGCGGCGGTTACAGCACGGCCGGCGACCTGCTCAAGTTCGCGCGCGCCCTGCAGGCCGGCACGCTGCTGTCACCGGCACTGCTGGCCGAGGCGACGCGACCGCAGATCCCGCGCTACGGTTTCGGCTTCGCCGTCGCGGAAGAAGAAGGCCTGCTCATCTACGGCCACGGTGGCGGCGCCCAGGGCATGAACGCCGAACTGCGCATCGTCCCCACGCTGGGCATCGTGATCGTCGGCCTGGCCAACGTCGATCCGGAAGCCGTATCGCGACTGGTCGAGTTCTACCAGACCCGCATGCCGCTGGAGGAATAGCCCCCCAACCTCAAAGGCTGTGTCCGCTTTCGACCCGAAGCGGACATCTAACACAATTGACTCAGTGGCACTACGTCGTCTTTCTGGTACGCAGATCGAGGCCCCTGACGGCAACAAATACCCCATACCCAAGGCTGGCCGCCAATACCTTCGCTTCGGCGTCCAAACGGGCTATCACCTCTTCGAAATCTATCCAGCTTCGGTTATTGGGATCCATCCAGGTTTTTCGATGGGACGCGATCGATATCAGCAGGCAGCCTACCCGCCGGTGTTCCGGCGCCATGTACTTTCCCACCAGCTGCGTATGGAGCGCATCCCGCAGATCGGAGTAGGAGTAGCCGTTTTCGCCGATCTTGAGCTCGATCACCGCCTCAAGATGTGCCGCGCTAGAGGCCAGGCGGATATCGGATTCTTTCTCGTCGCCCGTCACGGCTTCCTGATTGACCGTGTAGGCGCCTCGGGCCATCTTCTCCAATTCTGCCGCCAGCGCACGGCGCAGCAATCGCTCGATGCGAGTCGTCGCCCAGAGCTCCCGCGGTGACGCATCCTGGAGCAGAAGATCTTCGATGTCGGCAAGCCTCGTGTCGTGCAAGGCCGCCATCTCCACCCGACTGGTTGGTGAGAAATCATGCTCCCGCTCCAGCTGGACAACTTCGGCCTCACTCAATATGACGGCGTCCCAGTCAAGCCACGCGCGTTCGACCGCCAGCACCCACGACCCATCCGAGCCCCCGGCTGGCGATCCAGGACAGCGCCACACACCCTGCGCCTGCCAGCACCCAACCGGATCCGCCGCCAGCCATGCCCTGACCCAGGGCTTGCCACGCCGCGCTTCCGTAGATCGCAAGGAGGATTGCCGAAATCACGACGAACGCCGCCAGCAGGATCCGCGACAGCAGTGGCTCGATGCCGGCTTCATGGCGCGCAACACGCTTGGCGACATCGGCGGCGAAGTCGGCGGGCGGCTCACTGCGGGGACTGGAGCGCAGAGCGTTGGCGACACGGCGATAGGAAACGTCGCGCGGGTCGATGTCGCGTGCGGATGGGTCGCGCAGCGCGCGTTCCTGCGCCTGCCACTCGGCTTCGTCGAACGGGGTCTTTTCGGTCACGCTCATGTCGGTACTCCTATGCGTGATTCCAGCAGGTCACGCAGCCGTTTGCGGCTGCGGAACAGGTGGCTCTTGATGGTGCCTTCCGCCAGACCAGTAAGCCCTGCGATCTCGCTGATCGGCATTTCCTCAAGATGGTAGAGCGCCAGCAGTGTGCGCTGCAGCGGCGGCAGCGTGTCGATGGCAGCGTGCAGGCAGGCGTTGATCTGCTCGCCGGCGACACTGGATTCCAGGTCGAAGCCGCTGCCAGCGCGCTCGGCCAGCGACGGCTCGCCCTCATCGCCATCGTTGTCGACCAGCGGCAGGCGCTTGCGTTCGAGATGCCGCGTCGCCACCGAGAAGGCGACCTGCGCTATCCAGGATTTCAGCGCGCTCTCGCCGCGGTACTGGTGCAGCGTGCGATGGATGCGCAGGAACACCTCCTGGCACAGCTCGCGCGTGTCCTCGGGGTGCCGGACCATGCGGTCGACGATATGCCAGCACAGCCGCTGGTACTCGCGCACCAGTCGTTCGAAAGCACCCGGACGCCGTTCCAGCACGGCTGCGACCAGTGCGCGGTCGGCGTCAAGGGTGTTCCGGTCGGGCGCGCTGGCGTCGGTCATCCGGCATAGGGATACGCCCGACGGCCGACCGGTTGCAAATCCGGTCGAAAGGAATACCGAGGACCGCCGGGCCCGGCCGCTTCTGGCGTTGCCGCGCCGGGTGCCCTGCCCTGCCATGGCGGCGCCGTGCCACGGGTCGCACCGTCCTGGCGTCACGGAGTTCGCACCACCGGGAGCCGCGGCCCCTGATACCGAGCACCCTTGGCCTCTGGTGCAACCGGACGTCCGCCCGACGTCTCTCCTTCCGCGAACCTTTCATCCTCGGCCACGGAGCCCCACGCCATGCATTTCGAGATCCTCATTCCCATCACCTTGTTCGTCTGCGTCGCCTGGTCCATCAAGACCGTGGTCGAGGCCTATACGCGTCGCCGCATCATCGAGTCGCGCGGTTCGGAGGAACTGGTGCGTTCGCTGCTGGAAGGCGAAGCCACCCGTCGACGCCTGACCTCGCTGCACTGGGGTTGTGTGCTGGTGGCGCTGGCGGCCGGTTTCGGACTGGTGGAGTGGCTGGTGACCGCCGACCGCGTGTCGCCGGGTGCGATTGCCCTGCTGCTGGGCGCGACCGGCCTGGGCAACCTCGGCTACTACCTGCTCGAACGCAGAATGAAGTAGGCAACGATCACGTTCCGTGCCTGCCGATCGGCGTGTCCTGGGGCCCGGCGGCATCGGCGGCCTGGCCCTGCGGATCACGCCACGCTCCGGCGCTGAAAACACGAACGCCGGCAAGATGCCGGCGTTCGTTGGAGCAGGTGGCCTGATGCAGGCGGACACGGTCCGTTTCCGCTTCCGTCCGCCTCCTCCGCAGCAGCCGGGCGCACCCGGCTGCGTGTGCAGATGACCGCAAGGCGGCGCACGCGGCGCAAGCCGCAGGTCCGCCGCGGCACGGGAGGCGCGATCAGCCCAGCAGGTGGGCGACGGCGGCGCGTTCCTCTTCGAGTTCGGCCAGGGTGACGTCGATGGCCGAGCGGCTGAAGGCATCGATCGGCAGGTCACGGACCATGGTGTATTCGCCATTGGCGGTGGTGACCGGGAAGCCGAACATCACGCCTTCCGGAATGCCGTAGCTGCCGTCCGACGGAATGCCCATGGTCACCCACTTGCCGTTGCTGCCCAGCACCCAGTCGCGGATGTGGTCGATGGCGGCATTGGCAGCCGAAGCGGCCGAGGACAGGCCGCGCGCCTCGATGATCGCGGCGCCGCGCTTGCCGACCTTGGGGATGAACTCGTCCTTGTTCCAGGCCGCGTCGTTGATGCGGTCCTTCAGCGACTCGCCCTTGACGGTGGCGAAGCGGTAATCCGGGTACATGGTCGGGCTGTGGTTGCCCCAGACCACCAGGTTCTCGATGTCGCCGACGGCCACATTGGCCTTGTTCGCCAGCTGGCTCAGCGCGCGGTTGTGGTCCAGGCGCAGCATGGCGGTGAAGTTCTTCGCCGGCAGGTCCGGCGCCGACTTCATGGCGATGTAGGCGTTGGTGTTGGCCGGATTGCCGACCACCAGCACCTTCACGTCGCGCGAGGCGACGCGGTTCAGCGCCGCGCCCTGGGCGGTGAAGATCTTGGCGTTTTCCATCAGCAGGTCGCTGCGTTCCATGCCCGGCCCGCGCGGACGCGCGCCGACCAGCAGGGCGATGTCGGCGTCCTTGAAGGCGACGTCCGCATCATCGGTACCGACCATGCCCGCCAGCAGCGGGAACGCGCAGTCCTCCAGTTCCATCATCACGCCACGCAGCGCAGCCTGGGCCTTCTCCATCGGCAGCTCCAGCAGCTGCAGGATGACCGGCTGGTCCTTGCCCAGCATTTCACCGGAAGCGATGCGGAACAGCAGGGAATAACCGATCTGGCCGGCGGCGCCGGTGACGGCAACGCGAACTGGAGTCTTCATGGCGGTCTCTTGGGATGGGCGGGTAGCAGTGGTTGCGGACGGGGAAACCGCACCGGACCGCGGTCATCGTCAACGGCTGTCGACGGTGCCGCGGCAGCGCTGCGGTGGCGCCGGCGGGATCAGGCCAGCTCGGCGAAAAATGCCTGGATGCGCTTGAGGCCTTCGGCCAGCTGCGCGGTCGGGCAGGTGTAACTGATGCGCAGCGCGCGCGGCTCGCCGAAGGCGCTGCCCGGCACGCAGGCGACGGCCTTGGCCTCCAGCAGCGCGGCGCAGAAATCGACGTCGTTGCCGATCAGCGTTTCGCCGTGGCGCTTGCCGAAGGCGACGGAGATGTCCGGGAACACGTAGAACGCGCCCTGGGGACGCGGGCAGACGATGCCGGGGATCGCCTGCAGCGCCTCGATGACCTGGTCGCGCTTGCCCTGGAATTCCGAGCACTTGGCCGTCGGCACATCCTGCGGGCCCGACAGTGCGGCCACGGCGGCGGCGGTGACCACTTCGGGGATGTTGGTGATGTGGTTCGAGTTCAGCGTCACCACGGCCTTCGCGACGACTTCCGGACCGGCCATCAGGCCGACGCGCCAGCCGGGCATGCCGTAAGTCTTGGACAGCGAATCGACGAACACGACGCGGTCGCGCAGCGACGGTTCGGCGTTGACAAAATTGTGGTAGCCCAGGCCGTCGAACACCATGCGGTTGTAGATGTCGTCGGTGATGACCCAGGTCTCCGGGTGCTTCACCAGCACCTTCGCCAGCGCGGCGATCTCGTCACGGCCATAGACCATGCCCGTCGGGTTGGACGGGTTGTTGAACAGGAACACGCGCGGCTTCTGCGCCAGCGCAGCGTCCAGCTGTTCGGGGGTCAGCTTGTAGTCCTGTTCCGGCGGACACGGCAGCAGCAGCGTCTTCGCGCCGACGATCTCGGCGATGTCCAGGTAGCTGGTCCAGTACGGCGTCGCGAAGGCGATGGTGTCGCCCTCGTCAAGCATCGCCTCGAACAGGTTGTAGAGGATGTGCTTGGCGCCGACGGCCACGGCGCAGTTGGCGCGCGTGTAGCCATCCATGCCGATCGCGGCCATGTGCGCGAGGAAGGCGTCGAGCAGGTCGTCACGGCCACGGTTGGAGCCGTACTGGCCGCTGTCGCTGTCCAGCGCATTGCGCACCGCGTCGTAAACGTGGGGACCCGGCAGGAAATTCGGCACGCCGATGGAGAAATTGATCACATCGCGGCCGGCGGCCTTCAGCGCCTTCGCCTTCTCGGCGACGACCATGATGGCACTGGGCTTGGCGCGACCCACGCGCGCAGCGAGCTTCAGCATGCTGGACCTCAGGCAAGGGTGGTGCGGAGGGGCAGCATGGTATCACGCAGCGCAACATGGCCGACTGCTGCGCGATGAACGGCCGGGTTTCCGGGGCGGAACACCGCCGCCAGGAAACCCGTCACTCCGGCCCGGCCGTGGCGGCCGGGCGAAGCGGCGCCGGTATCAGCGGGCGCGGTCGAGGGCGGCGTTCCAGGTCGCCACGCGGTCGGCCTGGGCGGCCAGGACGGCGTCGGCATCGCCTTCCAGCGTGATCGATTCCAGGCCGTCGCCCTGGCGGACGGCATCCACCACCGCCTGGTCCTCGGCACCCAGCACCTCGCCGAAGACGGTGTGTTTGCCGTCCAGCCACGGCGTGGCGACGTGGGTGATGAAGAACTGCGAGCCGTTCGTGCGCGGACCGCGGTTCGCCATCGACAGCACGCCCGGCTTGTCGTGGCGCAGGCCGGTATTGACCTCGTCCTCGAACTCGTAACCCGGGCCGCCGGTGCCGGTGCCGTTGGGGCAGCCGCCCTGGATCATGAAGTCGGCGATCACGCGGTGGAAGTTCAGGCCGTTGTAGTAGCCGCGCTTCACAAGGTTGACGAAGCTGGCGACGGTCACCGGCGTCTTGTCGGCGAACAGGCGGACGCGGATCGGGCCGCGGCTGGTGTTGAAAGTGGCGATCAGGTCGGACATGGGCACTCCGCTAGAATGTGGACAGGTTTCCGGTCGCACAGTATGACAGAGCGCATCTGCCGGCGGCCTGCGCACCCGAACCCCAGCACAGGAAGCAGCGCCATGCCGACCCTCTCCAGGTTCCTTCTGCTCGCTGCCGCGAGCGCATTGTCGTTCGTGGCCGGATGTGGCCAGCGTGCCGGTCAACCGGAGGGGCCAACCGTTGCGACGGCGGGCACGCAGGCCGTCAGTTTCGCATCGCCACCCTGGCTGCGGCAGCACCTTCCCGGCGACACGATCGCCTACCTGCGACTGCCCAGCCTGTGGGGCCTGCTGTCGGCGCCGAACCAGCGCGGCGCCGACGCGATGTACGCCAATCCGGCGCACGACAAGGTCATCGGCCAGCTGCGCCAGGCCGTGGCCGGCAACGCCGTCACCGCCAGCTTCCTCGGCAGCGACACCACCGACCGTGTACTGAAGGTGCTGAGCAGCGTGCAGGCGCCGGTCGAGATCGCATTCGTCGCGTCCGGCAAGGTCGCTTCCGCAGCGGCGCTGGCCCTGGTCAGCACGGCATTTGAAGGCAAGGACCCCGCCGCGGTATCGGCGCTGCTGGACAGCGTGCTGGAGAACGCCGGGTTTCCCTCGCTGCGCTTCGGTGCCGACGGCTTCGCCGTGGCGACCGCGACGAACGGCGCGACGGCTGCGGCGCATTTCGACGGGGCGTCGGGCCGTCTTGATCTGCTCGCCGGCATGGGCGCCTCGCGGACGCGGCTGCAGACGCTGCTCGACGAGGCTCGCGATGAAGGTCCGCGCCCGCACGCAATGCACGCGCTGGAGCAGGAAATCGATGCCGGTGGCCAGGGACTGCTGCTGTGGATCGACGCGCCATCGGTGAAGCCCTATCTTCTCGCCAGCCTGGCGCCAGACAACCGGTGGCTGGGGCACCTGGTCGAACGAACGGGCGCCTTCGCCTTCGGCTGGGGTGGCGTCGGTGGGCATGGCCGGCTGGGCCTGCGCGTTCAACTGGATGACCCGGCCTGGATGCGCTACCTGCCGGCAGCGCCGCGCCGGTTCGAGCTGGCAAGCGCGGGTGAACCGACCAGCGTCGTCACGCTGGCGATTCCGGATGCCGCCGACATCGAGCGCATCCTCGTTGCGGTCGGCGAGGATTTCGGCGCGCCGGCCCTGCAGCGCTGGGAGGCGATCGAGAATGAAACCCGCCAGGAAACCGGCCTGTCCCTGCGCGAATGGCTGGCGCCCTACGGCAGCGAGGTGCTGCTGTTCGACGACGACGCCGGTGGCTTCAGCGCCGTGCGCCTGCGCAACCGCGATGCGCTGAAGGCCAACATCGACCGGCTCACCGCACTGGGCTCCGAATACACCGTTCGAACCGTGGAGGGTGTCGACATCCATCACCTCCTCCTGCGCGCGCCGGCAGCCGCGTCGGCGCCATCCGGCGACACACCCGGCGCGGCGTTGCTGGCCTGGTGGCGTCGACAGCCCATGCACCTGTACTGGATCGAGGACGGCGACTGGCTGGTCCACAGCCCGGTGCCGCAGCCGCTGATCGACCGCATCGCATTGAAGGCCAGCCAGCCCATCGACGCCTGGCTGCGCGAACGCCACGGCGATGACCGCAGCCAGGCGCTGGCATCGGCTTCGACGCGCGTCGAAGGCGCGCCGCGCGCCGTGTACCGGCACTACCTGGGTCTCCTGGCGCTGCTGGGCGACGTCACGAACAGTCCCGTCGACCTGTTCGCGCTGCCCACCGCCCGGCAACTGGGGCTGCCCGCCCGCACCGGCGCCGGCATGCAGCTGGTCGCCGGCCCCAACCGCGCAGGCATCGACCTGAACTACCAGCACACGCCCCTGGATGGCCTGATGTCCGGTCCCGGCGCCTACGGCAGCATCGTTGTCGTCTCCATCCTGGCGGCCATCGCCATACCGTCGTACCAGGACTATGTCATGCGCTCCCGACTGGTCCAGGCCGTCGCGGCCACGCGCCTGCTGCAGCAGGCGATCATCCGGCACCATGCCGATGACGGCCGGTGGCCCGGGGAACAGGCGCTGGCGGGCCAGCTCCATCTTGCTGGCCAAATTGGCGACTCGAAGGTGCAGGTCGAGCCGAACGGCATGATCTTCATCCGCTTCGACGAGGCCGCCCCGGCCGGGCTGCGTGACGTGCAGGTGGCGTTGGTTCCGTATCGCATGGCCGATGGCAAGCCCGGCTATGTGTGTGGCCTGGCCCTGCCACCGCAAGGCGCGACCCCGTTGGGCGAGACGGTCGAGCCGGCTGTCGCCACCACCGTGCCGTCCCGTCTCCTGCCAGCGGAGTGCCAGTCCGCGCGCTGACGGCGTCGCGTCCTTCCGGCGCCGGCGTCGAACGCCGGCCCGGCGGGCGCCGGCGCGCCTGAACGGCGGGGCTTTCCCTTGATGCTGTGCCGCAGCAATGGTCCGGAACCCGTTATACTGCCTAGCTGTCCCGCCTTCAGACGACCGTCCGGTCGCGCCCAAATGAGCATCCAGAACCTTCGCAACATCGCCATCGTCGCCCACGTCGACCATGGCAAGACCACCCTTGTCGACCAGTTGCTGAAGCAGTCGGGCACCTTGTCCGAACGCGCGGCCGTACCGGACCGCGTGATGGACAGCGGCGATATCGAACGCGAGCGTGGCATCACGATCCTCGCCAAGAACACCGCGATCCGCTGGACGTCGCCGGAAGGCGAGAAGTACCGGATCAATATCGTCGACACGCCGGGCCACGCCGACTTCGGCGGTGAAGTCGAGCGCGTGCTGAGCATGGTGGATTCGGTGCTGATCCTCGTCGACGCCTTCGACGGCCCGATGCCGCAGACGCGCTTCGTGACCCAGAAGGCGTTCCAGATGGGCTTCAAGCCGATCGTCGTCATCAACAAGATCGACCGTCCCGGCGCGCGCCCCGACTGGGTGCTGGACGCCACGTTCGACCTGTTCGACAAGCTCGGCGCCACCAACGAGCAGCTGGACTTCCCGGTCGTCTACGCCTCCGGCCTGAACGGTTATGCCGGCGACAACCCCGACATCCGCGAAGGCGACATGACGCCGCTGTTCGAGGCGATCGTGAAGCATGTCGCGTCGCCGAGCGTCGATCCGGACGGTCCGTTCCAGATGCGCATCAGCCAGCTCGACTACAACAGCTATGTCGGCGTCATCGGCATCGGTCGCGTGCAGCGCGGCCGCATCCGTCCGAACTCGCCGGTCATCGTCATCGACCGCGAAGGCAAGCGCCGTCAGGGCCGCCTGTTGCAGGTGCTCGGCTTCATGGGCCTCGAGCGCACCGAAGTGGAAGAAGCGCAGGCCGGCGACATCATCGCCATCAACGGCCTGGAAACGCTGGGCATTTCCGACACCCTGTGTCATCCGGACGCGCCGGAAGCGCTGCCGGCGATGACGGTCGACGAGCCGACCATTTCCATGTTCTTCAAGGTCAACAACTCGCCGTTCGCCGGCCGCGAAGGCAAGTTCCTGACCAGCCGCCAGATCCGCGACCGCCTCACCCGCGAGCTGATGCACAACGTCGCCCTTCGCGTCGAGGACACCGAGGATCCGGATACTTTCAAGGTTTCCGGCCGTGGCGAACTGCACCTGTCGATCCTGATCGAGAACATGCGCCGCGAAGGCTTCGAACTGGCGGTGTCGCGTCCGGAAGTCATCCTGCATGTCGAGGATGGCGTCACCAAGGAGCCGTACGAACAGCTCGTGGTCGACCTCGAAGAAAACTTCCAGGGTGCGGTGATGGAGCGCCTGGGCCTGCGCAAGGGCCAGCTGCGCAACATGGTGCCCGACGGCAACGGCCGCGTGCGCCTGGAATACCTCATCCCGGCGCGTGGCCTGATCGGCTTCCAGACCGAATTCCGCACGCTGACCGCCGGCACCGGCCTGCTGTTCCATGTCTTCGACCATTACGGCCAGAAGGTGGACGGAGCGATCGGCCAGCGCATCAACGGCGTGATGATCTCCAACGGCACCGGCACCTCGCCGGCCTATGCGCAGTTCGCCATGCAGGAACGTGGCCGCCTGCTCATCGACGCCGGCGAAGAGGTCTATGAAGGCCAGATCGTCGGCATCCACGCCAAGGACAACGACCTCACCGTCAATGCCCTGCGCAGCAAGCAGCTCACCAACTTCCGTGCCGCCGGCAAGGACGATGCGTTGAACCTGACGCCGCCGGTCCGCATGAGCCTGGAGCAGGCGCTGGAATTCATCGACGACGACGAGCTGGTCGAAGTGACGCCGAAGTCGATCCGCCTGCGCAAGAAGCAGCTCACCGAGAACGATCGCAAGCGCGCCAGCCGCCAGGCGGCCTGACCGCTCCGCAAACCACCTGCCGTCCTTTGCCGGACGGCAGGTCGGCGCCGGCCGATGCCGGCAATCCCTTTGGCCCATGCCGGTTCCGGCCTTCGCGGCCACCCTCGCCCGCATTTCGCCGCGCGCTTCGCGCATCAAGGGCGCGATGGCCCACAGGCCGGCATCGACCACGTCAAACCGTGCGTTCGCCGCAGCGACCTGACGCCGGCGGGCTCCGTCGTCAATAATCGGGCAACTCCAGCCGCTGTCCGAGATCGATGAGCCGAGCCGACGCCTGCCCTTCCGCCTTCGCCCCGTCCGGCCCGGTGCCGCTCAGACCGGCCGGGTTTTCCGGCCCCAAGGCGTGGACCCGCATCGGCCATGCATCCAGGGCTGTCCTCCTCGCCACGGCGATGCTGGCAGCGGACGGGCACGAGGCGCTTGCGGACACCACCGCCCGCGTCACGCCGCCGATGGACTATGCCGCCGCGCAGTCGGTGCTCGACGCCAACCTTGCCGGCAAGATCCGCAATGAGCGCGTGCTGCCGGTCTGGATAGGAAACGGCGACAGCTTCTGGTACCGCCGCGACGGTGACCATGGCCCCGAATGGCGCATCGTCGACAGTGCGACAGGTTCATCGCGGACGGCCTTCGATCCTGCCCGGCTTCGCGATGCCATCGTCAAGGCGGGTGCCGACGCCGGTTCACTGCCGGCAATCCTGCCGGTACAACGCATCGAACCCGACGGCGGCGACACCCTCGTCGAGCTGGAACTCGCCGGTCGCCGGCTGCGCTGCGAAACCGGCGACAACACCTGCCAATGGCAGGGACCGGCGCCCGTGCCGGGCGTGTTGTGGGCGCCTGACCGCCGCCACGGCGCGTTTGTCCGCGAGCACAACCTGTGGCTGCATACGCCAGGCGGCGAAGACCGTCCGCTGACGCGCGATGGCGAGGCGCATTTCGCCTACGGTGCGCGTCCGGGCAATTCCTACCAGGGCATCGCCGACCTGCGCGCCACGTCGGCACAGCCACCGGCCGGCCTGTACTGGTCCACCGACGGCTCGATGATCGTCGGCGTCCGTTACGACGAGCGCGCCGTTGAACCCTACCCGTTCCTCGAATCGGTTCCGCGCGAAGGCACCTTGCGACCGAAGGTCTGGCAGCCCCGTATCGCGCTGCTCGGCGATCGCGAACAACCACGACCGCAACTGTTCGTGATCCATGTCGCCACAGCGGGCGTGGTGACGGCCGGGCTTCCGGAAGACTTGCAGCCCTATTATCCGGTCATCCACTGGAGCGGCGACGGAGAGCGCTTCTTCGGCCTGGCCGCCAGCATCGACCATCGCGCCAAGGCGCTGTACGAGGTGTCGCTGGCATCGGGCAAGGTGCGCATCGTCCACTCGGAGCGCGGCGAAGGCTCGGCGCACTTCGGCAGCTTCCGCTACCAGCCGCCGGCGATTCGCGTGCTCTCCGGCAGTGACGAGTTCATCTGGTTCACGCAGCGCAACGACTGGGGACAGCTCGAGCTGCGCGACCTGCGCACGGGCGCGCTGAAGCGCGCGTTGACTTCCGGCGATCGCAGCGTTTACGACCTGGTCGACGTCGATGTCGCGGGCCGCGCGGTGTACTACACCTCGGGTGGCAGCGAAGACGATGTCGATCCATACCTCGCGGCACTCCACCGGGCCGCGCTCGACGAGGGCGAGCCCCGCCGCCTGAGTGATGCCGAAGCCGTCCACACCACCGCGCTGCTGGCACCGGGACACACCGCGACGGCGCAGTCGCGCTCTGCCCTGTCGCCCGACGGCCGCTGGCTGGTCGATACGCATTCGACCGTGGCGCAACCGCCGGTCAGCGTGCTGCGCGATGCGCTCAGCGGTCGCGTGGTCGCGGTGCTGGAACGCGCGGACGCAAGCGCCGTTTTCGCAGCCGGCTGGCAGCCACCCGAGCGCGTGCGCCTGCTGGCCGCCGATGGACACACGCCGATCTGGGCAACCGTGTATCTGCCGCCGGACCGCCAGCCTGGGCGACGCTATCCGGTGATCGATGCGATCTACGGCGGGCCGCAGGTGACCAATGCACCTGCCGACTTCAGCAGCGCGGTGACCGCAATGAATCCGGTCTCGCGAGCCAGCCTCGCCCGGCTCGGCTTCGTGGTCGTCACCATCGACGCGCGCGGCACGCCGGGCCGGTCGAAGTCGTTCAATGACGTCAGCTATGGCGGCAACTTCGCCGAACCGCAGTTGCTCGACCATATCGCCGGACTGCGGCAACTGGCGGAGCGCTATCCGTTCATGGACCTGGAGCGCGTCGGCACCTATGGCCATTCCTTTGGCGGTTACAGCTCCGCACGGGCGATCCTTGCCCATCCGGAGTTCTACAAGGTCGCCGTGTCTTCCGCCGGCCCCTACAATTTCCAGGGCTTCTATCCGACCAGCGTGTTCTTTGGCCCGCCCGACTACGGAAACGCACAGGTGCTCCGGACTGCCGATGATGCCGTCCCGGCCCCGTATGACCGCCTGGACCTGATGCCTCTGGCCGGCAACCTGCGCGGCAAGCTGCTGCTGGCCTACGGCGACCTCGACGAGAACGCCTTCCCGGCACTGGCGTTGCAGCTGGTCGACGCCTTGACCCGCGCCAACCGCCGCTATGACCTGATGTACCTGCCCGGTCGCGATCACAACTTCTTCCGCACCGATGCCTACTATGTGCAGCGCATGTGGGACTACTTCGTCGAACATCTGCACGGGGTCGAACCTCCCGACGATTTCCGACTGGAGCTGTCGCTGCCGGCAGGTGGCCGCACGGGATACTGACGGCATGGCCCGGAATATTCTTCCATTCGTCGGTTGGTCCCTTGTTGAAGGGCGGAGCAAGGCGATGCAGCAACGCGATGCCTTGCGGCCGATGCGCCTGCACCCGTTGCCGGCGACAGAGCGCCAATACGCGGCATGAAGCAAGGCAACGCCATCGACATCCGTCGCTGCACGGGCACGACGATGCTGCCGTTCCTGGACGACGTGGCGCGACTGCGCATGACCGTCTTCCGCGACTGGCCCTATCTGTACGACGGCGACGAGGATTACGAGCGCGACTATCTGGCCGCGTATGCCGCTTCGCCGCGCAGTGTGTGCGTGCTCGCCTGCGTTGAAGGCCGCGTGATCGGCGCCTCCACCGGCATCCCGCTGGCCGAGGACACGCCGGCGTTCCAGGCGCCCTTCCTCGCGCGCGGCATGCCGGTCGAAAGCGTGTTCTATTTCGGCGAGTCGGTCCTGCTGCCGGCCTACCGCGGTCGCGGCATCGGCCATGCGTTCTTCGACCATCGCGAAGCCCATGCCCGCGAGCTGGGTGGTTTCTCGGTCACCGCATTCGCGGCGGTCGATCGCGCCGGCGACGATCCTCGCCGGCCTGCGGCCTATCGTGGCAACGAGGTGTTCTGGCGGAAACGCGGCTACGTCCGCCAGCAGGGCATGACACTGCAGCTGGCGTGGAATGAGCTCGGCCGCGGTGACATCGGCCACGACCTGACCTTCTGGTTGCGCCCGCTGGAGGCCGCGCCATGATTCTCCGCGTTGCCGTCGCCAAATGGCGGGTTGGCGAACCCGGTGACTTCCCTGCATTCGCCGCCCGCGTGCGCGGCGAAGTCCTGCAGGCTGCCGCTGCCGGTGCGCAGCTGCTGGTGCTGCCGGAGTACCTGTCGCTGGAGCTGGCGGCGACCTTCGACAACGCCGTGCGCAACGACCTGCACGCATCGCTGGCGGCGATCCAGCGCTACCGCGCCGACTGGCTGCAGCTGTTCTCGGACCTGGCACGGGAGTCCGGAACGACGCTCGTCGCCGGCACTTTCCTGCTCGACGCCGGCGATGGGCGATACCGCAACCGTGCCGACCTGTTCACGTCCGCCGGCATGCATCTTTGGCAGGACAAACTGCAGCTGACCGGTTTCGAGAAAAGCACCGCCGTGATCGAACCGGGCGATGCGCTCAAGGTGTTCGATGTGGACGGTGTGCGACTGGGCATCGCCATCTGCTACGACATCGAGTTCCCGCTGCTGGCCCGGGCGCAATGGGAAGCCGGCGCGCGCCTGCTGCTGGTTCCCAGCTGCACGGACACCGCCGCTGGCGCGACGCGCGTGCGCACGGGTTGCCTTGCCCGGGCCCTGGAAAACCGCTGTTTCGTCGCCCAGTCGGTGACTGCCGGCGAAGCGGCGTGGAGTCCGGCGCTGGACACCAACACCGGCGAAGCGGCCGTCTACGCGGCGATGGACGTGGGCCTGCCCGCCGACGGCATCGTGGCGTCGACCGTCGGTTCGGTCGGCACCTGGGTCCAGGCCAGCCTTGACTTCGACTCACTGGAAAGCAGCCGCTGCGCAGCCCAGGTGGGCATCGACCGCGACTGGCCGCGGCAGCTGCGACCCGGGCTGATGCGCGCCCGGGTCTAGCAGGCCTGAGCGGCGCAGGACCCGTCAGCGCCCCCGTGCAAAGGAATCGGTCGAGCGCCGGACCGTCGACGTGGATCCGGTCCGGCTTCCACTCCACTCGCAGCATCGAGAATCTGCATCTTCGGCCGGGAACGGACACGGGAAGCGGGCGGGACTCGTGGAGGCGCATGACCGCCAGATCTTTTCGCTCAGCCAGATCTTCTGGCCCAGACCGATCCCGCGGGTGCGCGATATGCCTCCTTGCCTCGGGGCCGGGTCGGACAATCAGGCGCCTGTTCCGGAACGCCACCACAGCCGCGCGGCCTGTCAGCCGGCCCGGGCAGCGGAAGGGCGCCGGCGCCGACGGCGCCACGCACGGCCAGGGGCGGCCGCGCCGGCCTATGATGGACAGCGAGGCGAGACCACCACCGTTCCGGTCATGCGCCCCATCTTCGCCACGGATGCCGTGCAACCGGACTTTAACCATGCGTATTGCCGAACGATTCCTCACCCATTCCGTCGGAAACCAGGCCAGTCCCCTGCTCGACTACGACGCCTTCGCTACCGATCCCGCGCTGCAGGCGGCACTGGAGCGCGAGGGGGCCGGCTGGGCCCGTGAGCAGGTGGCCGCCTTCGGGCCGGTCGCCGGTGGCGAGTTGATGCACCTGGGCGAGGACGCCAACGCCAACCGGCCCGTTTTCCGGCCCTTCGACCGGTATGGGCACCGCATCGACCGGGTGGACTTCCATCCCTCCTGGCACCGCATCATGCAGCTGGGTGTGGAATATGGCATCCCCAATTTTTACTGGCGTCATGCCGGTACACCGGGAGCGAATGTCGCCCGCGCGGCACTGGCGTACCTGCACATGCAGCCCGAGCAGGGCAACAACTGCCCGTTGACGATGACCTACGCCTGCGTGCCGGCGCTGCGCAAGCAGCCGTCGCTCGCGCGTGAATGGTTGCCGCGCATCACTGCGCCTCGATACGACGGCCGCTTCGTCGCCGCGCATGCGAAGGCCGGCAACACGATCGGCATGGGCATGACCGAAAAACAGGGCGGGTCGGACGTGCGCAGCAACAGCACGCGAGCGTTCCCGGTCGGCTCGCCCGGTCCCGGCGAGGCCTATGAGCTGGTGGGACACAAGTTCTTCTTTTCCGCCCCCATGAGCGATGCCTTTCTGGTGCTGGCGCAGGCGGAGGGCGGGCTGTCCTGTTTCCTGCTGCCGCGCTTCCTGCCCGACGGCACCCTCAACGCCATCCGCATCCAGCGTCTCAAGGACAAGCTGGGCGACTGGAGCAACGCAAGCTCGGAGGTGGAGTTCACCGGCACCATCGCCTGGCTGCTCGGCGAGGAGGGCCGGGGCGTGGCGACGATCCTGGAAATGGTCGCACTCACACGGCAGGACTGCCTGATCGGTTCGGCCGGCATTATGCGCCAGGCGCTGGTCCAGGCCATCCACCACGCGCGGCAGCGCATGGCCTTCGGCAAGCGGCTGGTCGAGCATGCGCTGATGGCGAACGTGCTGGCCGACCTGTCGCTGGAGTCGGAAGCGGCGATGGTGCTGGCGATGCGGGTGGCACGCGCCATTGACGCAGGCGAACGTGACCCGGCGGAGGCGGCATTGGCGCGGATCGCCACGGCGATAGGCAAGTACTACGTCTGCAAGCGCTGCCCGCCGATGGTCAACGAGGCGCAGGAATGCCTGGGTGGCCTGGGCTATGTCGAAGAGAACATCCTGCCGCGGCTCTATCGCCAGGCACCGCTGAATTCCATCTGGGAAGGCAGCGGCAACATCCAGTGCCTGGATGTACTGCGCGCCCTGCGTCGCGAACCGGAAACGCGGGATGCCTTGTTGCGCGAACTGGAAAGCGTTGCCGGAGAAAGTCGTGCCCTCGATTCGGCGGTGCGATGGATCGCCACCACCATCGACGACGGCGACACCATCGAAACGCGTTCGCGCCTGCTGACCGAGCGCATCGCCCAGGCACTGCAGGCAGTCCAGCTCATCCGCAGCGGACGCGACCGGGTCGCAGGTGCCTTCATCGACTCACGGTTGGGCGGCGGGCATGGGCAATGCTTCGGCACGCTGCCGCCCGCAACGCCGTTCGAGGAACTGGTTGCGCAAACGTTCCCGGCGTCCTGACCCCGGGCGTTGATCCGGGCTTCGAGGCGCGGGCCACCGTCGCATCGTTGTGCGGCCGAGCGGGCCGTCGCACTCCAGGGTTCAATGCGAACCGCGGTGATCTCGTACGCGTGTCGTTGGCGGGTGACACCTGATGGCCATCACTCGCTGCCTGGGGCGCCCGCAGCTGCAGGTTGCCGGCGTTCGCCGTCGCTGCGACGCCGCTCCGCGGCGAATTCGCTGCCCTCGTCCCAATGCGGCCATTCACCACTGTTGGCGATGGCGTGGACGAGGCGATAGACGGTCTGTGTATCGCTCACGGGACCACGCATGTCCCAGCTGTCGTCGAACTCGTCACCCGGCTGGTGATAGCGCTTCTCGAAATAGTCGGCACGCGCCGCCTTGCCGGCGCTGATGCCGCCTTCGAGCATGTCCATGCCGGGGCCGATCGTGATCGCCGGCACACCGGCCTGTGCAAACGCGAAATGATCGGCGCGATAGAACAGGCCGGCTTCGAGGTTGTCGTCGGGCGACCAGGTGCGGCCATCCCGTGCCGCGGCCTCGACCAGGCTGCGCTCCAGCGAAACCTTTCCCAGTCCCCACGACGATATGTCACGCGTTGGGCCATCGGGACTCCACATCTCCATGTTGATGACGGCCGCCGTGGTCGGCAGCGGACGCAATGGGCGGGAGACGTAATACCTGGCGCCGAGCAGCCCACTCTCCTCGGCGGCAAGGGCAAGGAACAGCAGGCTGCGTCGTGGCGGCTTGTCGCTGGCGAACACGCGCGCCAGTTCGATCATCGAGGCGATGGCGGTCGCATTGTCGACGGCGCCGTTGATGATGGCGTCGCCATCCGGTCCGGCATTCGGCGTAACGCCGAAACTGTCCCAGTGACCGGAAACGATGACGGTCTGCTCCGCCTGCGGACTGCCGGCCAGCAGTCCGGCGACGTTGCGCGTCCGGACCTGGTCGTGTTTCACGTCGAAGGCGATGCTGATCGTCGCACCAGCCAGCGCATGGCCCTTGAACCCGGCTTGCTGCGCGGCGCGCCTGGCCGTCTCGAAATCGAAGCCGGAATCCGCGAACAGGCGCTCCGCGACGGTGCGCTGGATCCAGCCACGCATGCGCAGGTGGTATCCCGCTGCATCCTCGCGGACGATGTCGAACTGCGGGCCGTTGCGTCCGTTGCGCACCGTCGCCCACGGATACGCAGCCGGTGCGGTCTCATGGACGATCAGGGCACCGGCTGCGCCGCGCCGTGCCGCTTCCTCGTACTTGTAGGTCCATCGACCGTAGTAGGTCATCGCCTTGCCGCCGAAACGGCCGACGCCACTCTCGAAGTCCGGATCGTTGACCAACACCACGACCACCTTGTCGCGCACGTCCAGCCCGGCGTAGTCATCCCAGTCCAGTTCCGGCGCGCTGATGCCGTAACCGGCGAAGACCAGCGGCACGTCGCGCAGGTCTACGCGCGGATCCGGATGCAGGCTCTCGACGGCCAGGTCCTCGTCCTTCACGAGCGGGCGCTTGTTGCCGTCCACGGTAACCGAGGCATTCACCTCGCCCTGGATTTCGCTTCGCACCAGCGTCACCTGCTGGGTCCAGGTTCCGTTGTCGCCGGCCGGAACCAGCCCGGCCTTGCGGAATTCGGCGCTGATGTAATCGACGGTCTTTGCTTCGCCCGCGGTGGCGGGCGCCCGGCCCTCGAACTCGTCGGAGGCAAGCGTCCTGATGTGCCGCGCAAGATTGTCGGCGCTGATGCCCTCGCCCGGCAATCCATCGGAAGCGGGCGACGCGGAGGGGAATACGGTGAGCAGCGAAGCGAGAACAGGGAGCAGGCGCATCGTCATTCCGGAAGTCTTTCCTGAATCATACGCACTGCGGGCCGCAACCGTCGCAAAGCGGGCGTCGGATTTCGGACCGGGATGCAGCGTGTGGTGGGCCCACCAGGACTCGAACCTGGAACCAAGGGATTATGAGTCCCCTGCTCTGACCATTGAGCTATAGGCCCGCGCGATGCCGCATTCTACCTGCATGACCGCATGCACACGATCCGTCACGGCCGCTCAGAGGGTAATGACCTCGCCGTGTCCAGGCATCCGGGCGATGACGCCATAGTCATGGTTGAGACGCGCAGCCAAACCGTCGCGTCCCCGTTTCTCCCCGTGGACCAGATGCACGGGCGGACGGCCGCCGATACTGCCGTACCACTTGACGAGTTCGTCCTGGCCGGCATGGGCCGACAGCCCGCCAACCGTATGAATGCCAGCCTGGACGCGCACGTCCTCGCCGTAGATGCGGACGACTTCGGCGCGATCGACCAGGCGGCGGCCGAGCGTACCCTCGCTCTGGTAGCCGATGATCATCACCTGCGTCTGCGACCGCCACAGGTTGTGGCGAAGATGATGGAGGATGCGCCCGCCGGTGCACATACCCGCACCCGCCAGGATGATCGCGCCACGGCGAATGTTGTTGAGCTGCATCGACTGGGCTGCTTCCGGTGTTTCGTGAAGGTTGGGAAGCAGTTCGCGCAGGCTCCGACCGGCCATGAAGGCCTGGGCCTCGTCATTGAACAGGTCGGCGTGGCGCAGGTGAATCCCGGTCGCCTGGATGGCCATGGGACTGTCGACGAAGATCCTCCAGCGGTCGAGATTCCATTCGTGGCGGTGCGAGGCGAACAGCGCAAGGACTTCCTGGGTCCGTCCGATCGCGAATGCGGGAACCAGAAGATTCCCACCAGCCTCCCATGCCGCTTCGAGAACGCTGCCGATTTCCTGCAATGTCTCGCTGCGCGAGCGGTGGTTCCGGTCACCATAGGTGCTCTCCAGAAGCACCAGATCCGCAGAGTCCGGCGGCGCCGGATTCCGTAGCAGCGTCGTGTCGCTGGGCCCGAGGTCGCCACTGAACACGACGCGCTTCCGGCGCCCAGCGTCGTGGACGTCCAGGACGACGCTCGCTGCGCCAAGGATGTGCCCGGCGGGAAGCAAGGTCGCGGCAACCCCTGGGAGCACTTCGTCCGCCGCATTGAACTGGAGCGGCCGCATTCGGGCCATCACCGCTTCGACGTCGGCAAGGTCAAACAGCGGTTTGAGCTGCTTCTCGCCCCGACGCGCCCGCTTCCGGTTCTCACGCTCCACGTCGGCCTGCTCGAGGTAGGCGGCATCCTTCAACAGCACGCGGACAAGATCGATTGAAGCCGGATGGGAATAGATCGGCCCGTCAAAACCACGCCTGACCAGCAGTGGAAGGCGGCCGCAGTGATCCAGGTGTGCGTGACTTAGGACCACTGCGTCGATGGCACGCGGATCGAACGGAAAAGGCTGGATGTTGCGCGCCTCCTCTTCCCGGCCGCCCTGGAAAAGACCGCAATCAAGCAGCAGTTGCTGCCGCCCGATGCGAAGGTGGTGACACGAGCCGGTGACAACGCCGGCGGCACCACAGTACGTCAGTTCCATGGCCTGCCCTCCTGATCCGGAAGCATAGCCCAGCCAAAGCGGGCCAGCCCATCCGGCGCAGACGGCGGCGCCCGGACAGTGGCGCCCGTGCGCCCTATCCCCTGCTAGGAACGTAAGCGTCCGGTAAGGACACCCCCACCCCCGGATTCAATCGCGCCGCAGCGGCAGTAAGCTGTCGATGTCGCGATTGAGGGTGGTTGGCAGATGCGTCAGGGTGTTTTCCAGCCAGGCGTGCGGCTCGATGCCGTTAGCCTTGGCGGTGGCGAGCAGGCTCATGATGGCGGCGGCCCGGCGGCCAGCCTGTTCGGAGCCGGCGAACAGCCAGTTCTTGCGACCCAGCGCGATCGGCCGGATGGCGTTCTCGGCCAGGTTGTTGTCGATGGGGCTGGCGCCGTTGTCGACGTAGCGCACGAGCGCGTCCCAGCGCCGCAGCGTGTAGGCCAGGGCCTTGGCGGTGCCGCTTTGGCCCATGACGGTGTGCTGCAGTCCGTCCAGCCAGGTCTTCAAGGCGTCCAGGACCGGCCGGGCGCAGCGCTGCCGGTACACCAACCGCTCCTCGACCGTCATCGTCGCCGCCTCGCGCTCG
>NZ_SMAF01000010.1 GCF_004343305.1 Pseudofulvimonas gallinarii | reverse complement strand
ATGTGCGCCGCAAGTGGTTCGACCAGCACAAGGCCAGCGGCAGTCCGATCGCCGCCGAAGCGCTGGCGCGCATCGGTGTGCTGTACCGCATCGAGAGCGAGGCGGCGACGATGACGGTCGAGGATCGGCAGGCGTACCGGCAGCGCTGCGCCCGGCCGGTCCTGGACGCCTTGAAGACCTGGCTGGACGGACTGCAGCACACCGTCATGGGCCAAAGCGGAACCGCCAAGGCCCTGGCCTACACGTTGCGGCGCTGGGACGCGCTCGTGCGCTACGTCGACAACGGCGCCAGCCCCATCGACAACAACCTGGCCGAGAACGCCATCCGGCCGATCGCACTGGGGCGCAAGAACTGGCTGTTCGCCGGCTCCGAGCAGGCCGGCCGCAGGGCCGCCGCCATCATGAGTCTGCTCGCCACCGCCAAGGCCAACGGCATCGAGCCGCACGCCTGGCTGGAAAACACCCTGGTGCACCTGCCGACCACCCTCAATCGCGACATCGACAGCTTACTGCCGCTGCGGCGAGATTGAATCCGGGGCTGGGGGTGTCCTTGCCGGACGCTTACGCGCAACCTGATCAGCTACCGCATCGATGGCGGAGCCGAATACCGCATGCAGCCGCTGGTGTGGGGCACGCCCATGTCGCAGATCTTCGAAGGTGAGTCCGACCTGGGTTTGCCGATGTTGCCGGAAGGTTATCGTGTATCACCCTGGGCGCTAGGAGACGATATGGCGCCATGGGTACTGGTTCTACGCATTCCAAATCCGCCGACCCGGGACTATCTGGTGTCCAGCGTCGTCATGTGGGGACGGCCGGGCTCGCCCCATCTTACCCCTTACAGAATTGACTTCCTGCAATCGGATGGGCCATCGCTTCTTTTCTCAATATTTATCGAGTGCCGCAACTTTATGGAAGGTGGGGTGTCAAGTATGCCCGACAGTCTGCGCCAGCGCCTCGGTTCCGAACCGGCGTGTGTGCTACGCCGTCCTGCCGGCCCGGGCGTGTTCGAGTTCTATGCCGGGCCACTGGGCAACGTCGGCGACGACTACTTCTTCCTGACCGCCGAAGATGGCTCCGTCATAGAAGGCCATCGCCTGCTTTACCGCTGAGAATCACTGCCACCTGGCCTCTTCTGCGGGCGGCGGACATAGAGAGCCGCAAAGACCAGGGAATTGAATTGACCGAATGAGGGACAGGGAAGTCGAGGCGCCGGGAGGGCTTGAACTCGACGAGTCCTGAATCAGTTTCCGGTACCACAATCCCGGTAACGTTCTTGTCGTTCCTGACGGTGCTCCTCGTCGCTGTCCCGAGGTTGCAGCCGTAGTCCGTAGTCCGTAGTCCGGAAGCCGGATACACGTGCCCGATGCGCGAGGTGCCCCGCTGCCCCCGCAGATCACGATTCCGGGTAGGTGGTCAATCGATCCCTGGCCTGGCCGAGCAGCTCGGCTTGTTCCTGGCTTGCTTCCAGTTCATCGATTAGGGCGATCCAGATGGCGCGTGCGGCGCCGATGTCGCCCATGCGGCTCAGGATGTCGGCACGCCGCGCGTTCAGATGGTGAAGCGTCAGGTGGGCCGATGGCGGTGCAGCGGCCACCTGTGCGGACAGTTCGTCCAGCAGGTCCAGGGCCTGCGGATACTGCGCCGCCTCGATCAGATACCCGGTGAGGAAATACTTGAACTGCCGGGCGGCGCCATTGCCTTGGCCGTAGACCTGCTCGAGTTGACCAATGGCCTGGCTCACGCTGGCGATGCCTTCATCCAGGCGGCCGCAGCCGCATTGACGCAAACCCAGGTTGCCCAGTTCGATCAGTGCCGCCTGCGAGTGTTCGCCTTGCAGCTGCGTCATGCGATGGAAGGCGTCGCGTGCGGTGTCCAGCGCCTGTTCGCAATGTCCAAGCAGGTAATGCAGGTTAGAGATCGCACTGAGGGTGACGATGGTCGAATGACCGTGTGGGCCGATCTGCCGTTCGTAGATGTCATAGGCCTGGATGGCCTGCTCCAGCGCCGGCCCGGGTTGATCCAGCGTTCGCAATGCGCGCGATTTGAGCGAGAGGATGACGGCCTGGCGGCCAGGATCGAGCCGTTCAAGTGCAACGTCGCGGAGATAGGCTTCGATCGTGTCCAGTGCGCTGTGCGGCTCACCGGTCCGCAACTGCGCGTCGGCGATTCCCTGCTCGATGAAGTGGCCGGTTTCGATGTTGTCCGGCTGCACCGCGCGATGCAGCTCGCGGGCCCGCAACAGCGCCTCCAGCATGCCGTCGAAGTCGAACGAATGCAGGCGCAGGTTGGCGTGTGCGAGGCTGCTGCCCAGTGCGATGCGGTTGCGCTCCAGCAGCAGTTTGCCCGCCGCGTCGTCTGCGAGCCGAAGCTCGGCACGCGCCTGGTCATAGTGGTTGGCGTAGATGAGACTCTGCACGAGACCGTGGCGCGCCTTGAGCGTCAGTTCGTTGTCGGCACCGAAGTGTTCGACGCCGATGTCGATGGCCCGGCGAAAATGACGCGCCGAACTGTCGCCGAAGCGGTCGAATGACCGCAATGCGCTGCCGATGGCCACATGCAGGCTGCCTGCCGCGAACGGGTCATCGGAAAAGCGCGCGTCGACCGCGGCGCCGGCGCGTTCGATGACCGCGGCCGGGTCGTTGCTGGCGTCGAACCGGCGATCGGCCGGACTGAACTGGGCCACCACGTCGTTGGCGAGAAAGGACTGCACCGCGCTGGCACTGGCCAGGAAGCGTTCGGCCTGTACGCGCTCGCGCTCGGCCTGGCGGTACATCCACAGGCTGGAGCCCATGCCGACCAGCAGTGTGATCAAGGCGACGATCATCCAGGGGCGTCGGGCACGGGCACGGTCCAGGGCGGCGCGTGTCGATGCCAGGGCACGTTCATCGGTCCTGGCCTTTTCCCACTGCTTGCGGCGCTGCGGCAGTTGCCGCAGTCGCTGCGCCAGTTCTGCGGCACTGGCGATGCGCCGTTGTGGATCGCCGTCGGTGGCGGCGGCGATGTCGCCGGTCAGCACCGTATCGTCGATGTCGCGCTCCCAGCCCGACGACAGCGGTTTGCGGAAGTCGCCGATCAGGCACTGGTACAGCAGCACGCCCAGTGCGTACACGTCGCTTTGCGCCGTCGGCAGCGTGCCGCTGAACAACTCCGGTGCCAGATACAGCAGCGTGCCGGAAACAGTGTCCTGGGCCAGGTCGCGGGTCTGCGTGAAACCCATCCGGGTGATGCCCAGTGCCGCCAGTTTCCTGGGGTCGAGCAGGCCGCCACTGCCGAAATCGGTCAGGCGCACGCTGGGAGGGCCGCCGTTGTCGTCGGCTTGGATGAGCACATTGTCCGGCTTGATGTCCTTGTGCAGGACGCCGACCGAATGCGCGGCGGCGACCGCGTCGACGATGCGCAGGACCAGGTCGATGCGCCCGGATCGGGACAATGGCGCCAGGCCCGCCGAGTCGCCTGCCCACTCGCGCAGGCTGACACCGCCGTATTCGCATTCCAGGAAGAACGGCAGGTCGACCAGGTTCCAGTCCAGGATACGGATGAAATCGGGACGCTCGCCCAGGCTTTCGCGCAGCACACGCGCCAGGGTAGCTTCGCGCTTGAGCGAGGTCAGGCGCCGGGCGTCGGTGGCGAACTTGTACACCCGATACTCGCCGGCCCGCCGGTTGTAGGCCAACCAGACCTCGCTGTTGTCGGTCTGCGCGAGCGCGCGCTGCAATCGGAAGTTGGGCCGCAGCGGCACCGCTTGCCCGGGCTTCAGTTGCAGCTGTCCCCCGGACAGTTTCCGTGCGACCACCCGCTGCACCGTGGCGTCCAGCCGATAGCCGACCCGTGGCACGGTCACGATCTGCACGTCCGGGGCAGCGCGAAGGACCTGTCTCAGTTTGCCGATGGCGGTGGCCAATACGTGGTCGACGGTTACCTGGCCGGTCCAGACCGTGTCGAACAATTCCGCTTTGGTCACCACCTCGCCGACATGGCGCAGCAGGGCCGACAGCAACTGCATGGGCTTGGGTTCGAGTGTGGCCGGGACGTCATCGACCCGCAGTTCGCGTGCACCCTCGTCGTAGACAACCGGGCCGATCCGCCAGACGAACAGATCGCTGCCCGGGCTCTGAAGGTCCGGTTCCATCCGCACTCCCAATGTCCTGGCCAGCATCGATCCGCGTCGAGCCGGCCACGACGGTCCCTTGTCGCTCCGTGGGCAGTATCGGTCAAAGGTTTGCGGGTCGGCAAGGCGCGGGCTGGGTCCACCCTCCAGGTTGAGCGTAGTGCCCTGATTCTGATTGGAAAGTCCATCTTGAAGGTTTCTTGAAACCCTCGTGAGGACAGGTGGCGACGGCGAAATGGACGATCGACTGGGGCCACGTGGGTCCCTGTCTGTCTGGAGATCACGCCAATGCTGCTTCAACGCCTGCTGCTGGCCCTTGGCCTGCTGATGCTGGCCTCGACGACCTGGGCGGTCAGCGTCGCCGGTTACGCCAGCCGCGACGATGTCACCGTCGGACAGGTATTCAGCGTCAACGTGGTGGTGGTCAACAACCAGCCCACGGCAATCAGCGATTTCCGGATCAGCATCGTCCGCCCGGCCGAGGCCGGAACGATCAGCAACCACACCGATGCGGTCTGCAACCCGACCAACTGCTCGGCCGGTGCGCAGATCAACTGGACCCAGGCCAGCCTGGCGCCCGGCGAAACCTATGTCGCCACCTTCAAGACCACGCTGAACACCCAGGCCAACACCGCCGGGACCGTGGTCACCTTCCCGGTGGCCATTTCCGGCAATGGCAGCAGCCTCGCCAACACTACGGTGCAGGTGACATCGAAGGGGGCGAACACGGCCGCCACATCGCAACGGTTGCGGCTGTCGACATCCACGCCGGTGTTGCCGCCGGGCGAAGAGGCGCTCCTGGTTGCCAGCGTCGGCAACACCCACGCCACCACCATCAGCTTCGGAAATACCTTGACGGTGCTGGTGCCGGCAGGACTGGACGTGGTCGAGGCCATCGGCGGCAGCGTCAGTGGCCAGCAGGTGACCTGGAACCTGGGGGCGCTCAATCCGCTGACCAGCGTGCAGCGACTGCTGGTTGTCCGCGCGGCGGGCAGTGCCGTTCCGCAGGTGGCAACGGTGCAGGCCACGCTGCAGGCCGATGGCGAGGCGTCGACGGCGAAGCATGTCATCGCCATCCAGCGGTCGCCGAGGCTGCGCGTGTTCATCGAGCCCGAACGCACCTGGGGCCGCAACAATTCCGCGAGTATCACGCAGCTGCGGGTGGAGAATCACGGCGCGACCACCCTCGATTCGGTCAGCTTGCGTGCGCGCATCGCGGCAGGCTCGGGTGGTGGCTCGTATCCCTCGGATTCACCAACGGGCTGCACGGGCTCATGCAGTGCCGGCAACGAATATGTCTGGAACGTGGGCAGTCTGCCCCCCGGCGCATCGCGCATCTACAGCCATCACGACCTGATCTCCAACAGCAACAGCAACGCGTCGCTGGTTGGCGAGAGTATCCGCATGGAGGCTTTGGCTATCAGCGCATCGGGCCGCGCCATTGCCACGGCGGATGTGGCAGTGGTGACGAGCGATCCACTTGAGGTGAAAGTCAATCCGGCGGCGCCGGATTTTCCCCTGGGCAAGCCGGTCGCTGTGGAGATCGCCCTTGGCAACCTCTCCACGACGAACGTGTCGCTGGGTACAACGCTGAATCTACGACTGCCGAGAGGTTTGACGGTGATCGAGGCCGATGGAGGGAACACCACCGCGACGGGGTTGAGCTGGAACATCGGCGCGATCAATCCCGGCGACATTCGTGCCCGCCATATCCTGGTCCAGGCTGATGGCGGTGGCGGGTATGCCCCGCCATGGGATCGGCTGTTCCAAAATGGTTTCGAGCAGGCGAATGCAGCCGGAGCGCCGCTGGGACCACTGCTTGCCGTGGTCGGAAACGACGCCGGCGATGCCAGCGCCACGTTCCGCCAGCATGGGGCATTTACTCATCACATCAACCCGATGCAGATCAAGCTGGCGTTGTCGCGTGGCGTGGTGGCCTCCAGCAACGCCATCAATGGAGAGATAACGGTATCGAATACGGGTGCGGTGGATCTGTTCGGCACCAATGTGTATCTGCGACTGCCGGCCGGAAACTACTGGATACACAACCTGAGCGATGCCGGTGCCGGCGCCGGCAGCACCGGCAATGGCGAAATCGTGAACTGGAGCATCGGCCAACTGCCCGCCGGAGCCAGTCGCAGCGTGAGCTTTGCCGTGGAATTGAACAGCGGTCTGGAGAGCGCTCTATCGCGACCCTACGAAGCCTGGGCGCGAGCGAGCAACGGTCTGCACAGGGCACACGCGGTCGAGCTGCTCACCACGATCGCCGCGCCCGAGGTGAGATTGGCGGTGGAAACCAGCCACGATACCGTGCAGCCTGGGGATTCGCTCACGTACACCCTGGCGTACGGCAATGTCGCCACCAGCTCCGCGTCAACGCCGACCTTGCGCTTGCTGCTGCCTGAGGGCGTCGAGTTCGTTTCCGCGAGCGATGGCGGTGCTCTGGTGGGAAATCGCGTGGTCTGGCCGGTGGGTGCGGTGCAACCCGGCTTCAATGGCAGACGGCAGGCTACGGTCAATGTCCTGGGCCAGCCCGCGGGAAGCCTGCTCGCGACTACAGCCGTCTTGACCGATACCGCCAACCGGCTGGCGCATGTCGATGTGGTCCACGCGGTTCACCCTGACGATGCGCTGAGGGTGGCAGTGGCCATGTCGCCTGCCGCTGTGCCGTCTGCGGGCTACCTGTCGGGCGAAGTGGTGGTCGTCAATACCAGCGATGTCGACATCTTCGACGCGACGGTGAATGTGCGTGTGCCTTACCGCAACTACTGGCGCTTCGACCTGAGCGATTCCGGCACGGGTTCGGGCAGCACGGGCGGTGGCGAGGTCATGAGCTGGAACGTCGGCCAGCTGCCGGCAGGCGCGGTGCGCACGCGATCCTTCGGGCTTCAGTTGCGATCGGACGCGCAGGGCGGCGACATTCTGTCTTACACCGCCTGGGCGCGCGGGAACAACGGCGCTGATCGCGCGGCGGCCAACGATCTGTTGTTCGTGCGCACGGCCCGCGCACTGCGGCTGGGCGTGGAAACCAGCCATGACGCCGTGCAGATGGGCGATGCGCTCACCTACACCCTCGTCTACGGCAACACCCAGGTCAATGCCTCTTCAAGCGCCACCTTGCGCCTGCCGGTTCCAGACGGCCTGACCTTCGTATCCGCCACGGACGGCGGCGCGCTGGTCGGCGGCGAGGTGGTGTGGACGCTGGGCGCACTGCCCGCCACGCACACCAATCAGCGGCAGGCCACTTTCATCGTGGCGGACCTGCCGGAGGGCCATCTGCTGAAAACCACGCCGTGGCTGTCGGACACGTCTGGGCACTTCGCCCATGCCGATATCACCAACTACGTCGAAACCGCTCCCGCTTTGAGTGTGGCAGCCGTCATGAGCGCGACCTCGGTGTCGCCAAATGGCGTGTTCAGCGGGCAGGTGACCGTCACCAACAACGAGGCAGTGGATCTGTTCATCGGCAGCGTCCACCTGCGCGTGCCGCCGGGCAACTACTGGATATCCAATGTCAGCGATGGCGGTACGGGCGGTGGCTCCACGGGCGGCGGCGAACTCATCAACTGGAACCTCGGCACGCTGGCGGCGGGCGCGACGCGCACCGTCACGTTCACTGCGCAGTTGCGGAGCGAGGTGCTGCCGGGCGATGTGCTGATCTATCGTACCTTCACGCGCGCCAGTAGCGGTCTGGATCACGCACGTAGCCAACGTGTCGTGCGCGTGCAACCCTGACCGGTTCACTTGCAAGGCAAGCGACATGAACATCAAGCAATCAATGTGGGCGACGAGCCTGTTGGTCGCAGCAGCGTTGCTGGTCGTGAGCCGGGCGCAGGCAGGAACGTTGCCGGACGCGCAGGGAAAGCAGGTGCTGGCCCTGCTCGATGATTCGCTATGGGTCGGCGATGGCCCGGCCAGCGACCGTCATGCCTACGTGATCTTCAGCACGGCATGTGGTTGGTGCCGGACCCTGCACGCCAACAGTCGCGATCGTGACGACGGCGTGCAACTGCGCTGGTTGCTGCTTGAAGGCCTCGGCAATGGCGCGGAGTACGTGGCCGAGCAGGGCACAATGGCTGCCGTTGCGCAGGCCTTCGAGGGCCAGGCACCGGCGCCGCAGTTCCCCGAACAGGCCTTGGCGCGACTCAACGTCAATGCCTGGGTGCAGCAGTCGATTCCCGGCACCCTGGCGTTTCCGACCTTCGTTTATCAGGGCGCGGGTGGCGTCGAGGTGGCGGTGGGCATGCGTTCGGACCTGTCCGCCGTGCTGGCCAAGGTCGAGCCCCGGCCCGGGACGGCCGACCATGTCTCCGCCAGCCTGGCCATGCTGGCGCGGGGCGCGCCGACGCCGGTACCCGCGCCGATCAGCCGGTTCGTCAACTTCGAGCCGGATGCGCTGGCGATGCATGTCCTGCCATCGGTGGCCACGCCGCGCATCGGTGAGGTCGGCCACATGGGCCTGTACGAGGAGATCCTTGGCTTCGTCGGCGATGAGTGGATTGCCGTGGTCGGGCTGCGGCTGGGCGACGGCCGGGCGGTTCCGGCGTATATCCACGCGCCGCAGGCGGTCCGGCTGGCCCGGTTGCGCTTCGATGTCCGGCCCGCTTCGGGTCCGCTGACGGCCGAAGGCGCCGCGCGGCCGATCCACAGCCATCCCAGCCGCCGTTCACCGGTGCTGGATCAGCTGCGGCCGGGCTACCAGCTTGAGCGGGTGGGCGAGGTCGTCCTCGAAGGCGAAACCTGGGACGTGGTGGTGCTGTTCCAGGACGGCGGCCGGGCCTACGTGCCGCGTTGAGTCGGGTTGCCGGTCGCCCGCTGGCCCGCATTGTTCATGAAGGTTCGTCACGAGGCAGTCGAGACGCTGACGGGGCGCGGCGCGCGGACTGGAAGGCGGCGAAGGCGTTGTCGACACGACGTCGAGTCGGATGCAGGGAGCACGTCGCGCCCCGGCAGATGGATCGGCGGTCGCAGCATAAGGCTCATGAATTATGCGGGCCAGGGCCAGCATGAACCTTGAACGGCCGGACGCGGCGGGCGAATTCGCACTTGCGGAACCTTGTGCCCCACGGTATGTCTGTCATCCTCAGGCCGGGGCTGCGCCCGGACCGCTGGAGTAGCGAATGATGCGCCGTTTCCCCCTCGCCCTTGTCACCGCCCTGCTGGTCGCCGGACTGGTGACCGCCAAGCCGGCGGCGCCGCCGTCGCAGCTCTCGCCGCTGCCCGACCAGGGCAAGACCGCCGCGTTCACCATGTACACCCTCAGCCGGGTGCACTACCGGTCGATGCCGCTGGACGATGCGCTGTCGGTGAAGATCTACGACGCCTACCTCGAGGCGATCGACAACGACAAGCTGTTCCTGCTGCGCAGCGACGTCGACGCATTCTCGGTGTACCGCGAGAAGCTCGATGACGCCATCCGCAACCAGCAGCTGGATCCACCGTTCGAACTGTTCAACCGCTACATCCAGCGCGTCGCCGAGCGCACCGCGCATGCCCGCGCGCTGCTCGCGCAGGGCTTCGACTTCACCGTCGACGAGCAGTACCACTACGACCGCAAGGAGGCGCAGTGGGCCGCCGACACCGCCGAGCTGGACGAGATCTGGCGCAAGCGAGTCAAGAACGACTGGCTGCGCCTGAAGCTGGCTGGAAAGCAGGACAGCGAGATCGCCGAAACCCTGGACAAGCGTTATTCACGCTTCCTGGAGCGCATCCGCGAACTTGACAGCGAGGACGTGTTCCAGACGTTCCTCAACGCCTATGCCATGGCGATCGAGCCGCATACCAGCTACTTGGCGCCGCGCACGGCCGACGCCTTCGAGATCCAGATGAGCCTGTCGCTGGAAGGTATTGGCGCGGTCCTGCAGCGCGACGACGAGTACACCGTCATCCGCTCGCTGGTGCCCGGTGGTCCGGCGGAGAAGGCCGGACTGGGTGTCGGCGACCGTGTGCTGGCCGTCGGCCAGGACAGCGAGGGCGCGATGGTCGATGTCATCGGCTGGCGCATCGACGACACCGTGAAGCTGATCCGTGGACCCAAGGATTCGACCGTCCGCCTCGATATCGTGCCGGCGGCGGCCAGCGTCGACAGCCGCCCGAACCGCATCAGCATCGTCCGCCAGAAGGTGAAGCTCGAGGAGCAGGCGGCCAAAAAGCGGATCATCGAGGTGGGTGAGGGCGACAGCCTGCGCCGCATCGGCGTGATCGAGCTGCCGACCTTCTACCAGGACTTCGAGGGCCGCCGTCGCGGTGAAGCGGATTACCGCAGCGCCACGCGCGACGTCGCCAACCTGTTGAACCAGCTCAAGCATGAGAACGTCGATGGCGTCGTGCTCGATCTGCGCAACAACGGTGGGGGTTCGCTGACCGAGGCGACTGAACTCACCGGGCTGTTCATCGACGAAGGGCCGGTGGTCCAGGTCAAGAGTGCGCAGGGTCGCGTCGAAATCGAGCGCGACCGCCGCCCCGGCCGCACCTGGGACGGCCCGCTGGCCGTGCTGGTCAACCGCGTGTCGGCCTCTGCCTCGGAGATCTTCGCTGCGGCGATCCAGGATTATGGCCGCGGCCTGATCATCGGCGAGCCGACCTACGGCAAGGGCACGGTGCAGAACCTGGTCAGCCTGGACCAGCTCAGTGGTCGCGGCGAAGCCCGCCATGGCCAGCTCAAGTTCACGGTCGCGCAGTTCTTCCGCATCAACGGCAGCAGCACGCAGATCAAGGGCGTGGTGCCGGATATCCAGTTCCCGGTGAGCCTGGATGCCGAGGACTATGGCGAGAGCGTCTATGACAACGCGCTGCCGTGGGCGCAGATCGAACCGGCCGACTACGAACAGGTCGCCAACCTCGATCCGCTGGTGCCGTCGCTGCTGGCGCGCCATGAGAGCCGGATCGCGGAGGACCAGGAGTTCCGCTTCTGGCAGGAAGACATCGCCGACTACCGTCGCCAGCGTGAGCGCAAGAGCGTTTCGTTGCTGGAGGATACGCGTCGCCAGGAACGCGACGAGCAGGAGGCGCGGCGCAAGAACCGGGAAGCGCTGCGTGTCGAGCTCGGGCTGGTCGACGAGTCGAACGCGTCTCGCGGACGCAGCGACGACGGCCTGCAGGCCGACGAGCGCAGCGTCGTCGAGCAGGCGGCCGAGGAGCGCGCGCGCCGCGAGGGCCGCCCGGATGCGCTGCTGAGCGAAGCGGCACGCATCCTGGCCGATGCGATTTCCCTGGGCACCGACGACCTGCGCCTGGCCGGCCTGGCGCCCGCGAAGTCCACGACGTCCACCTCGGACTGACGGCCCGCCGCCGTTCCGCCTGTTTCCGCTGCGGCCGCCCCTGGGGCGGCCGCCTTCGTTGTCGATCCGGTTTCCGCCATGACCACCGCGTCCCCGCCTTCACGCCTGCAGGTCGCCATCGGCCTGCTGGCCGTCTATCTCATCTGGGGATCGACATACCTCGGCATCCGCTTTGCGCTGGACGGTTTCCCGCCCTTGCTGATGGCAGGAATCCGGTTCCTGTGCGCCGGCTCGGCGGTCTATCTTTCGCTGCGCCTGCGCGGCGATCCGCCGCCGACGGCGCTGCAATGGCGCAACGCCGCCATCATGGGCGCGCTGCTGCTGGGCATCGGCAATGGCATGGTCTCGGTGGCGCAGCAGTGGGTCAGCTCCGGACTGGCGGCGATCGCCGTCGCCTCCATGCCGTTGTGGGCGGCGCTGTTCGGGGCGATGTACGGCCGCCGTTACCTGCGCCTGGAGTGGATGGGCGTGCTGGTCGGTTTCATTGGCGTGCTGTTCCTCAATTTCGGCGCCGAACTGCGCGCGCAGTCGTGGGCGGCACTGGCCCTGCTGCTGTCGCCAGCCGGCTGGGCCTTCGGTTCGGTTTGGAGTCGCGGCCGTGACCTGCCGGCGCCTTTCATGAGCACGGCCGCGCAGATGCTCTGCGGCGGCCTCCTGATGACGACCATAGGCCTGCTGGCGGGCGAGCGCATCGACGCCATGCCGCCCACCGGTGCCATCCTTGCGCTGGCCTATCTTGCTGTCTTCGGCTCGATCATCGGTTTCGGTGCCTACATCTGGCTGTTGCACCACGTGCGTCCGGCGCTGGCGACCAGCTATGCCTACGTGAATCCACCGATCGCGGTGCTGCTCGGCGCTTTGCTCGCCGGTGAGCGGGTCGGCCTGGTCACCATCGTCGCCATGGCGGTCATCCTGTGCGGCGTGGTGCTGATCACGCGCGGCAGTGCTTCGCCGCAGGCGAGGCAACGGCAGCGGGCAAGCCGACCGGTCGATCCAGCCCGTCTGTCCTGATGCCGCCGCTGAGGCGGCATTGCCGCGGTTGCGCGCTTCCTGCGGACAGCGCACGGCGACGGATTCAGCGGGTCGGCTCCGCTGGCAGAATGCCGGCCGGATCGGCCGGCAGGCGGACCGGCGGGCAATTCGCGTCGGCAGGTGTGCCGGCAGCCACCGGTAACCAGAAGCCCAGCGGTCCCGCCAGCCAGTCGGCGCGCGCCGTGGTGCTGAAGTGGCCATCCTCGGGCAGTTCCAGGTAGACGTTGCGCGGACGGCGCGCTGCCAGCGCGCGCGCGGTGCCGACCGGGATCAGGGTGTCGACTCGACCGTGGACATGCAGCACGCACGCCCGCACCTGCTGCATCACTTCCCCGACATCGAACCGGCGCAGGTCCATGGCGAGCAGCGCGCCGGTGTCGTCGATGGCGCGCTCGACGCGGTCAGGTCCATAGCGCCTGCGCAGTGCCGACCGCAGCGCGCGCTCATGCCAGCGCAGGTGCGGGGCGTTCTGCAACAGCCCGGCAATCGAGGTGCGGATGGCATCGGCGGCATTGGCGAACGGTTCCATCGCCACGACCGCGCCCAGTCCGGCACCGGTGCCGTCGTCGTTCCAGCGCGCGGCCGCATGCAGAACGGTCACGGCGCCATAGGAGATGCCGAACAGGTGCACGGGTGACGGCAGTTCACCGCGCCCGTGCAGGTGGCGGGCCAGCGCCAGCACATCCTCCGCTTCCCGCGTGCCGAAACCCGCGGCTGCCTTGCCGGAGCGGCCGTGGTTGCGCAGGTCGGGGACGATGACGCGGTAGCCCTGCCCGGCCAGTCGCATCGCCCACGGCAGCAGGTAGCGACCATCCGTGGACCAGCCGTGCAGCATCATGATGCTGCCAACCGGTGCCTGCGCTTCGCCCGGTTCGAAGACGCGGAAACGGTACGAGAACAGGCGGTCGCGGCGCAGTACCTCGTAGTCGAGCTGGTAGTTGCGTGGCTCCAAGACGAGGAAGGACAGCGAAGGACCGCCCGTCGCCTGGAACCGCTCACGACGGACCTGCGCGCGCGCCAGCAGCGCGTCGCTCTGCTCCAGTGCCGCGCGGTCCGGTCGTGGCGGTTCGACGATGCGCCTGTGCAGGGGCGTGCAGGCCGCGACGACGACCGCGCCCGCCAGGAGGACGGAGTGAAGCCGGCGCCGCTTCATCGCAGCCCGCGGCATCGCGCGCGATCAGCGATAGCGGGCCGCCAGGGCGGCGTAGTAAGCGCGCAGGCCCTGCGCCTCGCCACCGGCGGGTCGGCCCGGTCGCGGCGCGTCGTTCCACGAATAGACATCGAGATGCGCCCAGGCTTGCCCCTGCGGCACGAAGCGCGACAGGAACAGCGCCGCGGTGACGCAGCCGGCGTGCCGGGTCGTCGCCGCGTTGTTGATGTCCGCGATCGGGCTTTCCAGGTAGGCCATGTACGGTGCATACAGGGGCATGCGCCACAGCGGATCGCGCTGCGACTGGCCGGCGTCGAGCAGTCCGGTGGCCAGCGCTTCGTCATTGCAGAACAGCGCCGGCAGGTCCGGGCCCAGCGCGATGCGGGCGGCGCCGGTCAGGGTGGCGAAGTCGAGGAGCAGTTCCGGCTGCCATTCGCCGGCATAGGTCAGCGCATCGGCGAGGATGACGCGACCTTCGGCATCGGTGTTGCCGATTTCCACGCTCAGCCCCTGGCGGGTGGAGATGACCTCGCCCGGCCGGTAGGCATCGGGGCCGATCGCGTTCTCGACGGCGGGGATCAGCAGCTTCAGCCGCACCGGCACCCGCGTCGCCATCAGCAGGCCGGCCAGCGCCAGCGCGTGCGCGGCGCCGCCCATGTCCTTCTTCATGCGCAGCATGCCGTCGGCAGGCTTGATGTCGAGGCCGCCGGTGTCGAAGCAGACGCCCTTGCCGACCAGCGCCAGGCGCGGGTGCGCATCGTCACCCCAGTCCAGTTCAATCAGGCGCGGGGCGCGATGGCTGGCGCGACCGACGGCGTGGATCGCCGGGAAATTGTCGCGCAGCAGCGCGTCGCCTTCGATCACGCGGCAGCGGCCGCCATGCGCTTGCGCCAGTTCCGCGGCGCCGGTGGCGAGCTCGGCCGGGCCCATGTGTTCGGTCGGTGTGTTGACCAGATCGCGCACGCGCCAGCTGGCAGCGATTACGGACGAGACGGCTTCACGCGTCGCCGCATCGATGTCCAGAAGCGCCGGCGCACGCTTCGCCTTGCGGTAGCGGTCGAACTGGTAGGCGCCGAGGCCCCAGCCGAGCGCGGCGACATCGGGGTCGAGGCGATCGCCGAGGCTGGCGTGCAGCGCATAGGTGCCGGCGGGCAGCACCAGCGGCAGGCCGGCCAGCGCGAACGGATCGGCGGCATCGACGACACCCACCAGCACGGCGGCCAGGCCACCGCTGGCGGCTGGCACCAGGCACCAGGTCTGCGGCTCCGCCATGAATCCGGCGGCACGGACGAAGGCGGCGCCGCCCGCATCCATGGCGTCGAGCGTGGCGGCCAGGCGCTCCGGGTGGACCGCGATCAGCGGAATGGCATCGGTGGAACCGGAAACGAGAGCGAAGGACATGGTGGTCAGTCCGAGGGAAGGTTGTCGAGCCAGCGACCCAGTTCGGCCAGGTCGCGGATGATGAGGTCGGGCATGTGCTCCGGATAAGGCCAGGGCAGCCCGTTGCGGTTGATCCAGACGGCGCGGAATCCGGCTTTCTGCGCGCCGAGCACGTCAAGCTCGGGGTCGTCGCCGACGTGCCAGATGTGCGCGGCGTCGACGGCGAGCAGATCGCGGGCGTGCGCGAAGATGCGCGGATCCGGCTTGGCGACGCCGACGTCCCGGGCCAGGACGGCGCCATGGAAATGCTGCGCCAGGCCGATGCTGGACAGGTCGGCATTGCCATTGGTCAGTGCCAGCAGCCGGCAACGTGCGGCCAGCGCCGGCAGCGCGTCGGCGACATCGTCGTAGAGCTGCACGCGGTTGCGTTCGGCATAGAACGTCACGTACGCGCGTTCTATCAGGGCCTCTGCATCGGCGTCGACGCGCGCCTCGGCAAATGCCCGCTCGAGGCTGAGGCGGCGCTGCGCGCTGTAGTCATGGGCCAGTTCCGGCCGCTCGGCGGCGACGCTGTCGCGCAGGGCACGCATGGCGCCCTTCGGGAAACGCCGCGCTACGGCGGGCGCGTGTTCGAGCAGAAACGCTTCGAGCACCTGCTCGCAGCGTTCCATCACCGGCAGGATGGGCCAGAGGGTGTCGTCCAGGTCCAGCGTGATTGCCGCGACCGTGGTCGGGGCGGGCGCCGTCAGCACTTGCGGGAGAACAGCCGTCTCTTGCACGCCGGTTCTTCGACGCTGCCGTCGGCCGCCGTCATCACCGGACCGGCGGGTGGCGTGGCGACGGCAGGTCCCGTGGCTTCCGCGGCCGGCGCGGCAGCCGCCACGGCGGCGCCGGTCGCAGTGACTGCAGGCGTCGCGCCCGGCGCCGGGGCGGCCGCTTCCGCAGGCGGCGCTACCGCCGCCGGTGATTCGGACGAGGTCGACGCCCGCGCCAGCGTGGCCTGCGCGACGGGTTCACCGCCCATGCGTTCCCACAGGCGCGCCAGGCGCTGCGTGTGCAGCGTGCGGAAGTCCTCGTTGTCGCGGTGCGGCACCAGGCGCTTGTTGACCATCACCGCTTCGGCGACCGGCGTGCGCAGGAACTCTGCGAAACGGGTGATCTCGGCCGCCTTGGGGCTGTCGGCGCGATAGACCAGATAGAGCGGAATCGTCAGCAGGTATCGGCCATCGGCGACGGTGTCCTTGGTGGCGGCGACGCCCTCGATGTCGAGGGCGCGCACGCGCTGCTTGTCCAGGCCGGCCAGCGTCGTCATGCCGATGGAATCCGGGTCCATCTGCACGCCCACCTCGATCTGGTGCTGGTTGAGGAACAGGCGGTCGATCTTGGCCATGTAGCCGGGGTTGCCGAACAGGATCTGGCGGATCGACGACTCCAGGCCGTCGTACGGGCCCATCACCGAGTACAGGTCGATCGGTGCGTCGCGGCCGCCGACCTCCTTCCAGTTGTCGAGGTTGCCCAGGAAGATGTCGCGCACCTGCTGCACCGACAGCTGCCGCACCGGATTGCTGGGATGGACGATGAATACCACCGCGTCCCAGGCCACCGGCCAGAACACCAGCTCGCTTTCGCCGGCGCGCGCAGCGATCGGCGGGCGCGCAGCCGCGGCGATGTCGATCTCGCCCTTGAGCACGCCATCGATGCCGGCATTGGTGCTGAACGGACGCACGTTCACCGTGGTCCGGTGCTGGCGTGCATACAGCGCACCCACTTCGGTGATGCCGCGTGCACTGGCGTAGTCGCCACGCAGGTTCAACTGGGCGAAGCTGGCGCCGGCCCAGCTGAGGGCGGCAAAGCTGAACAAAAGCGCGGAGAAACGACGCAAAACCATGGAAATCACTCGCAAAAACGGGCGTGCGGCACCTTAGCACGCGCTCCGTCAGGCAACCACAAAGCGTGTCGCAAATCCGGCGCAGCGTGGCGATCCTCGCCGCCCCGGCTGCCGCTGCCAGATCGTGGAAATGCGGCAGCGGGTACGGCCGCGGATCGAGGCGCGGCCGCCCCGCGGATGTCTGCGCAATGCTGCCCGCGTGCCGTGCCGTCACGCCCGCTGGGCCAGCGCGCGGTCACCCGCATTGGCCACCCTTTTCGGGTCCGGAACGCAGGATCAGGGGCAAACGCGGACGTGGCCGGCTACCATCGCCGGCGCGCCCGTCGCGCCGACCCGCCCCCCCCCCGGAATACACGATGACTTCAGATTCGCCCGCCATCCAGGACCTCGCCCACGCCGAAGGCATCTGCTACGGCTGCGGACCGGCCCATCCCACTGGCCTGCACATCAAGAGCCACTGGCACGAGGACGGCGTCCATGTCGTGGCGCGGTTCACGCCCAGTGACGAGTTCGTCGGCTGGCCCGGACTGCTTTACGGCGGCCTGCTGGCCATGCTGGTGGACTGCCACTCGAACTGGACCGCGATGGCGTATCACTATCGCGCCCAGGGTCGCGCGCCGGGAACGCTGCCGGCGATCCATTGCGTGACCGCGCACCTTGGCCTGGACTATGTGAAGCCGACGCCGCTGGGCCGGGCGTTGACGTTGACGGCGCGCGTCGAAGGCGAGGTCGCGCGCAAGACGCGCGTGCTCTGCGAGGTCCATGCCGGCGACGTCCTCACCGCACGCGGCGATTCGATCTTCGTGCAGGTCGACGTCGACAAACTCGGCAGCGCGGCGCAGGCCTGACCGGCGCGGGTTCAACAAGGGCGCGATTGCCGCTGCGGCGGCATTGCAAGGCAGGTACCGGCGATGAATGCCGGTACCTGCCGCGAGGGCAATGACTCAGGGACTGAAGCGGATCTCGGTGGTGACCTGAGGGGCTGCGGCGCTCGCGCTGACCGCCAGTGTCTGGTACTGGTTGGTCAGCCAGCGTCCCAGCTGGCTGGCGTACAGCGGGCTGCCCAGGACACCGCTCTGGCCGCCCGGAATCACCTGCCAGGCCTTGATCGGCGTGCTCATTTCGCCAACGAAACGTCGCGCCGGGCCACTGCCGAACGTGAAGCCATTGCTGCCCTGGTTGCGGATGCCATGGCCGGACGCGTCGACGACCTCGTAACCGCCCGGACGCGGGATGCCCGGCAGTTCCGGCGACAGGTGGCTGAAGCCGTAGGGATTGGCACCCGGCAGGTTGAAGGGCCCGCCCAGCGGGTGGTCGAAGACGATGCGGTGCAGGCGGCCCCAGCGATAGTCGGACAGCGACGTCGAGCCACCGAACGCGGCCGCGTAGGCCGGGCTGGCCAGTGCGTCGAGGCTGTCCTTCAGCGCCTTGAGCAACACGTAGTCGCGTGCGGCGGCGGACGTCGGTGCGCCATCGACCTGGAAGAAGTTCAGGCCGGAAACGCCGCGGCCACCGAGCGTGTCGAAGTAGTCGAGCTGGAACTTCAGTCCGGCATATGCGTCACCCGCGCCCGGCAGTGCCGCGCCGAGACCCACGCGCTGCAGCGTGGCGTCGATGGTCGAACGCACGGCGGCACTTCGCCACGTCGCCCACAGCGTGGCGGCGACACTGGCGTCGATTTCCGACTGCGAGGGCTGCGGCAACGCATTCGGGTTGTCACCCGGATCGAAGCCCTGCGGAATGCCGGTCGGCGTCGAGTAGTTCCAGGCCGACAGGCGCGCGATGGCCTCGCTCATGCGGGCGTCGTTGCGGAACGCGGCAAGGTTCGCCCAGGCACCGCCGGCGCCGGCGTTGTTCCAGGCATTGAGCAGGTGCGGCAGCACCAGCTCGGCGTCCATCGACTGGTTGTTCGCCTGCAGCTGCTTCATGTCGTCGGCGGTGATCTTGCGGCCGCTGGCGATGAGGCGCTGCAGTTCACGGTCGATGCGGCCGATGCGATAGGCCGAGGCGCCGCCCTTGTCGATGAAGTGGATGCCGCCGCCCGGGCGCAGCTGGTTGAGCGCGTTGTTGTCCAGCGAATAGCCGGAAGGATCGTTGTTGGCGTTCGCCAGGTAGCCGCTGGCCGGATTGATCGCGTGCGGCAGTTCCGACGGCGGCAGCACTTCGAACGGCAGCGCCTGCGCCGGCTGCCGGTTGCGCATGGGCAGCCAGTCGTGGCGACGCTGGCTGTCGCGGATGAACCAGGGCGGGATGCCGCCATCGGGCGCCTGCATGTTCTGCAGGTCGTCGCGGATCGGCGCCTCGCCGGTGACGAAGTAGCCGATGTTGCCGTCGACGTCGCCGTAGATGAAATTCTGCGAGCCGAAGTCGAAGTAGTTCAGGGCCGACTGGAACTCCTCCAGGTTGCGCGCGCTGTTGATGCGGCGGAACGATTCCAGTTCGAAGGTCGCGCCCCAGCCGGCGAACGCCACCGACAGGCCCTGGTCGCCACTGATCTGGACGACCGGGCCGTGGTTGCGACGCGGCACGATGACGGTAATGCCGCCGTTGAGATAGCCGATCGAATTGTCACGGCTGACATTGTCCGGCTGGCCATCACCGATGTTGTTGACGAAGAAGCTCTGCACCACCCATTGCACGGGCTCGGCCTGGCCGTTGTGCAGCGTGGCGTAGGGAAGGCCGAGCGTGTTGACCTGGAAGCGCTCCTGGAACACGTCGGTGACGTCCAGCGAGTTCGTCGTCGTGCCCCAGCAGATGCGCTGGTTGCAACCCTGGATGATGCCCGGCACGCCGGGCAGGCTGACCCCGACGGCATCCATCGGCTGGCCGCCGTGGCGCGGATCGGTGGACTGGATATGGTGCGTGATGAAGACCGACGGCAGGTCCAGCGCGAGGTGCGGATCGTTGGCGACCAGTGCCTTGCCGCTGGCGGTGTGCTGCCCCGATACCGCCCATTCATTGCTGCCGATCAGGCCTTCTTTGCGGCCCAGTGAATAGCCGAGCAGTTCGACGCCGGCAAGCTTCTCCTGCAGCGCCTGCGCCATGGCGACGGTCTCGGCGCTGATCGGTTCGATCGGATTCAGCGCCTGCCCGGCCAGCTTGTGGACGTCGTCGCCGGCGACGGTGGCGCCGGTCATGAAGCCCGGCACGCTGACTCGGTCGTCGGGTGGCGCGATGCGATGGGTGTCGCCGAAATACAGCGCCGCCGCGTCGAAGCCGGCGACGGCCCCGGCCTGCTGGTAGGCGGCGAAGCGCAGCGTCTGTTCGATGTCGAGGTCGAACGACAGCTGGAAGGCCAGGGCCTTGCCGATCACCAGCGTGTCGACCGGCGTCCACTCCGGCACGCGGGTGATTTCCAGGGCGCCGTATTCCGGCGGCAGCGGGTTGTTGCGCAGCCAGTGGTTGACGCCATCGGCGTAGGCCTTCAGCCAGCCGCGGGTGTCATCGGACAGCGCCGGCCAGGTCTTCTGCGCGGCGCGGCGCAGGCCCATGGTGCGCGTCTGCACGTCGTTGGCCAGCGCCGCCGGGCCGACCAGTTCGGCGACGGTGCCGCTGGCGCCGCGACGGTTGAAGTCCATCTGGAAGAAGCGGTCACGCGCGTGCGCCCAGCCCTGCAGGAAGGCGGTGTCGTTGTCCGTGCGTCCGCGCACCAGGGGCACGCCCTCGGCGTCATAGCCGATGGTGCCCGGTCCGCTGAGCGTCGGCGCCTGGTAGGTCTGGGCATGGACGCTGGCGGCACCGGCCAGGCCGGCCAGCATCAGCGCGTGGCAAAGCAGCCGCCGGCGCGGATGCGACGCAGAGATTCGTTTCATGGAAGCCTCCCGGAAAACTGGTGACCCGCCGCGGGCGGGATACGTTCCGGTATGGAAGCACGCACTGCCGGGGAAACCGAGACGCGGCGCAACAAACTCGCGGGCCGCTCTGACGCGCCGCGTCAATTGGATGCGGAGCCGCTTTTCCCCGGCTTCGCTACACACCCACACGAAAAAAGGCGGCCGGGACGGGACACGCGTTGCGACAGGACAGCAACGGACCGCGCCGAGCCGATGCCACGGCACCGCCGCCGGATGAGGGACCTGCCGCCGCTATCATCCGTGCATGGCGACAATGCAGATCAAGGTCAAACCGAACGCGCGGGAAGACAGCCTGGAACGGCAGGAAGACGGCACCTGGCTGGCGAAGATCAAGGCGCAGCCGGTGGACGGCAAGGCGAATGCGGCGCTGATCGCGCTGGTGGCGAAAGCGATGGGCGTGCGCAAGGCACAGGTCAGCATCCGCAGCGGCGCCGGTGGCCGGCTCAAGCTGGTCGACGTCGACGGCGCCTGAGCACGGCGCCATCGACGGATCGGGCGGGTTTACTCGCCCAGCGCCTCGCGCAGGAATTCCGGCATCGCCAGGGCGGCGCGATGGATCTCGGCGTTGTAGTAGCGCGTCTTGAAGGTCTTGGTCTGGGCGCCGCGTTCGCGGAAGCCGTCCAGCTCCACGCCCTTGCGTGCCATGGTGCAGCTCCACCAGCCGGACGGGTAGCACGGCTGCGGGAAGCACAGCGTGCGCAGCGAGGCGAAGCCGCAGCCCTTCATCTTGCTGCGCATGTCGCGCAGCAGGTCGGTGTGCACCAGCGGCGATTCGCTCTGCTGCACCAGGATGCCGCCGGCACGCAGGGCCTTGAGCGCGTTGCGGTAGAAGGCTTCATTGAACAGGCCTTCTGCCGGGCCGATGGGGTCGGTGGAGTCGACGATGATGACGTCGATCGATTCCGGCTCGACTTCGGCCATGAACTTCAGGCCGTCCTCGAAACGCAGCTCGGCACGCGGATCGTTGTTGGCCTCGCACAGTTCCGGAAAGTACTCCTCGGCCAGGCGGGTGACGCGCTCGTCGATCTCGATCTGTGTGCACTTCTCGACTTCGTCGTGGCGCAGCACTTCGCGCAGCGTGCCGCAGTCGCCGCCGCCGATGATCACGACGCGCTTGGCGCGCGGATGCGAGAACAGCACCGGATGCGACATCATCTCGTGGTAGAGGAAATTGTCGCGGGTGGTGACCATCATGCAGCCGTCGATGACCATGACGTTGCCCCAGTCGGTGCTCTCCCAGATCTCGATGTTCTGGAACGGCGTCTGCTCGGCGTGCAGTCGTCGGGTCACGCGGAAACCGATGGCGGAACCGGAGTAGTCGTGGTTCTCGTTGAACCAGGTCGGGGCAGTGGCGTCGGACATGGCGTTGCGCTTTGAAGGGATCCGCATTGTAGCCGAGTCCGCGCCCGGACCGGAGGCCGGGCCATCGGTACAGCGAGCGGGCTGTAGAATCCGCCGCTTGTCCCTCCCGGAACCGCCTGGACCTGCCGATGCCCGCTTTCTCCCTGGATGACGCCCGCCGGACCTACTCGTTGCCGTACTGGGGCGAGGGCTACTTCGACGTCGACGGCGCCGGCCGTCTGGTCGTGCGGCCGGACCGCGACGCCCGCCGGCAGGTGGCGCTGGCCGACGTGGTCGAACAGGCACGCGGCCAGGGCCTGAAGATGCCGCTGCTGGTTCGCTTCTCCGACATCCTCGGCGACCGCCTCGCCCGCATGCAGGCGGCGTTCGCCACCGCGATGGCGGAGTTCGACTATGACGGCGGCTACACCGCGGTCTATCCGATCAAGGTCAACCAGCACCTCAGCGTCGCCGGCGAACTGGTCGCGCGCGCCGGTCCGGGCTTCGGCCTGGAAGCGGGCAGCAAGCCGGAGCTGGTGGCCGTGTTGGCGCTGTCGCGCGGCGGCATCGTCATCTGCAATGGCTACAAGGACCGCGAGTACATCCGCCTGGCGCTGATCGGCCGCAAGCTCGGCCTGGACGTCTTCATTGTCATCGAGAAGCCGTCCGAGCTCGACACCGTGCTCGAGGAATCGGCCGCGCTGGGCGTCGAGCCGCTGCTGGGCGCGCGCCTGCGCCTGGCATCGCTGGGCGCCGGCAAGTGGCAGAACACCGGTGGCGACAAGGCCAAGTTCGGCCTGTCGCCGCGGCAGCTGCTCGATCTTGCCGAGCGGCTGCGCGCCGTCGGCAAGCTCGATGCGCTGCGCCTTTTGCACTTCCACATGGGCTCGCAGATTTCCAATCTGCGCGACATTGCCGGCGGCATGCGCGAGGCGACGCGCTACATGTCCGAGCTGGTCCGCCTCGGCGCCGACATCCGCTACATGGACGTCGGTGGTGGCCTCGGAATCGACTACGAAGGCACGCGTTCGCGCAGCTACTGTTCGATCAACTATTCGCTCGAGCAGTATGCGTCGACGGTGGTGGAAGCCATCGACGAGGCCTGTCGCGCCAATGGCATCGCGGCACCGCATGTGATCACCGAGGCCGGGCGCGCGATGACCGCGCACCATGCCGTGCTGGTTGCCGGCGTCAGCGAAGTCGAGACGGCGCCGCTGGGCGCCGTGCCGGCCGAGCGCGAGGACGAGCCGAGCGCGCTGTGGCACCTGCGCGAGATCCTGACCGCCTTCGACCGCCGGCCACCGCTGGAGCTGTACCACGAGGCGGTGCACTACCTCGCGGAAGGCCAGGCGCGCTACGCACAGGGTGAACTTTCGATAGAGGACCGCGCCGCGCTCGACGATCTGTTCTACGCCATTGCCCACGGCGTGCGTGCGCGCCTGAAGAACGAGGAGCGCGCGCACCGGCAGGTGCTGGACGACCTCAACGACAAGCTGGTCGACAAGTACTTCGTCAATTTCTCCGTGTTCCAGTCGATTCCCGACGTCTGGGCGATCGACCAGGTGTTCCCGATCGTGCCGATCACGCGGCTGGACGAGCGTCCGGACCGCAACGGCGTGATCGCCGACCTGACCTGCGATTCCGACGGCCGCATCGACCTGTACGTGGATTCCGAGGGCGTCGATTCCAGCCTGCCACTGCACGCCCTGCGCGAAGGCGAGGCCTACCACCTGGGCTTCTTCCTGGTCGGCGCCTACCAGGAGACGCTGGGCGACATCCACAACCTGTTCGGCGACACCGATTCGGTCGACGTGGTGCTGGATGGCGACGGTTTCCGCCTGCGCCAGCCGCGCCGCGGCGACAGCGCCGACCGCCTGCTCGGCATGGTCGGCTACGACGTCAACGACCTGCGCCGGCTGTTCGCGCAGAAGCTCGATCGCGCCGGCCTGGCGCCGGCAGAGCGCGCCTCGCTGCACGGCCATCTGGAAGCCGGCCTGACCGCCTACACCTATCTGGACGACGCCGGCTGAGGCCGGCGAAGTCCTCGCGGTCAGCTGCCGCGCAGGCGCTGCCGCAGGGTGGCGGCGAAGCGGTCGGCGGCGTCTGGTGCGGACGCGAAGAACATCGACGGCTCGACCAGCTCCAGTTCCAGCAGCATCGGCCCGGATGGCGACGGCAGCAGGTCAACGCGCGCATAGGCCGGCGTTGCGAAGGGCAGCGCCGACAGCACCTGGCGGGCGACTTCGAGTTCCGCATCCGAAGGCTGCCGCGCGCTGATGCGTTCCTGCGCGAACAGCGCCGTGCCGATGGCGGCGTCGCGATGCAGCAGCGGCGCCTTGCGGATGGCGTGCGAGAACCCGCCGTCGTAGAACAGCAGCGCGGTTTCGCCGGTGCTGTCCACGTCCTCCAGGTACGGCTGCACCAGGACGTGTGATCCGCTGTCGAGCAGTTCGCGGACATGGCGTGCCGCCTCGTCGCGTTCGCCGGCACGGAAGCGGCGCACGCCTGCAGAGCCGGCGCCGACGCAGGGCTTGGCGACGAACTCGCCGCTGTCCGGCAACACGATGTCCTCGCCCGGAGCGAAGTAATGCGACGGGATCACCGGCACGCCACTTTTCGCCAGCTCTCCAAGGTAGCGCTTGTCGACGTTCCAGCGCACGACTTCGGGCGCGTTGAACAGCCGCCTTGCCACCGCATCGCGGCCGCACCAGGCGAGAAACCCGTCGAGCCTGCTGATGTAGTCCCAGGTCGAGCGCAGCACGATGCCGTCGAACCGCGACCAGGACACGGTCGGGTCGTCCCAGGCGACGATGACCGGTTCGATGCCGGCACGACCGCAGGCAGCGGCGAGCGGGGCGAGGTCCTCGTCGAGGACGCAGGATGCGATGGCAGTGACAAGCGCAACGGTGGTCATGGGCTCATTCTAGCGGCGCCCGCGGAAAGGGCCGCCCGCATTCTCCTGAGGCCGCAGCGGCCGCGGTCCCGGGTGGTCCGCAGCCACGGATGCGGGATCAGGGGGGCCGACGGCCGGTCACGGGTTCCGGCGCGTGCGCACCGCGCGACGCCGGACCCGGCCAAAAAAGAGCGCCGGCAAGGCCGGCGCACAAGTCGATTGCGTGCGGATGCGGCCGCGCGCCATCAGGGAGAGTGCTACTTCGAAATATCGACGTCCTTGGTCTCGCGCAGGAACAGCGAGCCGATGATGAAGGTCATGCCGGCGACGATGATCGGATACCACAGGCCCGAGTAGATGTTGCCGGTGAGCAGCACCACGGCGAATGCAGTGGTCGGCAGGAAACCGCCGAACCAGCCGTTGCCGATGTGGTAGGGCAGCGACATCGAGGTGTAGCGGATGCGCGTCGGGAACAGTTCGACCAGCCAGGCGGCGATGGGGCCGTAGACCATGGTCACGTACAGCACCAGGATGGTCAGCAGCAACAGCACCATAGGCTTGTTCATCTGGCTGTTGTCGGCGGTCTTCGGATAACCGGCGGCGTCGATGGCGGCGGTGACGTCCGCCGTCAGCTTCGCCTGCGCCGCCTGGGCTTCTTCCGGCGTCATGCGGCTCAGGTCGACGCTCTGGATCTCGGTATCGCCGATCTTCACCCGTGCCAGGGAGCCGGGCGCGGCATCCTGGTTGGTGTAGGTCACGCTGCGCTGGTTGAGCAGGTTCTTGACGATGTCGCAGGAGTTGTTGAACTTGACGTGGCTCTTCAACTCGCCGGGAACGAACTGGAACGAGCAGTCGCTCGGGTCGGCGATGACCACGCCCGGCGACGTCGCCATGGCGCGCTCCAGGGCCGGGTTCGCGTAGTGCGTCAGGCCCTTGAAGATCGGGAAGTAGGTCAGCATCGCCAGCAGGCAGCCGGCCATGATGATCGGCTTGCGACCGATCTTGTCGGACAGCCAGCCGAACAGGATGAAGCCGCCGGTGGCGATCGCCAGTGCCGCGGCGATGAACAGGTTGGCGGTGACGGCGTCGACCTTGAGCGTCTGGGTCATGAAGAACAGCGCGTAGAACTGGCCGGCGTACCACACCACAGCCTGGCCCGCAGTGGCACCGAGCAGGGCCAGCAGGACGATCTTGCCGTTCGACCAGTTGCCGAAGCTTTCGGTCAGTGGTGCCTTCGAACGCGTGCCTTCTTCCTTCATCTTCCGGAACAGCGGCGACTCGTTGAGCTGCATGCGGATCCAGATCGAAATCACCAGCAGCAGGAAGGAGATCAGGAACGGAATACGCCAGCCCCATTCGCGGAAGGCTTCTTCGCCGAGCAGGGTGCGCACGCCGAGGATCACCAGCAGCGACAGGAACAGGCCGACGGTGGCTGTCGTCTGGATGAAGCTGGTGTACAGGCCGCGCTTGCCGGGTGGTGCGTGTTCGGCGACGTAGGTGGCTGCGCCACCGTACTCACCGCCAAGGGCGAGGCCCTGAAGGCAGCGCAACACGACCAGAAGAATGGGCGCCGCCATGCCTATGGTGTCGTAGGTCGGCAGCACGCCGACCAGGAAGGTCGACACGCCCATGATCACGATGGTGATGAGGAAGGTGTATTTGCGGCCGATCAGGTCACCGAGCCGGCCGAACACGATGGCGCCAAAGGGACGCACTGCGAAACCGGCGGCAAAGGTCAGCAGCGCCATGATGAAAGCGCTGCTGGGTGGCAGGGCCGAGAAGAAGTGCACGGCAATGACGGCCGCCAGCGAGCCGTACAGGTAGAAGTCGTACCACTCGAACACGGTGCCCAGGCTGGAAGCGAGGATCACCTTCTTGTGTTCCCGGGTCATCGGCGTGCTTGCGGCCGGGATTCGGTCAGCGGTTGTGGACATGGTCTCGGCTCTCCTCAGAAGCTGTACTTGGCGTGGAAATGCAGACGGGTCAGGTCGCCGTCGGCACCGTTCTCGAGCTCGCGCACGCCGTACATGAGTTCAAGGCCCAGGTCGAGCTTGGGCAGGGGCGTCCAGATCGCGTTCGCATGGAAACTGTGCACCTGCTTGGTGATGCCCAGCCCCGTGTTGGCGGTGTCGTTGTCGTATTGCGATCGCGCGTAGAACAGGTTGGTGCGGAACTTCGCGTTGAAGGCGTGGCGCCATGCGACGAATCCGGCCAGCGTGTCGATGGCATCCAGCTCGCCGCCCGCGTCCAGTACGGCGTCATTGGTGATCGCCAGGCCGATGTAGCGGCTGATGCCGCGACCGGCGGTCAGCATGTAGCGGATGTCGTCCCTGGGTCCGAGCACGAAGCGGCCGGAGGCACTGACGCCGTAGCCGGTGATGCTGTCCTCGATGCTGGTCGCCGGGTTTTCGTAGCGGAGCTGGCGGAACAGTCCGGCAATGCCGAAGTGGCCCCAGTCACCCTTGCGCGTGTAGCGCACGGTGAAGTCCGGCAGGCTGTTGTCCTCACTGCTGATGCGCGCGCCGCCACCGTGCGGCGTGACCAGGGTTTCCGGGTTTTCCGCCGAGAACGACCAGTTGCCCGTGGTGTAGCGCAGCTGCGCCTGGCGCACGAACGTGGTGCCGTCGGTCGGGCCGATGAAGTCGACGGAGTCGGGCAGCGCCGCGACATCCTGGAAGTTCGACCAGGTCTGGCCGGCCAGCCACTTGTTCCAGGTGGCATAGGCATGGCGGATGGTCACGCCGTAGGTGTTGGTGGCCGCTTCGTTGCCGAGCGCGCTGCCGAACAGGTCGAATTCCAGGTAGCCGCGCAGTTTGTCGCCGGAGTCCAGCGTGGTGTCCGCGGACAGCCAGAACCGCGAGAACTGCGCGTGCATGTCCAGGTCGGCGCCTTCGTCGGTGCCGCCCACGGGGATCGCGCCGGGCAGGTAGAGCGCCCGTGCGCCACCGGCACCTTCGGCCAGTTCTCCGTCACTGGTGTTCGTCGCCATGGCGTCGAGCTTGATGAAGCCGCCGTAGGTCAGGCGTGTGCCGGGATTCGCAGCCGGCGTCAGCGTGCTCGCCTGGATGGCAGCGGTACCGGCCGGCAGGGCCGCGGCGGCCGGAATCGCGTCGAGACGCGCCGCCTGCGCACTCTGTTCGGTGCGGACGGCGGCGGTTTCACTGCGGATCGACTGCTGCTGTTCGAGCAGCTGCTGCACAACCGCTTCGAGTTGCGCCACGCGTTCCTCCAGCGCGCGTTCGCGATCGGTCTGTGCGTAGGCGGCGCTGGCGCCCAGCGATGTCGCGATGGCGAATGCCAGGCAGGTGAAGCGCCGCGCAGGCCTTCCTTGCTGATGGGGTTTCATCCTGTACTCCTCCCTAGAGTCGAGAACGGGAGCACGATGGCGGGCGGCCCTGGCCGCGGATATTCGCCATTGGTCGAGCGCTGTGATCCGGATCACCGCTGCGCGGGCGCGTTGTTGCGATGCACAGTGCGTTGATTCGGCAGCGATGCCTGCAGGATGAGGCTGTATCCAAGGCCGATGCAGCCGGGCTGTTGCGACGCGACAAGACCTGCCGGTCAGACCAAAGTCTAATTGGTGAACCCCGCTGCAGACCGAATAGTGCCGGTCAGATCCGTTCAGACACAGGAGTTTCGCCCGTGACCACGCCCAGCCTCATCCCGGTCAAACCCGAGGTCGCCGCCAGGACCCGCATCGACAGCGAGGCCTATGCGCGCCTTTACCGGGAGTCGATCGACGACAACGAGGGATTCTGGCGTCGAGAGGGCCAGCGGGTCGACTGGATGCGGCCCTACACGCAGGTGAAGGACGTGTCCTTCGATGCCAGCGACCTGCACATCCGCTGGTACGCCGATGGCCAGCTCAATGTGTCGGCCAACTGCCTTGACCGCCATCTTGAAAAGCGCGGCGACAAAACCGCCATCATCTGGGAACCCGATAACCCGGCCGACGCGCCGCGCCACATCACCTACCGGCAGCTGCACGAGGAAGTGTGCCGCTTCGCCTCGGCCCTGAAGGCCCAAGGCGTCGGCAAGGGCGATCGCGTCACGATCTACATGCCGATGGTGCCCGAGGCGGCGGTGGCGATGCTGGCCTGCGCCCGCATCGGTGCGATGCATTCGGTGGTATTCGGCGGTTTCTCGCCGGACTCGCTGGCCAGCCGCATCGTCGATTCCGGTTCAAGGGTGGTCATCACCGCCGACGAAGGCGTGCGCGGCGGTCGCGCCATCCCGCTGAAGGGCAATGTCGACGAAGCGCTGGCGCAGCCCGGCGTGGATTCGGTGGAGAAGGTCATCGTCGTGCGTCGCACCGGCGGCCGCATCAACTGGTTCGAGGACCGCGACCTCTGGTACGGCGACCTGATCGCCGACGCTTCACCCGACTGCCCGCCCGAGGCGATGGATGCCGAGGCGCCGCTGTTCATGCTGTACACCTCCGGCTCCACCGGCAAGCCCAAGGGCGTGCTGCATACCACCGGCGGATACCTCGTATACGTCGCCATGACTCACGAGCTGGTGTTCGACCTGCGCGAGGACGATATCTTCTGGTGTACCGCCGACGTCGGCTGGATCACCGGGCACAGCTACGTCGTCTATGGGCCGCTGGCCAACGGCGCCACGACGGTGATGTTCGAAGGCGTACCCAACCATCCCGATGTCGACCGCTTCTGGCAGGTCTGCGACCGCCACCGCGTGACCATCCTCTACACCGCGCCGACGGCGATCCGTGCGCTGATGCGCGAAGGCGACGAGCCAGTGCAGCGCTGGCGGCGTGATTCGATCCGCCTGCTCGGTTCGGTCGGCGAGCCGATCAATCCGGAGGCCTGGGGCTGGTACTACCGCGTCGTCGGCGAGGAGCGTTGCCCGGTCGTCGATACCTGGTGGCAGACGGAAACCGGCGGCATCCTGATTTCGCCGCTGCCGGGCGCCACCGACCTCAAGCCCGGCTCGGCGACGCGGCCGCTGTTCGGCATCCAGCCGGCCCTGGTCGATGCCGAAGGGCGCATCCTCGAGGGCGCGACGGAAGGCAACCTGGTGCTGCTGGATTCCTGGCCGGGGCAGATGCGCACGGTCTATGGCGACCACCAGCGCTTCATCGACACCTATTTCAAGACCTATGCGGGGATGTACTTCACCGGCGACGGCTGCCGTCGCGACGAGGACGGCTACTACTGGATCACCGGCCGCGTCGACGACGTCATCAACGTCTCCGGACATCGCATCGGCACCGCGGAAGTGGAAAGCGCGCTGGTCGCGCACGCCGCCGTGGCCGAAGCCGCGGTCGTCGGATTCCCGCACGACATCAAGGGCCAGGGCATCTACGCCTTCGTCACCCTGACCAGTGATTCGCAACCCAGCGAAGACCTGCGCAAGGAGCTGGTGCAGACCGTGCGCGCCTGCATCGGGCCGATCGCGTCGCCGGACCACATCCAGTGGGCGCCGGGCCTGCCGAAAACCCGTTCCGGCAAGATCATGCGCCGCATCCTGCGCAAGATCGCGGCCAACGAACATGACCAGCTCGGTGACATCTCGACGCTGGCCGATCCGGGAGTGGTCGAGGGCCTGGTGAACAACCGGCTGATCCGCTGACATGGCATCGTGTCCCGCTGCAGGCGGTCGCTGCCCGCAATGGACCGGGATCGCACCGCGTGCTGGCTGGCATGACGTTGCGCGACCTGGTCGCTCATACCCTGGGGCCCGATGGAAATCCTGATCGCCGATGACCACCCGCTGTTCCGCGATGCGCTCAAGCGCGCGGTGACGCGCGCAATGCCCGACGCCCAGCTGGTCGAAGCGGACAGCGTATCGGGACTGCTCGACATGGCGGCCGCGCATCCGGATGCCGACCTGCTGCTGCTCGACCTGAACATGCCCGGTGCACATGGCTTCAACGCGCTGGTGCATATCCGCGGCCAGTATCCGCAGGTGCCGGTCGTGGTGGTGTCGGCGCGTGAGGAAGCGGCGACGATGCGCCAGGCCATCGCCTTCGGTGCTTCCGGATTCATCCCCAAGTCGGCCAGCCTCGAAGTGATTTCCGACGCGCTTGCGCAGGTGATGGATGGCCAGGTCTGGCTGCCGCCGGATGTCGAAGCCGGCGAGACGTCGTCGCCGGATGATGCCGACCTCGCCGCGCGCATCGCCGAGCTGACGCCGCAGCAGTTCCGTGTGCTGCTGATGCTCGGCGAAGGCCTGCTGAACAAGCAGATCGCCTGGGAGCTGGGTGTGTCGGAGGCGACCATCAAGGCGCACATGACGGCGATCATGCGCAAGCTTGGCGCCAGCAATCGCACCCAGGTGCTGGTGTTGACGGGAAGGCTGGCACTGGAAGGCGGCACGCCGTCGATGCCGGCCGGCTGATCGGCAGCGGGCGACGCGACGGCGCCTGCTGCCCGGGTCCCGGGTATCGACGATGCCGGGCCGGGATGGTTCATTGCGACAGCGTCGCAGCGCCGGTTCTTCCTGCAATCCGGTCAAGCCTGACGGCTGCTCCCGCTGCTCCCGCTGCTCCCGCTGCAGCCGCGTGCAGCGCCCGTCCGCGCGGTGGCTTCACCCGGCAGGCAACGTGCGCAAGCAGGCGCTGTCAGGGCCCGGGTGGCGGCCTGTCGCTGGCCCGCCGGTTGGGCGTCTGCCGCGACAACTGCAGCGCGCTCCAGGCGGCACCCAGCTGCGCACGCAATACCGCCGGCTTCACCGGCTTGCGCATGACGACAAAGCCGGCGGCGCGCGCGCGCGCCGTGAGCGTCTCGCTGCTGTCGGCGGTGACCAGGGCGCCGCGCGGCGGTGCGCCGGGCCAGCAGCCCTGCAACGCATGCAGGGCATCGATGCCGTCCATGCGGTCATGCAGGTGGAAGTCCACCAGCAGCGCGTCCGGCTTGTCCTGCTGGCACAGGCGCAGGGCCTCGTCGACGCTGGCGGCGGCGATCATCGTGACCTGCCAGCGGTCGAACAGCGCCCGCATGGCATCGAGGATGGCACGGTCGTTGTCGAGGCAGAGCACGCTCATGCCTTCCAGCGACCCGGGACTGCCGATGACGGCGGGACGCTCGCGCTGCACGACCTGCGCATGTGCGTAGGGAACGCGGACCATGAACATGCTGCCGCGGCCGGGCAGCGAGCGCAGGGTCAGGGTGGCGTCGAGCAGATGGCAGATGCGCTGGCAGATGGTGAGGCCCAGCCCGAGCCCGTGTTCGTCCCAGGGCGATTCGGTGTTCAGACGCAGGTATTCGTCGAAGATGTGCTTCTGGTGCTCGATCGGGATGCCCGGGCCGGTGTCGGCGACCAGGAACTCGACGGCGTCGCGCCGGCGCCGGCAACCGACCACGACGCGACCGGTGGCGGTGTAACGCAGCGCGTTGCCGATCAGGTTCTGCAGCACGCGCCGCAGCAGGCGGCGATCGCTGTGCACGTTGACGCGCGTGTCGTGGATGCGCAGCTCGATGTCGCGGCTCGCCGCCAGCGGTGCGAACTGGTCGCGCAGCGAGGCGAGCAGGTCGGCCGCGGCGAAATCGCGGCTGTCCGGATGCAGCCTTCCGGTATCCAGGCGCGAGAGGTCGAGCAGGCCGTCGAGCAGCTCCTCGGCCGCGCGCAGCGAACTGTCGACGCGCTCGGAAAGCTGTCGCACCGCGCGGTCCTCGATGGGATGGTCGCGCAGCGCGGAGGCGAACAGGCGCGCCGCGTGCAGCGGCTGCAGCAGGTCGTGGCTGGCCGCGGCGAGGAAGCGGGTCTTGCTGAGGTTCGCGGATTCCGCCAGCTGCTTGGCGCTGGCCTCCGCGGACAGCGCGCGGCTGAGTTCGTGCGTGCGTTCGATGACGCGCTGTTCCAGCGTTTCGTTGGCGGTGCGCAGCGCGCGCTCGGCGCGCACGTATTCGGTGATGTCGGCGAAGGTCATCAGGTAGCCGCCACCGGGCAGCGGTTCGCCGCGGCTTTCGATCATGCGGCCGTCGGGCCACTCGCGCACATGCAGGTGCGGGCTGCCCTGGCGCATGTGTGACAGGCGCCTCTCGACCTGTTCGTCGAGGCTGTCGCCGCCCTGCCCGCCGAGCAGGCCGCGCTCGGCGTTGCAGCGGATCAGTTCGGCGATCGGCGTGCCCGGATTGACCATGCCGTCCGGATAGTCGAACAGCTCGACATAGCGGCGGTTCCAGGCCACCAGGCGCATGTCGCGATCGACGACGCTGATGCCCTGCGCCATGTGTTCCAGGGTGACGCCGAGCAGTTCGCGGCTGAAGCGCAGCTCCTGCGAGGCGGTGTCGAGCAGGTTCACCACCTGCGCCAGGTCCAGGCCGCTGCCGCTGAGGGCGCCGGTCATGACGTGGCGGGCGGTCGCGGCGCCGACGGCGCCGGCGAGCAGGCGCTCGGTGAACTGCAGCAGCGCCCGGTCGGCATGGTCTTCGCCCCGCAGCACGAGGTTGCGCTCCCGTGCGTAGTCGGCGAAGGCGCGGCGCACGAAGTTCTCGCCGAGCAGGCGCATCGCCAGCTCGCGCAGGTCGTTGATGGTCAGGCGAGCCGCCTCGCCTTCGCCCGGTTCGTGTGGCGGCCGCTGATAGGGTTCCAGGAATCGCGCAGCGCGCAGGCGTTCACTGAGTCCCGGCTGGTTGCGCAGCGACAGCAGGACGAGGATCACCGTGTTGAAGGCCAGCGACCAGAACACGCCGTGCGTGAGCGGCGTCCAGCCACCCAGGCCGAACAGCGCTTCCGGCCGCAGCAGCTCGAAACCGTAAGGCCCCGTCTGCAGCCAGGCGTCCGGCAGCCAGCCGGCGCGGGCGAAGGTCGGCAGCAGCAGCGTGTAGAACCACACCGCGTAGCCACAGACCAGGCCGGCCATGACGCCGGTGCGACTGGCGCCATTCCAGAACAGGCCGGCAAGCATCGCCGGCATGAACTGCGCCACCGCAGCGAACGCGAGCAGGCCCGTTGCCGCCAGCGTGTCCGAATGCGCGGTGAAGCGGTAATAGGCGAATGCCAGCGCCGCCAGCGCGACAATGCCGACGCGGCGCACCCACAACACCACGCGTGACAGATCGCCATCGCGGTCCAGGTGCAGTTTGCGCACGCGCACCAGCCAGGGCATGACCAGGTCGTTGCTGATCATGATGCTGAGCGCGACACTGGCGACGATGACCATGCCGGTCGCGGCCGAGAAGCCGCCGACGAAGGCCAGCAGTGCCAGCGTGTTCTGGCCCTGCGACAGCGGCAGCCAGAGCACGGCGGCATCGGCGGAGACACCGCTGTCCTGCAGCAGCGGCCAGGCGGCCAGCGCGATCGGCGGCACCAGTGCGACGAACACCAGCAGGTACATCGGGAACCAGACGCGCGCACGCTTGAGGTCGGCCGGGTCCTCGCACTCGATCACGCCAACCTGGAATTGCCGCGGCAGGCAGAGCATCGCGCAGAAGGCGAGCAGCGTCTGCGCGAGAAAACCGCCGGGCCAGTGCAGTCGTTCGATGGGCAGCGGCGCCAGCGGGGTGGTCGCCGCTTCCGGCGGATGGAACAGCAGCCACACCGCATAGGCGCCGACGGCGGCGAAGGCGATCAGCTTCACCATCGATTCCAGCGCCACTGCCAGCATCATGCCGTGGTGGTGTTCGGTCGCGTCGATCTGCCGCGTGCCGAACAGGATCGAGAACAGCGCCAGCATCACCGCGACCCAGAACGCGGTATCGGCCAGGATGGACGGCGTGGTGTCGCCGGCCGGGGTGCCGGACAGCACCTGTATGCTCATCGCCACCGCCTTGAACTGCAGCGCGACGTAAGGCACCGCCGCCGTCAGCGCGATCAGCGCGACCGCCACCGCCAGTGGCTGCGACTTGCCGAAGCGGGAGGCGATGAAGTCGCCGATCGAGGTGATGCTCTGGTCCTTGGCGATCAGGATCATGCGCTCGATCAGGCGGGGTGCCAGCACGAACAGCAGGATCGGGCCGAGATAGATCGCGAAGTAGTTCCAGCCTGAAGTAATCGCGTTGCCGACCGCGCCATAGAACGTCCACGACGAGCAGTACACCGCCAGCGCCAGGCTGTACACCAGCGGTCGCAGCCGCGGTCGCGTCGGATACAGCGGCCGGCGGTCGCCGACGTAGGCGACGGCGAACAGCAGCCCGACATAGGCCACCGACACCAGCAGAAGCACCCAGTCGCTGATCATCTCCCCTCCTCAGGCCGGCGATGGTACGACGCGCAAGGCGCTTGGCAGGGATCGGAAGGTGCTGCGGCGCACAACCCGTGTCAGGGTACGGAACCGGAAGTGTGGCGCCGCAAGGGCAGTGGCGCGGCTACATGGCGACGCTTCACCGTCGGGCATCACGGCGGCGCCACGACGACAGCGTGTCGACACCGGCCAGTGACCCGCCGCGCCGGGTGGCAGGCCACGACATGCGAACCACGCCCGTGCTCCTGCGTCTGCGTCTGCGTCTGCGTCTGCGTCTGCGTCTGCGCTTGCGCGGCGCGAAGTGGCCGATGTGGAAGCCGCTGCGATGGACCGATGAAACGAGCCGCCCGCCGGCGATGCGGTGGGCGCAGTCGATGCGATCCGACGGTCAGAGGTTCTGGTAGTTCGGTCCCGAGCCGCCTTCCGGCGTCACCCAGTTGATGATCTGGTACGGGTCCTTGATGTCGCAGGTCTTGCAATGCACGCAGTTGGCGGCGTTGATCTGCAGGCGCTTGCCGGCGCCATCCTCGACGATCTCGTACACGGCGGCGGGGCAGAAGCGCGTGCAGGGATTGGCGTATTCCTCGGCGCAGCGCGTGACGCAGATCTGCGGGTCCAGCACGTGCAGGTGCACCGGCTGGTCCTCGTCATGCTCGGTGGCGGCGAAGTACACGCCGGCCAGGCGGTCGCGTGGCGGCAATGTACGATCGACGTAGTCGCGCTTGGGCGATTCGTAGTGCCCGATCTTCTCCAGGCTGCTCCAGTCCGCCTTGTTGCGCAGCGTCCACGGCGACCGGCCACCGGTGACGGTTTCCCAGGCGGCGTTGAACAGGCCGAACCACAGCCCCTTCTTGAAGGCGGGCTTGATGTTGCGCACCTTGCGCAGCTCGGACATGGCCGGCGAGGCGCGCAGGCGTGCATCCCAGCCCGCCGGCGACAGATCGCTGGTGACGAGGTGCTCGGCGGCGAGCATGCCGCTGCGGAAGGCCTGGTGGGTGCCCTTCACCTTGGGCACGTTGAGCAGGCCGGCGGTGTCGCCGATCAGCAGCGCGCCCGGCATTTCCACCTTCGGCAGCGACTGGTAGCCGCCGGTGACGATGGCGCGCGCGCCGGCGCTGAGTATGTTGCCGCCCTCGAGCAGCGCCTTCATCTTCGGATGGTTCTTCCACTGCTGGAAGGCTTCGTAGGGCTGGTAGCGCGGGTCCTCGTAGTCGAGGCCGGACACGTAGCCGATCGCCACCTGGTCGTTCTCCAGGTGGTAGACGAAGCTGCCGCCATAGGTGCGGTTGTCGGCCGGCCAGCCGAAGCTGTGGACGATCCTGCCGGGTTTCGTCCGGCCCGACGGCAGTTGCCACAGTTCCTTGATGCCGATCGAGTAACCCTGCGGGTCGCTGTCGCGGTCCAGTCCGAAGCGCTTGACCAGCTGCTTGGTGAGGTGGCCGCGCGCGCCTTCGGCGAGCACGGTGACCTTGGCGCGGATGTCGATGCCCTGCGTGTAGCCGGGCTTGTGGCTGCCGTCCCGGGCGATGCCCATGTCGCCGATGCGCACGCCGGCAACAGCGCCGGATTCGTCGAACACCGGTTCGGCGGCGGCGAAACCCGGGAAGATCTCGACGCCCAGCGCTTCGGCCTGTGGCGCCAGCCACGCGCACAGGGCGCCCAGCGAGACGATGAAATTCCCGTGGTTGCGCATGCCGGGCGGCACTGGCAGCTTGCGGCCGCCGGTCTTCGACAGCAGCCAGAATTCGTCGTCGCCAGCGGGGACGCAGACCGGCGGCGGATTGTCGCGCCAGCCCGGCAGCAGCTCGTCCAGGGGCTGCGGCTCGATGACCGCGCCGGAGAGGATGTGGGCACCGACCGCCGACGCCTTCTCGATGACGCAGACCGACAACTCGGGCCGCAACTGCTTCAGGCGCATGGCGAAACTGAGCCCGGCAGGGCCGGCGCCAACGGTCACCACGTCATATTCCATGACCTCGCGGTCGCTCATCGTCATCTCCTTGAACGCACCCGGATTATAGGCCGGCCGGCCCCCCGGACGCGCCGGATGCGCGTCCCGGCGCATTGGCCCCTTCCCTCAGGACCGCGCTGGTACTAGCCTGCACGGACTTTTTTGGCTGGGGAGCATGGCCCGATGGCGGCTGTGGGTTCGGTTCTGTTCGGTATCTTCGGGCTGATGGTGCTGCTCTCCATCGCCTGGCTGTTCTCCGCCAGCAAGCGGAAGGTCGACTGGCGGCTGGTGGCCACCGGTGTCGTGCTGCAGGTCGCCTTCGCGATGCTGGTGCTGATGGTGCCGGGCGGGCGCGACGTGTTCGATTCGCTCAGCCATGGCTTCGTCAACATCCTCTCGTATGTCGCTGCCGGCTCGAAATTCATTTTCGGCGCCGTCGCCGACGAGCGCCTGATCGGCGGCGCCATCGCGGCCGGCCAGGGCGAGACCGGGCCGGATGCCTTCAAGCCCTACGGTTTCATCTTCGCCGTCCAGGTGCTGCCGACGATCATCTTCTTCGCGGCGCTGATGGGCGTGCTCTACCACCTGGGCGTGATGCAGTTCATCGTGCGCATGATCGCGCTGGGCATCACCAGGGTCATGCGCGTCTCCGGCGCGGAAACCACCAGCGTCTGCGCCAGCATTTTCATCGGCCAGACCGAGGCGCCGCTGACGGTGAAGCCCTACCTGTCGTCGATGACGAAGTCGGAACTGCTGACGGTGATGATCGGCGGCATGGCGCACATCGCCGGCGGCGTCCTCGCGGCCTACGTCATGCTGCTCGGCGGCGGCGATCCCGAGCAACAGGCCTATTACGCCAAGCACCTGCTCACGGCCAGCATCATGGCCGCACCGGCGACGCTGGTGATCGCAAAGATCCTGATGCCGGAAACCGGCGACCCGGTGACGCTGGGCAAGGTGCGCATGCAGGTCGACAAGACCACGGTCAATGTCATCGACGCCGCCGCCTCCGGCGCCGCCGAAGGCCTGAAGCTGGCGCTGAACGTCGGCGCCATGCTGCTCGCTTTCGTGGCCCTGATCGCGCTGCTGAACGCACCGCTGATGTGGCTCGGCGAGGTCACCGGCATTGCCGGCTGGCTGGGCAAGCCGACCGACATGTCGACGTTGCTGGGCTACCTGCTGGCGCCGATCGCCTGGGTGATCGGCGTGCCCTGGCAGGATGCCGAGACAGTGGGTTCGCTGATCGGCCAGAAGATCGTCGTCAATGAATTCGTCGCCTACCTGAGCCTGTCGCAGATCCAGGACACGCTGAGCGAACATGGCCGCCTGCTGGCCACGTATGCGCTGTGCGGCTTCGCCAATTTCTCGTCCATCGCCATCCAGATCGGCGGCATCGGCGGCCTGGCGCCGGATCGCCGCAGCGACCTGGCCCGCTTCGGCATGCGCGCCGTGCTCGGCGGCACGCTGGCGACGCTGATGACGGCCACCATCGCCGGCGTGATCTCCAGGTTCTGATCGAATCCCGACGGCCGGGGGTGTCCTTGCGGGCATCGCCGGCGACGCCGGCCCGCGTTTCCGCATGCGGTACCGGGCCCCGCGCGTCCTATGTCGGGTGTCAATGCATTCTGTCGCATCCCTCTGCGAAGACGGCGCGTTCGCGCCATCGGCCCCAGCAGCCGGAACTTCGGAGAGAAGACAGCATGCGTAGATCGATCATCGGATTTTTGTTGGCCGCGGCCGTAGCCGCCGCCGGCCTTTCTGCACCCGCCGCCAGCGCGCAACCGGACGTCAAGTCGACGGCTGCGCAGGGCGAGCGCCGCAACTACATCGTCACCTTCGACGAGCCGGGTCTGCTGCACTACCACGGCGGCATCCGCGAACTGAAGGCGACCTCGCCGGCTGCAACGGGTCGCCGCAAGCTGGACGTTTCCAGCAGCGACAGCCGGGCCTACCTCGATCACCTGGCCGCGCTGCAGGCCGGGCGCACCGCTGCGATCGCCGGGAAGATCGGCCGCGATCCGGGCCAGGTCTACCTGTACAGCATCACGATCAGCGGCATCGGCCTGGAGCTGACCGCCGACGAAGCACGCGCCATCGCATCGCTGCCGGGTGTGAAATCGGTCGATCACGTGCCCGACCGCCAGCTCGATACATTCCGCGGCCCGGAGTTCATTGGCGCCGGCGCGATCTGGAGCGGGGCCGCGACGCCGTCGAACCTGCCGACGCGCGGCGAAGGCATCGTCGTCGGCATCATCGATTCCGGCAGCAATCGCGACCATCCGTCGTTCGGCCCGCTGCCGGCCGAGTGCGGCGCCGAAGCCGGCCAGCCCAAGCTGACGGCCTACACCTGCATGGTCGGCGGGACGTGCACCACCGCCTCAAGCGGCAGCTGCGCGTCGGCGAACAATGGCCCGACGCCGGAGGACTGCACCGGCCACGGTTCGCACGTCGCCAGCATCGCGGCGGGCAACACGCTGACCGTCGCCGGGACGACGCCGGCGCCGGAATTCGACATGTCTGGCGTGGCACCCTGCGCCCGGATCAACAGCTACAAGGTGTGCTCGTCGAGCACCTGCAGTGGCACGGCGATCACCGCCGCCATCGAGAAGGCGATTGCCGATGGCGTGGATGTCATCAATTTCTCCATCTCCGGCGGTGGCGGCAATGACGTCAGCGTCTGGTCCGGCAACTCCGACGACCGCCGTTTCCTCGATGCAGTGACGGCCGACATCCTGGTCGCCGCCAGCGCCGGCAACACGCGCCTGGATGCCACGCAGTCCAACTTCAACCCGACGCCGGAAGGTGACGTGAACCATCGCGGCCCGTGGCTCGCTTCGGTGGCCTCCAGCACGCATGACGAACAGGGCTCGCCCGTGGGCGGGTCGGTCTCGATCACCGGTCCCGAACCGGTGCCGGCGCCGCTGTCCACGCCGATCCTGCTGACCACCAGCAGCAGCCCGCACCAGTTCGCGGACGATGCCGACATCGAGATCGTGCACTTCGCTGACGCGCCGGAAGGCTGCAACGCCGATCCCGGCTATCCGGCCGGACTGCTCTCCGGACGCATTGCGCTGATCCGACGCGGCACTTGCAACTTTTCAGAAAAAGTCGCGAAGGCCGAGGCGGCTGGCGCCACCGGCGTGCTGGTGTTCAACAACGCCATCGGCGTTCCCACCGGCATGGCCGGTCTCGAGGGGGCCGGGGTCCCCGCCTATACGATCGCCCAGGATGTCGGCCAGGCACTGGCGGCGCATCTGGTCACGCTGTCCGGCACCCCGGCCGCGGCGGTGGTCAATGCACCGGTCGTCCAGGGCGATGTGCTGTCCAATTTCAGCCTGCGCGGCCCGATCACGCCGGTGCCCGCCGGCGCGCAGGGCAGCGGCAATGCCTTCGACGTCACCAAGCCCGATATCACCGCCCCGGGCGACGACATTTATGGAGCCTGGGCCAACGAGGCAACGTCGGGTGCCGCGGAATACGGCATCACCGGCGGTACGTCGATGTCATCGCCGCACGTCGCCGGCGCCTTCGCGCTGCTGCGCGCGGTGCGTCCGGACTGGACGGCCACCGAGATCAAATCCGCCGTGATGCTGACCGCCCTGAATACCGGAGGCGTGCGCGAGGACGTGGTGACGCCGTGGACGCCGGACGATGTCGGCAACGGCCGTATCGATGTCTCCCGCGCCGCGAACGCCGGCCTGGTGATGGACGAAACCATCGCCAACTTCCTCGCCGCGAATCCGGCCAGCGGCGGTGACGTGCGTACGCTCAACCTGCCGTCGATGCGCCACAGCAGCTGCGAACCCTCGTGCAGCTGGACGCGCACGGTAAAGAGCACGCTGGCTTCGTCCGCGACCTGGAACGTGGCGGTGGTGAATCCCCCCGGCTTCACGGTAACGGTGTCGCCGGGCACGTTCACGCTGGCCGGCGCCGGCGCCACGCAGGCGCTGACGATCACCGCGACGCCGACGCCGGGCTCGCAGCGGATCCAGTTCGGCGCCCTGCGCCTGGGCACCGCCACGCCTGGCCAATCGCCCGACCTCGGCATGTCCATCGCCGTGCTTGGCGAAGGCGTGCTGGATGACGTGATCTTCGCGCATGGCTTCGAAGGCGAGGGCGGCGGCTCGACGCCCGGGGTGTACACCGATCGTGCCGGGTTCATGGCACAGCTGGCGGCGGGCGCCCTCGAACCGGTGTTCAGCGACCTCGGCCCGATCGCCGAGCCGAAAGTATTCAGCAATGCCGGGTACACGATCGAGCTGCGGTCGGGCAACAACAACGGCCTCTGGGGTGAGCCGAACGCCATCATCACGCCCAACTCCGCCGGCGTGGACATCGTCGTCGACTTCACGGCTGGTGAAGTCACCGCGGTGGGCGGCAATTTCTGGATCACCAATGCCGCCGTGGCGCCGGTTGCCGCCAATGTCACCATCGAGCTGAGCGACGGCACCACCGAGCAGTACGACGCGGCCGGTCCGTCGGACTTCCGCGGCTTCATCACGGCGGCGCCGATCACGCGCATCACCTTCAAGGGCACCGCCACGAACAGCCAGTGGTCGACCTTGTCCAGTCTGGTGGTCGGCAGTGCGAACTGACTCCTGAGCAACGGGCATCACCGGGAAGGCCTCCGATGCGGAGGCCTTCTTTTTGCGCACCCGTCCGGAGATGACGGGACAGGCGTCGGGTCGCGGCTGCGCTAGACGGATGTAGGAGGGGCGGTTGCAGGTGCCGGACGGCCATTTGTGCCGCGCAAACGGCGGGGCGCTGACGGTGGCGGCCGACGAGCGGGGTGCCAAAAAGAAAGCCCGCCGGGTGGGAGAGACCAGGCGGGCCGGTCATGTCGTCTAGACACTTCCAGTCGCGAACGAGGGTTTCGCGGAGGCTCACGTGTCATCCATGACGCCGTGAAAGCGGGTTGCGCCCGGCCTCACGACAGCAGGCGCAAAAAGCACGGAAAACACGGCAGGGGTTTTCCGGCAGCGTTCCGCCGCGTCCCGAAAAAGAGGCCGCCGGCGTTCTGGACGCCGCGCGGCCTGCCTGGAAGCAAGAAAGCGCAAAGCGGGTATCCGGTCTGCGGAGGACCACGCCGCATGGCATGGTGCGTCGGAGAGGTATCGACGCACTCCTCACTGCATGGATGCGCGAAGGGCGCTGCCGACCCGACATCGGGCCGCCCATGCAACGACGGTGCTGCGCTGGTTGCCATGCCGGAATGCCGGGACAGGGGGATCGGCGCGATAGACGCGATGGGCGGGCTTGGCCGTCACAACGCGGGGGCGGACACCGCGCCGTCCCCGCGCGTTCGCGGCTCAGTGCGGTCCGCCGCCTTCGAATCCATCGACGAGCAACAGGTCCTGCAGGGGCATCACCTGCACCGCGATCGTGACTGCATTGTTGCTGCCGGCCGGATCGCTGTTGTCGCGCGCTCGGACGCGCGCGACGCCGGAAAGCAGGCGCCCCGGCTGCAGGTCCGCGTGTGCACGCACGAGGACGTCGCCCGCGGTCACGGTGCCCGGCATCGCATCGGCGGCCGTCGTGCAGCGGACGTGGCGGCCGCCACCGACGCATTCCCAGGCGCCATTGTCGGAGCGGCGGACATGCCAGAGGCCTTCCGGCAGTTCCAGGTCCACGCGCAGTTTCTGCGTTTTGCCCGGTCCGGGCTGCACGATGGAGAAGGGCAGCGCAACCGTGCCGCCCGGCGTGACGACCGGCGTGGTCGATGGCGCCTGGAGCGCCAGATCGACGGCTGTCGATTTCGCGTCGATCCGCGTCGTGCAGTTGTAGCAGGCCAGCGCGAAGTCCTGTCGCGGACCGGCCAACTGCGGATTGCGCGGGGCCAGCGCATCGCCGGCGATGTTCGTGGCCAGGACGGCGATCTCGAGGACATCGCCGCCGTGCTGCGCCGGCGACAGGAAGACGCCCTCGAGGTTGTTCGCACCGTCCGGCACGCCGCCAGCGCTGGACCAGCCATCGGCGCCGACCGCATTGCCGCGGAAGGCGTGCGCGCCAGCGCGGACACGCAGGTCGAGGTCGTTCACCCATGCGGCGGTCGCGCCACCCAGGCCATGGCCGGGCGCATCGGTCCACGCGAGCATGACCTGCACCGGCAGGTCGGGATCATCGGCCTCGACCTGCAGCAGCCACTCCTCTCCGGACTCGTGGAACACGTGCGTCTGGTCGACGTGGATGACCTCGGCGGCGGGATTCACGGCGGCATCGAGGTCCAGTCGCCCGAAGCCCTGGAAACGGTCGGGGCGGTGTCCCATCACCACCTCGCCTTGCGTGTTCGCATTGCGCTGGCCGGCAAGGTCGTGCGCGACGGCGGTCAGCGCCGCCTTGACCAGTGCCGGACTGGGCGGCATGCGGGTCCGGGCGTAATGCTGCGCCGAGAACAGGGCGGCGGCGCCGCTGACATTGGGCGCGGCCATCGAGGTGCCGCAGAAACTGCTGGCGCGCGAATGCGAACGATCGCCGGCGGCGCTGGCGTTGTCGGTCGTGCAGCCCGGCGCGACCAGGTGCGGCACGCGGCGGCCGTCGCAGGCATTGCCGTGTGCGGAAACGTGGGCGAGGCGATCGAATTCACCGGCACGCTGGCCGGCACCGTCGAGCAGGTAGGTCGCGCCGACGGCGAGGATGTTCTTGGCTTCGTCCGGCGATCCCAGCGAAGCCGGTGCGCAGGGCCCGGTCATGCGGTCGCCCTGGCCATTCATGATCGCCCACACCGCAAGGAGCGGCTCGTTCTTGGTCGTGGCCGGATCCGCATCGCGGGTGCCGATATCGACCTGCAGGGTCGGGATGTCATAGCCGCGCGCGGTCGATGAAGGTCCCCACGAGTGGTTGCTGATGAGGGCGCCGCTGCGGACGGCTTCGGTGAAGATCACCGACATGCCGTCCGGAACCATGCCACCCTCCTCGTAGGACAGCAGCGGCACGAAGTCCTGCGCGACGATGCGCGCACCGGGCGCGACGCCGATGCCGCGGAGGAATCCCTCTCCATCAACGATGCCGCTGGCGCCGGTACCGGCAATGGCGCCGGCGACATGCGTGGCATGGTCGCTGTAGGCGTTGCCGCTGCAGCTGCTCAGCGGTCCGGGCAGCGGTACGCAGCCCGAGACGTTGTCGGCCAGGTCGAGATGGCTGGCGCGGAAGCCGGACTCGTCGACGACGCTGACGGTGACCGTGCTGCCGTCATGGCCGGTGCCGTCCAGCCATGCCAGGTAACCGGTGTGTGCCCGGCCCGAGGCATCGAGCTGTCCGGCATTGACCTGGTTCTGGATCTCGCCGCGGACGCCGCCATCCATGGGGACATCCTGCAAGGCGTACACTTCGGGAAATTCGGCGATCTCGCCGCCGCGGATGCCGGTGGCGGAGAGATAGATGACGCTGAGCAGGCTGTTGACCGCGGTGATCGCACGGATGGCCGCGCCGACGGCCCCCATGCGTCCCTGGAGCGTCGGCACATACTCGTTGGCGACGAGCGCCATCATTTCGCGCTGGTGGCCGACGGCAGGCGGGAACCCTTCGTCCGGGCGGAACTTGTAGTCGGGGCGGAATTCGGACACCGCGCGCACCTGCGGCAGGCCGGCCTCCTGCAGCGATGCAACCGTCGCCGCCTCGCCCCATGTGACGTAGGTGAACGGGTGGATGTACTGGACCGGCTTGAGCCCGCGCGCCGTGAGGTCGCCCAGCCAGTCGCGTCGCGTCGGGCCGACGAACTGCACCAGCCACCAGCCCGGTCCGGTTGCCGCCGTCGATTCGCGACCGGCGAAGGTCAGGGGGCGGTCGGCGGGATCGAACGACTCGCCACCCAGCGTGATCCGGAAGGGCGCTTCGATGACCGTGACCCGCGCCGGATCGACCGGCGCCCGGGTGGCGAGAAGATGCGCCGGGATCCACTGGAAGGCGCCGTAGTCGACGCCGGCAACCGGCCCCAGCCATGCGGTGAGCGTGTCGCGATCCATTTCGACCCGCGCCCAGGCGTCATCGGCCGCGGGCGGGTTCACGGCTGCGGCGGCACAGGCGGCGGCCAGCGACAGCGCGGTGACGGACGCGGTGACAAGAGGATGGGCGCGGCGCATGGCTTGACTCCTTGGCGGGCAGGTAGCGGGCCGACGGGCGGAATGACCCCATGAAGCAATGCGACGGAAGACGGCGGAACCCGACATCCGGCCGGCGGCTGACCCGATTTTTGCCAAGATTGCCACGAATCGGCTTTCCGGGCCGGCCCAGGCGCCGGTCTTGTCCGGTCGCCGGCCATCCTTCAGTATGCGGGTGTCGCCGCAACGCAGCAGTGGCGCGGGCGGCGTGGCGTTCCGTGGAAGGGCGGGAATGGATGAAACCATCGAGCCGGGCCTCAATCTCGGTGTCGTGACCCAGCAGCTCCGGCGGGCACAGGATGGCGACGCCGAGGCACTGGGCGCGGCCTACAGCACCGTCTATGACGACCTGCGCCGCTGCGCGCGCCGCTACCTGCGCAATGACCGCGTCGCCATGAGCACGATCTCGCTGATCAACGAGACCTTCCTGCGCGTAGCGACGGACGCCGGCTTCCGCCCGAAGGACCGCCCCCACCTCATCGGCCTGACTTCGCGCGCCATGCGCCAGGTGCTTGTGGAAAAGTATCGCAGCATGGTGGCGATCAAGCGCGGCGGTGGCGAGGCGGCCGTGACCCTTTCCGAGGATCTGGTCGGCTTTGGCGAGAACGCCATGGATGCCATCGAGCTGGATCGCGTGCTGGCCGAGCTTGAGGCGGTGGACCAGCGCATGGCGCGCATCGTCGAATGGCGCTATTTCGGCGGCTACAGCGAAATGGAAATCGCCGAGGCGCTGGGGGTCACCGATCGCACCGTGCAGCGCGAATGGCGAAAGGCACGCGCGTTCCTGCTGGTGGCGCTGTCCGGCGCCGACGCCTCTGGCGCGGATGCCGATGGCGCGGAGCACGGAAACGGCTGAGACGGTGTGCAGCGTACCGACCGGGAACACCGATGCCGACGGCAGGCGCTGGGCCGAAGGTCTGGCACTGCTCGACGAATTGCTGGATCTTGCGCCCGCGCACCGGAACGGCCGCATGGCGGAGATCCGCCGGCGCGATCCGCAGTTGGCGGAAGTCGTACGGCAACTGCTGGAGGCCGATGCCAGCGATGACGATCGCCTGGACGCCCGGCCCCGGTGGACGGACGACCTGGTCGAGGAGCCGGTCGATGCCGCAGCCTTCATCGGCCGGCAGTTCGGCGCCTGGCGGCTGATCGAACTGATCGGGCAGGGCGGCATGGGCCTGGTCTTCCGCGCCGAGCGCGCCGATGGCCAGTTCGAACAGCACTGCGCGCTCAAGATCGTCGCCTCCGCGGTCGCCGGCGTAGGCGCGCAACGACGCTTCCTGCGCGAGCGCGGCATCCTTGCCGGGCTTCGCCACGACAACATTGCCAGCCTGATCGATGGCGGCGTCAGCGGCCAGGGCGAACCCTGGTATGCGATGGAACTGGTCGACGGCGTCCCCATCGACCGCTGGTGCGACGAACAGCGCCTGTCGCTGCGCGGCCGCGTCGAGCTGTTCGGCCAGGTGCTGGACGCGGTCCGTTACGCGCACTCGCGGCTCGTCGTTCATCGTGACCTGAAACCGTCGAACATCCTCGTCACCGGCGAGGGACGCGTGAAGCTTCTCGACTTCGGTGTCGCCAAGCTCTTCGATCCGGAGGGTGATGCCACGCCCGGCCAGACCATCGACCTGACGCTGACGCCCGCCTATGCCGCGCCCGAACAGCTGCTCGGCGAGCAGGCGGGGCCGGCCACGGACATCTATACGCTGGGCGTGCTGCTGTATCGGCTGCTTGCCGGTGTCGGCCCCTTCGCCGAGGACGCCAGCGGAACAACCTTGCTGCGCCATCGCATCGGCGGACAGGGCGAGGAGGTCGAACCGGTATGGCAGGCGGTCGCGCGCGCGCCCACGGCCGCGCTGGAAGGGATCGGCAACACGCGCGCCGCCATCCGCCGGGAACTCGCCGGCGGGCTGGGCGCCATCGTCCACGCCTGCCTGAAGCGCGAACCCGATCAGCGCTACCTCAACGTCGATGCGCTCGACGACGACCTCGGGCGCTGGCGGGACCACCGTCCTGTCCATGCCCATACCGGTCGCTGGCGTTATCGCCTCGGCCGGTTCCTGCGCCGGCACCGGGTCGCATTGGCGGTATCCGCGCTGGTCGTGGCCGGTGTCGTCGCCTTCACCGCCTATCGCAGCGTGCAGCTTGCGCAGACGCGCTACGAACGCGACCTGTACACCCGCACCTTCGATTTCGTCACCGATGTGCTTGCGCGTTCAACAGCGGGCGAGAAAGGTGCGGATCTCAGCGTTCGCGACGTGCTGGAACTGCTGAAGACCGAAATGGGCCAACGCGACCTGCCGCCGGAGGTCCGCGCCTGGCTGATGGGCATGATCGCCGACGTCTATGCCGGCGCACGCGACACCCCTTCGGCCGTCGATGCCTCGCAGCGTGGCCTGGAACAGGGTGAGGATCTCGATCCCATCGTGCAGGCGCGCCTGCATGAGGGCCAGGCGATGGCGCTGGAGCTGTCCGGGCGCCACGCGGCTGCGATCGAAAACCTGGATTCGGCGATCGCCCTGGTCGAGCACGCCAGCGAAGACGCGCAGCAGGTCTCGACGCTGTCGCGCCTGCTGACGACCAAGGTCCGGGTCGGAACCCGCCATGGCCTGTTGCCGCCCGCGCAGGCGCGCGAACTGGCACAGCGCGCGATCGCGCTGGGCCGGCCGCGTCGTGGACGGGCGGGCACCACCATCGAGGACCAGGCACAGGCACGCGCGGCGCTGGTCGACGTCCATATCCAGGCGGGTGAGTTCGCCGCCGCGGCCCAGGAGTCGCAACGCCTGCAGGCCACCCTGTCCACGGCCGGGCTGCTCGGCGAACACCTTTTGCTGGACACGCTGCTGGCGGGACACCGGCTGGTACTCGGCCATTCCGATGCCGTGCTGGCCGACTACGGCAGGCTGATCGAACGCTGGCAACGCCAGTACGGGCCGGAGTTCCGCACCGTCGCCAGCGTCCGCGCGCAGCTTGCCGAGGCGCTCGAGCGCAGTGGCCGTTTCCAGGAATCGGTCGCGGAGACGCGGGAGGCCCGTCGCGTGGCGCGTCGCACGCCGACCGATAGCATGGATGTCATCGGGCTTGACCGCTTCCTGGCACGTCGGCTCATCCGCGCCGGCCAGCTTGACGAGGCCGGTGCCGTGGCGCGCACGCTCGAGGGCGAGCTGGACGGACGGCCCCAGCCCGATGCGCGTGCGACACGCGTACAGACGCAGGTCCTGCTCGCCGACGTGGCCTTGCTGCGCGGTGACATCGATGACGCCGGGCGCTGGCTGGCTGCCGCCCGTACAGGCCTGGAGCACGTCCCGTCTTCGCATCCCTTCCGGGAACGTGCGGTCCGCAGCGCCGACCGCCTGCATGCGGAGCTGTGCCTGCAACGGGGCGATCCGCGTTGCGCCAGGATGCTTGCCGGCGCCATCGTCGACGCGAATCCGGACCTGCGCGCCGATCCCACCGAACTGTCGATGGCGCGGCTGATCCTGGTCCGGGCGGCCGCCGCCGACGGCGATGCCGATGCGGCTGCCACGCTGCGTCGGCGCTTCCGCGAGGAAGCGTTCGCGTTCGCCGGCGTGTGCAGCGTCTATGCGCAGGCCATTGCGGACACAACCGGTGAACCGGCCATGCGGGTCATGTCGACCACACCGCCGGCCGACTGCCGCCAACTCGATTGAGCCGGCCTGTCCGGACGGCGATTCCTTCGGTGCGAGCCGCCGCCCGCCTGCGGAGGTTGTCGGTTGCACTTACGATGGAGCTGACAGGTTTTCCGCCAGCCTGCGGCGGCTGCGTGGTCGGATCGCGCGGCGCGTGTGCGCCACGCGATCACGAAGCGTCCCGCCGAAAGCCCGGCGGGGCGCGGCGTCAGCTGTAGCGGCGGGCAGCCACCAGGCCGACGAGCAGCATGCCGACGACCAGCAACACCAGTCCGGACCCATCCACCGCCGGTACCGGTCGTACCGGACCCCCGGGCAGCGGGCCACCCGAGCTGGTGACGCGGAAACCGGCCACCAGCGTGTCGGTCAGGGTGGCGGTGTCGTTGGTGCCGACGACATCACGCGGACCGACCGTGGCCGAAGGTGCGATCGTCAGCGTCGCCGTCGCGGTGGTGTCATTGACGACGACCAGGTTGGACAGCGTGATGCCGCTGCCGAAGTTCAGCTGCATGCCCGGCGCGAAGCCCAGGCCCGAAATAGTCACGTTCACCGTGCTGCCCTGGGCGCCGTTGTCCGGGGTGACGCTGACGACGTCGAACAGGAGGATGCTGGGGATGTCACCGAACGAGGTCAGCGCCTCGACCGTGGTGCTGCCACCCGCCGGAATCGTCCGGTTCCACTGCAGGGCCGCGCCATTGTCGATGCAGCTGGTGGTGGACAGGGTATTGCTGAGGGTGCCGCCGGCAATCTGCGACCAGACGTTGCCATAACCCGAGCCGGTCCATGCATTGGCCGGCGTCTGCGGGATATAGAGGATGTAGTAGCTCGCGGGCGTCCCGCAGTCGCTGCCGCCGACGCTGCCGGAAGCAGACTGGCGGTAGGGAACGCCACTGTCGTCACCGGCGAGATAGATGTCGCCGCCGAGGAAGATGCTCACATCCTGGCTGGCGGCGCTGTTGTTGGTCAGCGTGAACGACTTGCTGAAGTAGTTGTCGCCATTGACGTACCGGACGGTTTCGCGGCTGCTCAGGCCGCTGGTGCCGAGCTGGTTTTCCACCACGACGCGGAAGGGATCGGCAGCGGTGCCGGTGCCGGTGACCGCGCTGATCGTGCGCCCGCTGTAGGCCGTGTACGCGCCGAGGCTGCCGGTCGCCGATCCGGACGGATGGGTGCTGTAGGCGGGTGCATACAGGACGCCGCCGGTACGCACCATCCAGCCCATGTCGGCGGTGCCGGAAGAACTGGACGGATAGATCTGCCCAACGCCCGGGATGTCGGCGTTGATGATCTGGTAGGAGTGCTCGTCGCCGACGCGGATCGTCAATGGAGCGCCATTGATGGCCTGGACGACGGGTCCTGCGCCACGGATGGTGGTCACCGTGCCGGGCTTTTCAGCCAGGGCGGGGGCGGCCGCCGACAGCGTCAGCACTGCGCTGGCGGTCAGGCTGGCGATGGCGGAACGGATACGGCTGGCGTGCATGTAACTCTCCGTCTTGGGCAAAAGTCTGGTACCGGGCAATAACGCGATACGGCGCCAGAACCGGCCACCCTATCGCAGATTCGACAAAGACTTCAGTTTCCGTTCATTAAAAAATCAGGCGCGAGCGCCGGCATGGACACGGCTTCGCATGCGCCGGTGCGGCCAGCGGAGGCGGAGGTGAATGCGGCCCCGGCATAGACCGACGCGGTGTCTGGATGTCGGCCGCGGGTCGCCGTCGTCGCTGTCGGTGCGACGTCGTGGGGGCGACGGTAGGCGAGGCGCGCAGACGTGAGCGCCGCGCCGATGCGGCTCAGTGCCGGAAGTGGCGGACGCCGGTGAACACCATGGCAATGCCGTGCTCGTCGGCGGCGGCGATCACCTCGCTGTCGCGCATCGATCCGCCCGGCTGGATGACCGCCTTGATGCCCGCCTGGGCAGCGGCGTCGATGCCGTCGCGGAACGGGAAGAATGCGTCCGACGCCATCACCGAGCCCTGCACCACCAGGCCGGCGTCCTCGGCCTTGATTCCGGCGATGCGCGCGGAGTAGACACGGCTCATCTGGCCGGCGCCGACACCGATGGTGCGCTGGTCGCGGGCGTAGACGATGGCATTGGACTTGACGAACTTCGCGACCTTCCAGGCGAACAGCAGGTCGGCGAACTGGCTGTCGGTGGGCGCCAGCCGCGTCACCACCTTCAGTTCGTCGCGGCTGACGACGCGGGCGTCGGCGGTCTGCATGAGCATGCCGGAACCGACGCGGCGGGTGTCGATGAATCCGGGCGCCGCCGCGGCCAGTGGAATGCGCAGCACGCGCACGTTCGCCTTGCGCGTGACGTACTCCAGTGCGGCGTCGTCGTAGCCAGGGGCGATTAGCACCTCGACGAACTGGCGGTCGAGGATCGTCTTCGCCGTCTTCGCGTCGAGCGGACGGTTGAAGGCGATGATGCCGCCGAAGGCGCTGGTCGGATCCGTGCCGTAGGCGGCCTCGTAGCTGTCGCCGCAGCCGGCGCCGACGGCGACGCCGCAGGGATTGGCATGCTTGACGATGACGCAGGCCGGGGCGTCGAACTGGCGCACGCATTCCCAGGCGGCATCGGCATCGGCGATGTTGTTGAAGCTCAGTTCCTTGCCCTGCAGCTGCTCGAACGTCGCCAGCGAGCCCGGCGCCGGGTACAGGTCACGGTAGAAGGCGGCCTTCTGGTGCGGGTTCTCGCCGTAGCGCAGGTCCATCACCTTGACGAAATTGCCGTTGGCCTGTGCCGAGAAATGCGCGCGAACGGGCACCTCGGTGCTGGCGTCGGTGATCGCCGACAGGTAGTTGCTGATCGCGGCGTCATACTGCGCCACCCGGTTGAAGGCGGCCACGGACAGCTCGAAGCGCGTCCGGCCCGACAGCTGGCCCGCGTTGCCGTCCAGCTCGGCGACCAGCGCATCGTACTGGTCGGGCGAGGTCGCGACGGCGACGCGCTGGAAATTCTTGGCGGCCGACCGCAGCATGGCCGGTCCGCCGATATCGACGTTCTCCACCGCTTCCGCGAGGGTGCAATCCGGTCGTGCCGTGACGCGCTCGAAGGGATAGAGGTTGAGCACCAGCAGGTCGATGGCGGCGATGCCGTGTTCGGCCATCACCGCCTCGTCGAGGCCGGCGCGGCCGAGCAGGCCGCCATGGACCACCGGATGCAGCGTCTTCACCCGTCCGTCCATCATTTCCGGGTAACCGGTGAGCGCGGACACGTCCTGCACGGCCAGTCCGGCTTCGCGCAGCGCCTTCGCGGTGCCGCCGGTAGAGACCAGTTCAATGCCGTGGCGCGCCAGCGCGCGGGCCAGTTCCAGCAATCCGGTCTTGTCGGACACGCTCAGCAGGGCGCGCTTGACGGGCAGGCGCGAGTCAGGATCGAACGTCATGATGGCAGTCTCGGCAGGGCATCCATGCACCGCCGGAAGCTCAGCCGAGGCGGTGCGGCTCGGCGGTTGGAACGTCAGAGCAGGCCGTGCGCCTGGAGCTTCTTGCGCAGGGTGGCGCGACTCAGTCCGAGCGCCTGCGCGGCGCGGCTCTGGTTGTTGTTCGACCAGGCCATGACTTCACGCAGCAGCGGACCTTCCAGCTCGCGCAGGAACAGGTCGTAGACGTCGTTGACATCGCTGTTGCCCAGGTCTTCCAGGTAGCGGCGCACCGACTGCCCGACGCACTCCGCCAGGGTTACGCGCGTGGCCTGCGGATCGCGCTGGGGCACGGGCAACTGGACGACGGCGTTCAAGGGCGGCACTCCTGGGCAGCGAAATGACGGGGCCGGATTCCGCCCGCGCCTGCAGTGCGGCGTGGTGTCCTCTCCGGGGCGGGCAGTGTACCCCCGAGGCGATGACGATGAAACCTTGACAACGCATCACAGTCGTGGCGAGGCAGGTGTCACGGCAGTGCTGCGATGGTGGCATGCGCGGCCGTACCACAGCGCCGCAAGCGCACGCCGATGCCGGTCGGTTCGATCAGCGTGGCGGCAGGAAGCGGAATTCAAAGGCGACCGCATCCGCGCCCGGGTCGAGCACTTCGAACTCCAGCGGCACCGTCGAGTGCGGTGGCATGCCTGCCGGCACGCGGGCGCGATCGGAGAGATAGTCCTCGGGCATGAAGCGGCGCATCGCCACCGGCCGCTCGTCGAGATCCGACAGGCGCAGCTCGAGGATCGGATAGGGTCGCGCGCGCTCCCCGGTATTGGCCATGGTCGCGGTGATCAGCAAGGCGCCTTCGACCGTCGGATGCTTCCGGATGTCGCGGGAGATGAGGCGGATGTCGGCGATCGCGCGCGTCGAACCGGGCACCAGGCAACCGAAGCGCTCGCACAGCGATTCGGCCCAGGCGCGATAGGTCGGAATGGCCAGCAGTCGCTGGCGTTCGGCATAGACGATCTGGGCGAGCAGCACCACGGCCAACACGACCACCGCCAGCCACAAGGCCACGCGCCGTCGCGTCCCGGCCGCAGCCACGGCCGCGCGCGGCTTGAGGAAGCTTTCCGCCTGCTTGCGGGTATTCGGATCGAACAGCGACGGCTGCAGCGGTTTCGGTCGCAGGACCGCCTGGCGCAGCACCGGCACCGGCATCTGCGGAGGCACGACGTCGAGGCGGTCGATGGGCTCCGGTGGCAGCTCGGCACTCAGCGTCGCCAGTACGTCGAAGGCCTGGTCGCAGCTGCCGCAGGCGGCTTCGCCACGACCACCGGCGAGTTCGCCCAGGGCGACCCGGTAGATGGTCAGGCAGTGCGGGCATTGGCTGTACATGGCGGACATGGTCGGTCGCAGGCCGTCAGCGTAGCGAAGCGCCGGCGATCATGCGTCGACCATTTCCGCATTCGTGGCCAGCAGCACCCAGCCGTCGAGATCACGCCGTTGCAACTCGACGCCGAGCACGGCATAGGCGGCGGCGACGTCGTCCGCCTGCTCGGGCAGGATGCCGGACAGCGCCAGCGCGCCACCGGGCCGGATCGCCGCGACCAGTGTCGGCGCCAGCTCGACCAGCGTATTGGCGAGGATGTTGGCGACGACGACATCGTTTTCGGCCGTGGGCGACCAGTCTTCGCTGGCGACGATGTGCAGCGCCGGCTCGACGCCATTGGCGGCGGCATTGTCGGCGGTGGCCGTCAGCGCCTGCGGATCGTTGTCGGTCGCGACCACGCCGGCGGCGCCCAGGCGCGCGGCGGCGATCGCGAGGATGCCGGAGCCGCAACCGAAGTCGAGCACGCGCCGGCCGTCCAGCTTCTGCGCGTCCAGCCATTGCAGGCACAGCGACGTGGTCGCGTGGGTGCCGGTGCCGAAGGCGAGCCCTGGATCGAGCCGGATCACCACCGAGTCGTCCGCCTGTGCTTCTTCCGGCACCGCGTGCGTGGTCGGCACGATCCACAGCCGGCGGCCGAAACGCATGGGATGGAAATCATCCATCCAGGCGCGTTCCCAGTCCTGGTCCTCGATGCGCTGCACCTGCAGGCGACGCAGGTCCAGTCCGGGCTGCAGCGCGCTCAGCCCGAAGACGATGCCGGCTTCATCGGCTTCGCCGGGAAACAGCGCCTGCATGGTCAGGCGACGCCACAGCGGCGTTTCGCCGGGACGCGGTTCGTAGATCGGCTGATCCGCCGCATCCAGCAGGGTCACGGCGACCGCGCCCAGGTCTTCGAAGGCGCTGCTCAGGCGCTCCTCGAAACGCGCCTCGGTCTCGACGGTGATGGCCAGCCACATGGTACTCAGTGTCCCCCGCGCTGTTCGGCCAGCCGCTTCTCGAGATAGTGGATGTTCATGCCGCCGGACTTGAAGCCTTCGTCGGTCATGATCCGCTGCTGCAGCGGGATGTTGGTCTTGACGCCATCCACCACCGTTTCGCTGAGCGCCACGCGCATGCGTGCGATCGCCTCGGCGCGGTCGGCGCCGTGCGCGATCAGTTTGCCGATCATCGAATCGTAGTTCGGTGGGATCCGGTAGTCGTCGTAGACATGGGTATCGACGCGGATGCCCGGGCCGCCGGCGGCGTGGAAGGTCTTCACCAGCCCGGGTGACGGCATGAAGGTATCCGGGTCCTCGGCGTTGATGCGGCATTCGATGGCGTGGCCGCGCAGGACGACGTCTTCCTGGCGGATGCCCAGCGGGTGCCCGGCGGCGACGCGGATCTGCTCGCGCACCAGGTCGATGCCGGTGATCATCTCGGTCACTGGATGCTCGACCTGGATGCGCGTGTTCATTTCGATGAAGTAGAAGCGTCCGTCCTCATAGAGGAACTCGAAGGTGCCGGCGCCGCGGTAGCGCATGCGGCGGCAGGCTTCGACGCAGACGCCGCCGATCTCGGCGCGCTGTTCCGGCGTGATGCCGGGGGCCGGCGCTTCCTCGACCACCTTCTGGTGGCGGCGCTGCATGGAGCAGTCGCGTTCACCGAGGTGCACGGCATTGCCCTCGCCGTCGCCGAGCACCTGGATCTCGATGTGCCGCGGGTTTTCCAGGAACTTCTCCATGTAGACCTGCGGGTTGCCGAACGCCGCCTGCGCTTCCTGGCGCGTGGTCACGATGGCGTTGAGCAGCGCGGCTTCGGTGTGCACGACGCGCATGCCGCGGCCGCCACCGCCGCCGGCGGCCTTGATGATGACCGGATAACCGATTTCGCGGGCGATGCGCAGGCTGCGCTCGCCGTCGTCGTCGAGCGGGCCGTTGGAACCGGGAACGGTCGGCACGCCGGCTTCCTTCATCGCCGCGATGGCGGTGACCTTGTCGCCCATCAGGCGGATGGTCTCCGGGCGCGGGCCGATGAACACGAAGCCGGACTGCTCGACCTGTTCGGCGAATTCCGCGTTCTCGGCGAGGAAGCCGTAGCCTGGATGGATGGCGCGCGCGTCGGTGACCTCGGCGGCGGCGATGATCGCCGGCACGTTGAGGTAGCTCTGGCCGCTCGGCGCCGGCCCGATGCAGACGCTTTCGTCGGCCATGGCGACGTGCTTGAGGTTGCGGTCCACCGTGGAATGGACGGCGACCGTGCGGATGCCCAGCGCCGCGCAGGCGCGGACGATGCGCAGGGCGATCTCGCCACGGTTGGCGATGACGATCTTCTCGATGCGGTGTGGCATGGCGGTCAGCCGATCACGAACAGCGGCTGGTCGAATTCCACCGGCTGGCCGTTCTCGACCAGGATGGCCTTGACCGTGCCATCACTTTCTGCCTCGATCGGATTGAACATCTTCATCGCTTCGATGGTCGCGAGCGTGTCGCCCTTCTTGACCTGCTGGCCGATGCGCACGAACGGATCTGCGCCGGGCGAGGGCGCGGCGTAGTAGGTGCCGACCATCGGCGAGCGCAGCACCTGCCCGGCCGGCAGCTCGGGCGCGGCGTCGCTGCTGCCGGCCGCAGGCGTCGGCGCCGTCGCGGCGGCTGCGGGTGCTGCGGCCTGCGGCGCCGCGGTCATCACCGGTGCGGAGCTGTAGGTCGCCATCGGCACGCTGGCCGGGTGACGGCTGAGGCGGACCGTCTCCTCGCCCTCGCGGATCTCCAGCTCGGACAGGTTCGATTCTTCCAGCATCTCGATCAGCTTCTTGATCTTGCGCAGATCCATGGGGTCGTCCTTGTTTTGCAGATGAATGGGGTCGGCGGTGCCGCGCTCGCCCGGCTCAATGCGCCAGGCGTGCCAGGGCGGCGTCGAGCGCCAGCCGGTAGCTGTCGGGGCCGAACCCGGCCACCACGCCGACCGCGAGGTCGGACAGATAGGAGTGGTGGCGGAACGGCTCGCGTGCGTGCGGGTTGCTCAGGTGCAGCTCGATGAACGGGATGGCCACCGCCGCGAGTGCGTCGCGCAGTGCGACGCTCGTGTGCGTGAAGGCTGCTGGGTTGATCAGGATGAATGCGGTGCCGTCGGCGCGCGCCGCCTGGATGCGGTCGACGAGCACGTGTTCGGCATTGCTTTGCAGGCACTCGATCTGATGTCCGGCCGCCTGGCAGCGGTCGCGCAGTCCGGCCTCGATCTGCGCCAGCGTCGTATGGCCGTAGACCGCCGGCTCGCGCGTGCCGAGCAGGTTGAGGTTGGGTCCATTGAGCAGCAGCAACCGGGCCACGGTTCGATCCGGAGTGGCGAAGCGGTGAAGTGTGGTGCGAGCGCTGGGTCTTGTCCAGTTCCCGGCGAGTTCGCCGACGTTCGCCGATTTTCACGATCATCCATACGCCTGCGTAGGATGTGGGGCTCGCACGTGGCCGGTCGGGGTGCGGTGCACACCGCCTTGGACGGCAACCGGGACAAATTGACAGATGTCAACGTGTCCATCCGTTTTGCCAGGGCACCAGCGTGGCACGCCGCCCCCCCCCCGGTCCTCGCCCGTCGCCGGTTGATGAAGGTTGACGGCGGAGCCCATCGAAGGCGACCCGGCCGGCATCACTTCGTGTAAGCGGGGCAGGATGGGCGCTCTCCCGAAGGCAGGATCCACGCTCCGCCCCCTGCAGCCTGAACGCAATCCGCCCCTCAATACGCAGGCGTATTGAAACCCGTTGTCATGGATTGGGGCCTGCGCTACGGTGCGTGCTGCAGTGCCGCAGGCCCGGTGACCGTCATGGAATCCCGCTATACCCCGCGCGAGGAAATCGCCAACAGCATCATCCATGGCCTGGGCATCATCGCCAGCATCGTCGGGCTGGCGGTGCTGGTCGGGTTCGCCGCCCGGGCCGGCGACACCCGCGCGCTGGTCGCCGGCAGCATCTTCGGCACCACCCTGATCCTGGCCTACACCGCATCGACGCTCTACCACGGCGTGCCGGTGGCGCGTGCCCGCCCGGTGCTGCGCAAGCTCGACCATGTCGCGATTTTCCTGCTGATCGCCGGCACCTACACACCCTTCACCCTGCTGGCGCTGGATGGCCCCGTGGGCTGGACGCTCTTCTGCGTCATCTGGGGCCTGGCCATCTTCGGCATCATCTTCGAGTTCACGCCGCTGCGCCGTTATACCGGCCTGGCGGTCGCGCTCTATCTGCTGATGGGCTGGGCAGGCATCGTTGCCATCAAGCCGCTGGCGGCCTCTCTGGAACGCGGTGGCCTGATCCTGATGCTGCTCGGTGGCGCCGCCTACACGGTTGGCGTGGTGTTCTACGTATGGCGACGCCTGCCGTACTCGCATGCGATCTGGCATGCCTTCGTGCTGACCGGCAGCGTGCTGCATTACCTGGCCATCCTGTTCTACATCATCCTCGATTGAGCGGTGCGCCCGGCCCTATGGACGTTCCCGTCGGCGTGCTAACTTGCCGCCGAAATGAACGGGACTGCCATGAGCGACGAACTTCGCCGCACCAAGATCATCGCCACGCTGGGGCCAGCCAGCGACAACCCCGTTGCCATGCAACGGCTGCTTTCCGCCGGTGTCGACATCGCCCGGATCAACTTTTCCCACGGCCACGCCGAGGAACACCGCAGGCGCTGCGCGCTGGTGCGCGAGGCGGCGCAGGCGATCGGGCAGGAAGTGGCGATACTCGGCGACTTGGGCGGGCCGAAGATCCGCATCGAGAAGTTCGCCGAAGGTCGCGTTGAACTGCAGTCCGGGCAGGCCTTCACGCTGGACTGCCGCGAGGATGCGCCGCCCGGCGACGAGCAGGGCGTTGGCGTCAGTTACCTGGGCCTGCCGGCCGATGTCTCCAGTGGAGACACCCTGTTGCTGGATGACGGCCTGATGGCCTTGCGCGTGGAACGCGTGGACGGTCCCCGCATCCATACCACCGTGCTGACCGATGGCGTGCTCTCCAACCGCAAGGGACTGAACAAGCTGGGCGGCGGCCTGTCCATTGGCGCGCTGACGCAGAAAGACGAGGATGACATCCGGCTGGCCGCCGAACTGGGCCTGGATTTCGTCGCGGTGTCGTTCTGCCGCAATGCCGAAGACATGGAACGCACGCGCGCGCTGATCGCTGCGGCGGGCGGCGAGGCGGCGGTGGTCGCCAAGATCGAGCGTGCGGAAGCGGTCGAGAACCTTGCCGGGATCATCGACGCCTCCGACGCGGTGATGGTGGCGCGCGGCGACCTCGCCGTCGAGATCGGCGATGCCGAACTGCCTGGCCTGCAGAAGAAGATCATTCGCGAAGCCGTGCTGCGCAGTCGCGTCGTCATCACCGCGACGCAGATGCTGCAGTCGATGGTCGATGCGCCCATTCCCACCCGCGCCGAGGTGCTGGACGTCGCCAATGCCGTCATCGACGGCACCGACGCGGTCATGCTGTCCGCCGAGTCGGCCGTAGGCCGATACCCCGATCGCGCCGTTGCCACCATGGCGCGCATCTGCCGCGGCGCCGAACGCCAGTTCGAACCGGATCCCGGATTCGGTGCGGCAAACGGCAATCTCGAGCGCACCGACCAGGCGATCGCAATGGCGGCCATGTTCCTTGCCGGCCGCGTGCACGTGCGCGCGATCATCGCGCTGACCGAATCCGGCGGCACCGCCCGCTGGCTTTCGCGCTACCGGACGCAGGTGCCCATCTTCGCGCTGTCGCGCAACGAGGGAGCGCGTCGGCGGATGCGGATGCTGCGCGACGTGTTTCCGATCGAGTTCCAGGCGCCGCCAGGCAATCCGCTGCTGGCGGCGCGTGCCGCGATCAGCCGGCTGCATGGCCTGGGCCTGCTCAGCGAAGGCGACCGTGTCATCGTCACCAATGGCGACCACACCGGCGAGCTGGGCGGCACCAACACCCTCAAACTGCTGCGCGTCGGCCCGGGCGGCATTGCCGAAGGCCTGGGAGATCTCTGATCCCGGGAAGAACGGCGCAATCAGATCGACCGCGTGGTCGACACCGCGTTTCGAATGGGGACCTGTGGGCAACCCGAGGAGGTGTCTGTGCCCCACAGCCCAGGCGGCGAAACTGCGCAGCCTGCTCCGCCGGCATCACGACGAGGCAGGCCGGAAGCGGGCAGCCAGGTCGCCGGGTGATCCGGGAGACGGGCTCGACCCGCTGGCGCCGACACCCGGCCCCGCTCGGCGCCTGGGCAGCGGACTCGTGTTCACCGGGTAATCGACGTTCCCGGGCGGATCGCCGGAGGCGCGATACACCGCACCGGCCCAGGCACCGCGTTTCGCCTTCAGAACGCCCAGCGCAGTTTCACCAGCACCTGGTCGGCGTCGCGCAGGTCGGGTATGTCGGCGAACAGGCCGCCCAGTCCGTCGTGGCTATCGCGAGGGTGTCCGTCCTCGTACACGGTGCGTTCGTCGCCGCCGCGGGCGTAGACGACGTAGAGTTCGCGCTGCGGCGCGAATTCGTAGCGGTAGCGCAGCTGCACGCCGAAGGTGTTGCTGGTGAAGGCGGGCACGCTGTCGCCGCTTTCGAGCAGGCGGCCACCGGCACCGATCCGGTAGGCGGTGGGATCGTAGGCGTCGATGCCCAGCCACTGCGCCTTGAGGCGCAGTTCGTGCCGGCTGCCTGGGAACCAGTTGACGTCCAGGTCCAGGCGCTGCTGCTTGCGGCGATAGCTGGCGAACAGCGTGTCCTCGCGCCAGATCAGCCAGTCCTGCGACCAGCGTGGAAAGAACTGCAGGCGCACATTCAGATCGTCGCGGATGAAGTAGCGCGCGATGAGTTCAGGCTGGATCGCGAAGCCCTCGTTGCCTTCCTGGGTGACATACACGCCGGCGAACCACAGCCAGCGTCCCACGCGTGGCGACTCGTAGTAGTTGTAGAAACTGCGCAGGCGCGGCTCCAGCTCGACCTTGCCGTGGCCGCGTGAGACGAGGTCGTCGTGGCCGCGCCATGCGTAGAGCAGGTCGCTGTACAGCGTGCCGCCTTCGCGCAGCGACACGTTGGCGGTGAGCAGCAGTTCCGGCGGCAGGCGGTCACCGCTGTCGTTGTAGCGCACCTGCGGCTCGACGGCCCAGGTGATGCTGCGACGCCAGTCGTCGTCGCCGAAACCGGTCTGGCGGTAGGTGCTGGTCCATTCCAGTTCGTTGAGGTTGCCGCGTCGCTGGTAGCCGACGTCGTTGAAGTCCAGGCGGCGGTCGAAGTGCGTGATTTCCAGTTCGTGCTGGAAGCGCGGTTCCGGCGTGTAGAAGGCGCGGAACCAGGCGCCGCTGCCGTTGCGGGTTTCGCCACCCTGTTCGATGGAACTGCCAAGCACCTGTCCGGACACCAGCCATTTCGCGGAAGGTCGCCAGATCGCATCGATGGCGTGCACCTGCGCCTCGCGATCCAGCCATGGCCGGTCGGTCCAGGTGCCCAGGTAGCCCAGCGTCGCGTTGCCGAGGTTGCGCACCAGCCGCTGTACGAAGAAGGCGCGGCCGATGTCGTCGGCATGACCGGATTCGATGGCCACCAGCGTGCCATAGTCGAAGCCGCCAGCGCTGCCGTTGAGCTTGATGGCGGCATCGATGTCGGCGGCGCCCTCGCCGTCGTCGCGGCCGCCACCGATGCGCCGGGTATAGACGAGGCGGCCGCTGTCGGGCGTGGTGACGTTGAAGATGCCCTGGTTCTCGGTGAAGAACGGCCGCTTGTCGGAGAAGAACACTTCGATGGCATCGAAGTTCACCACCAGGTCGTCGGCCTCGACCTGGCCGAAATCGGGATTGAGCGCGGCGCTGAGCTGGAAGCGCCCGGACGGCTTCCAGAACAGGTCCAGCCCGGCGCGACCCTCGCCGCGGTCGTGCAGCAGGTCGTACTGCACGGATGCGTAGGGCACGATCGCAAGCACGCCGCCGCCGCGATGGCGTGGCACCTGCACGCGCGCGAACTCCGAGACGAAACGCGGACGTGTATAGCTGGCATGCGGAGCCGCGCTGCGTTCATTGCGCGCGGCGATGACGCGGTCGAAATAGACCGCGATGCTGCGCTCGGCGCCTTCGCCCTCGCGCATCGCGGCAACGCTCCAGGGGATCAGCATCTCCACCGACCAACGGTCTTCGCCTTCATGCAGTGCATGGCGCCAGACGCCGTCCCAGTCGGCGTTGTACTGGTTCTCGTTGGTGATCACCTCGTCGCCGATGGCATTGCCCAGCGTGACCATGAAGTTGTAGGCCAGGCGGCCGTCACCATCGAGGTCGACGGCGAAATTCACGCGGTCGGCGTTGCTGCCGCCATCACGGTTTGCGCGGGGTTTCACGCGCGGCGTGCCTGCCGGCTGGTCACAGACGAAAGCGACGGCCAGTCCTTCCGGCAGCGCCAGCAGGCGTGCGACCGTCGCGTGCGTCGGCGGCCCCAGCGTGTACGGGTTGGTGATCCGGAAGTCGTCGAAAACCTGGGCGTCATGCCAGATCGGCTCGTCCGGGATGCCGTCCAGCTTCAGTACCGAGGCGGCAGCAGGACCGGATGCAAGCGCCGACAGCAGGGCCAGGGCAGGAAGGACCGGAGACGGTGCAGCCGACATGGGGGTGCTTCGGGACAATGGTGGAATGCGCCCGCACTCCGGCCGGGATGTCCGCTTGCCGCCTGGAAGCCGGGCGCAGTCACGGACATGCGGAAAATGTTCCCGGTCGCGCCGGCCAGCGGCAAGTGCCATTGGTCGTGGCGACAGGTCCGTCCGGCGCGGGCGGGCTATACTTGCCGGCCCATGCCGGCCGCCTGCGCGTCCGGCACATTTATGCCAGGAGTTGCAGACATGAGCATCGAAGACCTCGAAGACATCGCCCAGGCCATGGTTGCCCCCGGCAAGGGCATCATCGCCATCGACGAATCCAATGCGACCATCAAGAAGCGCTTCGATTCCGTCGGCGTCGAGTGCACCGAGGAAAACCGCCGCGCGTACCGCGAGATGCTGCTGACCGCCCCGAACCTGGGCCAGCATATCTCCGGCGCCATCCTCTATGACGAGACGATCCGCCAGGCCACCCGCGACGGCGTGCCGTTCACGAAGGTGATGGCGGATGCCGGCATCCTGCCGGGCATCAAGGTCGACAAGGGCACCGCGGCGCTGGCCGGCTGTCCGGGTGAGCTGATCACCGAAGGCCTCGATGGCCTGCGTGGCCGGCTCGAGGAATACGCGCGTCTCGGCGCCCGTTTCGCCAAGTGGCGTGCCGTCATCAACATCGGCGAGGACATCCCGACCGGCACCTGCATCGAATCCAACGCCCACGCGCTGGCACGCTATGCCGCGCTCTGCCAGGAGCAGGGCCTGGTTCCGATGGTCGAGCCGGAAGTCCTGATGGACGGCGTCCACGACATCGAAGTCTGCTACGACGTCACCGAAGCCACGTTGCGCGCGCTGTTCACGGCGCTGTACGAGCACAACGTCATGCTGGAAGGCACCATCCTCAAGGCCAGCATGGTCATCGCCGGCAAGGATTGCGAAGAGCAGGCCGAGGTCGAGGATGTCGCCGACCTGACCGTGCGCTGCCTGCGCGCGTCAGTGCCGGCGGCGCTGCCGGGCATCGTGTTCCTGTCCGGTGGCCAGAGCGACGAGCAGGCCACCGCGCACCTCAACGCGATGAACCAGTACGAAGACCTGCCGTGGCCGCTGTCGTTCTCCTACGGTCGCGCCATGCAGTCCGCGGCCCTGAAGCTCTGGGCGGCCGACATGAGCGGCAACTACGCCAAGGCCCAGCAGATGGTGTTCGAGCGTGCGCGCGCCAACGGCCTGGCCGCGCTCGGCGAGTGGGAAGGCTGATCCGGGTGCGTCCCGCGGTCTAAGCTGCCGGCGGCGGATGGCCCGTTTCCCCGGCGGCAGCTGCCGCCACGCAGCATCGCAACGGCCGCCTTCGAGGCGGCCGTTGCCGTTCTGGCCGGCGCAACGGAAGCGGCGGCCGGCCGCCGACCGCCCCGTTCATCAGCTGTGGCCGCGGGGGGGGGCGAAGGTCGGGCCGCGGCTGGAAGTGTCGGTTGGGCGCGCCCCTTTCCTGCCGGAACGGTCGCGGCGCCGGCCCGCCATGCTGCGGCGCAAGAAAATGTGATCAATCCATGAACAACAAGGCCTGTTGTTCGAATATTCAAGGGCTTGCGAGTAGAAGCTAATGTGCTCAGAAAAGTGAGCTAAGTCCTTGGCGCGCCTTGGATTTTCTTCTTGACAGCGCTTTGGGGCACGCGTAACGTGCGCCAGGTGGAGTTTTGTGGGAAATCGTGGGTAAACAGGCGGGCATGTTCCAGGGTGAGTCCAGCATCAGCGTCGACGACAAGGGACGGATGGCCATTCCGACGGCCTACCGCGAAGCCCTGTCCGTCGCCTGCGGCAACTGTCTGGTGTTCACCTACAACCCGTTCGATGCCCACTGCCTCTGGCTGTTCCCGGTTGACGAGTGGCAACGCGTCCGCGACCAGGTGAACGCGCTGTCCAGCTTCAATCCGGCCCATCGCGAGCTGAAACGCAAGCTGGTGGGTGCAGCCACGCACGTTGAGCCCGACGGCCAGCATCGCCTGCTGTTGCCTCACAGCCTGAGACAGACGGCCGCCATCGAAAAGCGCGCGGTGCTGCTGGGGCTGGGCGACAAATTCGAGTTGTGGAGCGAGGAGGCGCATCTCAAACGGATCGCTACCCCGATCTCTCCCGAGGACATCACCGCCGAAATGCAATCACTCAACTTCTGACGCCGAAACTGGAATCCGCCGATGTTGTGCACCGGAACGGCCGTTGTCCGTGACGCGCTATCCAGTTCGATGCATCGAGCGTCGGATGTGTTCATGCGCTTCGCCGGCACGACGGTCGCGGGCGCGGCGGCATACGCGGTCGCCGACGTGGCGGCCGGCGCCAGGACAAAGGTGGAGCAGCCCGCCGTTGCAGCGACGGAAGGAAGTCCTGACGTGAATACCTACAGCCATCAGCCCGTTCTGCTCGAGGAGGCGGTGGCCGCCCTCGCGCTGCGACCCGACGGTCGCTATCTGGACGGCACGTTCGGCCGGGGCGGCCACGCCCGCCTCGTGCTGTCGCGGCTCGGCCCGACCGCTCGACTGCTGCTGATGGATCGCGACCGCCAGGCGATCGACGAAGCCGAACGCGCGTTCGCCGCCGATGCGCGCGTCGCCATCCGGCATGCGCCGTTTTCGACCATGGCCGAGTGGGACGAGGTGCGCGCCGGGCTGGATGGCGTGCTGCTGGATCTGGGCGTCTCCTCGCCGCAGATCGACGATCCCTCGCGCGGCTTCAGCTTCCAGGCCGACGGCCCGCTGGACATGCGCATGGACCGCAGCCGCGGCGAACCGGTGGCGTCGTGGCTGATGCGCGCCACCGACGCCGAGATCGCCGACGTTCTCTGGCGCTTCGGCGACGAGCGCCGCAGCCGCGCCATCGCACGCGCCATCGTCGCCCAACGCCAGCAGCAGCCGCTCGAGCGCACCGCGCAGCTGGCCGCCCTCGTCGCGACCGTACCCGGCACCCGGGATGGCCACAAGCATCCGGCAACGCGCACGTTCCAGGCGCTGCGCATCTTCATCAACGACGAGCTGGGCGAGGTCACGCGCGGCCTGGACGCCGCGATGGCGGCGCTGAAGCCAGGCGGCAGGCTGGCGGTGATCAGTTTCCATTCGCTGGAAGACCGGCTGGTGAAGCAGTTCATCGCCGCCCATGACGGCCGCGCCACCGGAGGCCGCCGCCTGCCGGTGGCCGTGGCACGGCCGGCGCTGCTGCGCCCGATCGCACGCATCATGCCGGGCGAAGCGGAACTGGCGGCGAATCCACGCGCCCGCAGTGCGGTGCTGCGCGTGGCGGAAAGGCAGCCATGAGGCCGGGCCTGCGCGCCATCGGGATGCTGATCCTCGCCGCCGGCGTCATCGCCAGCGCGATCGGCGTCGTCCAGGTGCGCCACGAGGGCCGGCAGCGGTACATCGACCTGCGGGCGCTCAACGCGGAGCGCGATGAACTGGACATCGAGTACGGCCGTCTGCAGCTGGAGCAGGCGACCTGGGCGGAGATGAGCCGCGTCGAGCGCGTCGCGCGCGAGGAACTCGGTCTGGTCCGACCCGATCCCGCCCAGGTCACGGTGGTGCGCCGATGATCCGGCGCCGCCCGCAAACCAACCTGCGCCTGCGCCTCAGCGTGGTGCTGGTGCTGCTCGGCCTGGGCACGACGGCGCTGGTCGTTCGCGCCGTCGACCTGCAACTGGTGCGCAAGGATTTCTACCAGCGCCAGGGCGACGCGCGCTTCCTGCGCGAGATCGCCATCCCGACGTCGCGTGGCCAGATCCTCGACCGCAACGGCGAGCCGCTGGCGGTCTCGACGCCGGTGGAGTCGCTGTGGGCGAACCCGACCGTGCTCGCCGAACACGCCGACCGCATACCCGAGCTGGCGCAGGCGCTGGGCCTGAACGCCGACGACCTGCAGCGGCGCATGCAGGAAAAGGCGGCGGCGAAACGGGAATTCGACTACCTGCGCCGGCACATGAATCCGGAGCAGGTCGAGCGCGTGCTCGCGCTGGACATTCCCGGCGTCAACACCCAGCGCGAGTTCCGACGCTACTACCCGGCCGGCGAAGTGATGTCGCACGTGCTGGGTTACACCAACATCGACGACCAGGGCCAGGAAGGACTGGAGCTGGCCTTCGACGGCTGGCTCGCCGGCAAGCCGGGCAGCCAGCGGGTGATCCGCGACCGCCGCGGCCGCGTCGTCGAAAACGTCGAGCTGGTGCGTGCGCCGGAGCCGGGCAAGGACCTGGTGCTGAGCATCGACCGCCGCATCCAGTACCTGGCCTATCGCGAACTGACGGCGACGCTGCTGGAGCACAATGCCAGCTCCGGCTCGATGGTGATCCTCGATGCGCCGACCGGCGAGATCCTCGCCATGGTCAACCAGCCGTCCTACAACAACAACGCGCGCGGCAATGCCGAGCCGGCGCAACGTCGCAACCGCGCGGTCACCGACCTGTTCGAACCCGGCTCGGTGATCAAGGCGTTCACCGCCGCCGCCGGCATCGAAAGCGGCCGCTTCCGTCCCGACTCCGTGCTGGATACCAACGGCGGCAGCCTGCACGTCGCCAACCACACCGTGCGCGACATCCGCAATTTCGGCCCGGTGGACCTGACGCGGATGCTGACCAAGTCCAGCAACGTTGCCGCCGCGCGCATCGCGATGGAGCTGGACAACCGCGAGTTGTGGAGCGTCTTCCATCGCATCGGCGTCGGCGAGGTCACCGGCTCCGGTTTCCCCGGCGAGGCCTCCGGCGTGCTGCCCGACGCGCAGCGCTGGGGCCTGCTGCACAAGGTCACCATGTCCTACGGCTACGCGATCTCGATGACCGCGCTGCAGCTGGCACAGGCCTACGGCGCGCTGGCCAACCACGGCATGCTGGTGCCGCCGACGTTCGTCAAGGGTACGCGCAGGACGCCGCGCGAAGTCTTCGATCCCGGGCTGGCGCGGACCATCGTCGCCATGCTGGAAACCGTTACCGGGCCGGAAGGATCGGGCACGCGCGCCCGCGTCGCGAACTACTCGGTCGCAGGCAAGACGGGGACGTCGCGTCGAGCGACCGCCGGCGGCTACGAGAGCCGCTATGTCAGCGTGTTCGCGGGCATGATCCCGGCATCCTCGCCCCGGCTGGTCGGTATCGTGGTGATCAACGACCCGCAGGGCGGCGTCTATTACGGCGGCCTGGTGGCGGCGCCGGTGTTCGGGCGCGTGATGGACGGCGCGATGCGCCTGCTCGACGTCGCGCCCGACCGCGTGCTCGCCGCCGTCGATCGCCTGCCGCCGCCCGAGGACTCCGCCGAGAGCCTGCCCGACCTGCCGGCCGAACTGCTGCAGTTCGCCGAAGGGGTGCAGCCATGAGCCGGTCGTCGATGACGCTGCGCGTGCTGCTGGACGGGATAGCGCCCGTACCGCACGACATCGCGGGCACGGTGGTCGGCGGTTTGTCGCTGGACAGCCGTCAGGTCACCGCCGGCGATGCCTTCGTGGCGCTGGCCGGATCGCGCGGGCATGGCCTGGCGCATGTCGCGCAGGCCGTGGCGCGCGGCGCCGCCTGCGTCCTCTTCGAGCCGCCGGCGACCGATCCGCTGCCAGCATCCTTGCCCGCCGTGGCCGTGCCGGCGCTGCGTGCACACCTGGGTACGCTGGCCGAGCGCATCCATGGCGCGCCGTCGCGGCAGCTGCGCATCGTCGGCGTCACCGGTACCAACGGGAAGACCTCGACCGTCCACCTGCTCGCCCAGGCGATGGCCGCCGCGGACATCGACGTTGCCACCATCGGCACTTTGGGCGCGGGTCGGCCCGGCGCGCTGGTCGAAGGCGAGCGCACCACGCCGGACGTGCTGTCGGTGCATGCGCTGCTGCGCCGCTTCGCCGATGTCGGTGTCAGCCATGTCGCGATGGAAGTGTCGTCGCATGCGCTCGACCAGGGCCGCGTCGACGCGGTGAACTTCGCGGTCGGCGTCTTCACCAACCTCAGCCGCGACCATCTCGACTACCACGGCGACATGGATGCCTACGGCGCAGCGAAGGCCAGGCTGTTCGGCTGGCCTGGCCTGGAAGCGGCGGTCATCAACACCGACGATGCCTTCGGTGCGCGCCTGGCCATGCAGGTACCCGCCTCCGTCCGCCTGCTGCGCTGTGGACTGCAGCCACTGGCCGACGGTTCGCTGCCGGAATTCCACGCCTGCGACATCCGCACCGGGCATGAGGGCCTGTCGTTCACGCTGGCCACGCGCGCGGGCGAGTACGCGATCCGCACCCGGCTGCTGGGCCGCTTCAACGTCGCCAACCTGCTCGGCGTGGCGGCAACCCTGCATGCGCTGGGCTGGACGATCGGACGGATCGTAAGCGTGCTGCCGACGCTGGAAAGCGTGCCAGGCCGCATGAGCCGCCTCGGCGGCGACGGGCGGCCGCTGGTGGTGGTGGACTACGCGCATACGCCGGACGCACTGGAGCAGGCGCTCTCCAGCCTGCGCGAACACACGCCGGGACGGCTGCATTGCGTCTTCGGATGCGGGGGCGAACGCGATCGCGGCAAACGCCCGCAGATGGCGGCGGTCGCGCAGGCGGGCGCCGATGACATCGTCGTCACCGACGACAATCCGCGCGGCGAGGACGGCGATGCCATCGTCGCGCACATCCTTTCCGGCTTCGACACCGGTGCGCCGGTGCGCGTCGACCGCGACCGCGCCCACGCCATCGCGACGGTGATCGCGGGCGCGGCGGCCGCCGACTCGGTGCTTGTCGCCGGCAAGGGCCACGAGCCCTATCAGGAAATCGCCGGACGCCGCCTGCCGTTCGACGACCGCCAGCACGCCGCGCGTGCACTGGAGGCCTGGTCATGTTGAGCGCACAGCTGACCGAACTGGCGCTGTGGTGCGGCGGCCGCGTCCACGGCGGCGACGTCCACATCGAAGGCGTCAGCAACGATACGCGCCAGTTGCGGCCGGGCATGCTGTACGTCGCCCTCCGTGGCGAACGTGTCGACGGCCACGACCTGCTGCAGCAGGCGCGCGCCGCGGGCGCCGCCGCGGCGCTCGTCGGCCGCGCCGTGGATTCGGTGGACCTGCCGCAGCTGGTGGTGGCCGACCCGCTGCATGCGCTCGGCGAGCTGGCCAGCCGCCACCGCGACCGCATGCCGGCGCGCGTGGTCGGCATCACCGGCAGCAATGGCAAGACCACCGTGAAGACGCTGGCCGCGTCGATACTCTCGCAGGTCGCGCCGACGCACGCCAACCCCGGCAATCGCAACAACGAAATCGGCCTGCCGCTGGCGGTGCTCGACTTCACGCCGGAACACCGCTTCGCGGTGCTGGAGATGGGCGCCGGCAAGCCGGGCGACATCGCCTACCTGGCGCAGATCGCGCAGCCGGAGGTTGCACTGGTCAACAACATCGCCTGCGCGCACCTGGAGCGCATGGGTTCGCTGGACGGCGTAGCCGACACCAAGGGCATGATCTACGAAGGCCTGCCTGCCGAGGGCGCGGCCATCATCAATGCCGACGATGCCTTTGCCGAGGCCTTCGCGCGCCGGGTCAGCGCCCGCCGAATCCTGCGCTTCGGACTGGATGCCGAGGACGTCGACATCCGTGCGACCGGCATCGAACTGGGCGAGACCAGCCGTTTCACGCTGCACACACCGGCCGGTCCGATCGCGGTGGAACTGCCGCTGCCCGGACGCCACAACATCGGCAACGCCCTGGCCGCCGCCGCGGTCGCGGTGGCGCTGGATGTGCCGCTGTCGGCGATCCGCGACGGCCTGGGCGCGGCCAGTGGCGTTGCCGGGCGCTTCCGCCTGCTGCAGCAGCCCGGGGGCTACGCACTGGTGGACGACACCTACAACGCCAATCCGGGTTCGGTCGCGGCGGCGATCCGGACGCTGGTGACCTTGCCGGGGGAGCCCTGGCTGGTGCTCGGCGACATGGGCGAGCTGGGGCCGGACAGCGAGGCGCTGCACGCCGGCACCGGCTCGCTGGCAAGGCAGGCCGGCATCGCCCGCCTGTTCACCGTCGGCACGCTGAGCCGTGCCGCCAGTGAGGCTTTCGGCGCCGACGGCCGCCATTTCGACAACCGTGATGCGCTGGTGGCAGTCCTGCGCGAATCCCTCAAGCCGGGCGTGATCTGCCTGGTCAAGGGCTCGCGTTCGGCCGGCATGGAGCAGGTGCTGGCGGAACTGACGACAGGAGGACGCGAGCATGCTGCTTGAACTGGCGCAGGCATTGCAGTCGCACTTCGGCGGCTTCAATGTTTTCAACTACCTGACCTTCCGCGCGATCATGAGCGCGCTGACGGCGCTGGCGCTTTCGCTGTGGCTGGGGCCCCGCGTCATCCGCGCGCTGCAGCAGCGCCAGCACGGCGGCCAGCCGATCCGCGAGGACGGGCCGAAGACGCATCACGCCAAGGCCGGCACGCCGACCATGGGCGGTGCACTGATCCTGCTGGCGCTGATCGTCAGCACGCTGCTCTGGGCCAACCTGTCCAACCGCTACATCTGGATCGTGCTGGCCGTGACCGTGGCTTTCGGCTTCATCGGCTGGCTGGACGACTGGCTGAAGCTGTCGAAGCGCAACAGCAAGGGCCTGCCGGCGCGCTGGAAGTACCTGATGCAGACGGTCTTCGGCGTGGCCGCTGCGTTCGCGCTGTACCTCACCGCCGATGTGCCGGCGAACACCGAGCTGTATGTGCCGCTGTTCAAGGACGTCGCGCTGCCGCTGGGCGCGTTCTTCGTGGTGGTCGCGTACTTCATGATCGTCGGCTTCTCCAACGCGGTGAACCTGACCGACGGCCTCGACGGCCTGGCGATCATGCCGTCCGTGCTGGTCGCCTGCGCACTGGGCGTGTTCGCCTACGCCGCCGGCAATGCGGTGTTCTCCGAATACCTGCAGATCCCGTCCATTCCCGGTGCCGGCGAACTGGTGGTGTTCCTGGCCGCGCTGGCCGGTGCCGGGCTCGGGTTCCTGTGGTTCAACACCTATCCGGCGATGGTGTTCATGGGCGACATCGGGGCGCTCGCCGTCGGCGCCGCGCTGGCGACGATCGCCGTGATCGTCCGCCAGGAAATCGTCTTCATCGTCATGGGCGGCCTGTTCGTGCTCGAAACGGTGTCGGTGATGCTGCAGGTGGCGAGCTTCAAGCTCACCGGCAAGCGCATCTTCCGGATGGCACCGATCCACCATCACTTCGAACTGAAGGGCTGGCCGGAGCCTCGCGTCATCGTGCGCTTCTGGATCATCTCGGTGGTCCTCGTGCTCATCGGTCTGGCGACCCTGAAGGTGCGTTGATGGCACACGCGCGCCGCCACGACGAACTGGAAGGTCGCATCGATCTGCGCCTGCTGTTGCCGATCATTGCCCTGGTCGCGCTTGGCGTGGTCATGGTCGCGTCCAGTTCCATCGCGCTGGCCGAAGCGCAGACCAGCGATCCCTGGTACTACCTCAATCGCCACCTGGTCTTTCTCGCTGTCGGCGTCAGCGCCGGCTGGCTGTTCACGCGCGTGGAACTGTCGCGGCTGGAAGCGGTGGGACAGGGGTGGCTGTGGCTCAGCCTGCTGCTCCTGTTGGTCGTGTTCATGCCGGGCCTGGGCCGCACCGTCAATGGCGCCACCCGCTGGATCAACCTCGGCTTCTTCGGCTTCCAGGCGGTGGAGGCGGTGAAGCTGGCGCTGGTGCTGTACCTGGCCGGCTACATGGTGCGCCAGGGCCACGCGGTGATGCTGAGTTTTGCCGGCGCGATGAAACCGATCATCGCCGTGGTCCTGATGCTGGCGCTGCTGCTGTTGCAGCCCGACTTCGGCAGCGCCGTGCTGCTGGTCGCGATCACCATCGGCATGGTCTGGCTGGCCGGTGCGCGCCTGCGCTACCTTGGCCTGCTCGGCGTGTTCCTGCTGCCCGGCCTGGCCTGGGCCGCGCTCTCGGAATCGTATCGACTCAAGCGCCTGATCAGCTTCATGGATCCATGGAAGGATCCGTTCGCCGATGGTTTCCAGCTCACGCAGGCGCTGATCGCCATCGGCCGCGGCGAATGGTTCGGCGTCGGCCTGGGTGGCAGTGTGCAGAAGCTGTTCTACCTGCCGGAAGCGCACACCGATTTCATCCTCGCCGTGCTGGCCGAAGAACTGGGTTTCGCCGGGCTGCTCGCCGTCATCGGCCTGTTCGCCTGGCTGACGGCGCGCGCCTTCTTCGTCGGTTTCCGGTGCCTGCAGTTGGGCCTGCGTTTCGCCGGCTACTGCGCCTTCGGGGTCGCCCTGTGGATCGCCACGCAGTCGATGTTCTCCATCGGCGTGAACATGGGACTGCTGCCGACCAAGGGCCTGACGCTGCCGCTGATTTCCTCCGGCGGCTCCAGCCTGATCATGACCTGCGCCGCGCTCGGTCTGCTGCTGCGCTGTTCGCGCGAGCTGGATCGCGCCGAAAGGAAGGGTGCGGTCGCGTCCGCCGAAGCGGAAGGCGAGGGCGACAGCGGCGCCGACTTCGAGCGCGAGGTGCCGGCATGAGCAGACCCGTGCTGATCATGGCCGGTGGCACCGGCGGCCACATTTTCCCCGGCCTGGCGGTGGCGCAGGCGCTGCGGGAGCGCGGCGTGCCCGTGCAGTGGCTGGGTGCGGCCGGGGCAATGGAAACGCGGCTGGTGCCGGAAGCCGGCATCGAGCTGCACACGCTGCGCATTGGCGGCCTGCGCGGAAAGTCGCTGGCGACGTTGCTGCGCGCGCCGTTTTCGCTGCTGTCGGCGCTGTGGTCGGCGATGCGATTGTTCTCCCGCATCCGGCCGCGCGCGGTGATCAGCTTCGGCGGATTCGCTGCCGGCCCGGGCGGTGTCGCCGCGGTGCTGAAGCGGGTGCCGCTGATCGTCCACGAGCAGAACCGGGTCGCCGGCTTCACCAACCGGCGCCTGGCGCCCTGGGCGCGTCGCGTGCTTGGTGGATTCCCCGATGCCATCGAGAAGGCCGAATGGGTCGGCAATCCGGTGCGCGCGCAGATCGCCGCATTGCCGGCGCCGGCGCAACGCATGGGCGGACGCCCTGGCGGTGTGCGCCTGCTGGTGCTCGGCGGATCGCTGGGTGCGGCGGCATTGAACAGCGCCGTGCCGGCCGCGGTGGCCGCGGTGCAACCACAGATCCCGGGGGGGATCGAGGTGCGCCACCAGTGCGGACGCGGTCGCGAGGCGGATACGCAGGCGGCCTATGCCGCTGCCGGCGTCGACCAGGTCCAGGTGCAGCCGTTCATCGCCGACATGGCGGACGCCTACGGCTGGGCCGACCTGGTGGTCTGCCGCGCCGGTGCGCTGACGCTGGCCGAACTGGCGTCGGCCGGCGTCGGTTCGATCCTGGTGCCCTATCCGCACGCGGTCGATGACCACCAGACGCGCAACGCGCAGTTCCTGGTCGAGCAGGGCGCCGCCGAACTGCTGCCGCAGTCGCAACTGGATGCGGAAACGCTGGCGCAACGGCTGCTGGTGCTCCTCGGCGATTCCAAGCGCCGCCTGCAGATGGCCGAGTACGCGCGGGCCTGCGCCCGACCCGATGCCGCCGAACGCGTGGCCGCGGCCTGCCTGGAGGTGGCGCCATGAACCAGCGTCGCTTCGCCGATCACAGCGGACCCCTGCAGGCCTTCCGCCGCGTGCACTTCGTCGGCATCGGCGGCGTCGGCATGAGTGGTATAGCCGAGGTGCTGCACACACTCGGTTACCAGGTCAGCGGTTCCGACCTGTCGACGGGCGCCGCCGTGCGCCGCCTCGCGCAGCTCGGCATCCGCATCGGCCACGGTCATGATGCCGCGCATGCCGAAGGCGCGGATGTCGTCGTCGCTTCCAGCGCGGTCAGTCCCGACAATCCGGAGCTGGTCTGGGCGCGAGACACCCGCGTGCCGGTGATCCCGCGTGCGGAGATGCTGGGCGAACTGATGCGTTTCCGCCGTGGCATCGCGGTCGCGGGCACGCACGGCAAGACCACCACAACCAGCCTGATCGCCAGTGTTCTTGCCGAAGGCGGCCTCGATCCGACCTTCGTCATCGGCGGCCAGTTGCTCAGTGCCGGCGCCAACGCCCGCCTGGGCAGCGGGGCCTTCCTTGTCGCCGAGGCGGACGAGAGCGACGGCTCCTTCCTGCTGCTCAACCCGATGATCGCCGTTGTCACCAACATCGACGCCGACCATCTCGAACACTATGGCGGCGACTTCACGCGCATCCGCCAGGCCTTCGCCGATTTCCTGCACCGGCTGCCGTTCTATGGCCTGGCGGTGATGTGCATGGACGATCCGGAAACCGCGCTGCTGGCCGCCGAAGCACCACGCACGGTAATGGGCTACGGCACCGGGCCGGATGCCGACGTACGCGCCGAAGGCATCCGCCAGGACGGCATGCGCATGCATTTCGACCTGTACCTGCCCGAGGACACCGTGCCGGTACCGGTGACGCTGAACCTGCCCGGCCGGCACAACGTGCTGAACGCGCTCGCCGCGGCCGCGGTCGGCTGGCAGCTCGGCGTGCCCGCGCAGGCGATCGCCACCGCGCTGGGCCACTTCCAGGGTATCGGCCGCCGTTTCAACAGTCATGGCGAAGTCGAGCTCGGCGGCCATCGCGTCATGCTGGTGGACGACTACGGCCACCATCCGCGCGAACTGGCTGCGGTGTTCCAGGCGGCGCGTGGGGGCTGGCCCGACCGCCGTCTGGTCGTGGTGTTCCAGCCCCACCGTTACACGCGTACCCGCGACCTGCTCGACGACTTCGCCCAGGTGCTCGCGGATGCCGACACCCTCGTGCTCACCGAGGTCTATGCGGCGGGCGAAGTGCCGCTGGCCGCCGCCGATTCGCGCGCGCTGGCGCGGGCGATCCGTGCCCGCGGCAAGGTCGATCCGGTGCTGGTCGGCCATCCGCGCGACCTGGCGGAAGCGCTGCCGCCGTTGCTGCAGGACGGCGACCTGGTGCTGCTGATGGGCGCGGGCGACATCGGACACATCGCGGCCACTCTGGCCGGCAAGGAGGCCAGGGCATGAGCCGCATCAGCGACCCACGTGAATTCGGCCGCGTCGCCGTCCTGCTTGGTGGCAGCAGCAGCGAGCGCGAAGTCTCGCTGGACTCCGGCGCCGGCGTGCTTGCCGCCTTGCAGCGTCGGGGCGTCGAGGCATTCGCCATCGACGGCGTTCCGGCGCTGGTCGATGCCATCCGCGATGGCGGCGTCGATCGCGTGTTCAACATCCTGCACGGTACCCGCGGTGGCGGCGAGGATGGCGTGCTGCAGGGGCTGCTCGACGCGCTGGGCGTGCCGTACACCGGCACCGGCGTGCTCGGCGCCGCGTTGAGCATGGACAAGATCCGCAGCAAGCAGGTGTGGCAGGCGCTGGGCCTGCCGACACCCGACTATCGCGTGCTGCATCCAGGCGATGACGTCGCGGCCGCGGCGGCGTCGCTGGGGCTGCCGGTGATCGTCAAGCCGGCGCGCGAAGGTTCCAGCGTCGGTGTCAGCCGCGTGCATGCGCCGGACGACCTCGAACAGGCGGTGGCGCTGGCCGCGCGCTACGACGGCCAGCTGCTCATGGAACGGATGATCGAAGGCGACGAATTCACCGTCGCCATCCTAGACGGTGTCGCCTTGCCCAGCATCCGCATCGTTCCCGCCGGCACCTGGTACGACTACCACGCCAAGTACGTCGCCGACGACACCCAATACCTCTGTCCGGGCAGCGACGGCGAGGAGGAGCAGCGCCTGCGCGCGCTGGCGCTGGATGCCTTCAATGCGCTGGACGTCACTGGCTGGGGCCGGGTTGACGTCATGCGCGACCGCCAGGGCGGTTTCTGGCTGCTGGAAGTCAACACCGCGCCCGGCATGACCAGCCACTCGCTGGTGCCGAAGGCCGCGGCCGCGGTCGGCATCGGCTACGACGAGCTGTGCTGGCGCGTCCTCGAAGGCAGCCTGGATCGCGGAGGCCGCGCATGAACGGCGCCACGCTGTTCCGGCTGCTGGCCTGGGCCTTTGCGCTGACGCTGCTGGCGCTGCCGGTGGTGGGCGTGCTCAACGGTTCGTTCGCTTCCGACCGCTGGCCGCTGCGCCATCTGGAACTGAAGGCCGAACTGCGCCGCGTCAGCGCCGAACAGATCCAGCGCACGGCGATGCAGTTCACCGGCGAGGGCTTCTTCGCTCTGTCGCTGACCGAGCTGCGCGACGCGCTGGCGAAGCTGCCCTGGGTGGAGTCGGTGGAAGTCCGCAAGCGCTGGCCGGACACCGTCGTCGTCAAGGTGCTGGAGTTCCAGCCCTATGCGATCTGGGATGGCCGTGCCCTGGTCTCGCGGTCCGGCCGCCTGTTCGAGGTGCCCGGCATCGAGGCGCTGGGTGGACTGCCCCGCCTGGGCGGCCCGGACGCCGGGATCGAGGCGGTCGTGGCCTTCCACGCCGAAGCGGTGCGCGCGCTGGAGTCGTCACGCCTGCAGGTCGCGCAGGTCCATCTCTCCGATCGCGGCAGTTGGACGGTGGTGCTCGATGGCGGCGCCGAACTGGTGCTTGGCCGCCACCAGGCGATGGAGCGGCTGCAGCGTTTCGCCGACACCGTCGACACGCTGATGCAGACGCGTCCGGAGCACGTGCTGCGCCACGCCGACCTGCGTTATCCCAACGGCTATGCGCTGACGTGGAGCGAAAGGGCGCCGCCCTCCGACGGCGGCGGTGACGCCAGCGCACAGGCGCGTGCGGCGGGAAGCAATCGCTCCGCCGACATTCGACAGGACTTACAGGTATGAAAGGCAAGCCGGAAAAAGCCCTGCTGGTGGGCCTGGACATCGGCACCTCGAAGGTGGTCGCCATCGTCGCCGAACACCAGCCGGACGAGGGCATCAACGTGATCGGCGTCGGCTCGCATCCCGGCAAGGGACTCAAGCGCGGCGTGGTCGTCGACATCGAATCGACGGTGCAGTCGATCCAGCGGGCGATCGAGGAAGCCGAGCTGATGGCCGGCTGCGAGATCCGCTCGGTGTACGCCTCGATTTCCGGCAGCCACGTGCAGAGCCGCAATTCGCCGGGCGTGGTGGCGATCCGCGACAAGGAAGTCACCGCCGGCGACGTCGACCGCGTCATGGACGCGGCGCGCGCGGTGGCGGTGCCGGCCGACCAGAGCGTGCTGCACGTGCTGCCGCAGGAATTCGCCATCGACGAGCAGGAGGGCATCCGCGATCCCGTCGGCATGTCCGGCGTGCGCCTGGAGACGCGGGCGCACCTGATCACCTGTGCGCTGTCGGCGCGGCAGAACCTGACCAAGTGCGTGAACCGCTGCGGGCTGGCCATCGACGAACTGATCCTGGCGCCGCTGGCCTCCGCCGATGCGGTGCTTACCGCCGACGAGCGCGAGCTGGGCATCTGCCTGGTCGATATCGGCGCCGGAACCACCGACCTGGCCATCTACACGCAGGGCGCGATCCGGCACACCGCGTCGTTGCCGATCGCCGGCGACCTGGTCACCAACGACATCGCCCAGGCCTTCCGTACGCCGACGCAGTATGCCGAGGACATCAAGGTCCGCTACGCCTGTGCGTTGACGCAGCTGGCCGGCGCCGAGGAAACCATCCAGGTGCCCAGCGTCGGCGACCGGGCGCCGCGCCGCCTCGCGCGGCAGATGCTCGCGCAAGTGGTGCAGAGCCGATACGAGGAAATCTTCTCGATGGTGCAAGGCGAGATCCGCCGATCCGGCTACGAGAGCCTGATCGCCGCGGGCATCGTGCTGACCGGCGGCGCCGCACGCATGGAAGGTGTGGTGGAGCTGGCCGAAGAGCTGTTCCAGATGCCGGTGCGCGTCGGACATCCGCACGGCGTCGAGGGCCTCGGCGAAGTGGTCAACAACCCCGTCCATGCCACCGGCGTCGGCCTGCTGTGCTTCGGCGCGCGGCAGGCGCAGCGCGGTCGCGTGCGCGGCACCCTGGCTGGCGCCGACACCACCATCGGTCGTGCGCTGGCATGGCTGCGGCGGCAGTTCTGAGGCGGCGCATGGAAAAGCGACCCCTTCAATGGAACCGGATCCGGTGGCTGCCACCACCGGCAGGAAACGCGGCGGCTGGCGGCCGCCACGGGGCGACGGGCTGGACCGTCGTCAAGCAGAAGAAAAGCAGGACTCATCGTCAATGAACACGGAGATCGGGACTATGTTCGAACTGGTTGAAAGCGAGATGGCGAATGCCGCCATCAAGGTCGTCGGCGTCGGCGGAGGTGGTGGCAATGCCATCGCGCACATGCTCGACGCCAACGTCGAGGGCGTGGAGTTCATCGGCATGAACACCGATGCCCAGGCGCTCAAGCGCAGCGGCGCCAAGGTGCAGGTGCAGCTCGGCCCGAACGTCACCAAGGGCCTGGGCGCCGGCGCCAACCCGGAAGTCGGCCGCCAGGCCGCGCTCGAGGACCGCGAGCGCATCACCGAGGTGCTGAAGGGCGCCGACATGGTGTTCATCACCTGTGGCATGGGCGGCGGCACCGGCACCGGCGCTGCGCCGGTGGTGGCGCAGCTGGCCAAGGAAATGGGCATCCTGACGGTCGCCGTGGTGACCCGCCCGTTCCCGTTCGAAGGCCGCCGCCGCATGCAGGTGGCCCACAAGGGCATCGAGGAGCTGAGCCAGTTCGTCGACTCGCTGATCACGGTGCCGAACGAGAAGCTGCTCAGCGTGCTCGGCCGCGAGGTGTCGTTGATCAACGCCTTCCGCGCCGCCAATGACGTGCTCCTCGGCGCCGTGCAGGGCATCGCCGACCTGATCACCCGCCCGGGCGTCATCAACGTCGACTTCGCCGACGTGCGCACGGTCATGAGCGAGATGGGCATGGCGATGATGGGCACCGGCAGCGCCCGTGGCGACGACCGCGCCCAGGCGGCGGCGGAGGCGGCGATCAACAACCCGCTGCTGGACGACGTCAACCTGGCCGGCGCCTGCGGCATCCTGGTCAACATCACCGCCGGCCCGTCGCTGAGCCTGCGCGAGTTCGACGAGGTCGGCCGCATCGTGTCCGAGTTCGCCTCGGAGGACGCCACGGTCGTCATCGGCACCGCGACCGACATGGAAATGCAGGACGAAGTCCGCGTCACGGTGGTCGCTACCGGCCTGAACCGGGCGACCGGGCGCCAGACGGGCAAGGACGGCCAGCGCATCCGGCCAACCCTGATCCGCGGCGGTGGCGAAGCGGCGCCGTCGGCCCAGCCGTCCTTCATGCTCCGGACCGGCACGGGTCCCGACGTCGCCATCCACGACGGCGCCACCGGTGTCGAAGCCGCCGCCTCCCCGGGCGGCATCGACTATCTGGATATTCCCGCCTTCCTGCGCCGGCAGGCGGACTGACCCGACCGCGCAGGTCACTGGCCGGTCTCCCGATCGACCGGCCGGATTCGCGGACTGCCAGCCCCCACCGGGGCTGGCAGCCGGCGTTGCCGCATCGCCCGGACGCGGCGGGCATTTCTGTCCAATGCGCCGGTGCGCCTTGTCAAGTCCCTTTATTGACCGGACGGGCACCCGGACCGTGACCGGTGCCTCCGCTGTGCGGATTGTTTGCAAGCTTCATTGAACCGGCTGGCTTGACACCCCATTTCGGGCGTATGCTCGGAGTCGAACACGCCGGTAAACCACGCTTGGCCTGCCGGCGCGCAAGGATGAAGAAGGGGGAGCCGGTCCTATGGCGGCAGCAGCTCAGATGATGTCAGGCCTGCGCGGCCTTGCGCGACGCCTGGTCATCGATGGCGTCATTGACGAGAAGACGGGCCTGGATGCACAGGAGGCGTCGGCGCAGGCGCGCGTCCCGCTGCATCGCTACCTGATCAGCAAGAACCTGGCCGATGCCTCCGCGATCGCCAGTTCCACGGCGGCGGAATTCGGCTTGCCGCTGATCGACGTCGGCGCCCTGGACATCAAGCTGATCCCGCAGAAGGTGGCCGACCAGAAGCTGGTCGAGCAACACAAGGCGCTGCCCATCGCCAAGCGCGGCAACACCCTGTACCTGGCGGTCAGCGATCCGACCAATGCCCGCGTGCTGGACGACTTCCGCTTCCAGACCAACATGGTCATCCAGCCGGTGCTTGCCCTCGAGGGTGCGCTGGAACGGGTGATCGAGGCCGCGTTCGCCAACAGCGACGCGCTGATGAACGACCTCGGCGGCGGCGGCGACGACGAAGGCCTGGATTCGCTCAGCGTCGGCGGCACCGGCGAGGATGCCGAGGAGGGCGGTGGCGTCAGTGCCGCCGCCGGCGATGACGACGCCCCGGTCGTCAAGTTCGTCAACAAGGTGCTGGTCGATGCCATCCGCCGCGGCGCCTCGGACATCCACTTCGAGCCCTACGAGAACAACTACCGCGTGCGCTACCGCCTCGACGGCGTGCTGCGCAGCGTCGCCTCGCCACCAGCGAAGCTCAGCCCGCGCATCGCCTCGCGCCTGAAGGTCATGTCCGCGCTCGACATCGCGGAAAAGCGTGTGCCGCAGGACGGCCGCATCAAGCTCAACCTGTCGAAGACCAAGGCCATCGACTTCCGCGTCAGCACCTGTCCGACGCTGTTCGGCGAAAAGGTGGTGCTGCGTATCCTCGACCCGGCGGCGGCCAAGCTCGGCATCGACAAGCTCGGTTACGAGGAAGACCAGAAGGAACTGTTCCTCGAGGCCATCCACAAGCCCTATGGCATGGTGCTGGTGACCGGTCCGACCGGCTCGGGCAAGACCGTATCGCTGTACACGGCGCTCAACATCCTCAACACCGAGGGCCGCAACATCTCCACCGTCGAGGACCCGGTCGAAATCCGCGTCCCGGGCATCAACCAGGTGCAGCAGAACGTCAAGCGCGGCATGACGTTCGCGGCCGCGCTGCGCTCCTTCCTGCGCCAGGACCCGGACGTCATCATGGTCGGCGAAATCCGCGACCTGGAGACGGCGGAAATCGCCATCAAGGCCGCGCAGACCGGCCACATGGTGCTGTCCACGCTGCACACCAACGACGCGCCGCAGACCATCGCCCGCCTGATGAACATGGGCATCGCCCCTTACAACATCACCTCGTCGGTGACGCTGGTCATCGCCCAGCGCCTGGCGCGGCGCCTGCACGACTGCAAGAAGCCGATCACGCTGGCCAAGGAGCTGCTGCTCAAGGACGGCTTCACCGAGGCGCAGCTGGAAGGCGCGACGATCTTCGACGCCGTCGGCTGCGACCAGTGCAACGAAGGTTTCAAGGGCCGTACCGGTATCTACCAGGTCATGCCGATGATCGAGGAAATCCAGAAGATCATCCTCGAAGGCGGCAACGCCATCGCCATCGGCGAGGTCGCCCAGTCGATCGGCGTGTCCGACCTGGGCCAGTCGGCGCGCAAGAAGGTCTGCGACGGCGTCACCTCGATGTCGGAAATGCACCGCGTCACCGTCGACTGATGACGGAGGCGCCGTGAAGCGCGGCGCCGTCGCCGGCACATCTGGCTCCCGGCGGCCATTTGCGGTTACCGTTGTCCTGCGGGTATCAGGGAGCGGCGTGTGGTCAGCGGCTTGAAGACGGCTTCTGGGAATAGCGAAGGCCTGCGCCAGGCATTCGCGCGCCTGGTGCAGAGCGGACAGATCGCGCAACCGAGCCAGCGCGAGCGCAATTACCTGCGCGCCTACCGGCTTCTGCTGGCCCTGCTTGCCGTTGTCCTCACGTTCGCCGCCTACGACCGCGCCTGGATCCGTTTCGACGACCTGCACGTGACGCGCGCGATGGCCCTGGCCTACTTCGGCGCGGCCGTCGTCCTGGTCCTCTACGGTGTCTACGAGCGGATCACCGCGCCGACCGAACTGGTGCTGGGCCTGCTGCTGGACGTCGCCGCCGTATCGCTGGCGATGATGTTCAGCCGCGGCATGGAGTCGGCACTGCCCCTGCTGCTGCTGGTCAGCCTGGCCGGCACCGCCCACTACCTGCCGGTGCGCCTGGGCATGGGTGCGGCGGCGTTGTCGGTGATCGCCATGCTGGTGGCGATGTTCTCGCACGGCATCAGCGAAGGCATGGACCACGCCACCGCCAATGCCGCCGCGATCGGCGTGGTCTGCTTCGTCGTCGCCGCCGTGGCGTCCCTGATCGGCACCCGGGCGCGCGATGCGGAGGCGCTGGCCGCGCAGCGCGGCGCCGACCTGCTCGACATGGACCGCCTCAACGACCTGGTGGTGCAGCGCATGCGCACCGGCGTGCTGGTGGTCGACCGCGGCGCGCGCATCCAGCGCATGAACGAATCCGCCTGGCGCATGCTGGGCAGCCCGCGCCGCGGCGAATCGCAGCTGGCCACGATCAGCCCGCACCTGGACAGGGCATGGCGGGCATGGATTTCCGGCGGCGAGCAGCCGCACACGCATTCACCGCTGGCCGAAGGCGGCGATCCCGTGTTGCCGCGCTTCCTGCGGCTGTTCTCCGACCGGGACGATTTCACGGTGGTGTTCATGGAGGACACGCGCCTGCTCGACCTGCGCGCCGAGGAGCTGACGCTGGACACGCTGGGCCGCCTGTCGGCAAGCATCGCGCACGAGTTGCGCAACCCGCTGGCGGCGATCCAGCAGTCCGGCCAGCTGCTCGCGGAATCCTCCGACCTGCCGGCGCGCGACAAGCGCCTGGTCGAGATCATCGGCCGCCACAGCCAGCGCCTGGAACGCATCGTGCGCGGCGTCCTCGACCTGGCCAAGCGCGAACGTGCGAAGCCGGAAACGATCGAACTGGAAACCTGGCTGACGACATACCTCGACGAATTCCGGATGACGCGCCTGCCGGAAGGCGACGAGCTGGTCTTCAACTCGCCCAGCAAGGAATGCGAGGTCGTGTTCGACCTTGTCCACCTCGAACAGGTCGTCAGCAACCTGCTCGGCAACGCGATGAACTATGGCCGTTGCGAGGAACGGCCGCTGGTCATCACGGTGACGCTGGTGGCCTCCGACGGCCGTGCGCCGATCGAACTGCACATCGCCGACAACGGCCGCGGCATTCCCGACGACCGCATCGACCAGGCGTTCAAACCCTTCTACACCACCGGTGCGCACGGTACCGGCCTGGGCCTGTACCTGTGCCGGCAGCTGTGCGAGGGAAATGGTGCCGACCTCGACTACGAACCGGCCGATGACGAACCGGGCGCCTGCTTCGTGATGCGCTTCCACCGCCGTGACCTGCTCGGGCCGGCGGACGCCGAAGCCTGAGCGCCGCCGCGGCCGGCGTCGGTTCAATACAGGCCCGGCTCGCCTTCGGGACGGGTCTTGAAGCGCTTGTGGATCCAGAGGTACTGGGTCGGGGCCGCGCGGGCCGCCGCCTCGATCAGCGCGTTGATGCGCGTGGTATCGGCGACTTCATCCGGCGACGGGAAACCTTCCAGGGGTGGCGACAGCCGCATCGCATAGCCCTGGCGGCCGGGCAACCTGCGGTGGCTGAAGGCGATGACGGCGGCGCCGGACAGCCGGGCCAGATGATGGGTCGCGGTGATGGTCGAGGCGGGAATGCCGAAGAACGGCACGAACACGCTGTCCTTGCCGCGCATGTCCTGGTCCGGTGCGTACCACAGCGCGCCGCCCTGCCTGAGATGGCGCACCGTCGCGCGCAGCTCCTTGCGTCCGAACATCGCCTGCGCGTAGCGCAGCCGTCTCCGCTTGACCGCCCACTCGAACACCGGTGAGCCATGTTCGCGGTACAGCCCGGCCAGCGGCAGCTGCTGCGCGATCAGGCGTGCGCACAGTTCCAGGTGGCTGAAGTGGCCGCCGACCAGCAGCACGCCACGACCCTCGGCCTGCGCGACCCGCAGGTGCTCCATGCCTTCCACCGTATAGGGAATGCGGGCGATGTTGCGGTCCGAGGCCATCCAGCTCAGCGCGAACTCGGCGAACATGCGGCCCATGTCGGCGAAGTTTTCCCGCAGCAGCCGCTCTCGCGCGGTTTCATCCAGGTCCGGGAAACAAAGGACGAGGTTGCGCCCGGCGACGCGACGCCGCGAACCGGCCAGCCAGCGCAGCGGTGTTCCCAGGCCGGCGCCCAGGCGCAGCGCCAGCGCCCAGGGCAGGCGGGCCAGCAGCCAGATGACGCCCAGTCCCGACCATGCAGGCCAGTGCCACGGAGCGAGCAGGCGCCAGGGAAATGCATTCATGGCGACATTGTAAGCGCCGCCGGCAGCAGGTCGTTGGCCGCTGGCGGGTAGAATCGTCCGCATGCCCAATCCCGAACCGCCGGCCCTCGTCTATCCGCTGCACTCCCGCATCAAGCTGGTCCTGCTGCGCTGGCTGTACACCGGCATCATGTACATGGCGACGCCGATCATCCTCTACCGGCTGTTCGTCCGTGGCCTGAAGCTGCGCAGCTACCTGCATCGATGGGCCGAACGCTTCGGGTATTTCCGGTCGCCGCGCTTTCCTGTCGATTCGATCTGGGTGCATGCGGTGTCGGTCGGCGAGCTCAACGCCGCCATTCCCCTGATCACCGCGTTGCGGGAGCGCTATGCCGACTGGCCGATCGTCGTCACCACGGTCACGCCGACCGGTTCGGAGCGGCTGCGCCAGGTGTTCGGGGACAGCCTGTTCCACGTCTATCTGCCGTATGACCTGCCGGGATCCGTGCGCCGCTTCTTGCGCCGTATCCGGCCACGGCTGGCGATCATCATGGAAACGGAGATCTGGCCGAACCTGTATTTCGCCTGCCGGACACGCGGCATTCCGGTGTTGATCGCCAACGCGCGCCTGTCGGAACGCTCCCTGCGCGGCTATGGCCCGGTGCAGCCGCTGGCAGGCGAGGCCATCCGTTCGGCCACCTTCATCGCCGCTCAGTCGCAGACCGACTACGAACGCTTCCTCAGCCTCGGCGCGCAGCCGGAACGCCTGGCGCTGGTCGGCAACATCAAGTACGACATCGACATGCCCTACGAGATGGTCGACAGCGGCATCGAGTGGCGGCATCTGGCCGGCAGCCAGCGGCCGGTCTGGATCGCGGCGAGTACGCATGAAGGCGAGGAGCTGGCCGTTGCCCATGCCCATGCCGAAGTCCTGCAGCGCTTCCCCGACGCATTGCTGATCGTCGCGCCGCGGCATCCGGAGCGCTTCAGGCCGATGGTGCAGCTGTGCGAGAGCATTGGCCTGCGCACACGCTCGCGCAGCGAGGACGGCACCGCCGAGCCGGAGACGCAGTGCTTCGTGGCCGATACCCTGGGCGAGTTGCTGCGCTTCTATGCCGCCGCCGATGTCGCCCTGGTCGCCGGCAGCCTGGAACCGATCGGAGGCCACAACGTGCTTGAGCCGGCACTGCTCGGCAAGCCGATCGTGGTGGGTCCGCACACCTTCAACTTCGCCGAGATCACCGAACTTCTGATCGAGCAGGGCGCGGCGGTCCGGATTCCCGATGGCCGCGAACTGGGCACCACCATCTGCGAACTGCTGGGGGATCCCGAGCGCATGCGGAAGATGGGCTGCACCGCCACCGCCATCATCGCCCGCGAACGCGGGGCGCTCGACCGCACCCTCGCGGTGGTCGCCCACATCGTGCACTGATCCGCCGGTTCGATCGGCCCGGTTTGGTGCGGTGCAGCATGCGCCGGGTTTGACGCGCCCCCCTCGCTCCCGCACTCTTGCGCGGCTTTCGACGCATGCAGCGCCCATTCAGGCGCTGCAGCGGTTTTCATTCGCACATCAGGGAGTATTCGATGAGTACGGCGCGTCCGCTAGGCGACAACACCACCCAGGGTCCACCGGATTTTCCGCAGGTCCTCGGCCATCCACGCCCGCTGTGGATGCTGTTCATGTCGGAATTCTGGGAGCGCTTTGCGTTCTACGGCATCCGCTGGGCTATGGTCCTCTACATCGTCGCGCAGTTCCATGGCGGTGATGCCTCGGGCGAACGTCCAGCCAGCGAAATGTACGGCGCATACCTGGCGCTGGTGTACGCCGGTGCGATCTTCGGCGGCTATGTGGCCGACCGGCTGATCGGCTTCCAGCGTTCGATCCTGCTCGGCGCGGTCTTCATGTCCGTCGGCCTGTTCCTGCTCGCCTCGCCGACGGAAGTGTGGTTCAAGCTCGGCCTGGCGACGATCATCGTCGGCAACGGCCTGTTCAAGCCGATCATTTCGACGATGGTCGGCAAGTTGTATTTCCAGGGCGATGCCCGCCGTGACGCCGGCTTCACCATCTTCTACATGGGCATCAACATCGGCGCGATGATCGCGCCGGTCATCACCGGCTGGCTCGCCCGCCAGGTGTTCGGTACGGACGACACGCCGCACTACCAGTGGGTGTTCATCTCGGCCGGCATCGGCATGATCATCAGCCTGGTCTGGTTCTGGGCCGGTCGCCACCAGCTGCAGGGCATCGGCCTGCCGGCGCCGGGGCAGGAGAGCTTCGCCCGTCTCGGCCTGGTCGCGCTGGTCGGCGCCGTGGTCGGCGTGCCGGTGTTCTTCTACCTGCTGACGATCCAGGCGCAGAACCTGCAGTACATCCTGATGGCGCTGTTCGTCATTCCGGCCGTGATGCTGGTGGTCGAGGGCATCCGCGGCGGCAAGGTGGCGCGCGACATGGTGCTGGCGATGCTGGTGATCTTCGGCTTCAACGTGCTGTTCTGGATGTTCTTCGAGCAGGCCGGCAGTTCCTTCACCTTCCTGGCGGATCGCATCGTCAACCGTGAGTTCGGTAGCTGGACCTTCCCTCTGGAGTGGTTCCAGTCGGTGAACTCGATCGCCATCATCACGCTGGCGCCGGTGATGGCCTGGATGTGGGTGAAGATGGGCAAGGCCAATCCGTCGATCCCGCGGAAGTTCGGCCTTGGCCTGATCTTCAACGGCCTGGCCTTCCTGCTGCTCATGGTCGCACTGTCGAGCATGGTCAACGACGCCGGCAAGATTCCGTTCTGGACGCTGTTCGCCGTCTACGTGATCCAGTCCGTCGGCGAGCTGTGCCTGTCGCCGATCGGCCTGTCGATGACCACGAAGCTGGCGCCTGCGCGCCTGGGCGGCATGGCCATGGGCTGCTGGTTCCTGTCGATCGCGATCGGCAACAACCTCGCCGGCATCTTCGCCGGACACGTCAGCGGCGAAGGCGGCATGACCGTCGCCTCGGCGCATGCCGGTTACACCTTCGGCTTCTATGCGCTGGCGGGTGCGGGCGTGCTGCTGTTCCTGATCGCGCCGTTGATCAATCGCCTGATGCACGGCGTGAAGTAACGCCGGCTCACGCAGTTTCATCCTCGCACGGCGGCCTTCGGGCCGCCGTTTCCTTTTCCCCACCCCACCACCAGTCGGCGTCCGGTGTCGGGATGGCGCCCTGCTTTACGCCTTCCTGGAAGACGGACAAAGTTCGGTGCATCGGCGTGATGGGCTGCTTTCCCGTACCACCTGTCCAAAGCGGAGGAAGGTCAATGAGCAGACGTCTGGCGGCAGAATTCCTGGGTACCTTCTGGCTGGTTCTTGGCGGCTGTGGAAGCGCTGTGCTGGCCGCGCAGTTCGGCGGCGAAGGCAACCCGCTGGGCATCGGCCTGCTGGGTGTGTCGCTGGCCTTCGGTCTGACCGTGGTTACGATGGCCTATGCGCTGGGCCATATCTCGGGTGGCCACTTCAATCCCGCCGTCTCCATCGGACTCTGGGCGGGTGGGCGCTTCGCGGCCGCCGACCTGCTGCCGTACATCGTCGTCCAGGTCGCCGGGGCGATCGCCGCGGCGACCGCGCTTTACTGTATCGCCCATGGCCAGGCCGGTTTCAGCATCGATCCCGCGGCGGCCGGTGCGTTCGCGACCAATGGTTATGGCAGCCATTCGCCCGCTGGCTATTCGCTCCAGGCCGCGGCGATCACCGAGCTGCTGATGACGGGTTTCTTCATCCTGGTCATCCTCGGTGTCACCAGCCGTGGGGCGCCCGCCGGTTTCGCGCCACTGGCGATCGGTCTGTGCCTGGCGCTGATCCATCTGATTTCCATCCCGGTCACCAACACTTCGGTGAATCCGGCGCGCAGCACTGGCGTCGCCCTCCTTGCCGGCGGTCCGGCACTGCAGCAGTTGTGGCTGTTCTGGCTGGCGCCGGCATTGGCCGCGGCCGTTGCCGGCGGCGTCTGGCGATGGCTGGGCGGATCGTCTCAGCGCTAGTCCCGCTGACATCACCCGGCCCGCCGCGATCGTCGCCGCGGGCGGTTGTTCAGCCGGTCGGTTCCAGTTTTTCCAGCAGCGCCATCAGCAACGCCAGCTCGTCGCGGTCGAGGGCGCCGAGCAGGCGGCTGCCGGTGGCGAGGACTTCCGGCGCGACCTGGGCATAGATTTTCCGGCCGGCAGCGGTGAGCTGCAGCACCGATCGGCGACGGTCGTCCTCGGCGACATCACGACGCAGTCGGCCCTGCTGCACCAGCCGGGCAACGGCGCGGCTGACCGCAACCTTGTCCATGGCCGTGCGCTCGGCCACCTCGTTCGCTGACAGGCCGGGATAACGCCCGAGCACGGCCATTACCCGCCATTCGGTTACCGACAGGTCGAAACGGTCGACATAGGTACTGGCGATCTGCTGGCTGATGCGGTTGGACAACCGGGAAAGCCGGTACGGCAGGAACCGGTCGAGATCCAGGAGGGCGGGTTCGCTCATGCTGCGCTGCGGCTTGCCAATGGTTTCAAGTGAAACTATAAAGGCGATCCCCGATTCCTGCATCTGGCATCGCACCATACGAGAGGACGCCGCATGAACGCGCAACCCGACCTCGGCATGCAGCCGACCACCTTCGACAATCCGCTGGGCATCAACGGTTTCGAATTCGTCGAATTCGCCGCCGCCGATGCCAGCCTTCTGCACGGGCTGTTCCCGCGCCTCGGCTTCACCGCGGTGGCGCGCCATCGCAGCCGGCCGGTGACGCTGTACCGCCAGGGTGGCTGCAACTTCATCGTGAACGAGACGCCGGATTCATTCGCGTCCGACTTCGCCGCCCAGCATGGTCCCAGTGCCTGCGGTTTCGCCATCCGCGTCCGCGATGGTGGCGAGGCGCTGCAGGCGACGACGGCGAAGGGCGCCGAGCCGGTGACCCACAAGGCCGGGACGCGCGCAGTCGACGCGCCAGTGATCAAGGGCATCGGCGACTGCATGCTCTACCTGGTCACCGATGGCGCCGATCCCTACGGCGACTTCGAGTTCCTGCCCGGCGTGGAACACAATCCGAAGGGGTTCGGCCTGACCTTCATCGACCACCTGACCCACAACCTGTTCTTCGGCAACATGGGCAAGTGGGCGGACTACTACGAGCGGCTGTTCAACTTCCGCGAGATCCGCTACTTCGACATCAAGGGCGTGAAGACCGGGCTGGTGTCCAAGGCGATGACGGCCCCGGACGGCATCGTGCGCATTCCGCTCAACGAGTCGAACGACCCGAAGAGCCAGATCAACGAATACCTCGACGAGTACAAGGGCGAGGGCATCCAGCACATCGCGCTGTTCACGGACAACATCTATGACACCGTCGAAGCCATGCGCGAGCAGGGCGTCGAGTTCCTGAACACGCCCGATACCTATTTCGAGGTGGTCGACGAGCGCATTCCCAACCATGGTGAGGACGTGCCGCGGCTGGCGAAGAACAAGATCCTGATCGACGCCGATCCGGATACCCGACGCAAGCTGCTGCTGCAGATCTTCACCCAGAACGTGATCGGTCCGATCTTCTTCGAGATCATCCAGCGCAAGGGCAATGAAGGCTTCGGCGAAGGCAACTTCCAGGCCCTGTTCGAATCCATCGAGCGCGACCAGATGCGTCGCGGCGTGCTGTAACCACGGAGCGCACCATGACTGCTGCGGCGGGATACCTGAGTGGTTTCGGCAACGAGTTCGCCACCGAGGCGATCGACGGCGCGCTGCCGGTCGGACGCAACTCGCCGCAGCGCGCGCCGCTGGGGCTGTACGCGGAGCAGCTGTCGGGCACCGCGTTCACCGCGCCGCGGGCGCAGAACCGCCGCACCTGGCAGTACCGCATCCGGCCCTCCGCGATGCATGGCTCGTTCACCGGTTACGACCAGCGCCGCTTCCACAACGATTTCGGCGGCGGCCCGGTCACGCCGGACCAGCTGCGCTGGGATCCGCTGCCAATGCCGGCGGAGGAAACGGCGGTCGATTTCGTCGACGGCCTGTACACCATGGCCGGCAACGGCGGTGCCGCGGCAGGCGCCGGCATCGGCGTGCACATGTATGCCGCGAACCGTTCAATGCAGGGGCGGTTCTTCTATGACGCCGACGGCGAACTGCTGATCGTGCCGCAGCTCGGTCGCCTGCGCATCGCCACCGAGATGGGCCTGATCGATGTCCAGCCGCAGCAGATCGCGGTCATCCCGCGCGGCGTGCGCTTCCGCGTCGAGCTGCCGGATGGCCAGGCGCGCGGATACGTCTGCGAGAACTTCGGCGCCTTCCTGCGCCTGCCCGACCTCGGACCGATCGGCAGCAATGGGCTGGCCAATCCGCGCGACTTCGAATCGCCGCAGGCGTGGTACGAAGACGTTGAAGGCGATTTCGAACTGATCGCCAAGTTCCAGGGTCACCTGTGGCGTGCCGACATCGGCCATTCGCCGCTGGACGTCGTCGCCTGGCACGGCAACCACGTGCCCTACCGCTACGACCTGCGCCGCTTCAACACGATCGGTTCGATCAGCTACGACCATCCGGATCCGTCGATCTTCCTGGTGCTGACTTCGCCCAGCGACACGCCCGGCGTCGGCAACATGGACTTCGTGATCTTCCCGCCGCGCTGGCTGGTGGCGCAGGACACGTTCCGGCCGCCCTGGTTCCATCGCAACATCGCCAGCGAGTTCATGGGCCTGATCCATGGCGCCTACGACGCCAAGGCGGACGGCTTCATGCCCGGTGGCTGCTCGGTGCACAACTGCATGACCGGTCATGGCCCCGATGCGGCGACCTTCGAGAAGGCTTCCAGCGCCGACCTCACAAAGCCGGATGTCATCGCCGACACCATGGCCTTCATGTTCGAGGCGCGCGCCGTCATCCGTCCGACCGCGCAGGCACTGACCGCCGCGCACCGCCAGCGTGACTACCAGGCCTGCTGGGCTGGACTTTCCCGGCACTTCCAGGCGCCGGCAGGCTGAGGCGGTCGTGGGCGGGCAGCTCCGGCGACAGGCGCGTGGATCGTGCCCGGCGCCGGATCGCGTCCATTCCGGTCCGGGGACGACCGGCTGGACGTAGTCGCCATTGCGTTCCACGATGACCGCTCGTCCCATCCATCCGATACGTTGCTGCACAAGGACATCTGCAATGAAACTGGCATCTCTCAAGGAAGGCGGCCGCGACGGCACGCTGGTCGTGGTCAACCGTGACCTTACGCGCGCGGTGAAGGTGCCGGAGATCGCCCGCACGCTGCAGCAGGCGCTGGAGGACTGGGATCGCGCCGCACCGGCACTGGCCGGCGTCTACGAGGCGCTGAATGCGGCGGGTGAAGGAGCGCTGGCCGGCCGCGACGTGATTGCAATGGATTTCACGGCGCTGGCGGCCCCGCTGCCGCGCGCCTACGAATTCGTCGATGGCAGCGCCTACCTGCCGCATGTCGAGCGCGTCCGTCGCGCACGCGGCGCCGAGGTGCCGGAGTCGTTCTACACCGATCCGCTGATGTACCAGGCCACCAGCGCCGGCTTCCTCGGCCCGCGCGATCCGGTCGTGGTGCCCAGCGAGGATTACGGCATCGACCTGGAAGCGGAAGTCATCGTCGTCACCGACGACGTGCCGATGGCGGTGAGCGCGGAGGACGCCGCCGCACACATCCAGCTGATCGGGCTGGTCAACGACGTGTCGCTGCGCAACCTGATCCCGGGCGAGCTGGCGAAGGGCTTCGGCTTCCTGCAGTCGAAGCCGCGCTCGGCCTTGTCGCCAGTGTTCGTCACGCCGGATGAGCTCGGTGAAGCGTGGATCGACAGCAAGGTGCATCGTCCGCTGGTCACGCACATCAACGGGCAGTGGTTCGGCGCCCCGGAAGCCGGCGTCGACATGCAGTTCAATTTCGCCCAGCTGGTCGCGCACGCGGCGAAGACGCGCCCGCTCTCGGCTGGCACGCTGGTCGGTTCGGGCACCGTCGCCAACGAGGACACCTCGCTGGGCGCCTCCTGCTTCGCCGAGAAGCGCACCGTCGAAACACTGCAAACCGGCAAGCCGGTCACGCCGTTCATGAAGTACGGCGACGTCGTCCGCATCGAGATGCTTGATGCCGACGGCCGGAGTATCTTCGGGGCCATCGAGCAGACGATCTCGCCGCTGCGGCGGTGAGTCGGGCGGGGACGGCGCCGCCAGGCGGCCGCTGCCTGCGGCAGGCAGCCGCGCCGCCCGTGCCGATCGAACCGTCGCCAACCCGGGGAGCAGGCCATGAACAGCGCGGACATCACCCTCTACGACTACTGGCGTTCCAGCGCCGCCTGGCGCGTGCGCATCGGCCTGAATCTCAAGGGCGTGGCCTACCGCAGCCAGCCCGTCCACCTGGTCCGTGAGGGCGGCGAACAGCACCGGCCCGAATACCGCGCCATCAACCCGGCCGGCCTTGTTCCAACGCTGTTGCATGGCCAGCGACGCATCACCCAGTCGCTGGCGATCCTCGAATACCTCGACGAGGCGTTCCCCGGCCATCCCCACCTTTTGCCGGAAGACGTCCGCGGCCGTGCGCGCGTGCGTGCGCTGGCGCTGACCCTCGCTGCCGACACGCACCCGATCCACAACCTGCGCGTGCAGCAGTACCTCAAGAACACCATGGGCCTGGACGAGGACGCGGTCGCGGCGTTCGTCCGCCACTGGCTGCTCGAGGGCTTCACCAGCTTCGAGGCGCTGCTGGCGTCTTCATCGGAAACCGGCAGCTTCTGCCACGGCGACCATCCGACGCTTGCCGACTGCGTGCTGGTGCCGGCGATGTATGCGGCGCGCCGATTCGGCGCACCTCTGGACGATTTCGGCAACTGCCTGCGCATCCACGATCAATGCTCGTCGCTGCCGGCATTCCAGGCCGCACATCCCGATCGCCAGCCCGATGCACCCGCGGCCTGAGCCCGCAGCGCGCTTCGCCCGTCTTGCGGTCGAACATCCGCGCCTGCGCATCCGGGTCCGGCCCTGGCAGGACGCCGACGCGCCGGCGCTGGCGCAGGCGGCGGACTTCGCCGATGTCGCGCGCTGGCTGCGCGACCGCTTTCCGCATCCCTACGGCATCGACGATGCGCGCTTCTTCCTCGGCCAGGTCGTACCCGCAAGCGCCGGCGCGATCCATGCCGTCGAGGTCGAAGGCGAGGTCGCCGGCGGCATCGGCATCGACCCGGGCAGCGACGTCTACCGGATCGCCGGCGAACTCGGCTACTGGCTGACGCCACCACGCTGGGGTCAGGGCATCATGCAGCGCGTCGTCCGCCACTACATCACGGCGATGGCGCCGGTGCTGGGACTGCGGCGCGTCTTTGCGCGGGTCTACGAGGGCAACCGGGCCTCGATGCGCGTGCTGGAGCAGTGCGGCTTCGAGCGGGAAGGCGTCGAACGCCGCGCGCTCATCAAGCACGGGCAGATCCTGGATGCCCATCTCTACGCGCGCTGTTTCGACGACCCGGACTGAAGCGGTCCGGTGCGCGCCGCCGGCTCCGGACCGGCGCGGCCACACCCCGTTCAGCCGTTGCCGCCAGAATAGGCGGCGACCTATCCAGGAGCGACAGATGATTGAACGTGCCTTTGGCATTCGAACCCTGCTGGCCATCGGACTGCTGCTGTTGGCCAGTGTCGCGACGGCCAAGCAGCGCCGTTTCGACGTCGACTACACCGTCGGCTTCGCGCCGGCCGAGGGCCAGGCCCTGGTCACCTTGAAGCTCACCCCTCGCGATGGCCGCGCCAGCCGCATCGATTTCGCCATGCCGGATGACCGCTATACCGACATCGAAGGCGACGGTGAGGTCGATCGCAATGGTGACCGCGTGGTCTGGACGCCGCCTGGAAACGGCGGCGAACTGCGCTGGCGCTATCGCATCGACAAGCGCCGTCGCGACGGCGGCCATGATGCCCGCATCACCGCCAGCTGGACCATCGTGCGCGGCGACCACCTTTTCCCCAGCGCCCGCGTGCGCATGACGCCGGATACCGACTCGCGCACGCGCCTGCGCTTCGAACTGCCGGAAGGCTGGACCAATGTCGATACGCCCTGGAAGCTGGCGCGAGATGGCCGCAGCTTTGTCGTGGTGAATCCGGAAACGCGCTTCGACCGTCCGACCGGCTGGATCATCGCCGGTGATGTCGGTACGCGCCGCGAGCAGTACGAGGGCATCGAAGTCGCCGTCGGTGCGCCCAAGGGCGACAACATGCCGCGCCAGCAGATCCTCGCCATGGTCGGCTGGACGCTGCCGGAGATGCAGCGCATCTTCGGCAGGCTGCCCAGCAAGCTGCTGATCGTCGGCGCCGGCGACGCGATGTGGCGAGGCGGCCTCTCCGGCCCGCGCTCACTGTACATGCACAGCGGCCGCCCGCTGATCAGCGAGAACGGCACCAGCACGCTGCTGCACGAACTGACGCACCTGATCACCCGCATCAGCGGTCGCAATGGACACAAGTACATTTCGGAAGGCGTCGCCGAGTTCTATTCCATCGAACTGCTGCATCGCACCGGCGGCACCACCGATGCGCGCTACCAGCGCACGCGCGAGCAGCTGCAGCGCTGGAGCCGCAACGTGAAGTCGCTGCGCGTCCCGCGTGCGCACGGACCGGTCACGGCGCGCGCCGTCCTGCTGTTCATGGATCTCGACAAGGAAATCCGCGAAGCCACCGGCGACGAGAAGAGCTTCGACGACGTCACCCGCCTGCTGATGGCCAAGCGCAAGGTCGACACCGCCGACCTGATCGAAGCGGCGACGCAGGTGCTCGGTCGCCCGTCCGACACCCTCGACACGCCGCTGATCCGCTGATTGCTCCGCTTCCGGCCGTCGTGCCGGAAGAATCTCAGTCGTCCTGCTTCTGGGCCTGGGTGCTTCCGGGATGCCCGGGCACGCCATGCTCGGCGACCAGGTAGGCCAGCGCGACATAGGCGGCGGTGTTCTGGTCGAGGTCGCTGCGGTCGATCTTGTCGAGCGTGTCGGCGGCGGTGTGGTGGTAGTCGAAGTATTTGCTGCCGTCCTGGACCAGGCCGGCGACGGGCATGCCGTTCTGGCGCATGGCGCTGACGTCGGCGCCGCCGAAAGCGGTGTTGTTGCCGCGCTCGATGCCCAGCGGCTTCAGCACTTCGGCGATGGCATCCATCAGCGGCAGCGCAGCCTCCGGCACGCGCGTATCGAATCGCCAGATGCGGCCGGCGCCGAAATCCGATTCGAAGCCGATCAGATGATCCGCGACCTCGTCCTTGTGGGCTTCGCCGTAGGCGTTGCCACCCCAGACGCCCTGTTCCTCGTTGGCCCAGGCGACGACGCGCAGGGTGTGGCGCGGGCGCTGTCCGCGCGGCAGGTCGGCGATCAGCTTGCCGGCCGCCATGGTGATCGCCACCCCGGCGCCGTCGTCGATGGCGCCGGTGCCGAGATCCCAGGAATCCAGGTGCCCACCGATCAGCACGACCTTGCCGGTGTCCTCGCGGCCGGTGACTTCCGCGATGACGTTCTGGCTGGTGTATTCACCGCGCTCGCTGGCCCCGAGGTGCAGCTCGATGGTGACCGGCTTGCCTTCGGCCAGCATGTGTTCGAGCACGTTGGCGTCGGCGTTGGACAGCGCGGCGCCGGGAATCTTCCGGAACGCGATGTCGTAGCTGAGCATGCCGGTGTGCGGCGTGCGCGAATTGACGTCGGTGCCGATGGAACGGATCAGCAGCGCGCGCGCGCCCAGTGCCGCCGCCTTGGACGCACCGCGCGAGCGGGCGATCACCGCTTCGCCGTAACCGCCGCCGTCCTTCGCGCGCCGCATGCGGTTGCCGATGTAGACGATCCTGCCCTCGACCTGCTCCGCTGTCGCCGACAGCAGCGCCTGGTAGTCGGGCAGTGAAACCACCTCGGCGGTGATGCCGCCTTCGGGCGTGCCGACCGAGCCGCCCAGCGCGGCGATGGCGAAGCTGTGTGGATACGGTTCGACGACGCGCGCGACCTCGATGCCGCGATCCCAGACCGGGAAGGTCACCGGTTCGGTCCAGACCTTGTCGTAACCCAGTTCGCGGAACCGGGCGACGGCCCATTCCACCGCGCGCGCGTCGGCGGCGGTGCCACCCATGCGTGGCCCGATGCGCGTGGTCAGGTCCTCGACGATCGGGTAGGCGCCGGAATCCGCCTGCGCCTTGTCGCGCAACTGCACGGCGATCGCGGTGCGATCGGCGTCGAGCAGCGGCGAAGCGGCAATGGCGGTGACGGACACGGCCAGGCTGGCGGCGAGGGGTAACAGCAGGCGGCTCAGTGACTTCATGGCGGGAGGCGTCGGGATCGGTGGAACAGGAGGCCGCAGCGTCGCACGGAACGCCACGGCATGACCGGTCGATGTGGCGTTCGGGTGTCTCGCCCTGTCGCCTGTGTTCGACCGCTCAGGCTGTGACGTCGGCGTCGAGGCTGCCCAGTCCGGCGATGCGCGCCTGCAGCCGGTCACCGATGGACAGCGCGCCGACGCCGGCCGGGGTGCCCGTGAACACCAGGTCTCCCGGCGCCAGCGTGTACAGGCGCGACAGCGCGGCGATGATTTCGGCAACCGGGAACAGCTGGTCGGAGAGATCGCCGCGCTGCCTGGTTTCGCCGTTGACATCGAGCTCGATGGCGCCCCGCGACGGATGGCCGACGTCCTCGGCGCGATGGATCGGGCCGATGGGTGCGGCGGCTTCGAAGGACTTGCCGGTGTCCCAGGGCAGGCTTTTCGCCTTGGCGGCGGCCTGCAGGTCGCGACGGGTCAGGTCCAGTCCGATGGCATAGCCGTACACGCAGTCCAGCGCCTGCCCTGGATCGATGTCGCGGCCCCCGCGATGCAGGGCGGCGACCAGTTCGATCTCGTGGTGCAGGTCGGCGGTGCCGGGCGGGTAGGGAATCGCCCCCGGCAACGGCGTCAACGAATCCGCCGGCTTCAGGAAAAAAACCGGCGTGCCCTTTTCGGCGGGCGCGCCCATCTCGCGCGCATGCTCGGCGTAGTTGCGGCCGATGCAGTAGACGCGGTGGACGGGAAACACGGCGTCGACGCCGGCGATGGCCAGGCGAGGCGGTTGCGGGGCAGGAAAGAGGTCGTTGCTCACGATGATCCAGCGACAGGGCCAGGGACGGCGGGATAGCGGATGTTAGCGCCGGCTTCCCCGGTGGCGAAGGTGGTCCGGCAGTCGGAGCGGGCGGCGCGTCACGCCGACCAAGAAAAACCTGGAGGGCAGCCCGCCTGGCGCTGCCGACCCGCGCTATCGTAGTCCCCGTCCGGTCGGAGGGTCTGCCCGGGCGGTCCATCCACCGAGGGATATTCCATGTCGACGTTGAGAACCGTGGGTCTGGCCATGGCGGTCGCCGCACTGGTGGCCGGTGCCGGAATGAACACCGTGCAAGCGGCATCGTTGGAGGATGCAGGCGCATCGCAGGGAGCCGCAGCGAAGATCATCAGTTTCGGCGACCTGGCCTTCGATCCGCTGGCTGCCACCGCGAGCCCTGGGAGCACGCGCTACCGCACCGCGGCGAATGGCAAGGGACTGCGCTTCGTGCAGTTCGAGGGCGCCATCCGTGGCGAATGGCTGGGCGACCTGCGTGCCTTCGGCGCGCGGCCGCTGCAGTACTACCCGCATGACACCTATCTGGTCTGGGCCGACGAACCGTCCAGCCGCGCCGTGGAATCGCTGCCGGACGTGCGCTGGCAGGGCGACTACCTGCCGGAATGGAAGATGGAGCCCGGCCTGCGCAAGCGCGACGGCGTGATCCGCAACGTCGGCGTGCATTTCTTCAATGATGGCGATGTCGAAGGCGTGCTCGCGGCGCTGCGCGCCAGCGGAGCGAACGTCGTCAACCACGGTCCGGCGCAGACCGATCGCACCTTCTTCGATGCCTGGGTGGAAGTGGATGCCGACCATCTCGACAAGCTGGCGGAGATCCCGCAGGTTGTCTGGCTGGAATACGCCAGTGCCCGGCCGATCCTCGATGACGAGATGTCCTCGCAGATCCTGGCGCGCAACTACGATGCGTCAAACGTGCCGCTGCTGGGCTATCTGGGCTGGATCAACAACCTCGGCTACAACGGCGACAGCCTGGTCTGGGCGGTCATCGATACCGGCATCGACTATGCGCATCCGGACTTTACCGGCCGCATCGCGGGTGGCACCAGCTATCCGGGTTGCACCGTCAGCAATCCGGGCGACGATGCCGCGTCGGGCGGCCACGGCACGCACGTCGCCGGCATCATCGGCGGCAATGCCGCCGCCGGCTTCGGCGACGCCGGGGGCTTCAAGTACGGCCTCGGCATGGCGCCGTCGGTGCGCTTCTATGCGCAGAACCCGATCTGCGGCAACGGTCCCTGGCCGCCGACGGGCGGCTGGCAGGTACTGGCGAAAGACGCCCTGAATGGCGGCGCCATCGGCGGCAATGCCAGCTGGACCTCCGGTGAAAGCGGTGGCACCACCTACACCGCCGGTGCCCGCGCCTGGGACCAGCTGGTACGCGACGGCAATGTCGATACGCCGATCAATGAAGCGTTCATCATGGTGTTCTCCGCCGGCAACAGCGGTCCCAGCCCGGGCACGCTGACAGCGCCGAAGGCGGCGAAGAACCCGATCATCACCGGTGGCACGCAGAACTACCGCGTCGCCAGCAACATCAATGGCGTCTACAACGCCTCCAGTCGCGGTCCGACGCAGGATGGCCGCATCGGCATCACGATCGCCGCGCCCGGTCAGCAGATCGCGTCCGCCCGCCGCATCGCCGGAGGCAGTTCCTGCGCAAGCGCGATCGCGGGGACGAGCAACCACTACGCCTTCTGCTCGGGCACCAGCATGGCGGCACCGCACGCCTCGGGTGCCGCGGTGATCCTCAGCGACTGGTGGCGTGAAAACAATGGGGGCGCGCAGCCCAGCCCGGCCATGGTCAAGGCACTGCTGGTCAATGGCGCCAGGGACTACGGTGGCGGCGGTCCGATCCCGAATGCCACGCAGGGCTGGGGCCGCGTCGACGTGCCGGGCAGCCTGGGTGCGGACTTCGACTACAGCGAATACGTGGACCAGACGGAAGTGCTGACCAGCGTCGGCCAGGTCTGGGAGGCGACCTACGGCGTGCCCGAATCCGGCAAGCCGCTGAAGGTGTCGCTGGTGTGGACCGATGCCGCGGCGGCGGCCGGTGCGAATCCGGCACTGGTGAACAACCTCGACCTGGAAGTGGTTACCGGCGGCCAGACCTACCTCGGCAATGTGTTCAGCGGCGGCCTGTCGGTCGCCGGGGGCACGGCCGACAACCGCCACAACATCGAGAACGTGTTCGTGGCCGATCCGGGCGGGACCGTGACCATCCGCGTGCGCGCCAGCAACCTCCCCGGCGACGGGATTCCCAATGTCGGCGGCGCTACCGACCAGGATTTCGCACTGGTCTGCCGCAACTGCATCGAGGAGGCCGGTTTCAGCCTGGCCGTTTCTCCGTCCTCGGCATCGATCTGCACGCCCGATGCCGCGGCGTTCAGCATCGACGTCGGCTCGGTGCTGGGCTACCAGCAGCCGGTGACCCTGGCGGCCACGGGCCATCCGGCCGGCACCACCGCCACGTTCCTGCCGAATCCGGTCACGCCGCTGCCGGGCAGCAGCAGCCTGGTGCTGGGTAATACCGCCAGCGCCGCACCGGGGACCTATACCGTGACCATCACCGGCACCACGATCGACCGCATCCAGGAAAGTGCCGTGACGCTGCTCGTCGCGACCGCGGTACCGGATTCACCCGTCCCGGTGACACCGGCGCCGGGCGCCACGAACATCAGCACCTCGCCGACGCTGCAATGGGCGGCTGCGCCGGGTGCGGACGAATACCTCGTCGAAATCGCCACCGATGCCGCTTTCACGGACATCATCCACAGTGACGTCACCCTCGGCACCAGCCTTGCCGTGGGCGGGCTGTCCACCAGCACGCGCTACTACTGGCGCGTGGTGGCGCAGAACGGCTGCGGCAGCGCCTATTCCTTCGTCGCCGATTTCCGAACGCTCGCGGCGCCCGGCGACTGCGGCGTCGACCAGGTGGCTGTCAGCCTGCTGGGCGAGGACTTCAGTGGCGGCCTGGGCGCCTTCACCACCACCGGC
>NZ_SMAF01000009.1 GCF_004343305.1 Pseudofulvimonas gallinarii | reverse complement strand
TCGGGTCCATGCGCAACTGTCCGACATCAAGCTCCGGCCCGACCTGGTGCGCTCGTTCTTCGGGCATCCAAGTGTCGCCTATATTTCTGACTGATGAGTAACTCGGCATCAACGACAACACCCTGCGGGGTGACGTCACATCAAAACTTGCAGTGCGGAGTTTGAGACAGACTGCCTCAACTCCTCCGCAACGGCAGGGTTGTTGTGGTCATGGAATGTCCCCCTGGCCCGGCCGGGTCCCTGCAAAATCAACCGCTTCGGTGCGCGATGCGCCGAATTGTCAGGCACGGATCAGTGTCTTCTTCATCATTGTTCCACCCGGCAGGATGTTGGGTAGTGGAACCTGTTGTGTGACCAACAGTGGTCTAGGATGACGTGCGTACCGAGTAATCGGTGGGTGCGAAGCTCATCTGACAAAGCCTCCCCCAGTGGGCCGTCGAGTCGCGAGTCGAGACGTGGAAGCACCTCAGCAGCAGAGGTGTCAGGGGCCAGACCGGCTGAATCTGGGCAAGATATCTGAACCTTTGATAAACGTCGTAAAGAGTGACACATGCAAGCTGGCTGGGCATGTGAGGAGGTCGGTTAACCCGCTGCATGGACGGGTTACGTCACCACAATGATCTCCGGCGAAAAGAAGGGCCCTGTGTCAGTCATGTGATGAAGAAGGAACGTGGTAAGCCCCTATGTCCGCCCTCCGGGCAGGCCGACCGCAAGCAACGCTGTTGGGCATCGGGGTAAAGGAGGCAGGAGAAAGCAAATGCCGCTTTGTAACGAAGCGGATAAGCCCACTTCCTGCTGGTCTGCGATCACGAGACACTTGTCTCGGCTCGAAACCTGACCCTCTGGGGGCAGGTATCACACCCTACGGGGGCACACGCCCCCGCAGGGGAACGTGCGTCCTCGTTGGGTCCAACCCAAGGAGTGAAGCATGAGAGAGCACCCGAACACGGTGTCTGCGCACTCCCACGCGCCCGACAACTGGCACGCCATCGACTGGCGGCGGGTTGAACGGAACGTGCGAGCTACGCAAGTCCGTATCGTGAAGGCGATACAAGAAAGCAACTGGCGCCGGGTGAAAGCCCTGCAACGGATGCTGACCCGCTCGTTCTCCGCCAAGGCATCGGCGGTACGACGGGTAACGGAAAATCAAGGAAGCAGAACGTCTGGAATAGACAAGGAACTGTGGACCACACCCAAGACAAAATTGGCAGCAATCAATCGGCTACAGACACGAGGTTATCGGCCAATGCCGCTACGCCGCGTGTTCATTCCCAAGGCCAATGGCAAGCAACGCCCGCTGGGCATCCCGACGATGTTGGATCGGGCCATGCAGGCGCTGTATCTGTTGGCGCTGGAGCCGGTCAGCGAATCGATCAGCGACGCAAACAGCTACGGCTTTCGTCGCAACCGGTCGACGCACGACGCCATGTCTCAACTGTTCGTATCTCTTTCCCTGAAGGCTTCGGCCCGGTGGGTGCTGGAGGCGGACATTGAAGGGTGCTTCGATCACATCGGCCACGACTGGTTGCTCCGGCATGTCCCCACAAATGCCGAGGTGCTCAGGAAATGGTTGAAGGCCGGAGTGGTCCACAAGGGTCGATTGGCGCCAACAGATGAAGGCACGCCACAAGGCGGAATCATCAGTCCAACGTTGGCCAACGTCGCACTGAACGGTCTGGAATCGAAGCTGATCGCGCATCTACGTTCGCGGCTTGGCTCGACAAAAGCCGCGAAGCTGAAAGTCAACGTCGTGCGGTACGCGGACGACTTCGTGATCACCGGCGAGTCGGAAGACTTGTTGGCGTCAGAGGTCCGACCTTGGGTGGAAGCGTTCCTCGCCCAGCGAGGTCTGCGACTTTCCGAGGAAAAAACTCGGATCGTGCATATCGACGAAGGCTTCGACTTCCTGGGCTGGAACTTCCGCCAGTACGGGGGAAAACTGCTCATCAAACCGAGCACCAAGAACGTCAAGGCGTTCTATCGCAAGGTGAAGGAAGCAATCAGCAATCGCAAGACGGTAAGACAGGCGGACCTGGTCCGTGTGTTGAACCCGATGTTGCGAGGCTGGGCGAACTATCATCGCCCGGTCGTGGCGAAGGCCGCCTACAGCCGCATGGATCACCTGATCTTTCGCGCGCTGTGGCGCTGGTCAAAACGGCGGCATTCGAAGAAGAACGCCCGGTGGATCAAGGAGAAGTATTTTCCAGCCATCGGCGTTCGGAATGGGTGTTTTCCGCCGATCACGTCAAGGACGACGGCACGCGGCAGACGCTGACGCTGCACCGGTTGGCCGACACCGCGATCAAGCGACACGTCAAGGTCAAAGGGAACTTCAACCCCTTCGACCCAGCCGATGAGCAGTACGGGGAAACGCTGCGCCAACGCCGCCTGCTGGAAGCAGACGGCACCGGGCACAGTGGAGCGCCCTGTACCGCTCGCAACACGGCCGATGTGCAGTATGCGGATGTGCGATCACCGCGGAAACCGGGTGGCACGATCACCACATCATCCCACGGGTGATGGGGGGACCGCACACGCTCGGCAACCGGGTACTATTTCACCCTGTATGCCATACCAGCGTTCACCAACTTGGACTGACCGTTGTAAAGCCGCCCCCGCCATAGGGGGTTACGACAGGCTTGAGCCGTGTGCGAGGGAACTCGCACGCACGGTTCTTAGGGGGGAGGGCTCACGCAAGTGAGTCCTCCCACCCACCTAACGGGAACGTTCGGACTGTTCGGCGCCCTCGTCGGTGTCGCGGTCGTCCTCGCGCTGCTGGCGTTGTGGGCGCTGTCGTCACTGGTGAAGGCCGCGCGGGCAAGGCGGCCGCTGCGCACCCTCAACCGGCTCGCGCTCAGTACGGTGCTGGCACTGGCTGCGGCTGGATCGGCGTTCTTCGGACTGGCACTGCATGGCTACGACCGCCTGACCAGCGAAGTGCCGGTCGCCCGCCTGAGTTTCGCGCGGTCCGGCGACCAGCAATGGCTGGCGCACCTGCGGCTCGCCGACGGCCGCCAGCTCGAACTGGCGCTGGCCGGCGACGAATGGCAGCTTGATGCGCGCGTACTCAAATGGCGGCCGTACGCGGTGATCGCCGGCCTGGACCCTGTGTACAAGATCGACCGCCTCAGCGGCCGCTATCGCGACATCGAACTGGAACGATCGCGGTCACGTTCGGCCCATGACCTGGCCGGCGATGGTGCGCTGGACCTGTGGCAGCTCGCCCGCGCCTATCCGAAATGGCTGCCGTTCGTCGATACCGAATATGGCAGCGGCGCCTACCTGCCGATGCGCGAAGGCGTCGAATACGAAGTGACGCTCAGTCCCTTGGGTGGCCTTGTCGCACGGACAGTGACGCCCGCCACGGCGCCGGCCGGGCGCGACTGAATCCGGCCGGCCGCTGCGCGGCGCGGGCGGCGCCGCATACGCGTGATGGACGGCGGCTCGTCGGATCGCGTGGTCAGCACCAGCAGATCCAGGCCCAGCGCCGTCAGCGGCAGCCACCACAGCCAGAGCGAGACGTGGCCGGCGTGCAGCGCGGGCAGGCACAGCTGAAGCATTCCACCCAGTCCCGCCCAGGCCAGCAGCATGCGGTGCCGGAACGAAAGGCGGTCGAAGAAGCGTTCGAAGACGGAAATCATGGCCTGCTCCACGCGTGGTTGATGACGTGGGCAGCCTGCGGCGCCGATGTCTCAGCGACCGCGACGGCGCGGATCCCTCAGCCCAGCCACCAGGCCCAGACGCAGACGGTGGCGACGCCGGCGAACAGACCGTAGCCGACCAGCGCCGAACTCAGCTCCGGTTCCAGGCGGGCCGCGACAGCCATGGCGCCAGCGGTGAACATGGGTGGCATCGCCGCTTCCAGCACGGCGACGCGAAACACATCCGGCCCCGGCGGCCACGCCATGAGCAGGGCCGTGGCGATGGCCGGCATGGCCAGCAGCTTGATCGCCAGTCCGACGCCAAGCGGTCCGCGCCGGCCTTCGGGCAGTCGCAGTCGCAGGTGCAGGCCCAGGGCGAAGGCCACCATCGGCAGCAGCGGCATGGCCAGCAGTTCGAACACGCTGCGTAGCGTTGGCGGCAGCGGCCCCGGCAACAGCAAGGCCAGCAGCAGCGCGAGGAAGGGCGGGAAACGGACCAGGCGGTTGAAGGCGCCCGCGAACGTGGGCCGTGACTGGCCGCCGTAGATCGCCAGCACCAGCACGCCGTAACTGGACAGCAGCAGGAAGGTGCCGAACTGGTCGTACACGGCCGCCAGTTGCACGGCCTGCGGGCCAAGCAGGGTGTCGATCAGCGGGAAGCCCAGGAACGACGTGTTGCCGAGCATCGCCAGCAGCACGGCGCCGGTCACGGGGCGCGGCCAGCCCAGCAGTCGGCCGCTGGCAAGCACGGCGGTCGCCGCGATACCGGTCAGCAGCCAGGGCATCACGGCCAGGACCAGCAGCTCCGCGCGCAGTTCCAGGCCGGGCACGCGGGCGAGGACCAGCGCCGGCAGGCAGATCCAGAGCACGGCGCGGTTGAGGCGGTCGGCCCAGCGCACCGACAGCCACTGGCGACGACGGCACAACCAGCCGCCTGCGACCGCAACCAGCATGGCGGGAATTTCAATCACGGCAGTCGTTCGGCAGCGGGAATCGGCGTGGGGGCGTCATGGCGGCTTGTCAGGCGGGACGTGTGCCGCCTGCGCTGGGCAGGCCGGCGGGCGGATTGTCGCGCCAAAGCCGGGCCGCGACAGCGCCATGCGGCGCGAAACCTCGTCGCTCGCCGCCAGCACGACGGCATTGCGGGTCGGGACGTGCGGAAGGCCATGTCGCCGGCCTCGGCCCCTCGCACGTCCGGTGTGATGTTGTTCGATCACACGGATGCCGTCCGGCATGCCCGGGCAAGGCATCGCCGGGGGCGCCAGCCTGCGCGCGCATGGCTGAAGGGTGCAGCCCCGATGTCGCACGGACCGGCGCCGCGCCGGCGCAGTCAGTCGCTGTAGTTGGCCAGGGCCAGGTGCAGCGTGCTCTTGGCTTCCTCGCGCAGGGGCAGCGGCTCGATGATTTCCGCATCGCCGCCGTAGCGCAGAACGTCGCCCAGCAGTTCGCGGGAATTGCTGTAAGGCAGGCGCAGTTCGTAACGCCCGTCCGGCAACCATTGGCCTTCCTGGCGCGAATGCCAGCGCTCGTCGGCAACCCAGCGCGCCGCGCGGGCGGAGAAGCGGATCACCGCGACCGCGCGCGTGGGGCCGGAGAAGATGCCGTAGCCAGCCACCACATGCGCGTCGAGCGTGGCCGGATCGACTTCGAGCGCGGCATCCCGGCCGATCTGCGGCGCGCGGATGCGATCGACCGCGAAACTGCGCAGCGCTTCGCGGCCATGGTCCCAGGCATCGAGGTACCAGTTGTCCCGGTAATGCACAAGCCGCTGCGGCGACACTTCGCGTTCGCTGCCACGTCCGGTGCTGCGGGCGTCGTAATGGAAGGAGAGGCGGCGCCGCTCCAGGGTCGCGGTGGCGACGCTGCGGAACACCGCCTCGTCGAGACGGCGCGCGGCCGAGGCGACGACGCGGATGCGGCCTTCGGGCCAGCCGCCGCTGCGGCCGGACTCGACCGACAGCAGGTGTTCGATGCGCGCCTTGAGCGGCGTCAGCGCCTCGTTGAGCGGACCGGCGCCGCTGCTGCGCGACGCCATCTCGTACAGCGCCACCAGCGCATGCAGTTCCTCGCTGGACAGCCACAGGCCGGGCAGCTCGAAGCGTTCGCCGCCGGCTTCGACGTAGCGCGCGGAGCTGGGTTCGCCGCCGAGGATGATCGGCGCACCCAGGGCATCACGCAGGTAGCCGAGGTCGCGGTAGATGGTGGCGCGCGAACAACCCAGTTCCTCGCGCAGCGTATCGATCGGAATCGGCCGACGCGCCGCCCGCAGCTTGCGGTGCAGGGCCATGATCCGTTCCTGGCGGCTGGTTTCGGCGCGCGGCTTGCGTGGCCGGGTCGCGCCAGTGGCGTCGTCATGGTCGCTGCTCTGGCTCATGTCATTGCTTGCGGCGTTGGGGACAGGCGGACTGTAACGGGTCCACCGGTGCCGATGCGCGGTTCCTGCCGCGATGTTCCATCCTGCGGCCGCTACGGCGGCGATGTGACGACCCCGGCGCCGGCACCAGGGCGGATCCCGCTGGCGCGGAGGCGAATCTCGCCCGCGCCGTCGCCGTCAGTACATCGCTTCCTCGGCCGTCTCGCTGCCCAGTGCCGAGCCTTCCGCCAGTCGCATGCGCAGGGCCAGGCCTTCGCGCGAATCGGCGTGCGCCAGCGCTTCCTCCTGGCTGATGCGGCGTTCCTGGTAAAGGCGGTACAGCGCCTGGTCGAAGCTCTGCATGCCGTTCTCGAGGCTGCGCTCCATGGCGTCCTTGAGCTCGTTGAGGCGGCCGTGGCGGATGATGTCGCGGGTCAGCGGCGTATTGATCAGCACTTCCACCGCCGGCACGCGGCGGCCATCGACGCCGACGGTGAGGCGCTGCGACACGATCGCCACCATGTTCATCGACAGGTTCATCAGCGTCGTGTTCTTGGTGCTCTCGGGGAAGAAGCTGAGGATGCGGTCGATGGTCTGGTCGGCGTTGTTGGCGTGCAGCGTCGTCAGGCACAGGTGGCCGGTCTCGGCGAACGACAGCGCCGCCTCCATGGTCTCGCGATCCAGGATCTCGCCGATCATGATCACGTCCGGTGCCTCGCGCATGGCGTTGCGCAGGGCCGAGTGGTAGCTGTGGGTGTCGAAGCCGACTTCGCGCTGGTTGATCAGCGAACGCTTGTGCTTGTGCAGGAACTCGACCGGATCCTCGATGGTGAGGATGTGGCCGCTGGAACTTTCGTTGCGGTGGTCGATCATCGCCGCGAGCGTGGTGGACTTGCCCGAACCGGTGGCGCCGGCGACGACGATCAGGCCGCGCGGGCGCATCACCAGGTCGCGCAGCAGCGGCGGCAGGCCCAGGTGCTCGATGCGCGGCAGCTCGGTCTTGACGTTGCGGATGACGATCGCGACTTCGGCACGCTGGCGGAAGATGTTGACGCGGAAGCGGCCGATCTGCGGCCGGCTCACCGCCAGGTTCATTTCCCAGGCGCGCTCGAACTCGGCGGCCTGCATGTCGTCCATCAGCGCGTTGGCGAAGGCTTCGACGGCGGCGGCGTTCAGGGAAGTGGAGCCGACGGCGCGCATGCGGCCTTCGACCTTGAGGTAGGGCGGCGCCCCGACGCTCAGGAACAGGTCCGACGCTCCCTTGTCCACCATCAACCGCAGATACGGATCGACATCCATCGCACTTCCCCCTGGCAAACGAAGCCGGCCGGTGAAACCGGCAGGCGTCGATCATAACTGAATTCGGAAATTTCGCTCCCGGCCGTCCCGTTGCGCTCGTAAAGCCTTGTTTTTACGGTTAAACATGATTTAACACAGGCTTGTGTGATGCAGGCGAAAGGAGTAGGTTGGGTTTGCCGTGGAAGTGCAGTCCACTGGTGACCGAATGAAACGCTGGAACTCCACATCGCAGCCCCCTTGTCGCGGGACCTGCCCGAGCGATGGAGTGTGGGGCGCCGCCACCACGGCGGTCCGGGCGATGTCGATTCCCCTCTCCAGCGCAGGCTGCGGCCGCGACCCCCTTTGTTGTCATGCGTACCCGGGCGGCGTGCCGCCTCCCGGGTCGCGCCTGTGTGCCGGTCCACCCTGACCGGCTTGAAGCAGCGAGAAGGAGAGTATCGATGTTCGAACAGCAGCAGAGTGAGATCGAATCCCTGATCAAGGACAACCCCGAGTTCCGCACGCTCTACCAGCGCCACCGCGAGCTGGACAAGAAGGTTCTGGATGCCGAGCTCGGGGTCTTGCCGATCGACGATGTCACGCTGATCCAGATGAAGAAGGAAAAACTCTGGGCCAAGGACCGCCTGACCCAGATCTTCGAAACTCAACGCGCCACGGCCTGACGGCCGGGCAGCTGGGCGGGTCGAAGCGAGGTCGCTGAAAGCGCCGCTTCCTCCCGCCCTCCGGGGCGGTGGGCCTGGCCTGGTGAGCCGCCCCAGTTCCGAGCGCGGGACCTGGCAATCGAGGTTCGGGACGCAACCGGCGTGCGTGCGCGCCGCCGCACAAGAAATCCCGCGGTGCCTCATGGGCACTCGTCCGGCGCCCTTGGTCCCGCTCGGACCGAGCCCGGCACCCTGGCCGCCGCTGGCTCGATCACAGGTCCGCGAACGGCACTTTGCATTTCGCCGGAGCGCCCGACCGGCGCGGCGCGAGTGCTCCGGACTACAATGGCGGCGATCCGTCCAGTCCGCGATGCGTGGACCGGGCCCCGGCCAACCCCAATTCCGGAACCACGATGATCCACGACAGCGTCCTGGAGCTGATCGGCAACACGCCCATGGTGCGCGTGCGGCAGCTCGACACCGGTCCTTGCGAACTGTTCCTCAAGCTGGAAAGCGCCAATCCCGGCGGCTCGATCAAGGACCGCATCGGTCTGTCGATGATCGATTCGGCCGAGAAGGCAGGCCGCATCAAGCCCGGGGACACGCTGGTCGAAGGCACTGCCGGCAACACCGGCCTGGGCCTGGCCCTGGTCGCGCAGCAGAAGGGCTACCGCCTGATCCTGGTCGTCCCGGACAAGATGAGCCGCGAGAAGATCTTCAATCTCAAGGCCATGGGCGCCGAGGTGGTGCTGACGCGCTCCGACGTCGCCAAGGGCCATCCGGACTACTACCAGGATCTCGCCGAGCGCATCGCCCGCGAAACGCCGGGCGCCTACTTCATCAACCAGTTCGGCAATCCCGACAATCCGCGCGCGCACATCGAAAGCACCGGTCCGGAGATCTGGTCGCAGATGGACGGCCGCATGGACGCGATCATCCTCGGCTGCGGCTCCTCGGGCACGCTCAGTGGCCTGTCGAAGTACTTCGCGCAGACCGCGCCGGATGTTGAATTCATCCTGGCCGACCCGGTCGGCTCGATCCTCGCCGAATACATCAACGAGGGCACGCTCAGCGACAAGTCGGCCTCGTGGATGGTCGAAGGCATCGGCGAGGATTTCCTGCCCAGCATCTCCGACTTCACGCGGGTGAAAAAGGCCTACGCGATTCCGGACAAGGAGAGCTTCCTGACCGCGCGCGAGCTGCTGGCGAAGGAGGGCATCTTCGGTGGTTCCTCGACCGGCACGCTGGTCGCCGCGGCGTTGCGCTACTGCCGCGAGCAGACGCAGCCCAGGCGCGTGGTGACGCTGGTCTGCGATACCGGCAACAAGTACCTGTCGAAGATGTACAACGACTACTGGATGCTGGACAACGGCTTCCTGGAGCGCCAGCCCACCGGCGACCTGCGCGACCTGATCATGCGGCCGTTCCAGCAGCGCGACACCGTGGTGATCGGTCCGAACGACCTGCTGGTCACGGCCTACCAGCGCATGAAGCTGTACGAGATCTCGCAGCTGCCGGTGATGGAGGGCGATGACCTGGTCGGCATCCTCGACGAATCGGACGTGCTGATGCACGTCTACGGCGACGAGTCGCGCTTCCGCGACCCGGTCTCGACGGCGATGGCGACGAAGCTGGAAAAGCTGCAGGTCGACGAGCCGGTCGAAAAGCTGCTGCCGGTCTTCGATCGCGGCCTGGTCGCCATCGTCATGGATGGCGAGCGCTTCCTCGGCCTGATCACGCGCATCGATCTGCTCAACTACCTGCGCCGCCGCGTGCATTGATCCTTACCCCTTCCTGCAAGCATCGACCTCATGAGCCAGCACGACGCAAACCTGGGCCTCGGTACCCGCGCCATCCACGCCGGGCAGTCCCCCGACCCGACTACCGGCGCAGTGATGACGCCGATCTACGCGACATCCACCTACGTGCAGTCCAGCCCGGGCGTGCACCAGGGCTTCGAATACTCGCGCAGCCACAACCCGACGCGTTTCGCCTGGGAGCGCTGCGTCGCCGACCTCGAAGGCGGCCGCCGCGGCTACGCCTTCGCCTCCGGACTCGCGGCCACGTCGACGGTGCTGGATGTGCTCGACAGTGGCAGCCACGTCATCTGCATGGATGACGTCTACGGCGGTACGTATCGACTGTTCGAACGCGTGCGCAAGCGCTCCGCCGGGCTGGAATTCAGCTTCGTGGACCTCGGTGACCGCGCCGCGCTGGAAGCGGCCGTGCGTCCGGAGACGCGCCTGATCTGGGTCGAGACACCGACCAATCCGATGCTCAAGGTGCTCGACATCGCCGCCTTGGCTGAATTCGCGCGCAAGCGCGGCATCCGGCTGGCCGTCGACAACACCTTCGCCACGCCGGTGCTGCAGCGGCCCCTGGAACTGGGCGCGCACCTGGTCATGCATTCGGCAACCAAGTACCTCAACGGCCATTCCGACATTGTCGGCGGCATGCTCGTCGTCGGCGACGACAGCGAACTGGAAGAACAGCTCACCTTCCTGCAGAACGCCGTTGGCGGCGTGCAGGGACCGTTCGACAGCTTCCTGGCGCTTCGCGGCCTCAAGACCCTGCACCTGCGCATGAAGGCGCACTGCGAGAACGCGATGGCGCTGGCGCAATGGCTCGACGGCCATCCGGGTGTCGACAAGGTGATCTATCCGGGGCTGCCCTCACATCCGCAGCATGAGCTGGCGAAGCGGCAGATGGCCGGCTTCGGCGGCATCATCAGCGTCTACGTCAAGGGTGGTCGCGAGGCTTCCGTGCGGATGATGGAACGCTGCCGGCTGTTCGCGCTGGCCGAGTCGCTGGGCGGTGTCGAAAGCCTCATCAACCATCCGGCGATCATGACCCACGCCAGCGTGCCGCCCGAGCGCCGCGCCGAACTGGGCATTGCCGACAACCTGGTGCGCCTGTCGGTCGGCGTCGAGGACCTGGAAGACCTGCGCGCCGAGCTCGACGCGGCGTTGCGGGGCTGAGGGGCGGTCCCCTTGCCGGTGAGGGTTCCACCCATGGTTTCCCACAGTGTCATCGGACGGGACCCCGTCGATGTCGATGGCGCGGCAAGGCATAAGCGTGACCATATAAAGTGGCGTCTGGGAGATAAGCGGTGAGCGTGGAAAAAATGGATCAGGTTCGTTTACGGTTGGCCAACTGGCTGCTGAAGGGATTGCGGCGCAAAGCTGCGGGAGATGATCCGTACCATCGGACATTTGCCCAATTCCGGCAGATGGTTCTTGATTCGACCAATCCGGCGGTACTGGAAATCGGCTCGCGCAATGTTTCAGGCCACAATGGCCGCGAACGTTTTCCTGGCGTCACCGACTACACTGGCGTGGACATTCATCCAGGGGAGTATGTCGATGTTGTTTCGGATGCTCATCAGTTGGGCAAGGCATTCCCCGAGAAGCGTTTTGATTTCGTCTACTCCATATCGGTTTTTGAGCACCTGATGTTTCCTTGGAAAGCCGCCATGGAGATCAACGAAATCCTGAAGCCGGGAGGCCATGTGTTTGTGGCGACTCATCCGGCTTGGATTACACACGAGTTGCCATGGGATTTCTGGCGATTCCTGCATCACAGCGCACACTGCATGTTCAACCCGGTTACCGGTTTTGAAGTGGTTACCGTGTCGGAAGGTTTGCCCGCCAGGATGTTCTCGCTCGTGCGTGACGCGGCCACGCGACCCATGCACCTTTTCGAGATGCATCAGGGCATAGCGATCATCGCCCGCAAGGTGGGTGACTATGACCGGACGCGGTTGCGCTGGGATCTGGTGCCGGCTGACGTTACTGATTCAATCTATCCTCGTGCCGCAGTAGATTCGTGAAAGTGCGGACTGCCTTGCTCGCGCAGCGCGTACATGATTCCGGGTTGTGTTGTTAATACTTGCGCCGCCCCGTCAGCGGGCAGTTAAAACAGGTGGGGATATCGTGATTTCTTTGAATGACCTCAAACGTGCCGCGGACCAGGACGCAATTATCATTGCTGTCGCTGCCCGACAGGTCATCGAATCAGGATGGTATGTGCTCGGCCCGTCGGTGGCAGACTTCGAGTCGCGCTTCGCCGGCTTCTGCGGCGTTGATTTCGCGACAGGGGTTGGTAATGGGACGGATGCGCTGGAGATTGCCATGCGGGCCCTGGGCCTGGGTCCAGGCGATGGCGTGGCAATGGTTGCAAACGCCGGCATGTATGCAGCCACAGCTGCTGTTGCCGCCGGATGCACTCCTGTCTATTGCGATATAAACCCCGGCACCCTCCTCATGGATCCGGATTCACTCGCGACGCTGTCCGGGGAAACGGTTCGTGCAGTTGTCGTTACCCATTTGTATGGATTGTTGGCGGATATGCCGGCGATACTCAATGTGGCGCGCTCCCGGGGTTGGGCTGTAATCGAGGACTGCGCGCAGGCACACGGGGCGCAACGCGATGGAAAGCGCGCAGGCAGTTGGGGTGACCTGGCTGCTTTCAGTTTTTATCCCACCAAGAACCTGGGCGCCTGCGGGGACGGTGGGGCAGTTGTTGGCGCCGACAAGACACTCATGGACAGGGCCCGCTCGCTCCGCCAGTACGGCTGGCGCGGCAAATACTACGCGGTCGAACCGGGTGGGCGGAACAGTCGGTTGGACGAATTGCAGGCTGCGATTCTTTTGGCGAAACTCCCCGCGCTGGATCAGCAAAATGCGCGCCGACGGGCGATTGCCAGCTACTACCGAGGTGTCCCCCATTCCGGGCTGGTGTTCCAAGATGATGAGGGCGAAGCGCATGTACATCATCTTTGTGTTCTGCGCTCCAATCATCGTGAGGCCTTTCAGGCGCATCTGGCAAGCCACGGAGTGGCCAGTGACATTCACTATCCTTGTCCGGATCACCGGCAGCCTGTTTGGAATGGTCGCTTCAATGGAGTTCGGCTACCGGTCACCGAACGCGTATGTCAGGAAGTCGTCACAATTCCCTGTCATCCGTGGATGGACGACGGTGAGGTTGAGCAAGTAGCCGACGCCATCCGAGCGTGGAGTCCTTGATGTTCTCACTTATCATTCCTGTCTATCGTAATGAGCAATCGATTCCACGGCTCCTTGATGCGATTGCCCAAATCCGCAGCCGGATCGAAGGTGGGTTCGAAGCAGTCTTCGTTGTAGATGGGAGTCCCGACTACAGCTCGCGTGAATTGGCCTGTCGCCTGCCAGAGTACGGATTCCAGGCCTGTCTGGTAGATCTGAGTAGAAACTTCGGTTCCTTTGCTGCCATCAGGGCAGGTCTCGAGATGGCTTCCGGTGACCATTTTGCCGTTATGGCGGCAGATCTGCAGGAGCCCCCCGAGCTTATCGTGCGATTTCATCAGAGGCTGCAAGCCGGCGATGTTGATGTAGTGGTGGGTGTTCGACGCGGACGGAGCGATCCATGGCTGACGCGCCTGCTGTCGGGCATGTTTTGGCGCGCATATCGAAAACTGGTGATGCCAGAGATCCCGCCGGGGGGTGTTGACATATTCGCCTTCAACCGGGCTGTTCGCGACCAGCTGCTGGCGATGAGGGAGGCGCGAAGCTCGCTCGTTGCGCAACTTTTCTGGTTGGGATTCCGCAGGGTGGGGGTTGAATACGAACGACTGCCGCGACTGGAAGGAAAGAGTGCGTGGGGATTTCGGCGCAAGCTCGACTACCTGTTGGACAGCCTGTTTGCATTTTCAGATCTGCCGATCCGCCTTCTGGTTGGACTCGGGATGCTGTCCCTTGCAGGTGCACTGATCCTAACCGTCGTTGCAATGGTATCGAGGCTGATTGGAATTATCGATGTGCCGGGCTATACGGCAACGCTTATCGTCCTGCTCGGATTTGGAGGACTAAACGCCCTGGGTCTTGGCATTGTTGGTATCTATGCGTGGCGGGCTTATGAAAACACCAAGGGGCGGGCGTTATCGGTGATCCGCTCACACGAGGTATTCAGGGGGCGGGAAGCTCCGGGTACGGAGGAGTCAATGTGAGTTCGGAATACTACTGTCACCCCGCCGCGCTGTGCGAGTCTGTCCATATCGGGGCACGCAGCCGCATCTGGGCCTTTGCACACGTGCTTGAAGGTGCGCGCATCGGTACGGATTGCAACATTTGCGATAACGTCTTCATAGAGAGCGGTGTAGTAGTTGGGAACCGGGTGACGGTCAAGTGCGGCGTGCAGTTGTGGGATGGAGTGGTTGTTGAAGATGACGTGTTCATCGGTCCAAACGCGACCTTCTGCAACGATCCTTTTCCTAGAAGCAGACAGCATCTTGCTGGCTATCCGGTGACGACATTGCGAAGAGGGGCTTCCATAGGGGCCAATGCGACCATACTTCCAGGCGTGGTCATCGGTTCCAATGCGATGGTTGGTGCGGGTTCTGTCGTGACCAAGTCGGTGCCGCCGAACGCCGTCGTCGTGGGCAACCCGGCGCGAATTGTCGGTTACGCCACAGGTCAGGCGGCGAGCGCCGATTCGGTCCGAGGGTTTGATGAGTTGGGGAATGACCAGACTGTCGACTTGGGCGTAAATGGGGCCAGTCTGTATCGCCTTCCGAATGTACGCGACCTTCGGGGCAGTCTTTCGGCGGTAGAGTTTGGTCTGCACGTGCCCTTCGAAGTGAAGCGTGCGTTCATGGTCTACGATGTTCCAAGCAGGGAGGTTCGCGGCGAGCACGCTCACTGGCGTTGCAGTCAGTTCCTGATCTGTGTTCGTGGAAGCTGCGCCGTCGTGGTCGATGACGCCCGGCAACGTCGCGAGATTCGATTGGATCGGCCCGATATCGGTCTCTTGCTGCCACCCATGACCTGGGGTATCCAATATAAATATTCACCCGATGCCCTGCTGCTTGTCTTTGCTTCCGAACACTATGATCCGGAAGACTATATCAGGGACTATGACTACTACCGAGAGACCATGGAGCAGGCGTGACTCCGGATTTCAATGCGAAACTGTGCGCCGAAATTTGGCGTGCCATCAGGTTTGTCCTGACCGGGCTCGTCAATACCGGAATGTCCTACGCGGTTTATCTGACCCTGCTTCGCGCCATCGGTTACCACGCGGCCTATGTGCTCGCCTTTCTCTGTGGGCTTGGTGTGAGTCTGGTCCTGAACCTGCGCTGGGTATTCAGGGTTCCGCCGACATGGAAGAGAATCATGCGATTTCCTCTGGTTTACTTGCCACAACTTTTGGCTGGCATGGCCCTTAATCATGGACTGATCCGAGGCGTGGGTATCGATCCACGCGTCAGTGCTCTGGTGGTTATCGCTGCGTTTTTGCCCTTCAACTACCTTATTGCCAAGCTGGTGCTGGGCACGAGGGCGCCACATGTGGCGCAAGATTGAATTCTGGAGGCCTTCCGTGTTCGCAAAGGTTGGCGTTTGCGGGCGCCTCGCTGTCGCCCATGGGGTGCGCAATGAGAATGTGTAGCGAGGGGCCTGAGTGGATTCGCATCTGGATCGGGCCACGCCTGCTGACGCTCCTTGTAATCTTTACCTTATGCTATTTTCACGCACTAGCGAATTATTCTCTTCAGATAGATGATGAGCTTGCTTCGGTGCGCAGTGATCCTGGGGTATGGCTCATGCAGGGTCGATGGGGGGCTTATCTGTTTGAGCGCTGGGTAGTCTCGCTCCCTGCGATACCTTTCGCAGCACTGTTCATTTTCGGGGTGTTTTCTTCTATTGCGTACCTGGTGCTGTTGTCCGCGCATGGGGTGGTCCGACCTGCTGTCATTCATGTTCTGTCGTTTCCGGTATTCGCGGCCTTTCCGACCTGGATGCACTTGGCGGCGTTCTCTGCGAACATCGCCGCCGCAGGGCTTGCTTTGCTGTTCTGCTGTCTTTTCGCTCGAGCCTTCGTGTCGTATGTCGACGCAACAACTAGCCGCAGCGCAGGTGCGTTGACGCATCTAATGCGGGCGGTCGTCCTGGCTGCCCTCGCTACTTCAATCTATCAGAGCTTTGTTATTACCTGCGCGGCACTAGGACTAGGCTTGCTGGTTGCCAGAGCGCTGGCGCAGCCGGAGGCATCCAGGCCTCTTCGCGATCTGGTCATGCTGATGCTGATCCTTTGCCTGGCAGTAGCCACTTACTGGATCATGAATTCCATTTTCCTGTACGCCACTGGCCTTCGCGATGGCGGATACGTTGGGAATATCGTGAATATCCGGCATTTCTTTTTGGATCCGCTGGGTATGGTGAGGGCTGCGCTGCGGAACATGGCGGCTGTTTACGGCGGCAGCGCCCACGTGTTCGGAATGAACATACTTGGGTTCCCGCTCCTGATCCTTGTTGGGATCGTTGCGATTGGGGCACTCACGATCTCTGTCGTACCTTCTTTCGCAAAACGCGCCGTGATTCTGGCAATGATTGGGGTGCTAGTGCTGGTGCCCTTCTCCCTGGATATCCTTTCCGGGGGAATGCCAGTTCGAACGATGGTCGCGGTTCCTTCCGCGGTATGGTTCTTCACGATGGCGGGGCTTACGAGTGGCCAGTACTGGCTGGAGAAGATTTCCGTCGTAGCCCTACTGATGTCGCTATTGGGACTGGTACAAGCGAACAATCTCGTGCAGTCAGTGGACATGGCCGTGCGTCATCATGATCGGCAGTTGGCGGCGGACCTTTACCGCCGCATCGCAGAGGTGCAAGAGAGTTTCGATTCGCACAAGATCTATGCCGTCGACATCCATGGTGCACTGCCCTTCCAGCCTCTACAGGTGCGGCCGATGACATCAACCTGGGGCTATTCGTTTTTCGAGTGGGACGGCGGCAATCTTTTACGCATGGTTTCTTACATGCGCCTTTTGGGTTACACCAATCTCGTCGAAGCCAGTGCTGATCGTCGGCGCGCAAACCTGAGCATTTTTTCCGCGATGCCAAGGTGGCCTGCGCCCGGCAGCGTAGTCGTTCACGAAGGCAATACACTGATCAAGCTCGGTGATATGCCGGGCTACCCATTCAACGTGCCATGAGCATCACCCCGGGGGGCGGTGTCGAAACACAGCGCAGGACGACCCGGGGGCAATCACAACGTTTCCAAGTGGCTGCGATGGACAACCAGACAGACAATTCCTCAGGCTGCGGCGTGCAGGTAACCGTCACCGTGCCCATCTTCAATGAAGAAGGCAACATCCTTGATCTCTACATGCGTACGCGCAATGCGTTGGATGCACTGGGGCGCACTTGGGAGATTGTTTTTGTAAACGACGGCAGCAGTGACGGTTCGGCCCAATTGTTGGATACCCTTGCGGCCTCGGACGATCAGGTCAGGGTGCTCCATTTCAGTCGCAATTTCGGACAAACGGCCGCGCTCATGGCGGGGCTCGATCATTCACGAGGCGACATTGTGGTCCCCATGGATGGGGACATGCAGAATGATCCGGAAGACATCGGCCGTCTTCTGGAAAAATTGGATGAAGGGTTTGACGTGGTGTCTGGATGGAGGAAGGAGCGACAGGATCATCCGCTGCGAAGAAATATGCCAAGCCGTGTCGCAAACTGGATAATCTCGCGGGTGTCTGGCGTTCATCTCCACGACTATGGTTGCTCCTTGAAGGCGTACCGCAAAGAAGTGCTCGACGGCGTCAAGCTGTATGGCGAGATGCACCGCTTCGTGCCGATCTATGCGGCCTGGAACGGTGCGCGCGTCGGCGAGATGGCGGTGACCCATCATCCGCGCATCCATGGCGTTTCCAAGTACGGACTGGAGCGGGTCATCAAGGTCGTTCTCGACCTGCTGGTGGTGAAATTCCTGTTCAAGTATTCGAGCAAGCCGATCTACGTGTTCGGCGGCTTCGGCCTGCTGTCGATCCTTCTGTCGTTCGGATTGGGGTCGTGGGCCCTCGGCCTCAAGGTGTTTGCCGGAACGTCGCTGATCCAGACGCCGCTGCCACTGCTGGCCGTGTTCGCCTTCATGATCGGCGTGGTCAGCATCCTGATGGGACTGTTGGCGGAGATGATCAACCGCACGTATCACGAATCGCAGTCGAAACCCGTCTATCGCATTGCCCGCATCGTCGGCACCCAGGGCGCCTGATCCGCGATGTGCGGCATCGCCGGTTTCGTCGGACGGGGTGATCGCGCCCTCATCGAACGGATGACTTCACGCCTGGCGCATCGGGGTCCCGATGCGCAGGCCGTCGCCATCGACGGGGCACAAGGCGTCCATCTCGGCCATCGCCGCCTGTCGATACTCGACGTCCAAGGCGGTGCGCAGCCCATGAGCGATGGCGACCTGACCATTGTCTTCAACGGCGAGATCTACAATTTCCAGGCATTGCGCGAGGAGCTTGAACGCGGCGGCGCCGTCTTCCGCAGTGACCACTCCGATACCGAAGTTGTGTTGCATGGCTATCGCGCCTGGGGCGACGCGCTGCCCGAACGGTTGAACGGCATGTGGGCGTTCGTGATCCACGACCGCCGTGCGCGGACGCTGTTCTGTTCGCGCGACCGCTTCGGCAAGAAGCCCTTCTACTACCGTCACGCGCCCGGGCTGTTCGCCTTTGCATCCGAACTGTCGGCGCTGCGCGCGCATCCGGACGTGCCGTCGTCGCTGGACCGCGTCGCGCTGCGCAAGTATTTCGCCTATGGCTTCGTACCGGCACCTTTGACCCTGGTCGAAGGCGTGCGCAAGTTGCCGGGCGGCTGTTCCTTGCGTCTGGACCTGGCAAGTGGCCGGCTATCCGAACATTGCTACTGGCGCTATCGGGTTGAACCGGATGCCGCGCTGGCATCGCGTCCGACAGCGGCGCTGGTGGAAGAACTGGCCGGCCTGATCGACCGGTCCGTCGCCCGCCGCCTGGTCGCCGATGTGCCGGTCGGGCTGTTTCTCAGTGGTGGTGTCGACTCCTCCACCATCGCCGCGGTGGCGTTGCGGCAGGCGGGCCGCGAACGGCTGCGGACGTACTCGATCGGCTTCGACGAGGCCAGTTTCGACGAGTCGGCGTCCGCGCGTGCCGTCGCGGCGCACATTGGCGCCGACCATCAGCTGCGTCGTCTGAGTGTTGAAGAGGCGCGCGCCAGGCTGCCGGCATTGCTGGCCGGCATTGATGAGCCGATCGCCGACTCCTCCATCCTGCCGACCTGGCTGCTGTGTGGCTTCGCGCGTGAACAGGTGACCGTCGCTCTGGGCGGCGATGGCGCCGACGAGCTGTTCGCCGGCTACGACCCCTTCAAGGCGCTGCGCTACGCGCGCTGGTATTCGCGGATGGTACCGCGGCCGGTGCATCGCGCGATCTGTACGCTGGCATCGCGTATGCCCGTGTCGCATCGCTACATGAGTTTCGACTTCCGCCTGAAGCGGCTGCTGCGCGGCATCGACCGCAAGCCCGCGTTGCGCCTGCCGGTGTGGCTGGCACCGGCATCGGAGATGGATCTGGCCGAGCTGTTCGCCGATCCGGTGCCGTTGGACGAGGTGTATTCCGAAGCCATCGAGGCGTGGGAGAACTGTCCTTCCGACGACGATGTCGATCGCGCCAGCAGCTTCTTCGTCGACCTCTATCTGCAGGACGACATCCTGGTCAAGGTCGATCGTGCCAGCATGCTGCATTCACTGGAGGTGCGCGCGCCGTTCCTGGATATCGAACTGGTTGACTTCGCGCGCCGCCTGCCGTCGTCCTTGAAGTTGCGGGGCGGTCAGACGAAATGGCTGCTCAAGGAGGTCGCCGCGACCTTGTTGCCACACGACATCGTGCACCGGCGCAAGCAGGGCTTTGCGCTGCCGGTGGGACGCTGGCTGGCGGAAGGACGCATCGGCGAATCACTGGAGGTGCCCGCGCCACGTGCCGATGTGTGGACGCGTCGTCTCGCGGAGCACCGCGCCGGCAGCGCCGATCATCGCCTGTATCTGTGGAGCGAGATCATGCTGTCCGGCAGTCGCGCCCTGGAAGGCCTGCGTCCTGCGCAGGCGGTGCAGTAGCATGCGTCCCTGCGGAGAAGGCGGAGAACATCATGGGCATTGAACAGGGACTGGGTGTGCGCTGGCTCGCCTTCGCGGCACTGGGTCTGGTCATCGTCGGCAATGCCGTCGGCAACCTGCTGCTGAAACTGGGCGCCGATACGCCGGCTGGCCGGCCCCTGCTGTTCGGCTTGCTTCCCTGGCAAACAGTCGCCGGCATCGGCTGCTTCGGGTTCGGCATCCTGGCCTATGCCTGGGCGCTGAAACATTTTCAGTTGCATGCGGCGCAGATCGTGGTGTCGTTGCAGTATGTCGCGGCGATCCTGCTGGCGGCGCTGGTGCTGGGCGAGCATGTCTCCCCGACCAAGTGGCTGGGTATCGGCCTGATCGCGGTCGGATTGTTCATATGCACGCGTTGATCCTGCCGCGCCTGCCCAGGCCATTGGCCGGGCACGCGCCTGGAAACGCATCGACTTCCGACAGCAACCGTCAGGCCGTCGTCCGATGCGTTGCAACAAGAACGGATCAACGGGGCGATGGCGCGCATTCATTCAATGCCTGCGGCAAGCCGCGTTAGAGGAGAATTGAATCGTGGGTCATGTCTACGACCAGCATTTCATGGACTACACGGCCAGCGCGTCGCGGCACGCGGCGATGAAGGTGGCTGCGATGCTGCGCGAGCCGCTGGCGCTGCGCAGTGTGCTCGACGTCGGTTGTGCAACGGGCACCTGGCTGGCCGCCTGGCGTGAAAGCGGCATTGAAGACATCCACGGGGCGGATGGCGACTACGTGCGGCGTGAGCACCTGCTCATCCCCGAACACTGCTTCCATGCGGCCGATCTGTCACGCCCCCTGGACCTCGGGCGTCGATTCGACCTCGTGCAATCGCTGGAGGTCGCCGAGCATGTCGACGCCGCGTGTGCCGACCAGTTCGTCGCCAACCTCGTCAACCATGCCAGCGGCGTGGTCCTGTTTTCCGCCGCGCCGCCGGGACAGGGCGGCGAGTACCACATCAACGAGCAGCCGCTGGACTACTGGCGGGAAAAATTCGCGCGCCACGGCTACCGTGCCTTCGACGCGATTCGGCCGCAGTTGTTGCCGGATGCCGCGGTGCCATTCTGGTACCGGTTCAACACGCTGCTGTACGTGCATGACAGCCGCATTGCCGGACTGCCGGGCTCGATCGTCGCCACGCGCATCGGCGATGGCCATGCCGTGCCCGACCCGTCCCCGGCGCTGTTCCGGCTGCGTCGTCGCGTCGTCGCCAGTCTGCCCTATGCCTGGCAGCAGGGACTGGCCCGCCTGAAGGCGCGTGTGCTGCGCAGCGGCCGGTTCTGAGGAACCAGTGAACCCCACCGCGATGGGCGGCCGGCGACTCACGTCCGATCACGGAGTCGCCGGCTCGAACCCATCGCTGAAGATGAACTCAAGGCTGTCGTCGGACCACCCCAGCAGCTCGAACAGGTTCATGCCCAAGGCCGTGGTCTGCGCATCGACCTGCCAGTCCAAATCCAGTGGGAAAGTCGGCTCGAAGATCGTCGCGGTCCGGATCCCGGGCGCGGGGGCACCGTCGACCGCGATATCGCCGACACGGAAAGCGTGGCCGCTGTCGTGCAGGTGGTGAAGCAGAGTGCCATCAAGCGCCGAATGGGCGGGAAGGCCGCGTCGCACGACCTGCTTGTCCGATGCGAACGGCGGCTGGAAACCGGAAAACACCGGATCGATGGCGCCGGTCTGGACGACAAGCAACCTCGGTGCGACCAGCGCAAGATAGTCGGATATTTCCAAATATTCAGTAATTGTCGAATGATGCCATTCCCAGCAGGGATGGTTGTCGCGGTGGCGGATCACGGCCAGGTCCGGGCTGTAGCCGGCGACAATGGTTGCCGCCACGCGTTCATCCATCGCGCCGACGATGGAGGCGACTTCACCGCCCATGGACAGGCCCGCGACGACGATTTTTGACGGATCGACTTCAGGCAGGGTCAGCAGGTAGTCGATCGCACGCATCGCCGTCCAGGCGCGCTCACCATCCTCTTCCCAGTCCGTGCCCAAGCCGGGAGCGGCGATGGGCGGATGAGCGACGTTGCCATGGGCCGGATCGTCACCGTACGTGCGGTGCGATACATCCAGTGCCAATACCACATAGCCTTGACGGGCGAACGCTTCGCCATACCAGTAACCGGGATCGTCCGGATTCATCATGGAATAGGCGCTGCCGCCGTGCCCATTGAGCACGACAACTGCGGCCCTCGTCGGGTTCGCTGATGTCACGGGTCGCGCCAGCCAGGCATGCGCGTCGCGCACCAACGGGTCTGCGCCATAGGGGTTGGGAAGTTCGAACTGGAGCGCCAGCTCCTCCAGACGATACGCGCGTGGCCACGCCATTGGATTGTCGTCGCGTCGTGGCGTCATGGCGATCGATGGAAATGGCGGGAGCTTGCTTTGCAGTGCCGTCACCGACATGCCCAGCGGTGCCGGATTCCGCGCCATCGTGAGCAAGGCAAGCTGGCTTCGCAGCCGCGACTGCCAGCTCTCGACCTGTGAAACCGGCGATGGCGGGGCAACCCCGCGTCCGAGCACTTCGGCGCGTGTGCCCTGCCACGGATGCAGCACAGGATCGCCGGCCTGGAAATAATGGCCGCTGATCCGGCGGCCGTCGACCGTGCCGGAAAAGGCCTGCCAGTCGCTGGTGTGGCCGCGATGGAATTGCAGCAGGGTGCCGTCCCAGTGCGTGACCTGCAGGTCATATTGCAGGGCTTCGTCGAGTGCACCCTGGTCCACGCTTGCATAGACCTTCAGCGTGCCGATGAACAGGCCGCTGCCCGCCGGGCTTTCGTCGATGCGCAGTCGAGCGCGATATTGTCCGTCCAGTACGAGATCGAAGGCGCGAGGCCCCAGTCCGGCATCGAGATATGTGGCATTCCAGCCGGTGATGTGACCGGTGAAGGCGGCAATCGCCGGCTGTGACGGTAAAGCCACCGGTGCGGTAATCCGCCCTTTGAGAACGCCTTCGACAACATGCACGCGGTACCAGCGGTACAGTCCGCCGGGCAGGCTGGATCTGAAGGTCAGGCGCCGGGTCTCTGGATACCATTCCAGAAGTTCAATGGGGTCGGCCGCTCCTGGTGCGCCTTCGACGCGGATCCAGCCGTTCCAGTTGCCGCCGACGTGATTCAACTGCATCTCAAGGCGTTGCCCTCCCGACGAGAGATACCAGAAGCCTTCTGGCGAACTGGTGTCCTGTGCCGGCGCGGTGCCAGCGACACAGAGCGAGAGCAGGGCAAGCGTTGTCAGCCGGAGGGCAAGTGGCATGGGCCTTCCTTTTCCGCATGTATGGCAGCGCGCGCCTGGCAGCACTGCCGGAAGCCGGTGATGCGAATTAGGTCACGGATCGACCTGAACGTCGTTCAGGACAGATGGCAAATTACAGGATATGTCAACGTGAGGTGGTCACGTTGTAACGAAAAGCGCCGGGTCAACGCAACCCCTGTGTTCGGCGTGTGCGTCGCCGCATCGACGTCTCAGAATTTCATGCGCCTGAAGACGAACTCGGGAAGCGCGCGGATGATCGCCATGACCGGGCGCCAGAACCACGGCACGTAGATGACGGCGCGATCGCGGTCGATCGCGCGCACGATGCTGGCGGCAACACGCGATGGCGATGCCCAGAGCGCACTCTTGCGGAAGCGGGCAGTCATCGGTGTATCGACAAACCCCGGCTTGATGGTGAGCACCTGGATGCCGCGTCGGCCCAGCCGCTGTCGCAACGCGCTGGCATAGGTTTCCACCGCGGCCTTGGCGGCGCCATAGATCGCATTGCTGGCGCGTCCCCGATCACCGGCCACGGAACCGATCACGGCGAGATGGCCGCTGCCCTGTAGCTCGAGCAGCGCGGCGAGCCGATGCATCAATGCGATCGTGCCGGTGCCGTTGGTGTCGAATGCATCCATCGCGGTAGCAAGGTCGCGGTCGCACTCGCCCGGATCCGGAAGCGTTCCGTGCGCCAGCAGTGCGATGTCCACGCCGGCCATGGCCGTGCGCGCCTGTTCAATCGCGGAAACATGCGAAGGCCTGTCCCGGACATCGAGCGTCGCCATCGCGACTTCGGCGGCGCCGCGCGCGCGCAGGTCGTCGGCAATGGCCCGCAGTCGTGCCTTGTCGCGGCCGAGCAGATAGAGGGCATCGCCGCGCTGGGCCCACAGTCGTGCGCAGGATTCCGCGATCGCCGACGTGGCACCGATGACGAGGATCTTTTTCATCATTGCATCCTGCCGGAACCGGTCATCACACGGCGCCAGAAGCTGGAGGAGAAGGCCGGGTCGCGTAGCTGGTCGAACGCCGGCCAGCGCGGGAAGAATTGCCGGAAATGGCGGCCCGACATGCGCGCATCCTTTGCCGGATACACGGCACCGCCGGCGGCGGCGACGACGCCGTCCAGGCGATCCAGCAGGGACAAGGTCGCGTCGCCGCGATTGGGGAAATCCAGTGCCAGGGTCGTTCCCGGACGTGCGAACGAGAGCAGGCCGGGCGACGGCAGGTCACCAAATCGCTTCAGCACGGCGAGGAAGGAACCGCTGCCGGCCGACGCCACCGCGTGCAACAGTTCCTGCACGGCGTCGCGTTCCGATTCCGGCGGGATGACGCACTGGTGCTGCAGGAAGCCGCGTGGTCCGTACAGGCGGTTCCACTCGGCGATGCCGTCGAGCGGGAACAGGAACGGGGCATAGGGCTGTCGCCGCGGGCGCCGCAACGGCCGGCGGTACCAGGCGCCGTTGAAGAAGCGCGCGCCGAGGCCCCCGATCATCGGCACGGGCGGCGTGAAGGGCACCGCCAGCCGTGGCGGCGCCAACTGCCGCGCAGGTCGTGAATCGGCGACGAAATTCGCCCGGCTGAATATGCCGCGCCCGGCCTTGTTGCCGCGCGCCAGGCAGTCGATCCACGCCACGCTGTGTTCGTGGCTGTTCGCCGATGCCTCGCTGAGGGCGAAGAACTCGTCGAGGCCCGCGAAACGGACATGCTCGACCTGCATCCAGGGACCGGGAATGGGGGCCAGCCTGATTTCCGCCCAGGTCATCAGTCCGGTGAGGCCGAGGCCGCCGATGGTGGCTTCGAACAGCCCGGTGTTTTCCTCCGGCGAACAGACGAGGCGACGGCCATCGCTGCGCAGCAGTTCGAAGCGGCGCACATGCCGTCCGAAACTGCCAGCGCGATGATGGTTCTTGCCGTGGACATCATTGGCAATCGCGCCGCCGACGGTAACGAAGCGCGTGCCGGGCACCGCCGGCAGGAACCAGCCGTGCGGAACGACCAGTCTCAGGATCTCGTCGAGGCTGACGCCGGCCTCGCAGGCCAGGACGCCGGCTTCACGATCGAAGTGGATGAAGCGGTCGAGGCCGCGCGTGAGTAGCAGGGTACCGTCGCCGTTCTGGCAGCTGTCGCCATAACTGCGGCCCAGGCCATGCGGCAGCAGCGTCGTCGATGTCTGCGGCAGAGCGGCGTTACGGTCGCGCAAGACGACCTGCCGCGCTGGCGGGAGGCGCGGATGGCGACCCCAGCCGATGCCGGTGTCGTTCATATCGCCGCGCCGACGGTCACCAGCGCAGCGACCAGGACCAGCAGGCTGGCCGGATCGGTCAGTGCGAACACGAGTGGATCGTCATGCATGCGGCGGCGATGGCTGAGCAGCCATACGCGCCCGATCCAGAACAGCAGCAGCGGGCACAGCAGCCACAGCAGGGTCGGCCGCGCGTACAGGGCGGCACTGGCCGGGCTGTTGATGTAGAGCGCGAACACCAGCACCGAGGCGTATCCCGCGGTCACGCCCAGCATCGCGACCAGCGGCAGGTCGCTGACGCGGTAGCCGCGTCCGCTCACATGTGCCTCGCCCAGCTCGGCGACTGCGCCCAGTTCGGTATGTCGCTTGAGCAGCGCCAACGACAGGAACAGGAACATCGAGAACGCCAGCAGCCAGAACGAAAGCTCGACTTGCAGCGCCAGCGCACCGGCGATGATCCGCGCGGTGTAGAGCGCCGCGAGGACCACCACGTCGAGGATCTCCACGCGCTTGAGGCGCAGCGAATAGGCACAGGTCAGCAGGAAATAGGCGGCCAGGGCGACGACAAAGGCCAACGGCAAGGTCGCGATCGCCAGCGCGAACGCGCTGGCCAGCAGCGCCAGGGCGACACCGGATCCAGCCAGCGCAGAAAGCTGCCCGGCGGCGAACGGGCGCAGGCGCTTGCGCGGATGGCGGCGATCGGCCGCCAGGTCGGCGAGGTCGTTGAGCAGATACACGCCCGAGGCACACAGGCAGAACGTGACGAAGGCAAGCGTTGCCTTCGCCAGCGCGGCCGGTTCGAATACCAGGTGCGCCGTCAACAGCGGCACGAACAGCAGCAGGTTCTTCGCCCATTGGTGCAGGCGCAGCGCCCGCAGCCAGGCGATGGAGGTGCCGGTGCGCGGCGCAATCTCGTGCACGACGTTGCCGTGCGCCAGCGCAGCGCGACTCACGCTCGTCGTGGCATTGCAGAGGATGGCCGAGTGCGCGCGTTGCCAGACCGGCAGGTCGGCGGCGTCGTTGCCGACGTAGTCGAAGCCGCGCTCGCCGTAGCGTGCCACCAGCGCGTCGGCCTTGCGTCCGGCCGACAGGTTGTCCTGGCCGTTGCTGGCGATCACCGCATCGAAAAGCCCCAGATGAGCGGCGACCGCCTGCGCGATGGCGGCATCGGCCGCAGTGCAGAGCACGACCTGTCGTTCCTCGCGCTGGGATCGGATCCATTCCAGCAGCGGCTGGTTGTAGGCCAGCGTGCCCGGATCAACCCTATGACGCGCCGCGAGCGCACGTTTGAAGCCGGCCTTGCCGCGCAGCAGCCATGCTGGCAGAAGCAGGGCATTGACGGGTGCCGCGTGCAGCAGGCCGAGCAGTGATTCGTGCAGCGTGTCGCCGAGCACCAGCGTGCCATCGAGATCCACGACCAGCGGACGCGGGCGGTTCCCGGTGGATGGCGTCGGTTCGGACGATGGATGCATGCAGGCGAAAGGGCCGGTGACCTGGCCGCGATCATAGCGGATCGGTCCCCTGGCCCCGTCCGTTCTCAGCGCGGGCCGTCGTCCAGCGCCTGTTCGACCAGTTCGAAAAGATCGCGCCCGGGCGCCACCGTCGCGGGCGCGGTCTGCCAGTGCGGATCGCCCTCCACCCGCGCCACATCGTGGGCGAAGGCGCGCACGCCGCCGTCGCGGACGCCGGTGCGCAGGCTGTGTTCGCCGTCGTGGAGCAGGTGGATGAAGCGCGAGGACTGGTCATTCCAGGCGACGCGGGCGCGCCGTGCGACCTGCAGATCGGCGCTGAAGGGCGGGTCGCGTCGCGAGAACGTGAAGTCGCGGGCCGCCGATTGCGCGATCAGCGCGCGCGGCGCGACCAGCGCCAGGTAGGTGGACAGGTCCACGTACTCGTTGATGTCGGCGTTGAGCCATTGCCAGCATTCGTGATTGCCGTTCCAGGCCATCACCTGCAGGTCGGGCATGAAGCCGCCGAGCACGGTCAATCGCACGCGCGTATCGAGCGCAGCGGCCTGCACGGCGACCTCGGCGCCCATCGACAGCCCGGCCAGCACGATCCGGTCGGGGTCGACGTCGTCGCGCGCAAGCAGGTAATCAATGGCGCGCATCACGTCCCAGGCGCGTTCGCCATCCTGTTCCCACTCGCTGCTCTGGCCGTCGCGGCTGATCGCCGGATGCGCATGGTTGCCGCCATCGGGGTCATCGCCGTAGTCGCGGTGCGACACGTCCAGGCCGAGCACGACGTGGCCGCGACGCGCAAAGGCATCGCCGTACCAGTACATCCAGGCATCGGGATCGAACATCTGCCAGGCGCTGCTGGCGTGGCCATTGAGCACGATGACTGCCGGTCGGCGTCCGCCTTCGGCGGCAGGCGTGGCGATCCAGCCGTGTGCATGGCGTTCCAGTGCCGTGCCATCCCCGGCCGTGAACGTCCATCGGAACGCCAGTTCATCCAGCGTGTAGTTCGCCGGCCACTGTTCCGGCATGTCGTCGCGCCCTTCATCGATGCGACGGCTGCGGCGCGCCGGCACACGGGCCTGCAGCACCTGGACTGACGTGTCCACCGGATCCGGCGCGCCGGCCATCAGCAGGTGCGCGACGCGTCGCCGCGTCAGCGCCTGCCAGTCGTCGCGTTCCGCTGCCATCCGCGCAGACAGGCCGTAGCCCAGCAGCTCGGCGCGGGTGCCCTGCAGCGAACGCCAGCGGCCGTCGCCGTCGTGCCGGTAGCGGCCGTGCAGGCGACGGCCCTCGGCACGCGCCTCGAACTGCTCGATGCCGTCGGCCAGCGCTCGCTGGAAGCGCAGCGTCTCGCCGTCCCATTCGATGCCGGTCAGCGCGTATTCCAGTTCCTCGGCATTGGAATGGCGGCTGCGCGAGGCGAAGACCTTGTAGGTGCCGACGAGGTCCGTCCCGTCCGGGTCGTTGCCGCGGTCGATCCGGATTCGGGCCAGCCGGCCATCGGCAAGCTGGACATCCCAGGACCTCGGCACCCGTTCCTGGTCGAAGCGGCGGGCATGCCAGCCGGTCACGACCTCGATGAAACCGCTGGCGGCCGGCATGTCCGAATGGTTGCCGAGCAGCGTCGCGCGTCCGCGCAGGACGCCGTCGACCAGCACGGCGCGATACCAGCGCCAGTGGCCTTCGATGCCGCTGCGGAACGACAGCGTGCCGGTCTCCGGCTGCCAGTCGATGCGTTCGATCTTCTGCGCCGGTTCGCCTTCACGGCGGATTTCCCCGAAGGCACGTCCGCCCTCGGCGCCCAGGTCGAGGACCAGTCGCCGGCCTCCCTGTTGGAGATGCCAGCGGCCGGCAGGCGAATCCGCGGCGAGTGCCGCGACGCCCGCATCCGCCGCGTGATCCGATGAGCAGGCGCCGGATAGCAGCGCGCCGGCCAAGAGGGCCGGCGCGAGCAATCGGGCGACAAGGCGACGCGGTTCCATCATGCCGTCCCTGGCGTGGTGGGGGAGCGCTCAGCCGAGCGCGGCTTCCAGCTCCGGGACCAGCGTGAACAGGTCGCCGACCAGGCCGAAGTCGGCGATCTCGAAGATCGGCGCCTCGGCGTCCTTGTTGATCGCCACGATGGTGCCGGCATCCTTGATGCCGGTGAGATGCTGGATGGCGCCGGAGATGCCGATCGCGATGTACAGCTCCGGCGCGATGATCTTGCCGGTCTGGCCGACCTGCATGTCGTTCGGCACGTAGCCGGCATCGACCGCGGCGCGCGAGGCGCCGACACCGGCACCGAGCTTGTCGGCCAGCGAGTAGATGATGCGGAAGCTGTCGGCCGAACCCAGGGCGCGGCCACCGGACACCACACGGGACGCCGTCTGCAGGTCCGGGCGGTCGCTCTTGCCGGCCTTCAGCTCGACGAAGCGCGTGTGCGTCGGCAGCGCGACGTCCAGCGACAGCGCCTCGACGCTGGCGCCGCCGCCTTCGGCGGCCGCCGGGAACGATGCGGTTCGGACGGTGGCGACGATCGCGCCCGCCGGTGCGCTCACCGTGACGATGGCGTTGCCGGCGTACACAGGGCGCTTGAAGGTCTGCGCATCGACCACTTCCATCAGGTCGGAAACCTGCGGCACGCCGAGCAGCGCGGCGACGCGTGGCATCAGGTCCTTGCCGAAGGTGGTCGACGGGCCGAACACGTGGCTGTAACCGGCGGCAGCCTTGGCCACCTGGGGCGCCAGCACGGCGGACAGCGACTGCGCGTTCTCGGCGCGTTCCACCGTCAGCACGCGGCTGACCCCGGCGATCTGGGCGGCCTGCGCGGCGATGCCGGCGGCATCGGCGGCCAGCACCAGGATATCGATGGCTTCCGGCGACAGCTTGCCGGCCGCCGTCACGCACTTGGCGGTGCTGGCGTTGAGCTGGCCGTTGAGGTGCTCGGCGACGATCAGGATCTTGCTCATTGGATATGTCCTCGACTGAGGTGCGGGACGGAGCGGGCTCCGTCCGTGCAAGGCGGATGCGGAATCAGACCAGGCCCTTGGCCTTCAGGGCGGCGACCAGCTCGGCGACGTCCTTGACCATCACGCCCTTGCTGCGCTTGGCCGGCGCGGCATAGTGGCTGGCGGTCAGGCCGGCGGCGGCTTCGACCCCGAGGTCGGCGAGCGCGATCGTCTCCAGCGGCTTGCTCTTGGCCTTCATGATGTCCGGCAGCTTGATGAAGCGCGGCTCGTTGAGGCGCAGGTCGGTGGTGACCACCGCCGGCAGGTCGATCTCGATGGTTTCAAGGCCGGCGTCCACTTCGCGGGTGACGCGGGCGACCTGGCCGTCGACGACGATTTCCGAGGCGAACGTCGCCTGCGGGCGATCCCACAGCGCCGCCAGCATCTGGCCGGTCTGGTTGGCATCGTCGTCGATCGCCTGCTTGCCCAGCAGCACCAGCCCCGGCTGTTCCTTCTCGATCAGCTTGAGCAGAATGCGCGCCGCTGTCAGCGGCTGCACGACCTCGTCGGTGACGACGTGGATGGCGCGGTTGGCGCCCATGGCCAGGCCGTTGCGCAGATGTGCCTGGGCATCGGCCGGCGCGATGGTCGCGACCACGACTTCGCTGGCGATGCCCTTCTCGCGCAGGCGCAGGGCCTCTTCCAGCGCGATCTCGTCGAAGGGGTTGGGCGACAGCTTGACGCCTTCGGTCACCACGCCGGAACTGTCGGGCTTGACCTGGATGCGGACGTTGTAGTCCACCACGCGCTTGTAACCGACCAGGATCTTCATCGTCTCGATTGACCTCGATGCAGGGCGCGCCACCGGCGGCGGGGCGGCCGGAGGCGGGAAAATGGGGTCGCCATTGTAGCCGGCCGCGCCGTACGGGGCAGCATGGGCCGGCGATTCCGATTCAACCTCCGGCACGGATGGGGCATCATGATCGCCACCTCCAGCGCCTGCCCATGCCCGAGCTCCCCGAGCACAACCTGCCCCTGCTGGCCCGCACCTGGGCTGAACTGCGGCGCCGGAAGGTCGTCCGGGCCGGCGTCGGCTACGTGCTCGTCGCCTGGGTGGTACTGCAGCTGGGCGAAATCACCTTCGAGCCGCTGGGCCTGCCCGGCTGGGTGATGACCTGGACCATCCTGCTCGCCGTGCTCGGCCTGCCCGTCGTGCTGGTGCTGGCCTGGGTGTTCGACCGTGGCGAAGGCGGCCTCACGCGCGACCGTGGCGGTGTCGGCGGTGTCGGGCCCGCGCGGCTGTTCGCCCTGTTCGTGGTCCTGATCACCGTGGGCGTGGCGGCATGGTGGCTGTCCGATGTCTATCGCGACATCGACGGCGACGGGGCCGGTCCCGCGCCGCAGGCCAGGTCGGCGCCCGCCGCCGCGGCGCCTTCCGCGCCACCCAATTCGATTGCCGTGCTGCCGTTCGACGACATGAGTCCGGCGCGCGACCAGGGCTGGTTCGCCGACGGGCTGGCCGAGGAGCTGCTGGACCGGCTGGCGCGCGTGCAGGGCCTGCGCGTCGCGGCGCGCACCTCGTCGTTCGCCCTGCGCGAACGACGGCTCGATGTCACGGGGATCGGCCAGGCGCTGAACGTGGCGACGGTGGTCGAAGGCTCGGTGCGCAAGGCCGAAGGGCGCATCCGCATCACCGTGCAGCTCATCGACGCCGGCAACGGCTATCACCTGTGGAGCGAATCCTACGAACGGCCCGACCGCGACATCTTCGACCTGCAGGACGAGATCACCACGGACATCGTCGCGAACCTGCGCCGACGCATTCCCGGGCTGACCCGGGATGTTCCCGGCCCGGCCGCCCGCGCGGCGGTCGGCAGCGCCGACACCCGCGACCTCAAGGCACACGAGCTGTACCTGCAGGGACGCGTGCTGTGGCGCCAGCGCACGCCGTCCTCGCTGGCGCGCGCGGCAGCGCTGTTCGAGCAGGCCATCGAGATCGATCCCGACTATGCGCGTGCCTGGTGCGGCCTGGCGGATTCACGGCTGTTGCTGACCGACTACGGCGGGGTGTCGGCGGCGGAGGCCGTGACCCTGGCGGAACCGGCGGTCGTGAAGGCGCTGACGCTGGCGCCGGGCCTGGGCGAGGCCTGGGCTTCGCTGGGCCTGCTGCGCTTCACCGCAGGACAGCTCGACGCCGCCGAAGGCAACCTGCTGGAAGCGATCCGCCTCGATCCCAACTACGACATGGCGCTGATGTGGCTGGGCGGCCTCTACGGTCGCCAGGGCCGCCTCAATGCACGCGGTGAAGTCCTCGAACGCGCCCTGGCGATGAGCCCCCTTGATCCGGCGATCACCGTCAACCTTGCGAACAACCGCTACGCGCAGGGCGACAACGAAGGCGCACGGCGACTGCTCGTCGACCTGCTGGCCGTCATCCCCGACAGCAACGTCGCACGCGTCAACCTCGCCACCTTCGAGCGCAACAACGGGCGCCTGGTCGAATCGCTGCGCCAATCCGACCTGGCATGGCGGCAGGATCCGGAAGGCCCGAACGCCATCATGGGCCTGATCATGTCGCTGTCGGCGCTGGAGCGCCTGGACGAGGCCGAACGCCTGACGACGAGGCTGCCCTCGACCCTGCCGATGCGGCACTGGCTGGAATTCATGCTCCAGCTCCAGCGCGACACGCAGGCGCCCTTGTCACTGGAACTGGTGGCACGCCTGGAGCAGGTGCTCGGCCGCTCCGAGCCGGTCGCCGCGGAATACCAGCCGTTGCTGTGGCTGGGCTGGCTGTCCGACTACCGCAACGGCCAGAGCGATCGCGCCATGCGTTCGCTGCGCAAGCTGGTCGAGGTGCAGGGCGGCGGCCTTCTGACCACCGACCAGCTCAACCCCGCCGCCGGCCTCATCCTGCTGCTGCGCCAGTCCGGCGCCGACAGTGAAGCGGCATCGGTGCATGACCTGCTGCAGCAGAGCCTGCAGCAGGCGCACGAGCAGGGCCTCAGTGGTGCCGCCACCGAATTCGGCGAGGCGACACTGCTGGCTGTCGATGGCGATGCGGAGGGCGCGCTGGCAAAGCTGGACAAGGCGATGGCAATGGGATTCAACGAACGCTGGATGGTCGACATCGATCCGCGACTTGACGCCCTGCGCGACCTGCCGCGCTTCCGGGAGCTGCGCGACGACCTCGTGCAGCGCATCGCGGCGCAGCGCGAACAGAGCCTCGCCGTGGCCACCTACTGACCGGCCAACAACAGCACCTGCCACACGACGCGCCGCGCAAGCGGTGGTCGAACGTTACCGATGGAGATCCCCATGACGACCCCTGCATCCCGCGTCGGCCTTGTCGGTCTGGGCGCGATGGGCGAACCGATGGCGCGCCACCTGCATGCCGCCGGCCTGCTGGCCGCGGTCTGGAACCGCAGTCGCGACAAGTCCGGGCGCTTCGCCGCCAACACCGGCGTGGCGCTGCCGCAGACACTGGCGGAACTGGCCGCCGCCTGCGACGTGGTGGTGACCTGCGTGTCCGCCGACAGGGACGTGCTGGATGTGGTCGATGCGCTGTGTGCCGGCCTGCAACCGGGGTCACTGGTGATCGACACCTCGACCGTCGCGCCGGCGACCGCGCGCAGTGCGGCGCAGCGCCTGGCCGCCATCGGCGCCGACTTCATCGACGCGCCGCTGACCGGTGGCGTCGAAGGTGCACGCAACGGCACGCTGTCGGTACTGGTCGGCGGTACCGCCGACGCCTTCGAACGCGCGCGGCCGGTGCTTGCAACCTTCGGTCGGCGCGTGGTTCGCTTCGGCGACGTCGGCGCCGGGCAGGCGACCAAGGCGGTCAACCAGGTGATGGTGGCAGGCATTGCCGAAGCGGTGTGCGAAGGGCTGGCCCTGGCCGAGCGCCTGGGCCTGGACACGGATGCACTGATCGACACGCTGGGCAATGGTGCCGCCGGCACCTGGTTCATGGACAAGCGCGGCCGCACCATGCTGGCCGGCAAGTTCGACGTCGGATTCAAGCTCCGCCTGCTGCACAAGGACCTGGGCATCGTCGCCGCGCTGGCCGAAGAGGCCGGCATGACGCTGCCGACTGCGACGGCCGCCCAGGCCGACTACGCGCACCTGCTGGAAGCCGGCTATGGCGATGAAGACATTTCCTCACTGATCCGCCTCAAGCTCGCGTGAGCATGGCCACGGAGCTCGCCGCGCCTGACCGGAAATCGACCGGCGACGGCGACCCCGGCGGCCATGTGTGCGAGACTCCGGTGGTCGCTGGTGCCGGTACCGGTCGCAGCCCATCCACCTTCCGGGAATCAATGCCATGAATCGATGCCTGCTTTCGCTTTCCGCCGCCGTCGCGCTGGGCACGTCCGCCAGTGCCTGGGCGCAGCCGCCCGCCGACCTTTCGCTGCAGCCGGTGATCACCAGCGGAACGGTGTCCGGTGCCACCGGCCTGCGCCACGCCGGCGACGGCAGCGGCCGGCTGTTCGTGCTCGAGCAGGGCGGCAATCTCAAGATTATCCAGAACGGCGTCGTCCTGGCGCCGACGTTCCTGACACTGAACGCCTCGACGCCGGGTGGTTTCACCGGCGGCGGTGAAAGCGGCCTGCTCGGCGTGGCCTTCCATCCGCAGTTCGCCAGCAACCGCAAGTTCTACGTCAACTACACTGACGGCAATGGCGATACGCGCATCGTCGAGTACCAGGCATCGGACAGCAACCCGAATGTCGCCGACCTGGGCACGCGCCGGCAATTGATGCTGATCGCCCAACCGGACTGGAACCACAACGGCGGCAACCTGCTGTTCGGACCGGATGGTTACCTCTACATCGGCATGGGTGACGGCGGTGGCAATGGCGGCACGGGTGCAGGCCGGAGCCAGGCCCTGAACTCGCTGCTCGGGAAGATGCTGCGCATCGATGTCGATGGCAGCGCCGCGAATGCCCATGCCTGCGGCGGCACCGGCACGCTGCCGTATGCGATTCCGTCCGACAATCCGTTCGCCAATGGTGGCGGATGCGCGGAGATCGCGTATATCGGCCTGCGCAACCCGTGGCGCTGGAGCTTCGACCGCGTGACCGGTGACCTGTACATCGGCGACGTCGGCCAGAACGCGATCGAGGAAGTCGATTTCGTCGCCGCCGACCAGCTCAACCAGATCCATAATTTCGGCTGGAAGTGCTACGAGGCGAGCAACGTCTACACGAACTGCTCCGGCGGCATGGCCTATCCGCATGTGCTGCCGATCATGCAGTACCCGCGCAGCCAGGGTTATTCGATCACCGGTGGCTACATGTATCGCGGGCCCATCCAGGGCCTGCGCGGCACCTATATCTTCGGCGACTACGGTTCGCGCAAGATCTTCTTCGCCAACAAGGTCGGCACGAGCTGGACCTTCAGCGAATGGGGAACGGCGCAGAGCGGCGGCATCACCAGCTTCGGCGAGGACGAAGAGGGCAATGTCTACGTGGTGCGCAGCGGCGGCGTCGCCATCACGCGCTTCACCTCCACTGACATCAAGCCCATCGTCCATACCGTGACGCCGACGGTCATCGGACCCGGCGGCAGCATCGATCCGTCCGTGCCGCAGGAAGTCGAAGAGGGCGATACCGTCAGTTTCGAGATCCTCGCCGATCCGCACTTCGTCATCGACGAGGTCAGTGGTTGCGGCGGTGTGCTGTCCGGTACCACCTGGACCACCGGGCCCATCGACGCCGACTGCGAGGTGGTGGCGGTGTTCATGCCTGATGCGGACGTGATCTTCTACGACGGCTTCGAGGATTCACCGCTCTGATGGTTCGGCCGGGATGTCCGCGGGCGGACATCCCGTGCCACGCGGCGTCGGCCTTGGGCCGATGGTCGGAATCATGTCGATTCCGTCACGCGAATAACGGAATGTTCCCACGCCAGCGCCCCCGGTCGAGATAATCGGGCGCTCCATCATTCCCGGGGCCCGCCATGCGCATCACCTCCACCCGCCTGCTTGTGTCCGCGATCGGCCTGGCATCGACGCCGGCCATCGCCCAGACGATTCCCGACGATCTCGCTCTCAGTCCGTTCATCACCTCCGACATCAGCGAACCGGTTGCGCTCCGGCACGCCGGCGACGGCAGCAACCGCATCTTCATCGTGCAGAAGAACGGCACGATCCGGGTCGGCCAGCTGGCCGCGGATGGCTCGCCGCCGCAAACGCTGACCAATTTCCTGAGCCGCAGCGTGACCACGTCCAGTGAAAGCGGCCTGCTCGGACTGGCCTTCCATCCGGATTTCGCCAGCAACGGGTATTTCTACGTCGCCTTCACGGCGCCGGCCGCCGAGCCGCGTCTGGGCGGTTCGCCCGACCAGGTGATCGCCCGCTACTCGGTGTCGAAGGAGAATCCGGACGTCGCCGATCCGGACAGTCGCCTCGACATCATCCGCATCCCGGACCTGGCAGGCAACCACAATGGCGGCGACCTGCATTTCGGACCCGACGGTTATCTTTATTACTCGTCCGGTGATGGCGGAATTACTCGTCCGGTGATGGCGGACCGCAGAACGACCCGCACGGCTTCGCGCTGTGCAACTGGAAAAAGCCGGCCGACAACTCACCGAACAACTGCGCGCCCGGTGGTGGCACCAATTACTGGCTGCTGGGCAAGATCCTGCGCCTCGACGTGGACAACGCGACCGCCAGCGCCACGGCCGAAATGTGCGGCGCGACCGCGGGACAACCTGCGAACTATTCGATTCCGGCCGACAATCCCATGGTCGGCAGCAGCTCGACCTGCGACGAGATCTGGCACACCGGCCTGCGCAATCCCTGGCGTTTCAGCTTCGACCGCGCCACCGGCAACATGTACATCGGCGACGTCGGGCAGGGCGCGCGCGAGGAAATCAGCTTTGCACCCGAGGGTGAGGCGCGGCACTTCGGTTGGGGTTGCATGGAAGGCTTCCGCATCAACAAGCAGTCGCCACCGTGTGTGAACAGCACCAGCAATTCGTTCCCCGGTTCGACGCTGCCGATCCTCGACTACCCGCGCAGTGATGGTGGCGCGATCAGTGGCGGTTACATGTACCGCGGACCGATCCGCGCATTGCATGGCAGCTACTGGTTCGGCGATTCCAACAACGGCCGCGTCTGGTACGCCACCGATTCCGCCAGCCCGTGGCCGAAGACGCAGTTCACCACCCATCCCGGCAACGTCGGCTTCGGCGAGGACGAGGCGGGCAACGTCTACTCGGTCAGCATCAACGGCAATATCCGCAAACTGACGTCCGACGACAGCATCTTCTTCCACGACTTCGAATGAACGACGCGCAGGTGCCGGCGCTACCAGGCCGGCACCTGCATCCGGTTTGCCACCGGACCGGGCGGCACGAACACCTCGTAGTCGTGGCAGTAGATCGAATCGTCCGGACCGCCGGGGCATGGCGGGCGCACATCGAAGTCATGCCAGCGGCAGTGCGCCTGCTCCGGATCGGCGGCGCAGGCGAGCAGGGCCGCGCCATCGGTCGTTGCCGCATCGGTGATCGCCCAGAGTACGCCGTTGCCGGCATCGGCAGCCAGCAGCGGATCGCTGTCCAGGCGCAGCTCCAGCCAGAACGTGACGGCATTGGCCGGCACGCCGGTGCTGCGCTGGCAGCGCACTTCCTGGCCATCAGCGAGGCTGCCGGTGGCGGTGCAGGAGACCGGGCCGCTGCTGCCCGCGAGTTGCTGGAAGCCGAAGCCGGCCGGCAGCTTGGCAAGGATCCGTGTCGGTGTCGCCGAGGTGGCGCCGCCCAGGTTGCGGTATTCGATGCGGAACGGGCTCTCGCTACGGCCCAGGTTGACCCACGGCTGTGGCGACGTCGAACCGGTCAGATGCAGGTCCGGCGTCGGCGCCGTCGCCAGGCCGAACCCGACCTCGGCGCATTGCAGCTGGTTGGGTTGCCCATCGCAATCCGTCGGCGCCGGATGCGCGCCATTGCCGATCGAGGCGTATACGCGCAGGGGGCCGGGCGGCTGGACACCGGGCCGGGTGCGCACGATCACCGAGTAGCTGCCGGTCCGCTCGGCAGCATTGGGCGAGGGATGGCGGATGTTGCCCTGGCAGCTCACCACATCCCCGCCGTGTGGCCCGGACGCGGCACTGCAGGTGTGGCTCGGCGCCGACGGTGAGCTGACGCCACGGTATTCCAGTTCCGGTGGCAGCACCAAGGTGGTGGTGGAGATGCGGCCGCCGTCATAGCCGACCACGCGGTGGCGCACCTGGATAGGGCTGTCCTGGCCGATGATCATCGGCTCGTTCACCGACAGCGAATCCAGACCGATCCACGAAGCGAAAACCGAAGCGCTGCGTTCGACGCAGCCGGTGTTGCCGGAAATGCTGCTGCAGACGGGCGGATCCGGCAACGGGTAGGCGTCGTAGTCCACCGTGTAGCGCGCCGTCACCTGCGAGGCGCCCTGGAACAGTCCGATCGGCCCGGCGTCCAGCGCCAGGATGATCTGGTGTGCGCCGCCGGTCAGCAAGGTGGTCTTGGTGCACTGGATGCTGATCGGTGCCGCGCCGCCGCCCGTGGCTGGCTGGCAGGTGGTGCCGCTGGGCAGTGACAGCGGCGCCATGGCCGTAAAGCCTGGTCCCAGCGTCAAGGTGATGTGGTAAGGCGCCGGCGGTGCCGGATTGCCGGCACGCGACATCGCCAGCACGATGCGGGGGCCGAAGTTGGCCGTGCCGTTGGTGTCGCTGTAGATCACCTGCGGCGATCCGCTTGATCCGGTCCAGTAACCCAGATGGGAAATGGACATGTTCAACGGATTCTGCGCCACCGCGATGACGGGTGACAGCAGGGTGAAGAGGATGAAGGCTCCTGGCCGGATCGACATGGCCGCACTCCCTGTGAAGGACAGCGCCAGTGTCGCCATCCCGGCCGAACCTGGGGGCCCCGCGAATGAGGGGGCGACCGTCAATCCATGAAGATCAGGAACGCCGCGGCGATGATCAGCGCAAAGCCGAGCAGGTGGTTCCAGCGGATGGCTTCGCCGAGGTAGAACACCGAGAAGCCGACGAAGACGCACAGGGTGATGATTTCCTGGATGGTCTTCAGCTGCACGGCGGAATAGACGGCGTGGCCCATGCGGTTGGCCGGGACCTGAAGGAGGTATTCGGGCAGCGCGATCAACCAGCTGATGGCGATGACGGCGATCAATGGCGCGGCCTTGTACTTGAGGTGGCCGTACCAGGCAAAGGTCATGAAAATGTTGCTGCCGATGAGCAGCAGGATCGGTGTCAGGTAGGCGGACATCGAAGGCATGGCGGCACCGGAATGGATGGGCGGTGGCGCCTTATGCGCCTTTGCCGCGCGCAGCGCAATAGCGGAGAGGTTCCGGTCCCGGCCTGCCCGGCTTCCCCCTGCGGCCCGCCAACGGCCAGCAGCGCCGGGCGGGTGGCCCCGCGCCATGAGCCATTGTGGCGAGCGATCAGCGATCAACGATCAGCGATCAGCGATCAGCCATCTGCCATCTGCCATCAGCCATCAGCCATCAGCCATGCGCGGTGAACCATGATCTGTGAGTGGTGAACGGTGAGCGGTGAGCGGGCAGCCGCCTGCCGGCAGCAACGGGACGCGAGCCGACCTTCGCGGGCTCATCGCGGGGCTTGCGGATGGATGATCTGCCAGCGGCTGCGTCCTCAGGCGCGCAGCGATTCGGCCGGCGGCGTCCGCGTGGCGGTGCGTGCTGCCGTCCACGCCGCCAGGGCGCAGACCGCCAGCGCCGCGAACAGTGCCCAGGCGAACATCGATGCCGAGGGCCGATAGTCGAACTGGAAGACCTGGCTGCCCAGCAGCAGGCCGGCGGTCGCGGCCAGCGCGCTGGCGATGACCGCGGCGATCGCGCCGAGGCCCAGCCATTCCAGCGCCAGCAGCCTGGCCAGTTCGCGGCGCCGGATGCCCAGCGCGCGCAACAGGGCCGCCTCGCGGCGGCGCTCGGCCTGCGCATAGGCCAGGGCGCCGAGCAGAACCAGCGCCGAGGCGGCCAGCGCCAGCAGCAGAAGGCCTTGCGCGGCGCTGGTGAGCTGGCCGACGAGCTCGCGGATGCGCGCCAGGATCGCGCCGACATCGATCGCCGACAGGTTGCCGTGGGCGCGCGTCACCTCGCGGATGGCGGCGCTCTCCGGCGGCAGGTGGAAGCTGGCGATGTAGGCGTGGGCGATGTCCCTCGCCGCGGCAGGCGCGAGCACGACGAAGAAGTTCACGCGGAAGGAATCCCAGTCGGTGCTGCGAAGGTTGGTGATGCGCACGTCCACATCGCGCTCGCCGATGCGCAGGCCGAGGCTGTCGCCGAGCTTCAGGCCAAGGCGCCCGGCGAATCCGCGTTCCAGCGAAACCTCGCCGGCGCTGCCGTCACCCTGCCACCATTCACCCTCGGCAAGCGTGTTGCCTTCGGGCATCGCGGCGCTCCAGCTGAGGTTGAGCGGACCATCCCGCCAGCGCTGCATCGAGGGCTCCGGCGGGATGTGTTCGCTGGCCGGCTTGCCGTTGATCGATACCAGGCGGCCGGTGGCCACCGGCATGTGGCCGAGGCGCGCCGCGCCATTGTCCTGCAACCGATCGATGACCTGCGCGCGCTGTTCGGGCTGGATGTTGAGCAGGAACCAGTTCGGTGTGTCGGCCGGCAAGCTGGCGCGCCATTGTTGCAGCAGGTCGGGACCGACCTGCGTCGCAATCAGCAGTGCCGTCAGGCTCAGCGTGAGTGCGGTGCCCTGCAGGATGGCGAGCATCGGCTTGCGCGCCAGCCGCGTCAGGCCGATGCGCCACAGTCCGCGCAGGCGCGGCGCGAGCAGGGCCATGGCGCGCACGGCCAGCCAGACCAGCAGCGCGCAGAGCAGCGCGGCGGCGACCAGCGCGCCGATGAGGATCAGGACCAGGCGAGGCGTACCGCCGAGCAGCACGCCGGCAACGGGCAGGGCCAGGATCGGCAGCAGCAGCCAGCGGGCGGAGCGACCGGGCACTGCCGCGGCCGACTGCAGCGTGCGCAGCGGCGACACGCGCAGGAGGCTGAACAGCGGCGGCAGCACGCTGGCCAGCAGCAGCACCGCCAGCATCAGCACGCCGGGCAGGGCGGCAACCGGATCCGCCCGGGGCAGGTCGAGCGCGTAGCGTTCCGCCAGCATTCCGCTGAGGACATGTTCAGCCGTTGCCCCGGCCAGCATGCCCAGCAGCAGGCAGGGCAGCGACAGCAGCAACACCTGACCCAGCGGCAGCAGCAGCGTGTCACGGCGACTGGCGCCGAGGCAGCGCAGCAGTGCGGCGTTGTCGGCTTCACGCTCGGCAAAGCGCGCCAGTGCCAGCCACATGGCCAGCGCGCCGAGGGCCAGCGTCAGCAGCAACGCAAGGTCGATGAAGCTGCGGCCGCGCTCATAGGCGCCGCGCAGCGTGTCGGCGGTGTCTTCGACGCGACGCAGGCGCTGGCCGCCGTCGAGCTGGGGCTCCAGCCACGCGGCAAAGCGCCGGATCGCCGCCGGTTCGCCGGCGAACAGCTGGCGGTAACCGGGCCGGCTGCCGGCGCCGAGCAGGCCGGCGCGCTGTGCATCGTCCAGCCGCACCAGCAGGCGCGGCGCCAGCGCGAACAGCTGGGAGCCGTCGGGATCTTCGGTCAGCTCGCCGGCGATGCGGACGTCCAGCTCGCCGAACTCGATCATGTCGCCGGGTGCGACACCCAGCGCGTCGAGCAGGCGCGCATCGGCATAGGCGGTACCCCCGTGCGGAATGGCCGCATCCCGTTCGACGCCATCGCTGCCGCGCACGCGCAGGGCGCCGCGGACGGGATAGTCGCCGGCCACGGCCTTCACATCGGCCAGCTGCTGGCGCTCGCCGGCGAACAGCATGGTCGGGAAGCCCAGGCTGTCCGCGACGCGCAGGCCGGCTTCACGCGCGGCCCCGGAAAACGCGGCGGGCAGCGGCGCCCGGGAGGACAGGCTGAGGTCGCCTCCGTTCACCTCGGCGGCTTTCGCCAGCAGCAGGCTCTGCGTGCGCTGCGCGCCCAGCTGCACCGTAGTGAGCGCGGCGATGGCGAACAGCAGCGCGGCCAGGAACAAACGCGTCTCGCCCTGGCGCAGCTGTGCGCCCAGTCCGCGGGTGATCTGCCGCCGCAGTTTCATGCCGGCGCCACGCTGCGGCCGTCGGCGACGCGCAGGCACTGGTCGCAGCGCGCTGCCAGGTCAGGATCGTGCGTCACCAGCACCAGCGTGGTGCCGTGGTCGCGCTGCAGGTCGAACAGCAGGCCGGTCACGCTGCGCGCGTTCTCGCCATCGAGATTGCCGGTCGGCTCGTCGGCGAACAGGATGGGTGGTGCATGCACGAAGGCCCGGGCGAGCGCGACGCGTTGCTGTTCACCGCCGGACATCTGGTGCGGCAGGTGGCGCAAGCGCGTGCCGAGGCCGACGCGTTCCAGCGCCTGCCGGGCACGGTCGGCTGCATCATCGAGACCCGCCAGGTCGGCGGCGACCATGACGTTCTCCAGCGCGTCCAGCGTCGGGATCAGCTGGAAGGACTGGAAGACGAAACCGACCAGGCGCCGCCGCAGGGCGGCGCGTGCTTCCTCGTCGAGGCCGGTGAGCTCATGGCCGTGCAGCCAGCTTCGGCCGCTGGTCGGGCGGTCGAGACCGGCCAGAAGGCTGAGCAGCGTCGTCTTGCCGGAACCCGAGCGCCCGACGATGGCCAGGCTGCGGCCGGGGTTCAGCACCAGGTCGATGCCCTCGAGTATGGTGAGCGCGCCGTCCGGGCCGTCCACGCGCTTGCCCAGCCCGCGCGCCTCGATCATCGCCGTGTCCAACTGCCTGCCTGTATCCGCCATGCGTCCGATCTTCCGTGTGCTGTTGTGCGTGTTGCTGCTGCCCTCCATCGCCTGGGCGAAGGGCGGCACCATCGTCATCCTGGGTGATTCACTCAGCGCCGCCCATGGTATGCCGGCGGAGTCGGGCTGGGTGTCGCTGCTGGCGCGGCGGCTGCAGGACCAGGGCCGCGACCATCCGGTCGTCAACGCCAGCATCAGCGGCGAAACCACCGCCGGTGGGCTGGCCCGACTGCCCGGGCTGCTGGCGACGCATCGGCCGTCGGTCCTGGTCATCGAACTGGGCGCGAACGACGGGCTGCGCGGCCTGGCGATCGCGCAGATCCGCGACAACCTCGCGGCGATGATCGAATTGGCGGACTCGGCGGGCGCGCGCGTCGTGCTGTTGGGCATCGAACTGCCGGTGAACTTCGGGCGCCGCTACCGTAGCGGGCTGCGTTCGATCTATTCGGAGCTGTCGCAGGCACACGGCACGGCGCTGGTGCCCTTCCTGCTGGAAGGCGTCGCGCTGGAACCGGAACTGGTCCAGGACGACGGCCTGCATCCGACCGCCCAGGCGCAACCGCGCCTGCTCGACACTGTCTGGCCGGTGCTGTCCGGCGTCCTCGAAGACCGGGCGAACCTGCCCTGACCTCGGCTGTCCCGGGCGGCGGCTGTCCCGGCAAGGATCAGCCGAACGGAACCAGGCGCCGCCAGAACGGCTTGCGGCGCACCACCGAGCGGTCTTCCGTCAGGAAGGCGTGGTCGGGGTGGTTCAGCTGCAGCACGCGTCGGGTGTCGTCGGCGAGTTCCTGTTCGCCCAGGCGCTCGTAGGCTTCCACCATCAGGGCCAGCGCGTCGCCCGTCTCCGGCGCCTGCTGGTAGTTCTCGAGCACGTACTTGCTGCGGTTGAGGGCCGCGACGTAGGCGTGACGGCGCAGGTAATAGGCGGCCACCTGGACCTCGTGCCGGGCCAGCGTATTGCGCAGATAGACCATGCGCTGGCGTGCATCGGCCGCGTAGGCGCTGTCAGGATAGTCGCGCAGCAGCTTGGAGAAGTCGGTGAACGCCTGGCGCGGCGCGTTGAGGTCGCGGTGGGCGGGGTCAAGCTCGACGAAGCGCCCGAGGAAGCTCATTTCGCGGTAGAAATTGACGATGCCGCGCAGATATTGGGCGTAATCGGCCTTGCTGTGGGTGGGGTAGGTCTTCAGGAAGCGGTCCACCGCCGAAATGGCCTGGTCGGGCTTTTTTCCCTTGTAGAGCGCGAAGGCCAGGTCGAGTTGTGCCTGCTCCGTATACAGTCCGAACGGGAAGCGCGCGATCAGGCGCTGGTAGTAGCGGATGGCCCGGTCGTTGTTGCCGTTGCTGAGCGATTCGCGGGCGATTTCGTACAGCTGGTCAACCGGCAGCGTCTCGGTCTTGTCCAGCCGCTTGCCGCCACAGGCGGCGACCAGCAGCAGAAGGGACAGTAGCGACAACAGGCGCAGGCAACGCATCATGCGCATCATTCCATCGAGCGGTAAGAACGGCAGATGATAGCGGAAACCCCGAACGGGCCGGCGCAACAGCGGGCCATCCAGGCTGAACGGCTGCAGGCCAGAGCCGATGTCCCCGACAGCGCCGGCGGCCGCCGCGTCGACCAGGTCGCCGCCGAGCTGTTCCCGGAACATTCGCGCAGCCGGCTCGGCGACTGGCTGAAAGCCGGTGCGCTGCGGCTGGATGGCCGCACGGTCAAGCCCAGCGAGCGCGTGCTCGGCGGCGAAGTGCTCGTTCTCGACGTCGAGCTGGCCCCGGTCGGCCACGATGCACCCGAGGCGATCGACCTGGACATTCTTCATGAGGACGCCGCCTGCCTGGTGCTGAACAAGCCGCCCGGACTGACCGTGCATCCGGGCGCCGGGCAGTCCTCGGGCACGCTGGTCAATGCCCTGCTCCACCGCGAACCGGCACTGGCGATGCTGCCGCGTGCAGGTCTCGTCCACCGCCTCGACAAGGACACTTCCGGCGCACTGGTCGTCGCCCGCACGCTGGCGGCCCATACCGCCCTGACGGCCGCCCTGGCCCGCCGCGAGCTTCACCGCCAGTACATCGCCGTGGTCCAGGGCGTGGTCATTGCCGGCGACAGCATCGATGCGCCCATCGGCCGCCACCCGCGCGACCGCCTGCGCAAGGCGGTTCGCGAGGACGGCCGGCCCGCCACCACGCATTACCGGGTGCGGGAACGCTGGCGCGACCACAGCCTGCTCGAGCTGCGGCTGGAAACCGGCCGCACGCACCAGATCCGCGTCCACCTCGCCCACATCGGGTTCCCCATCGTCGGCGATCCGCTGTACGGCGGCGGCCTGAAACTGCCGCGCGGCGCCAGCGAGCCGGTGCGTGAAGCCCTGCGCGGCTGGCGACGCCAGGCACTGCACGCCGAGAGGCTGGCGTTTGCCAGTCCGGATGGCGGCCAGGCCGTCGATGTGCTGGCACCACCGCCGGCCGATCTGTCGGCCCTGGTCGATGTCCTGCGCGCGGGCTGACAGGGACGGCAATGGAACGCAAGTGAGCGGCCTGGTGATGCGCGACGACCACGGTGGCGGCCTGATCATTCCGGACTGGACGCCAGCTGCGGCGGTCGTGGCCGTGTCGACGACCCGCCATGCGCCGGGCGTGTCCTCGGCACCGTTCGGGCGCTGCAATCTCGGCGCGCGTTGCGGCGACACGCCGGCGGCCGTGGCCGGCAATCGCCTTGGCCTGATGTCCGCGCTGGGATTGCCCTCGGCGCCGTGGTGGCTGCAGCAGGTCCACGGTACCGGCGTTCTGCCTGTGGATCGCCGGCTGCCCGGACCCATGCCCATCGACGACGAGCCGGTTGCCGATGCGGCGGTCACCCGCACGCCGGGTGCGGTGCTGGCGGTATTGACCGCCGATTGCCTGCCGGTGCTGTTCGCCGCCGACGATGGCAGCGTCATCGCCGCCGCCCATGCCGGCTGGCGCGGACTGGCGGCCGGCGTCCTGGAAGCGACGGTCGCGGCCATGGCCGCACCGGCATCGCGGATTTCCGCCTGGCTGGGACCGGCCGCGGGTGCTTCCGCCTATGAAGTCGGCGAGGAGGTCCGTGCCGCTTTCGTTGACCGCGACAGTGGTGCCGCGACGGTGTTCGAGCCGACGCGACCCCGTCACTGGCATGTGGACCTGTACGCACTGGCGCGGCGCCGGCTGGCTGCCGTCGGTGTGCACCACATCAGCGGCGGCGGACACTGCACGATCAGCGACCGGCGCTTCTATTCGCATCGCCGCGACGGCCGCACGGGTCGCATGGCCAGTCTGATCTGGCTGCGCGACTGAGGCGCCTGGATCATGCCCGCCGCGTTCCGCACCGTCCTGGGCGAAGCCTTCGCGACGCTGGCGCCGGCCGTGCAGCGCCTGCATGCCAGTACCGGCACCGCCGTGTGGAGCGGATGCGTGGTCGTCCGTCGCGGCAGCGGCCTGCTGGCGGGTTGCTGTGCGTGGATGGCAGGCCTGCCGCCGGGCATGGGCGAGTCGCCGCTGCGCGTGCAACTCCGTTGCAGCAAGGGCGTTGAAACCTGGCAACGTCATTTCGCCGGCCATGCCATGCACTCGCAACTGCGTGCCGTCGATGGCGTGCTGGTCGAGGCACTGGGTCCGCTGCGCTTCGTCTTCCGCCTTGATGCGCTGGATGGCGCGATCCACTGGACGGTGCGCTCGGTCCGCCTGTTCGGCGTACTGCCGCTGCCGGCATCCTGGTTCGCCGGTGTGTGCTGTCGTGAATATCAGCGCGACGGCCGTTATGCTTTCCAGGTGCAGGCCGCGCTGCCGCTGCTTGGCGAAGTGATCGCGTATGAAGGCTGGCTCGAACCCACCTGAAACATCACCCGGGCCGGTGATCGTGTTCGATGGCGTTTGCCTGCTGTGCAATGGCTGGGTCCGCTTCCTGCTGCACCATGACCATCGCCGCCGATACCGCTTCGCCGCCATGCAGGACGATGCGGGTCGCGCGCTGCTGCAACAGCACGGCCTGGACCCTGATGATCCTGCCTCGATGTTGCTGGTCGATGGCGATCTTGCCCGCCGCGATACCGACGCCATCCTCGCCGTGCTCACCGGCCTGGGCGGCGCATGGCGCTTGGCTGGCGCGCTGCGCATTGTGCCGGGCCTGCTGCGCGATCCGCTGTATCGCTGCATCGCGCGCAACCGCTACCGCTGGTTCGGCCGTCGTGAGCAGTGCCTGCTGCCCGATGCCGCGCTCCGCGAGCGGTTTCTGTAGGTCTTCCCGACCGCCTCGGCGGTGCGTTTCGATGCGGGTGCAGGCAGTCGCCTATTCGCAGCGTTCGACAACGAAGTCGAAGCCGCGTGCCTTGAGTTCAAGGATTGAGCGTCCGGCATCAAGGGTGACAGCACCGATGATGTGTTCGACAACGCTGCCGGCTTCGATGCGGAACGGGCCTTCAAGCTGGCGTCGGCCCACCGCATCCTGCACCGCGATGGTCACCCGGCGCGGTTCCGTGCCGGCGTTGTGTATCCGTGCATGCACCGGTCGATTGACCGCCAGACGTGTGGTGACGGTCTCGATGAACGGCGTGAACGTAATGCCATCGCAGGCGTTGCTGGCTGCGTTGCTGCCACAGCCGGTGGTCAGCGCCGTGGCACCGATCAGGGTGAGGCGAATGAGAGTAGCGATCATGGATATTTCACTCCGTAACTGGCTTGCTTGCGTGAATTCGGCAGAATGCGACGGTCTGTGGTAGATCAGTCGCGGGCGAGGATACGCTGGCGTTCGCGCGCGTATTCGACGGCATCCAACACGCCGTCATCGAGCAGGCGCTTCACCTTCGCCAGTTGGTCGTAGCGGTCGCCAGCGACGGCCGGCGAGCGGTTGTCGGCCGCCGCCGTCGTGGTAGCTGCGGGTGCGCCGGGTGCGCTGGTCGACGTCGCTTCGCCGGCAGCGGCGACCGCCGGCGCGGCATCGGCGGCGTCACGATGAGGTTCAAGTCGCCGCAGTTCGCTCTCGGCTTCGACCTGTGTGCTGATATCGCAACTTGCGCGGGCTTGCGCAAGCCGGCGAAGAATCGTTGCCGGATACGGCTCCAGGTGTCCACGCAGGCTGCGCCGGGCCGAGACGGCCATGGCCCAGCACATCAGCGTGACCAGAAACAGCGCCACCAGCGCCATCACCCAGTAGCCCACTTCCTCCTGGGTTTGCCGGCTGTACCGCAATGCCAACTCCGGCGTTTGCCGCAGCTTGTTGAGGAGCAGCAGTACCCCCATTCCCAGCGCTGTCCAGACGGTCGCCGCGATGCGGCGGGTCATACGGGCCCGTGCCAGCGCCCGATCGACGCTGGCACGATCGATGGTGTTCATGCGTTGTCTCCCTGGCGCGCTCAGTCGATGCGCTCGAGCAGGCGCATCGAATAGGTGTTCCATTTGCTGGTGTCCAGCGAATCCACGCCATTGCGTGGCGAGCCCTGGAACAGGCCGGCCTCGTAGAAGAAGGTGATCTCGACGATGCCGGTTTCGCCGGGCCTGAGCAGGCCGGCATGCACCACCGAGCGCGGGAAATCCGATTCATTTGCGTAACGGCCGGTGCCATAGACTTCACCGCGGCGGGTGCTCGACTCCATCTTCGCGGTGACCAGCACATTGAGCGTGTCTCCAGCGCGGGTGAAGATCGATCGCGCCGATACCGGGGCGAAGCCGGCGTTGTGGCGTGCGACGGCCTCCTCGATGCGCTTGCGCTTGGCCGCTTCGGCCTCTTCGGCGCGCTGGCGTTCGGCGGCCTCGGCAGCGCGGGTGGCCTCGGCGGCGATACGCTCCTGGTCACGCCGGCGCTCGATGTCGGCGAGCAGGGCCTGCGCTTCCGGGGAGCCGACGACCAGAGCATCGGGACCGTAGTCGCCGCGTGGACGGCCGAGCACCGGATTGCTGCTGCCGTCGCGCAGGAAGCGGTGCCGCCAGCCGTCGCCGGCCGGGTCGGACTGCACGGTACCGTAGAGCTTGAACGCTTCGCCGGCCTTGCGTATCGGCTTGAGCAGGCGGGTGTCGCCTTCCACGGTTTCGATTTCGAAGGTGTCCTCGCGTACGGCGACCTCGGCGGTGAAGCGTGCCAGCCAGCTGGGCGACTCCTCGCTGCCGACATTGCGTGGCTTATCCAGCTCGAACGACTTCAGCTCCACCAGGCCGGGGAGTTCGGCCAGTGCGAACTGCTCGCGGATGTCGGCGAGATCGGGTTGCTTGCTGCCGCAGCCGGCGAGCAACAGAAGCAGGGCCGCGGCAAGAAGACGTTGGGCGATGGTCACGGATGGTTCCTCCAGGCTGGTCGGCCGCGCGAAGCGGCGTTCAGGATGTCTGGCGCAATCCGGGCGCAAAACGGTTCACCACATCCGCGGTATGCCACGGTGGCGACATGGCATATTGCAAAACCTTGTAAACAATTGCAGTGCACGCGATTGCCGATCGTCCTGGCCTGCTAGTCTTGGATGCATTGCATTGGCGGAAACATTCGCAGTGGTGAGCGGTGCAGATGGGTGCCGGTCAAGGATTTGGGAGTTGACCATGGACATTGATCACGCATCGCCGGTGCACGTCGTAGTGCTGCGGGCGAAGTCTTCGTTTGGACGAAGCGCCTGTCTGCGGTGCCTGGTGCTGTCGCAGGCGCATGGCAATATCGGAGCCGTGCACGGCCGGCGGAGGCCAAGCCGATGATGTCGCCGGCAACCCGCAGTCTGCTGGCGTGGCAGGACGATCCGGACGACCCGGCGCTGGCGTCGACGCTCGCGCAGCTTGTCTACGGTGAATTGCGCGGCATTGCCGCGGCGCGGCTGCGTCGCGAGTCGGCATCGCCCTTCACGCCGACCGAGCTGGTGCACGAGGCGTGGCTGCGCATCCGGCCGCCGGCCAGCCAGCCAATGGCGCGCCGCGAACACTTTCTCAAGCTGGCGTCCGCCACCATGCGCAATGTGCTGGTCGATCAGGCACGTGAACGCCAGGCCGACAAGCGTGGCGGAGGAATGCACCAGGTGACGCTGTCGCTGGCGCAAGGCCAGGCCGATGTCGACGACGGGCGACTGCTCGATCTTGATCGCGCGCTGGATCGTCTGGCGGTCGATCATCCGCGCGCCGCCGAAGTGGTCGTGCTGCGCTGCTTTGGCGGCCTCACGCTTGAAGAAATTGCCGAAGTGCGGGCGGCAAGCCTGTCGACGATCAAGCGCGACTGGGTGTTTGCCAGCGCCTGGCTGACAGATGCCCTCCGCGAGGCGGAGTGAGCGATGAACGAGCACGCTTTCCGCCTGGAACAGGTGTTTGCCGAGTTCATGGCGCTGCCGGAGACGCGGCGCGCCGAGGCGTTGCGGGCGCTGGCGATCGACAATGAAGCGCTGGCGCAACGGGTGGCAGCATTGCTGGATGCCCACGACGCCACCGCGCCGGACCTGCAAGCGTTGGTCTGGCGCACGCTGGCCGACGCCGATGCCGAGGCGCGGCCGTGGCTGGATCTGGTCGGCCGCGAACTTGACGGCTGGATGCTGGAAGAGGAACTGGGTCGCGGCGGCATGGGTGTGGTCTACGCGGCCCGCCGTGTGCGCGACGGCATCGAACAACATGCCGCCATCAAGCTGCTGGCGATGCCGCTGTTCGATGCCGATGCCGGCAAGCGCTTCGTGCGCGAGGCGGCCGTGCTGGCGCGGCTGGATCATCCATCCATTTGTCGCCTGCGTGACTGGGGTCATTCCGCCGAGGGCTGGCCCTACCTGGTGCTGGATCGTGTTGATGGCGAGCCCGTGGACCGGTATGCCGCCAGGCAGCCGATGCATCGACGCATCGAGCTGATGCTCGCCATCGCCGATGCGGTGGCGTCGGCGCATCGACAGCTGGTCCTGCATCTGGACCTCAAGCCCGACAACATCCTGGTCGATGCCGAAGGTCGCCCGGTCCTGCTGGATTTTGGCGTGTCGCGTGTGCTCTCCGAAGAGGGCAGCGCGACGGTGACGCTGGCGCGCTGGTTGACGCCGGATTACGCCAGTCCGGAGCAGCTTCGCGGCGAGGTCACTTCGGTGGCCAGCGACCTTTACGCGCTGGGTGCCATCTGCTACGAGGTGGTGAGCGGACAGCGTCCCTTCCAGCTTGCCGGTGTGCCGGTGACCGAGGCGTTGCGGCGGATCGAGCGCGGCGCGTCGCCGCTGCGCACACGTGTATCCGGCGCACCACGTGACATCGAAGCAGTGATCGCCCGGGCGATGCATGTCGACCCGGCACGACGTTACGCCAGTGCCGCTGCTTTTGCCGATGACCTGCGCGCGGTGCTGGTGCGGCGGCCGGTATCGGCACGTCCCGACAGCCCTGGCTACCGCCTGCGCACGCTTTTGCGCCGCCGTCCGGTGCTGCTGCCGCTGTCGACGGCAGCTGTCGTCGCCATCACCGTGCTGGCAGGATTGCTGGCGCTGCAAGCTGCCGATCTGGTGGCGCAACGTGACCGTGCCGAGCTGGAGTCCGCGCGCGCCCGCGCCGCCACCGGCCTTTTGCTGTCATCGATTCAGGCGGCCGATCCGGCGCAGGAGCGCGGCGCCGCCCTGACACTGTCGGAGCTGCTCGATTCCACGGCAATGCGCATCGACAGCGAGCTCGGGGCAGCGCCGGCGGTGCAAGTCGCCGCCCTGCTGCAGGTGGCTGAGGTACGGCGCAGCCTGGGCCAGCATGCCCTGGCTTTGCCGCTGTACGAACGGGCGCGACAGGTGCAGACGCAGCTTTCCGACGAAGATGATGAGGGTCGCCTCGCGCTACTGGTCGGTCAGGCCGAGGCACTGCGCGGCGTCGACCGCGTCGACGAGGCGCTGGTCTTGCTGGAAGCGGCACGCGACGGTGGCGACGACCACTGGTCATTGCACCTGGCCCTGGCCAATATGTATCTGGCCAACTCGCGGCTGGATGAAGCAGAAGCATCGGTGCAGCAGGCGTTGCTGGCGGTGCCTGCGTCGGATACGGTGCATCGTGCCGAACTGCTGCAGCGTCGTGGCTATATCGCCGCCCGGCGCGAGCGGCACGTCGAAGCACTGGAATGGTTCGAGCGCGCGCGGGCGGAACTTGGCACCGATCCAGGGCGACGCGACACGCTGGCAACGTTGCTGATGGAAATGGCCGACAGCTTTTCGATCCTGGGCCAGCACGAGCGCGCGCGGCAGGTGGCCGACCAGGCTCTGACAATGCAGCGACAGGTGTACGGCGCGCAGCATCCCGCCACCGTGTCCGCCATGCTCGGCGTGGTCTACGTGATCGAGCGCGCCGGGCAGTGGCAGGCGGCGCTGGACATCGCCAACGAGGCGATTGGCATCGAGCGCGCGCTGGGCAGTCGCCCCAGCCGCCGCCTGGATCGGCTGCTGGCGCTGTCCGGAACGTTGCATCGCAACCTTGGCGACAGTGCCGCGGCGCTGGACGCCTATCGCGCATCACTGGCCATCGCCGAGCAGCTGTATCCGGCCGCGCATCGCGCCCTGGCCAACAGCCATGCCCTGGTGGCGACGGCGCTCGCCGACATGGGCGACTTCGAAGGCACACTGGTGCACTACGAGCGCTCCTGGGCGATCTATGACGAATTGGCCGGCGACGACCTTTCACGTGGCCGTGCCACGACCGCGATCAACCTGTCGTCCAGCCTCCGCAGCCTGGGAAGACTTGAGGAATCCATCCAGTGGGGCGAACAGGCCTTGCAGGAGGCGGAGCGTCTGTACCGGCCCGACGAGTGGATCCTTGCCAACTTCCGCATGATCCAGGCACGCACGCTGTTCCAGGCTGGCCATGTCGCCGAGGCCGAAGCCATGGCACTGGATGTCGAACGCATCTACCAGGCATCACCGGTGCCGGTGCGGCCGAACGCCCTGCGCAACAACGCCCAACTGCTGGCCGACATCTATGCCAGCACCGGCCAGCCGCATCGCGCCGAATCCTACCTGGCACAGATCGCCGCCCTGGCAAGCCCGGAAGGCTGAGTGCGCCGGAAGCCGGTGCGGTAAGACCATTCGAGCCTTTGTAGCCTCCCGGACGGCAGGCGCGGCACTGGTGGCGCTGTCTTGCTGCCGGCACGGTCTGCGACCGGTGCCACAGCGGTCATGGCGATTCGAAGCCGTGCTCGAACAAGCCGTCCAGGCGCAGCGGCGTCGGCACCGCGTCATGCCCTGGGCGCCCATTGCCGAGCTGGCCCATGAGATTGTGGCCCCAGCAGTGCAGGCCTGTCCCTATGCGATGAGCCGGACCGGCCAGCGGACTGCGGCGACGGCTTGAAAACGGGCCACTCAGCCGCACCTTGCGGTCAGGACATTCGCGTTCCTCCCCTGTTCGCTACAAGGATCCGCACATGCGCATGGACAAGCTGACGTCGCGCTTCCAGCAGGCCCTGGCCGACGCCCAGTCGCTGGCCGTTGGCCGCGACCACAACATGATCGAACCGGCGCACGTGCTGGTGGCGCTGCTCGACCAACAGGGCGGCAGCGTCCGTCCACTGCTCGCGCAGGCCGGCGCCAATGTCCCGGTGCTGCGCCAGCGCCTGGGCGAAGCGCTGGACAACCTGCCGCAGGTGAAAGGCCAGGAGGGCAACCTCAATATCGGCAACGACCTGACACGGCTGCTCAACCTCACCGACAAGCTGGCGCAGCAGCGCGGCGATGCCTTCATCGCCAGCGAACTGTTCGTGCTCGCGGCCCTCGACGACAAGGGCGCGGCCGGCCAGGCGCTGGCCGCCGCCGGCGTGCAGCGCGCCCGGCTGGAACAGGCGATCGCGGCCATGCGCGGTGGCGAAAGCGTCAGCGACCAGTCGGCCGAGGACCAGCGCCAGGCGCTGGAGAAGTACACCATCGACCTCACGGCTCGCGCCGAGCAGGGCAAGCTCGATCCGGTCATCGGCCGTGACGAGGAAATCCGCCGCGTGGTGCAGGTGCTGAGCCGGCGGACCAAGAACAATCCGGTACTGATCGGCGAACCCGGCGTCGGCAAGACCGCGATCGTCGAAGGCCTCGCGCAGCGCATCATCCACAACGAAGTGCCGGAGGGTCTGCGTGGCAAGCGCGTGCTTTCGCTGGACATGGGGGCGCTGATCGCCGGCGCGAAGTTCCGCGGCGAATTCGAGGAACGCCTCAAGGCGGTGCTCAAGGACCTGGCGAAGAACGAAGGCCAGATCATCCTGTTCATCGACGAGCTGCACACCATGGTCGGCGCAGGCAAGGCCGATGGCGCCATGGACGCCGGCAACATGCTCAAGCCCGCCCTCGCGCGTGGCGAACTGCATTGCGTCGGCGCGACCACGCTCGACGAATACCGCAAGTACATCGAAAAGGACGCGGCGCTGGAGCGCCGCTTCCAGAAAGTGTTCGTCGGCGAACCCAGTGTCGAGGACACCATCGCGATCCTGCGCGGTCTGAAGGAGCGCTACGCCGTCCACCACGGCGTCGAGATCACCGACCCGGCCGTGGTCGCCGCTGCGACGCTGTCCAACCGCTACATCACCGACCGCCAGCTGCCCGACAAGGCCATCGACCTGATGGACGAGGCGGCCTCGCGCATCCGCATGGAAATCGACTCCAAGCCGGAGGAACTGGACCGCAAGGAACGCCGCCTGATCCAGCTGAAGATCCAGCGCGAGGCGCTGAAGAAGGAAACCGACGCCGCTTCGAAGCAGCGGCTGGACGACCTCGAGGCCGCGATCGCCGAACTGGAGCGCGAGTATTCCGACCTGGAGGAAATCTGGAAGGGCGAAAAGGCCGCGGTGCAGGGCGTGACGCGCCTGAAGGAAGACATCGAGCGCGTCCGCATCGAACTGGATCGCGCGCTGCGCGAAGGCGATTACGCCCGCGCCGGCGAGTTGCAGCATTCGCGGCTGCCGGAGCTGGAAGCGCAACTGGCTTCTGCGCAGAAGGCGGAAACCCAGGGTTTCCAGCTGCTGCAGGACAAGGTCACCGCCGAGGAGATCGCCGAGGTCGTGTCGCGCTGGACCGGCATTCCGGTGAGCAAGATGCTCGAGGGCGAACGCGACAGGCTGCTGCGCATGGAGGACGCGCTGCACCAGCGCGTCGTCGGCCAGGACGAGGCGGTGCGCGCGGTCGCCGACGCGGTGCGTCGTTCGCGCGCCGGCCTCGCCGACCCCAACCGTCCCAGCGGTTCGTTCCTGTTCCTGGGTCCCACCGGCGTCGGCAAGACCGAGCTGTGCAAGGCGCTCGCCCAGTTCCTGTTCGATACCGACGAAGCGATGGTGCGCATCGATATGAGCGAGTTCATGGAGAAGCACAGCGTCGCACGCCTGATCGGCGCGCCTCCGGGCTACGTCGGTTACGAGGAGGGCGGTTACCTCACCGAGGCCGTGCGTCGCCGGCCGTATTCGGTGCTGCTGCTCGACGAGGTCGAGAAGGCGCATCCGGATGTGTTCAATGTGCTGCTGCAGGTGCTCGATGACGGCCGCCTCACCGACGGCCAGGGCCGCACCGTCGATTTCCGCAACACGGTCATCGTGCTGACCAGCAACCTCGGGTCGCACCTGATCCAGGAGCTGGCCGGCGACGAAACGCCGGAGGCCTACGTGCAGATGCGCGCTGCGGTGATGGGCGCGGTGCAGGCGCATTTCCGGCCGGAGTTCATCAACCGCCTCGACGAGATCGTCGTCTTCCATCCGCTGAAGAAGGACCAGATCCGCGCGATCGCGTCGATCCAGGTCGACCGCCTGCGGGCGCGACTGGCGGAGCGCGACCTTGCGCTGCAGCTGGACGAGGCGGCGCTGGACCTGCTCGGCCAGGCCGGCTTTGATCCGGTGTACGGCGCCCGGCCGCTGAAGCGGGCGATCCAGCAGCAGCTGGAGAATCCGCTGGCGCAGAAGATCCTCGCCGGCGAATATCTGGCGGGCGATACCGTGACCGTCAGCGCCGGCGACAGCCACCTGGTATTCGGCAAGGGCTGATCCCGCCGGCGTGAGCCGGCGGTCGCGGCGGTCGCGGCGGTCCGCGTCCGACGCGTGCCCATGCCTCCGGTGCGCCACTATCCTTGTCCACATGGGCAGCTCCCTCGGCGGCACCGTGACGTGGCAGCGCATCGCCGGCGCAGTACCGGATGCGCTGACGGCCGGCTACTTCCTTGCGCTGTGGCTGCAGCCGGACATTTTCGGCGCCGGCCACGTCGAGACCGCACTGCTGATCATGCTGGTGGAGTTCCTGACCGTTCATGCCAGCGGCATGCTGGGTGGCATTGCGCTTGACCCGAAGACCTCGCGTCGCAGGCGCATTGGATTCATTGCCGGCGTCGGCCTGTTCTACCTCGCCTTCACGGGCATGTTCGTGGTGATATTCCGGCAGTGGTGGCCCCTGCTGGTCGTCGGCTGGCTGCTGCTGGCCAAGTTCATCGGCGTGCTGCCGGGACGAGCGATGCCGAAGGGGGAAGCCGCCGTGCAGATGCAGCTGTGGGCGCTGTCGGCGGCGTTGTATGTCGGCGGCGTGTTGCTGACTTCATTGCTGCCGCTGCCACGCCTTGGGCTGCAGCCGGACGTGGTCGCGTCGCTCGGTCTCACTGGAAGCGGCCTCTGGGTCGAATCGCCGCACCGGCTGCTGGCTTTCGGTGTCCTCTACTTCGGTGCTCTCGCGGCGGCGAAATGGATGCTGCGCCGGCCGTCGCAGCGCCCATACGGCTGACGCTCAGCCGAGCAGGGTATTGAGTTCGAAGATCGGCAGCAGGATGGCCAGCACGATGGCCAGCACCAGCACGCCGACAAGCAGGATCATCGCCGGGCCCAACACGGCCACAAAGGTGGACAGCCGGTTCTCCAGCAGCGTCGCCTCGTGGTCGGCGGCCTGGTCGAGCATCGCCGGCAGGCGGCCGGCGCGCTCGCCGTTGCCGATCAGGCGCAGCGTGACAGGCGGGAACAACCGGCTCTCTGCCAGCGAGACAGCCAGCCCGGCGCCTTCGCGGACGCGTGCGCCGGCGCGTTCGAGGGCCTGCCGCAATGGCAGCAGCCCCGCCGTGCCCGTCGCCATGCGCAGCGCGTCCAGCATCGGTACCCCACTGCCGGTCAGCAAGCCGAGGGTGCGTGTGAAGCGCGAGGTATCCAGCGCCAGTCGCAGGCGGCCAATCAGCGGCAGGCGCAGCAGCAGTGATTGCCAGCTTGCCCGCCGCGCCGGATCGCGCAGCAGGGCGCGGATGCCGACCCCGGCCAGTACGGCCAGCGCCAGCAGCCAGGGCCCGAAGCGCGGCAGGGCTTCCGACAGCGCAATCAGCGCCCGGGTCAGCCATGGCAGTTCGCGATTGAGCGACGAGAACACCTCGATCACCTGCGGCACCACATAGAGAAGCAGCCCGGCCACCACCATCAGCGCCACACCCGTCAGCAGCAACGGATAGAGCAGGGCCATCCACACCCGTCGACGCAGCGCGGCATGGCTTTCGGCGTAGTCCGCCAGGCGGGCCAGCACCGAGTCGATGCGGCCGCTCTGCTCGGCGGCGGCGACCGAGGCGCGGAAATACTCGGGGAACTGACCCGGCTGCTCGGCCAGCGCCGCCGCCAGGCTGCTGCCCTCGCGCACGCGGGCGCGGAGATTGGCCAGTACGCCGCGCTGATGCGGGTCTTCCGCCTGTTCCGCCAGGGCGCCCAGCGCCTCCTCGATCGGCAGGCCGGCCGCCAGCAGGGTGGCCAGCTCGCGGGTGAGCAGCGCCAGGGCGCCGCCGCCAAGCCGGCGCCGGAACAGCACCTGGCCTGGGCGCGCGTCGGACGCCGCGGCGTCCACCGCCAGGGGCGAAAGGCCGCGCTCGCGCAGCAGGGCGCGCGCGCCGCGCGGGCTGTCCGCCTCGATCACCCCCTTGCGGCGGCGACCATCGTTGTCGAGGGCCTGGTATTCGAAAGCCGGCATTGCGGGTCCTGTTCCGGGCGGGTCGGGCAGGGCGTCGACCTGGCTGGTCGCCGCGCAGGCGGGAAGTATGACCGCATCGGGCGCTGGCTTCATCCGGGGCCGGCAATGCTGCGTCTGCAACACGGACCGATCCGGCGGTGTCTGGGGAGCCCCACGCCCCGGATGCTGCGTTGCAATGTCCACTCCACGTAGAGATCACAGCACCGGCGAACATCATTCGTAGAACTACGCAAGACCCCGAACTAGGGGTTGCCAGATGGGTGGCGTTTGACGGAAATGTGACGTGGTTGGCAAAAATCTTTACCTGCCCTGCCGCCTGTGCAAGGATGCGTCACAAGTGTTTCGGGGTGCAGGTCACAAAAGTTTGCATTCTGGACAGTACAAGTCCGTCCCGCTTTCTGTATAAAAAGGCTTGTACATACGGTGGCGCAGGGTCCTGTCTCATGGAGGTGAGCCGTTTCCGACGGATTTCGCGCCATGCCGGCTAGGGGCAAGGGAGATGCAAGGATGAACCGCATAAAGGATGGAGCCGTCACGACGATGCAGGCCGATACCCGCTCGTCCTGCCGTGGCTGCCGGTGTTTCAGCGCCAACGGCGCCGCCGGCGACTGCGCTTCTGGTCGCCATGTCCGCCTGGCCGGGCCTGCTGGCCGCGCCGGCGGCGCCGAACCGGGCCCGGGTCCCGGGCCTGACCGCTGGCGACCTCCCGGCGATTCGCGAATGCGGGCAGCCAGCGACAGCGGCGCCCCTCCACCGCTCCCAGCAACGCATTCCCATGGCGAGCCGGACACTGTCCGGTCTCGTCATTTCTCCGTTTCCGCCATCTCCACATCCCATCGCAACCGCGAGGACCGCGTCATGCGCCTAAGCCCTGAATTGAACGTCGAAGGAATCGATCCCGGCCGCAAGGCTGGCTGCACCACCCGGGGATGGGGCTTGAGGTGGTTGCTGCCGGCGCTGATGGCGCTAGTGGGCTCCGGCCACGCCCTGGCAGCGAACTGGTACGTGGCGACCAACGGCAACAACAGCAACAGCTGTGAGAGTCCCGAGGCGCCCTGCCAGACCATCCAGGCGGCGATCGACAAGGCGGGCGTCAACGACACCGTCTATGTCGCGGGTGGCAACTATGCCTTCACCAGCAATCGCATCAAGATCGAGGGCCCCGGCAAGAACGGTCTGCGGCTGATCGGCCAGACCAGTCCGTTTGCCTTGCCGTACGCGGAAAATCCGGTGCAGGGTGTGTCGGTGGCGTATGGCACGGCGAACAACAAGGCTTCAAACGCCGTCGTACTCCAGGCCGCTAGCGCCAATGTGGCCAGCGGAAATGCCAGCGGCATGATCTGGGTGCGGGGTGCCCAGGATGTGCGGATCGAGAACCTGTATATCGAGGTGGCTCCGTGTGGTGGTCTCTTTTGTCTTTCGGCGCGAGCCAAGGAAGGCGTGATCGCGACCGGCGCAGTCAACGGTCTTACCTTGGTCAACAACTACTTCAAGGTCACCGCTGGAACCAATGCCATACCCATCGGAATCAGTGTCGCCGGAACTACGGACAGCTCGGCTCCCAGTGATGAGCCGCGCGGCTCGGGCAACTTCGTCCATATCGAAGGCAATGTCATTGAGCCGTCCGGTACCAGCGGCGTACCCAAGCGCGCCATCGCGATGCAGAACGCAGTCGGTGTGATCATCGGCAACCAGGTTGCTGCGACTACCCAGGACATGTGGATCCAGAGCCCTACCGTGGTCAGCGGCAACCCGGCGGCGCAGAAAGTGCTGAAGATCGAAGACAACTGGTTTTTCGGACGTCTTCAGCTGTACCTGCCGTCCGCAAGCGGGATCGTCGAGCCGCTCGCCATCCGCAACAACCACTTCATCTTCCCCAGCAGCTTCAGTCCGCCGGGCCTGCCAAGCAGCACCGGTAGCGCCTTGGGCAACGGCAGCGAGGCGCATTCAGTCCGGGTGATGGCGAGCCAGACGCAGCCGACGATCATCGAGGGCAATGAATTCAAGGGCTTTCGAGGACAGTTCCGGGCGCTATGGGTAATGAGCCGCGCAGGAGTGACCGTCCAGGACAATGTGTTTACTCCGGAGCTGGAGCAGACCGATTTCACGGCAGTGTTGGTGGGCAATCGGCAGGTCTGGAACGGATTGCCGGCCCCAACAGCTTATGGTGTCACGTTCCTGCGCAACACATTCCATGCGAACGGCGCCACTGGCGGCAGCAGCAACAAGACCAAGGCGATTCTGTTCCTTAACGATAACGACCCGAGCGGTGCTGCCCCGGGCGGTACGCTGCAGATTGGCGATGGCACGTTGGCCAATGCCAACCATTTCGATGCTGACATTCGCTGGTATATCGCGCTGGATGATCGCACGTGCGCCACCGCCAACAGTCACAACAGTGGCACCAATAGTGGGTGTCGGGGCGCTTCCAATACGCCGCATGTGCTGGGAGAGGCCGTCGCCTATAGTGGAGGGAGTAACGCGAGCAGCTACAAGCGCCCATTCCGTTGGGATGTGAATGCACCCGGAAATATCTACGGTGGCCTGTTCATGGGCGACATGAATGAGGCCCAGTTCAATGCGGTCAAGGCCAAGACGTTTGCAGATCACAACAAAGTCGTCGCGGACGCGGATGTCGGTGACGTGCTGTTGGGCTGGACGCCGCCGCCGCCGCCGCCGACTGTGGAACTGGATATCGGCGTCGATCCCGACAACAACCACAAAACCGGCGAACTCCAGGCCTTCACGCTGGCCGCTGTGAACACCGGCGGCCCGGGTCTGGTGCGCGGGCGCATCATCGTTTCGCGTGCCGACGGCGCACCGATCCCGCAGCGCCCGACAGGCGATGGCTCGGATGACACTGCCGACTCGCTGCTGGTCATGACGGGTTTCGGGCTGACGGACCTGGTCCGTTCTGTGGATGGAAACAGTGTCTCGCTGGTGTGGCCGCCATTTGATGTGCAACTGGATGAGGGTGCTGAACTTCCTCCGCAGGACATCGGCGTGCTGTTCCGCGTGCCGGGCGAATACAACGTGCTGGCCGAAATCTTCGACGCGATCGAGCCGACCACGGTCTACGGCAGCGAGAGCTTCACTTACGCGGTAACGCAGGATCTGGACGTCACGATCACCGGTGACAATCCCACCGGTTACACCGGCAGCGCACAGCCGCTGGCGTTCTTTGTGACACCGGCTTCCAACCCGGCCGTGGCCGATCTGGATTCCAAGGTGGCACTGGCTTACAACGGCAGCCCTGCGGCACCGGTCAGTGTGGGCACCTACGCGGTCACCGCGACCACCGCCGATGCGGACTACGTGCCGCAACTGGAGGCAACCGACTACACCATCGGCGGTGCCACCGCCGTGCATCGCCTACGCGATGGCGCCTATTTCGCCAGTGTGGCGGATGCGCTGGCCGATGCCGGTCACCAGGACGGCGATACGCTGGAAATGGCGCCGGGCACGTACTCCGGCCCCATCGTGCTGAACAAGCCGGTGAAGCTGGTCGGCAGCGTGGCGTTCACGCCAATGGCCGCGGGGCCTGATCCGATGCCGTCGACGATCATCGACGGCGGCGGTGCGCCGGGCAACGGCATCACCATTACCGGCGGCGTGCAGGATGTCGAGATCCGCAACCTCGAAGTGCGCAACTTCGGCGGCAACTGCATCTACGCCACGTCGGGCAATCATGGTCTGGTGATCGCCAACAACTACGTTCATCACTGCGGCGGAAATGGCGCCATCTACCCGAACGCGGTCGGTGGTCTGCAGAATGTCCTCATCGAGCACAACCTGGTTCACGATGCGCCGCGCGGCATCATCATCTGGAACGGCTTCAAGCAGGACATCACCATTGCCGACAACCATGTGCATGGGCCGAATACACCCAGTGGCATCCTCCTCAATGATGGCCGGGCCACCGGTGTGCACATTACCGGCAACCTGGTGGAGAACACCGAGGACACCGGCATTGCGGTACAGCAGCTGACGTCCGGTTCGCCCAGCCTTCGTGGAAACCTGATCGCCGACAACGAGGTCTTCAATCCCGGGCGCCTTGGCATCTCCTTGCAGGTGCCCAATGGAACAGGCGGCGAGAGCGGTGATGGCGCCATCGTGGTCCAGAACAACATCGTCAGTGGCGTCACCCGGAATCTGGCTCTCGCTCCCACACATATGGGCGCCTATCCTCTTGATCGTGCCGGCATTTCGGTGGTGCGTCGCTTCTTCTCCGCAGCGCAGGGCCAGACCGATGTCACCCGTGGCGTGATCGTTCGCGGGAACGAGGTGCGTGATTTCCTGGCTGCCAATCCGGATCACGAGGCCTACGGCATCGTGGTGGAGGGTCTGAATTCCACCGTGGCGGGCAATGTGCTGGAGAACAACCAGTTCGGCTTGCAGATCCAGCAGGGCAACGCCGGTCATCCAGGTGATGCACCGCTGCCCAACGAGCCCGAGTACGCCGATTGGTTCGATCGCGGCAATGCGCCGTTCACCTGCGTCAGCCTCGGCGTTGATGCGGACGAGAACAACTTCGCCGGCAACGGCACCGACGAGCGCCATGTGCCCGCAGACGTGCCGATGGTCGGCTCGCGTGTGCTGAACCAGGACACCGGCGCCCGCTACTGCTCGATCAACGCCGCGATTGCCGCCGCAACGGCGGGCGATACGCTGGTGGCGGATGCCGGGGTCTACGTGGAAAACGTGGTCATCGACAAGCCTGTCACCCTGCGTGGTGCGCAAGCGGGTGTCGATGCTGGCGCCAACGGTACTCGTGACGGCAATGGGCTGGGTGAAACCATCATCGTTCCGGCAACGGCCGCGACGGGTGTCAGTGTCGGCGGGGCGCATGCCACGGATTGGTCATCCTCCAGTGGAGCCGTGATCCGTATCACCAGTGATGATGTAGTCCTGGATGGTGTTGTTGTGGATGCGGACAATCCGGATCTCGTAACGGTCTACGCATCGGGGCGGCCGGATATGAATGGCGCGAACCCAGACGTCGCGATTGGTGTGAACATCGCTGGTCGAAGTGCTGTTGAAGTGATCAATGTCGTGGTCCGGAATCCGATCTATTACGGCATTGGTGGCACCGCATCCGCACTTGCGCCAGGCGACCGGAACATCATTGCCAACAGTCGCATCATCAACAGTGATGGCCATGGTTATGGAGTGGGCATCCTGTTGTACGAAAGCCTCTATGCCCATGTTGACAACAATCATATCGAGCAGGTCAGGACCGGCATCCAGGCCCAGTCGCTGACAGCAATGCCTCCGACTGCCGGCTTCGAGGCGCAAGCGGAAGGCAATCTGATCAAAGCCACGGGCGTTGGCATCTGGGCCAATGTGCTGAATGGAGTTGGTTCGCCGCCGACATTCCATGTTCGCTCCAATACGATCCATGCATATGGCCAGGGTGCAGAACCGACCTTGACTGCTCAGTGGAATGGAATTTGGGTCCACTCGTTGACTCGTGGGGGCACGGTTTCCATCAGTGGCAACAGCATTGACGGCAGTGATGTCGATGCAGGCCGCACCAGCATCGGCTATCTGCTGGGCAATGTGGTCAATGACGGCAGTGCGGCCAATGTCATCAGCGGTGGTTCGGTCAGTCATGTCGACATCGGCGTCCTCGCGACTGACTCCACCCGGTATGACGGACCTGTCGATAATTTTGAGGTGACCGATGTCGACTTCAGTTCCATCGCGTTGGCGGCGTTCTACGTCGAAGACACGCAAAAGGGGCTGGCTGCCAGCTCTGCCCACCTGAGCATCGGTTCTGACAACAGCTACGATCTGGCGTCGTCCGCACACACGCTAGTCCTGTCTGGGCCGGGTGCCTCTGTCGAAGGCGTTGCGGTCGATGATGTATTCGTGCGATCCGGGCAGACAGCCAACATCTACGGCTCGACCGATGCGGCCGTATCTGCCGGCACCATCAACAACGGCATCGCTGCTGCGGCAGTTGATGGTGTGGTCCAGGTCGAGGCGGGCAGCTTTGCCCAGGCCGTGACTGTCAACAAGCGGGTGCGCCTGCTCGGTGCCCAGGCAGGTGTGGATGCGTCCAGTGCGGTGGCTGAGCGGAGCGGCGGTGAAACCATCATCGCCCCCGATGCGCCTGTGCGGGTCAGAATTCCTCCGGCGGGCTCCGGTTCGGTGCTGGATGGTTTCACCATCACCGGCACCAGCTCAACTACTTCTGCGCCCGTTGCGGCTATCAGCACCACCGCTACCGACGTGGTGGTGCGCAACAACCGCATCATCGGCATCAACGGCAACGGCGTCTACCTGAGCAACACCCTTACACAGAACATCGTTGTTGAGCAGAACCGTTTTGCTGAGCTCACCGGTGGCAGTTACAACGGTGTGAAGACCGAAGCGTCGAACAACCTTCGTGTCCTCGGCAATCACTTCTCCAACATCGCCTATCAGGGCATCCAGCTGGGTGGGCTGAACGTCGACACTCAGGTGGTCGGAAACCGAATTGAGGGCACTGCTCACGGTGGCATCAATATCGGCGGCGGCAATGGCATTACCGTGACCGGCAATGAGCTTTACAGCGCCGATACGGATGGTGGGCCAACGCGTGCCGCGATCCGCATCTACGCCGGTGTTGCTGCGGAAGTGGCCTGCAACATGGTGGACGCCTCAAATAATCAGGGCATCTACTTCCACTCTTCTGGCAGCGGCCACATCGCCAATGTGTTCCACAATGCGATCGCTGCGCCGCTGGCCTTGGTCAACGATCACACCGGTGGCGTGATCGTAGGCTCGAACTGGTATGGCGGTGCCGCACCTTCGATGGGTGGCAACGGGCCTGCGCCACAGGTCGCTGTTGCGCTGGAGTCCGATCCGTCCGGGGATTCGCGTTGCGGTATCAATACGCCCCATTCGATCGTGGCCTATGCCGGCACCGGCACCCAGTCCACGCCGGTGGATACCGCGTTCACCGACTTGCGCGCCCGCGTCCAGGATGAACTGGGCGGTGCCGTGATGGGCGTGGAAGTGGCGTTCTCCGACCCATCCAGCAGCACCGCGGCCGGCGCGACGCTCGGGACGCTGGTGGGCAATACCGACCTCAACGGCGAACTGGTCACCACGGCCGTGGCGAACGGTTTTGTCGGCTCGTACACGGTCAGTGCCAGTTCGGGATCGTTGGTGCCTGCATCGTTCGCGCTGACCAACACTCAGGGCACTGCGACGGTGACGGTTTCGGACGTCACTGCTGTATACAACGGCGCACCGCACGCAGTCTCGCTCTCCACCGATCCAGCCGGGCTGGAAGCGGATGTGCAGATTGTCTACACCGATGCAAGCAGCGTTGTAGTCGCCACCTGTGCGGCAACGGCTCCAGCGTGTGGTCCGGACAATGCCGGCACCTACATCGCGACGGCGACCATCGTCGACAACCCGAATTACGGCGGAACCGGCAGCGGCACGCTGACGATCAACCGTGCGGCTACGACCATCGTGTTCGCTCCGTTGAGCTTTGAGTACAACGGCAGCACCCATATCGTGAGCGCGCATCTGGCAGACGAACCGGGCACCGCGTGTCCGGTCACCGGCACGGTGGGTCCGGATGTCGTGGGCTCGCCGTACACGGTCAATGCTGTGGCTTGCGTCGGCAGCAACTACGAGGCACCTGCCGCGTCCGACACTGCGGTGGTGACCCCGCTGCCGACCGCGCTGACCTTCGGTCACCTGGTCCAGGCCTACGACGGCTCGCCCAAGTCGGTTACGGTGACGACCTCGCCGATGGCGGGCGTCGCGGTCGCGATCACCTATGACGGCAGCCCGACGCCGCCGACGGCGCAGGGCAGCTACGCGGTAGCGGCCACGATCACCGACGGCAACTTCGTGCTCAGTGGCGGCAATACCGCGACCCTGGAAATCGTGCCCGGCGCCTCCGACATCGCCCTGGTCCTGAGTGGGCCGGTGGACGATGTGCCGGTGGGCGAGCTGGCGCACTATGCGGCGACGATGATCGCCAACCCGGCGCTGCATACGGGCGAGACCTTCGGTTACAAGCTGGTGCTGAGCAAGACCGGTGGCACGCATCCGCTGGCGCTGTCCGACATCGCCAGCATGGAGGTGTTCTACGGTGGCGCTTGGCTGGGTGCCGATGACATCGGCCTGGATCCGTCGTTGCTGTTCCAGTTCGATATCGACGGCAACCTGGTCTACTACTTCCCGCAGGGCATTTCGGGCTACGCCGGTGGCTTCCCGATTGAGGATCCCTCGTGGACATGGAACTTCCGATTCAGCTTTGCTGATACCGGCGTTTACACCACGTCGGCGGAGCTGGTGGATGGCCTGACGCTGGCCCCGATCGATCCGGTGGTATCGGCCTCGCTGGCGACGGTGGTGGTGGATGCGCTGCCGCCGACCGACATCCATCTGGTGCTGTCCGGCCCGGCGTCGGCGGTGCAGGTGGGTGACTGGGCGGAGTACGCCGGCACGCTGATCGCCGACCCGTCGCTGCACGTGGGCGAAGACTTCTTCGTGAAGGTGCGCATGAGCCGCAACGGCGGCGCGATGACGTCGGCCGAGCTGGCCGGCATGCAGATCTTCTACGGCGGCAGCTGGATCGACGGCGCGGGCCTGACCTTCACGCAGGACGGCAATGAACTGGTCTACCTGTTCCCGGCCGACCTGCTGCCCGGCGGCTTCCCGATCACCAGCGAGGAGTGGACCTGGAACTTCCGCTTCCAGTACGCCGAGGCGGACGTCTACACCGCGGTGGCCGAAGTAATCCACGCGGCCGATGCCGGCAACACGACGCCGTACGTGTTCGACACCGCCGCGGTCTCGACGACGGTGGTGGACGCGCCGGTGGTCATCCCCGACATGCACCTGCTGCTGACCGGTCCGCTGGATGCGGTCGAGCTGGGTGCCACGGCGCAGTACACCGGCACGCTGGTGGCCAATCCGGTGGACTTCGCTGGACGCAACTTCTTCGTGCGCATTCGCCTGAGCAAGAACGGTGGCGCCGAGGCGATGACCGCAGCGGATCTGGCGGTGATGGAACTGTTCGACGGCAGCCAGTGGGTGGATGCCACGACGCTGCTTCAGGGCGTGCTGATGCAGGACGGCAACGAACTGGTGTACCTGTTCCCGCGCCCGGCGCTGGACAGCGGCTTCCCGATCAGCAGTCCGGTATGGAGCTGGAACTTCCGCTTCACCTACGGCGACACGGGTGTGTACTCGGCGCAGGCGGACGTGGTGGATGCCGCCGACATCGCCGACGTGGACAACCTCGGCCAGGTGGCCGCGGCCGCTTCGCTGGCTGGTGCGGGCATCGAGACGGTCGTGGTGACGACGCCGCAGATCGTCATCGACCTGCAGGGTCCGGTGGTGGGCGAAGTCGGCCAGGCCCTGCAATACGTGGGCTACCTGGACGCCGATCCGCTGCCTGACAGCAGCGAGACGTTCTTCGTGGCGGTGCGCCTGGACAAGAACGGGGGTGCCGATCCGATGACGGAAGCCGACCTGTCGAAGCTGGAGATCAGCTTCGACGGCGGCGCCAGCTGGATGGACTTCACCGGCGGCCTGCCGCTGGTGCAGGACGGCAACGCGCTGACCTACGAGTTCCCGCAGCCGCTGCTGGTTGACGGCTTCCCGATCACCGGTCCGTGGGCCTGGAACTTCCGCTTCACCTACGCCGACGAGGGCATCTACCGTGCCGAAGCGGTGGTGGTGACGGCGGATGCCGGCCGCACGCCGGTGTCGAACACGGCGACGGTGCAGACGACGGTCTTCGCGCAGACGCCGGACATCGCGATCACGCTGCAGGGGCCGGTGTCGGGCATCGGCGTGGGTGAGCCGGCGCACTACACCGGTTCGCTGACGGCCGATCCGCTGCCTGCCAGCAGCGACGAGTTCATCGTGCGCGTGCGCCTGGGCAAGAACGGCGGTGCCGATCCGATGACGGTGGCGGACCTGCTGTCGATGGCGATCAGCGCCGATGGCGTCAACTGGACGCCGGCGCCGGAAGTGCTGGCCGAGATCCATCCGGATCCGACCGACGGCAACTACCTGCTGTACGACTTCCCGAACCCGCTGATGGCGAGCTTCCCGATCACCGGTCCGTGGACCTGGCACTTCCAGTTCACCTACGGCAGCGTGGGCACGTACAGCGCCGAAGCGACGGTGCTGCGCTACCCGACGAACGAGGTGGTGTCCAACACGGCGGGCGTGAGCACGCTGGTGGGCCTGGGCAGCGCGAACATCGCGATCGATCCGGCCTCGCTGTACGTGGTGTACGACGGTGCGCCGAAGCAGGCGTCGGTGTCGACGATGCCGGCGGGCCTGTCGTACACGGTGACCTACAACGGCAGCAGCACGGTGCCGGTGAACGCCGGCAGCTACCTGGTCGAAGCGGGCATCGATGCCGGACAGGGGTACACCGGCTCCGCCAGCGCAACCATGGTGGTGGCCAAGGCCGTCGGCACGGTGTCGTTCGCGCCGCTGTCGGGCAGCTTCGGTACGGCGCATGCCGTGACCGCGACGCTCGACCAGGATCCTGCCGCGGACTGCGCCGTTACCGGTACGCCGGACAGCGCGGCGGCGACGGGTGCGTACCTGGTTTCGGCGACCTGCGAGGGCGACAACCACGTCGCCTCCGGCTCGGTGCTGTACCAGGTGGTGCCTGCTGCGGCGGCCATCGAGGTCGACGATGCGACCGTGGCGTTCAATGGCCTGCCGCAGGCCCTGGGTGCGACGACGACGCCGGCGGGTCTCGCCCACGTGGTGACCTATGAAGGTGTCGGTGGCACGGCCTATCCGCCGACCACGGCGGCGCCCGCCGCCGTGGGCGAATACCTGGTGACCGCGACCGTGACAGAGCCGGGCTATGCCGCCGCTTCGGATACCGCGTTGCTGACGATCCTCGACGGCGTCGGCTTCACCCTGGGCGGCGATACCGTCGCCGTCGCCGGCAGCGATCCGGACACCTGGTCGCACTTCACCGCGACGACGGCGAATCCGTCCGGCATCACGCTGGGCGAACAGCTGGTGGTCGAGATCGCCATCGAGCGTGGTGGTGGCATCGCCGCCGGTGACGTCCAGCTGCAGGTCGAGCCCTACGGCGCGCCCGGCACCTGGGTCGACATCCCGCTGGCGGTGGACGGTGATTCGCTGGCCGGCACCTTCGGGCCCTATACGCTGGATCCGGTGGCGAGCACCGCCAACCTGCGTGCGAAGGTCGAGCGCGGTGGCCGCTATACCGTCGTCGCGGCCGTGGCGGGTGCCAGCAGCGATACCGTCTTCGCCATCGCGACGCACAGCGTCGACGCCGCCGAGCTGGGCCTGGTCGGCAGCGGCAACGCCACGGGCACGGTTGCTGCGGGTGTCGAGAGCGCGCTGACGCTGGTGAACAGCGGCACGGCCGACCTCGGCGTGCACATGCCGGCGCCGAACGACGAGAACGTCCGCGGCCGCTTCTTCATCGAAGGCCCGGTTCCGCTCACCGCCGCTTCGTCGGCCGGCTGCGGCAACGCCAGCTGCGCCTCGCCGGATGTCTCGGTCGAGTTCTACAACCCGGTCAGCGGCAGCTTCCAGCACATCTACAACCTGCGTGCCGAGCTTGACGGTGCCGGAGATCCGACGGGTCGCCTGTACGGCCACTTCGGTTCGCTGGCGGCGGGTGGCCTGCCGGTGCCGGCCGGTTACGCGGGCAGCTTCCTGTTCCGCACGACCTTCCTCCAGCACACCGGCACCTATACGGTGACCTCGCAGGTGATCGGCGTGGACAGCGGCAAGGTGTACGCCGAGGCCGCGCCGCACACCGTCGCCATCGGCACGGGTGCCGCGGCCAGCATCGAGCTGGTCAGCGGCGACGCCGGCGAAGCGGTGGTGGGTGGCAACGCCTACGACAACGGTGACCTGGTGGTCCGGGTGCGCGATGCGGGCGGCAATCCGGTGGCGGGTGCGGCGGTGGCGTTCAACGTCGAAACCGGCAGCAACGGCGCGGGTGCCAGCTTCACGGCGCCGGCGCTGACGGATGCCGGCGGCGAGACGTCCATCGCAGCGCTGTCGAACACCATTGCCGGCGACTTCGCCGTGTCGGCGAGCATCGGCATCGCGGCCGGCCAGCAGGTCGAGTTCGTGCTGCGCAACGTCGCCGGCGATGCCAGCCAGCTGCACAGGGTGTCGGGCAGCGGCCAGACGGCGGCCTTGAACCAGGTGTTCGGCATGCCGCTGACGGTCCGCGTGACCGACGTCCACGGCAACGCGGTGGCCGGTGAAACGGTGTCGTTCGCGGTGCCGGCCTCGGGCGCCAGCGCCACGCTGGATGCAGGCAGCGCGGTGACGGACGGCGACGGCTTCGCCGAGGTGACGGCAACCGCCAACGGCCTGCCGGGCCACTACACCGTGGCCGCGACAGTGGCGGGTATCGCCGGTTCGGCCGACTTCGGCCTGGCCAACACCGCCGAAGCCGCCGACACGCTGGCCCTGGCGGTCACGGGCAGTGACGAAGCGGTGGTTGCGACCGGCAGCTACAGCCTGGCGGCCACCGTCACGGGCAACGGCCTGGCGGTGCCGGGCGTGTCGGTGACCTTCGTCGTCGAGCCCGGCGCCGGCGGTGCCGGTGCCACGACCAGCCATGTCGTCGCACTCACCGGCGAGGACGGCGTCGCCACGGCGACCTTCAATGCCAACGCCGCCGCCGGACCGTTCACGGTGCGCGCGGTGGCGTCGGGAACCAACGACGATGCCGTCACCCTGACCAACCTCGCCGATGCCGCGACCAGCCTGGCTATGGTGTCCGGCAGTCCGCAGTCGGCGGTGGTGGACAGCGCGTTCGCGCAGCCGCTGGTGGTGCGCGCCACGGACATCCACGGCAATCCGGTCGCCGGCATCGCCGTCACCTTCACTTCGCAGGGCAGTGGCGCCAATGCGCTGCTGGCGCCGGCGAACGGTGAAGTGCTGACCGGTGTCGACGGTACGGCCAGCGTGGGTGCAATGGCCAACGGCACTGCCGGCAGCTACATGGTGCAGGCAACGGCGGCCATCGGCAGCCCGGTGGACTTCAGCCTGACCAACACGACCGGTGCCGTGACCATCAGCGACATCGTCTGGCTCGACAGTGGCACGACCACGGTCGTCTATGACGGCAGCGCCAGGGTCGCGACCGCGACGGCGTCGGGTGGCCAGGCGGTGAGCTTCACCTACAACGGCAGCAGCCTGGCGCCGGTAGATGCCGGCACCTACCTGGTGATCGCCAGCGTCGATGACGGCAATGTCCAGGGCAGTGCCAGCGCCATGCTGACCATTGCCCCGGCCACGGTGGATGTCGAACTGGGCGACCTTGCGCACGTCTATGACGGCACGGCCCGCCTGGCGTCGGTGACGACCGATCCGGCCGGTGTGGGCGGCGTCAGCATCGGCTACTTGCAGGCCGGTTCGCCGGTGGCGGCGCCGGTCGATGCCGGCAGCTACGACATCAGCGTGCAGCTGGCGAACGCCAACTACGTGCTCGGCGATGTCACGCCGGCCGGCGCGCAGCTGGTGATCTCGCCGGCGCCGGTCAGCGTCGCCTTCGGCAGCCTCAACCATGTCTATGACGGCACGGCGAAGGCGGCGACGGTGACGACGACGCCGGCGGGTGTCGGCGGCATCAGCCTGTCGTACTCGCAGGGTGGCGTGGCGGCGGTGCCGGTCGACGCCGGCAGCTACGACGTCACCGCCTCGCTGGCGAATCCGAACTACAGCCTCACCGGTTCGACGGCGGCTGTGATGGTGATCGCCCAGGCCAACGCCAGCGTGGTGCTGTCCGACCTGCTGCATGTGTATGACGGCACCGCCAAGCAGGCCAGCGTCACCACCGTGCCCGCCGGCCTGCCTGTCAACGTCACCTACAACGGTGGCCCGGCGCCTTCGGCGGTTGGCAGCTACGCGGTGCTGGCAGTGGTGACCGATGGCAACTACAGCGGCACCGCCAGCGGCACCCTGCAGATCGTGCCCGCCGGTGCGCAGACGCTCGTCCTGACCGTCAACGGCGGTTCGGCGGCCAGCGCCACCGTGGGCACGGCGAACGCCTACAGCTTCGTCGCCAGCGTCGCCGACAGCCATGGCAATCCGTTGCCGGGCGTGGCGGTCGCCTTCACGGCGTCGGGTGGTGGCGCGGGCATCAACCCGTCCACGGCCATCGTCAACACCGGTGCCGACGGTGAAGCGGTCTTCGTCGCCGGTGCCAACAACGTGGCGGGTGTGTTCCAGGTCACTGCCAGCGCCACCGACGTGGCGCCGGCCAGCGTGACGCTGACCAACACCGCCGATGTCGCCAGCTCGCTGCAGATCGTCTCCGGTACGCCGCAGGCGGCGCAGGTCAACAGCGCCTTCGCCGACCTGGTGGTTCGTGTCACCGACGTCCACGGCAATGCGGTCTCCGGCGTGACGGTGACCTTCGACGCGCCGGTCTCCGCGGCCACCGCGATCCTGGATCCGGCCAACGGTGAAGTCGTGACCGCCGGCGACGGCCTGGCTTCGGTGTCGGCCACGGCGAACGGCACGGCCGGCAGCTACGTCGTCAGCGCAGCGGCAGCGGGTGTCGTCGACGGCGTGGACTTCGCGCTGCAGAACGTGACCGGCTCCTCCGGACTGATCGTCAAGGTCGCCGGCGACGCCCAGACCGCACTGGCCGGCACGGCCGTCGCGATCGCACCGCAGGTTCGCGTCGAGGACGGCAGCGGCAACGTCGTCGAAGGCGCGATCGTCAGCTTCGCGGTGACCGCCGGCGGCGGCAGCGCAACCGGCGCGACGGTGATGACCGGTGCCGACGGCCTGGCCGAAGTAGGCAGCTGGACGCTCGGCTCGGCGGCCGGCAGCAATGAACTGACGGCCAGCGTCATCGGCTCGACCGCCACGCCTGTGGTGTTCACGGCGACGGCGACGGCACAGGTCGATGCAGCGGTGAGCGTGATGGCGCTGGGCGGGTACACCCGCGTCGGCGCCATCCACGACCATGTCATCGTCGTGCGCAACGACGGCGTCACTGCGGCCAGCGGCGTCAGTGTCGAGGTGCCGCTGCCGGCCGAGCATGACGCCGCCACGGCACAGTGGCTGTGCCTGCCGGCGGGTGGTGCCAGCTGTCCGGCGACGACCGGCACGGGCGCGATCAGCACGACGGTGAACCTGCCGGCCGGTTCGTCGCTGACGTTCCTGACCTCGGCGATGGTAGTCCTCCCGCCGATCGATGAGCTGGTGACTGTCGAGGCCAGCGTCAGTGCCGCGGGCGATATCGAGCCGTCCAACGACAGCGCATCGGCAACGACGGTCGTGGTGCTGTTCCGCAACGGCTTCGAGGTCGGCGGTGACGGCACCAACGATGACGGTGGCGAGACCGATGAAGTCGTCGGCGAGCTGCGCGGCAACGCCGCGCCGCTGGCCCTGGTTGACGTCGTGCGCGGTGCGAGCACCGTGCCGGCGCCTTGGCTGGTGGTGGAGACGGCACAGGGACGTGCCGTCGCCTTCGTCGATCGCGTTGTCCATGGCGGAACCGCATGGATCCGCCTGCGCGACGTCTCGGCGACGGCGCATCGGGCCGGCGCCTGGATCCAGGTGGGCGAGGGTGTCGGCCTGGCCCTGGGCTCCGGCAACGTCCTGCTGCTGGATTCCGGCGTGGACGCCGACCAGCTTCGGCTGGCTGTCGATGCCGGTCCGGGGCTGATAGTGGTGTCGCTCGGCGGCTGATTGATCTCTTCACCGTGGGAAAGCGGACGGGGGCCCGGTTGGGCCCCCGTTTCCGTATCCGCGCCGGCGCAAGCGGTCCGGAAGGGGTTCGTTCGTTGGCGCCAGGGGGCGCCCTGCAGGGAGCGCCGGAACGGACCGGGGAGGCGGGATCGGGTGACGCCGCAGCGTCCCTGAAGCGTCCGCAAGCCATTCGCCAGGGTTGTGGATGGCAGCCGTTCACGCCGCGACTTGCCGGGACGGCGGCTCTTCCCTAAGGTTGGCGCATTCCATTCCTGCACGAGGCAAGAACATGTCCGACAACCCCATGACGGCGCCCGGCGTTGCCGCCACTGGCGCGGTATCCAGCGTTGTTCGCAACACCTACCTGTTGCTCTCGATGGTGATGGCCGTCGCCGCCATCGGCGCATTCATCGGCCTGCGCTCCGGCATCGCCTGGAGCATGGGCATGTGGCTGGTGTTCATGGTCGTGTTCATCGGTGGCCCGTTCGCGATCAATGCCGCGAAGAAGGGCGACACCGCGATCTGGCTGACCTTCGCCTGGGCCGGCCTGGTCGGATTCCTGCTCAGCCCGCTGATCGCCGCCTATCTGCGGATTCCCGGCGGTTCGACCATCGTCATGAATGCGCTGGGTGGCACCGCGGCGCTGTTCATCGGCCTGTCCGCGGTCGCCCTCAGCACGAAGAAGGATTTCAGCTTCCTCACCAGCTTCCTGATGGCCGGCCTGATCGTCGTGCTGATCGCCATCGTCGCGCAGATCTTCCTGCAGATCCCGCTGCTGTCGCTGGTGATTTCCGGCGTGGCGGTGCTGTTGATGAGCGGCTTCATCCTCTACGACACCAGCCGCATGATCCACGACGGCAACGCCAACCCGGTCTACATCACGGTGTCGCTGTTCGGGAACATGGTCGTGCTGTTCTCCCACCTGCTCAACCTGATGAGTTTCTTCGGTGGCGATGACTGATCGCACCGACGTGAGCTGATCGACACCCGCAACGAGCCGGCCCTGTGCCGGCTCGTTCGTTTCCAATTACCCACGGGCTGCACATGACCGCTTCAGACCGGATCCCGACCCTCGAGGACGTGCTGGACGCCGCCCGGCGAATTGCCGGCCACGCCCGCCGCACGCCGGTGCTGACGTCGCGATCACTGGACGTGCTGGCGGGCGCGAGGCTGTTCTTCAAGTGCGAGAACCTGCAACGCGTCGGCGCCTTCAAGTTCCGCGGCGCCTGCAACGCCGTGCAGTCGCTGGACCCGATCACGGCGGCCGCCGGCGTGGTGACGCAGTCGTCCGGCAATCACGGCGCAGCGGTGGCACTGGCCTGCCGCGAGCGCGGCATTCCGGCGACGGTGGTGGTACCGCGCAGCGCGCCGGCCGTGAAGCTGGCTGCGATCCGTGCCTTCGGGGCACGCATCGTGCCCTGCGAAGTCGCACAGGCCGACCGCAACCGGGTGACGGCGGAGGTCCTCGCCGGGCAGGGCGGCAGTCTCGTGCATCCCTACAACGACGGTCGCGTCATCGCCGGGCAGGGCACGGCAACGCTGGAGCTGCTGGACGAGGTGCCCGATCTGGACGTGCTGGTCACGCCGGTCAGCGGCGGCGGCCTGCTCTCGGGCACGTGCATCGCCGGCCATGGAGTGAGGCCTTCACTGCGGATCTACGGCGCCGAACCGGCAGGGGCCGCCGACGCGCACGATTCGCTCGCGGCAGGCGAACGCATCACTGGCCGCGCCGCGGAGACGATCTGTGATGGCCTTCGCGCCGAGTTGGGGACGTTGACGTTTCCGGTGCTTCGTGAACATCTGGATGACATCCTGTGCGTCGATGACGTCGAGACCGTCGCGGCGATGCGCTTGCTGTGGGAGCGCCTGAAGATGATCGTCGAGCCTTCGGCTGCGATCACGCTGGCCTGCGTGATGAAACATCCGGGCCTATTCGCGAATGCGCGTATTGGACTGGTTCTTTCCGGTGGAAATGTGGATCTGGACAGCTTGCCTTGGCAGCTTTCTGCTGTGCCTAGTTGATGGTCTGGCGGTTGTCAATATTTCCTGAACAAGGTTATGCCGCCGTTAAGTGAGTCGCCGTGACAATGCCCGCCGCTTGACCAGTTACCCGTGGGCGCGACGGCTGCATGCCTGACCGCGACCACCTTCAATCGGATCGATTGCATCGGTGTACGTCGCTGAAGACGACACCGACCAAACCGGCGCAGAGCGCGGCATGAGCCGCAGCCGCCCGGCGGCACGGAACAGAACGCACACCATGGTGGTGTCCGCCGTCCCTGCCGTTCCTTCCCGCCCTTCGTGGCGGGTCCAACCCCGGGGACTCTACGCAGCCTGCGTGCGCCTTTGCGCGCGCCGGACGCCTGGGTCCGCAAGCAAGGCCATGCCATGCCGACGATGTGATCCAGCGTCGCGGCCGTCGTGGCGAGTGCAACTGGAGTCGCGACACCGATGAAACTGGAATGGATCCTCTGGCTGGCGTCATTGCTGCCGCAACCTTTCGCCGATCGCACCTGCCTGGCGACGACGATCTATCTCGAGGCACGCAGCGAACCGACGCTGGGCCAGCAGGCGGTTGCGGAAGTGGCGCTGCGACGCTGGCAGAGCGGTCGCTGGGGCGACACGGTCTGTGCCGTCGTCAACGCCCGCGGCCAGTTCGCGCCGGGCATCGTCAGCAAGAATTACCGTATGAAAAATGTGCGCGCCTGGAACAAGGCGTGGGAGATCGCCGGGGCATCGATGCGCAACTGGTCGCTGCCGGCGACGGAGCGCAAGCTCATCGTGCCTGACGCCGAACACTTCTATGCGCAGGACATCGTGACGCCGCAGTGGAGCAGCCACCGTCTCGTGGCTGTCATCGGCGGACACTCCTTCATCCATATCCCCTGATCGCGTTCCGCCGGTTGCGGAAGCCCTCGCCGCGACCTGCGGCGACGTGGCGGTCGGCTGCGCCGATCCCGCTTCGCGTCAACATCCACATCCGCGACGGCATCGGGCCAGGCCACATGCAAGCGGTTCCCGAGGCGGAGGCTGGTCGCTGCTGCCGGATTGATTCCCGGGCATACCGCCCCGGCGTCATCGCCAGGGGCGTCGCCGCCGACGCGGATCGTGTCGCCTCAATATAGGTCGAGCGGATCCACATCCAGTGACCAGCGCACGCGGCGCGCCTGCGGCAGTGCGTACAGCCGCGGCATCCACCCGGAGAGGAGGCGGTGCAGGGGCGCCCGCGTCGTGCATTCCAGCAGCAGTTGCCGGCGATGGTGGCCGGCCCTGCGTGGCATGGGCGCCGGCAAGGGACCGATCAGTCCGACGCCTTCACGTTCGCCGGGCAGCGCCATGACGGCGGCGAAGAAAACATCGAGGGCCCGCGGATCGCGAGCTTCGGCGGCCAGCAGCGCCTGGTGCTGGAACGGCGGCAGTCCGCCTTCGCGCCGCTCCCGCAGTTCCGCATCGGCGACGGCGCGGTAACCGCCGCCCAGCCAGCGTGACCAGAACGGATGCTGGGGCTGTCGCGTCTGCACCAGCACGGTGCCAGGGCGGTCGCCGCGCCCCGCCCGTCCGGCCACCTGCGTCAGCAGTTGCGCCAGGTGTTCGGGCGCGCGGAAGTCCGGGCTGAGCAGGCCGCTGTCGGCATCGGCGATCACCACCAGGCTCAGTGCCGGCCAGTCATGGCCCTTGGCCAGCAGCTGCGTGCCGACCAGGATTGCCGGTCCGCCGGTTTCGATCTCGGCGAGCGTGGCGTCCAGGCGACCTGCCGCGCGCATGCTGTCGCGGTCGATGCGCAGGATGCGCTGCTTCGGAAACACCTCGGCCAGTTCGGCCTCGATGCGTTCGGTACCGAGGCCGCGACCGCCCAGTGCCGTGCTGGAACAGGAAGGGCAGCTCGAAGGCATGCGTGCGCGACCGCCACAGTGGTGGCAGATCAGCCCGGGCGGCTGGCGATGCAGCGTGTAGGGGCGATCGCAGCGCGGGCATTCCCAGACATGGCCACACTGTGCGCAGCCCAGCGCCGGGGCGAAGCCACGGCGGTTGCGGAACACCAGCGCCTGCTCGCCGCGAGCCAGCGTGTCGCGCAGGGCCTGCACGGCTGTCGGCGCCAGCCCGCCGACCAGCCGCTGGTTGCGCAGGTCCAGCAGCCGCAGCAGTGGCGGCTTCGCCAGGCCACGGCGTTCGATCAGGCGATGGTGCCGGAGCCGGCCCTCGGCAGCCAGGGCCAGCGTTTCCAGCGACGGCGTGGCGCTGCCCAGCAGCACCGGCACGTCCAGCGCCTTGCCGCGCACCAGCGCGAGGTCGCGGGCGTGATAGCGGAAGCCGTCGCCCTGCTTGTATGAGCCGTCGTGCTCCTCGTCGACGACGATCAGTCCGGCGCGCGGCAAGGGCGTGAAGATCGCCGAACGCGTGCCGAGGACGACGCAGGGTTGGCCGCTGCGGGCCTGCGCCCAGGCGCGGGCGCGTTCGCGTTCGCCCAGGCCCGAATGCAGGGGCAGCACCGGCGCCGCCAGCCGCTCGCGAAAGCGGCGCAGCGTCTGTGGTGTCAGTGCGATCTCCGGGACCAGCACCAGCGCCTGGCGGCCGCGTTCGAGCGCGGCGTCGATCAGGCGCAGGTACACCTCGGTCTTGCCGCTGCCGGTGATGCCTTCCAGCAGGTGGCCGCTGTAGCCTTCAGCGCAGCCTTCAATCGCCGTGATGACGGCCTGCTGTTCCGGATGCAGCGGCGGGCCGGCCAGCACCGGGCGCGCCGGCCGCGAAGGTGGCAGCGAGGTCGCGCCGATCCATCCACGTTGCAGGAGTCGCCGCATCGCCGCGCTGCCGCCGCGTCCGAGCTGTTGTCGAAGTGCCGAGGTCGGCATCGGCCCGGCTTCAAGCGCGGCCAGGACATCACGTCCCGGGCCGGCACGCAGCGGTTTCGCGGCGAAGGCGTCGCGGCCGGCGGCAGTGATGGCAAGACCCGGTTCCTCCAGCGTCGGCCAGGGCTCGCCGGCGCGCAGCGGCGCAGGCAGGGCGGCGTTGAGGACTTCGCCGAGCGGGAAGTGGTAGTAGGCCGCCGCCCAGGACAGCGTGCGCCAGAGCTCGCTGTCGAACACCGGTTCCCGGTCGAGGACCTCGTGGACCGGTTTCAGCACGGCCGGCCCGTCGGCCGGCCCGCCAGGGCCGGTGACGATGCCGATGCGCTCACCGCTGCCGAAGGGCACGCGGACCCGGCAACCCGGCAGGGCGCCGTCCGCGGTACCGGCCAGGTAGTCGAAGCTCTGCGGCAACGGTACCGGCAGCGCCACCCGAAGGACGCGGGGTGGTGCGCCCGGCCCCTTCGGTTTATCGGCACTTCCTGATCGCTTCACCAGCATGTTTCCCTAACTGTGCGCCCTGCAACCGTTTTTTGGTTATCCACACAATCTGTGGATAACTGTGTGGAAAGGCGCGGCAGAGCGGCTCGCAAAGGCCTGAGAGTCCAGCCTTCGCCTCACCTTGCCTAAACTTTAACCATCCCGAAATGGATTGGAAATTCAATCACTTGCGTCGACGCCTGTGCCGGGTCGGCGGCAGCCGGGCCGGGAGGGGCCGCGAATTCTGCGATGCGCGTCGAGGCTGTGCACAACGGCGCCCTTCAGTTTCCGTTCGGACTTCGCTAAAGCGTTGCCCCGACAGCAGCTTAGGCCGCGAACTGCAGTCGTGCTTCACCACAGCAACAGGCTGACGAGGAAGGTCACCAGGCTGATCACCGTCAGCATGACGAGGTAGATGATGCCGATGACCGCGAACTTCAGCAGCGTCATGCCCCAGCCCTGGCCGTAGATGCGCTTCTGGGTCAGCAGCAGGTTCAGCGGGATCCAGCACCACAGCGCGATGACCCCCCACTGCAGCGCGCCAGCGAGCACGGGCCAGGCCGCCATCGACCCGGAGAGCAGGTCCAGGGCGACGATGGCCAGCAGCGCAAGCGCGATGAAGGCGTGGCTGTGCAGCGCCACGAGCAGGTGTTCCATGTAGAGGCGGCGCTTGAACAGGTAGAACAGCTTCAGCACCAGCGCGAACAGCGGCAGCATCACCAGCAGCGCCTGCGGCGCCACGCCGAGCATCTGCTCGACGAACGCGCGCGGATCGCGCTGGGCACGGTGCAGGTTCGCATTCACGCGCTGCATCGCCTCCTCGAGGCGGGCATTGAGGGCATCGCCGAGCCAGCTCACCCGCAGCGGCCTGGCCCCGGCGCCCTCGTCGCCGACGCTGAAGACCAGGGCGTTGGCCGGCAACGTCGGCGACAGCACTTCGTCCAGCACATCCTTGCGGTGCGGATCGGGCAGCCAGGAAACGATGCGTTCGACGCGTTCGCTGTCTTCCGCCGCGGGCGCCAGCATCGTCGCATCGACGACGCTGCCGCCGTCGATGTCGGCCAGCCAGTTCACCGCCACGAACAGCGCCAGCACCAGGAACAGGAACAGACGCACCGGCGTCACGTAGCGCACGCGGCGCCCGGCGATGTATTCGGTGGTGAGGAATCCGGGCCGGAACAGCAGCGGACCGAGCGTGCGCGGAATCCGTCCATCCCACTGCAGGACGCCGTCGAGGAAATCGGCGATCCAGCCGGCAAGCGGGCGGATCAGTCCCTTGACCGGCTGGCCACAGGCATGGCAGTGCGGTCCCTGCAGCGGCGTCTGGCAGTTGCCGCAGGTGCTGACGGGAAGGTCCGGTTCGAGGTTCGCCATGCCGGCGAAGTGTAGAGCGTTGCCGCTCCGGAATCGCGCCCGCCTCGCTGACTGTCCGCTGCGAAACCGTCCGGCAGCGGAAGTCGCACCGCCTTAGACTGCGCGCTGATCCCGACCCGGCGCCGAGGCTTCGTGCTGCCGCCCGGGCTTCCTCCCCGCGTGATGACCATGATCGACCGTTCCCGCATCGGCCGCGAGTTGCGTGCCACCCTGGTGCTGGCCCTGCCGCTGGTGGCCGGGCAGCTGTGCGCCATGGGCCTCAACGTGGTCGAAACGCTGCTGGCCGGGCACAAGGGCGGACTGACCCTGGCCGCCGTCGGCATCGCCACGCCGCTGTGGTCGATGGCGATCCTGCTGGCGATCGGCCTGATGATGGCGGTGTCGCCTTCGGTGGCGCAGCTCGCGGGTGCCGGTCGTCGCCACGAGATCGGCGGCCTGTATCGCCAGGCACTCTGGCTGGCGACGTTCACCGGCGGACTGCTGCTGGCCGGGCTGCAGTTCAGCGAACAGCTTCTGGCGAAGGCGGGCGTCGATGCGGCCATCATTCCGGAGGCGGCGAGCTTCCTGGAACTGCTCGCCTGGGGGGCGCCGGCGCAGTGCGTGTTCCTGGTGTCGCGCGGACTCAGCGAAGGGCTGGGGCTGACGCGGCCGACGCTGTGGTTCAGCCTGCTCGGCGTGCTGCTGCTGGCGCCGTCCGGCTGGCTGCTGATGTACGGCGGCCTGGGCGTGCCGGCCCTGGGCATCCGCGGGCTGGGCATCGCCTATGCGGCGACGCTGTGGGTCCAGATGATCGCCATCCTGGTCTATCTGCTGCGGCATCGTGACTACCACGACCTGCAGCTGTTCGGGCGCTGGGTCTGGCCGCAGTGGACGACGATCGCCGGCCTTCTGGCGATTGCCACGCCGGTGAGCTTCGCGATCCTGATGGAGGGCGGCCTGTTCATCGCCACCGCGCTGCTGATGGGATCGCTGGGACCGACGATGGCGGCGGCGCACCAGGTCGCGATCAACGTCGCCTCCGTCGCCTTCATGGTGCCGCTGGGCGTGGCGATGGCGATCACCGTGCGCGTCGGCCAGGCGGTCGGACGCGAGGACGTTTCCGGCGTGCGCTGGGCCGGATTCGCCGGCGTCGGCCTGGTGCTGGGCACGCAGCTGGTGTCGGCACTGGTGCTGGCGCTGGCGGCGCGACCGATCGCCTCGGCCTACACGGGCGACCTTGTCGTGGTGTCGATGGCGGCGCACCTGATGATGTTCGCGGCGGTATTCCAGCTCGCCGATGGCGTGCAGGCGGCCAGCAATGGCGCCTTGCGGGGCCTGAAGGACACACGCGTGCCGGCGCTGCTGACAGTGATTTCGTACTGGGCCATCGGCATGACGACCGGCTGGTACCTGGCATTCGGGCGCGGGATGGGGGCGCAGGGTCTCTGGATCGGCCTGATCGTCGGCCTCGGCGCCGCCTCGATCAGCCTGTTCTGGCGCTTCCAGCACCTGGCCCGGTCGGCGCGCTGGAAACGGCTGGCGGTGGATCGAAGCGTCTAGGGAAGGAGCGGAAATACGCGGCGGCCATGACTTGCGGCGCTTGGCAGGGCCGGGCGGGGCACCTATCCTCGCGCCCTGCTTCCTCCCACGGACCCTGACATGAGCGAGAGAAAACCCGGACTGCTGCGGCGCCTGTTCGTTGGCAGCTGGCGCGTCCTCGACTTCAGCCGGCGCTTCATCCTGACGGTGCTGTTCCTGATCGCGGTGATGTTGATCGTCGCCTCGATGCTGCGCCCGGACCTGACGCTCTCCGATCGCACCGTGCTGGTGGTCGCGCCGGTCGGCGCCGTCGTCGAGCAGTACTCTTCGTCAGTGGCCGATCGCGCCATCGCCAGGCTCACCGGGAACGAAGTGCCGGAAGTGCGGCTGCGCGACCTCGTCGAGGCGCTGGACGGCGCCGCGCGCGACCAGCGCATCGAGCGCGTGCTGCTGCGCCTGGACGGCCTGCAGTCCGTCGGCATGGCCAGCGCGCGCGAACTGGGCGCGGCGGTTGACCGCGTGCGTGCCGCCGGCAAGGAAGTGGTTGCCTACGGCGACTGGTACCTGCAGGGGCCGTATTACCTGGCTGCCCGCGCCGACGAGGTTTACCTTCACCCGAGCGGCTCCATGGTGCTGGAAGGTTTTTCGCGCTATCGCACCTATTTCGCCGACGCGCTCGCCAAGCTCGGCATCGAGCCGCGGCTGTTCAAGGCCGGCACCTACAAGAGCGCCGGCGAAGCCTACATCCGCAACTCGGCCTCCGAGGCCGCCCGCGAAGCGGACCTGCACTGGCTGGGCGACCTGTGGCGTCGCTATCTGGGCGAGATCGCTTCCGCGCGGCAGCTCGACGCCGCCGCACTGCAGGCCAGCATCGACGACCTCCCCACCGTGGTCGAAGCCGCGGGTGGCGATCTTGCCAGGGCCGCACTTGACGCCGGCCTGGTCGACGGCCTGAAAACGCTCGACGAAGTGCGCGAACTTCTCATTGCCCGCGGCGTCCGTGATGCCAAGGGACATTCCTTCCGGCAGATCGGCCTGCAGGATTACCTGACGGTGCTGGAGCGCGAACAGGTCGCCCTGCGCCGGTCGGCCGCGCCGATCGCGGTCATCGTGGCCGAAGGCCAGATCGTCGACGGCGAGCAGCCGCCCGGCAACATCGGCGGACAGTCGACCTCGGCACTGATCCGCGCCGCGCGCGAGGACGACGCGGTGAAGGCCGTGGTGCTGCGTGTGGATTCGCCGGGCGGCAGCGCCTTCGCTTCGGAACTGATCCGTCGCGAGCTGGAACTGACGCGCCGCGCCGGCAAGCCGGTCGTCGTGTCGATGGGTGACGTCGCCGCGTCCGGCGGTTTCTGGATCAGCACCGACGCCGATCGCGTCTTCGCCGATGCCAGCACCATCACCGGTTCCATCGGCGTGTTCTCGCTCTGGTTCAACGCGCCGGAGACGATGGCGAAGCTCGGTTTGAGCACCGATGGCGTCGCCACCACCGAGATCGCCGGCGCCTTCGATCCGACGCGCGCCTACGATCCGCGTGTCGGCCGCGTGCTGCAGTCGACCGTCGATCGCATCTACATCGACTTCCTCGAACGCGTCGCGCGCGCGCGCAACACCAGCACCGACGTGATCGATGCCGTTGCGCAGGGCCGTGTATGGAGCGGTGCGCAGGCGCACGAGCATGGCCTGCTCGACGAACTGGGCGGCCTCGATGCCGCGCTGGCGCACGTGCGCCAGCTGGCCGGCCTGCCGGACGACGCGGGCTTCGAGTACGTCGAGCCGGAGCTGTCCACCTTCGACCGATTCCTGCAGAACTTCGCGCAGTCGGCGCTGGTGCATGCCGCGCAGGACCATGGCTGGATGCTGCCAGCGAGCTGGATGCCGGCCCAGGCGCGCAGCGACATGGCCATGGTCCGGCACCTGTTCCAGCTGGCGCAGGCCGGGCAGTGGAGCGTGTACGCGCACTGCCAGTGCGGCGACGTGAACTGAGTCATGGCGCGCACGCCAGCCATGCGCGGTCGGACGGTTGGCGGGAGCGGCTGCCGATGACCGCGCGCTGGCGCCTGGACGGGCAGGTCGCGCTGGTGACCGGTGCCAGCCGTGGCATCGGCCTGGCCTGCGCGCGCGAGCTGTCCGCACTCGGTGCGAACGTGCTGATGGTGGCGCGTGATCCGGATGTGCTGGAAGCGGCGCGTGCCGAGATCGCCGAATCCTTTACTGACAATCCGCCGCGCAGTTTCGCCGCCGACCTGGCCGACGGTGAAAGCCGCCTGGACGTCCTCGACTGGTTGCGCGACCTCGGGCTTGCGCCGCACATCCTCGTCAACAATGTCGGCGACAACCGCAGCCGGCCGACGCTGGAGTATGCCGCCGACGAACTGCACTGGCTGCTGGAAACCAACCTGGTCAGCGCCTTCGAGATGAGCCGGCTGTGCCAGCCGTTCCTGCGCGAACACGGCGCGTCCAGCATCGTCAACGTGGCCTCGGTGTCCGGCATGACGCATGTTCGGACAGGCAGTCCCTACGGCATGACCAAGGCCGGGTTACTGCAACTCACGCGCAACCTGGCCTGCGAGTGGGCGCTGGACGGCATCCGCGTCAACGCGGTGGCGCCCTGGTATATCCGCACCGACCGCACGCGTGGACCGCTGGCCGATCCGGCCTATTACGACGAAGTGATCGAGCACACGCCGATGCGTCGCATCGGCGAGCCGGAGGAAGTCGCGGCGGCGGTCGCGTTCCTCTGCCTTCCGGCGGCGAGCTACATCACCGGCGAATGCATCGCCGTTGACGGCGGCTTCCTGCGCCACGGGTTCTGATCCGCCCGGGCCACTGGCCCGTTGCCGCCAAGGCCCGGCCGTTCCCGACCTGCGCGCCTGTGTGACATCGGGGTGTCCCCGTGGGTTTGTGTTCACGATGTCCCTGCCGCCAGACATGCGTAAGCACAACCCTGTCTACCGCGCCTCATCCATCCGCACGAATGTGTGTGCCGCCCGTCGCCTTCCGCCAACGCCAGTGGCCGCCCAAGGCCCGGCGGCACCATTCGCCCACCCCTCGCGGCCGGCGTGGGTCCATGCGGCGCTTCAATCCACTTTTTGCTCATTCCAGGAAGCGGGAAGCAGGGCGGCCTCCTCGCCATATTGGTGGAAGGCCGATGGCGGGGCATAAAAAACGATCCGCCCGTTTCCGGGCGGATCCTGGGTGGTAACGCCATGCAAGCGTTACCGGCTGCGGTCGAAGTCGCGGATCAGAGCGAACGCTCGAATTCGCGGACCTGCTCTTCGGCGGCGTCACGCGCCAGGCCGTAGCGTTCCTGCACCTTGCCGGCGAGGTATTCGGCATTGCCTTCGGCAACCCGGAGGTCGTCGTCGGTCAGCTTGCCCCACTTCTCCTTCATGGTGCCGGTCAGCTGCTTCCACTTGCCCTTGATGCGATCTTCATTCATGTCGTGTCTCCTTGGACTTTGACGTTGGAACGTTCAACGTGGGAAAGGTTTGCCGGCCGCTCTTAGCGGACCGTCAGGGCGCGGGCATCGACGTCAACGACGCCTTCGATGTCACGCGCAACTTCAATGGCCTTGTCCACCGCAGCCTGCGATTCCAGGACACCGGCCAGCGTCACGACGCCGTTCACGGTGCTGACGTTGATGTCGGTGCCGGTGACGCCGTCGGTCGCCAGCAGGGTCGTCTTCACCTTGGTGGTGATCCAGGTGTCGGTGGCCGGCTGCTCGGAGTCATGGCCCGCGTCCTGGACCAGGACCGGCTCGGCGGCAAACGCGGAAGCGCCGAACGCCAGGGCGGCAGCCAGGGTGGCGGTGGTAATCAGGGCAGTGCGATTCGGGTTGCGAGTCATGTCAGTTCTCCTTGTTGGATGTCTGCCACGTCGGCAGGACGGGTGTACCAATACACGCGGCGTGCCAACTGTGTTTACTTAGGAAAAACAATGATTTGGACAGGCGCGTTGTGACCGCTGCTTGCAGCCTGCAGTGCACGGGTCGGGCATTTCGCGCGATTCGCACGGTCTGTCCGCGGACTGGTGCCCGGCAGTCGCTTTTCCGCGTCGATCACGCGCCGTGCAGGGCGACACCGGCGCCTGCAGCGGGGCGTGGAAGGGGAGCCGCAAGCCTCGATACCTACTGCCCGTCGCGGTCTGGTCCCTGCGCGATAACGACGGTGCGCGGCGCCTGCACCTGACCGCAAACGTCGCGATGTTGCTGACGGTCTGCGCGGGTGGGCGAATGAGGGGAACGGCCGCATTCCCGATGCTGCCGCGCTGCCTCGACCCGTCATGCCCGCGAAGGCGGGCATCCAGGGAACGTAGCCTCGACGCAAGCCCCACTGGATACCCGCCTTCGCGGGTATGACGACTTAGGGAGGCTCTGAACAACTCCCCCGCATCGCGCGACAATGCACCACCTGTTCTGGAGGCCCCTCGTGATGCAACTGACGTTCGGTGACGCCGAAGACCTGAGCCAGCGCAAGCAAGCTCGGCGCGAGATATTCCTCGCCCAGATGGATCACGTGGTGCCGTGGCAGACGCTGTTGAAGCTGATCACGCCGCACTACCCGACGCTCGGACGTCCGGGCCGTCAGCCGTACGCTTTGGCGACGATGCTGCGCATCCACTTCCTTCAGCAGTGGTACGCATTGAGCGATCCTGCGATGGAAGAAGCCTTGCACGACACGCCGGTGATGCGCCGCTTCGCGCAGCTGGGCGGGCTGGATGCCGTGCCGGACGAGACCACGATCCTCAACTTTCGTCGTTTGTTGGAGACACACGACCTGGCAACAAAGATGCTGAGCAAGGTCAATGCACACCTATCGCGCGCGGGCTTGAGCCTGCGTGCGGGCACGCATCGTGGATGCGACGATCATCGCGGCACCGACGTCGACCAAGAACAGCGATGGCGAACGCGACCCGGCAATGCACCAGACGAAGAAGGGCAAGCAGTGGTACTTCGGGATGAAGGCGCACATTGGCGTGGATGAGGACTCGGGCCTGGTGCACCACGTGGAATGCACGGCGGCCAATGTGGCGGACGTGACGCAGGTGCGTGCGTTGTTGCACGGCAAGGAAGACACCGTGAGCGGCGACGCCGGCTACACGGGCGTTTAGAAGCGTGAGGAAATGAAGAAGGTGAAGGCACGTTTCCTGATCGCGGAGAAGCGTTCGAAGGTGAAGGCGATCGGGAACAAACGCGAGCGCAAGCGTGCGGAGCGCTGGGAGCATGCGAAGGCGAGCCTGCGTGCCAAGGTCGAGCATCCGTTCCGAGTGATCAAGCGCCAGTTCGGCTACATGAAGGTGCGCTACCGGGGCATTGCAAAGAATGCGGCACAGGTGACGACGCTGTTTGCGTTGTCGAATCTGTGGATGACACGCAAGCAATTATTGCCGGCGACAGGGGAGTTGCGCCTGTAGCAAGGAAACCAACGTGCGAAAACACGCTGACTGCGGAATTTTCATGCGTCAAACACGCGTCAAACCGATGACGAGGCCGAACATCGCGGAAATCCATGGGGTGGAGCGCGTTGTTCAGAGCTTCCTTAGGGGGGCGATGCGCACGCGCCACCTCGGCGGGCCGGGCGGTGACTGCAACGGCGTTCCCGCTTTTCCGGCAGTCGCGTGCAGTGCGTGGTAGTTTCACGGCCGGAAGGTTCGGAGGGTCTGCGATCCTCGACGTGCGCCCGGTTGCCAGTCAGCCGACGGGGCGTCGGCGCGGATGGCTGCATCACGAGGCATTGGCGGGCAGGGCGTTCGCGTCATCACCGTTGCCGGCTTTGCCACCCTGCGAACCTTGGACAGGCACGTCTTCATCCTCGGGAGCCCGCAACCGTGATACGCAGACCTGCCGCCGCACTGGCGGCGCTCATGACAGCCATGGCCGGCCTTGCTGCCGGCGTCCTTCCCGCGGTGCCGGTCCTTGCCACGGAAACCGGCGTGGAACCTGCCAGTGCATTCGAGCTCGATCTGGGTGGATACCGGTTCGATCCGCTGCAGTCGGTTCCCGCCTCGACGCGCGCTGCGCTGGCGGCAACGCCTGACCTGCGCATTGTCCAGTTCATCGGACCGACGCGGCCGGAGTGGTTGTCGGCGCTGGAGCACGAAGGCGTCCGTGTCCTGCAATACATCCATCCCTACACTTACGTCGTCTGGGCCGGGCGCGAAGCACTCGGTCGCGCCGCGCAGCGTCCCGAGATCCGCTGGTCCGGCGACTTCGTCGCCGAGTTCCGCGTCGGTCCGGCGGATCGAAGCCTTGATGCCACGCCGCGTCCGACGATGGCGCTGCTGAGCCGGCATGCCGACATCGATGCGGTCCGCGCTGCGTTGCGCGCGACAGGTGCCCGGATCGATTTCATCGAGCCGCTCAACACGCGTTTCAGCATCGCGCAGTTCACCGTCGCCGGCGACCGCTACCTCGAGGTCGCTTCGGTGCCGGGCATCTATGCCGTGCAGGACATCGAGCCGCTGACCGAAGAACAGATGATGCGCGGCGAGATGAGCAACCAGTCGGTGGTGGGCGCACATGGTGCCGCGCCGACCTACACGATCACGCCAGGCTACGAGTCCTGGCTGGCGGGCGCAGGCTACGACGGCACCGGCGTGATCGTCGGCATCGTCGATGGCGGCACGCTGATGACACACCAGGACCTGGTCGGCCAGGGCAGCCCCTGCGTAGCCGGTGGCGGTGCGCTGACCAGCTGTACCGCAGGCAGCAGTGACCACGGCACGCATGTCGGTGCGGCGGTTGCCGGCACCGGCGCCAGCAATGCGCAGCTGGGCGGTTTCCTGCGCGGGCAAGGCGTCGCGCCCGGCGCCAAACTGGTTTCACAGCGTTATGGTCCGTTCCTCGGTGGAGGTGGGCCCGGAGGCATGGCCGCCAACGCCATGCTCACCATCTATCGCGAGTCGGCGCTGGGCAACGCGGTACTGACCAACAATTCGTGGGGTCCGACTTCAACGCCGCAGGGCTACGACATTCCCACGCAGCAGATCGACATCATCTCGCGTGATGCGCTGGCCGACATGCCGGGTTCGCAACCGGTGCTGCCGGTCTGGTCGATCATGAACGGCTATGGCGATGCCGGCGGCGCCTGCGCACCGGCGTCGGTCGGATCGCCGGATGAAGCGAAGAACCTGTTCGCCATCGGGTCCACCTCACTGCAGAACGGTTCGGGGGCACAGCTGGCCGGCATCTTCAACGTGTCCAGCAACTCAGCGCATGGCAATGCCTGCGACGGTCGCCGCATTCCGCACATGGTGGCACCGGGCTGCAATACCGACAGCGCCGGCAACGGCACTTCGAGCTACGGGCTGTCCTGCGGCACCTCGATGGCGTCGCCGGTGGTGTCGGGCGCGGTTGCGCTGTTCATCGAGAAGTACCGTGACGCCCATGAAGGCGTGACGCCGAGTCCGGCGCTGGTGAAGGCGGCCTTTACCGCTGCGGCGCGCAACCTGCAGGGCTTCCAGAACGCCGACGGCGGCGTGATGGGGCATCGGCCGGACCGCTTCCAGGGGTACGGACGCCTCGACCTTGATGCGGTCATCAATCCGGACACGGCCGTCTATTTCTTCGACCAGGCCACCGTCTTCACCGCATCCGGACAGGACTGGCTGCAGTCCGTCGTCGCCGACGATCCGACCCGGCCCATCCAGGTCATGCTGGCCTGGACGGATGCACCCGGCCATGGCCTTGGCGGCACCACGCCGGCCTGGGTCAACGACCTCAACCTCACTGTCGTAGCCGGACAGGGCGTGTACTACGGCAACGTCATCGGTGCCGACGGCTGGTCCGCCACCGGTGGCAACTGGGACGATCGCAACAACCTGGAAGGGGTGTTCCTCAGTCCGGAGCAGCACGGCGGCAGCGTTCTCATCAGCGTCAATGCAGCCAACATCGCGGCGGATGCACTGGACCCCCATGCGCCCGGCATGCCACGGCAGGACTTCGCGCTGGCCTGCTACAACTGCAGCCTCGGTGACGGCTTCCTGGTCCAGCTGATGCCGACCGCGGCTTCGATCTGCGCGCCCGACGAGGCGACGACCGACGTCAAGGTGACCGGCGTCGGTGGATTCGACCAGCCGGTAGCGCTCGGTGCATCGAACCTGCCGGGCGCCGCGACGGCCAGTTTCAGCCCGGCCATCGTCGGCCCGCTGCCCGCCAACAGCACACTGACCATCGGCAACACCGCCTCGGTCCCGACCGGCACCTATGCCATCGCAATCGAAGGCTCGGCTGGCGGACAGACCGTCAGCGCGCCCTTCCACCTCACCGTGGCCGCGTCCGCTCCGACTGCGCCCATCCTGCTGTCGCCGGCACCGGGCAGCGCCAACGTGGCGCTGGCACCGACCTTCAGCTGGGACAGCGTCCCCGGCGCGGCGAACTACCGCCTGGAAGTGGCGACCGATGCGTCGTTCACCAACGTGCTGATTGAGGAAACCGTCCCGGGCACCAGCTTCACGCCGACGGGGTCGCTGGATCCCACCACCGTCCATTACTGGCGCGTCAGTGCCGGCAACGGTTGCGGCGACAGCATCCCTTCCATCGTCTCCAGCTTCACCACCGCCACGGAGATCTGCTGGACCGGCAGCCTTGCCATTCCCGACGGCGATGCCGCCGGCGTCGATGCCGACATCCACGTCGGCACGCCGGCACGGGTCCAGACCTTGCGCGTCAGCCTGCGCTACGCCCACGACTGGGTTGGTGACACCCGCGTCGAGCTGTCGAAAGTAGGCGGCAACGCTGCCGCGGTGCTGATCGATCGTCCCGGCGTGCCCGCCACCACTTTTGGTTGCGATGGCGTGAATGTCGACGTCGTGCTCGACGATGCCGCGGACAAGCCGGTGGAACACGGATGCGTCAGCGGCTCCGCGCAGGGACTGTCGGGTAGTTTCCAGCCAGAGGAACCGCTGGCCACGTTCGCGGACATCGATCTGGCCGGCACCTGGCGCCTCAACATCGCCGATCTGGCGAGCCTGTACAGCGGCACGCTGCTGGAATGGTGCCTGGTGGCCGAGACCGCACCGGTGGGTCCGGACGCCACCGCGGACCTGGGCATCGAGCTGTCCGCTTCGCCAGATCCCGTGGTCGCCGGCGAAGACCTCACGCTGGTTGCCACGGTCGGCAACGACGGTCCGGACGCTGCACCGGAAGTCGTCGTCACGTTCGATCTGCCGCCAGAGCTGTCGTATGCGGGCTTCCGTTCGACGCGCCGGCCGGGCATGCCGCTGGGCACCCACTGGAGCTGCGCGGAAGCGGCCGGCCAGGTCACCTGCGAACTGTCGGGCAGCCTGCCTGCCGCCGTCGCCGCACCGTCGCTGGCTATCGTCGCCACCGTCGATGCCAGCGCTTCCGGCAAGGTGGACACGAACGCCTCGGTCACGGGCTTTGTCGACGATCCCGAGGCGGGCAACGACGCCAGCACGGCCCGCATCATGGTGCTGGCCATCGGTGACCGCATCTTTGCCGACGGCTTCGAGTGACCAGGGGCATCGCGGGGCGGGGGCGTCACCCGATGCCACCGCCCGGCAATCCAATATCCAAAGGCCGTTGCCACCTCGTGCGCGCATTCCAGGCGGCGGCGCCGGAGAGCGGATGCGCCCAACGTTACGACACGCGGAATCCAGGCACAAAAAACCCCGCCGATTCGCGGGGTTGGACCTGGTGGCTATGGGTGGACTCGAACCACCGACCCCAGCATTATGAGTGCTGTGCTCTAACCGGCTGAGCTACATAGCCATGGGGCCGCGCATTCTCCGCGCGGGCGGGTGCGCTGTCAAGCTGGCGGCCGCCAGCCTTGAACCGCCCCTGCGGGCTGTGCTACACGGAATGTGTAGAACGCGGTGAACCTGATAAGTGATCGATCCGGACGGCTATCGCCCCAATGTCGGCATCATCCTGCTCAACCAGGCGGGACAGGTGTTCTGGGCGCGCCGGGTCCGCCGCGACGGCTGGCAGTTTCCCCAGGGCGGGATGAACTCGGACGAGACGCCGATCGAGGCCATGTATCGTGAGCTGGCCGAGGAAACCGGCCTGCCGGGCGATGCCGTGGAGGTGCTGGGATCAACGCCGGGCTGGCTGCGTTACCGCCTGCCGAACCGGCAGGTGCGCCGCGACGACCGGCTGACCTGTATCGGCCAGAAGCAGGTCTGGTTCCTGCTCCGCCTGCTTGCCGACGACACCGCCGTCCGCCTCGACGGCGGCGGCGAGCGCCCGGAATTCGATCTCTGGCGCTGGGTCGACTACTGGTATCCGCTGCAGCATGTCGTCCATTTCAAGCGCCAGGTCTACGCCAAGGCGCTGTCGCAGCTGGCGCCGCTGGCCGGCTACACGCCACGGCCGGTCGCCGATGCCCGCGGGCCGCTGCATTTCGGTCGCCTGAATGCCCGTCCGCGGACCGGCATTGCAAGCGGTTGACAATCATTCTCATTCACGATTCAATGGCGCCACCCCGACCGATCACTCTCCGGGGCTGGAGCGCCAAGCCATGTACGTCTGCATCTGCAACGCTGTCACCGACCGTGCCGTCCGCGAGGCGGCCGCCCAGGGCGTGAGCTGTGTTGGCGAGCTGACAATGCGCACCGGCTGCGGCGGTGGATGCGGCGCCTGTGTCGAGCTGGCCGAGCAGATCCTCCAGGAGTCGGCCTCGCCCTCCGCCAACGGCCGGATGGGCGTCGCCATCGCCGCCTGAGCGCGCCGCTTCACCCTCCGCGCTGACCACCCTGGCACGCTCATGCGTGCCATTTGCATTCTCTTTCAGGCGCCATCCGCCGGCTTGGCTTAACCTTCCCGCGTCACAGGCAACCGGAGCGCGGCCATGAAGGGCGACCCCAAGGTCATCGGATTTCTCAACAAGGTCCTCTACAACGAGCTGGTCGCGATCAACCAGTATTTCCTGCATGCGCGCATGCTGAAGAACTGGGGCCTGAAGGAACTGGCCGAGCACGAGTACGAGGAATCCATCGACGAGATGAAGCACGCCGATCGCCTGATCGAGCGCATCCTGTTCCTCGAAGGCCTGCCCAATCTGCAGAACCTCGGCAAGCTGTCGATCGCCGAAACGCCGCAGGAAGTGCTGACCTGCGATCTCGACCTGGAAATGCGCGGCCTGCCGGACCTGCGCGAAGGCATCGCCTGGTGCGAACAGGTCGGCGACTACGTCAGCCGCGAGCTGCTGGAGGAGATCCTCGAGAACGAGGAAGAGCACATCGACTGGCTGGAAACCCAGCTCGACCTGATCGAGCGCATCGGCCTGGCCAATTACCTTCAGTCCAAGATCGAGGACTAGCGTCGGCTGCTCGGGCGTGCACCGGCTGCGCAGTCTCGCCAGCGTCTGCCTTGTGCGCGCCGCGCGCGGCCGCTAGGCTGCCGACATGTCCCGGTTCCGCCGTCCGACGTCCCGACTGCCCGCCCTGCTCGCGGTGTTCGCACTGTTGCTGCAGGGCGTCGTGGCGGTCGCCTGCCAGCTGCACGATGCCGGACATGTGGTCGAAGCGGCGCTGCACGGTCATGCCGTGGACGATGCCGACAGCCATCCCGAACAGGACACCGACAGCTGGCATGTGCTGTTCCATGCCGGCCACCACTGCCAGCACGTGCCGGCGACCGGGCCCGCCGTTGCATTGCATTTGCCACCCGCGCCAGCGGCGGCATTGATCCCGGCGTCCGCCCTCGGCCCGCCCGAGGCGCCTTCAAGCCTCCTGTTCCGCCCACCCATCTCCGTCTGAGTCCGGTCAATTCCCGTTGCCGGCCGTGATCAGCGATCACGGCTGAGACCTGTCGGCTTCATGACGGAGTGGTATCCATGTTTCGAATCTCGGCGGCGTTCGCCGTCCTTGTGTCCCTGCCGGGACCGGTTTTTGCCTTGCCCCCTGAATCGTCGTCGCTCACGCTCGACGAGGCCGTAGCGCGAGTCGCCGCGGCGCACCCGGCGTTGCGGCTGTACGACAGGCAACGTGAGCGTCTCGACGCCGAGCGCGACGAGGCGGTATTCCGGCCGCCGCTGCGCATGCTGGCCGACGTGGAAAACGCGATCGGCACGGGCGACCACGCGGGTATCAGGCGGGCGGAGGTTTCACTGAGCCTGTCGTCGGTGCTGGAGCGCGGTGGCAAGCGTGAGGCGCGGCAGCTGCTTGCCAGCGCCCGCATCGATGCGCTCGCGCTGGAACGCGAAGCCCGGCGCCTGGACCTGCTGGCGGAAGTCGCCCGGCGTTACCTGGACCTGGCCGACGCACAGGCACGCAAGGCGATTGCCGAAGAAGGCATCGCCTTGCGCGAGCGTACGGTGCAGGTGGCTCGACAGCGCCATCGCATCGGGGGCGCGCCGGAATCATCGGCACTGGCGGCGGAAGCGGCGGTTGTCAGGGCGCAGCTGGCGCACGAGCGTGCGAGCGTCGACGCCGGCGCGGCCTGGCGACGGCTGGCGCTGCTCTGGCGCGGCACCGACCGCGATGATCCGCCGGCGACGGTAGGCGTCATCACGCAGCTGCCGGACATCCCCGCAGTCGACAGCCTCCTGACGTTGATCGACACCACGCCGGCACTGCAGCGCTTCGCCGACGAGGCGCGCGTCCGCGAGGCACGGTTGCGCCTTGCGGAAACCCGGCGCACGCCGGACATCGACTGGCAGGTGGGCGTGCGGCGGCTGCAGGCCGAAGGCGACGTGGCGCTGGTGGCCGCCATCGGCATTCCGCTCGGCAGCCGCGCCCGCGCGGAAACCGGCGTGCGCGCCGCGCGTGCCGAACTGGCGGCGCTGTCCATCGAGCGGGAAGTCGAGGACGTCGCCCTGCGCGCGGCGCTGCTCGAAGCGCATGGTCGCTATGTCGGCGCGCGCAGCGACGTGCAGCGCATCGACAGCGAGCTGATGCCGCTGCTGCGGCGGACCGAGCAGGCAGCCGAGGTCGCCTTCCGTGCCGGTGCTTTGCCCTGGCTGGAATGGGCGCAGGTGCAGGCCGACATCGTCAGCCTGCAGAACGAGCGGCTGGCGTCGGCGCTGGATGCGCGTCGGGCGCTCATCGAAATCCAGCGCCTGACGGCGCAACCCTTCATCGTCGAAGCCGAAGGCGCCACCGGAGTGACACCATGATCCGCGCCCTATCGATCGCCTTTTCGAGCGCATTGTCGATCGCATTGTCCATGGCATTGTCAATGGCGCTGGCGCTGGTGCTGGCCGCTGGTTGCTCCCGCCACGAAGGCGAAGGCGTCCGTACAGGGTCGGCGGGTCGACAGGAGTCGGGCGCAGCCGCTGTTCGCGGCGATGATCCTGGCCATGACGGCGAAGAGCACGGCCGTGCAGGCGGTCGAAGCCCCGGCCGCATTGGTCACGACCACGATGACCATCGCGACGACCGCGACCGGCACGCTCACACTATCGGCGACAACGCGGGTGACGGCGACCCGCACCACGACGGGCCCGCTCACGAAGGCGAATCCCGCCGCACCCGCATTCCGGCCGCCATGGCGGCACGGGTCGGCCTGCGTTCCGAACCGGTGCGATCGGGAACGCTGCGTGACGAACACCACATGCAGGGCCTGCTGGTACCGGTGGACGGCAAGGTCGCCCGCGTCGTGGCGCGGTTCCCGGGGCCGGTGCGCGCGGTGCACGTGGACGTCGGCGACCGCGTCCGCGCCGGTCAGCGCCTGGCCAGCGTCGAGAGCAACCTCAGCCTCAGCCGCTACGACGTGGCGGCTCCGATCGCCGGCACGATCCTGTCGCGGCCGGTCACCGTCGGCGATCTGGCCGGCGAACAGGTGCTGTTCGAGATCGCCGACCTCGATGAACTCTGGGTCGACCTGCACCTGTTCGGCGCCGATGCCGACCACGTCGGCGTCGGCATGCCGGTGCGCATCGAGCGGCTCTCGGATGGTGCCCGAGCGACATCGCAGCTGGAACGCGTGTTGCCGGGCGCGGCGACGGCCAGCCAGAGCACGGTGGCGCGCGCGCGCATCGCCAACAGCGACGGGCGCTGGCGCCCGGGCACGGCGGTGCGCGCCGCGGTCACGGTATCCGAACGCGTGGCAGATCATGTCGTGCCATTGGCCGCGCTGCAGCGCATGGACGATGAAGACGTCGTCTTCGTGCAGGACGGCGACCAATACGTGGCACGCGTCGTCATCCTCGGCGGCCGCGACGGCCAGCACGCCGAAGTGCTTGAAGGCATCGGCGCGGGCGAGCTCGTGGTGGTCGCGCAGAGCTTCCTGGTGAAGGCGGACATCGAGAAGGCGGGTGCCGCGCATGAGCACTGAGCGCGGCATCCTCGAACGCATCATCCATGCCGCGATCCGCCATCGCTGGCTGATGCTGGCGCTGACCGGGGCACTGGTCGCGCTCGGCGTGCACAGCGCGCTGCGCCTGCCCATCGACGCCGTGCCCGACATCACCAACGTGCAGGTGCAGGTCAACACAGAAGCGCCGGGCTATTCACCGCAGGAAGCGGAACAACGCATCACCGCACCCATCGAGTCGGCGCTGGCAGGCATGCCGGGACTGGACCACACGCGCTCACTGTCCCGTTACGGGCTGTCGCAGGTGACCGTGGTATTCGACGACGACACCGACATCTACTTCGCGCGCCAGCAGGTCGCCGAGCGACTGCAGGCGGTGCGCAACCAGCTGCCGCCCGGCGTCGAGCCGGCACTGGGGCCGGTCGCCACCGGACTCGGCGAGATCTTCACCTACGCCGTGGAAGCGGAGGCCGGCGCGCTGCGCGAAGACGGCGAGCCGTGGACGCCCACCGACCTGCGCACGCTGCAGGACTGGGTGGTGCGGCCACAGATGCGCGGCGTGCCGGGCGTCACCGAGGTCAACAGCATCGGCGGCTACGCGCGGCAGATCCATGTCACGCCCGATCCTCTCCGACTGACGGCGCTGGGCTTTTCGCTGCACGACGTCGTCACCGCCGTTGCCGCGAACAACCGCAATGTCGGCGCCGGCTACATCGAGCGGCATGGCCAGCAGTTGCTGGTGCGGGCGCCGGGGCAGGTGCAGTCGGTGGACGACATCGGCGCGATCGTGCTCGACCGCCGCGAAGGCGTGCCGATCCGCGTGCGCGATGTCGCCGGGGTCGGCGAAGGCCTCGAGCTGCGCACGGGCGCCGCGACCATGGATGGCCGCGAGGTCGTGCTCGGCACGGTGGTCATGCTGGTCGGCGGCAACAGCCGCGAGGTCGCGCGCGCCAGTGCGCGGCGGCTTGACCAGGTGCAGGCCAGCCTGCCCGAAGGCGTGCGCGTGCGTGCCGTGTACGACCGTACCGCGCTGGTCGACCGCACCATCGGCACGGTGGGTCGCAACCTGGCCGAGGGCGCACTGCTGGTGATCACGGTGCTTTTCCTGCTGCTCGGCAATATCCGCGCCGCGCTGATCACCGCCGCGATCATCCCGCTGGCGATGCTGGCGACCATGGCCGGCATGGTTCGAGGTGGCGTCTCCGGCAACCTCATGAGCCTGGGTGCGCTCGATTTCGGCCTGATCGTCGATGGCGCGGTCATCATCATCGAGAACTGCCTGCGCCACTTCGGCGAAATGCAGGCGCGACTGGCGCGCACGCTGACGCGCGATGAACGCCAGGAAGTTGCGGCTTCGGCGACCGTCGAAGTGATCCGGCCGTCGCTGTATGGCGTCGGCATCATCGCCGCGGTGTACATCCCGATCTTCGCGCTCTCCGGTGTCGAGGGAAAGATGTTCCACCCGATGGCCTTCACCGTGGTGCTGGCGCTGGCGGCGGCGATGGTGCTGTCGCTGACTTTCGTGCCGGCGGCGGTCGCCACGTTCCTGACCGGCCGTGTCGGCGAACACGACAATGCGGTCATGAAGGTGGCACGGCGCGGCTATGTCCCGGTACTGGCCTGGTCACTGCGCCGGCCCTGGCTGGTGCTGCCGCTGGCGGCGTTGTTCGTCGCCGCCTGTGCGCTGCTGGCAACGCGGCTGGGCAGCGAGTTCATTCCCGACCTCGATGAAGGCGACGTCGCGATGCACGCGCTGCGAATTCCCGGCACCGGCATGGGACAGTCGGTGGACATGCAGTTGCAGCTGGAAGCGCAGCTTGCACGGCTGCCGGAAGTCGCGCACATCTTCAGCAGGATCGGCACGCCGGAAGTGGCGACCGATCCGATGCCGCCCTCGGTGGCGGATACCTTCATCATGCTGAAACCCCGCGAGGAGTGGCCGGACCCTCGCAAGACGCGGGTGGCGCTGCAGGACGAACTGCGCGCGCTGGCCGAGGCGATGCCCGGCAACAACTACGAGTTCACGCAGCCGATCCAGATGCGCTTCAATGAACTGATCTCGGGCGTGCGCGCCGATGTCGCGGTCAAGGTCTACGGCGACGACATGGCGCAGCTGTCACGCCTGGGTGACGACATCGCCGCGATTGTCGCCGCAGTGCCCGGCGCGGCCGATGTGCGCGCCGAGGAAGTCGGCGGCCTGCCGGTGCTGGAGATCGAACCCGATCGCGAGGCGCTGACACGCTACGGACTGAACGCCGGCGCCGTGCAGGACCTGGTCGGCACCGCCATCGGTGGCGAACCGGCCGGTGTGCTGTACGACGGCGACCGGCGTTTCGACATCGTGGTGCGACTGCCGGAATCGCTGCGAGGCGACAGCGCGCGCTTCGGCGACCTGCCCGTGCCCTTGCCGGTGACGCGCGAACTGGACGAGCAGGCGCGCTTCGCTACGTCGCCTGCGGGTGCGCCGCGCGCGCTGCCGCTGCGCGAAGTCGCGACGCTCCGCGAGCGCATCGGCCCCAGCCAGGTCAATCGGGAGAACGGCAAGCGCCGCGTCGTCGTCACCGCCAACGTGCGCGATCGCGACCTCGGCGGGTTTGTCGCCGATCTCCGCGCACAACTGGATACGCGGCTGGCCCTGCCCTCGGGTTACTGGCTGGGGCTCGGTGGTCGCTTCGAGCAAATGCTTTCTGCCAGCCAGCGCCTGATGTGGGTGGTGCCACTGACGCTGGCCGGCATCTTCGCGTTGCTGTTCATGGCCTTCGGATCACTGCGCGATGCGCTGGTGATCTTCTCCGGCGTGCCGTTGGCCTTGACTGGCGGCGTATTGACGCTGTGGCTGCGGGGATTGCCGTTGTCGATCTCGGCCGGAGTCGGGTTCATTGCGCTGAGCGGTGTGGCCGTGCTCAACGGCGTGGTGATGGTCAGCGTGTTCCGGCGACTGCTCGCCCAGGGCGTGCCGTTGGCGCAGGCCGTGCTCGACGGTGCCGCATCGCGGCTGCGGCCGGTTCTGATGACGGCGCTGGTGGCGGGACTGGGCTTCGTGCCGATGGCCTTCAACGTCGGTGCCGGCAGCGAGGTGCAACGTCCGCTGGCGACGGTAGTGGTTGGCGGCATTGTCAGCGCGACATTGTTGACGCTACTGGTGCTGCCGGCACTGTTCCGGCTGCTGCATCGTCGCCGGATCGCGACTGGCGCCCGATGATACGCGGCGGGTCCGTGCCGGCGCACGGACCCGTCAGGCGGTACTTCGCTGCCGATACGTGCCGTACAGATCGACCAAGCTGAGCGAGCCGATCAAGGCCGCCAGCAGCAATGCCGACAACTGTTTCAGCAACACCAGGCCTTGCACGGTCCCGGACGCGGCGAAGTCGAGCGACGTCTGCGACCAGTGCTCGATCTGAGACAGCGGCAGTTCCATGCCGGCGGCTAGGAAGAACAGCACGACGCTCAGCGCACCGATGCCGCGCGCGCCCGGGAGCGACGCCAGCTTCAGCAGGCACAGGACGGCCGGCAGCCAGATCACGAAACGGTAGTCGTAGCTGGCCTTGAGCGCGAACAGTGGCACCGCGCTGAAGGCGCTGAGGTGCAGCGCCGTGCGGCTGGCCGGCGGCAGCCTGGACAGGGCTGCGTAAAGCGGGACGCATCGACGCCAGCACAGGACGCCGGCCGACAGCGCCGCGACGGATGCCAGCGCGAGCGCCGCCGGCCAACCCAGTGCCTGTGCCAGCCACGGAATGCCGGTGGAAAAGCGTGTCGCGCCTTCCGGCGCTTCCGCGCCCAGGGCCAGCAGCTCGGCGGGCCCGACGATCGCGATCGCCGCGGCCAGCATCAGTGCGCTGATGGCAGCCGCGCGCCAGTGCCATTGCCTTGCCGCCAGCCAGCTCAACAGTGTCGCCGCGCCGGTGTACAGCTTCAGCGCGGTGGCGAAGGCCAGGAGCGCGGTGCCGACAGCGAATCCGGCGCGTCTGCGCCGTGGCAACGCCAGTGCCGCCATCGCCATCAGCACGAACACGAACAGGTCGAAATTGCCGCGCTCGACGCCCAGCTGCACGCCTGCGGTGAGCGCGACCAGCAGGGCGACCAGGGCTTGCCGCGGCCCGTCGGGTGCCGCCAGTCGCGCATACGCCAGCCAGAACAGGACGATCATGACCCAGGCCACGACGCTGTAATGCTGGTACGGCAGCAGGCCGAGGTCATGGAGGAACAGCCAGGGCTGGTAGGTCTGCGCGCGCGGCACCGTGACGGCATCGGGCACGAAGCAGGCCGAGCCCTGCCATTCGCCGAGGCCGATGCGGCAACCCGCCGCGGTTTCCAGATGCGCCTTGGTGTCGGTGAAAGGGCGCAGCTCCGGATGGAAATGCGGTACGCCCAGATGAACCCAGCCGCGCGTGAGGAACAGCGCAAGCGTGGCCGCCAGGCAAAGTGCTGCCAGCGCGGAAGTCAGGAGAAGGCGACGGGTCATTGCGGCGACTTGAAGGTTGCCGCGCAGTCTAGCGAAGGCCGCGCCGGGGTGGCGCACTCCAGGACCCGGCGCCGACTACAGGGAGGGAATCAGCCTTCGAAACCGTTGATGAAGAGGATGTCAGCGGTGGTCGCCGAGATCGTCCATTCGAAGGTCAGGGTGCCCTTGGCGGGCACTGACCGATCCTGCCATTGCAGGGCACCCGTGTAGTCGCCCGTCATCGGCAGTCCGGTGTTCTGCAGTGTGAGGAAGTCGGTTGCGAGCAGTGAGAGCAGGCCCGGGTGGGCTTCCACCTGGTAACGGTCGGCCCCTATGCCGTGTATGTCGATGATGCTGTGGGCTGGCCCGGTCACCTGGATCCGCTCATTGGCTTGGGCAAGCACCGCGGTGTTGTCGGTGCTGGCGTCCGCGTCGATGTCGGTATACGCAAAGAGATTCACCGTCCTGGGCTCGGCGTCCGGATTCCCGAGCGTCAGGGTCCAGCGGCTGGCGCCGCTGGAACCCACCTGCGCGGGCGAAGTGTCTTCGATGACCACTACCAGTTGCGCCGTCAGGCCGCCGATGCCGTCGCCGGACCAGGTGAAGGTCGCAGTGTCGCTTTCATAAGTCGCGCTGTCCGGGATCGGCTGCCGTACCTGCGCCGGATCCGGTCCGGTGCGCAGGAACCAGCCGACCTCGTAGCCATGGTTGAGGCCTGCGGGAAATTCCAGCCGCACATTGAATCCACCCTCGGCATATCCGACGACGCCGAAATCACTGAAGTGCACCCGTGCGCCGCCATCCGTGATCGTCCCACCACCTGCTGTTGCCCGGAACACGAAGTTGTCCAGGTACAGCGCCATCTGCCCTGCCGTCGCGCCCACCAGGTGCAGCTCGCTGATTGGTGCGCCGAATCCACTGGGGCGGGTCAACCACGCGGAGGTGTTTGTGTTCACCTCTGCAAGAGCGAATATGAGCGTATCGGCGATGTATCCGACCATATCGATGGAGTCGGAGTGGTAGCTACTGGCAGAGCGCAGATCGAAGCGGTCGAACCAGAAGGGCCGGCCGTCTTCCCTGCGCACCACCAGAACGTCGCCCTGGGCGACTGCGCCATACTGGCCGATCGCCAGCAGTTGGTTGGAGATGTTTTCGTCGATGATGTCGAACTGGTCGCCCCAGACATTCGTAAACGCGTAACCCTGTTCGGTTTCGGTCTGGTCCACCATCAATTGCCCCGTGGGCATGCCTTCGAAACCGATGATGGTTTGTGCCTGGACCGGGGCGGCCGTTGCCAGAAAGAGCGCCGTCGCGGCGAAAGCGGGCCGGCCGGCGCGTTGTCCTGGGGTATTGCTGCGCTTCTTCATCTTCGTTCCTCCGAGGTGCGGACGGATGCCTGCAGCGTGGAAGTCGATCTGGTCGCCGCCTGCGGCATTCCCCTCCTGGCCGGATCGCGGTCAGGGTCGCTATTCGAATCCATTGCCGAACAGGCGGTCACCAGCCAGCTCGTTGACGGAGTGGACCCAGTTGAAGGTCACGCTTCCATTCGCCGGCAGCGGCCGGTCCTGCCAGTGGAACGCGGCCGTGAAATCCCCGATAAACGGCGTGCCGGAGTTGTCGAGCGTGGTCGTCACCGAGTTCAGCAGGTCGAGAAGGTCGGACCACGCGGTGACCTGGTAACCGTCGGCGCCGCGGCCGAAGAACTCGACCTCCGTCATCCCGCTTGTGGCGCGCAGCCAGTCGTAATCCCTGACCAGGTCCGCTTCCACTTTCATGCTGCCGTCGGGGATCAGGTCGGAATAGGCGAACAGGTTCACGACCTCCGGTGTTCCGGAAGGATTGGACAGGGTCAACGTCCAGTTTGCCGAACCCCGCGTGCCGAGGAGACCGGGCGAGCTGTCCCGGAGGGTGACCGTCAGCGTGGCCGACAGCCCTGCAGCGCCGACATCGGCCCAGGTAAAGGTCGCGCTGTCGCCATGGTATTCGGCGGTATCGGGCCCAGGCTGGCGCACCTGGCTGGTGTCGGATCCCGTGCGCAGGAACCAGCCCGACTCGATGGCATGATCGACGCCGACCGGGAACTCCAGTGAGTGGCCGAATCCGCCATCCGCCCAGTCGTCCAGGCCTTCTGCGCGGAACACCATCCGCGACGCGCCATGGACGATCTCGCCGAGCGGCGGAATGGATTCCCCTTCCACGACGAGGTTGTCAAGGTAGAGCGAGTCGGCGTCGGGCGTGGCGCCGACGATTCTCAGCTCGTCGATGTAACCGTTGAATCCACTGGGACGGGTCGCCCATTCGTGGCTCGAGGTACTGACACCGGCGAGGATCTCCGTCTGAACGCCATTGAGCCTGCCGATGATGTCGACTGCGTCGGAGGGCGATCCGTACGGGGCATAAAGATCGAACGAGTGGATCTTGAATGGATGTCCGTCGACGTGGGTGATCACCAGGGTGTCGCCCGGCACGACCGGACTCGCCGGCCCGACGACCAGTCCCTTGCCGGGATTCCCTGATCCGATTGCGAATGACTCGCCCGGTTCCACCCGGATGTTGAACCGGCCCTCCGTATGACCCTGGCCGTCGGGCACAGGCGCATTGGTGAACGGAAAGGATCAAAGCCGATGGCTCTTTGAGCGGCAAGGGATGCAGCGGCGGGCAGGAACAGGCCTGCCGCCAGAAGGGCGGCAAACGCGCGTGAGGCGACCGTCCGCCCGCCATGGGAATGCTTTTTCACGGATTCCCCCTGAGTCTGCCACAGAATGTGATGTGAATCACAAACTTATGGCATCGATTCGGGAAGTCAAGGAAAAATCCGGGCCGGTAGCGCGCCCGAGGCGTCCATCCGATGCTGGCATCATCAGCAAAATATTGATCTTGCAGGAAAAGTCGGTGACGGTCGGAAGGGTCCGGCACCGGTTGGGTGCACGCGTCGGGTATCCGGGCTGGCGGGCATCCGCCGTCTCCCGCCCGTCCCTCATTTCCGGGCCCGGAGGACCCGCGCTGCTTCGTTAGTGGATGCTCTCGAAGCCGTCCGCGAACAGGGTGTCGACGGTCGCCGGCAGGTTGAGCGTCTGCATCCATTCGAAGGTCAGCTGACCGTTCGCCGGCAGCAGGCGCTTCTGCCACTGGAAGGCGGCGGTGTAGTCGCCCTGGAAGGGCGTACCCGAGTTGTCCAGGTCCAGGGCATCGTCATTGAGGTCCACCGCCAGGTCCGGATAGGGCGCCACCCGGTAAAGGTCGGCATCGACGCCATGGAAATCCATGTAGCCCTTGTCGTGGAACGCGCGAAGCCAGTCATTGCCGCGCATGAGGTCGGCGGATACGTCGTAGCTGCCGAAGGGTGTCTGGTCGGCGTAGGCGAAGACGTCGACCGTTAGATCGGTGCTGGTCGGGTTGGTCAACCTCAGTATCCAGCGGATCCATATGCCGCCATTGTCCGGCGCCCCGGGATCCGCATGCAGGACGACGGACTGCCACGCCTGCAGCCCGGCGGCGCCAACCGAATGCCACTGGAAATTGGCAACGTTGCCGGAGGATACGGCGACATCGGGAGCCGGTTGCCGGACCTGCGTGGTATCGGCATCCGTGCGGATGAACCAGCCGGTCGCATAGGCGTGCCGGGTGTCGAGCGGAGCCTCGAGCAGGGTAATGAAACCGGCGGGGTGAAGGCCGTCCAGGCCCGGCGCCGGAATCGCCAGTCTGGCGGGGCCACTGTGGAGGAAGATCTCCTCCAGCGGTTTCTCCAGTTGCAGGTTGTCCAGAAGCAGCATGGCCTGTTGCGGTTGGACGCCGACGATGTGCAGGGTGTCGATGCGGCCGTGGAATTCGCCTGCCCGGGTCACCCAGCCAGAGCTGGCACTTTGCAGGTTGGCGACGAGTTCGGTCTGCTCTCCATTCCGCAGGCCGACCAGGTCGACCGTATCGGAGGGCAGGTCGTCGCCGGACCGGAAGTCGTAGGCGATGAAACGGAACGGCCGGTCTGACGCGTGGCGGATGGCCAGCGTGTCGCCCGTGCCGATGGCGGAAAACGGCGCGATGGCCAGCACGTTGTCAGGATCGCCCCACGGCTGGATCCAGAAGGAGGAACCGGGCGACACGACCTGCAGCGTGAATCCGTTTTCGTTGTGGACCTGCCCCGGGAGAAGCTCGAGTTCCGGCGGAAAGGACTCGAAATTGATGATGGTGTCGACCACGGCACCGGCATTGCCGGCCACGGCCAACAGCAGTGGAACAACCAGCCGGCTGCTGCGGCGCAGGGTGGAGGGATTGGAGTTCGAGCGCAGGGATTTCATGGGATCCTCACTTGTGGTCGCCAAGGGAGACGGGCATCCGGTTCCGTCCGCATCCCAGTGGACGGGAATGCGCGTGCAGGGCGCCGCGAGCGGAACAGCGCGGGCGGCGGACTGCCGGGCCGGAAACCCGGGCACGAGGTGGACGGGCAAGGCCGGGACCGCGGGGCTGCGCGGCGGCCAGCGTGGATGCAAAGGACGCGCCCGGCCCGGTCGGCTCAGGGCTGCAGCCGTGGGTCGCCGCAGGCCGCTGGGGACCGGGATGGCGACCGGCGTCCGGAGTCGGCGCATGTGCCGGGCCGTATTGCCCGTACGGCAGGGGTGGCTGGGACTTCATGTGGCTACCTGGATGTCGCCGTGGGCCGGTCACGGAGGGACCAGTCCGGGCCTCATCCAGGTAAGCGGGAGAGCCGCGGAAAACCTATCACCGGCACCGGTGCGGGCGCGAACGGCCCATGCCGGTTCGCGAGGCGCGCCCTCAGGGCGGCCCCGGTCAGGTGGCCTTGGCTGGCGTCATTCCGACTCGATGCGGTCGACGCGCGTGAAGCCGCGCGGCAGCGTGCCGCCGCGCTGTGCGCGCTCGCCGGTATAGGCGGCAAGGTCGCCGGCCTTCAGGCGCAGGTAACGGCTGCCGGCGTGGACGATCAGTTCGCGTCCGGCGCCGATGACGGCGATGCCGACGACCTTCTCGCCCGCCGTCGCGGCCTTCTTCGGAATGTCGATCAGCTTGTTGCCCTTGCCCTTGTCGAGCTCCGGCAGGTCGGCGACGCGGAACACCAGCAGGTGGCCGGCATTGGTGGCGACGCAGAGCAGGTCGCCGTCGGCATCCGTCACCAGCGCCGGCTGCAGCACGTCGGCGCCGTCGGGCACGCTGATCAACTGCTTGCCGGACTTGTTGCGGCCGAGCAGGTTCTCGAACTGCGTGACGAAACCGTAGCCGGCGCTGGAGGCGAGCACGAGGCGCTGCGATTCGATGCCGGTGGCCAGCGCCTGGAAGCGCGCGCCGGCCGGTGGCGTGAAGCGCCCGGTCAGGGGTTCGCCATTGCCGCGTGCCGACGGCAGCGTATGCGCGGCAACGCTGTAGCTTCGCCCGCTGGAGTCGAGGAACGCGACCTGCTGGTTGCTGCGCCCGGCGACTGCAAGCAGCAGGCGGTCGCCTTCGCGGTAGGAGAGATTGGCGGCATCGACATCGTGGCCCTTGGCGGCGCGCACCCAGCCCTTTTCCGACAGCACGACGGTCACCGGTTCGGAAGGGGCCAGGTCGGTGGCGGACAGCGCCTGCGCGGCTTCGCGCTCGACCAGCGGCGAGCGGCGCGGATCGCCATGATCCTCGGCATCGGCGGCCAGTTCGTCCTTGATCAGCTTCTTCAGCCTGGCCCTGGAGCCGAGGATGCCCTCGATGCGCTGTGCCTCGCGCTCCAGTTCCTCCTGCTCGCCGCGGATCTTCATTTCCTCCAGGCGCGCCAGGTGGCGCAGCTTCGTCTCAAGGATCGCCTCGGCCTGGTCCTCGCTGAGGTCGAAGCGCGCCATCAGCACCGGCTTCGGCTTGTCCTCGCTGCGGATGATGCGGATCACCTCGTCGAGGTTGAGGTAGGCGACCAGCAGGCCGGCGAGGATGTGCAGGCGGCGCTGCACGCGGTCGAGGCGGTGCTGCAGGCGGCGGCGCACAGTGTCGGTGCGGAACTGCAGCCATTCCTCCAGCAGCGCGCGCAGGTTCTTCACCTGCGGCCGGCCGTCCAGGCCGATGACGTTGAAGTTGACGCGGTAGCTCTTCTCCAGGTCAGTGGTCGCGAACAGGTGGTTCATCAGCTCTTCGGCGTCGACGCGGTTGCTGCGCGGGATCAGCACCAGGCGCACCGGATTCTCGTGGTCCGACTCGTCGCGCACGTCTTCCAGCAGCGGCAGCTTCTTGGCGCGCATCTGCGTGGCGATCTGCTCGATGATCTTCGCCGGCGATACCTGGTGCGGCAGCGCGGTGAGGACGATGTTGCCGTTCTCGCGCACGTAGACGGCACGGGCGCGCAACGAACCATTGCCCGTCTCGTACAGCTTCTGCAGTTCGACGCGCGGCGTGACGATTTCCGCTTCGGTCGGGAAGTCCGGCGCCGGGATGTGCTCGCACAGGTCGCGCACCGTCGCTTCGGGATCGTCGAGCAGGCGGATGCAGGCGCTGGCGACTTCGCGCAGGTTGTGCGGCGGAATGTCGGTGGCCATGCCGACGGCGATGCCGGTGACGCCGTTGAGCAGCAGCGTCGGCACGCGGGCCGGCAGGAACTTGGGTTCTTCCAGGGTGCCGTCGAAGTTCGGCTGCCAGTCGACCGTGCCCTGGCCCAGTTCCTCGATCAGCAGCTCGGTGAAGCGGGTCAGGCGTGCTTCGGTGTAGCGCATCGCCGCGAAGGACTTCGGATCGTCGGGCGAACCGAAGTTGCCCTGGCCGTCGATCAGCGGATAGCGGTAGGAAAACGGCTGCGCCATCAGCACCAGCGCTTCGTAGCAGGCGCTGTCGCCGTGCGGGTGGAACTTGCCGATCACGTCGCCGACCGTGCGCGCGGCCTTCTTGGGTTTGGCGCCAGCGGACAGCCCCAGTTCGCTCATGGCGTAGACGATGCGCCGCTGGACCGGCTTCAGGCCGTCACCGATGAACGGCAGGGCGCGGTCCAGGATGACGTACATCGAGTAGTCCAGGTACGCGTTCTCGGCGTACTGGCGCAGCGGGACGGGCTCGAAGCCCGGCATCTGGTTGCTCATTCGGAAAGGTGGGTCGTGCGCTTGCCAGCGAAGCCCACGATTGTGCCGGAATCCGGCGCCGCGGCGCCATGACGCCGCGGCAGTCCGGTGACAGCGATGGCCTCAGCCCGGCTGGCGGCGCAACGCGCGCAGGCCGGTGACCACGCCCAGCAGCGCCAGCAGGCCGACGGCGAGCGCGCCGGGGCCCGGCACAGGCCGCGGCGGCGCGACCGGCGCCGCCACGCCGGTGCCGAACAGCGTCGCGGTGATCTCCTGGCCGCCCGGAGGAGCCGGCGGCGGCATCGTGTACTGGACGCGGATCAGCGCCACCTGCGAACCGGTGGCGGACGGAGCGAAGCGCACGTTGACCGTGCAGCTGCTGCCCGGATCGAGGACGCCGGCGCAGTTGGTGGACACCAGCTGGTACTGGGCGGGTGCGGCGCCACCGAGGCCGACGCTGGTCAGGGTCATCGGATCACTGGTCGGGTTGGCCAGCGTGAAGGCCTGGGCCGGACTGTCCTGGCCGACCGTGACGGCGCCGAAATCGAACGGATTCGGGGTCAGCGCGACCACGGGACTGCCGGCCAGGGCCGGGCCGGTGGCGCCGGCCAGCAGGCCCGCAAGCAGCAGGCCGGTGCGCTGGCGGCGCACGATGCGGAAGGATCGGGACCGATTGGCTTGCATGCTTTTCCCCTGTTCTGGACGGATGTCGTTTGTTGCGTATGCAACGGCCTGCGACCGCGCGTGTGCCACGGCTTTCCGCACCGGGCGACGGGTTGCCGGCAAGCGATCTCCATTGCCGACCCGGCGGCGCGGGAAACAGCATGCGCGCGACGGCATCGTTCAACGCCAGTCGCCTGCGGCAATTAAAGCGGCCCGGAAATTCGGAGGCGTCGATTGCCCGGCAGCGCGTCGTGCCTCATGGACGACGCGCCGTGCGCTATGGACCGGCGCGGGCATGTCCCTGCCGTCGACGAAGCATGTGCCATGCAGCGCCCGCATCCATGGGGCGGTCGTGACGTCGTCGATGCGCCACGGGCTCATGGTCACCGTCCGCGCACCGGCCAGAAGGAAGGCGCGCCTCAGTCCGGACCGGAGTTGCGGCCTTCCGCGAATGCCGTGTCACAGGCGGCTGGCACGGGACACCAGGTGTTCTCCAGCGAACGTGCCCTGATGTCCGACCCGTTCACGACCTCGGCCTTTCGGCTTCGCCTTCGCCGTGGGGCAGCATCGTCACCTCGAAGCCGTCGTGACGGCCGCCTGGTGGCCGATCGGCCGCCCGGCCCGCGCCGGGTAGCCGCTGTCCGCGGCTTTGCCGCAGTCGCGCGCGCCGGACGCGGCGGCAACGCCCAAGGGCCAGCGCCGCCCGGGCGTCGCAGGCAGTGCGCCGTGCGAGGTGCGCGGCTGGCCGGCATGGCGGACATCCGCGCTAGACTTCGCGACCCGGGCCGCCATGACGGCCCGGCGTCGTTATGGATAGCCGGAAATCGCTGATGCTTTCAATCGAAGAACGAATTGCCAACGACATCGCCGCGAAGCCGCACCAGGTGCGCGCGGCGGTGGAACTGCTGGACGGCGGCGCCACGGTGCCGTTCATCGCCCGCTACCGCAAGGAAGTGACCGGTGGGCTGGATGACACGCAGCTGCGCCTGCTGGAAGAGCGGCTGGGCTACCTGCGCGAACTGGAGGATCGCCGCGCGACGATCATCGCCAGCATCAACGAACAGGGCAAGATGACGGATGCGCTGCATGCCGACCTGATCGCCGCCGATTCCAAGGCGCGGCTGGAAGACCTCTACCTGCCCTACAAGCCCAAGCGCCGCACGCGGGCGCAGATCGCCCGCGAAGCCGGACTGGAACCCCTGGCGCTGGCGCTGCTGGAAGATCCGACCCGCGTACCGCAGGACGAAGCGGTCGCCTACATCGATGCCGATCGTGGCGTCGCCGACGCCAAGGCTGCGCTGGATGGTGCGCGTGCCATCCTCATGGAGCGCTTCGGCGAGGATGCGGCGCTGGTCGGACAGTTGCGCGACTGGCTCTGGCAGCAGGGCCAGCTTCGAGCCAGCGTCGTCACCGGCAAGGAAGCCGAAGGGGCCAAGTACAGCGACTACTTCGCGCACATCGAGCCGATCGCGGGCGTGCCTTCGCACCGCATGCTGGCCATGCTGCGTGCCCGCAACGAAGGCATCATCGACCTGGAACTGGTGCCGATGCCGACCGGGGCGCCGAAGGTGATCGCCGAGGACGCGCTGGCCGACACGATTGCCGCCGGACAGGCCGAGGCGGCCGCGAAGGTGGCCGTGCACGCCGGCATCGCCGACCGCGGCCGCGCCGCCGACCGCTGGCTGCTGGACACCGCGCGCCTCACCTGGGTCGCCAAGCTGCATGTTCATCTGGGCATCGACCTGATCGGGCAGGCGCGCGAAGCCGCGGAGGAACAGGCGATCCATGTTTTCGGCACCAACCTCAAGGACCTGCTGCTGGCGGCGCCGGCCGGACCGAAGGCGGTTCTCGGCCTGGACCCCGGTATCCGCACCGGCTGCAAGCTCGCCGTGGTCGATGCCACCGGCAAGGTGCTCGACACCGGCGTGATCTATCCGCACGAGCCGCGCCGCGAATGGGACAGCTCGATCGCGACGCTGGCCGAACTGTGCCGGCGCCACCAGGTGGCGCTGATCGCCATCGGCAACGGGACGGCCTCGCGTGAAACCGACCGTCTCGCCGCCGACGTCATCCGTCGCCATCCCGAACTGGGACTGGCGAAGATCGTCGTCAGCGAGGCCGGCGCCTCGGTGTATTCGGCGTCGGAAACCGCCGCCCGGGAATTCCCCGATCTCGACGTGTCGCTGCGCGGCGCCGTCTCGATCGCGCGCCGCCTGCAGGATCCGCTGGCGGAACTGGTGAAGATCGATCCGAAATCCATCGGCGTCGGCCAGTACCAGCACGACGTCAACCAGGTGAAGCTGGCCCGTGCGCTGGACGCGCGCGTCGAGGACTGCGTGAACGCCGTCGGCGTCGACGTCAACACCGCTTCGGCACCGCTGCTGGCGCGTGTCGCCGGCCTGTCGGCTTCGGTCGCCGAGAACGTCGTCCGTCATCGCGAAGGCCATGGCGCCTTCCGCAGCCGCCGCGAGCTGCTCAAGGTCCCGCGCCTGGGCGACAAGGCCTTCGAGCAGTGCGCCGGATTCCTGCGCATCGCCGATGGCGACAATCCGCTGGACGCGTCCTGCGTGCACCCGGAAGCGTATCCGGTGGTCGAGCGCATCGTGGCCGATACCGGCCGCGACGTGAAGCAGCTGATCGGCGACGGCCCCTTCCTGCGCGCGCTCGATCCTTCGCGCTTCACCGACGAACGCTTCGGCCTGCCGACGGTGCGCGACATCCTGCGCGAGCTGGAAAAGCCCGGCCGCGATCCGCGCCCGGAATTCCGCACCGCCAACTTCGCCGAGGGTGTCGAGGACATCAAGGACCTGCAGGTCGGCATGATCCTCGAAGGCGTGGTCAGCAACGTCGCGGCCTTCGGTGCCTTCGTCGATCTCGGCGTGCACCAGGATGGCCTGGTGCATGTGTCGGCCTTGTCGCACAGGTTCGTCAAGGATCCACGTGACGTCGTCAAGGCGGGCGATATCGTCAATGTGAAGGTCATGGAAGTGGATCTTGGCCGCAAGCGCATCGCCCTCAGCATGCGCCTCGATGACGAACCGGGCCAGCAGCCGGCGCGCGCCGCCGGCGGCGGCGACTCGCGCCGCGACCATGGACGAGGCGGTCGCCGCGATGATCGCGCCAACCCGGGCCGGGCGCAGTCACCGGCTTCGCCGCTCGGCAACGCCCTGGCCGACGCCCTGGCACGCGCCCGTCGCAACTGACGCCCGATCCTCAAGCTTCGCCACGCATCACAGCATGGCAATGCGTGTTGCTGCGGTTGGTAGCGGCGGGGAATGTGATCGGGGTGCCTTCCGTGGCTTTTTCCGTGCGCAGTCCGTGGCGCACGGGTTACTTTCTCTTGCTTGTCCAAGAGAAAGTAACCAAAGAGAAGGACACCCCAGCCGGCCTGCCGCCCGGGCCTCCTGCCCGTGCGGTTCGCGTGCGGCGGTCGGGCCTGCGCGGCGCGCCATCCCTGGCGCGTCGCTCCGGTCGGCCGCATCCCTGCGGCCGCTCGCGCCTGTGGCGCGACATTTCCGCCCGCCACCCGCCAGGCCGGATGGGGCCCTGCAGAGGCGCGGGCATCCTGCCCGCTTCTTGCCTGGCCGACGCAGGTTTTCGTGTGTACGTGCGCAGGTTTGCAGCGCATCGCACCGGTCTTCCACCGGTGGTCTCAATGCGTTGGCCCCGGCAAGGCGAGCATTGCGCCGCTCACTTGCGTCAGCCGCCATGGTCATTGATCCGACAGGGGGGGGCGGTCATCGCTGCCATGGTGTCTACGCGTATCCCTCAATGGCGGTGCTGCCGGTGCGCGCGCGGCAGATCGTCCCGCGCTGCGTCGGCGCGCGGTGTTCCGCGGCGGACCGGCTCGCCAATGCCAGGCACGTCGCTGACCTTGCGCGCCTGCTCGCCGGCCGGATGCGTGTACCAGCCCGGATCGCGGTAATCGCCGGCCGCGAGGTCGTCGCGTACCTTGATGACGGTGAACATGCCGCCCATTTCGATGTTTCCGAACGGCCCCTTGCCGGCCATCATCGCCAGCGTATTGTCCGGTCCGCGCATGTGGCCGCTGTCGGTGTGGCCCTGGTGGTCGGCCATGCCGGTTTCGCCCATCGCCATATAGCCGGGCAGGATGCGGCGGATGCGATCCTCGATGCCGGCCTGGTCGACGCCCAGCGTGTTCGGTATCCCGTGGCCCATGGGGCCCATGACGTGGTGCGACATGTGGCAGTGGAAGGCCCAGTCGCCCGGCACGGCGGTGAATTCCAGGTCGCGCATCTGGCCGACGCCGACGATCTCGGTGACTTCCCTGCGCCACTGCGCGCGCGGCAGGCGTCCGCCGTCACCGCCGGTGACGTCGAACTGCACGCCATGCATGTGGATGGGGTGGTTCCACATCGACAGGTTGCCGATGCGCACGCGCACACGCTCGCCGCTGCGCGCGACCAGTGGCTCGATGGCGGGGAACACCTTGGAGTTGAAGGTCCACAGGTCGAAGTCGGTCATCACCGACGGATCGGGTCGCGAGGTACCCGGGTGCAGGGCCCAGTTGTGCAGCAGGATGGCGTAGTCGCGGTCGATGCGCCGCGGTTCGCCGGCACGCGGATGGATGATGAACAGGCCCATCATGCCCATCGCCATCTGCACCATCTCGTCGGCATGCGGGTGGTACATGTGCGTGCCGTGCTGGCGCATGGTGAATTCGTAGACCCAGGTTTCACCCGGCCTGATGTGCGGCTGCGTCAGGCCGCCGACGCCATCCATGCCGCTGGGAATCAGCAGGCCGTGCCAGTGGATGGTGGTGTGCTCGGGCAGGTGGTTGGTGACGAAGATGCGCACGCGGTCGCCCTCGACGACCTCGATGGTCGGGCCGGGCGTGGTGCCGTTGTAGCCCCAGCAGACGGCGCGCGTGCCGGGCGCGAATTCATGCTCGATTTCCTCGGCGACGAGGTGGAATTCCTTGACGCCGTCGTTCATGCGGTAAGGCAGCGTCCAGCCATTCGGCGTGCGTACCGGCGTGTAGGCGAAGCGGCGGTCGCGTGGCGGATCGTGGGCGATGCCGATGCCGGGGCGGGTTTCCGGTTGCGGACGGGCGATGGCCGGGGCCAGCGCGGCGGCGCCGGCGCCGAGCAGCAGGGCGCGTCGGGTCAGGTTCATGGCGTCGGCCTCAATGGTGGTGATGGGGGTCGTGGTCGCCGGGCGGGCCGAGCAGGTCGTCCAGCGCCGGTGCTTCGCCGCTGGGCGTGTCGTCCCCAGGCAGCACGCCGCCGGCGACGCGCGCCAGTTCGACGCGATGCAGCCAGTAATCGCGGATCGCCTCGATGTAGGCCTGGTAGGCGTCGTATTCCTGCTGCCGCGCCTGGATCAGTTCGAAGACGCCGATCAGCATGAAGTTGTAGCGCTCCTGTTCGCGCGCGACGATGGCTTCGCGCTGCGGGATCAGGGCATCGCGGAAGGTGGCGATGATCGCGCGCTGGGTCGCCAGTCGCTCCAGCCCGCTGCGCACTTCCCGCTGCAGCTGCAGCTGCAGCAGCGCAACGCGCTCGCGTGCCATGTCGCGCAGGGCAGTGGCGCGCGTGCGTTGCGCCTGTCCCTGCTGGAACAGGGGCAGTTGCAGCGACAGGTGCGGTCCACTCCTGCGTTCGCCGTCCTCGCGCTCGCGTTCGAAGCCGAACTCGATCCCGCCCAGCCAGGCCAGGCTGCGGGCGAGGCTGGCGGCCGACTGGTCGGCGGCCAGCAGGGCGTTCGCCGCGGCCAGGTCGTGGCGCTGTTGTCCTGCTTGCGACAGCACCGTGTCAAGGTCCGGGTCGGCCAGCGGTGGCAGCGGCAGGCGCGCCGGCGTGCGCCAGGCGTTGCTGCGTCCGGCCAGCCCGAGGCGTTCGGCCAGCGCCATGCGCGTGGCGAAGCGTTCGCTGCGCGCACGCGCCGCCTCGGTCCGCGCCAGGCTCGCGGCCGCCTGCTCGCGCGCCAGTTGCAGCGCGCTGATATTGCCGGCGGCGTGGAATCGCGCGGCCAGTTCCGCGGACAGCGCCGCGGCCTCCGCGACGGCTTCCCGCAGTTCGGCGACCTGCACCGCGGCGACATGGCGGATCCAGTCGGTGCGCGTGGCGGCGGCTTCGTCGACCAATGCCTGCGCAGTCTGCGCCAGCGCCGCCTGCCAGCGCTGCCGGCCGATCCGGCTGCGCGCCGGCAGGGTCACAAGGTCGCCCAGCAGCAGCCCGATGCCGAGGGTGGTGGTGCCGTCGCTGCCGCCCATGCGTCCGGCCGACAGCGTCAGGTTGCGCAGGCGGCCGGATTCGAAGAGATCGGCGCTGGCCAGGCCCAGTTCCGCCAGCAGCAGGCGGATGCGCGGGCTTTCCCGCCAGGCCAGGGCGACCGCGGCCTCGGGATCGAGCGGCCCGGACAAGGCGGCGCGCAGGTCGGTGGATCCGCTGCTTCCGGACTGGAGCGGTGGCGTCCGTCCGGCAAGCAGCGCATCAAGCTGGTCGCGGCCGCCGTTCCGGGGCAGCGTGGAGCAGGCAGCCAGCAGGCAGAGCGCGATGCACGCAAGCCCGCCGCGGCCGGATCTGAAGGTCGATGTCATGGCAGTGTCGCAGGCACCGTTTCCGGTGCTCCGGTTGTCCAGCACGGTGCCGGTCGGCCGGGCTGCGCGACAGTGCCGCGGGTGCGGCGCTGTCCTGCAGTCGGCGTGTCCAGGCGCGGGCGTCCGCCGCGGTGCGGCGGCAGGGCGCGACAGAGAATGGTACGGATGGACCTGATGCGCCAGCTTCGCGGGCAGGCGGGCTCAGGAATGCGTACGGGCCGCGCGCGTGCGGCTCAGAAAATGGGCGGCCTCAGGGCAGCGCCATAGGGGTCGGTGGACACCGGAACGGCTACGGGCGGGTACGGCGTCGCTGACCGGTTGGATGCCAGATGCGCCGGCCCGATGGCCATGCCCTTGCCGATCGGCGGCGGGCAGGGGCAGTTGCCGTCGGCGCAGCAGCCGTGCGGATTGCCGGGTGCCTGGCGCGAAGGGGCCTTGCCACCGTCGTTCACTGCCGGGACGGTCGGACCGTCGTCGTGGTGGTCGCAGTCGCCGTTGCTATCGTCGCCGGCACGCGCCGGGCCTTCCGGTGAGGCGTCGCGGTCGGAACCGCTGCCGCCTTCGATGCCCGCGTAATTCACGTTGTCGAGATTGTCGGGCAGCGGACCTTGCGCCCAGACGCTGCCGGAAATCGGCAGGCTGAGTGCCAACATGAACGTGATGGCGAGGCGGGCTGGCAGCATGGCGGCAGACTGCTCCCGCTTCGGCCTGTTTTCAAGTGCCATTTGTCCCGTTTCCGTCCTCATCCTGCAGATTTTGCAAGTGCGTCTGGACGGATTTGCGCAAGCCTGTCCACGGGCTGCCTGTGTCCGGATCGCGGGTCCGTACGGGTGGGCATGCACTACCATTCGCCGTCTGCCTGCGACTGGCCGGACGGGGCCGGCGCGTCGCCACCTTACTCCCATCCGAAACAAGGTAGTCACCTTATGACCTTCAAGCGAATGAGCGAAATCGATCTGGCCGGCAAGCGCGTGCTGATCCGCGAGGACCTGAACGTGCCGCTGTCGCCGGAAGGCGGGATCACCGCCACGCAGCGCCTGGAAGCGGCACTGCCGACGCTGCGCGCGGCCCGCGATGCCGGAGCGCGCGTGCTGGTCATGTCGCACCTGGGCCGTCCGGCCGAGGGCGTCTTCGATCCGGCCTACAGCCTGGCACCGGTCGCCCGGTGGCTGGGTGAAGCCCTGCAGGCCGAGGTGCCGCTGGTGACCGACTGGCTCGACGGGGTCGAGGTCGAGCCGGGCCAGGTCGTGTTGTTGGAGAACGTCCGTTTCAACAAGGGTGAGGGCAAGGACGACGAGACGCTGGCCCGCCGCATGGCGGCGCTGTGCGATGTCTTCGTCATGGATGCCTTCGGCACGGCGCATCGTGCGCAGGCGTCGACGCATGGCGTGGCGAAGTACGCGCCGGTCGCCGTTGCCGGCCCGCTGCTCGCGGCCGAGCTGGATGCGCTGGCGAAGGCATTGACGGACCCGAAGCCGCCGGTGCTGGCAATCGTCGCCGGCTCCAAGGTGTCGACCAAGCTGGAGCTGCTGGAAACGCTGGTGCAGAAGGTCGACATGCTGATCGTCGGTGGCGGCATCGCCAACACCTTCCTTGCCGCGTCCGGCTTCCTGGTCGGCAAGTCGCTGTACGAACCGGACCTCATCCCGGCGGCGAAGAAGATCCTCGCACTGGCGGCCGAGCGCGGCACCGAGATTCCCATTCCCAGCGATGTCGTCGTCGCCGACGAGTTCAAGGCCGACGCACGCGCGACGGTGAAGTCGGCCAAGGCCATCGGCGCCGATGAAATGGTGCTCGACATCGGTCCGGAAACGGCCCTGCGCTACGGCGAGCTGATCAAGCGTGCCGGCACCGTGGTCTGGAACGGGCCGGTCGGCGTATTCGAGTTCGATGCCTTCGGCAAGGGCACCGAAGCGATGGCGCGCGCGATCGCCGCCAGCGATGCCTTCTCCATCGCCGGTGGTGGCGACACCGTCGCCGCCGTCGAGAAGTACGGCATCGAGTCGAAACTGTCCTACATCTCGACCGGGGGTGGCGCCTTCCTCGAATTCCTCGAAGGCAAGACGCTGCCGGCGGTGGCGATCCTGGAGGAACGCGCGGCCGGCTGAGGCCATCGCGCGGGTTGCCTGTTGGCGGTTTCAGCCCGGTGGCAGGCGACCGCGTTCGCGCGGCGCCGGGTTGAGCGTCGCCAGGTCGAGGTCGCCTTTGAGCCAGGCGATCGCCGCCGATACCAGCGCATGCCGCGAATCCAGGCCAAGCTTGGCCTTGATGTTCTCGCGATGCGCTTCCACCGTCTTCACGCTGATGCCCAGCCGCCCGGCCATGGCGCGGTTGCTGTCGCCGTGGCCGATGCGCTCGAACACCGCGCACTCGCGCGCCGACAGCGCGGGCTTCGGGCGACGCAGCCGCCGCCGGGCCGGGCAGTGGTTGCAGTCGGGCGAGGCGGGCGCCTTGCGCTCGCAGTCGTACAGCGTCAGCAGCGCCGCGGCGATCTCCGATTCCGGCGAGGCCAGGTGGAAGGTGGTGCAGGTATGGGGCTGCAGGCGCTCGGCATCGATGCAGGCGTAGCGACGATGGGACAACAGCAGCACGCGCGGCATGTTCGCCGTGGGCATGCTGCGGGCCGGCATGTCATCGAGCAGCCGCATGTCGAGGACGAGCACATCCGGATGCGAGCGCGCCAGCAGGCCGGGCACGGCGCGCAGGCTGCGTGCGCCGCCCGCGAACCTCAGTTGCGGCTGTTCGTTGATGAGTTGGACCAGGCCACGCTCGACCAGCGCGGAGTCGGTGGCGACGGCGACGGTGCCACGCGAGGCGGCGCTGCCGGGTTTCATGACGGACGGCGGCGTACTGGCCTGTCCATGTGAAATGTGGTGTTGCTCACGCGCCATGATTGATCCAGCCCCAGTCGGGGCTATCGAATACCGCTTCAGCCGTGCGGAGAATAGGGAATCTCCCTATACCGGCCGTAGCAGCCGCGATTGTCGGCCATGTCGCTTCCGGGCGCGCGTGCCGGTCTTCGCGCGCCTGGCGCGGCGCGCGACGAACGCTGGCCGCCTGACGGCGAATCGTTGTGAACGACTGTGACTTTAGGGAATCTCCCGATGGTTCGCCCACGCGCACCCCAAGTATCGTCCAGCCATCGCACCCCGCTTCGGCTCGGTTCCAGGCGCGGGTGTCAATGGGGTCGAACAGGCAAGGAAGGACGGTGTTCCAGCTTCAGGGAGTTGAAGTCCGTCGGGGCAACGGCATGGTCGCACGCGATGTCTGCATGCGGGGCGACCATCCGGGCATCCTGCTGGTTGTCGGCGCGGGAGGCGCCGGCAAATCCAGTCTGCTGATGGCGCTGGCACGCCCGGCGGATGCGGACACGCGCGTGGCCTGCGGCTACGCCTGTCTTGGCGGTGCCGACCTGGCTTCGGGAAAGGTCCGGACGGTGTGGTTGCCGCAGCACGCGCGACTCGACCCGGCGGCCGTCGTCGCGGTGCAGATGCAGGAATGCCACGGCGTGTCCCCGGACGTCACCGCGACGTGGATCCGTGAGGCGGGCGGCAATCCCGCCGACATCGGACTCCCCGCCGGCAGGCTGTCACCCGGTCTGTCGCGGCTGTTGCGTCGCCTGGCGGCGATGGCGCAGCCGGGTGACCTGTATCTGCTCGACGAGCCGACCGCCGACCTGGACGAGGCCCATGTCGAACGGCTGCGCCAGCGCGTGCGCGAACTGTCGGCGCGCGCGACGGTGGTGATGGTGACGCACAACCGTCGCGACTGCCTGGCCCTGGGCGGCCACACCGCCCTGCTCGCCGGTGGCCGCATCCAGGAATGCGCGCCGACCGCGACCTTTTTCTCCACGCCGGCGACGACGGCCGGCCGCCACTACGTGCAGACCGGCTACTGCAACCTGTCACCGCCGCGCGAAAGGAGCGGCGCCGGAGCCGACGGCCTGTGGTGGGTGGAGCGCGGCCTGCTGTGCGGCATGAGCCGGCCCGGCCTGGTGAACGATCCGGACCAGCAGTGCCGACACCTCGGCGACGCTGGCGTGCGCACGCTGGTGTGCATGGAGGAACGGCGTGTCTATCCGCTGGAGCCGCTCAAGCGCAGCGGCCTGGCCTTCCATCACGTTCCCGTTCGCGACATGGCGGCACCGACCTTCGACCAGGGGGTGGCCCTGTGCCGCTTCGCCGAAGGCCAGCTGCGCCAGAACCGCGGGCTCGCCGTGCATTGCCGCGGCGGACTCGGACGCACCGGCACGGCGCTGGCCGCGATCCTCGCGTGGATGGGCGACAGCGCCGATCGCGCGATCGCGCGCGTGCGCGCGGCACGGGCGGGTGCCATCCAGAGTCCGGTGCAACTGCAGTTCGTCCACGACTTCGCCAGCCGGATCATCGGCTGGCAATGACCCATCGATAGCGGAGGCCAACATCAATGTCGCTCGACAAGGTACTGGGCGCAGCCCAGGCGGAAATCCCCGAATGCGTGGCCGCCGGCTACGTGGACATGGTCAGCGGCCTGCTGCTCGGCATCCGTACGGTGGACTCGCACCCATCCGAAGTGCTGGATCTGGTGGCAGCCGCCACCGGCGACCTGTTCCAGGGCCGCAACGTGGTCGAGATCGAAAAGCTGTTCGACCGCTCGCGTGGCATCGAGGGCCGTGCCGGGCATTACTTCAACGAGATCGTGGTGTTCAGCACCAACCTGCTGCACATCTTCATCCGTTCGCGGAAGAATCCCGACCATGCCGCCGTGTTCGTCACCCGCGCGTCGGCGAACATCGGCATGGTGCTGGTGCGATCGCGGGCATCGATGGCGGCGGCGGAAGCGGCGGTCTGATGCCATGAACGCGCAAGCGCACGGATGCGGCACTTGTTGAACGGGATTGACATGCGCCTGGCCTGCCACCAGTTCCTGGCCACCGATGTCGAAGCACTGCGCTCGCTGCTGCGCCTGCTGGAGTCCTATCTCCGCAACCGCTGGGAAGTGGTCGAACGGATCGACCGCGACATCGACCTGGTCCTCGTCAACCTCGACCACCCGGCGCCGGCACCGTTGCCGGATGGCCTGAACCGCATCGACTGCGCGGCCAGGCCGCGCCTGCGCCATCGCGCCTGCATCCACCGTCCGCTGCGCGCGTCCGAGATCCTCACGGTGCTCAATGATGCAGTGAGCGCCGAAGCGCGACCCGTTTGCGCCGCCGTGTCCGCGCCCACAGGCAGGCATCGCCTCGCGGCGTGGCCGCTGCAGCTGGACGGCTGGCACGACGATGCCCTGCGGATCCTGGCGACGCTGACCTCGCGGGCGGCGACGCAGGCGGAGATCGTCGCCGCGACCGGCGTCGCGCCCGCCCGTGTCGATGTCGTCCTTTCGCGGCTGCGCGACCAGGGCCTGCTTGAACTCGCCACGCAGCGTGTTCCACCGGCGCCGCGCATCGTCCACGGCAACGTGGTGCCCGGCCGATGGCGCGCGCTGGCCACCCGTGTCGGCCGCCTTCTGGGATTGCCGGCATGAACGCCTGTCACAAGCTGGTCTTCATCGGCGAACCCGGTGCAGGCAAGACGACCTGCATCGCCGCGCTGAGCGACATTGCGCCGGTGACGACCGATGTCGGCTGCACCGACGACCTGGCCCGCCGCAAGGCATCGACCACGGTGGCCCTGGACTATGGCGAGATGGATCTCGGTGAGCAGGGCATGCTGCGGCTCTACGGCCTGCCGGGCCAGGAACGTTTCCGCTTCATGTTCGACGTGGTGCGCGACGGCGCCATGGGCCTGGTCGTGCTGGTCGATGCCGCCTCCGCGCAAGGACTGGATGGGTTGGCGGGCACGCTCGCCACCTATGCCGATGAACTGCGCCAGCGGCCGTTCGTGCTCTGCCTCAACAAGCATCCGGATCCGCCGATGGCGTTCCGCGAACGCTGCATGGCGATGCTTCGCGACCAGGGCCTGGTCGCACCGCTGCTGGTGATCGACGCACGCTCCAGGTCCGACCTGGCACAGGTGTTCCGGATGCTGTGCCTGCTGCTCGATCACGGCGACTATCCGGTCCTCGACGGCGAGCGGGGTGGGGCATGAACCGCTGGCCGGACCCGGATCACGCGCTTCAGGCGCTGGCGCGCATCGTCAGTGGCTGCGAAGGCGTACAGATCGCCATGCTGGCATCGCGCGACGGCCGACCCTTCGTGTGGCGCAGTGCGGTTGCCGGCGACAGCGGCAAGCTGGCCGCCATGACCAGTTCGCTGACTGCGCTGGGGCGCACGGTGCTGCGCGAGTTGAACGCCGGCGAGCTGGACCACCTGCTGGTAGAAGGCCAGGACGGCAAGCTGGTGCTGGTCGGCGTGCCCGGCCTGGACGGGTTGCTGGTCCTGGCCGTACTGGCCGAGCGGCGAGCGCGGCTGGGCCTGGTGCTGGGACACGCCAGGATGTGCGTGCGCGCACTGGCGCCGGGCGCCTGAGCAGGGTCTGTGGTTGCAGCGGCGACAGCGATGGGCGCCGTGGACAGGCGGACATGGCGCGGCCCACCGGCGTTCGACTGCCCCGGTCCGGCACGGCCGACGACGCGCCGGCAACGCCGGTTGAATCGCGCGTGGCGAGCATCGCTGTGCCGCCAGGCCGCGGCGTTACCATGGCGCATGTGCTCGCCGCCGCCCACCGTGCTGCAACTCGAACTCTCCACGCTTGACCGCGATGGTTTCGCGTTCATTCCCGGTGCGCGCACGTCCGCGCTGCTGGCCGGCTTCGGCGCCCTGACGGACTGGGCGGATTTCGCCGACAGCTGGAACGACCTGCATCTGGACAGCTACATGGCCGACGGAGGTCGCTATCGTCGGCGTCGCCACGCGGTGTTCCGGCTGGAACGCGATGGCAAACCGGTGCGCCAGCCGCACCAGCCGCACTGGCAGGACCGCGACTACAACCCGCTCAACGGCGGCATCGCGCGCTGGTTCGAACCGGTGACGGCGGCCATCGGTGCCAGCGACAGCCTGGCGACGATCCTGCGCTGCGGCCACGACTGGTTCGGCCGCCTGCGCCCGGACGTGCCGTCATGGAAAGTGGAAGTGCACCAGTTCCGCATCGAGGCGGCGGGTGACCGCCCCGGCCAGCCGACGCCGGAAGGCATGCACCGCGACGGCGTGGACTACGTGATGGTGCTGATGATCCGCAGGCAGAACATCGCGCGTGGCACGACCTCCATCCACGACCTGTCCGGACACGAACTGGGCTGCTTCACACTGGCGCAGCCCTTCGACGCCGCGCTGGTCGATGATGCGCGGGTCATGCATGGCGTCACCGCAGTCGAGGCGCTGGATGTCGCTGCGCCCGCATTCCGCGACGTGCTGGTGGTGACCTTCAAGGGACAGGGCGTGGCGGACGCCATCGCCTGAGACGCGCCGTCCGGCGCGCCTGATACCGCAATGCAGACGGCCCGCCGGAACAGGCGGGCCGCCGCAGTGTCAGCCGGGTGATCCGGGATCAGCGCGGCAATTGGCGCACGGTCGGGATCTGTGACAACACGTCGGTGAGCTCGCGCTTCGCGTTCTCGCGCTCGCTGGCGCCCGTGTTGACCATCACCAGTGCGGTCATCGGACGGACCAGCAGGTTCTTGATGATGGTGCAGGCCTGGGCGTTCTCGGTCGGGGGCAGCAGCTTGTCGTTGTGGTAGCCGGCCTCGACGTCAGCCGGCGTCATCTCGCGCCAGGTGAAGCGCAGCTCGGTGGCCGCCTTCAGGTAGTCGGCGCAATGGGGATGCACTTCCACGAAGCGCGGCACCAGCACATCGAAGATGCCGGTGAGCTCCGTCAGCGGATATTCGATCTCCTCGGCGGTGGCGCCCCGGTCGATGGCTTCGATCACCTGGTTGCCGACGATTTCGTAGCGGGTGATCTCGCCCTGGTAGTCCTCGCCATCGAACATGATCGACGGCCTGGCGGCAGCGGCGGGTGCCGCGGGGGCAACGGCGGGTGGCGCGCTGGCGGCGGCGCTGCCGTCGGCAGTGGTCGAGGCGTTGTCCTTGCAGCCGGCCAGTGCGAGGGCGAGGGCAATGAGGTAGGTGGTATGACGCATGAAGCTCCCTTCTTGTTCGAGTTGTGGGAACAGTTTCCCTGATGCACCGGCCGCCTTCCAGGGTGGCCGGTGGTTGGGAGGACGCAGAAAGCGCGGGCAATACGACAGCGCGTCGGGAATCAGCGCGCCGGACCGCCGTGGCGATCGCGCCAGCCATCGAGGAGGCCACGATCCAGCAGCCCGGCCTTGCGCTCCAGCAGGCGGCCGTCGCGACCGATGAGCACGGTGTAGGGCAGCACGTTGCGGCTGTTGCCCAGCTGCATCGACGAGCCGTCGAGCGCACGGCCGCCGATCAGCACCGGATAACCGACGGGATGGTCGCGCAGGAAGGCGAGCGCGGCTTCCGCATCATCCTCGGCGACGCCGACCACGGTGATGCCCTGCTGCGCGTGTTCCTTTGCCCAGGCATCGAGCATCGGCATTTCCTCGATGCACGGCGGACACCAGCTCGCCCAGTAGTTCACCACCAGCAGGTCGCCATGCCAGCGCGCAAAGGTGTGCGGCCGGCCCTGGGGATCGTGCAGCACGCCGTCGGGGACCTTGTCGCCAAGCGCCACCTGGGAAATGCCCGGCGGTGGCGGCGGATTGTCATAGTACCGGCTGCTGAGCAGGAAGCCGGCCGTGCCGCCGGCGGCGGCGAAGAGCAGGATCAGCAGCGGCGGCAGGAAGCGCTTCATCGCGTACCCGCCAGTGCTGCTTCGACGATGCCGAAGGTCAGCACGGTCGGCAGCTTGCGGCCGGGGCCCTGGCTGCCGCCGCCGAAGACCACGTACAGCGGCACGCCGACCGAACCATAGTCACGCAGGAAGGCGCTGATCTCCGGGTCGACATTGGTCCAGTCGCCGACCATGGCGACGGCGCCGCTGCGTTCCAGCAGTTCGTTGAACCGGTCGGTGTGCAGCACGAGCTTCTCGTTCGCCTTGCAGGTGACGCACCAGTCCGCCGTCATGTCGACGAACACGGTGCGCCCTTCCGCACGCAGGCTCGCCAGCCGTTCCGCCGAATATGGCACCCAGCCGGTCTGCGTGCCCGCCACCTGCGCCGGTGGCGGCGCCCGATGCACCAACAGCAGCGGCGCCAGGGCCAGGAGCGCAACCAGCACGGGCAGCAGCCGGCGCAGCACGCCCTCGCGGTAACGGCCGCGTTCCCACCACCACAGCGCCAGCGCCAGCACGGTGGCACCGGCCAGCACCGCGGCCACGGCGTCGATGCCGCGCTGCTTGCCCAGGATCCACAACAGCCAGATCGCCGTCAGGTACATCGGGAAGGCGAGGAACTGCTTGAGTGTTTCCATCCACGCGCCCGGACGCGGCAGTCGCGACGCCAGCGCCGGCACCATGCCGACCAGCAGGAACGGCAGCGCCAGGCCCAGGCCAAGCGCAAGGAAGATCAGCAGCGCCAGCAGCGACGAGGAGGCGAAGGCATAGGCCAGCGCCGAGCCCATGAAAGGAATCGTGCAGGGGCTGGCGACCACGACCGCGAGGACGCCGGTGAAGAAATCACCAGCCGGCCCGCCGCGCGAGGCCAGCGACTGGCCGGCGCCGGTGAGGCCGACACCGATGTTGTAAACGCCGGACATGGACAGGCCCAGCGCGAACATCACGTAGGCGAGCAGGGCGACGACCACCGGCTGCTGCAGCTGGAAGCCCCAACCCAGCGCCAGGCCGACGGCGCGCAGGGCGACCACGGCGAGACCGACCGCGGCGAAGGTCGTCATCACGCCAGCGGTGTACCAGAGCGCGTGGCTGCGCGCCTTGGCGACGCTTTCTCCGCTGCGTGCCAGACCCAGCACCTTCAGCGACAGGATCGGCAGCACGCAGGGCATCAGGTTCAGCAACACGCCGCCGGTCAGCGCCAGCAGCAGCGCGCCGATGAAACCCAGTGAGGAAGCCGGTTCTTCGCCGGTCGCGGCGACAGTGGCGCCGGTGCCGGCCACGGGTCCGGTTTCCTCGCGCTCCTGCAGCACGCTGGTGACATACGGATCGCGGGCGATGGCCGCCTGCGCCGCCGCGATCTGCCCGGCGTCGGCGGCCGGCATGTCGATCGTGACCTGGCGCGTCATCGGTGGATAGCAGATGCCGTCCAGCTGGCAGCCCTGGAAGCTCGCCGTCAGCCGTAGCGGCGCCGGCGTGCCGGCCTGTGGCGGCGCCACCGTGATCGGCACTTCGACCAGATCGAAATACACCGGAACAGTGCCGAAATGGTCGTCGGTGTGTTGTCGCGGCGTCGGCCAGCCCGGCGCCGCCAGCTGCCAGTGCCCGCCATCCCCTTCGACGCTGAAATTGGTGCCGTTGCGGTAGAGGTAGTAGTTCTTCGGCATCGTGAAGCGCGCCAGCACTTCGGTCGGCGACCAGGCGATGGCTTCGAAGACGAAGGCCTGTTCTTCCGGCAGTGGCGGTTCGCGGTCGGCCGGCAGCGGATCCTGCAACGGCGGCTGGCTGCCGCCGGGGCCGATCAGCGGCGCGCGATCGGACGCGCCCGATGTCGGCAGCGACGGCGCGGTCAATGCGCGCGCCAGCGGGTTGTCGGCGACCTTCCCGTCGCCCGCCGGCGACGCCGCGGCGAGCGTGGACGGGCGGGCCACCGTGACGGTCGCGCGGTGCGGCGGATAGCAGATGCCGACATCGGCACAGCCCTGGTAGCGGACCTCGAACCGCGCATCGCGCGCCGAGGCCGGCCAGGACGCAATGCGCGCCGTTGCGGACAGCTCGCCGCGATAGGTTTCCACCTCGCCGAAGAACTCGTCGTTGTGGCGGGCGCCTTCGGGCAGGACCGGCTCATCGAGGACGACGTCGGCGGTCACCGCCTTGACCGCGATACGGTGCCGGTACAGGTAATAACCGTCGGCGATGCGCCAGTGCAGGCGCAGGTCGGTCGCATCGGCCTGCGCGGTCAGCGCGAAGGCCTCGTCGATGGGCAGCAGGTCGTCCTCGTTCAACGAGGCGACGACCGGGAAGGCCGCGAACAGGGCGGCGAGCAGGCAGGCGGGACGGATCATCCGGGCATTATCGTCGAGAGGAAGGCGGCACCATGAACGATGCCGGCCGTGGCCCTGGTGGACAACGGAATCAGCGCAAGGTTTCCGCGGCCAGCCAGGCCAGGTAGGCGGGCAGGCCATCGGAGACCGGCAGGGCGATGAGTTCCGGTGTGTCGTAGGGATGCAGCGCGGGCAGCCGTTCCTTCAGGCGCGGCCAGCATTCACGGGTGGTCTTGATCAGCAGCAGCACTTCCGGTTCCTCGTGGACCTCGCCCTGCCAGCGGTACACCGAGGCGGTCATCGGCAGCCTGCTGACGCAGGCCGCCAGGCCTTCGCCGACCAGCGCGCGTGCCAGCGAGGCCGCGCAGGCCTCGTCGGGGCAGGTGGCCAGGCAGAGCAGGGCGGGTGTCGTTTCCATGCCACGAGCATAGCCGATGGTTTTTTCGCGCCCGGCCCTTGAACGGCCGCCCACCGCCCCAACCTTGCAGCCAGCGGCGAGGCTTGTCCGGTCCGGGTGAATCCGTAAAATTGGCACTCACCCGGGCAGAGTGCTGACAGCCTCGCCCGAATCCAAGTGAAATCAACCATTTGCGTATAGGGTAAGCACATGAATCTGCGTCCTTTGCACGACCGCGTGATCATCAAGCGCCTCGAGGCTGAAACCATGTCGGCGGGTGGCATCGTCATTCCTGACAACGCTGCCGAGAAGCCGATCCGTGGCGAAGTCCTCGCCGTCGGCAACGGCAAGATCCTGGAGAACGGCGAGAAGCGTCCGCTGGACATCAAGGCCGGCGACAAGGTTCTGTTCGGCAAGTACAGCGGCACCGAGGTCAAGGTCGACGGCCAGGAACTGCTGGTCATGCGCGAAGAAGACGTGATGGCGGTCATCGAGGGATAAGCGGCGCCAGCTCGCCCGGGCGGCGTTGCTGCGTCGCGTCGCAAATCCCCGTCAGGCTGATGCCTGACCCGGATTGTGCCGCGCCGCGCGCCTTGCCCGGCCATCGCTGGCTCGCTTCTCCTCCCGCTTCGATCCACCACAGATATTGAGAGAACACGAAAATGGCAGCCAAAGAAGTCCGTTTCTCCGAAGACGCCCGCGCCCGCATCCTGGCCGGCGTCAACATCCTGGCCGATGCGGTCAAGGTCACCCTGGGCCCGAAGGGCCGCAATGTCGTGCTCGAGAAGAGCTTCGGCGCCCCGACCATCACCAAGGACGGCGTCTCCGTCGCCAAGGAAATCGAACTGAAGGACAAGTTCGAGAACATGGGCGCGCAGATGGTC
>NZ_SMAF01000008.1 GCF_004343305.1 Pseudofulvimonas gallinarii | reverse complement strand
GCAGGAATCGACCGCCTTCCTGCGCCCACAAGATGGCTGGATTACAGGGACCTTGGCAACCTCCAAGGCCCGAAATCACCCACACGAATCCGCGACGAGCCACTTTTGAAGTGTCTGCTTGACAGGGAAGCTTACGGGGGAGCTTACGTGTTGTCTGGCTTGTGACGATGCAACCCTCGGTCCGTCCATTGGGCACGAGCGTCATACCCCGGCTTGCTCTGCACCGTACCGATCGCGTTGCCTCCACTTTCCCGATGTACAGCGCGAGCTCCGGGTCGAGCTCGCCTTTCGCCGGCAGGTCGTTCTGCGTCAAGCGCCCCTTGGCAGGTGAAATCGGGAAGCTGAGGCACCTGTGCGTACAGCACGCCGGCGCAGAGCAGCGCCAGCCATTGCTCAGGCGCCTCCTCGTCTTCATGGCGCACATCCCTCGAAGCCGGTACGCAGCAGCTGATCCGGATGCGTGACCGGACGCGTCCAGAATCCCGAGGCCAGCGCGTAGTTACCGCCGGATGCCGCGCCCACCGTCGCCTGTGCGATCGTTGCCGACAGTTCGAAGCAGCCGCCGCGTGCCTGCGCGGCGCCACCGCCGGCGATGAGCGCGTCCTCGACTGCGTAGTCACCGCCGCGTGGCGTCGCGGCAACGGCCACAGCCGCAGCGCATGCGATCGAACTGCCCAACGCTGCGCAGAGGGTCATGCGAATCAACCAGGTCATGTCCTTCTCCCCTCGGGCGGATCCGGTGTGCCGGCGCGGTTCCGCCCGATTCCGCGGGCCGGCATCAAAGTCCATCGGGCCGTCGCCGGAACCTGGCCTGTCACGCCACGACGCAAGCTAGGTGCGTGGCAGGACAGGTCCCGCAGGCGGCCGAAACACGCCTACATCGGTTGAGGCTGCAGGCTCAGCGGCAGCGCGAACGGCAACTCGATGGGCGTGTTGGAAAACGGGAAGTTGGTGAACCGGATGGCGTTCTGAAGCATGCCGCTGTCAGACGTGCAGCCTGGTGTGCGCGACTGGTAGGTCACGTTGCTCACCGGCGTAAACGAGGTCAGCCAGCGGAACTGGGTCGTCGAACCCTCGACCGAATAGATCATGTTGCTCGGGAAGGGCACCATGTAGCGGTCGCCCGTGCAGGCAGGTCCCGAATAGTACCAGCGCACACCGGGCATTGCGGCCCTGAGGCTACCCCCTTCGTACGCCCAAATCCGGTTCGTGGCAGGATCGACAAACCAGAACCGCATGTCTCCGTTGACCGCTTCCGGCCGCAGGATGCGCACCGGCTGGCCGTTCGCGTCGACCCAGCGGTAGCCACCGCCAACCGGACCTTGTGGACCGGCTGGTCCTTCCGGGCCGGCAGGTCCCTGCGCACCCTGCGGACCCGGTTCTCCGGCTGGCCCAGGTGGACCGGCATCGCCCTGGGGACCAGCAGGACCTTGTGGACCGGCCGGGCCTTGCGGGCCAATGGATCCTTGCGGACCCGGCTCACCCTGCGGACCGGCGGGACCCGCCGGGCCCTGAGGCCCCGGGTTGCCGTCCAGCGCGTACTGCGCCACCGGGGTCGTCGACACCGGCTGGCGCGGCAACAGCGGCACGCCGTTCACCCGCACCTCCAGCCACAGCTGCGTACCCGTGAACGCACCCGGAAACGCCAGCGCCACCGAGAACACCCCGTCGCTGACCGGATACCCCGGCTCGCTCTGCGCCGTGCCGATCGCGTTGCCACCACTTTCCGCGTCGTACAGCGCGAACTCCAGGTCGAACTCGCCGTTCGCCGGCAGGCCGTTCTGCGTCAACCGCCCCTGGTAGGTGAAATCCGGAAGCTGCGGCACCTGTGCGTGCAGCACACCCGCGCCGAGCAGCGCCAGCATCATCAGACCCATTCCCTTTTTCATGGCATTCCCCTCGAAAACCGTTCGCAGTCCTGGCACGCGGTGCTCACCGCCCGTGCCTATTCCGTAAAGCGCAGAAAAGCGCGGAGTCCTATCGCGGGGGCAGCGTGAAGGGGCACGAAGCGCGCAACGGAGCTGCGTTGGTCAGGGACGGCGGTGACCACACCACACCACAGCGCAGAGGCCTGCGCTCAAAGGGCCAGGAGGTCTCCAGTCCGGTTTCCCGGTGGGATCGTCGGCGGGGGAAAACGCCCGGCGTCTCGCTGCAGGCAACGTCAAAAAACGCCGAGGCAGTCAAGGCGCAAGAAGGTGCAGCCCGCGAAAGGGCACGCGCGTGCGTGATCGGGCAGGATGGACCCGGACCACGTTGACAAAGCGATTGGAAAAATGGCCCGGTAAGTGGTTATCACCCGATACCCTGCAGCGCGCGGGCAAGCGGGTCCTGCGATCGATCGACCACATCGGGCGCCAGGTTCGAGACGCGGAATCGCGTGGATGCTTCCGCCCCGCGCGATGCCGATCCCCGCACTTGCCGGGCCCGTTCCAGCGCGCCAGCGCCTGGTGCCGCGGTGCCGTGGCGACCAAGGTGGCCTCGGTCATCGTCAACAGCGATTGCGCTCGCTGGGGCGGTTGCTTTCCAGTGTCGGCGACGGATGTCACGCCGCCATGGCGTCGGTTTTGCCAGCCACTGCCATCGCCGTTCCGGCCTTTGCGGATCCAGCTGGCGTGGACCCGGCCAAGGATCGGGTAGTCAGGCAATTTCCGATTCCGCGCGGTTGTTGACCGAGTCCTGGAAGATCCAAAAGTCCGCCAGCCGAGGCGGGCGCCGGTGGCGCAGCCCGGCGCTGCGCCCGGCCGCGCGCATCTGGGCGATGGGCAGTGCTGCCGCGCAGCCTGCCGGCGCCGACTTGAAACCGCCCGGCCGTGCCGATTTGGGGCTGACCCTGGTCGGGACTCCGTATCCTTGATCCGAAATCGCCCCGGAATCGTGGATTCCCAGACGGCCGCCCCAGCCGCAGCCTCGCTATCGACTGCTGCTGGACAGCAAGGCCGGCTGGCCGTCACCAGGCCGAGGAGCGTGGCCGATCAGCTCTGCACCCCCACGTCGGCGTCAGCCAGCGCCATCAGCGCGGCCGGGCCGGCGTCGATGGCGGCGGCGTGGTAGTCGGCGCGCGGCAGCAGCTTGGCGAAGTAGAAACGGGCGACTTCTCGCTGGGCCTGCTTGAAGGCGGCGCTGGCCGATGACGCTTCGGCGGCGGCGACGCGCTGTGCCCAGCACCAGGCGAGGGTCAGGTAGCCCGAGTAGAACAGGTAGTCGTAAGCGGCGGCCGGTGCGACATTGGCATCGCCGGCTGCCTTTGCGCCGATCCGCTGGGTCAGTTCGCCCCATTGTTCGGCCCGCTTGGCCAGCACTGGCAGGAACTCGGCGAGCGCGGCATTTCCGGCGTTTTCCTTGCAGAACGCGGCGATGCGACCGAGTACCAGCTTCAGGCCGGCGCCGTTCGCCATCAGGGTCTTGCGGCCGATCAGGTCCAGTGCCTGGATCTGCGTCGTGCCCTCGTAGATCGTCGTGATGCGCGCGTCGCGGGCGATCTGGTCCATGCCCCATTCGGCGATGTAACCGTGACCGCCGTAAACCTGCTGGGCGTGGTAGGCGCATTCCACGGCCGCTTCGGTGAGCAGGCCCTTGACGATCGGGGTCAGGAAGCTGACGACGGTGTCGGCCTCGGCGCGCGCGGCCTCGTCGCCGGCGTTGTGCGCGACGTCGGCCTGCAGCGTGGCGTACAGGGCCAGCACGCGGCCGCCTTCGGCGAAGGCGCGGCAAGTCAGCAGCATGCGGCGGATGTCCGGATGCACGATCAGGGGATCAGCCGGTTTGTCGGGATAGGCGGCGCCCCCGGCGGCACGCATCTGCAGGCGGTCGTAGGCGTAGGCCAGCGCGTTCTGCCAGGCGCGTTCGATCAGGCCCAGGCCCTGCAGGCCGACACCCAGGCGCGCCGAGTTCATCATCACGAACATCGCCGACAGGCCCTTGTTCGGCGCGCCGACCATCCAGCCTTCGGCAGCATCGAAGTTCATGACGCAGGTGGCCGAGCCGTGCAGGCCCATCTTGTGCTCGATCGAGCCGCAGGCGACAGCATTGCGCTCGCCGACGTTGCCTTCGCGATCGACCTTGAATTTCGGAACCACGAACAGCGAGATGCCCTTCACGCCGGCGGGCGCATCGGGCAGGCGCGCGAGTACGAGGTGGACGATGTTGTCCGTCATGTCGTGCTCGCCGGCGGTGATGAAGATCTTCTGGCCGCTGATCGCATAGCGGCCGTCACCCAGCGGCTCGGCCTTCGTCTTCAGCAGGCCCAGGTCGGTGCCGCAGTGCGGCTCGGTCAGGCACATGGTGCCGGTCCAGCGCCCGTCCACCAGCGGCGCCAGGAACACCTGCTTCTGCCAGTCTTCGCCGTAGTGCCGCAGCGCCTCGACGGCGCCGTGGCCGAGCAGCGGGAAGGTGCCCCAGGCGACGTTGGCGCCATTGATCAGTTCCTTGAACGCGCCGTCGAGCACGTAGGGCAGGCCCTGGCCGCCTTCTTCCGCCGGCGCGGTCAGGCCGCTCCAGCCGCCTTCGGTGAAGGCCTGGAAGGCGGCCCTGAAACCCTTTGGCGTGGTGACGCCGCCGTTCTCGAAGCGGCAGCCCTTGTCGCCTTCCTGATATAGCGGGCCAATGACCTGGTCGCAGAACCGGCCGCCTTCCTCGAGCACGGCGTCGATGATCTCAGCCCCGGTTTCGGCATGCGCCGGCAGCGTCGCCAGGACTTCGGGCGCCTTGAGCACGTGATGGAGGACGAAGCGCAGGTCGTTGAGCGGCGAGCGGTAGTTGTTCATGGTGGGACGTTCCGGATGCGCAGGTTTAAGGACGTGGAAAACGGTCAGCGATAGGTCGACGGCAGGCCCGGCACGGGCAGCAGGCGGCTCTGGTGCCGGACGTCGAAACGGCGGCTGGTGGGTTTGTCGGTGGTGATCAGGCCAGACAGTGTGTAGACCAGCTCGCTGGCATCCGGCGTCATGTCCGGGCAGGGCAGCTCACGCAGGATCGGCTCGCCGATGTAGGGCGGAATCTCGCGATCGGCATCGAACGACAGCGGCGCCAGGTCCCGGCCATCGACTTCGAACTCGTCCAGCTGCACGTTGCGGAAATGCATCGACACGCTGGAGTGGTTGTGTACGCGAAGCTGCAGGTGGCAGCGGCCTTCCTCGATCCGCAGCTCCTGGATCGACACGGCGGGCGGGTTGATGCGCTCCTTGGGGCGGCCGGGTGTGCAGGCGCCGAGCGCAAGCGTGGCCAGTGACAGGAACAGGATGCGAACGGTCATGCGGGGTGTCTCCATACGCTGGCGAATAGTCTAGCCGGAGTCGCGCTCAAAGCTGGCCGCGGCGCAGCAAATCCCGGCGGATGTGGTCGATCAGTGCGGCGACCCAGCCGCGGCTCTGGCGCCGCGCCAGCACGCGCGTCACCCAGCGCATCGGGCGCGAGCTGCGCGCAAGCAGGTGGTCCACGGCGAGCGGCATCAGTTCCCGCGAGCGCCGGCGCAGCAGGTGCGCCAGCTGGTCCAGGCGCCCGTCGGGCAGGCGTGGCCAGGCGGGCATCGGCAGGGGCCTGGCAGCAGTGCCAAGCAGTGGCAGCACGGGCAGGCGGCCGCGGCTGTCGGCATGTGCCTGCCGTTGCGCGGCACTCCAGGCAGCGAACAGCGGATGCGTGCCGGGCAGGCGCAGGTGCTCGCGGAAGAAGCGCTGGGCGTTGCAGCGGCCGAGGTGGAAATCGTGCAGGCGGAAGCCGCGGTCGAGGAAGCCGCCGAATCCGTCCAGCGATCCACCGGCCAGCGGATGCGCCGCCCGCTCGCCGTGTTCCCGACGTGACGGCGCAATGAGCTGCCGGTGTGCATGTGGATCATCGACGGCGGTCAGCAGCTCTTCGGGCTTGAAGCGGGTCTGGTTCTTCATCGCGGTCAGCAGGGCGCGACCGACATCGAGCAGGCCTTCCGGCGGCGCCTCGTCTCCGCGGAAGTCGGCGACGTCCGGAAACGGATCGACGGCGATCAGGGTGCGGCCGGCGACCGGCGACTCCGGCAACCTGGGCGGCACGCCGACCAGCAGCTCGCGGCCCAGGGCAACGGGCTTGTTGTCGATCATCCCGCCGTCCACGGCAAGAAAGCTGTATCGCTCCGGCTCGCCGGCGTCGCCCCAGTGTGGCGGCAGCGGACGATACCGGCCCGGATCATCGGGGACGCCGGCGAAGGGCCAGAGGCGTGCGCGGTAGTCGCTGCCAGGCCGTTGCACCTGCAGGGGCGGCAGCACCAGCGGAAAGGCGCCGGACGCCAGGGCCGCCAGGCGCAGGCGCGCCCAGCCTTCGCCGCGCATCGCCCAGTCCAGTCCGACGCGGCCCGGGGCATCGTTCTCGCTCCCCAGCGCGAATGCCAGTGCGTCGGCATGCCGGCGCATGCCATAGCCGGGCCGGGGTTGATCGTCCACACCGCCGACGCCGAGGTTGTAGGGAACGCCACGGAGGTTGGTGAGCGTCATTGCCAGCCGCAGGTCCGGCGCCAGCCAGGGCTTCGGTGCGCGGCCGGCGCCATCCGGCACTGCCGCCTTTGCAATGCTGTGCAGCACATCGCCGTTGAGGATCGACCACAGGCGACCTTCCTCGCGCTGCAGGTCGCCGGTATCAAGCAGCACCTCGGCGTCGATGCGGTTGACCCAGCTTTCAAACAGGGCGTTGTCGTCCAGTGATGTGCCGGGATCGGGCTCGCGGACCGGTCGATGTGCGCGTCCGGCGAGGATGGCGGCCAGGATGCCTGCGGTCATCGCGCCACCCGAGGCGCCTGTGATCGCACCAAGACGGACGCGATGCGACGGCGCCCGTGGATCGTCGCGCTGCTGCGCCTGGGCCAGCGCGTCCATGGCCTCGACGAAAAAGTCGATCACCCCGGCACTGTAGGCGCCGGCCGACACCGCGCCGGCCATCACCAGGCCGATGTCGTGGACAGGCAGGTCATTCATGGGCATCGGTGAATGGTAGCCCGCCGCGGCGAATCGGCGATGTGTGAGAATGCGCGCCCCATGAGCCAGCGCCCCGACAGCGACAACAACGCGCCCGATGCCGTCCGCATCGATGTCTGGCTGTGGGCGGCGCGATTCTTCAAGACCCGCGCGCTGGCGAAACAGGCGGTGGTCGCAGGTCGGGTGGAGATCGGCGGTGGCGCCTGCAAACCTTCACGCAATGTCCGCGTCGGTGACGCGCTGGTTATCGAACGTGGCGAAGAGCGCTTTGAAATTGCTGTTGAGGCGCTGTCCGAACGACGCGGGCCGGCGGCCGCTGCGCAGGCGCTCTATTCCGAATCGGACGAATCGCGCGCCCGGCGCGAACAATCCGCCGCCCAGCGCCGCGCCGAACGCGCCGGCTTCCGCCCGCCGGAGGGCAAGCCCGACAAGCGCGCCCGCCGCCTGATCCGCGCCCTCGGCGACATCGACGCGATCTAGGCGCCACGGCGAAGGAGTCGTGGCGCCGCTCCGCTGCGGCCTGTCGCGGCCGGCAGCGGGGCCCATGGATCAGGCGAAGGGTCAGCTGCGCAGCGCGAGCTGATGCAGGCGGTAGAGGGCGTCCAGCGCTTCGCGCGGGCTGAGGCTGTCCGGTTCGATGGCGCGCAGGGCCTCGACGGCCGGCGACGGCGCCGGCGGGGCGAACAGTCCCAGCTGGCCGGAGGCGGGGAGGTTCACGGCGGGCTGCTCGTCGCGCTGCGCTTCGAGGGTCGCGAGGAGCCGGCGCGCATTGTCGACGACCGGGCGCGGCACACCGGCCAGGCGCGCGACCTGCAGGCCGAAACTGCGGCTGGCCGGTCCGTCCTTGACCGTGTGCAGGAAGACCAGGCTGTCGCCGTGCTCGACCGCGTCCAGGTGCACGTTGGCGATGCCTTCATGCTCGGTCGCCAGCGTCGTCAGTTCGAAATAGTGCGTGGCGAACAGGCACCAGGCGCGATTGACGGTCGCCAGGTGCACGGCGATGGCATGCGCCAGAGACAGGCCGTCGTAGGTGCTGGTGCCGCGGCCGATCTCGTCCATCAGCACCAGCGAGCGCTCGCTGGCGTTGTGCAGGATGTTCGCGGTCTCGGCCATTTCCACCATGAAGGTGGACTGGCCGCGGGCGAGGTCGTCGCCGGCGCCAATGCGGGTGAACAGCCTGTCCACCGGGCCGATCCGTGCACGGGACGCCGGCACGTAGCTGCCGATGTGGGCGAGCAGCACGATCAGCGCCGCCTGGCGCATGTAGGTGCTCTTGCCGCCCATGTTCGGACCGGTGACCACCAGCATCCGCCGGCGCTCGTCGAGGATCAGGTCGTTGGGTTCGAACGGCGCATCGAGCACGCGTTCGACGACCGGATGCCGGCCGCGTTCGATATGGATGCCGGCTTCGTCCACCAGCTCCGGTGCGACGTAGTCGTAGGCCTCGGCGGTATGGGCGAGGGCGGCAAGCACATCCAGTTCGGCCAGCGCGCCAGCGGCGCGACGCAACGGCTCGAGTTGCGCGTTGAGGGCATGGAGCAGGCCGTCGTAGAGGCCGCGCTCGCGCATCAGCGCGCGCTCGCGCGCCGACAGCGCCTTGTCCTCGAAGGCCTTCAGTTCCTCGGTGATGTAGCGCTCGGCGTTCTTGGTGGTCTGCCGGCGCGTGTAATGCGCGGGCACCTTGGCATCGTGCGTCTTGCCGAACTCGATGTAATAGCCGTGGACGCGGTTGTAGCCGACCTTGAGCGTGGCGATGCCGGTCGCGGCACGTTCGCGCGCTTCCAGCTCGCTGAGGAAGCCGGCCGCGTCGGAATCCAGTCGCCGCAGCTCGTCCAGCTCGGGGTCGTAACCGTCGGCGATCACGCCGCCATCGCGAAGCAGGAGGGGAGGGGATTCGACCAGTGCCCGCGCCAGCAGCTGCTGGCTGTCGCCGTGCTCGCCGAGCCCGTCGAGCAGTGCGGCGATGCGGCCCAGGCTGGCACCGTCCAGCGCGTCCCGCAGCCGCGGCAACAGAGCCAGGCCATCACGCAACGTGGTCAGGTCGCGCGGCCGCGCCGAATGCAGCGCCACGCGCGACAGGATGCGTTCGAGATCGCCGGCACCGCGCAGCAGCGTGTGCAGGTCACGGTAGCGGTGGCCGTCGATCAGCTGCGCCAGTGCCTGGTGGCGGTCGCGGAGCACGGCCCGGTCGCGCAGCGGCCGGTGCAGCCAGCGCCGCAGCAGCCGGCCGCCCATGGGCGTGACCGTGGCGTCGATGACACCGAGCAGGGTGTGTTCGCGGCGGCCTTCCGGATGCGTGTCCAGCTCGAGGTGGCGACGGGTCGCGGCGTCCATCGCGATGGCCTCGTCCGGCCGCTCCATGGACAGGCCGGTGAGGTGTGGCAGTGCGGTGCGCTGTGTTTCACGCACATAGGCCAGCAGCGCGCCCGCGGCGGCAATCGCGCGTTCGGCGTCGGCGCAACCGAAACCGCGCAGGTCGCGGCTGCCGAAGAACTCGCAGAGGTTGCGGCTTCCGGATTCGGCATCGAAGTGCCACGGCGGGCGCTGCTTCAGGCCGGGCAGCGCGCGGGCGGCAGCCGGCAACGAGGCGCCTTCGGCCACCAGCGTTTCCGCGGGTGAGAGTCGCGCCAGTTCCGCCACCAGCGCCTCGTCGTCGGCCACTTCGGCGAGCAGGAAACGGCCGCCGGCGAGATCGACCCAGGCCAGCCCATGGCCGCCGGTGCCGCAGTGGATGGCGAGCAGCAGCTGGTCGCGGCGTTCTTCGAGCAGGCTTTCGTCGGTCACCGTGCCCGGCGTGACGATGCGCACGACCTTGCGCTCGACCGGGCCCTTGCTGGTGGCCGGATCGCCGATCTGTTCGCAGATGGCCACCGACTCGCCCAGTTTCAGCAGGCGCGCCAGGTAGTTCTCGCAGGCGTGCGCCGGTACGCCCGCCATCGGGATCGGCGCGCCGCCGCTGCTGCCGCGCTGCGTCAGCGTGATATCGAGCAGGCGCGCCGCCTTGCGGGCGTCGTCATAGAACAGCTCATAGAAATCGCCCATGCGGAAGAACACCAGGATGTCCGGATGCTCGGCCTTGACCGCCAGGTACTGGCGCATCAGCGGCGTGTGCTGGGAGTGGTCGGGGCTGCTCATCAACGGCGGTATTCGGTTCGGCGGGGCGGAAAGACGACTGGAGGAACCCGGAGCGGCTCAAGGTCCGTCGTCGCGAAACCACGCGCGCAGCCGGTCCTGTCGTCGGGTCGACCACACGCAGCGCGCCATGCCGTGCGAACGGCGGCGCGGTGGTGTCCGCGTATGATACGCGGCATCGCTGCCGGGTCCGTTCCGTGGATGTTTTCCTCCTTGCCCTCGACCTGATCGGGACGTTCGCCTTCGCGATCAGCGGCGCCACCATCGGCGTGCGCCATCGCCTGGACCTGTTCGGCGTGCTGGTACTGGCCTTCGCCACGGCGACCTTCGGTGGCATCGCCCGCGACGTGGTGATCGGCTCGCTGCCGCCGGCGGCGCTGGTGAACTGGAACTATCTGGCCCTGTCCTGCCTGGCCGGACTGGTGACGTTCCGCTGGCATGTGCAGGTTGAACGCCTGCGCAATCCCGTGCAGCTTTTCGACGCCGCCGGACTGGCCCTGTTCGCGGTCTACGGCGCCGAGAAGGCGCTGGCCTACGGGCTGGCGCCGTTCGGCGCCGTCCTGCTGGGCATGCTCAGTGGCATCGGCGGTGGCATCGTGCGCGACATCCTGGTGAACAGGACGCCGGTTGTGTTGCAGGCCGAGCTGTATGCGGTGGCGGCAATGGCCGGCGCGCTGATCGTGGTTGCCGGCCACGCGCTGGAACTGCACGGCCACGCCGTGTTGTTCTCCGGCGTGCTGGTCTGCTTCGGCCTGCGCTTCATGGCGATCCGGCATGGCTGGAGCCTGCCCGTGGCCCGTCCGGATGACGGTGGAGACCGGCAATGAGCCCAATAGATAACGGTGCCGATGCGCTATCGGCGACGGTGTTCGAGCTTTCCCGGGCCCTGCGCACGCGGGAATGGCGCATGGCCACGGCGGAAAGCTGCACCGGCGGCTGGATCGCCAAGGCGATGACCGACCTGGCCGGCAGTTCCGCGGTCTTCGAAGCCGGCCTGGTGACCTACAGCAACCAGGCCAAGCAGCGGCTGCTGGGCGTGCCCGGGGATGTACTGGCCGGGCACGGCGCGGTCAGCGGGCCCTGCGCGCTGGCCATGGTCGATGGCCTGCTCGAAGCCGTGGATGTCGAACTGGGCGTGGCGGTGACCGGCATCGCCGGACCGGACGGCGGCTCGCGGGACAAGCCGGTCGGCACGGTCTGGATCGCCTGGAAAATCCGGGGTGCTCCGGCATTCGCGCGTTGCCACCACTTCCGGGGCGACCGGGATCGGGTCCGGAGGGCGACGGTGGAAGCCGCGCTGGCTGGACTGTTCGAACTGTTGCTTCAAGCGGATCGCCCGACTTGACAGGCCTGCAGTTAGTAGTAATGCTACTAACATGTCGATCAGCGAAACCCAGCAGCGCATCCTGCGACTGATTGCCGAGCGCATCGAGTCCGAAGGCATGCCGCCGTCGCAGACGGAGATCGCCCGCGAGCTGGGTTTCAAGGGCGTGCGCGCCGCGCAGCACCATCTTGAGGCGTTGCAGCGTGCCGGCGCCATCGAACGCATTCCCGGCCGGGCGCGCGGCATCCGGCTCCTGCAGCCGGTGCCGGCGGCGCAGCCCGACCTGCCGCTGGCCTCCGATGCCGCCGACTGGGTGCCGCTGGTCGGCCGGGTTTCCGCCGGCCTGCCCATCGGCACCGACATCGACTACGACAACCGGCTGCTGCTCGACCGCTCGCTGTTTTCGCCGTTTCCGGACTACCTGCTGCGCGTCGAGGGCGAATCCATGCGCGACGAGGGCATCCTCGACGGTGACCTGATCGGCGTGCACCGGACCGCGCAGGCGCGCAACGGCCAGATCGTCGTCGCGCGCATTGACGAGGAGATCACCGTCAAGCAGCTGCAGGTCGGACGCGACGGCCTGCGTCTGTTGCCACGCAACGACGCCTTCGCGCCTATCGAGATTGCCGCCGGCCAGGACTTCGCCATCGAGGGCCTGTATTGCGGCCTGCTGAGGCCGCACAGGTGAGCGTGCTGTGCCGCTTCGGCCTGGCCACCGCGCAGTGGGCCGACAACGCGCCGGAATCCGATTTTTCCGACGCCGCTTCGCGCCATCCGCCGCAGCCGTCGTCGTGCCGTCCCGCCTATCGTCTCCACGCCGTCGCAGTTGCTGCGACCGGCCGCACCTAATCTGCCCCCCTTCCCGAATATGACCAGGAGCCAGTCCATGGACGAGAACCGCAAGCGCGCCCTTACCGCCGCCCTCAGCCAGATCGAAAAGCAGTTCGGCAAGGGCACCGTCATGCGCATGGGTGACCGCCCCAGCGATTCCGTAGACGCCGTGTCCACCGGCTCGCTGGCCCTGGACGTGGCCCTGGGCATCGGCGGCCTGCCGCGCGGCCGCGTCGTCGAGATCTACGGGCCGGAATCCTCCGGCAAGACCACGCTGACCCTGCAGGTCATCGCCCAGGCCCAGAAGGCGGGTGGCACCGCGGCCTTCATCGACGCCGAGCATGCGCTGGATCCCAGCTATGCGGAGAAGCTGGGCGTCAACATCGAAGACCTGCTGGTCAGCCAGCCGGACACCGGTGAGCAGGCGCTGGAAATCGCCGACATGCTGGTCCGCTCCGGTGCCGTCGACGTGGTCGTGGTCGACTCGGTGGCGGCGCTGACGCCGAAGGCCGAAATCGAAGGCGAGATGGGCGAGCTGCAGGTCGGCCTGCAGGCGCGCCTGATGAGCCAGGCGCTGCGCAAGCTCACCGGCAACATCAAGCGCAGCAACTGCATGGTCATCTTCATCAACCAGCTGCGCATGAAGATCGGCATGATGATGCCGGGCCAGAACCCCGAGACCACCACCGGCGGCAACGCGCTGAAGTTCTACGCCTCGGTGCGCCTGGACATCCGCCGCATCGGCGCGATCAAGGCCGGCGACGAGATCATCGGCAACCAGACCAAGGTCAAGGTGGTGAAGAACAAGATGGCGCCGCCGTTCAAGGTGGTGAACTTCGAGATCCTCTACGGCCAGGGCATCAGCCGCGAAGGTGAACTGATCGACATGGGCGTCGAGCACAAGATGGTCGAGAAGTCCGGCGCCTGGTACAGCTACGGTGGCGAACGCCTTGGCCAGGGCAAGGAGTCGGCGCGCCAGTACCTCAAGGACAATCCCTCGGTCGCTGCCGAGCTGGAGTCGCGCCTGCGCGAGAAGCTGGTTGTGCCGGTGGCGGCGGGCGCCGATGCCGACGCCGACGAAGTCGAGCAGGACTGATTGACCCTGCGCGTCCGGGAATACGCCGACCGCGTCACGGCGGCGCCTTCCCGGATCCCGGCTCATGAAGGATCGGAAATCCGTCACCAGGGACGCCCAGACCCGGGCATTGGGTCTGCTCGCCCGTCGCGAGCATTCGCGCCGGGAGCTGCGCCGCAAGCTCGTCCGCAGCGGGCACGAGGAGGACGAGGTCCAGGCGACGCTCACCCGGCTCGACGGCAGCGGCCTGCAGTCCGACCAGCGCTTCGCGGAGATACTGGTCCGCAGCCGCATCGCCCAGGGGCACGGCCCGGTCCGCATTGCCGCCGAGCTGCGCCTGCACGGACTCGATGAGGCGCTGGTGGACAAGGCCTTCGCGGCGGCCGAGCCGGACTGGGAAGCGCTTGCCCTCGAACTCTACCGCCGCCGTTTCCGCACGCCTGCCGAAGACCAGCCCGAGCGCATCCGGCGGGCACGCTTCCTGGTGACGCGGGGCTTCACGCCGGCCATGGCGCGGACATGCCTCGACCTTGATCCGTCCGAGTCCGACGATGCCGGCGACCTGGACTGATCCCGGCGCCCCCCGTGGGCGTGGCATCATTGCCGCCTTTCGCGCCAGCAGGACCGTTCGTGATCGATCCCCACACCGCCGAGCATTTCGAGCGCGACCGCGTCTTTCACGACAACACGGCGCACGTCTACGACCAGGTCATCAGTGAGCCGCGGGCGCTGGCCAACCGGTATCTTTTCGGGCGTATCGGCCATCTGGTCCCGAGCGGCGGGGCACAGCTGGATCTCGCCTGCGGCACCGGGCACATGCTGACCCGCTACGGCGCGCGCTTCGACTGCCGTATTGGCGTCGACCAGAGCGGCGGCATGCTGGAACACGCGCGCCGCAACCTCGAGCGCGCCGGCCTGGCGGCCGATACCCGGCTCGAAAACGCATCCGTTTTCGAATTTCTGGCGCGCGACAGCGCCACCTACCGCTTCATCACCTGCGTCGGTTTCGTCCACCACCTGCCGCCGGAGCTGTTTGCCGACCTGCTCGACCAGATCCGGCCGCGACTGGCGCCGGACGGCGTCCTCCTGCTGGCCGAGCCGGTGCAACCGAAGGTCGACCGGGCGCCGGGTCCCATTGCGCGCTGGAATGCCCGCAGCGTGATGCCCGAGCGGGCGGCGATGATCCACGCAATCGATGCCGACGACGATCACGAGGAAGCCCCGCTGCCGGAGGCGCTGTTCCTGGATACGCCGTTGCAGCGCGGTTTCCGCCTGCTCGGAGAAAGCCGCGGCTGGGAGCTGTTCCCGCGCAATCTCCCCGAACGCTGGACCGACCGCCTGGCCATCCGCCTGCTCGACGCCCTGTACTGGCGCAGCGGCTACATCGTCGTACGGGTGCTCGGCCTGTCCTGAGGCATTGGCTGGCCGCCCCCAGCCGGCCGCCCCGGCCGGGATCGGGAGGCGCGGACGGGGTTTCCCACGCACTTCGCCAACCCGGCCATGGCGTTCCGGCCGATTTTTCGTCATTCTTTTGTGCTACGCACAAGCCGCCGCAGCCACCCATGTACAGCTCCAAGCAGATCCGCCAGCAGTTCCTCGACTTCTTCCGCAGCAAGGCGCACGAGATCGTGCCCTCGGCGCCGCTGGTGCCGGGCAACGACCCGACCCTGCTGTTCACCAACTCGGGCATGGTCCAGTTCAAGGACGTGTTCCTGGGTGCGGAAAAGCGCAGCTATGTGCGTGCGGCGGACGTCCAGCGCTGCCTGCGCGCCGGCGGCAAGCACAATGACCTGGACTCCGTGGGCTATACCGCGCGCCACCACACCTTCTTCGAAATGCTGGGCAACTGGTCGTTCGGGGACTACTTCAAGAAGGAGGCGATCGCGTGGGCCTGGGAACTGCTGACCGGCGTGTGGAAGCTGCCGGCCGAACGCCTGCTGGTGACCGTCTATCACTCCGACGACGAGGCCTACGCCATCTGGCGTGACGACATCGGCGTGCCGGAGTCGCGCATCGTCCGCATCGGCGACAACAAGGGCGCGCCGTACGCGTCCGACAATTTCTGGCAGATGGCCGACACCGGCCCCTGCGGACCCTGCACGGAGATCTTCTACGACCACGGCGCGCACATCGCCGGTGGCCCACCGGGCTCGCCGGACGAGGATGGCGACCGCTTCATCGAGATCTGGAACCTGGTGTTCATGCAGTTCGACCGCCAGCCCGACGGCACACTCGTGCCCCTGCCGGCGCCTTGCGTCGACACCGGCATGGGCCTGGAACGGCTGGCGGCAATCCTGCAGGGCGTCCACTCCAACTACGAGATCGACCTGTTCCAGGCCCTGATCCGCCGCGCCGCCGAGCTGACCGCGACCGCCGACCTGCAGAACAAGTCGCTGCGCGTGATCGCCGACCACATCCGCGCCAGCGCCTTCCTGATCGTCGATGGCGTCCTGCCTTCGAACGAAGGTCGTGGCTACGTGTTGCGCCGGATCATCCGTCGCGCGTTGCGCCACGGCTGGATGCTGGGCGTCCGGGAACCCTTCTTCCATCGCCTCGTTGCCGATCTCGTCGCGCAGATGGGCGATGCCTATCCGGAACTGGTCCAGCGCCAGGCGGTGGTCGAGCAGGCCCTCAGGGCCGAGGAAGAGCGCTTCGCGGAAACACTCGATGCCGGCATGAAGATCTTTGACGAGGTGGCAGCGCGCGCCACCGGTACCATCGCCGGCCAGGATGCTTTCCGTCTCTACGACACCTATGGTTTCCCGGTCGACCTGACCGCCGACATCGCCCGCGAGCGTGGACTGTCGCTGGACATGGCCGGCTTCGAAGCGGCCATGGAACAGCAGCGCCAGACGGCGCGCGCCGCGGGCAAATTCGGCGGCGGCCACACCATTCCGGCGGAGCTGGTGGCGCAGCTGTCGGCCACGCAGTTCCTCGGCTACGACCAGGTCGAAGCCGAGGACCTCAAGGTCGTCGCGCTGCTGCGGGACGGCCAGTCGGTCGCCGCCATCGGCGACGGCGAGCGCGCGCTGGTGATTCTCGACTGCACGCCTTTCTACGGCGAATCCGGCGGCCAGGTCGGTGACACCGGAGAACTGTCCAGCGCCACTGGCCGATTCGCAGTCGAAGACACGCTGAAGCTGGCGGGCGCGTTCCACGCCCACCTCGGGCAGTGGACCGGCGGCACGCTCAAGGTGGGCGACCTGGTCAACGGCCGCATCGACCGCGACCGCCGCAGCGCGATCGTGCTCAACCACACCGCCACCCACCTGCTGCACGCCGCGCTGCGCAAGGTGCTCGGCGACCACGTCCAGCAGAAGGGTTCGCTGGTGGCGCCCGACCGCCTGCGCTTCGACTTCGCGCATTTCCAGCCGTTGTCGGCGGATGAGCTGGCGCGGATCGAAGCGCTGGTCAATGACGAGATCCGCGCCAACCACGACGCCGACATCCGCCACATGGGCATGCAGGAAGCGCTGGATTTCGGCGCCATGGCACTGTTCGGCGAGAAGTACGGCGAGCGCGTGCGCGTCCTGCGGCTGGGCGAATTCTCCACCGAGCTGTGCGGCGGCACCCATGTGCGCCGCACCGGCGACATCGGTGTCTTCAAGATCCTCTCCGAAGGCGGCGTCGCTGCCGGCGTGCGTCGCATCGAGGCGGTGACCGGCACGGGCGCCCTGGCATGGATCGGCCAGCAGCAGGCGCGCCTGGATACCGTCGCCGAACTCCTCGGCGGTCGCCGTGACGAAGTGCCCGACCGCGTTCGCGCCCTGATCGAGCGCCAGAAGCAGCTCGAGAAGGACATCGAGGCACTGAAGGCCAAACAGGCGGCCAGTGCGGCGGGCGATCTCGCCGCCCAGGCGGTGGACGTGGCCGGACTGAAGGTGCTGGCGGCGGTGCTGGAGGGCGCCGACAGCAAGGCGCTGCGCGACAGTGTCGATCGCCTGAAGGACAAGCTCGGCAACGCGGTGATCCTGCTGGCCGCACGCAGTGGCGACGGCAAGGTGCAGCTGGTGGCCGGCAGTCACGGCGCGGCGCTGGCGAAGGTCAAGGCCGGCGAACTGCTGGGTCATGTCGCCAGCCAGATCGGTGGCCGCGGCGGCGGCCGTCCCGACCTCGCCCAGGGCGGCGGCGAAGACTCGCCGGCCCTCGACGCGGCGCTGCGCGCGGTGCCCGACTGGGTGCGCGAGCGGGCGGCCTGAGTACGGGTTGATCGCCTTCACTGATCGTGAAGGCGGTCACATCCCTACGTCGAAGTACGGCTTTCTGCGCATTGCGGGCGTTCGCGCGGCTCCATTACTATCGAAAAGACAGGGGCCCGACCGCGATGCATGTGCGGGGTCGGAGCATCGGAAGCTCCATACACTGGTGCCGCGAGGTACCGCGGGCGTCAAGGAGGCAAGCAACATGCTGATTCTCACACGCAGAGTCGGCGAGACCCTGATGATCGGGGACTCGGTGACCGTTACCGTGCTCGGTGTCAAAGGCAACCAGGTGCGTCTGGGCATCACGGCGCCGCGTGACGTCACCGTGCATCGCGAGGAAATCTTCCAGCGCATCCACCCGGAAGGCGAGTCACGCCCGACCGGCGAGAAGGAAAAGCCTGCCAGCTGAGCGCGCAGCTTTGACCCGCCGCGAGGTTCCCGCTATTCTTCCCGCCCTTGCACGGCCCGAGCGGTCGCTGCAATCCAGTCCGGAGTGATGCCCGAGAGGCCGAAGGGGCTCCCCTGCTAAGGGAGTATGGGGTCAAAAACTCCATCGAGGGTTCGAATCCCTCTCACTCCGCCAGATAGGACAAGGCCCCGAAAGGGGCCTTTGTTCTTTCCACGGGCCTGTCGGTGCAGACGGATCGTCACCGGTTCGTCGGCGGGGCAGTCCGTGCCGCACAAGTCAGCTTGCTGCCTCCCGGATGGAATCCGCGCCCGTTCGCCTGTTCCGCCACGCAAGGCCTGCGCCGCACCTGGCCCGGGTCATTCCGGCGAGGTGCCCGACACGGCGCCGGCAGACCGGCTCCGCTCCGCCAGCCGGCGACGGCGCTGGTCGGGCCAAAGAAAGGTTGGCTGGGCGGGCCCCAAGGCGGTGCGGTCGGGTGCACTTCCGCAGCATGCGCGCCCTGCACACCCGCCATGGTCGAGGAGAAACACCCGCCCGGGGCGTCCCTGTCACGCGTGCGAACCGAAGCGATGACCGGCCGTCGAGCTTAGGACCTCACGATTCCCCGTCGAAACCGTCGTCGTCATCCTGGATGTCAGCGCCCGCATCCGTTGCGGCCGGCGCATCCAGCAGTTCGCGCAGATAGCGGAACAGTTCGCGCGCGGCCCGTGGCGTGGCCGCCTGCTGGCGCTCGCGGGCGGCCTGTCGCTGCAACTGGCGCAGGCGATTGCGGTCCGCATCGGGATGCTCGTCGAGCAGTCCGGCAAGGGCTTCGTCACCCCCGGCGATCAATCTGTCGCGCAAGGCCTCCAGACGGTGCAGGCGTGCCGTTTCCTGCCGCACCTGCGCCTGGTCGACGACGAAAACCCGCCGCAGGGCGTCCAGTTCGTCCTCGTCGAGGCGGCGCAGCTGCTTGGCCAGGTACTGGGTCTGGCGCTTGCGTGCGATCTGCTGGCGGATGCGCCGCGATGTGCGCAACAGTTCGGCGAGTTCTTCCGACATCGGCAGCCTGGCGACGATGCCGTCGGTGGCGTCCATCATCTTTCCGGCCAGGTCGAGGACGTCCAGCGCTTCGCGACGGCGATGGCTGCGCGAGGGGCCGGTGGCGCGCTTGCTGATGCGCTGGGGGGGATCGTCGTTCGGGAGGTCATCCCGGGAATGGTCATTCATGGCGAAAGCTTACCAGTGCGCTGTCGGCACCGTTGCGCGCTGGCGTGTTGCAATTCGACACAGGCGTGCCGTTGGCGTTGTGGCAGCATGAGACGCATGTGCAGGGAGAGGCCATGACGGCGACGGCCGTCCAGGTTGGCGGATTCACCATGGTCGAGGAAATCGGCCACGGTTCGATGGGGCGCGTGTTCCGGGCGCGGCAGCGCCAGCCGGCGCGCGAAGTCGCCTTGAAACTGGTGGCCGCGCTCGGCCCCGAATCACGCCTGCGGCTGGCGCGCGAGGTCGAGGCGCTCGCCCGTCTCGAACACCCCGGCATCGCCCGTCTCTACGCAGCGGGCACCGAGACCGTCAATGGCGTCGAACAGCCCTGGCTGGCCATGGAATACGTCCGCGGCGTCGGCCTGCGCGAATGGTCGGAACCGCTGCCGCTGGCGGCGCGGATCGCGGCGATGGCGCAGGTCTGCCGCGCCGTCCATCACGCGCATGGGCGCGGCATCATCCATCGCGACCTCAAGCCGGCCAATATCCTGGTCGAAGCCAGCGGCCAGCCACGCGTGCTGGACTTCGGCGTTGCCCGCGTCCTGGAGCCGGAAGCGGGGCCGCAGACGCGGCAGGGACAGGTCTTGGGGTCGCTGCCATACATGAGCCCTGAGCAGCTGGGTGGCGACAGCCACGCCGTCGATGCGCGCAGCGACGTCTATGCGCTGGGTGCGATCGCCTACGAGCTGGTCACCGGGGCGCTCCCGCATCCCGGTCTTCTGGACGCGAGCCTGTTCAAGGCGCTGTCCATCCACCGCGACGGCAAGATCCTCCCGCCCTCGTCACGGCTCCCGGCCGCGCGCGGCGACCTCGACGCGGTGCTGATGAAGGCGCTGGCGGTCGAGCCCGAGCGCCGTTACGCCTCGGCCGCCGAGCTGGCGGCCGATTTCGAGCGCTGGCTGCAGCATCGGCCGGTGGATGCGCGGCCGCCGACGCCGGGCTATGTCATCAGTCGTTTCATGCGCCGTCACCGCGCTGCCAGCGCCGCTGCGGGGCTGGCGGTGCTGACGCTCGTCATCGCCACCGCGGTCTCGCTGCGATTCGCCTGGCGCGCGCAGCAGGCGCAGGCGCTGGCCGAGCAGCGGGCGACCGAGGCCGGAGCGGTCAACACATTCCTGGAACGCATGCTCGCGGCCGCTGATCCGGCCCAGGCGCAAGGCCGCAATGTCGGCGTGGCCGAAATCCTCGATGCCGCCGAGCAGACGCTCGCCGCTGAAGCGCCGGCGCCGGCGGTGCGTACCGCGGTGCTGCGGACACTGGCCGGCACGCGCCTGGCACTGGGCGATTACGAACGCGCGCTGGACATCAGCGGCCAGGCGCTGGCCGACCTTCCGGAATCCGACGCGACGACGCGGCTGGCCCTGCTGCGCATGCGTGGTTCCATCCTGACGGAACTGGGCCGCTTCGATGAAGCCGCTTCGGCATTGCGCGAAGCCGACGCTTTCGCCGCCAATGCGGACGCACCTGCCCGGCTTGGCCTGCGCCTGACGCGCGCGCGCCTGGATGACGAAGCCGGCCGTCGCGACGAGGCGATGGCCGGCTACCGCGAACTGATCGTCGCCGGTGAAAGCGGTGCGTTGCCGGACAGCGACCTGTCGCTGGAAATCGCGCGCAGCAACCTGGCCGGTCTGCTGCGTGATGAAGGGCGCTTCGACGAGGCACTCGCGCTCAGCGACGCGGTGCTGGAACAGCGACGGCAGCGTTACGGCGAACGGCATCCCCGTACCCTGGCAACCCGGCACTCGCGCTCGCTGATCCTGCAGGAAGCCGGACAGCTCGACCTCGCCGCCGCGGAATCGGAGGCGGTGCTGGCATTGCGCCGGACCGTCCTCGGCAACGACCACGCCCATACCATGACGACGGCGCAGATGCTGGCCAACATGCGCCTGGAACAGGGCCGCCTGGATGAAGCGGCACCCCTGATCGAGGAAAGCCTCGCGTTCTTCAGCAGCCGCCTGGGTGCATCGCATGCGCAGACGATCACCAGTTTCAACGCACTGGCCTACCTGCAGTCCGAGCGGCGTGAGTTCGATCTCGCCGAGGCGACCTATCGCCGCATCCTCGCGCTTCAGCGCCAGGCCAATGACAGTCATCCGGCCACGCTGGGGCCTCAGAACAACCTGGCCATGCTGCTGCTGGATGCGGGCCGGGCACAGTCGGCGGAAGTCGAACTGCGGGACCTCATCGAACGCAGCCGCGGCATCCTTGGCGAAGGACATCCCCTCGTCGCGGTGTTCCAGAGCAACCTCGGCCTCTGCCTGGGCAAGCAGGAGCGCGACACAGAGGCCATCGACGTGCTGACGGCTGCGCAGGCCCGGCTGGCCGGAACCTTCGGTGCCGAGCATCCGCGGACCCGAACCGCCGCCGAACGCCTGCAGGAAATCCTCGCGCGGCAACCGGCGCGCGCTGTGCCGGCGCAAGACGGGCGTCCGTGAGCGCGCTGCCCTGGTCCATCGCGGCGCTGTCGCTCCTGGCGCTGCCGGTATTCGCGGCCGGGATGTCGCGCCGGCTGCGTCAACAGTCCGCGCGCCTGCACCAGGAGCTTGCCGCGCAGCGCGCGCAACTTGCGGCACAGGCGGTCGCGGCGGAACGCGAGCGCATCCATGCCGACCTTCATGACGACTTGGGCGCGCGCCTGCTGGAGCTGATCTACGCCGCGCCCGATCGCGCCACGGCCGACCGTGCCCGTGCCATCCTGCAGGACCTGCGCGACGTCGTTTCCCGTTCGCGCGGCGAGCCCGGCACGCTGCAGGATGTCCTCGCCAGCATCCGCAGCGAAGCGGCGCAGCGACTCGCAGCGGCCGGGGCCGGGCTGTCCTGGGAGGAGGAAGAGGCCTTGCCCGACCCCATGCTCGACCCTGCGTCCTCGCTGCACCTGCACCGCATCGTGCGCGAGGCGATCAGCAACGCCCTCCGCCACGCCGGCGCCCGCAGCCTGCGCATCCGCGTCCGAGCCTCTACGGCGGGCGAACTGTTGCTGGAGCTGACCGACGACGGCTGCGGCGGTGGAGACGTGCCGCCGTCCGGCGGTGGTGGCGCCGGTCTCGACAACATGCGCGCCCGGGCCCGCGAACTGCAGGGACAGATCGACTGGACAGCCGGTACGCTCGGCGGTACCAAGGTCCTCCTGAAGGCGCCGTTGCCCGGCGGAACGCGAGCGTGACAACCGTCCAGCGCATTGTGGTCGTCGACGATCTTCCGGCCAGCCGGGAGTGGCTGGCGCGCGCTGCCGCGCGGGCTTTCCCGGGCGCGGAAGTGGAGGTGTTCGCGGATCTTGCCGGCGCCCTCGGCACCGTTCCGGCGCCGCCCGACCTGGCGCTGGTCGACCTGGGGCTTCCGGACGGATCGGGTATCAGCTACATCGCCGAGCTGCGGGAGGCTTCGGCGCCCACGCTCTGCGTGGTCGCGACCGTGTTCGACGATGATGCGCACCTGTTCCCGGCATTGAGTGCCGGCGCCCAGGGTTACGTGCTCAAGGACCTCGCGCTCGAGGACCTGGTGGAACTGCTGCGCGGCATCGTCAGTGGCCAGCCGCCGCTGTCGCCGAGCATCGCCCGTCGCCTGCTGCGCCATTTTTCCACGCCGCCGGTCGAAGTGCCGCAATCACTGGAGTGCGAAGGTGCGGCCCTGACGCCGCGCGAGACCGATGTGCTGCGCCTGATCGGCAAGGGCTTCACTGTCGTGGAGGCCGCCGAGGCGCTGGGCCTGTCCCGCCATACCTGCGCCGGCTACGTGAAGGAGATCTACCGCAAGCTGCGGGTCGGCAGTCGCGCCGAAGCCACGCTGGCCGCGAGCCGGCTGGGGCTGGTCAGCCCCGCTGCGCGCTGAGCGCCACCGCCCGGTGGCAACGGCTGGATGGCGCGCCTGTGCGCCGCCGGGCGCGTCCGGGCGAACTCCCGTCGGCAATGCTTCACGAAGCGGGCCTCGGCGTCTGTGGGACAATGTCGCCATGAACCAGGTCAACGTGAAGGCGGACGATTCCCGCCGCGAAGAACTCGATCGGCTGGTGGAGCTGGCCGATGACATCCTGCGCCGCTGCGCGCGCCATGGTGCATCGCAGGCCGAGGTGTCGATCAGCTCCGATCGCGGGCTGAGCACCACCGTGCGCCTGGGCGAGGTGGAAACCATCGAGCACCAGCGCGACCGTGGCGTCGGCATCACCGTCTACTTCGGCCAGCGCAAGGGCAGTGCCAGCACCGCCGACCTTGATCCGAAGTCGGTGGAAACCAGCATCGAACAGGCCTGCGCCATCGCCCGCTTCACCGAGCCGGACCCGGCTGCGGGGCTGGGCGATCCGGCACGCATGGCGCGGGAGTTTCCCGACCTCGACCTCTGGCATCCCTGGCCGCTGGACGCCGGGCATGCCGTCGAGCTTGCCCGCGCCTGCGAGGCCGCCGGTATGGGGGTCGATCCGCGCATCAGCAACTCCGACGGCGCCAGCGTGCAGACCGGCGAAAGCCTGGGCGTGTACGCCAACAGCCACGGCTTCATCGGGCCCGAACGCACGACCCGGCACAGCGTGTCCTGCGTGCTTGTCGCCGGCGATGACGCCGGCATGCAGCGCGATTACTGGTACGACAGCACGCGTGCCCGAGATGACCTCACCGATCCGGCGGTGATCGGCCGCCGCGCAGCCGAACGCACCGTGGCCCGACTGGGGGCGCGCGCGCTGACGACCCGCAGTTGCCCGGTGATGTTCGCCCCGGAGCTGGCGCGCGGCCTCATCGGCCATTTCGTCGGCGCCGTCAGTGGCGGTGCGCTTTACCGCAAGGCCTCGTTCCTGCTTGACCACCTCGGCAAGCCGGTGTTCGCCGACGGCATCGACATCGTCGAGCGGCCCTTCCTGCTGCGCGGCCACGCCTCCGCCACTTTCGATGGCGATGGCATTGCCACCGCCGATTCCGATCTGGTCCGCGACGGCGTACTGCAGCGTTACGTCCTCGGCAGCTACTCGGCGCGCAAGCTGGGCATGGAAAGCACCGCCAATGCCGGCGGCATCCACAACCTGGTCGTCACCGCGCGCGAGCCGGGTGGCGATTTCGAGCGCATGCTCGATCGCCTCGGGACCGGCCTGCTGGTGACCGAGCTGATGGGGCAGGGCGTCAACACCGTCACCGGCGACTATTCGCGCGGCGCGGCCGGTTTCTGGGTCGAGAACGGCGTGATCGCCTATCCGGTCGAGGAGATCACCATCGCCGGCAACCTGCGCGACATGTATCGGCGGATCGTCGCCATCGGCAGCGATGTCGACCCTCGTTCGCACATCCTCACGGGTTCCATCCTGATCGGGCGGATGACGGTCGCCGGCGGCTGAGCCGGCATCGAGCGACCGCTCCTATAGCCGTGCGCGCCGATGCAGGGCGGGCGCGGTGGCCACGCATGGCGGTCTCTTCCAGCCGCCGGACAGGCCTGTTGTTGCGAACCGTTCTCAAATAAATCAAGATCCGGGCAAGTCCAGGACCCACCCGACCCAGGCAGGCATTGGCCCCATTCCTACGAGGAGACTGCCATGCCCGATCCCATCCGTGCCCGCCTGCGCATCGCCGACACGATGTCGCCGTCATGAGCGGCGGCGTGTTCCTGGGGCTGTATCTGGGCGGATGCCTGCTGACCGGCCTGGTCCTGCGACTGCTGGGCCCGCGACCGCCCATGCGGCGTTGAACCGGCGCCGCCGTGTCGTGGCTCAGGCGTCGAAGATCCGCGCGATGGCGTCGCGCGCCGTGTCGAACGAGAAGTGGCGGCGGACGTTCGCCAGGCCTTCGGCCGACAGACGGTTCCACAGGGCCTCGTCGCCGTACAGGCGCAAGACGGCGTCGGCGAATCCGGCCGGATCGTCGGCGACCAGGACTTCCTTGCCGGATTCCAGGTGCATGCCTTCCACCGCGATGGATGTCGCCACGGCCGGCTGGCCGTAGCTCATGCTCATGTTGAGCTTGCCCTTGACACCGGCGCCATAGCGAAGAGGTGCCAGCGCGATGCGGCAGCCGTCGAGGTAGGGTTCCAGGTCGGCGACGTGCCCGTGGACACAGACGCCGGGCCCCGCCAGCGCCGCGACCGCCGGCGGCATCTTGCTGCCGATGACATGGACCCGGATGTCCGGGCGGCTGGCGTGGATGGCCGGGAAGACCTCGCGCACGAACCAGGTGATCGCGTCGATGTTGGGTGGATGCTGGAATCCGCCGACGAACAGCAGGTCGGCACGATCGCCGAAACCGCGTCGGCAGCCGTGTACCGGATGCACGTTGGACAGGATGTCCACGCGCGAACCGGGCGCGTCGGTGGCGAGCAGGGCCTTTTCCGCCGGGCTGACGACCAGCGTGACGTCGCTGGCGCGGATCAGCGCGAGTTCCTGCTGGCGCGTCTTGGCGGCCTGGCGGGCGAGCTCCTCGCTGCCGGTCAGCTCGGCCGCGCGCTGCTCGCGCAGGTAGTGTAGGTCGACGGTGTCGAAGATGAAGCGCGCGCGCGGCGCGTACTGGCGGACCAGCGGCAGGTAGTGGCTGGCGATGTAATGGCGACAGACCAGGACCGCGTCCAGCGCGGGCCCGTTGTCGCGCAGCCAGGTGACCGGATCGCCCAGCCAGGCCCCGTGCAGCACCTCGATGCCCAGGGCCTGCAGGCGCTCGGTATAGCGCGGAACGTAGGCGCGGTTGTCGGCGAAGAAATAGACGTGGCGCCCGGATTCGCGCAGCAGGCGCAGTGTATGGGTCAGGCGCACCGAGCCGGAATCCTGGTCGGGCTCCGGTGTGGTGGCGTCGATCACCAGCACGCAGCCGTTCGGCCGACGGCGCACCAGTGCGTCGACCGGCGTCCCGGCTGCGGGCTGCCGGCGCAGGACGTCCTGCCAGCGCGCCAGGAACTTTTCCTGGTTCACAACCTGGAACCGTTTCATCCCGCTGCCGGCGGTGTCGGTGCCGCTGGTGATGCCTTCATGGTGGATCACCGTGGCCGTGGGCTGCACCACGACCTTCAGACCGGCTTCGCGGACCTTGAACGCCAGGTCGGTGTCCTCGTAGTACGCGGGCGCATAGCGCTCGTCGAAACTGCCCAGGCGCCGGAACAGCTCGCGTTCGATGACGATCGCGGCACCCGAGCAGTAGTCCGTCTCGCGCGCCCAGGCCAGGCGCGGATCGGCAGGATCGGCGAAGCGGCCGTAATTCCAGCCCGATCCGTCGCTGAAGACGAGTCCGCCGGATTCCTGCAGCCGGCCATCGGGATAGACCAGCCGAGCGCCGACCAGGCCGGTGCCGTCGAACTGTTCGAAGGTGGCCAGCAGCGCTTCCAGCCAGCCGGCTGTGACCATGGCGTCGTTGTTGAGGAACACCAGCCAGCGGCCACGCGCCGCCGCCGCGCCGGCATTGCAGCTGCCGACGAAGCCGAGGTTGCGTTCGTTGCGCAGTAGGCGCAGGCCGGCGACGCCTGCGAGGACGTCGGCGCTCCCGTCCGGCGAAGCGTCATCGACGACGATCACCTCGAACGGCGTGGGGCCGGCATGTTCGGCCAGGGCGGCCAGACAGGCGCAGGTGTAGGGCAGCTTGCCGTGGATCGGGATGATGATGGAGACGGCGGGCGTGTCCGAGGTCGGCAGGCGGGCCGGCGGCTGCCGGCTTTCCGGCGCCACCACGGGCAGCAGGGCCATCGGCCCCGTGCCGGCGCCACGGCGGCGCTGCCACAGGTGGCGAAGGGTGCCGCTGAATCCGCGCGTGGACAGGCTCAATCGCAGGCGCTTGAGCATGTTGGCGAGGCGCTTGAGGTTGAAGGCCGCGCGCGCGCGCGTCGAGCGCAGCGCCCGCACCAGCCGGCGCGCCGGCCCCATCAGCTGCCACGAACGACTGCGATGGACGCGCTCCAGCTCGTCGGAGCGGCCCTGGAGGATCTGCCGATCGCGCTGCAGTTCGGCGATTTCCCGCTGCAGCTCCGGGATCCAGTGGTCCAGCGCCTCGCGTTCCTTGCGCTCGCGTTCCAGATGCGTGGCCAGCGTCCTGTTCTGGCGTTCCAGGCCGAAGCCCCAGTCGGCGCGTCGCGCCAGTTCGGCTTCCTGCTCGGCCTGCGTGGCCAGCAGTTTCGCGATGGCCAGTTCCGCCTCCAGCGCGCGCCGGTAGAGTGCGCCGGCGGCGGTGGCGACGGGGTCGGCTTCGCTGGCGGTTCGGGGTGCGGAAACGCTGCGCACCTCGGGGACCGCAAGCAGGCGACGGTAGTCGGCAGCCATCATCGCCGTGTCTCGCGGTGCATGCGAAGCCAGGTGCGCGCGGACCGCGTCCAGCGGCGCGCGGTCGGCGGCCAGCGCGGCGAGGCGGGCGGCAATCGCGCCGGCGTCGGGTTCCACCAGCAGTCCATCGCGGCCGTCGGCGATGCGCTCGGCATAGGCGCCGATGGCGGTGGCCAGCACAGGGATGCGCAGGCTCTGCAACTCGCTCAGGACATAGCCGAAGGTTTCCGCGACCGTCGCCGGCAGCAGCGCCAGATCGGGCGCCAGGCCCGCGACCAGGGCGGGAAGCGATTCGCGCGCGTAGTCGCCGAGGATATGCACACGGTTGCGCCCATGCAGCTGCGCCGCGGCCGTGCCGGCGCCGACCAGGACCAGTTCGCAGCCTGCCGGCAGGGCGCGGCTCAAGGGATCCAGCAGGGACAGGCCCTTGCCACCGTCGATCCGGCCTGGAACGAACACGCGCAACGGGCGACCGGCCGGGCGCGGCGAAGGCGTGGCGACCGCCGCGGGCCACGGCGCCAGGCCATGGCCGACGACGTTCCAGTCCAGGGCGGAGAGGGCGGGTGCCATGCGCAGCCAGTTGTCGCGAACCTGCGCGGTCGGCGTGACCATGCGCGGACGTTGCGCCAGCAGCGCGGCGATGAAGTCCTCGCGGAGCTGCCACCAATGGTCGGCGTCGCGGTTGCCGAACAGCGTCGGTGCGCGCCGTGCCAGCGAGCGCTCGAGGTCGTCGCGATCGAAGCGGCGGCCGGGTTCGCCGAAGTCGCAGTGCAGTTCCGGCCACAGCGGGTAGTAGTCGTGGCCAACGACCAGCGTGGGCAGGCCGGTGGACAGCGCGGCCAGGTCGTGACCGATCAGCGACGACACCATGACGGCATCGACCTGCCAGCAACTGCGGACCTCGTCGAGAATCCGGAGGTAGCCGGCATTGCCGTTGCCGGTATCGCTGATCACCGCCGGCAGGGGAAAGCGGGCCAACTGCAGTTCCGGCGATGCCGCGCTGCGCAGCTCCAGCCACTCGCCGAAGCGACGCCGGCCGGTGTCGCCGTGGCTGGTCAGCAGCAGGTGGATCCGCTCGCCGTCGGCCCGGGCGAGGTCATGGATGAAGCGGGCGCTGCCGCCACCCCAGCCGTGGCAGATGTGCAGGACCACCGGCAGCGCGTCCTGGCCCGGGAACGGCACGGCGGCCGGGACGGGCGCCTGCAGTTCGCCTGTGAGCGGGTCGCCGCGGAGGTCGCGGCTGTGCGGCCAGCGCGCCCGCAGCGAATCCAGTGCCGAACCTGGTGGCGGCACGGTATTGCGCTGCCATGCCGGCGGCGAGGGCAGCGGCCGGGCCGGATCGACCGCGAGTATCCTGTCCAGCACGCGGCAGGCGACGCGGGCCGGAAGGGGGTCGTCGCGAGCCGGCCAGCCGGCCGCCAGCAGGGACGCGGCGGCGCCCGGCATCCATACCGCTGCACCCAGTGGAATATCTTTCGAATCAACCAGTTGCCCCCGACCCAGCCAGCCGCAGGTGCGCGCCAGCGCGGCTGCGTCCAGCGGCGCCGGGATCGTCGCCCCCGGCGGCAGCGGACTCAGGGTTGCAACAAGATTGTCCAGCGCGCCGACAATGACGCCGCTGCCCAGGCTGCAGGCGGCCGCGTGCAACTGGCCGGCCGCGGTCTCCGGCAGCACGATGCCGTTTCGAAGCAGCAGCACGGGCCCGTCGAAGGCGGCAAGGCGACGCAACAGTTCCGGCCACTCGGCCGGATTGTGTTCCGGGTCCAGGTCCGGCCAGCACAGCCCTTCGTCCGGCGCGACGGGCGCGGCCTGGGCCCTGCCCCAGCGGATCGTGACGGGTGCGGTTGGCGACATGGAGTCTCGGCTGCGCGCAGGGCGCGTGAAGGGCCGCGGATTATCGCCAATCAGGGCGAGGTTCGGCCAGCCGTGACGGGACGATGAAAATTCCCCACATCAGCCCGTTGACACGGCCACGGGCTTGCGGGGACAATGCGCGGCTCCCAAGGAGGGATACCCAAGCGGCCAACGGGGGCAGACTGTAAATCTGCTGGCTTACGCCTTCGGTGGTTCGAATCCACCTCCCTCCACCAGGAGTTTGCCCGTCGAGCGGGAGTAGTTCAATGGTAGAACCTCAGCCTTCCAAGCTGATGGTGCGGGTTCGATTCCCGTCTCCCGCTCCATGGGACGCTCCAGCCGCGGAAACAAAATTTGCCCACGTAGCTCAGTCGGTAGAGCACTTCCTTGGTAAGGAAGAGGTCGATGGTTCGATTCCATTCGTGGGCACCACTTTCAATCACCTCGGGTGACGCGTCCGGCGCCATCCGCCTCCACCCGACATCGAGAGCCTAGAACAGGTACCGCCATGGCCAAGGAAAAGTTCGAACGCAAGAAGCCGCACGTGAACGTGGGCACGATTGGTCACGTTGACCACGGCAAGACGACGCTGACGGCGGCGCTGACGAAGGTGGGCGCGGAGCGTTTCGGTGGCGAGTTCCATGCGTACGACGCGATTGACAAGGCGCCGGAAGAGAAGGCGCGCGGCATCACGATCTCGACCTCGCACGTCGAGTATGAATCGCCGACCCGTCACTACGCGCACGTGGACTGCCCGGGTCACGCCGACTATGTGAAGAACATGATCACCGGCGCGGCGCAGATGGACGGTGCGATCCTGGTGTGCTCGGCCGCTGACGGTCCGATGCCGCAGACGCGCGAGCACATCCTGCTGGCCCGCCAGGTGGGCGTGCCGTACATCGTGGTCTTCCTGAACAAGGCGGACATGGTGGACGACGCCGAGCTGCTGGAGCTGGTGGAGATGGAAGTCCGCGAGCTGCTGTCGAAGTACGAGTTCCCGGGCGACGACACGCCGATCGTGAAGGGTTCGGCGCTGAAGGCGCTGGAAGGCGACCAGTCGGAAATCGGCGTGCCGGCGATCATCAAGCTGGTGGAGGCGCTGGACTCGTGGATTCCGGAGCCGGAGCGCGACATCGACAAGACGTTCCTGATGCCGGTTGAGGACGTGTTCTCGATCTCCGGCCGCGGCACCGTGGTGACCGGTCGTATCGAGCGCGGCATCATCAAGGTCGGTGACGAAGTTGAGATTGTCGGTATCCGTCCGACGGTGAAGACGACGGTGACCGGCGTCGAGATGTTCCGCAAGCTGCTGGACCAGGGCCAGGCTGGCGACAACGCGGGCCTGCTGCTGCGCGGCACGAAGCGTGACGAAGTCGAGCGCGGCCAGGTGCTGTGCAAGCCCGGTTCGATCAAGCCGCACACCAAGTTCGAAGCCGAGGTGTACGTGCTGTCGAAGGACGAGGGCGGCCGTCACACGCCGTTCTTCAAGGGTTACCGCCCGCAGTTCTACTTCCGCACGACGGACGTGACCGGTTCGTGCGAGCTGCCGGAAGGCGTCGAGATGGTCATGCCGGGCGACAACATCAAGATGGTGGTGACGCTGATCGCCCCGATCGCGATGGAAGAAGGCCTGCGTTTCGCGATCCGCGAAGGCGGCCGCACCGTCGGCGCCGGCGTGGTGGCGAAGATCATCGAGTAACCGCTGCATGCGGTGGTCCGGACTGGCGCCTGCCGGTCCGGACAGTGAAAGCTAAGGCGGGTCCGCAAGGGCTCGCCGAATGCGTTTGAGGACAACGTACGCCAGTAGCTCAATTGGCAGAGCAGCGGTCTCCAAAACCGCAGGTTGGGGGTTCGAGTCCCTCCTGGCGTGCCACTGACACAAGGACAGACGACGGCGAGCAGCAGGTTCGACGATTCCAGGATGACGTCGCCCGAAAGGCGGCGCCCCGTAACCGGTCCGAGCCGCGCCTGCCTCCGTCCACTCAAGCATGAACGGCAAGGTTGAACAACAAAGCACCGGTTCGTCGGTGGATACGGTCAAGCTGCTGGCTGCCCTGCTGATCCTCGTGGCGGGCGTGGTTGGTTATTACTGGTTCGCCGAGACGGGGCACTTCGCCATCCGCTTCGCGGGCCTGGTCGTGTGCCTGGTGGCCGCCGGCGTCATCGCCGCGTTCACCGGTCCGGGTCGCGCGCTGGTCGGGTTCTTCAGCGAGACGCGGTTCGAGCTGCGCAAGGTTGCCTGGCCGTCGCGCCAGGAGACGGTGCAGACGACGATCATGGTCATGATCGTCGTGGTGATCATCTCCATCCTGCTGTGGCTGATCGACATGCTGCTGGCCTGGATCGTCCGCGGGCTGGTGGGAGTCTGAGCATGGCCAAGCGCTGGTACGTCGTACATGCCTATTCGGGCTTCGAGAAGTCGGTGGCGCAGGCCCTGCGCGACCGCATCGTCCGCAATGGCATGGAAGACCGCTTCGGCGAAGTGCTGGTCCCGACCGAGGAAGTGGTCGAGATGCGTGGCGGCCAGAAGCGCAAGAGCGAGCGCAAGTTCTTCCCCGGCTACGTGCTGGTCCAGATCGAGACCCACGAGGACGGCAACGCCAAGCGCATCGACGACGAGAGCTGGCACCTGGTCAAGGAAACGCCGAAGGTGATGGGCTTCATCGGTGGTACCGCCGACCGTCCCGTCCCGATCAGCGACCGGGAGGCCGACAACATCCTGCGTCGCGTCAAGGAAGGCACCGACAAGCCCAAGCCGAAGGTGCTGTTCGAGCCGGGCGAAATGGTCCGCGTCATCGACGGGCCGTTCAACGACTTCAACGGCGTGGTTGAGGAAGTCAACTACGACAAGAGCCGCCTGCGGGTGGCCGTCCTGATTTTCGGGCGTTCAACACCGGTCGAACTCGAGTTCGCACAGGTCGAGAAGGCCTGACAAGTCCGGGGCCGCGAGGTCCCGAATGTAAACCGACGGGGAGCCAGTGAACGCTGGCGCTTGCACCCGAGGAGCACAAAGCAATGGCAAAGAAGATCACGGGTTACATCAAGCTGCAGATCAAGGCCGGCCAGGCCAATCCCAGCCCGCCGGTCGGTCCGGCGCTGGGTCAGCGCGGCGTCAACATCATGGAGTTCTGCAAGGCGTTCAACGCCGCCACGCAGAAGCTGGAGCCGGGTCTGCCGACGCCGGTGATCATCACGGTCTACTCCGACCGCAGCTTCACCTTCGTCACCAAGACCACCCCGGCCACCGTGCTGCTGAAGAAGGCCGTCGGCATCCAGAGTGGTTCGCCGAAGCCGAACTCGCAGAAGGTGGGCAAGGTCACGCGCGCCCAGCTCGAAGAGATCGCCAAGGCGAAGGAGCCGGATCTCACGGCGGCTGATCTGGACGCTGCGGTGCGCACCATTGCCGGTAGCGCGCGCAGCATGGGCTTGACGGTGGAGGGCTGAGGCCATGGCAAAGCAGACGAAGCGTTTCAAGGCAATGTCGTCCCTGGTCGATCCGACCCGGACCTATCCGATCGAGGAAGCGCTGAAGATCCTCAAGGACAACAGCAAGGTGAAGTTCGTCGAGTCCATCGACGTGGCCGTTCGCCTGGGCATCGACCCGCGCAAGTCCGACCAGGTGGTTCGTGGTTCTTCCGTGCTGCCGAACGGCACCGGCAAGACCGTGCGCGTCGCCGTGTTCGCCCAGGGCCCGAAGGCCGAGGAAGCCCGCGCCGCCGGCGCCGAGGCCGTTGGCATGGACGACCTGGCCGAGCAGATGCAGAACGGTGACCTGAACTTCGGCGTCGTCATCGCCACGCCGGACGCCATGCGCGTCGTCGGCAAGCTCGGTACCCTGCTGGGTCCGCGCGGCCTGATGCCCAACCCGAAGACCAACACCGTCACCATGGACGTGGCGTTGGCGGTCAAGAACGCCAAGGGTGGCCAGGTGCGTTTCCGCGCCGACAAGGGCGGCATCGTCCACAGCACCATCGGCAAGGCGAACTTCGAAGTCGAAGCGCTGAAGGAAAACCTCAACTCGCTGCTTGGTGACCTGGTCAAGGCCAAGCCGTCGGCGGCGAAGGGCCAGTACCTGCAGAAGGTGTATGTGTCGAGCACGATGGGCCTGGGTATCGGCGTCGATACCTCGACCCTGTCGGTCGCCACCAAGTAATTGAAGGTTCCAGTCCGGCCAGGATGGCCGGATTGCGGTCAGGGATGACCGTGTTTGAGGGCTGCCAACCCGTTCCGGTGTGACACCGCAAGGTGGTGGAGCGGGAAGGCGAGCCGTCAAAGACCGCAGGTCCTGGCGCGGACAGTCCTGTTCGCGACGGGGTAATCGGGCAACCGGCCTGCGTAGATGGTGTTGCCCTCGTCCCGCTACTCAAGCGCAGGCCCGGCCTGCGTTTGCGTAGCGGGATGATGGCCACCACCCAGGTGCCGAAAGGCATCGACGGATCGCAAGGATGTGATCCGGTCACCGCGGAATGCATGGTGCATTCCGCCTGCAAGTTCGGAGTCGATATGGCACTAAATCTTGCTCAGAAGAAAGAGCTGGTAGCCGAACTCGCGGAAGTGGCGGCCAAGGCCTACTCCCTGGTCGCGGCAGACTACATCGGTCTGTCCGTCGCGCAGCTCACCGAGCTGCGTGCGAAGGCCCGTCAGGGCGGCGTGTACCTCAAGGTGGCTAAGAACACCCTGGTGCGCCGCGCTGTCGACGGCACGGAATACGAGTGCGTCGCCGACGCGCTGACGGGTCCGCTGCTGTATGCCTTCTCGAAGGACGATCCCGGTGCGGCCGGTCGCCTGATCAAGGACTTCGCCAAGGCGAATGACAAGCTGAAGCCGCGTCTCGTCGCGGTTGGCGGACAGATGTACCCGGCGTCCCATGTGGAGCAGCTGGCATCCCTGCCGACCCTGGAGCAGGCACTGGGCATGCTGGCCGGCGTCATGATCGCCCCGGTCGTCAAGTTCGTGCGCACGCTCAACGAGCCGGTGGCCCAGACCGCGCGCGTCGTCAACGCCGTGGCCGAAGCCAAGAAGGCTGCCTGATCCGCGTTTTCGCAATCAATCATCCCGTAACGTTTTTGAGGTTAAGCAATCATGGCCGTTAGCAAGGAAGATATCCTGGAAGCCATCGCCACCATGTCCGTCATGGACGTGGTCGAGCTGGTCAAGATGATGGAAGACAAGTTCGGCGTGTCCGCCGCCGCTCCGGTTGCCGTGGCTGCCGCCCCGGCCGCTGGTGGTGGTGCCGCCGCCGCTGAAGAGCAGACCGAGTTCACCGTCGTCCTGAAGTCGGCCGGCGAGAAGAAGGTCGAGGTCATCAAGGCCGTCCGCGCCATCACCGGCCTGGGCCTGAAGGAAGCCAAGGACCTGGTCGAGGCGACTGGCACCGTGAAGGAAGGCGTCAGCAAGGAAGATGCTGACAAGTTCAAGAAGGAGCTGGAAGCTGCCGGCGCGACCGTCGAGCTCAAGTAATCGACCGTTGCGTCGCTGGTTTCACAGCGACCGGTTCAGCCTGGGGGCGAAAGCCCCCGGGCTTTTCCTGCTTTCAGGGAATGCGACACCGACGAGAAGCCAGACCTGAGTCGCGAATCCGATCCGATGCGCCCGCCGCCTGCCGCGTGCGCCCGCATCGATCCGCCATTCATGTCTGACCTTTCTTTATCCAGTCGCCGGCGATGTCCGTCGGCGACAGCCACAGCGAGGCGGTTCCAATGACCACCACACAGTACTCCTTCACCGAGAAGAAGCGCATCCGCCGTGATTTCGGCAAGCAGCGTTCGATCCTCAAGGTGCCTTTCCTGCTGGCCACCCAGGTGGACTCCTACCGCGAGTTCCTGCAGCTGGATCGTTCGTCGGGCGAGCGCCACGACATCGGCCTGCATGCCGCGCTGAAGTCGATCTTCCCGATCGTCAGCTACAGCGGCAACGCCGCCCTGGAGTACGTGAGCTACAAGCTGGGTGAGCCGGCGTTCGACGAGCGCGAGTGCCGTACCCGGGGCCTGAGCTACGGCGCGCCGCTGCGCGTGCTCGTCCGCCTGGTGATCTACGACAAGGACTCCCCGGCCAGCAACAAGGCGATCAAGTACGTGAAGGAGCAGGAGGTCTACATGGGCGAACTGCCGCTCATGACCGACACCGGCACCTTCATCATCAACGGTACCGAGCGCGTCATCGTCTCGCAGCTGCACCGCTCACCGGGCGTGTTCTTCGACCACGACCGCGGCAAGACGCACAGCTCCGGCAAGTTGCTGTACAGCGCGCGGGTGATCCCCTACCGCGGCTCCTGGCTCGACTTCGAGTTCGATCCGAAGGATGCCGTGTTCACGCGTATCGACCGTCGCCGCAAGCTGCCGGTGACGATCCTGCTGCGTGCCCTGGGCATGAGCAACGAGGAGATCCTCTCGACCTTCTTCGAGATGAATACCTTCACGCTCAACGCCGACGGCGGCGCGCAGCTGGACCTGGTGCCGGAACGCCTGCGTGGCGAGACCTTCAACTTCGACATCGTGGTCGGCAACAACGTCCTCGTCGAGGCCGGCAAGCGCATCACCGCCCGCCATGTCCGCGAGCTCCAGAAAGCCGGCATCGGCGCGCTGGAAGTGCCGGATGACTACCTGTCCGGGCGCATCCTCGGCGCCGACGTGGTCAATCCGGCCACCGGCGAGCTGATTGCCGCGGCCAACGAAGAGCTCAACGAGACGCACCTGGCGAAGTTCCGCGAGGCCGGCATCGAGCGCATCGACACCCTGTACGTGAACGACCTCGATCGCGGTCCGTACATTTCGCACACCCTGCGTATCGACCCGACCCGCAACCAGCTGGAGGCGCTGGTCGAGATCTACCGCATGATGCGCCCGGGCGAGCCGCCGACCAAGGAAGCCGCGCAGAACCTGTTCCAGAACCTGTTCTTCAGCTTCGACCGCTACGACCTGTCGGGCGTCGGCCGCATGAAGTTCAACCGCCGCGTCGGCCGCAAGGAGATCACCGGCGAAGGCACGCTGTCGACCGAAGACATCATCGACGTGCTGCGCGTGCTGATCGACATCCGCAACGGCAAGGGCACGGTGGACGACATCGACCACCTGGGCAACCGCCGCGTGCGCAGCGTCGGCGAGATGGCCGAGAACACCTTCCGCGTCGGCCTGGTACGCGTCGAGCGCGCCGTCAAGGAACGCCTGTCGATGGCCGAGGCCGATGGCCTGACGCCGCAGGACCTGATCAACGCCAAGCCGGTGGCCGCCGCGATCAAGGAGTTCTTCGGCTCCTCGCAGCTGTCGCAGTTCATGGACCAGAACAACCCGCTGTCGGAAGTCACCCACAAGCGCCGCGTCTCGGCGCTGGGACCGGGTGGCCTGACGCGCGAGCGCGCCGGCTTCGAAGTCCGCGACGTGCACCCGACGCACTACGGCCGCGTCTGCACCATCGAGACGCCGGAAGGTCCGAACATCGGCCTGATCAACTCGCTGGCCGTGTACGCGCGCACCAACTCCTACGGTTTCCTGGAAACCCCGTACCGCCGCGTCATCGACGGCAAGGTCACCGACCAGGTCGACTACATCTCGGCGATCGAGGAGAACGACCTGGTCATCGCCCAGGCCAGTTCGCCGCTGAACAAGGACGGCAGCTTCGCCGAGCAGTTCGTCGCCTGCCGCTACCAGGGTGAAACCCTGCTCAAGGCGGCGTCGGAAGTGCACTACATGGACGTCTCGCCTATGCAGACCGTGTCGGTCGCGGCGGCCCTGGTCCCGTTCCTCGAGCACGACGACGCCAACCGCGCCCTGATGGGCGCGAACATGCAGCGCCAGGCCGTGCCGACGCTGCGCGCCGAGGCGCCGCTGGTCGGCACCGGCATCGAGCGCGTGGTCGCCACCGACTCCGGCGTGAACGTGGTCGCGCGCCGCAGCGGCGTCATCGACCAGGTCGATGCCGGCCGCATCGTGGTCAAGGTGGATGAGTCCGAAATCGGCGAGAACGATGCCGGCGTCGACATCTACTCGCTGGTCAAGTACACCCGTTCCAACCAGAACACCTGCATCAACCAGCGTCCGCTGGTGAAGGTCGGCGACCGCGTCGCCCCGAACGACGTGCTGGCCGACGGTCCTTCGACCGACCTGGGTGAGCTGGCGCTGGGCCAGAACATGCTGGTCGCGTTCATGCCCTGGAACGGCTACAACTTCGAGGACTCCATCCTCATCTCCGAGCGCGTTGTCCAGGAGGACCGCTACACCTCGATCCACATCGAGGAGCTGACCTGCGTCGCCCGCGACACCAAGCTTGGCCCCGAGGAAATCTCGGCCGACATCCCCAACGTCGGCGAGGCCGCGCTGTCGCGCCTGGACGAGTCCGGCGTCGTCTTCATCGGCGCGGAAGTGCAGGCCGGCGACATCCTCGTCGGCAAGGTCACGCCGAAGGGCGAGAGCCAGCTGACCCCGGAAGAAAAGCTGCTGCGCGCGATCTTCGGCGAGAAGGCGTCCGACGTGAAGGACAGCTCGCTGCGCGTGCCGCCGGGCATGGACGGCACCGTCATCGACGTGCAGGTCTTCACCCGTGACGGCCTGGAAAAGGACAAGCGTGCGCTGTCCATCGAGCAGGGCGAGATCAAGGCGATCAAGAAGGACCTGGACGACCAGTTCCGCATCCTCGAGAACGCCATCTACGGACGCCTGCGCGCGGCGATCGTCGGCAAGCCCGCCAATGGCGGCCCGAACGGGCTGAAGAAGGCCGACATCACCGACGAATACCTCGACGGACTGAAGAAGGACGAGTGGTTCTCCATCCGCATGAAGGACGAGGACCTGGGCGACCTGATCGAAAAGGCCGGCGAGCAGATCAAGCGCCACAAGGCCGAGTTCGACAAGCGCTTCGAGGAAAAGAAGAAGAAGATCACCGCCGGCGACGACCTGGCTCCGGGCGTGCTGAAGATGGTCAAGGTCTACCTGGCCGTGAAGCGTCGCATCCAGCCTGGTGACAAGATGGCCGGCCGCCACGGCAACAAGGGCGTGGTCTCGATGATCGTTCCGGTCGAGGACATGCCGCACATGGCCGACGGTACGCCGGTCGACATCGTGCTCAACCCGCTGGGCGTGCCGAGCCGCATGAACATCGGCCAGATCCTCGAAACGCACCTGGGCTGGGCGGCGAAGGGCGTCGGCACGCGCATCCAGGGCATGCTCGAGCAGCAGGCGAAGGCGGACGATCTGCGCGGCTTCCTCGACAAGGTCTACAACAGCAGCGAGAAGCGCGTCGACCTGAAGTCCTTCTCGGACGGCGAAATCGCCGAGCTGTCGCGCAACCTGTCGCGTGGCGTGACCACCGCGACGCCAGTGTTCGACGGTGCCCACGAAGAGGAGATCAAGGACCTGCTGAAGCTGGCGGGCCTGCCGGAATCCGGCCAGACCATCCTCTTCGACGGCCGCACCGGCGAAGCCTTCGATCGCCCGGTCACCGTCGGCTACATGTACATGCTGAAGCTGAACCACCTGGTCGACGACAAGATGCACGCGCGTTCGACCGGCCCGTACTCGCTGGTCACCCAGCAGCCGCTGGGCGGCAAGGCGCAGTTCGGCGGCCAGCGTTTCGGCGAGATGGAAGTCTGGGCGCTGGAAGCCTACGGCGCGGCCTACACCCTGCAGGAAATGCTGACGGTGAAGTCCGACGACGTCGGCGGCCGCAACCAGATGTACAAGAACATCGTCGACGGCAACCACGAGATGGTCGCGGGCATGCCCGAATCCTTCAACGTGCTGGTCAAGGAAATCCGTTCCTTGGGCATCAACATGGAACTTGAGACCGAGTAAGGGCCAGGACGCGGAGAACCGACATGAAAGATTTGCTCAACCTGTTCAACCAGCAGCGCCAGGTCCTGGATTTCGACGCCATCCGCATCGGACTGGCGTCGCCGGAACTGATCCGCTCGTGGTCCTTCGGCGAGGTCAAGAAGCCGGAGACCATCAACTACCGCACCTTCAAGCCGGAGCGTGACGGCCTGTTCTGCGCCGCCATCTTCGGGCCGATCAAGGACTACGAGTGCCTGTGCGGCAAGTACAAGCGCATGAAGCACCGCGGCGTGGTCTGCGAGAAGTGCGGCACCGAGGTCACCCTGGCCAAGGTCCGTCGCGAGCGCATGGGCCACATCGAACTGGCCAGCCCGACCGCGCACATCTGGTTCCTCAAGTCGCTGCCGTCGCGCATCGGCCTGATGCTGGACATGACGCTGCGTGACATCGAGCGCATCCTGTACTTCGAGGCCTTCGTGGTCGTCGACCCGGGCCTGACCTCGCTGACGCGCGGCCAGGTGCTCAGCGAAGAGCAGTACCTGCAGTCGATGGAAGAGTTCGGCGACGAGTTCGATGCCCGCATGGGCGCCGAAGCGGTGCACGAATTGCTGCGCACGCTCGACCTGCAGGCCGAGCTGCTGCAGCTGAAGGAAGACATCGCCAGCACCGGTTCGGAAACCAAGCTCAAGCGCCTCACCAAGCGCATCAAGCTGGTCGAGAGCTTCGTCGAGTCCGGCAATCGCCCGGAGTGGATGGTGCTGACCGTGCTGCCGGTGCTGCCGCCGGACCTGCGTCCGCTGGTGCCGCTGGACGGCGGCCGCTTTGCGACCTCCGACCTGAACGACCTGTACCGCCGCGTCATCAACCGCAACAACCGCCTGCGCCGCCTGCTCGAGCTCAACGCGCCGGACATCATCGTGCGCAACGAAAAGCGCATGCTGCAGGAGTCGGTGGACGCGCTGATGGACAACGGCCGCCGCGGCCGCGCCATCACCGGCACCAACAAGCGCCCGCTCAAGTCGCTGGCCGACATGATCAAGGGCAAGCAGGGCCGTTTCCGCCAGAACCTGCTCGGCAAGCGCGTCGACTATTCCGGCCGTTCGGTCATCGTGGTCGGCCCGACGCTGAAGCTGCACGAGTGCGGCCTGCCCAAGCGCATGGCGCTGGAGCTGTTCAAGCCCTTCATCTTCTCGAAGCTGCAGCGCCGTGGCCTGGCCACGACGATCAAGGCGGCCAAGAAGATGGTCGAGCGCGAGGAAGGCACCGTCTGGGACATCCTGGAAGAGGTCATCCGCGAGCATCCGGTGATGCTCAACCGCGCGCCGACGCTGCACCGCCTCGGCATCCAGGCGTTCGAGCCCGTGCTGATCGAAGGCAAGGCGATCCAGCTGCATCCGCTGGTCTGTACCGCGTTCAACGCCGACTTCGACGGCGACCAGATGGCCGTGCACGTGCCGCTGTCGCTGGAAGCGCAGCTGGAAGCGCGCGCGCTGATGATGTCGTCGAACAACATCCTGTCGCCCGCCAACGGCGAGCCGATCATCGTGCCGACCCAGGACGTCGTCCTCGGCCTGTACTACATGACCCGCGAGCTGGTGAACCAGGCCGGCGAGGGCATGGCGTTCGCCAACATCTCCGAAGTGTTCCGCGCCTACCAGAACAAGGCCGTCAGCCTGCACGCCAAGGTCAAGGTGCGCCTGGATGAGGTGGTCATCGCCGAGGACGGCAGCCGCGAGCGCATCCGCCGCATCGTCGACACCACCGTCGGCCGCGCCCTGCTGAAGGAAATCCTGCCGGAAGGCCTGTCGTTCGACCTGGTCAACGTCGAGCTCAACAAGAAGACGATCTCGCGCCTGATCAACGCCTGCTACCGCCAGCTCGGCCTGAAGCCGACCGTCGTGTTCGCCGACCAGCTGATGTACACCGGCTTCCGCTATGCGACGCGCGCCGGCATCTCGATCGGCATCAACGACATGAACATTCCGGACGAGAAGCGAGAGATCCTCGCGGCGGCCGAGAAGGAAGTGCTGGAGATCCAGGAACAGTACGCGTCCGGCCTGGTCACCTCGGGCGAGCGCTACAACAAGGTCGTCGACATCTGGTCGCGCACCAATGAACTGGTGGCGAAGGCGATGATGGACCACCTGGGCAGCGACGAAGTGCCGCTGGCCGATGGCAGCCTCACCAAGCAGAAGTCGATGAACTCGCTGTTCATCATGGCCGACTCCGGCGCCCGTGGTTCGGCGGCGCAGATCCGCCAGCTCGCCGGCATGCGTGGCCTGATGGCAAAGCCGGACGGCTCGATCATCGAGACGCCCATCAAGGCGAACTTCCGCGAAGGCCTGAACGTGCAGGAGTACTTCTCCTCCACCCACGGTGCGCGAAAGGGCCTGGCCGATACCGCCCTGAAGACCGCGAACTCCGGTTACCTGACCCGCCGCCTGGTCGACGTCGCCCAGGACGTGGTCGTCACCGAGGTCGACTGCGAGACGCGCGCGGGCCTGACCATGACGCCGATCGTCGAAGGTGGTGATGTGGTCGAGCCGCTGCGCGAGCGGGTGCTGGGTCGTATCGTCGCCGAGGACGTGTTCCTGCCCGGTAACGACGAGGATCCGGTCGTCGAGCGCGGCACCCTGCTCGACGAGCGCTGGGTCGAAAGGCTGGAAGAGATGGGCGTGCAGTCCATCCTGGTCCGTTCGCCGATCACCTGCGAAACCAAGCACGGCGTCTGCGCGGCCTGCTACGGCCGCGACCTGGCCCGTGGCCACCTGGTCAACAACGGCGAAGCGGTGGGTGTCATCGCCGCGCAGTCGATCGGTGAGCCGGGTACTCAGCTGACGATGCGTACCTTCCACATCGGTGGTGCCGCCTCGCGTGCCGCCGCCGTGGACAACATCACGGTGAAGACAAACGGCTCGCTGCGCTTCACCAACCTGAAGACGGTCCAGCACGCCGCCGGGCACCTGGTGGCGGTGTCGCGTTCCGGCGAACTGTCGGTGATCGACGCCCACGGTCGCGAGCGCGAGCGCTACAAGCTGCCGTACGGCGCGGCCGTGCAGGTCAAGGAAGGCGAGGAGGTCAAGGCCGGTCAGGTCGTGGCCAACTGGGACCCGCACAACCATCCGATCATTTCGGAGGTCGAGGGCTACATCAAGTTCGTCGATTTCGTCGAGGGCATCACCGTTGACGAGATGGTGGACGAACTGACCGGCCTGCAGAGCTCGGTGATCACCGATCCGAAGCGCCGCACCGGTGGCGCCAAGGACTTGCGTCCGATCGTCCGTATCCTCGACAAGTCCGGCAAGGACCTGAAGCTGCCGGGTACCGACATCCCGGCGCAGTACTTCCTGCCGCCGCGCTCGATGGTGACCCTGCAGGACGGCGCCGCCGTCGGCGTCGGCGACGTGGTCGCGAAGATCCCGCAGGAAGCGTCGAAGACCCGCGACATCACCGGTGGTCTGCCGCGCGTGGCCGACCTGTTCGAGGCGCGCAAGCCCAAGGATCCGGCGATCCTGGCCGAGCGCTCGGGCATCGTCAGCTTCGGCAAGGACACCAAGGGCAAGCAGCGACTGCTGATCACCGACAAGGACGGCAACGTCCATGAAGAGCTGATCCCGAAGTACCGCCAGATCGTCGTCTTCGAAGGCGAGCACGTCGAGAAGGGCGAGACCGTGGTCGAGGGCGAGCCGAACCCGCAGGACATCCTGCGCCTGAAGGGCGTCGAGGAGCTGGCGGCGTTCCTGGTCAAGGAAATCCAGGACGTCTACCGTCTGCAGGGCGTGAAGATCAACGACAAGCACATCGAGACGATCATTCGCCAGATGTTGCGCAAGGTCGAGATCACCGACGCCGGCGACACCCGTTTCCTGAAGGGCGAGCAGCTGGAGCGCGTCCGCGTCCTGGAAGAAAATGCCCGCGCAGTGGCCCGGGACGAGTTGCCGGCCAAGTACGAGCCGGTCCTGCTGGGCATCACCAAGGCCTCGCTGGCAACCGAATCGTTCATTTCCGCGGCCTCGTTCCAGGAAACGACCCGCGTCCTGACCGAAGCGGCGGTTCGCGGCACGCGGGATGGCTTGCGCGGTCTGAAGGAAAACGTTATAGTGGGTCGCTTGATTCCGGCCGGTACCGGTTTGGCATACCACAGCTCCAGGCGCCAGGATGGCGGGGCGCTGACGGAAGCCGAAAAGGCGGCCCTGGCCGGGGAAGCGGTGGCAACGGTGGACGCTGATGACAGCGAGCCGGACACCACCGCCTCCGCGGAGTGATTTAACGTAAGACCGACAACGAAATGAGGCCACGGACCGGCCTCGTGTTCGGCGGCAGGATGCCGCAGGCGGTGTTGACAGATTTCTGAAGATACCGTTAAACTCTCAAAGCTCACAGGCCGGGCATAACTCGGCCTGTGTTTTTGTTTCCCCGAGGCTGACGATGTCAACGATCAACCAGCTGGTCCGCAAGGGACGGCACCCGAAAACCTACAAGAGCGCCTCCCCGGCACTCGAGTCCTGCCCGCAGCGTCGTGGCGTCTGCACGCGCGTCTACACGACCACCCCGAAGAAGCCGAACTCGGCCCTTCGCAAGGTCGCCAAGGTCCGCCTGACCAATGGTTACGAGGTTATCTCGTACATCGGTGGCGAAGGGCACAACCTGCAGGAGCACTCGGTGGTCCTGGTTCGCGGTGGTCGCGTCAAGGATCTTCCTGGCGTGCGCTACCACATGGTTCGCGGCTCGCTGGATGCTTCGGGCGTGGCCAAGCGCAAGCAGGCCCGTTCCAAGTACGGCGCCAAGCGTCCCAAGTCCTAACGGAACAGCAGGAACAGCACGATGTCCAGAAAGGGTTCCCATCCCGCCCGTGTGATCCTCCCGGATCCCAAGCATGCCAGCCAGATGGTGGCGCGCTTCATCAACATGGTCATGAAGAGCGGCAAGAAGTCGGTGGCCGAGCGTATCGTCTACGGTGCTCTCGACCATATCGGCGAAAAGGCCGGTGCCGACCAGCCGCTGGGCCTGGTCGAGAAGGCGCTCGACAATGTCGCGCCGCTGGTCGAGGTGAAGAGCCGTCGCGTCGGTGGCGCCACCTACCAGGTGCCCGTCGAAGTGCGTCCGGCCCGTCGCCAGGCGCTGGCGATGCGCTGGCTGATCGACGCCGCCCGCAAGCGTTCCGAGAACACCATGCCGCGCAAGCTGGCCGGTGAGCTCCTCGATGCGGCCGAGAATCGCGGCGGCGCCGTGAAGAAGCGCGAGGAAACCCACCGCATGGCCGAGGCCAACAAGGCCTTCTCGCATTACCGCTGGTAATCCGGCGGAAACGAAACAAGGAATCAGACTGTGGCGCGTACGACTCCCATCGACCGTTATCGCAACTTCGGCATCATGGCTCACATCGATGCCGGCAAGACGACGACGTCCGAGCGCATCCTGTTCTACACCGGCGTGAGTCACAAGCTGGGTGAAGTGCACGATGGTGCTGCGACCATGGACTGGATGGAGCAGGAGCAGGAGCGCGGCATCACCATCCAGTCGGCGGCCACGACCGCGTTCTGGAAGGGCATGGACAAGTCCCTGCCGGAGCACCGCTTCAACATCATCGATACCCCGGGCCACGTCGACTTCACCATTGAGGTCGAGCGTTCGCTGCGCGTGCTCGACGGCGCCGTGTTCGTGCTGTGCGCCGTCGGCGGCGTGCAGCCGCAGTCGGAAACGGTGTGGCGCCAGGCCAACAAGTACAAGGTGCCGCGCCTGGCCTTCGTCAACAAGATGGACCGTACCGGTGCTAACTTCGACAAGGTTGTCGACCAGCTGAAGACCCGCCTGGGCGCCTATCCGGTGCCGATGCAGGTCCCGATCGGTGCCGAGGACGGCTTCGAGGGCGTCGTCGACCTGCTCAAGATGAAGGCGATCCACTGGGATACCGCCAGCCAGGGCACGACCTTCGAATATCGCGACATCCCTGCGAACCTGCAGGACAAGGCCGCATCGGCGCGCGCCTTCATGGTGGAGGCTGCGGCTGAAGCCAACGAAGACCTGATGAACAAGTACCTGGAAGAAGGTGAGCTGACCGAGGCCGAGATCATTGCCGGCCTGCGCGAGCGCACCATCCGCGTCGAGATCGTCCCGGCCTTCTGCGGCAGCGCCTTCAAGAACAAGGGCGTGCAGGCGATGCTCGATGGCGTGATCCAGTTGCTGCCGTCGCCGGTCGACCGTCCGCCGGTGCAGGGCGTCGACGAGAACGAGAACGAGGACACCCGTCTGGCCTCCGACGACGCGCCGTTCTCGGCGCTGGCGTTCAAGATCATGACCGATCCGTTCGTCGGTTCGCTGACCTTCTTCCGCGTCTATTCCGGCGTGCTGACGTCCGGTGACCAGGTCTACAACCCGGTCAAGGGCAAGAAGGAGCGCATCGGCCGCCTGCTCCAGATGCACTCGAACAACCGCAACGAGATCAAGGAAGTCCGCGCTGGCGACATCGCCGCTGCGGTCGGCCTGAAGGACGTGACCACCGGCGACACGCTGGCCGACACGGCCAACGTGATCACGCTGGAGCGCATGACGTTCCCGGAGCCGGTGATCGAGATGGCGGTCGAGCCGAAGACCAAGGGTGACCAGGAAAAGATGGGCATCGCGCTGGGCCGCCTGGCCCAGGAAGACCCGTCGTTCCGCGTCAAGACCGACGAGGAATCCGGCCAGACGATCATCGCCGGCATGGGCGAGCTGCACCTGGACATCATCGTCGACCGCCTGAAGCGCGAGTTTAACGTCGAAGCCAACGTCGGCAAGCCGCGCGTGGCCTACCGCGAGACCATCCGCAAGGCGGTCAAGCAGGACGGCAAGTTCGTCCGGCAGTCCGGTGGCCGCGGCCAGTACGGCCATGTCGTGCTCGAGATCGAGCCGCAGGAGCGTGGCGCGGGTTATGTCTTCGAGAACGCCATCGTCGGTGGCGTGGTTCCGAAGGAATACATCCCGGCGGTCGACAAGGGCATCCAGGAAGCCATGGCCTCCGGCATCATGGCGGGCTTCCCGATCGTCGACGTCAAGGTCCGCATCGTCGACGGTTCGTACCATGAAGTCGACTCGAACGAAATGGCGTTCAAGATCGCCGGCTCGATGGGCTTCAAGGACGGCTTCCAGAAGGCGAACCCGGTCCTGCTCGAGCCGATCATGAAGGTCGAGGTGGTGACGCCGGAAGACTACATGGGCGACGTGATGGGCGACCTGAGCCGCCGTCGTGGCGTGCTGCAGGGTTCCGACGAGAGCCCGTCCGGCAAGGTCATCAACGCGCACGTGCCGCTGGGCGAAATGTTCGGTTACGCCACGTCGCTGCGCTCGATGTCCCAGGGTCGCGCCACGTTCACCATGGAATTCGACCATTACGCGGAAGCCCCGGCGAACATCGCCGAGGCTGTGATCAAGAAGTCCTGACGTTTTTCACCAAAGAATCGATTCTGACGAGGTTTTCTAGCCATGGCCAAGGAAAAGTTCGAACGCAAGAAGCCGCACGTGAACGTGGGCACGATTGGTCACGTTGACCACGGCAAGACGACGCTGACGGCGGCGCTGACGAAGGTGGGCGCGGAGCGTTTCGGTGGCGAGTTCCATGCGTACGACGCGATTGACAAGGCGCCGGAAGAGAAGGCGCGCGGCATCACGATCTCGACCTCGCACGTCGAGTATGAATCGCCGACCCGTCACTACGCGCACGTGGACTGCCCGGGTCACGCCGACTATGTGAAGAACATGATCACCGGCGCGGCGCAGATGGACGGTGCGATCCTGGTGTGCTCGGCCGCTGACGGTCCGATGCCGCAGACGCGCGAGCACATCCTGCTGGCCCGCCAGGTGGGCGTGCCGTACATCGTGGTCTTCCTGAACAAGGCGGACATGGTGGACGACGCCGAGCTGCTGGAGCTGGTGGAGATGGAAGTCCGCGAGCTGCTGTCGAAGTACGAGTTCCCGGGCGACGACACGCCGATCGTGAAGGGTTCGGCGCTGAAGGCGCTGGAAGGCGACCAGTCGGAAATCGGCGTGCCGGCGATCATCAAGCTGGTGGAGGCGCTGGACTCGTGGATTCCGGAGCCGGAGCGCGACATCGACAAGACGTTCCTGATGCCGGTTGAGGACGTGTTCTCGATCTCCGGCCGCGGCACCGTGGTGACCGGTCGTATCGAGCGCGGCATCATCAAGGTCGGTGACGAAGTTGAGATTGTCGGTATCCGTCCGACGGTGAAGACGACGGTGACCGGCGTCGAGATGTTCCGCAAGCTGCTGGACCAGGGCCAGGCTGGCGACAACGCGGGCCTGCTGCTGCGCGGCACGAAGCGTGACGAAGTCGAGCGCGGCCAGGTGCTGTGCAAGCCCGGTTCGATCAAGCCGCACACCAAGTTCGAAGCCGAGGTGTACGTGCTGTCGAAGGACGAGGGCGGCCGTCACACGCCGTTCTTCAAGGGTTACCGCCCGCAGTTCTACTTCCGCACGACGGACGTGACCGGTTCGTGCGAGCTGCCGGAAGGCGTCGAGATGGTCATGCCGGGCGACAACATCAAGATGGTGGTGACGCTGATCGCCCCGATCGCGATGGAAGAAGGCCTGCGTTTCGCGATCCGCGAAGGCGGCCGCACCGTCGGCGCCGGCGTGGTGGCGAAGATCATCGAGTAACAGCCGGGCCTGGTCGCCGGCTCCGGCCGGCGACGCCCTGAAGTGTTTTTTTAGAATCGCCCCAAACCTGGAAACTGGTCCTCAAGTCTAGTTCTCCAGTTTCCAGCAGGAACCAAGGTTATGGCACAGCAGAAGATCCGCATCAGGTTGAAGGCGTTCGATTACCGCCTGATCGACCGTTCGGCCAGTGAAATCGTCGAGACGGCGAAGCGTACCGGCGCCCAGGTGCGCGGTCCGATCCCGCTGCCGACCAAGAAGGAGCGCTACACGATCCTGGTCTCGCCGCACGTCGACAAGGACGCACGCGACCAGTACGAAATGCGCACGCACAAGCGCGTCATGGACATCGTTGATCCCAACGACAAGACCGTGGATGCGCTGATGAAGCTCGACCTCGCTGCCGGCGTGGACGTGCAGATCAAGCTGTATTGACGGGATGTCAGTCATGAAAGTCGGAATGGTAGGCCGCAAGGCCGGAATGAGCCGGGTGTTCACCGAAGACGGTCGCTCCGTGCCCGTCACCCTGATCGAGGCGAGCCCGAACCGCATCGTCCAGGTCAAGACCCGTGATACCGATGGCTACAACGCGATCCAGGTCGCCGCGGGCAGCAAGCGCGCCGCGCTGATCAGCAAGCCCCTGGCTGGCCACTACGCCACCGCCAAGGTCGAAGCCGGTCGTGGCCTGTGGGAGTTCCGTGTGGCCGATGACGCCATCGGCAACTATGAAGTCGGCGCCGAGCTGAAGGTTGACCTGTTCGAGGTCGGCCAGATGGTGGACGTCGCCGGTGTGACCAAGGGAAAGGGCTTCCAGGGCACGATCAAGCGCTGGGGCTTCACCATGGGCGACGCCACGCACGGTAACTCGCTGTCGCATCGCGCCCCGGGCTCGATCGGCCAGCGCCAGACGCCGGGCCGCGTGTTCAAGGGCAAGAAGATGGCCGGCCACATGGGCAATGTGCGCCAGTCGGCGCAGAACCTCGAAGTGGTCAAGGTCGACGCCGAGCGCGGCCTGATCGCGGTCAAGGGTTCCATTCCGGGTGCACCGGGTGGTGACGTCATCGTCCGTCCGGCAGCCAAGGCGTAAGGAGTACACGATGGAACTGCAGATTCAAGGCGGCGACAAGCTCGCTGTCTCCGAGACGATCTGGGGTGAGGACTTCCGCGAAGACCTCGTCCACCAGGTGGTCGTCGCCTACCGCGCAGCTGGCCGTTCCGGCACCAAGGCGCAGAAGACCCGTTCGGAAGTGTCCGGCACGACCAAGAAGTCGAAGAAGCAGAAGGGTGGTGGCGCGCGTCACGGTGCCCTGACCGCTCCGATCTTCGTCGGTGGTGGCCGTGCGTTCGCCGCCAAGCCGCGCAGCTTCGAACAGAAGGTGAACCGCAAGATGTACCGCGGCGCCCTGCGTTCGATCCTGTCCGAGCTGGTCCGCCAGGATCGCCTGCACGTCGTCAGCGACATCACCGTTGCCGAGCCGCGCACCAAGCTGCTGCTCGAGAAGCTGGGTGAGCTGAAGGCCGACCGTGCGCTGATCGTGACCGAACAGGACGACCTGAACCTGTACCTGGCCGCCCGCAACATCCCGCACGTGTACGTGACGGATGCCGGCGCGCTGGATCCGGTCAGCCTGGTGCACGCCGAGCGCGTGTTCATGACCGTTGATTCGGTCAAGAAGATCGAGGAGTGGCTGGCATGAGCAGCAAGAACCGCCTGTACGACATCCTGCGGGCGCCGGTCGTCTCCGAGAAGTCGGCCCGTACCCAGGAGTTGTACAACCAGTATGTGTTCGAGGTGATCCAGGGTGCGACCAAGGCCGAAGTCAAGGCGGCCGTGGAGCAGATCTTCAGTGTGAAGGTCGACAACGTAACCGTGGTCAATCTCAAGGGCAAGAACAAGAGCTTCCGGTTCCAGCCGGGACGCCGCAGCGATCGTCGCAAAGCCTACGTGCGTCTGGCCGATGGCCAGAGCATCGACCTGGGTGCGAAGGCCTGATCCGAGGAATACGCCGATGGCACTGATGACACTCAAGCCGACTTCGCCGGGACGCCGCTCCGCTGTGCGCGTCACCACCCCGGAGTTGCACAAGGGCGGCCCTTACCAGCCGCTGATCCAGCCGCAGTCGAAGACCGGTGGCCGTAACAACAACGGCCGCATCACCACGCGTCACCGCGGCGGTGGTCACAAGCAGCACTACCGTCTGATCGACTTCAAGCGTGACAAGGAAGGTATTCCTGCGCGCGTCGAGCGGATCGAGTATGATCCGAACCGCACGGCGCACATCGCCCTGCTTTGCTACGTCGATGGCGAGCGCCGCTACATCATCGCGCCGAAGGGCATCCAGGTCGGCGACCAGCTGATGGCGGGTACCGACGTGCCGATCAAGGTGGGCAATACGCTGCCGCTGCGCAACATGCCGATCGGCTCTCTGGTGCACTGCATCGAGATGAAGCCCGGCAAGGGCGCGCAGATCGCCCGCAGCGCCGGTGCCTCGTGCCAGCTGGTTGCACGCGAGCAGGGCTACGCCACGCTCCGCCTGCGTTCCGGCGAAATGCGCAAGGTGCCCGCTGATTGCCGCGCCACCATCGGTGAGGTCGGCAACGCAGAGCATGGCCTGCGCAAGCTGGGCAAGGCGGGCGCGAAGCGCTGGCTGGGTATCCGCCCGACCGTTCGCGGCGTGGTGATGAACCCGGTGGACCACCCGCACGGTGGTGGCGAGGGCAGGACTTCGGGCGGTCGCCATCCGGTGACGCCGTGGGGCGTGCCGACCAAGGGTTACAAGACCCGCAAGAACAAGCGTACGACGCAGCTCATCGTGCGTCGTCGGAAGTGATGAGGCTGAACTAGATGGCACGCTCACTCAAGAAGGGCCCGTTTGTCGATCACCACCTGATGGCGAAGGTGGAATCGGCCCTGGCCAGCAACAGCAAGAAGCCGATCAAGACCTGGTCGCGTCGCTCGATGGTTCTGCCGGAGATGGTGGGTTTCACCATCGCCGTGCACAACGGCAAGCAGCACGTGCCGGTCCTGGTCAACGAGAACATGGTCGGGCACAAGCTCGGCGAGTTCGCTCCGACGAGGACCTTCAAGGGTCACGGCGGCGACAAGAAGTCGAAGTAAGGGAGAGCAGCGATGGAAGCCAGAGCGATTCTGCGCGGCGCGCGCATTTCCCCCCAGAAGGCCCGCCTGGTCGCCGACCAGGTTCGTGGCCTGCCGGTGGGCCGTGCGACCGACCTGCTCGCGTTCAGCCCGAAGAAGGGTGCGCACCTGATCAAGAAGCTGCTGTTGTCGGCAATCTCCAATGCCGAGAACAACGAAGGCGCCGATGTGGACGAGCTCAAGGTCGCCCGCATCTTCGTCGACGAGGGTCCGCGCCTGAAGCGTTTCGGCGCCCGGGCCAAGGGCCGCGGCACCCGCATCATCAAGCGCACCAGCCACATCACTGTGGTCGTCGGCGACAACTGAGGACGTTACGATGGGTCACAAGGTACATCCGATCGGCATCCGCCTTGGCATCGCCAAGGACTGGAATTCCAAGTGGTATGCCGGCAAGAAGGAATTCGCCGGTTACCTGGCCGCCGATCTGCGCGTGCGCGAGATGCTGCTGAAGGACGAGCGCCTCAAGGACGCCGACATCAGCCGGATCCAGATCGAACGCCCGGCCAAGACCGCGCGCATCACCATCCACACGGCGCGTCCGGGTGTGGTGATCGGCAAGAAGGGCGAGGACATCGAGCGCCTGCGCAAGAAGGCCACCAGCGTCATGGGCGTGCCCACCCACATCAACGTGGTGGAAGTGCGTCGTCCGGAACTGGACGCCCAGCTGATCGCCAAGTCGATCGCCGGTCAGCTTGAGCGCCGTATCATGTTCCGTCGCGCCATGAAGCGGGCCGTCGGCAACGCGATGCGCCTGGGTGCCCTGGGGATCAAGGTCAATGTCGCCGGCCGCTTGAACGGTGCGGAAATCGCACGTTCGGAGTGGTACCGCGAAGGTCGTGTGCCGCTGCACACCCTGCGCGCCGACATCGACTACGGTTTCGCCGAGGCCCTGACCACCTACGGCATCATCGGCGTCAAGGTGTGGGTCTACAAGGGCGAGATCTTCGATCTGTACGCACCGCAGGCCGAGGAAGCGCCGGCGCCGAAGGGCCGCGAGCGCGGTGACCGTGGTGATCGTGGCGACCGTGAGCCGCGCGGCGAGCGCAGCGGACGCGGCAAGGAGTAACCGACAATGTTGCAACCCAAGCGAACCAAGTTCCGCAAGGTCCACAAGAGCCGCAACCGTGGTCTGGCGTTCGTCGCCAACCAGGTCAGCTTCGGCGAGTTCGGCCTGAAGGCGACGCAGCACGGCATGCTGACCGCGCGCCAGATCGAGTCGGCGCGTCGTGCCATCTCGCGCCATGTCAAGCGCGGCGGCAAGCTGTTCATCCGCGTGTTCCCGGACAAGCCGATCACGCGCAAGCCGATCGAGGTCCGAATGGGCTCCGGTAAGGGCGGCGTGGAGTTCTGGGCGGCCGTCGTGCAGCCGGGCCGCATGATTTACGAGATCGAAGGCGTGTCCGAGGAAGCGGCACGCGAGGCGTTCGCCCTGGCGTCCGCCAAGCTCCCGATCAAGACCACATTCGTGACCCGGACGGTGCTGTGATGAAGATGACCGACCTGCGCAAGCAGTCCGCCAAGGAGCTGGGCGAACAGCTCGGCGAGCTCAAGCGCGAACAGTTCAACCTGCGCATGCAGAAGGCCGGCGGCCAGCTGACCAAGACGCACGAGATCCGTCGCGCCCGTCGCGACGTGGCGCGGATCAAGACCGCCCTCGGCGAGAAGAAGTAAGGACCAGAACAGATGAACACGTCCGAGAAGCGCGCCAACACCCTGGAAGGGCGGGTGGTCAGCGACAAGATGGATAAGACCGTTACGGTGCTGATCGAGCGCCAGGTCAAGCACGGCATGTACAACAAGTACATCCGCCGCTCGACCAAGGTGCACGCCCACGACGCCGAGGGCGAGTGTCGCGAAGGTGACTTCGTGCGCATCGCCGAGTGCCGCCCCCTGTCCAAGACCAAGAACTGGCAGGTGGTGGAGATCCTTGAGCGCGTCGAGCGCTGACCGCCGCGTGCACTGACCAGGAGATCGAATCATGATCCAGATGCAGAGTACGCTGCAGGCCGCCGACAACAGCGGCGCCCGTGAACTGATGTGCATCAAGGTGCTGGGCGGATCCAAGCGCCGTTATGCACGCATTGGCGACATCATCAAGGTGTCGGTGAAGGACGCCATTCCGCGTGGCAAGGTCAAGAAGGGCGAGGTCTACAATGCCGTGGTCGTCCGCACCAGCAAGGGTGTGCGTCGTGCCGACGGTTCGCTGATCCGCTTCGACGGCAATGCCGCGGTGCTGCTCAACAACAAGCACGAGCCGATCGGCACGCGAATCTTTGGACCGGTGACGCGCGAACTGCGCTCCGAGCGGTTCATGAAGATCGTGTCGCTGGCGCCGGAAGTACTGTAAGGAAATCGCTGCCATGAAACGTCTGCGCAAGGGCGACCGCGTCATCGTGATCGCCGGCAAGAACAAGGGCCAGAAGGGTGAGGTGCTGCGCGTCGAAAGCGGCAGCGACCACGTCGTCGTGGCCAACGTGAACCTGGTCAAGCGCCACACCAAGCCGAATCCCCAGGCCAACCAGCCGGGTGGGATCATCGAGCGTGAGGCGCCGATCCATAGCTCCAACGTGATGTTGCTCAACCCGGCGACGGGCAAGGGCGAGCGCGTCGGTTTCAAGGTGCTGGAGGATGGACGCAAGGTTCGCGTGTTCCGCTCCAGCGGTGAAGTGGTCGACGCCTGAGGAAACACGTCATGACCGTGCGTCTGGAAAAGTTCTACAAGGAAGAAGTGGTGCCGAAGCTCATGGAGAAGTTCGGCTACTCCAACATCATGCAGGTGCCGCGCCTGACCAAGGTCACGCTCAACATGGGCGTGGGCGAGGCGGTCGGAAACAAGAAGGTGCTGGAGAACGCGGTCGCCGACATGGCCAAGATCGCCGGCCAGAAGCCGGTGACGACGCTGGCCCGCAAGTCGGTCGCGAGCTTCAAGATCCGTGACGGCTGGCCGATCGGCTGCAAGGTCACCCTGCGCCGCGCCAAGATGTTCGAGTTCCTGGATCGCCTGATCAATGTCTCGCTGCCGCGTGTGCGTGACTTCCGTGGCATCTCCGGCCGTTCCTTCGACGGCCGCGGCAACTTCAACTTCGGCCTGAAGGAACAGATCGTTTTCCCGGAAATCGATTTCGACCAGGTCGACGCCCTGCGCGGCATGGACATCGCGATTGGCACCACCGCCAAGACCGACGCCGAAGCCAAGGCGCTGCTGGAAGCCTTCAGCTTCCCGTTCCGCAACTGACGATCACCCCGATCATCGCCCGGCCGGCCCCGGCCGGGCATTTCGACAAGCATTAGGATCCAGGAAACATGGCCAAGACCTCCATGGTGAACCGCGAGCTGAAGCGCGCGAAGCTGGTCAAGCGTTATGCCAGCAAGCGTGCCGAGCTCAAGGCCGTCCTCAACGACCAGAATGCCTCCTACGAGGCCAAGCTGGAGGCGAGCGCGAAGCTGCAGAAGCTGCCGCGCGATTCCTCGCCGGTGCGCGTCCGTACCCGTTGCGAGATGTCCGGGCGCCCGCGCGCGGTCTATCGCAAGTTCGGGCTTGGCCGCAACAAGCTGCGTGAAGCCACCATGCGTGGCGACGTGCCGGGCCTGCGCAAGGCCAGCTGGTAACAGCAACCCCGCGGCGGTGCGATTCCCGCTCCGCCATCCCATCGAGATATCGGTGCTTACCAGGAAACCACAATGAGCATGACTGATCCCATCGCCGACATGTTCTCGCGCATCAAGAATGCGCAGGGCGCTCGCAAGCAGAGCGTCCGCATGCCGGCCTCCAAGCTGAAACTCGAAATCGCCCGCGTCCTCAAGGAAGAGGGTTACATCACCGACGTCGCCACCCGCGACATCGGCCCGGGCAAGAAGGAGATCGAGATCCTCCTGAAGTATTTCGAGGGTCGTCCCGTTATCGAACAGCTTCGCCGCGTCAGCCGTCCCGGCCTGCGCCAGTACCGTGGCAAGAACGATCTGCCGAAGGTCCTGGGTGGCATGGGCATCAGCATCGTGACCACGTCCAAGGGCGTGATGACCGATGCGCATGCGCGCAAGCAGGGCCTGGGTGGCGAAGTCCTCGCCGTCGTGGCCTAAGGAGACGATAGACATGTCACGAGTCGCCAAGAAGCCGATCGCTCTGCCCAAGGGTGTCGAGCTGTCGGTCAACGACCAGCAGATCCAGGTCAAGGGCCCCAAGGGCACCTTGAACGGTCCGCGCCCGGCCGGCGTGGACGTCAACATCGAGAACGGCACGGTCCAGATCGCCGTCAAGTCCGAGCAGGACTGGGCGATGGCCGGTACGCTGCGTGCGCTGCTGAACAACATGGTCACCGGCGTCAGCCAGGGCTTCGAGCGCAAGCTCGAGCTGGTCGGCGTCGGTTACCGCGCCAGCATGCAGGGTCGCGACCTGAACCTGTCCCTGGGCTTTTCGCATCCGGTGGTTTTCAAGTCGCCTGAAGGCATCACGATCGAAACGCCGACCCAGACCGAGATCCTGGTCAAGGGCAGCGACAAGCAGGCCGTTGGCCAGGTCGCGGCGAAGATTCGCGCGTACCGTCCGCCGGAACCCTACAAGGGCAAGGGCGTGCGCTATTCCGGCGAGAAGATCGTCATGAAGGAAGCGAAGAAGGCCTGATCGAGATGACAACCGTGGACAAGAACCAGTCACGCCTGCGTCGCGCCAAGCGCACGCGCATCCATATCCGTCAGCTGGGTGTTGCCCGCCTGAGCGTCCATCGCACTGGCCAGCACATCTACGCCCAGGTCTTCTCCGCCGATGGCGAGAAGGTCGTCGCTGCAGCCTCTACCGTCCAGAAGTCGGTACGCGAGGGTCTGAAGGGCACCAAGAACAAGGAAGCCGCCGCCGCCGTCGGCCGCGCCGTGGCCCAGGCCGCGCTCGCCAACGGAGTGGATTCGGTCGCTTTCGATCGCTCCGGTTTCCGTTTTCATGGCCGCATCAAGGCCCTTGCCGACGCCGCGCGTGAAGCCGGCCTGAAGTTCTGAGGATTCATTCATGGCAAACGAACGCGACAACCGCGACCGCGACCGCGACAACGACGGCATGATCGAAAAGCTGGTCGCGGTCAACCGCGTCAGCAAGACCGTCAAGGGTGGCCGCATCTTCGGCTTCGCCGCGCTGACCGTGGTCGGCGATGGCTCCGGCAAGGTCGGTTTCGGTTATGGCAAGGCCCGTGAAGTGCCTGTCGCCATCCAGAAGTCGATGGAGCGCGCCCGCAAGAGCATGGTCGACGTGCACCTCAACGAAGGCACGATTTGGTACCCGGTCAAGGCACAGCATGGCGCCGCCAAGGTGTACATGCAGCCGGCGTCGGAAGGTACTGGTGTCATTGCCGGTGGCGCCATGCGCGCCGTCTTCGAGGTGCTGGGCGTGCGCAACATCCTGTCGAAGGCACAGGGTTCGCGCAATCCGATCAACCTGGTCCGCGCCACCATCAACGGCCTGACCAGCATTGCCTCGCCGGCCCGCATCGCGGCCAAGCGCGGCAAGTCCGTCGAGGAGATCACCGGTGGCAACTGACAACACCAAGACCATCCGCGTGCGCCTGGTCAAGGGCCTGCGTGGCTGCCAGCAGCGCCATCGCCTCAGCGTCAACGCGCTGGGCCTGCGCAAGCTCAATGACGTGCGCGAATTGAAGGATTCCCCGAGCGTGCGCGGTCTGATCAACCAGGTCTATTACCTGGTTCGAGTCGAGGAGTAAGCAAGTCATGCGTCTGAATGACATCAAGCCTGCCGACGGCGCCCGCAAGGAGCGCACCCGCGTCGGCCGTGGTATCGGCTCGGGCCTCGGCAAGACCGGCGGTCGCGGTCACAAGGGCCAGTTCGCCCGCTCGGGCAAGGGCAAGGTCAAGGCCGGCTTCGAAGGCGGCCAGATGCCGCTGCAGCGACGCCTGCCGAAGGTCGGCTTCCGCTCGAAGACCAAGCACGAGTGTGCACAGGTGTTCTTGTACCAGCTCGAGCAGCTGGCCGACGCCACCATCGATTTCGCTGCACTGCAGGCCGCTGGCCTTGTCGATCGCCTGGCCAAGCGCGCCAAGATCGTCAAGAACGGTGAGCTGTCCCGTGCCGTGACCGTCAAGGGTGTGGCCGTCACCGCTGGTGCCCGGGAGCAGATCCTGGCTGCCGGTGGCAGCGTCGAGTAAGGCAAGAACGGAGCAACCGTGGCTTCCAACATGTCCAATGCGGGTGCGCTGGCCGGGCTCGGCAAACTGACCGAGCTTCGCCAGCGCCTGTTGTTCGTGATCGGCGCCCTGATCGTCTATCGTCTGGGCACGTTCATCCCGGTACCCGGCGTCAACCCGGGAGCGATGGCCCAGTTCATGGACCAGCAGAGCGGCACCATCGTCGACATGTTCAACATGTTCTCCGGTGGCGCGCTGGAACGGTTCTCGATCTTCGCGATCGGCATCATCCCGTACATCTCCGCCTCGATCATCGTGCAGTTGCTGGCGGCCGTGCTGCCCAGCCTGCAGGCGATCAAGAAGGAAGGTGAGTCGGGTCGACGCAAGCTGACCCAGTACACCCGCTACGGCACCGTGGCCCTGGCCGTCTTCCAGGCGGCGGGAGTGGCCATTGCCCTGCAGAACCAGTCGCTGGGTGGTGGCCTGTCGGTGGTGATCAATCCCGGTCCCGCATTCGTGTTCAGCGCCGTGGTCGGCCTGACCGCCGGCACCATGTTCCTGATGTGGCTGGGCGAGCAGATCACGGAGCGTGGCGTCGGCAACGGCATCTCGCTGATCATCTTCGCCGGTATCGTGGCGGGCCTGCCGTCCGCGATCGCGGCGACGCTGGAACTCGCCCGCAACGGCGACCTCAGCCCGCTGGTGGTGATCATGGTGCTGGCACTGGTCGTGGCCGTCACCCTGTTCGTGGTGTTCATGGAGCGTGCCCAGCGGCGCATTCCTGTGAACTACGCACGCAAGCAGGGTGGTCGCAACGCGTACATGAACCAGACCTCCCACCTGCCGCTGAAGCTGAACATGGCGGGCGTGATCCCGGCCATCTTCGCATCGAGCATCATCCTGTTCCCGGCCACGGCGGCATCGTGGTTTGGCAGCGGTACCGGCACCGCCACGCGCGTGCTGCAGAACATCTCGCAGGCGCTGTCGCCGGGCGAGCCGCTGTACCTGCTGCTGTACGCAGCACTGATCGCCGGCTTCTCGTTCTTCTACACGGCCATCGTCTTCAATTCCCAGGAGACGGCGGACAATCTGAAGAAGTCGGGCGCCCTGATCCCGGGCATCCGCCCGGGCAAGGCGACGGCGGACTACATCGACAGCGTGTTGACCCGCCTGACGGCGGTCGGTGCGGCCTATATGGTGGCGGTCTGCCTGTTGCCCGAGTTCCTTCGGGCCGGCTGGAACGTCCCGTTCTACTTCGGCGGAACGTCGCTGCTGATCGTCGTGGTCGTGGTCATGGACTTCACGGCCCAGGTCCAGGCGCACCTGATGTCGCATCAGTACGAAAGCCTGATGAAGAAGGCCAACCTGAAGGGTTCCAGTCGTTCAGGTCTGGCCCGACGCTGAGCACTTGAGTTCCAGCACGCTTTTTAACTATAATTTTCGGTTCACTGCGCTTTAAGTTTTTCGGAGACGCATCATGGCGCGTATCGCAGGTGTCAATCTTCCGGTCCAGAAGCATGTCTGGATCGGCCTGACCAGTATCTACGGCATTGGCCGCTCGCGCGCGCGCAAGATTTGCGACGACGCAGGCGTGGTGCCCAGCACAAAAATCCGTGACCTCACCGAGGCCGAGGTCGAGAAGCTCCGCGCCGAGGTGGGCCGGTTCGCTGTCGAAGGTGATCTGCGTCGTGAGAACGCCGTCAGCATCAAGCGTCTGATCGACCTGGGCACCTACCGTGGCCTCCGCCACCGCAAGGGCCTGCCGCTGCGCGGCCAGCGTACCCGTACCAATGCACGCACCCGCAAGGGCCCGCGTCGCGCCATCAAGAAGTAAAGGCGACTTTCTATGAGCAAGCCGGCAGCTGCCAAGGCCAAGAAGAAGATCAAGCGCGTGGTCACGGACGGCATCGTCCATGTCCAGGCCTCGTTCAACAACACCATCGTCACCATCACCGATCGCCAGGGCAATGCCCTTTCCTGGGCGACGGCAGGTGGCGCCGGTTTCCGCGGTTCGCGCAAGTCCACGCCGTTCGCCGCCCAGGTCGCCTCCGAAAAGGCCGGTCGCGTGGCGCTCGACTACGGCGTGAAGAACGTCGAAGTGCGCATCAAGGGACCGGGCCCGGGCCGTGAGTCGTCCGTGCGCGCGCTGAACGCGCTGGGCATCAAGGTCACCAGCATCACCGACATCACCCCGATCCCGCACAACGGCTGCCGTCCGCCGAAGAAGCGTCGCGTCTAAGGAAGTATTGCCATGGCACGTTACATTGGTCCCACCTGCAAGCTGGCCCGACGCGAGGGCGCCGACCTCAGCCTGAAGAGCCCGGCGCGCGGCATCGACTCCAAGTGCAAGTTCGAGCAGAAGCCCGGCCAGCACGGCGCCGTCGCCAAGCGCGGCAAGCTGTCCGACTACGCGCTGCAGCTGCGTGAAAAGCAGAAGGTCAAGCGCATCTACGGCTTGCTCGAGCGCCAGTTCCGCAACTATTACGCCAAGGCGACCGCCCGCAAGGGCAATGCCGGCGAGAACCTGCTGCAGTTGCTCGAAACCCGCCTGGACAACGTTGTCTATCGCATGGGTTTCGCGGTCACCCGCGCGCAGGCCCGCCAGCTGGTGTCGCACAAGGGCATCGTGGTGAACGGCAAGAGCGTCAACCTGCCGTCCTACGCCGTCAAGCCGGGTGATGAGATCGCCGTGCATGAGCGCGCGAAGAGCCAGCTGCGCATCCAGGAAGCTGTTGCCCTGGCCGACCAGATGGATCTGGTCCCGAGCTGGATCGATGTCGATGGCAAGAAGCTGACCGGCGTGTTCAAGGCCCTGCCTGAGCGCGCGGATCTGCCGGCCGACATCAACGAAAGCCTCATCATCGAGTTGTATTCCAAGTAATTCGGAGAAAGCCTGAATGGCAAGCGCCTCCATCAGCGTGCTGCGCCCGCGCGGCGTCACCGTGGAAAAGATCAGTGCTCACCGCGCGAAAGTCGTGGTCGAGCCGCTGGAGCGTGGCTTCGGCCATACGCTCGGCAACGCGCTTCGCCGCGTCCTGCTGTCGTCGATCCCCGGTGCCGCCATCGTGGAAGCCGAGATCGACGGCGTACTTCACGAGTACACCACGGTCGAGGGTCTGCAGGAGGACGTCCTTGATGTCCTGCTCAATCTCAAGGATGTCGCGATCCGCCTGAACGGCCGCGACGAGACCACGGTGCAGCTCAGCCGCAAGGGTCGTGGTGTCATCACCGCCGGTGACATCCAGGGCGACGCCAGTGTCGAGATCGTCAATCCCGACCACGTCATCGCCAACCTGACCAAGGACATCGAGTTCAGCATGCGCCTGCGCATCAGCCGTGGCATGGGCTACCAGCCCGCGACCGCGCGCCTGGTCGGCGACGAGCCTCGCGCGATCGGCAAGCTGCAGCTGGATGCCTCGTTCTGCCCGGTCCGCCGCGTTGCCTATGAAGTCGACGCCGCGCGCGTCGAGCAGCGTACCGACCTGGATCGCCTCATCCTGGACGTCGAGACCAACGGCACGATCGAGGCCGAGGACGCGGTGCGCCAGGCCGCCGGCATCCTTGCCGAGCAGATCTCGGTGTTCGGTGACTTCGCCCGCGTCGAGCCGGAGAAGTCGCGTGCCGAGACCGCGGGTTTCGATCCGCTGCTGCTGCGCCCGATCGACGATCTGGAGCTGACGGTGCGTTCGGCCAACTGCCTGAAGGCCGAAAGCATCTACTACATCGGCGACCTCATCCAGCGTTCGGAAGTCGAGCTGCTCAAGACCCCGAACCTGGGCAAGAAGTCGCTTACCGAGATCAAGGATGTTCTCGCTGCCCATGGCCTTTCCCTGGGCATGAAGCTGGAAAACTGGCCACCGTCCGGACTGGGTTCCGGCATGATGGCCGGCTGAGAAACCGATCCCTGACCCGGTCCGCGCTGCGGGCCGGGTTTGCAGTGGGTCCATAACAAACCTCGCATTCGCTCCGGTCAGGGAACGGCCGGTTTTCACGGACAGGACGTCCAGAACCAGGAATCACCGTCATGCGTCACCGCAAATCCGGTCGCAAGCTCAACCGCACCAGCAGCCATCGCGAAGCGATGTTCCGCAACATGGCTGCCAGCCTGATCAAGCACGAGCTGATCAAGACCACCCTGCCGAAGGCCAAGGAACTGCGCCGCGTCGCCGAGCCGCTGATCACGCTGGCCAAGAAGGATGGCGTAGCCAACCGCCGCCTCGCGTTCGCCCGCCTGCGCGACGACGTCGCCGTCGGCAAGCTGTTCGTCGAACTGGGCCCGCGTTACCGCGAGCGTCCCGGTGGTTACCTGCGTATCCTGAAGTGCGGTTTCCGCGCTGGCGACAATGCGCCGATGGCCTATGTCGAACTGGTTGACCGTCCTCAGGTCGAGGCCGCCGTCGAGGTGGATGCCGCCTGATCGCGGTACCCTCACGACGTATGGTCAAGAGGCCTGGGCGGCAGCGTCCGGGCCTTTTCGTTTTACAGGTTCCGATTTTCCCGAATCCAGGGAACCCGGCCACGCCGCGCCGGTCCCTGTGTGGCTTCGTCCTTGAGGTGATTCCATGCCGCTGACCTTCCGTTCCGCCTGCCTGCTCGGATTCCTGGCCTGTGCCGGCCTGATGGGCTATGCGCTGTACGCGCAGCACGTACTCGGCCTTGAGCCCTGCCCGCTGTGCATCCTTCAGCGCATGGCGGTGATCGCCACTGGCATCGTATTCCTTGTCGCCGCCTTGCACGGTCCCGCGGGCTTCGGCCGATGGGTGTACGGCGGGCTGGCCACCGTTGCCGCAGCCGCGGGTGCCGGCGTGGCCGGACGCCACGTCTGGCTGCAGTCGCTGCCGCCGGACCAGGTGCCGGCCTGTGGTCCGGGCTACGAGTACATGATGGAGGCGTTCCCGCTGACCAAGGCGCTGTCGATGATCTTCACCGGCTCCGGTGAATGTGCCGAAGTGGACTGGCAGCTGCTGGGCCTGAGCATGCCCTGGTGGACGCTGTTTGCATTCATCGGCCTCGCCCTGTGGGCGCTGGTTGCCGCCGCTGCAGCGCGCCACCGTCGCGCTTGACCGCTCCCGCCAAGCGCGCGATGCTGCGAAGCAACAACCGGAGTTGCCCCGAATGACCGCTTCCGCCCCGCCTCCCGTCACTGCCGTCCGTTCCCCCGAAAACTGGCGGCCGGACAGCTGGCGGGCGCATGCGGCCGCGCAACAGCCGTCTTATCCCGACAGGGCGGCGCTGGAAGAGGCGCTGGCAACGCTGGCGCAGCTGCCGCCCCTGGTGACGTCGTGGGAGATCATGGCGCTGAAACAGCAGCTGGCCGATGCCGCCGCCGGTCGGCGCTTCCTGCTGCAGGGCGGTGACTGTGCGGAGAGCTTCGGCGACTGCCGCTCCGACCGTGTTGCCGATCGCCTGAAGATCCTGCTGCAGATGAGCCTGGTGCTGGTGCACGGGCTGGAGATTCCGGTGGTGCGCGTCGGCCGCTTTGCCGGCCAGTACGCCAAGCCGCGCTCGACCGATACCGAGACCCGTGATGGTCAGACGCTGCCGAGCTATCGCGGCGACATCGTCAATGGCGTCGCCTTCGATGCCGCAGCACGGCAGCCCGATCCGCGGCGGCTGATCCAGGCGCACTCGCGCTCGGCGCTGACGCTCAACTTCGTGCGTGCGCTGATCGATGGCGGCTTCGCCGACCTGCACCATCCCGAGTACTGGGATCTGGCCTGGGTGCAGCATTCGCCGCTGGCGGACGAATACCATCGCCTGGTCGAGAGCATCGGCCAGTCGGTTCGTTTCATGGAAACGCTGGTCGGCAAGCAGATCGGCGCGCTGAATCGCGCAGAGTTCTACATTTCGCACGAGGCCCTCCTGCTCGATTACGAGCAGGCGCTGACGCGCGAAGTGCCGCGACAGTGGGGCTGGTTCAACCTGGCCACGCATTTCCCCTGGATCGGCATGCGCACGGCAGACCTCGATGGCGCGCATGTCGAGTATTTCCGCGGCATCCGCAATCCGGTCGCTGTCAAGATCGGCCCGTCGGTGACCCCGGACCAGCTGATGCGCCTGGTTGAGCGGCTGGATCCGGACAACGAGCCCGGCCGCCTGACGCTGATCCATCGCATGGGCGCCGCGGCCATCGCTGATAAGCTGCCGCCGCTGCTGCGCGCGGTCCGGGCCAGTGGCCGTACCGTGCTGTGGAGCTGCGACCCGATGCACGGCAATACCGAAAGCGTGGCCGGCGGCATCAAGACGCGCCGCTTCGACAACATCCGTGCAGAGCTGGAACGCGCGTTCGACCTGCACGCCGAAGCTGGTACGCGCCTGGGTGGCGTGCACCTGGAAATGACTGGCGACAACGTCACCGAGTGCATGGGTGGCGCGCGCGACCTGAGCGAGGCCGATCTGCAGCGCGCCTACCGTTCAACCGTCGATCCGCGCCTCAACTACGAGCAGTCGCTGGAACTGGCGATGCTCATCGTCCGCAAGCGCCGCCAGCTCGGCGCGTAAGGCGAAACCGCCGGCACCGGAGCGCGCTGCCGGGCTGGCCACGGCGGGCCAGGCACTCAGCCCTCGACGCCGTCCGCGAAAATCAGGTCGGGAATGGCCCCGGCCTCGATGGCGCCGACATCGCAAGGCTCGCCGTTGCCCGGTCGTATGTAGCGACGCTGGTCAAGCCCGCCCAGTTGGCAGATGGCCGGATCGGCGCGGTCGCGCAGGAAGCTGCCCGGATCCGGCTCGAAACTGTGCGTGAATCCGCCGTGGTCGGCCAGTGAGCCCATACGCAGTCCAACCTCGCCGACATGGAAGTTGGTGCCATTGTCGGGAACGCAGGAACCACCGGGCGCCTCCACGTTGCCGATGGCGGAAGTGATCGACGCGCCACCTCCGAACTCGCAGGTACCGCGCAGGACATTGTTGCCCAGGACCACCTGGGCCGCCGGGCCGCGCACCGTCAACACCGAACCGGCGGCATTGGCCGCCAGGCCGGGTCCGCGATGGAACGTGCTGTGCAGGATCGTCAGGATGGCCGGGGTGGAGCCCGCGTTGTACACGGCAATCGTATGGCCGAAACCATTGCTGTCCTGGAAACCGTTGTCATGGAACGTGCTGTTGGCGATTCCCAGCCGGCCGCCGGCCAGCACCAGGATGGCGCCGCCTTCAAGGCCGCTGCCGCGGTTGCCGTGCACCAGACTGCGGCGCAGGAACCAGGTCGGGCCTTCATGGATCATCATCGCCGCAGGAAGCTGCTGGTTCGGCGCCGCTTCATGACCGAAGATTTCGACTTCGTCGAGGTTGACGATGCCCGGCCGGTCACCCGTAAGGGGGCCATGGTTGTGGAGAAAGCGTGTCCTGGAAACGTATGCGGCAGGCGCCACGGCCGGGCCGTCGGCGAGCAGATAAAGCGGCCTGAGTGCGCGTCGGACGATGCTGTCCTCGACCTGGATGGCGGCCGTGCCATGCGCGGCAATACCGTTGAGGGTGGCGCCCGTGGCCGGGCCGATGACCGAACGCACCACCTTCAGGGACACTTCCGCGCCGTCGGTGGCGACGCCACCGGAAATCTCGGAATCGTAGACGTGGCACTTGCCGGATGCCTGGCGGCAGGCGACATGATCGTCGATGCCGAAGCGGCTGTTGCGGATCACGACGTCGAAGGACAGTCCCACGGCGCCGGAAGTCGAGACGTTCCGGCTGCCATCCGGCACGACGACGTCCTCGAACTCCACCGCGCCGGAACCGTTTGCGGACACCGCCCAGTTGCCGGCGTTGACGATCTCCATGCCGCGCACGGTAAGGGCGGTCAGGGCCGACATGGCCAGCACCGGTTCGGATGTGGCGCCGACGATGCGCGTCTGGTCGCTGCCGACGCCGGAAATCTCCACCGTTCCCAGCACCTGGATCTGGCCCTGGGTGACGTGGAACAGGCCACTGCCCAGGTGGATGCGGTCGGCTTCGGGCGTTGCGCCGGCCGCCGCGATGGCCTCACGCAGCGAACAGTCGCCGGGCTGGCAACCGTCGGGCGCCGGATCATCGGCGCGGGTGACATGGAAATCGGCGGGGTACACCGGCAATGCCAGCATGGCAAGGAGGAAGCTGCCGAAAACCGGGCGGAAGCGGGGTCGGGATACCAGGCGCATGGTCGTGGGCCACTTGAAGTGATGTCCGCGCCCACGCAATTAACGCCCGGGAGGGGCCAAAGTGCGGGTTCCCATGCCGTCGATTCCGGGCCTGGCGCGCGCTGCCGGCGTGTCCCGTGTGTATGTCCTGCCTTCCACGCTGTCAGAACGGCTGCACGCGGGCATGCCCCTACGGTGCACGTCCCGGTAGCGGCAACAGGACCCGCCACCGGCGTCGGCGCTATGCAACGCGTCTTGCCGACGCCGTTCGCCATCCGTCAGCCGTGCAGGGCGACGTCCACCCACTTGCTGATGGCGACCGGTTCATGCGCGGACAGCCTGTCCAGCAGCCGGTCGATGTCGTCGTCGAGCATCACAAGGTCGCGATGCCGCGGCCGCACGAAGCCTTCGCCCACCGCATGGTCGATCCACTGCACCAGTGACGTGTAGTAACCGTCGACGTTCAACAGGCCGCAGGGTTTTCCATGCAGGCCCAGCTGCGCCCAGGTGAGGATCTCGAAGAGTTCATCCAGGGTGCCGAAGCCGCCGGGCAGCGCGATGAAGGCATCGGAAAGTTCAGCCATCCGCGCCTTGCGGGTGTGCATGGAGTCGACCACTTCAAGTCGTGTCAGGCCCAGGTGCGCGACTTCGGCATCGACCAGGCGTTGCGGGATCACGCCGGTCACTTCGCCACCGGCAGCGAGGACGCTGTCGGCGATGATGCCCATGACGCCGACGTGGCCGCCACCATAGACCAGACCCAGTCCGCGCTCCGCCAGTCGACGGCCGAGCGCGCGTGCGGCGCCGGCGTGGACGGGACTGTTGCCCGGACTCGATCCGCAGTAGACACAGACGCGTTGCATGGTGTTATCCGTATTGGCTGACCGGCAGGACGGGGATGTTAACGGAGAGCCGCCGCCGGCATCCGATCTTTCGTCAGCCCAGGTGCTGATGCAGCGGATCGCCGCATCCGGCGGCAACGCGCTGCTAGACTTGCGTGCAGGGGAACAAGGGAGAGAAAAATGGCCTGGGACCGGCGTGGGTTCCTGCAGCTTGCAGGCGTGGGCACCGCAGCGTGCGTGACGGGAGGTCGGGCGGGTGCCGTGGAAGCGGCGTCGGCGTCGGCGTCCAGGCCGGCGTTCGGCATCAGCTACGAGCATTTCCGCGCCTGCGAAGGTCGCGACTTCATGGTCGCCGTACAGACCGACGAGCCGGTTTCCCTGCGCCTGCGGGAAGTTGTCGCCGCGCCCACGCTTGAAGGCTATCCGCGGCCGCGGCAGACGCTTTCCGGTTGTTTCACGTTGGTCTTCGAATCCGAACAGGCGGTCGATCTGGTCGAAGCCATTCACGCCATCCTCACGCCAGAGGGCGATACCTTCGCAGCGCTGGTCTCACCGCTTGGCAACGACGGGCGCCGCTTCCAGGTGGTGTTCAACCGCATCTAGCGCGTCGGCGACTCATGCCGCCGTGTCCGCCGTGAGCGGCGGCAGCGACCAGTCGATGCCGGGCTGGCCGTGTTCGCGCAGCCAGGCATTGGCGCGCGAGAAATGGCGGCAGCCGAAAAAGCCGCGATAGGCCGACAGCGGCGAAGGATGCGGTGCCTTGAGGACGAGATGGCGCCGCGTATCCAGCAGGCGACCCTTGTTCTGCGCCGGTGAGCCCCAGAGCAGGAACACGAGATTCTCGCGTTCCCGGTTCAGACGGTCGATGACCGCATCGGTGAACACTTCCCAGCCGCGGCCCTGGTGGGCGCCGGCGCGTCCGCGCTCGACCGTCAGCACCGCGTTGAGCAGCAGCACGCCCTGGCGCGCCCAGTGCATGAGGTAGCCATGGCGGGGCGGTGCAAGGCCGAGGTCGTCCTGGATTTCCTTGAAGATGTTGGCCAGCGACGGCGGCACTGCGACCCCTGGCTGCACCGAGAAGCACAGACCATGCGCCTGCCCGGGTCCGTGGTACGGATCCTGGCCGAGGATCACCACCTTGACGTCGTCGAAGGGCGTCGCGTCCAGTGCGGAGAAGATCTGCGATGGCGGCGGGTAGATCGTCTTGCCGGCGGCCAGTTCGTCGCGCAGGAACGCGCGCAGTTCCGGCATGGGCGATGTCGTGAAGACATCGACCAGGCGCGATTTCCAGCTGTCGTGCAGGCGGATCCGGTCCGTGGCCTGTCCGGCTTCGCCGTTCACGCCGACGCCTCCACGTCCTTCTCGAACAGGCAGGCCAGCCATGCGCCGGCGGTGCCCATCACGACCGCTGCCGGGATCATGCCGACCAGCCACGGCCAGTCTGGACGACTGCCGGCCGGGTCCAGGGCGAACGCCGCCGTCAGTTCGGCCAGCGCCGGTCCAAGCAGCAGGAACACGACCAGTGCCAGCACGACCGCTGCCACGCTGGCGATCAGCCCGTACAGCGCGCCGAGATAGAGGTAGGGCCGGCGCAGGTCGGCTTCGCTGGCGCCGAAGATGCGCTGAAGCGCGCGCTCTTCGGCGCCTTCGACGCGGATCGTCCGCACCGCGTTGGCGACCAGCAGCACGACGCCGCCGATCACCAGCAGGGCCAGTCCGGTGAGGACCGCGCGCGCTGTCCGCACCACCGCGTCGGCGCGATCCCGCCACTGCGATTCCTCGGCGATATCCGACACCTGCGCACGACCGCGCCAGTCGCGGGCCAGCGTCGCCGCCGCATCGCGGTCTCGCGGTTCGATGACGATGACCCAGGGCAGGGGATTGCCGGGCAGCGCGGACAACGCTTCCTCGCTGCCTTCGGCGTGCAGGAGTTCCGCCAGGCCGGCGTCGGGGCTGATGGCCTGCGCCAGCACGACCCGCGGGTCGTCCTGCAACTGTTCGCGCAGCGCAGCGGCAGCGGTGCCGTCGATGGATTCGTCCAGGAACAGGCTGAGCGCGTGTGCCTGCTGAAGCGGTGCGCCCAGGTGGCGGAACTGGTCGATGCCGGTCTTGAGCAGCAGCAGCGCAAGCAGGGCCAGTGCGAGCAGCAGCAGGGCGAAGGCGTGGCCCGCCGGCTGCCGCGACAGGTGCAGCAGGGCGTCCTTGCGCGCGCGCTGGTGCCGCCAGCGCAGGCGCCGCAGCCGTGATTCGCCACGCAGGTTGGCGCGACTCATGCCGGTTCCGCCTGCGGCCGGAAGTCTTCCTGCAGTCGTCCCTGCTCCAGGACAAGGACGCGCTTGCGCATCTGGCGGATCAGCGGCAGGTCGTGGCTGGCGATCAGCACGGTGGTCCCGTGTGCGCCCAGTCGTTCGAACAGGGCCATGATCTCGACGGACAGCTGCGGGTCGAGGTTGCCGGTGGGCTCGTCGGCCAGCAGCAAAGGTGGGCGATGCACGATCGCGCGCGCGATGCCGACGCGCTGCTGCTCGCCGCCGGAGAGCGTGGCCGGCAAGGCGCGCGCGCGCTGGCCGAGTCCGACCAGGTCGAGCGCGGCGCGCACGCGACGTTCGATCTCGCCATCGGGGGCACCCTGGATGCGCAGCGGTAGTGCGACGTTGTCCGCGGCACTGAGGCTGGGCAGCAGGCGATGGTCCTGGAACACCATGCCGATGCGTCGCCGTAGCCCGGGACGATGGCGACGGGCGAGCCGGGACGGCTCGCAGTCCAGGACACGCAGCACGCCGCGCGAAGGCAGCAGGAGGTTGGCGATCAGTTTGACCAGCGTGCTCTTGCCGGCACCGGAGCGGCCGGTGATGAACACCATTTCGCCGGCGTCGATGCGGAAGCTCAGGTCGCCCAGGGCTTCGCGACCACCGGGATAGCGCAGGCTGAGCGATTCGGCTTCGATCACGGGCAGACGATGCAGGTGAGGGGCGCGGCGACGGTAGCACGAGCGACGTGGCCATGACACCGCCAACCCGTTCGACAACACGCCACCGCAGCGGCGCGCGATTCGGGACCGCGCGCTCGCATTGTCAGGCGGACGCGCGGCTTGAATTAGCGGGGCTTGAACTCATGCAGACGGTTGCAAGCGGGGCCGGCAATCCTGCCGCGGTCACCGGCGTGAACGATGGGGTGGCGCAGGGATCGAACGGGCGTGACAGCGACACCGCGTCCCGGTGCCGACGTCCGGCGTCAGTCGCGTTCCCAGGGTGGCTCGTAGATGATCTTGGAATCCGGATCGCGCAGCTCCGGACGCAGCGCCGGATGCACCTCGCCATCATCCACTGGTGCCGGCGTGAACACGGGGACCTCGCCTTCATCCGGCAACGGAATCGAGTCCGCGGTCGACGGCAGGTCCGCTGCGCTGGCGCCATTGCCGCGCGTTACCTCTGTACTGTCCTGTCCGGTTGTGGTCTCAAACGGATCCGGGAACGGCGAGTCGTCGAATTGCGGCGTGCTGAGGATCGGTTCGCGCTCCACGATCTCGTGCTGCGCGTCGGACAGGGGCGTGGCATCCACGCTGGACTCCACCGGCTCCGCGTGCGCGGACTCGCCCGGACCTTCGTTCGCCGACAGGTCGGGCGCGCCGTCGTCGAGCCCGGTGCCGTGCTGCACCGGCGCTACGTCTTCGTCTGCGGCGACCGGGTCATCGATGCTGGCCGGGAGGCCGCTGTCGCCGGACTCCGGTGTACCGGGTGCGCGCGTCCCGTCCGCGTCGGCTTTCGGACCACTGGCGAGGTTTTCCGGTTCGTCGTTGGCCGGGCTCGCGCCCTCCACGGCACCTGCCGTGTCTTCGCCGGCGTCGATCGCGGTGGCGGTGATGGCTTCGGTGACGTCGACATTCTCTCCGGCGTCGTCGATCGCCGAAACCGCGGTGGCGTCGACGACATCCCCGTGACCGCCGGTGTGCCCGACCTCGACGAGCAATGCCGCGGCGGCAAAGGCGACGGTTCCAGCGCCCGGTGTGGCTTCATCGCCTTGCCCGACCGCCGCCTGCTCCGTTTCGTCGGCCTCCATGCCTGCCGATGTCGTGGCCGTCGCGTCTTCACCAGGCTCGCCGGCCGGGTCGGGCGATGGCGTGGATGCATCAGCGGCTTGCGCCGGAGCGAAGCCATGCTGCGCAACGTCATCCATGCCGTCGGGCGAAGGGCCGCCCGGGTGATCGGACGGAACGGTTTCTTCCGCCAGCAACTCGTCATCGAGCGGCTCTGCCGGCGCTTCGCGCCGCGGCAGGCGGCCCTTTTCGATCAGGCGCTGGATGCGGCTGAAGACTTCCGTGCGGCCAAACGGCTTCTTCATGAAGTCGTCGGCACCGATGCGCTGGCCGTAGAACTCCTCGGTGGCCTTGAGATTGCCGCTGATCATGATGACCGGCACCTGTGCGGTGCGCGGATCGCGGCGCAGCGCGCGCAGCGCGGCGAAGCCGCTCATGCCCGGCAGCACGATGTCCAGGAAGATGAGTTCGGGGACGCAGGTATTGAGCGATTCAAGCGCCGCCTCGCCGCTGTCCGTCGAATAGGTTTCGTAGCGGGCCTGGGTCAGCATGCGGCCGAGCACGGCCACGACCGTCGCCGAGTCGTCGACGATCAGGATGCGCAGACCTTCGCGGGCGTCGACACGGGCTTCCTGTCGCCGTTCCGTCGGCTCCTTGGTCTCGCTCTTGAACAGGTTCCGGAATAGCCCAAAGCCGCGCACACGACCTCCTCTTTCGCGATTTGCGATCTGGCTGCGGCAAGTGTGCGCCCTATGCCCTTTTCGATCAACCTGTTGCCGTCGGTCGTGGCGGCCCGCGATCCGGTCGGATACCCGTTGTTCGCGGCTGGCCGAGGGCTTTCAAGCCGTCGCGATCGGAGTTCCGCGCTAAGGTGGAAACCGGTTTCCAGTACAGGGAGAAGGTGTGGTGAACCTGCAAGCAGTTGTCCGGACAGTGAAAAGCAGCGGGGCGCGAACGTCTCCGGCACCGTCCGCATGGCGGACCGGCGCCGGGCGCTTCGGTCTGGCCGTGTGCCTGGCCCTCGGCGCCGGCGTAGCCCTCGCCGCCGAACAGGCGCGCGCGCCGATCACGGCTGAATCGATGTGGGAGCTCAAGCGTCTCGCCTCGCCGGCGGTTTCGCCTGATGGCCAACACGCTGTCGTGGCCGTCACCAGCAACGACCGCAGGAAGGACACCACGCAGACGCAGCTGTGGCTTTTCGACACCCGGAGCGGGGAATCCCGGCCGCTGACCGGTTCGGACACCAGCAGCAGCAACCCGGTGTGGTCGCCGGACGGCAGCCGCATCCTGTTCCAGTCCAGGCGCGGAGACGACAGCGTGGCACAGCTGTACGTGATCGCCCTGGCCGGCGGCGAGGCGCAGCGCATCACCTCGGTGCCGACGGGCGTCGGCAACGCTGCATGGTTCCCGGATGGCCGCCAGATCGCCTTCGTGTCCCGTGTCTGGACCGACCTGGACAGCTGGGACGACCAGGACAAGCGCATGAAGGAACGCCGTGAGTCCAAGGTCAGCGCCCGCGCCTGGGACAGGGCGCCGATCCGTTACTGGTCCACCTGGCTGGACGACCGTGAAGCGCACATCTTCCGTGTGGCCGCCGAGGGCGGCGACCCGGTCGCCATCACCCGCGGTCGCGGTGTGAAGCTGATGGGCGAGGGCAGCTTCGACATTTCTCCCGATGGCCGCGAGATCGCGCTGACTGTCGACACCGATGACACCGGTGTCGCCGGCAACGCCGATATTTTCGTCCTGGACGTGGACGGCACCGGACCGGCGCGCAACATCACCGCAGCCAATCCGGCCAGCGACATGTCGCCCAGCTACAGTCCCGACGGACGCTGGCTGGCGTATTCTCGGCAGCAGGAAAGGGGCTTCTACGGCGACCGCCAGCGGCTGGTGCTGCGCGACCGCAGGGACGGTTCCGAAAAGGTCATCACCGAGACCTTCGACCGCTCGGTCAGCTCACCGCGATGGGTCGGTGATGGCCGCAGCGCCGTCGTCGCCGTCGATGACGCCGGCACCGTCCGCCTGCACCGCATCGAGATCCCCTCTGGCCGGATCACTGCGATCACCGGCAGCACCAGCTTCGGTTCGCCCTCGGTGTCGCGCGATGGCCGCACGCTGGTCGCCCTCAACGAGAGCTTCGTGCAGCCGCCGACGCTGGTCCGCGTCGATCCACGTTCCGGCGCCGCCACGCCGCTGTCGCGGTTCAATGACGCGCTGCTGGCGCGCATGGATCTCGGCAGCTACGAGAGCGTGACCTACACTGGCGCGAACGGTGATCCGATCCAGATGTGGGTGAACTATCCGCCTGGGTTCGATCGCAGCCGCAAGTACCCGCTGTTCCTGCTGATCCACGGCGGCCCGCACAACGGCATCACCGACGGCTTCCACTGGCGCTGGAACGCACAGGTTTTTTCCGGCTGGGGCTATGTCACCGCGTGGCACAACTTCCACGGGTCGAGCGGCTTCGGCAATGCCTTCACCGATTCGATCAACCCGGACCAGGCGGATCTTCCCTACCAGGACACCATCGCCGCCGCCGAGTGGTTCAAGGCGCAGCCGTGGATCGATGGCGACCGCCTGGCCGCCGGCGGCGGCAGCTACGGCGGCTACCTGACCTCGATCGTGCTCGGCCGCGAACATCCGTTCAAGGCGCTGATCGCGCATGCGGCGGTGTTCAACTGGTTCACGCAGGTGGCTGCCGACTACGGCGCCAGCCGTGGCCGCTTCGGCGAGTTCTGGGAACATCCGGAACGCTTCCAGGCCAACTCGCCACACTTCGGCGCCGGCAACTTCAATACGCCGACGCTGGTGATCCATGGCGAGCAGGACTTCCGGGTGCCGGTCAACCACGGCATCGAGCTGTTCAACATCCTGCAGAACCGGGGCGTGCGCAGCCGCCTGGTGTACTACCCGGACGAGAACCACTGGGTGCTGAAGCAGAACAACTCGATACGCTGGTACGAGGAAGTCCAGAAGTGGCTGGCCGAGTTCATCGGCAAGCCTTCCTGAGGCGTAACGGCACCGCGGGCCAGGTGCCGCCAATGGCACCCGGCCTGCTGTCGACATGGCGAGGCGGCGCCGGCCTCGGACCACCTGCGGCAAGGGGCTCTGCCTCCGTGACAGTAGGCGGCATTCGTAACCGGTCCGGGGCCGGCGGGTCTGCCCTCAATCCACGTGGCGATGACGGCGTTGAGGGGCTGGCACGCCGAGGGTGGACGCCACCGTCGCGCCCACCACCCGGCCGCCGATCCACGCCGTCGCCTGGCAGAGCCACGTCGGGGGCCGCGTGGCGCGGCTTCCGTTCTTGTCAGGCGGCCGGTGCTGCCGGGTGGTTACCGTCCCTGTCCCGGATCGCTTCCGTGCCCGGGACGGCTGCGTCCGTTTCCTCGTTCACACCAGAAACAGCGAGTTCGCGTGACAGCGGTCCGTCAACGGCGCCGGGCAGTTCCGCCAGCTCGCGCGCCAGGCGACCGGCCATGACTTCATCGCCCAAGGCGCGGGCCAGACGCAGGCGTTGCAACCGCGCCGGCACGAAGTCCGCATTCCATTTCTCCACCTGTGCCAGAAGCGCCTCGGCGCCGTCGTAATCGCGCTGGTCGATCAGCGCCGCGGCCAGGCGTGTCTGCATCCAGGCCCGGCGGTGCGGCTCATCGGTGGGGGCCAGTGCACGTATCGCTTCGCGCCAGTGTCCGATGGCGCCGGCATCATCGCCCGCCTGCCGCAACAGCCGGGCGATGGCGTCGCCGGTGTAGGCGGCGCTGACCGGATCGGAGAGCCCAGCCAGGACATCGGCCAGACGCGCCGCCTGTTCCTGCGCGGCGGCAGCACTGGTCGCCTCGCCCAGTGCCAGCAGCAGCCCGCGCTGCATGCGCAACTGCTCGCGGCCGCCGTCGGCGGGCAGATCTTGCAGCAGCGCGAGGGCGGCATCGGCCTGGCCAAGCTCCAGCAGCGCCAACGCCTGCAGCTGGCCGGCGCGGGCCTCGTAGGGGCCGTGGCCGAGCTCGCGGTAGCGGTCACGCGCTGCCGCCGCCCACTGCGCGGCCCGGGTCGCGTCCAGGTCATCCAGCGCGCGCCGGGCTTCCGCCAGCTGGACTCCGGCCAGTCCGGCCGTGTCTTCCTGGGCTTCGGCGCGCTGCCGGGCTTCTGCCAGCGTCTGTGCCGCCTGGGTGACCATGCCCAGTTCCAGTTCCAGTTCGGCCTGCTGGGTCAGGCTCAGCACCAGCATGGAGCCGATTCCCAGACGACGCTGCAGGCCGACGGCGCGCATCTGGTCGCGCCAGGCATCGGTGGTACGGCCGCGCTGCTTGGCCAGCACGGCGGTGTTGGTGTACACGGCCGATTCGCCGACCAGATCATGCGCACGACGGAAGCGGACCAGTGCCTGGCCATAGAGCTCCTCGGCCCGGTCGAAGTCGCCACGGTTCTCGGCCAGGATGCCCAGGTTGCCCAGCACCGAGGCCATGCCATGGTCATGGCCGATGCGCTGGTAGACGGCGGCCGCCTGCTGGAACAGCGTGTCGGCCTCCTGCAGGTCGCCCGCCCGCCAGGCCATGATGCCCAGGCTGGTCAAGGCGTGTGCGCCGAGCCGGGGGTCGCCATTGACGCCCAGGTCACGCACCTCTTCCAGCAGCGGCCGGGCACGCTCGGCCTGCCCCATGCCCAGGTAGGCCTGGGCCAGCTCGTAGCGCGCCCACAGCAGGCCGGGATCCTGGCTGAGGGCGGACTGGAACAGCGCCGCCGCGGCTGCGGAGTCGCCGCCGAGCAGTGCCTGCAGGCCACGCGCCATGGCCTGGTTGGCGAATTCGTCCACGGACAGGACAGATGGCGGGAGCACCTCCGGCCAGGTCCGTCCCAGCGTGCGCCCCAGCTCGCGTCCCAGGCCGGTCACCATGGCCACCATGCTGCCGGGGCCCGGATCCAGCTCGGTGCGATGCAGGTCGCGGTCGATGAGCACTGCATGGGTGCTCCAGTGGTCGCCGCGTCGCCGGATGTCGGTGCGCAGCAGGTAGTCCACGCCCATCGTCTGGTGCAGGACCTCGAGGATGCGTGCGTCGTCGTCGGGTTGCACACCGTTCGCGTCCAGCAGCCGCTTCACGTTCTCGGCGGGAACAAGGTTCACGGACCCGGGCAGGTCAAGGGCGCGGGTAACCAGCCGCAGCGTGCCCTCCTGCCCCTCTTCCACCGCCTGCGCACTGGGCAGCACGGCAATGATGGCGGTGGGACCGGCGCCCGTGCCGCGAGTGAAGAGCCAGATCGCGGCCAGCGCCAGCAGGGCCAGCAGCGCATGGGCGGCGGCGGGCCTCGGCATGCGCCTTGATCCGGCGTGCCCGCTTGCCGGTGCACCCGAACGGTGCCGGGACAGGGCCTCCGTTGCAGCGTCGGGCGACGGGGCGGCAGTCCGCACCGGTGCGACGAAACGGTAGCCGTAACCATGAACGGTGGCGATCACCGACTGCTGCTGGCCGTCGTCACCGACGGCGCGCCGCGCCTTCATGATCGCTTGCGAGAACACCGAGTCACTCACCACCAGGCCAGGCCACACGGCGGCCTGCAACGCGTCCTTCGACAGTGCCTCCTCCGGGCGCGAGGCCAGGAATACCAGCAGCTCGAAGACCTTGGGCTCCAGGGCGACCACCTGGCCACTCCGGCGCAGCTCGCGGCGCCGCCGGTCCAGCTCGCAGTCGCCGAACGCCAGGGTCGAGGCCTCGTCGAATGCGCGTTCGGGTGCTGTCGTGTCGCTGCTCATGTCGGTAGGGCTGCACGTCTCCCGGATGACAAGGCGGGTCCGCGCCGCGTTGCCGGCGGGCGCCATCGGGCGGCGCGGAGGGTGGCGGGGAGCCAGCAGGCGACCGCGCGCCCTGGCCGGATGGTATCGGCATGCGCCGGGGCAGGCCAGCCGCGAACCGGCTCCGGCGTCCGCCGCGGACGACCGGATCTTCCGTCAATCCGCTGTCCCGAAAGGAAAAATCATCCAACCGTCAGCACATGGTGAGGCTTTGGTGAGGACAGCGATGGTGACCAGGCGCACGCTTCGGGCGGCCTGGTCGCGGCTGCAGCGTCCCCAACCCGTCAACGCCATCCGCGGCCAGCAGGACCCACCGCACACCTGCCTGGAGTGACCCTGAACATGAAAACCCAGACTGCCGCCCGTCCATCCCATGAGACGTCAGCCACCCGCACGCGCCGGTGGCTCACGGCACTGTCTTCCCTCCTGTTGCTGCCGGCGCTGGCCGTGGCGGCACCGGCTGGCGGCTGCCCGAGGCAGGCACAGGCGCCGGAAGGCACGCCGATCCGGATGGAAATCTGCGCTGGAAATGCCCAGCAGGCCGTGGTGGGCCAGCCGTTCGAACAGGCGCTGGTCGTGCGCCTGACCGATGCCGTGCTGCCCACACACGGCCCGGCGGGCACCTCGCTGGTGGGTGTGCCGATCCAGTTCCAGGTTATCCCTGGCCGCAATGGCGCCGGAGCCACGCCGGCGCTGGTGGAGGTGGCAACCGATGGCGATGGCATCGCCGCTGTCTCCTTGCAGGCCAACAGCGTGCCCGGCCCCTTCACCGTCCGCGCGCAGGCCCGGGGGAAGGGGTTTGCAAATGCCAACGCGGCGTTCTCGCTGCAGAACCTGCCGGGGGGCTCCTCGCCGCAACCGGCGAAGCCCGTGCCGGCGCTCTCATTGTCCAGCCTGGTGCTTCTGGTTCTGGGGCTGCTCCTGCTGCTGCCGTACGTGGCCCCGCGGCCCTGACCGTTGCCTTATCCGCCGTCACCGGATTGCGGTGGCCATCCATCTGGAGGAAAAACATGTCCATACATCCTGTCATCGGCCTGGTCCTGCGTCTGGCCTGCGTCTGCCTGCTGCTGGGCGGCACGCAGGTCCGCGCGCAGGCACCGGCACCGTTTCCGCTGCCCGACCTGGACCTGCGCACCAATGGCCAGGTGCACGCCATGCTCCTGCAGCCCGACCTGCGCCTGATCATCGCTGGCAGTTTTACCCAGGTGAATGGCGTGGAGCGCCACAACATCGCGCGCCTGTTGCCGTCCGGCCTGCTCGACCCGGGCTGGAATCCCGACCTGCCGGGCGAGGGTATCTACGCCCTGGCGCGCGACAGCGAGGGTCGCATTTACGCCGGTGGCAGCTTCAGCGGCACGGGTAACCCTGTACGCATGAACCTGGTACGCATCGTCGGCAGTGGCGTCGTTGACAGCAGTTGGGCGCCGCAGCCGGACGGTCCGGTTCACGCCCTGGCCGTGGAGTCCGGCGAAAACCCGCGCGTGTATGCCGGCGGCACCTTCCAGGAAATCGGTGGCCTGGCCCAGCGCTACCTGGCCCGGCTGGACGGCACGACCGCCCAGACCGACCTGTTCTGGCCGGCCGCAGGTACAGACGGCCCGGTCTACGCCCTGCTCTTCGCCCAGGACGACACATCCATCTTCATCGGCGGCCGCTTCAGCACCATGGCCGCCCATCAACGGCGTTTCCTGGCCAGGGTGGATCTCAACACCGGGATCACCCGCGGCTGGAACGCCCACATCGACATTGCCGGTATTGATCCAATGGCAGTGCCTGGCGTCTATGCGCTGGCGCAGTCAGGCAGCTCCCTGCTGGTAGGCGGCGCTTTCCGCCAGATGGACGGTCTGTCCCGCCGGGGCCTGGGAAGCGTGGGCACGGGCGACACTGCGGTGGTCAGTTCCTGGGCGCCACAACTGGTGGGCGAGTTCGATACCGAGCCGGAAGTGAGGGCCCTGGGCGTCGACAGTAATGGTGGCGTCATCGTGGCCGGCCAGTTCGCCAGCGTCGCATCGACAACCCGAAACAACATCGCGCGGGTTTTCCTGGGCAGTTCCGCCGTGGATCTGCAATGGGATGCCGGACTGGATGGGGCAGTCCATGCCGTGGAGCCGGTGGCCGGTACGTCCGTCGTCTTCATCGGCGGCCGCTTCGAGAACGCGAACGGCCAACTGCGCATGGGCCATGCGGCCCTCAACCATGTCGGCCAACCGCTGGACCGGGTGGCGAACCTGGGCGGTGACGCCGGCCAGGTGTACGCCCTGGCACGGCACGCCGATGGCGGCGTGGTCGCCGGTGGCGAATTCAATCTGGTCAACGGGCAACACGGGCGCCGCAACATTCTCAAGCTTCTGCCCAACGGCAATCTCGATCTGGCCTGGTCGCCGCGCTTCAACCGGCCGGTGCTGGCGCTGGCAGCCGCTGCCGATGGCGCCGTGTTCGCGGGCGGCGCGTTCAATCGGGCCAACGACCTCATGCGCATGCGCCTGGCGCGCATCACGGCTTCCGGTGGCATCGATCCGACGTGGAACCAGGGCGCCTGGGGCGGCAGCATCAGTCCCAGCCAGGTCAACGCCCTGGCCCTGGCACACAATGGCGCGCTCTATGTGGGTGGACACTTCACCGGAATCGGGCCGTCCATGATCATCGGCAATGTGCCGCGCAACAGCCTGGCCCGACTCTCCACGACAGGGGTGGGCACCGCGGACAGCTGGGCGCCTGCGGTCAACGAGGGTAGCGCTGCCGCCGGAACCGTTCGCAGCATTGCGGTGTCCGCGGACGGGGAGTGGGTCTTCGTGGGCGGTCTGTTCACCAGTGTGGCCGGCCAGAACCGCAGCAACATCGCCAAGATCAGCAGTACGGGCGTGCTGGACGGATGGCATCCCGCGGCCAACGGCGAGGTCCGGGCGCTGCAGCTTACCGGCACCAGCTCCATCCATGTCGGTGGCTTCTTCCAGTCGATCGGTGGCCAGAACCGCTCCTACCTGGCGCGGCTGAGTACGAACGTGGAGGTCGTCAGCAACTGGAATCCCGCCCCCAACAATCCTGTGCTCGCCCTTGCACGGACCAGCGACGGTGCGGTGTTTGCCGCCGGACTGTTCACCCAGATGGGCGGGCAGCCGCGTGCAGGGCTGGCCCGGCTGCTGGCCAGCATCATCGACCCGGTCGACATGAACTGGAATGCCGGCGTGACCGGGATCCCGTACGCCCTCCTGGCCGGCACCGGCGATCTCCATGTCGGCGGTTACTACTTCGAGGTGGGCGGACAGCCCCGCCTCGGCCTGGCACGCCTGCCTGCGCCCCTCGCTGACCGCATCTTCTCGGACGGCTTCGATCCGTACATCTGATCGACCAGGGGGTCCGGTGGGTGCCACCGCACCGACCGGACCACGCCTGCCGCGGCAGCCTGGGGATCAGTTGGCCAGAATCAGCTTCACGCCGAAGTAGCCGACCAGCAGCAGGACCATGCCGGCCAGCGTCAGCCAGGCGGCGCGGCGGCCTCGCAGGCCGAAGCGCCAGCGGGCGACAAGCAGTACGCCAAACACCACCCAGGCGGCGACAGTGAGCACGGTCTTGTGCACCAGATGCTGGGCCAGCATGTCCTCGACGAACAGCACGCCGGTCACCAGGCTCAGTCCGAGCAGGATGAAGCCGACCCCGATGAGCTGGAACAGCAGTGCCTCGGTCAGGGTCAGTGGCAAGGCGTGCAGGAAAGGCAGCGGACGATGGTTGCGGAGGGCGTGTTCCTGCACCGCCATCAGGATGGCGACCAGGCTGGCGACGCTGAGCGTCGAATAGGCGAGCAGCGAGATGATGCCGTGCAGGCCGATCTGCCAGCTTTCCGGCGCCGTCGCGGTGGCCGCCGGCGCGAGCAGCAGGGCGGCCAGGCAGCAGGCGGCCGCGATCGGATACACCAGTACGCCGACCGGATCCAGCGAACTGCGGCGTCCGGCCAGGCTGAAGACCAGCGCCATGCCGAGGCCGACCAGCGACAGCGCATTGCCGAAATTCAACACCAGGCCGTGGTGTACACGGATGCCAATGGCGACACCGGCGGCATGGGCAAGGACTGCCAGCATGGCGAAGGCGATGACGGGCGCGCGGCCGATGCGGGCGCCACCCTGGCGAAGACGCAGCGCCGTGACTGAGGCGGCCGCGAGGTAAAGGAACGCGGCCACGGCAAGGATGATCGACATGCGCGCAGTCTCGCAGATCGTGTCCAGCGCGAAAACCTCTGCAGGCAAGGGACGGGCGTTTGACGCGAGCCGCGACCGGGGCGATACGGGCGGGCGGCATGGTCGGCACGGGACTCAGCGGGCACGAGACCAGGCCGGCGATATTCTGCAGACGATCTGGACTGGACAGGCCCATGGTGTTCGAGCCTCGGTGCAAGGCACGTTGCCGGCGTCCGGTCCGTTCTCCCCCGGGCGGGCAGCTGGACGGGTAGGGCGCCAAGGTCCGCAACCGGGCCGCGCCTTGTCGGTGCGCGCCGGACGGACCGGGGCCACTGCAGGCAACCCCATCCGGAACGGTGTCTCTTCGCCCGGCTCGACCGCGTGACGCCTCCTCCGCGACAGCGACGACGACGGTCGCAGTCAACCCGTTGGCGCTGGAACCTGCGCAACCGTAGTCAGCGGCGAAAACCGGACGCGCGGACATGGCGCCCGGCAGCCCGACAGGTGCTGGCGGTGACGGTTCGGGTCAACACACCCGTTCCTCCCGGCAGCGTGCGCGCGGCCATGCAGAGGGAAGGCGTACCCGCGCAAGCTGCGTCGGGAGCTGTGCGGATTCCGCCGAGCTGGCGGCTGACTCCCGGAGCGCCCGGGTTCGGGGCCGCGATGCACCGCGGCCGGTGAGCAGGGGTCGTGCTGGACGTCAGCGCGTTTCGCTGACGTCGTCGTGGCCCCACGGCGTCGGCGGCGTCGCTACCGGCGCCGTCAGGTCGAACTCGACCTGGAACAGGCGGCCGCCCGGCCGGGACAGCTCGTAGAGGAAACGCCGGCCGGTGTCGATCTCCATCGCCCAGGTGTTGGTGACCGACGCATTCAGGCCTTCGCGTTCGAAGGTCGCGACCGATTCGGCATCGACCGGGAATTCCTGGCGCAGCGGCGAGCCTTCGCCGGTGGTGTCGCCGCCATACATGGTGACGGCGTCCACGCTGCCATCCTCGTGGCGGTGGTCGTGCTTGAGGCGCAGCCCCGATACGGTGCGCGTGAGCACCCAGGTACGGCTGTGGTCATCGCCGACGTGGAAGGGAATCCTCACTTCGCGTTCGTCGCATTCGCGCACGTGCATCACCAGTGGCTTGCCGTCGAACGGGTCGTCGCCCTGCGCCGGCTCGTTGGCGACGATGCGACCGGCGAAGGCCTGGCCGCAGTGGCTGGCGATCCGCGCCAGGAAGGCATCGGCCGGTGCGGTCGCGGCAGCCGGCGCGGCGGACGGCGGCGGCACCGGTGCCGGCGCCTGGGCGGCGGTTTCGGAAGCGGTGGCAGCCGGTTCCGGCGCGTCGCCGGGTCGGTCGCACCCGGCCAGGGCGGCCGAGAAGGCGAGGAAAAACAGGGTAGGGGTGCGTGCGTTCATGGCCCAACCCTAACCGCCGGTTCCCGTCCAGACAAGGCGCGCCCCGATGCCGCTGGCGGCGCTCGCCTATAATCGGGGTTTCGCCACGGCGCCTTTGTCCGGCGCGCGGCCCCTGTCTTTCCGGAGCCATCCATGTTTCAGTCCCTGACCGAACGTCTCGGCCACACGCTCGACCGCCTGCGCGGCAAGGCCCGCCTGTCCGAGGAAAACATCCGCGAGGCGCTGCGTGAAGTGCGCATCGCGCTGCTCGAGGGTGACGTCGCCCTGCCGGTGGTGCAGGCCTTCATCCAGCGCGTGAAGGTACGCGCCGTCGGCCAGGACGTGCTCAAGAGCCTGACGCCGGGCCAGGCGCTGGTGCGCGTGGTGCGCGACGAACTGGTTGCCGTGATGGGCGGTGCCGGCGCGCAGCCGCTGAACCTCAATGCGCCGTCGCCGGTGGTGATCCTGATGGCCGGCCTGCAGGGCGCGGGCAAGACGACCACGGTCGCCAAGCTGGCACGCACGCTGAAGGAACGCCACAAGAAGAAGGTCATGGTGGTATCGGCCGACGTCTATCGTCCGGCGGCCATCGCCCAGCTGGAAACGCTGGCCGGCCAGGTCGGCGCGCTGTTCCATCCATCCAGTGGCGAGCAGAAGCCGGTGGACATCGTCAACGGCGCCATCGACGCCGCGCGCAAGAGCTTCGCCGACGTCCTCATCGTCGATACCGCCGGTCGCCTTGCGGTGGACGAGGCGATGATGGCCGAGATCAAGGCCCTGCACGCCGCCGTCAAGCCGACCGAGACGCTGTTCGTGGTCGATGCCATGACCGGCCAGGACGCCGCGACCACTGCGAAGGCCTTCGCCGAGGCCCTGCCGCTGACCGGCGTCGTGCTGACCAAGGCGGACGGTGACGCCCGCGGTGGTGCCGCGCTGAGCGTCCGCTATGTCACCGGCCGGCCGATCAAGTTCATCGGACTTGGCGAGAAGACCGACGCGCTCGAACCGTTCCACCCGGACCGCATCGCCGGGCGCATCCTCGGCATGGGCGACGTGCTCAGCCTGGTCGAGGAGGTCGAGCGCAAGGTCGACAAGGACAAGGCGACGAAGCTGGCCGAGAAGATGGCCACGGGCAAGCGCTTCACGCTGAAGGACTTCCGCGACCAGCTCGAGCAGATGACCAACATGGGCGGTCTGGGCGGCCTGATCGACAAGCTGCCAGGCATGGGCGGCATGTCGGAGCAGATCAAGAGCAAGGTCAACGACAAGGAGATCAAGCGCATGATCGCCATCATCGACTCGATGACCAAAAAGGAGCGCCGTCATCCCGACCTGCTCAACGGCAGCCGCCGCGCGCGCGTCGCGCGCGGTTCCGGCACGCAGCCGGCCGACGTCAACCGCCTGCTGAAGCAGTACCAGCAGATGGAAAAGATGATGGGCAAGCTCAAGGGCGGCGGCATGAAGGGCATGCTGCGCGGCCTGAAGGGCGCCATGGGTGGACTCGGCGGCATGGGCGGCTTCCCTCCGCGCTGAACGGACGCTTTCCGGGGCCGACCCCGTTTTCCAGCGGACGCCGTTCCATCGATGCAGCCGGATGGTTGCATCGACTGGAGACACCGACATGCGTCGCACCTCACTGATCCGCTGGATGCTCCCCGTCCTCCTCACCGGCGCTGCCGCGCCTCAGGTGCAGGCCAGCGTCGGCCGCCTCGCCGACATCGAGATCTACGACCGCAGCAGCGGCCGGGTCCTGCCGGTGTACCGGCACGAGGGCCGGCACTATGTCGCCGGCCAGCCGGGCAACGAATACGAAATCCGCGTGCGCAGCCGCACCGGCTCCCGCGTGTTGGCGGTGACCAGCGTTGACGGGGTCAATGTCGTCACCGGCCAGACCGCATCGCCTGGGCAAGGCGGCTACGTGCTCGAGCCCTTTGCGAGCCAGAGCATCGCCGGCTGGCGCAAGAGCATGGAGCGCACGGCCGCGTTCTACTTCACTTCGCTGCCGGACAGCTACGCGGCACGCACCGGGCGCCCGCATGATGTCGGCGTGATCGGCGTTGCGCTGTTCACGGAGGCGCAGCCGTACCGTCCGCCTCAGATCGCCATGGAGCCGCAGTTCCGGCGTGGCGAAGACGCACCGGCGGCACCTGCCGCGCGCGCGCCGGCGGACAGCGCAGCCGGTTCGGCAGCGCGGGCCCAGGAGAAACTCGGCACCGGCCACGGCCGCAGCGAATACTCCAGCGCCCGTTACACCAGCTTCCAGCGTCGTTCCTCGCAGCCTGACGAAGTGATCGAGATCTGGTACGACAGCGAAGCCAACCTCGTCGCGATGGGCGTGATCGATGCGCCACCCTGGCGCCCGGGACGTCCGCGCGCCTTCCCGGCCGGCTTCGTTCCCGATCCGCCGCGCTGGTAAGTGTCACAAGGGATGGCCGGGCAGGCAGCCCGGTCATCCTGTTCCCGGATCCCCGGGCCGCCTCAGCGCGGGCGCAGCTGCAGCACGATGGCGCCGGCAACCAGTCCCCAGAACGCGCCACCGATGCCCCACAGCTGCAGCCCGGAGGCGGTGACCAGGAACGCGACCAGCGCCGCCTCCCGGGCCGGCTCCTCGCGCATCGCCGTCGCCAGCGCATTGCCGAGAGTCCCGAACAGGGCGATGCCGGCGATCGCCATGACCAGCTCGGTCGGGAAGGCGGCGAACACGCTGGCGACCGTCGCCCCGAACACGCCGACCAGCAGGTAGAAGGCACCGGCGGCCACCGCCGCCATGTAACGGCGCGATGGGTCCTCGTGGGCTTCGCGGCCCATGCAGATCGCGGCGGTGATGGCGGCGAGGTTCAGTGCGTAGGCGCCGAACGGTGCCAGCACGATGTTCACGGTGCCGATCCAGCCAATGCTCGGCGACAGCGGCGGATCGAAGCCGGACGCGCGCTGCACGGCCACGCCCGGTACGTTCTGCGAGGTCATTGTCACCACGAACAGCGGAATGGCGATGCCGACGACCGCTGCCAGCGACAGGGACGGCATCACGAATTCCGGTACCGCCCAGCTCAGGGCCAGCTGTTCGCCGCGGATCTGGCCGCCGAAGCCGGCTGCGAGCAGCCCGGCCAGCAGCGTCAGCGGCACCGCGTAACGCGGCGACCCCCGTCGCGCCACCAGGTAGGTGGCCAACATCACCAGGACCAGCGCCGGCTGTACCTGCGCGGAAACGAAGACATCCAGGCCGAAACGCAGCAAGACGCCGGCCAGCATGGCGGCGGCCAGCGCCACCGGGATGCGGTCGATCATGCGCTCGAACAGGCCCGAGAAGCCGGCGACCATTGTCAGCGCCGCGCAGAGCACGAAGGCACCGACGACCTCCGCCATCGGCAGGCCGCCACCGACCGCGATCAGCATGGCGGCGCCCGGCGTGGACCAGGCCGTCACCACCGGCTGCCGGTAACGCAGCGACAGGCCGATGCAGGTGACGCCCATGCCGATGCCCAGCGCCCACAGCCAGGAACCGGTCTGTGCGCGGGTGGCGCCCAGCGACTGCGCCGCCTGGAACACCAGGGCCACGGAGCTGGTGAATCCGACCAGCACGGCGACGGCGCCGGCGACGATGGCGGACAGGGAAAGGTCGCGTCCCAGGCGCCGGGCAGTGTCGCTCATGGCGCCATTGTCGATGCCGCGGCGGCTGTCGGACAGGGGTCACGGGCCACGCGCGCTGTCGGACCCCCTCCGCTTGCGGCAGAATGGCGGCGACCCAACGAATGGACCCGCCATGAAACGTTCCAGCCACATCGCCCTGGTGCTGATGGGCACCAGCCCGCTCCTGCTCACTGCCTGCAGCCGCGAGAGCGCCGACGAAGGGCTGTACACCTCGGCGCAGGCCTGCATCGAGCAGACCAACGATTCCTACAGCTGCAACCAGGCGTTCGAGCAGGCGCAGCGCGAGTATGCGCAGGCGGCGCCGCAGTACGCGACGCGCGAGGAATGCGTCGCCGCACATGGCGCCGACCAGTGCCAGGTGGTCCGCCAGCAGCAGGGCAGCTCGATCTTCATGCCGATGATGGCCGGCTACATCATGGGCCGCATGCTCAGCGGCAACCGGGTCTCCGGCCTGGCCGGCACACCGGCATTCCGGGACCGCGCCGGCGGCTTCCAGCGCCCGGTCGCAGGTGCCAACGGCGTCTATCGCGCCGGCAGCCTGGGCCGCCCGGCCATGGCGCCGGTGCAGATGGCCGCCAACCAGAAGCCGACCGCCAGCCGCGGCGGCTTCGGCGGACAGGGCAGCCAGCGCAGCAGCGGCGGCTGATGCGCCGACTGCCGCTGGCCGAAAGGCCGAACTGGCGCCAACGCGCCGACGAGTGCGGTTTCGCCTTCCACACCATCGGCGGCGAGCCGTACTGGGACGAAACGCACTGCTACGCGTTCACGCTGGCGCAGATCGAGGAAGACATCGAAGCGCCGACCGAGAAGCTGCACGACATGGCGCTGGACCTGGTCGACGATGTCCTGCGCGACGAGTCGCTGCTTCGCCAGCTCGACATCCCGGCCGCGTACTGGGACTGGATCGCTGAAAGCTGGCGTCGTCGTGATCCGCACCTGTACGGTCGCATGGACCTGGCCTACGCCGGCCGCGGTCCGGCGAAGCTGCTTGAGCTGAACTACGACACGCCGACCTCGCTGTTCGAGGCGGCGTTCTTCCAGTGGCAATGGCTGGACGACCACATGGCCGCGGGCACGTTTCCCCTGGCCACGGACCAGTTCAACTCGATCTACGAATCGCTGGTCGAAGCCTTCGGAACCATCGCCAAGGACCTGCAGCGGCCGTTGTATTTCGCCGCCGTGCGCGACAGCGCAGAGGACCAGGGCACCATCGACTACCTGCGTGACTGCGCCGTACAGGCCGGCATCGAATGCGCCGCCATCGCCATCGAGGACATCGGCGTGACCGACGATGGCCGCTACACGGACCTCGATGACCGCGCCATCGGCACGCTGTGCAAGCTCTATCCGCTGGAAGACCTCTTCCGCGAGCCGTTTGGCCAGTACCTGCCGAGCGCGGGCATGCAGCTGCTGGAGCCGCCCTGGAAAGCCGTGCTCAGCAACAAGGGCATCCTGCCGCTGCTGTGGCAGCGCCACCACGGCCATCCGAATCTGCTCGAAGCGCATTTCGACGACGGCAACGGGCCGTTGCCGCCCGGCTGGGTACGCAAGCCGCTGCACTCGCGCGAAGGGGCCAACGTCCGCATCCACCTGCCCGATGGCCGCAGCGAAGAAGCCGCCGGACCGTACGCCGGCCCGCAGATCCGCCAGGCCTTCCATCCGCTGCCGCGATTCGGCGACGACAACGTCGTCCTCGGCAGCTGGGTGGTGGGCGACCGCGCCTGTGGCATCGGCCTGCGCGCCGACCGCTCTGTCATCACCCGTGACAGCGCCCGGTTCATCCCGCACGTGATCCTGGCCGACGACGGCGGCGTGTTCGAGGCCTAGCAGGGCGTCGGCGGCGGACAGGGGAAGGCAGGCGCGGCCATGGGGTAGACTGGCACGCTTCACGACCGACTCCAGCGACCGCCGCGGCGGCGCACTACGACGCGAGAACAGCGCCATGAACCTGATGCAGGACCCGACCCGCAACGACCTCGATCCGACCGAAACCCAGGAGTGGCTGGAAGCCATCCAGGCGGTGCTCGGCAACGACGGCCACGAGCGTGCGCACTACCTGCTCGAAAGCATGATCGAGGCCGCCCGGCGCTCCGGCGGCAACCTGCCATTCCGCCTGACCACCGGTTACTACAACACCATTCCGCCCGGCCAGGAGGCCCGCAGCCCCGGCGACCAGGCGATGGAATGGCGCATCCGCTCGATCATCCGCTGGAACGCCCTGGCCATGGTGGTGCGTGCCAACCGCCGCCCTGGCGACCTCGGCGGCCACATCGCCAGCTTCGCCTCGGCGGCGACGCTGTACGACGTCGGCTTCAACCATTTCTGGCGCGCGCCCAGCGCCAACCATCCGGGCGACCTGCTCTACATCCAGGGCCATTCCAGCCCCGGCGTCTATGCGCGCGCCTTCCTCGAAGGCCGCATCGGCGAAGCCGAGCTCGACCGCCTGCGCATGGAGGTCGATGGCGGCGGCCTCAGTTCCTATCCGCATCCCTGGCTGATGCCGGAGTTCTGGCAGACACCGACGGTGTCCATGGGCCTGGGCCCGATCATGGCGATCTACCAGGCGCGCTTCTGGAAGTACCTCGAACACCGCGGCCTGATGCCGAAGACCGATCGCAAGATCTGGTGCTTCATGGGCGACGGCGAGACCGACGAGCCCGAATCGCTGGGCGCCATCACGCTGGCCGGCCGCGAGAAGCTCGACAACCTGGTCTTCGTCATCAACTGCAACCTGCAGCGCCTCGACGGCCCGGTCCGTGGCAACGGCAAGATCATCCAGGAACTGGAAGGCGCCTTCCGCGGCGCCGGCTGGAACGTGCTCAAGGTGATCTGGGGCAGCTACTGGGATCCGCTTCTCGCGCGCGACCACAAGGGCGTGCTGCGCAAGCTGATGATGGAAACCGTCGACGGCGAGTACCAGAACTGCAAGGCCTTCGGCGGCGCGTACACGCGCGAGCATTTCTTCGGCAAGTATCCGGAGACCCGCGAGATGGTCGCCTCGATGTCGGACGAGGACATCTGGCGCCTCAACCGCGGTGGCCACGACCCGCACAAGGTCTATGCCGCCTACCACGCGGCGGTCAACACCGAAGGCATGCCGACCGTGATCCTGGCCAAGACGGTCAAGGGCTACGGCATGGGCAAGGCCGGCGAGTCGCTGAACCCGACCCACCAGACCAAGAAGCTCGACAACGAGGCGGTGCGCGCGTTCCGCGACCGTTTCGCGGTGCCGATCCCGGACGAGAAGGTGGACGAGGTCCCGTACTTCCACCCCGGCCCGGATTCGCCCGAAGTGCAGTACATGAAGGCGCGTCGCGAAGCGCTCGGCGGCTCACTGCCGCAGCGTCGCCCCAAGGCCGACGAAGTGTTCGAGGTGCCGGCGCTGTCGGCCTTCGAGCGCCTGCTGAAGTCGTCCGGCGAACGCGAGATCTCGACCACCATGTCGTTCGTCCAGGCGCTGAACATCATCCTGCGCGACAAGCAGATCGGCCCGCGCTGCGTGCCCATCGTCGCCGACGAGGCGCGCACCTTCGGCATGGAAGGCCTGTTCCGCCAGATCGGCATCTACGCGCCGGAAGGCCAGAAGTACAAGCCGGTCGATGCCGACCAGCTCATGTACTACCGCGAGGACCAGGCCGGCCAGGTGCTGCAGGAAGGCATCACCGAGGCGGGCGCGTTCTCCAGCTGGATCGCCGCGGCGACCAGCTACAGCACCAACAACCTGCCCATGCTGCCGTTCTTCATCTTCTATTCGATGTTCGGCATGCAGCGCATCGGCGACCTGGCCTGGGCCGCCGGAGACATGCGCGCGCGCGGTTTCCTGCTCGGCGCGACCGCCGGCCGGACCACGCTCAACGGCGAAGGCCTGCAGCACGAGGACGGCCATTCGCACCTGCTGGCCGGCAACATCCCGAACTGCCACGCCTATGACCCGACCTTCTCGTTCGAAGTCGCGGTGATCCTGCAGGACGGCATGCGCCGCATGATGGCCGAGCAGGAGGACGCCTACTGGTACATCACGCTGATGAACGAGAACTACGCGCACCCGGACATGCCGGAGGGCGCGGAAGAGGGCATCGTCAAGGGCATGTACCTGCTGCGCGACAGCGGCGCCGGCAGCCAGGAAGGCAAGAGCAAGGGCCGCAGCAAGGGCGCGCACGTGCAGCTGATGGGCAGCGGCACGATCCTGCGCGAGGTGATTGCCGCCGCCGAGCTGCTGGAAAAGGAATTCGGGGTGACGTCCGACATCTGGTCCTGCACCAGCTTCCCCGAACTGCGCCGCGACGGCGTCGATGCCGACCGCTGGAACCGCCTGCATCCGGAAGCGAAGTCGAAGCGCGTCCCTTACGTGCGCCAGCTGCTGGAAGGCTGCAGCGGCCCGGCGATCGCCGCCACCGACTACGTACGCCAGGTCGCCGACCAGATCCGCGAGTGGGTGCCGATGCCGTACACGGTGCTGGGTACGGATGGCTATGGCCGTTCCGACACGCGCAGCAACCTGCGCCGCTTCTTCGAAGTCGACCGCTACTGGATCGCGCACGCGGCCATCGCCGCGCTCGCAGCCGAAGGCAAGAAGACGCCTGCGGATGTGGCCCGTGCGATCCGCGAATTCGGCATCGATCCCGACAAGCCCAATCCGGCCACCGTCTGAAGCACGACCGCCGCCAGCGCAGCGCATCCGGGCCCGCCTCCAACGCCGGAGGCGGGCCTGCGGTGACGCGGATCCCGCACGTGGACCAGGGTGCCGAGTGGGCCCGGCTCGATGACGGCGGACGCCGCATCCTGCTCACCGAAATCCTTGCCCAGGTGTCGCGTGACGCGCTGCGCAGCCAGGGGCTGGACGCGGTCCTCCGGTGCATCGTCGATTGCCTGGTCGCACGCCTCCCGGTCGCGGTCGCCAGCATCATCCTGCTCGATGCCGAGGCGCGGCACTTCGTTCACGAAGTCGCAGCGGGTGCATTCGATCTGGCGCTGCCAGCCGAGTTGCCCTGGCCGGTCACCGTCGGCGCCGCCGGCCGCTGCGTGCGCAGCGGCGAACCGGTGCTGATCGATGACGTCGCGCACGACATCGACTACGTGCCCGGCCATCCATCGGTGCGATCGGAATACCTGGTCCCGATCCGCCACGGCGGCCGCATGCAGGGCGTACTCAACCTCGAAAGTCCCCGCGCCGACCTGTTCACTCCGGCGTTCTGCGCGGTCTTCGACGCCATTGCCGAGCAGATCGGTGGCGCCATCCACCTGGCACGTGTCGAACGCGAACTTGAGGCCTCGCGCCGGCGCATCGAAGAGCTGTCCATGCTCGACGGCCTTACCGGCGTCGGCAACCGCGCACGCTTCGAGCGGGCGCTGGCGAAAAGCTGGGCCGACGCCGCTGACAGTGGCGCCGCCCTGGCGATCCTGCGCGTGGATATCGACGGGTTCTGCGCGCTCAACGAGGCCTGCGGTCGTCCCTATGGCGACGACTGCCTGCGCGAGCTGGCCCGGCAATGCCAGTCGCTTCTGCGTCGCGACGACGACGTGGCGGCACGCCTGGGCGACGGCCAGCTGGTGATCCTGCTTCCTGGCCGCGACGAGGCCAGCGTGCAGGAGGAAGCGGAACGGCTGCGTGCGGCAGTCGAATCGGTGCGCATGAATCATCCCGCATCGCCGGTGTCTTCCCACCTGACCATCAGCGTCGGCGCCTCCAGCTGCGCCTCCGTCTGCAACAAGCCGGTCGAATACCTCCTGCGGGTCGCCGACCGCGCACTGCGCCAGGCGAAGGCGGAAGGCGGCAATCGCGTGGTGGTCCTGGCAGCGTGAGCGAGGCGAGGACATCGGCGAGGCCGCACGCGTCCGTCGCGGCTGCTGGGCAGACGCCAAGCGGATCAAGCGGCAAGGGTTCCGCCGCGATGTCGCCGCCGGGAGAGGTCGGCCGCACGTTGCGCGGCATTCTGGTCATGCTGTTCGCGGTCGGCACGCTGTCGGTGATGGATGCCGGCCTGAAACTGCTGGCGCCGCACTATCCGCCGATGCAGGTCGCCGCGCTGCGCGGCCTGGCATCTTGGCCGTTGATCGCTGTCTGGGCCCTCCTCAGTGTGCCGCCGCGGTCCCTGCTGCGCGTGCGCTGGTCGCTGCACCTGATGCGTGGTGCCCTGGCGATCGGGATGCTCTCCTGCTTCGCCTACGGCCTGCGTGCCTTGCCGCTGTCGACGGCGTACGCACTGTTCTTCGTGGCGCCGCTGATGATCACGGCGCTGTCGGTGCCCTTCCTCGGCGAGCGCGTCGGCCCGCGGCGCTGGGCCGCGATCATCCTCGGCCTGCTGGGCGTGGTGGTGATCCTGCGTCCCAGCGGCGAGGGCATGCTGTCGTTGTCCGGCCTGGCGGTGCTCGCGGCCGCATTCGGCTACGCGCTGTCCGCGGTGACCGTGCGCCTGCTCGGCCGCACCGACAGCACGCAGGCGATGGTGTTCTGGCTGGTGTCCTTCCTGGCCATCGGTGCCACCACGCTTGCGGCGCCGGAATGGCAGGCCATCGCGCCATCGCATGCCTGGATCATTGCCGGCATCGGCGTCACCGGCGCACTGGGCCAGTGGGCGGTGACCGAGGCCTTCCGCGAAGGTGAAGCGTCGGCGATCGCGCCCTTCGAATACACCGCGCTGGCATGGGGTGCAGCCCTCGACCTGGCGCTTTGGGGTGTGCTGCCAGGCGTGATGACGTGGTTGGGTGCCGCTGTCATCGTCGTCAGTGGCCTCTACCTGGCGTGGCGCGAGAAAGTGGCCGCGCGTACGGCAGCCGCCGAAAGCTGAACAAGCCGGGCGCCGAGGGCCCGGATGGCTGAACAGGCCGGCCTCCGGGCGGGGCGGATTCAACGCAAATTCAGTGCCGCGAACGCAATCATTCGCCCTGCGTGGCCGACGTCACGCGTGGTCGGTGCTGATGGCGCCGTGTCCTGTTCCAACGTTGAGGTATGACATGAACAAGTTGCTGAGCCTTGCCCTGGTCACGCTGCTGGCCGGTACATCGACTCTGGTCGAGGCGGCGCCGCGCGATGGCGGTGGGCGTGACGGACACGCCCGCCACAGTCAGTACGACCGTGGCCACCACAATTCCGCACGCCATGACAACCGCCGCGGTGGCGATCGTCGCCACGACAGCCGTCGCTACAGCCGCGACGACCGCCACCACCACGGCCATCGTCCGCCGGTGCATGTCCCGCCGCCGCACGCCCATCGCTACCGCGCGCCGCACTACGTGCGTCCGCATGGGTACCGCCCGTACCGCTGGGCGTCAGGCCACTACCTGCCGGCCGCCTACTATGGTCCGACCTACTACGTGGACTACCGCCCGTACCGACTGGCGCCGCCGCCGTATGGCCATCGCTGGGTGCGCGTGGATGGTGACGTGTTCCTGGTCGCCGTTGCGACCGGCCTGATCGCCGACGCCGTCTACGGCCTGTTCTACTGATCCGCTTCGGTTGCGTTGGATGGACGGCCGGCTTGATGCCGGCCGTCTTCATTTGGGGGCTGGGCCGGGGCGGTGCTTTGCACACCGCCGCGTCGCTGTGCCCGAACGGGCGGGTTTGTCAGTCGAGCAGGTTGCGCTCGAACAGTTTGAGGATGCGCCGGTACTGGTCGAGCCAGCTTTCCGGATGGACGTAGCCGTGGCGTTCAAGCGGATAGCTGGCCAGTTCCCAGTTCTCCTTCTTCAGCTCGATCAGCCGCTGCGCCAGCATGACCGCGTCCTGGTAGAACACGTTGTCGTCGAGCATGCCGTGGGCGATGAGCAGGTGGCCCTTGAGGTTCTCGGCATATTCGATCGGCGAGCTGATGCGGTGGGCGTCCGGATCCAGCTGCGGCGTGTTGAGGATGTTGGCCGTGTAGCCGTGGTTGTAGTGCCGCCAGTCGGTCACCGGCCGCAGCGCCGCGCCGGCATGGAACCGGCCGGGTTCGCGGAACAGGGCCATGAGCGTCATGAAGCCACCGTACGATCCGCCATAGACGCCGATACGTTCGCCATCGACCTGGTGGTGGGCGACCAGCCAGTCGACGCCGTCGACCAGGTCTTCCAGTTCCGGGTGCCCCATGTTGCGGTAGATCGCCGTTCGCCAGTCGCGGCCGTAGCCGGCGGAGGCGCGGTAGTCCATGTCCAGCACCACGAAGCCGCGATCGGCCAGCAGCTGGTGGAACATCTGTTCCCGGAAGTAGTACGGAAAGCGGCGATGGGTATTCTGCGTGTAGCCGGCGCCATGGACGAACAGCACGGCCGGATAGCGCTTGCCCTGTTCCATGCTGGCGGGCCGGTAGAGCTTCGACCAGACCGGCCGCGCCTGCGTGCTTGACGGCACCGCGACGATCTCCAGCTCAGGCCATTCCAGCGCCCGGTAGTCGGCGCTACGGGTGTCGGTCAGCCGGCGCGTTTCGCCGCCGTTCGCCGCGACGATGGCGGCCTGCGCGGGCACATACGACGACGAGTGCACAAGCACCAGCTGGCGCTCGTCGGCGGTCGGCTGGAAGCTTTCGACACCGAGCAGCGAAGTCAGCCGCTTCGGCGGGCCACCCGCGACGTCAACGCTGTAGACATCGAACTCGGCACTGTGGCTGGCATTGGCGATGAACCAGAAACCACTGCCGTCGGCGCGCAGCACCGGGTCATGGACCTCCCATTCGCCGCGCGTGAGCTGGCGCGCCGTGCGGCCATCGACGGCTTTGGTATAGAGATGCGACCAGCCGCTTTCCTCGGACAGGAACCACAGCGTGCGGTCGTCCGGGAGCCAGCCGAAATCGTTGAACGACCAGTTGATCCATGCCGCGTCGGTGAGCTGGTGCTGCACGCGCAGCGCGCCCGGGTCGCGGCCCGGTTCGACGCTGACCAGCCAGCGGTCCTTGTTGTCGACGGCGCGGAACTGCAGCGCCAGGCGGGTGCCGGCCGCGTTCCACTGCGCGCCCATCAGGGTGACCGGCCGTTGTTCCGGTGCTTTCGGCGCGGCGTCGCCGCGGGCGCTGCGCAGGTCCGCCAACGGGTCGCTGTCGATGCCTGGCAACGCCTTCAGGTCCAGCGGATGGCGGCTGCGCGCCTGCAGGTCGAGCAGTTCGAACCGGTGTCCGGCCGGCTCCTTGCGACCGACGCGCGTACGCACGTCCTCGATTTCCGTGTAACCGGATTCGGTGACATACATCGGCATCTTGCCGCTGTCGCCGCGTTCTTCCGAGGCGGCGCGCGTGACCAGCAGCAGCCAGCGACCGTCGGCTGAGGGAATGCTGGCCACCGGCCGTCGGTCCTTGCCGAGGAACCACGGTGCCGGCGCCCGCTGCGGGTCGGCGGCGCGCAGCCGGCTGTCCTCCTCGCGCGCGGCGATGCGGTCGTCGCGCTGGCGGCGCAGGGTCTCGAACAGGCGCAGCTGCACGGCGGCCAGTTCGTCCTTCGTCTCGGCGTCCGGCTCGCTGTCGAAACGCAGGTCGGCCAGCGGTGCGACGGCGCCGCTGACGGGATCCACCCTCAGCCAGCGGTCGCCGGCGCGGACATGGACGCCGCCATTGGCTGCGAAGCGCGGGTCGGCAAGGTCGCCGAAGCCGCCGGCAAGGCGCTTCAGCGCGCCGGTGCCCAGGTCGCGCAGGAACAGCTCGCCATTGCGAAGGAACAGCGCCTGGCGCCGCTGGCGATCGAAGACGGGCTGTTCGCCATCGACCCCGGCGCGTTCCGTGTCACTGACGATCTCGTCGCGCAGGCTGGCCAGGTCGATCCGGTGCAGGTCGCGCAGCGACGATCCGGCCTTCTTGACGCGGTAATAGACGTGGCGGCCATCGAGGCTCGGCCAGGCCGCCTCCACGGGCGGGCCGATCCAGTCGGGGTCGGACATGATGCGTTCGAGCGGCGGCGCGGCGAAGGCGAGCGTTGCCAGCAGCAACAGGGACAGCGCGGAGAGCAGGCGGAAACGGGGCATGGGGAAATTCGGACAGGTGGGCGGAACAGGCGAGGATACGGCAGCCACGCGGGTGCGGGGCCGGGGTGACGTAAACTTGCCCCATGAGCTTGGATGAAGGGACTCGCGCCCCGGTCGCCCTGCCGCTGCTCGCGGGCGCCCTGGCGATCATGGCGGCGGTGGCCTGGTTTTCCGCGGGATTGCCGGCGTGGGCGCGCGTCGCCGCGCCGCTTTCCACCTGGCTGCTGGTGCTGCCCGTCCTTGCCGTCATCTCGCTGCCTTCGCACTGTCCGCCGGCTTCGACCGCGCGTCGATTCCACGCCGCGCTGCAGCTGGTGGGGATGCACGCCCTCGGCGTGGTGCTGCTCGTCGGCTGGCCCCTGTTGCGCCTGATGCAGGCGCCGGCACTGCCGGCGGCATTGCTGCTCGGACTGGCCTGCGCGGTGTCGGTGCTGTGGCCGTGGCGCTACTGGCCGGCGCTGACGCTGGCCCTCCGCGAGGCCGATGGCGAGCCCCCTTCGTCGCAGCGGCGGATCCAGCGCGGCCTGCGCGCGGCAAGCGCGCTGACCGGCAGTCGCGATGTCTTTCCGACCCACGGGCTGCCGGTGCTGGTCCTGCACACGCTGCTGGTCATCGCGCCGGCCATCTTCGCCTGGCGGCTTCCGCAGCCGGCAACCAGCGTGCTGGTGTGGCTGCTTGCGGTGACAGCCGGTGCCGCGATCTACCGGATCATCCACCTGCGCGCTCTGGACGCACTGGCTCCGACGCCGGCAGCGTTGGTCGAAGAGGACTCGCCGGCCCCTGCACGGACGCTGGATATCCCGGCGAATCCGGTGCTGCGCGCCGCGGCCCTGCGCTCGGCGCTGCGCTCGGGCCAGGTCGATGACGCCCTGGCGATCCTCGAGGCCGGCGTCGATCCCTGTTCGCTGGCGCTGCCGGACGAGGCCGACCAGCGTGATGCGCTGCATATCGCAGCGACCCTGAACGACTCACGCCCGTTGCGCGCCATGATCGCCGCCGGCGTTGACGTCAACCATCGCTGCGTCGGCTTGACGCCGCTGCTGCTGGCGACGCGCGACAGCTACTACGGGCGTCCGGAAATCGTACTGGCGCTGATCGCCAACGGTGCCGACATCCATGTCCGCGACGAGGCCGGGCGCACGGCGCTGCATCACGCCGCCCTGAGCAGCGAGCCCGCGGTGCTCGCGATGTTGCTGGATGCCGGCGCCCAGGTCGACGCCGTCGATGACGAAGGCTACACGCCGCTGGCCTGGGCCTGCGCGCATGGCAATATCGGTGCCGCCCGCCTGTTGCTGTCCCATCGCGCGTCCGTCGCCGGCGCCGGCACGGTGCCGCCACTATGCGCGGCGGCGTCGGCCAGCGACGACCTGCCGGTGCTGGTCGAAGTGCTGCTGCGTGCGAGGGCACAGCCGGACGCGGTCGACGCACAAGGTCGCAGCGCGCTCCATCATGCCGCCGGCAACGGCCATGAAGCCGTGGTCAAGGCACTGGTCGCCGCCGGCGCGGATCCCGGCCTGCGCGACCACGACGGCCAGTCGCCGCTGCAGCATGCCTGCCGCAAGCTGCCGGCGGACGCGTCGATGTTCGCCGTGCTGCTCGCGGCGGGGGCCGATGCGGCCGAGCTGGCGCAGTCGCGGCCTGCTGCCGGCGTCGAGACGGACGGCGGGACGGGGGCGCCATCGACCGCGACGCTGCTGTCGGCGGTCCGGCCCGCGGTGCTTCTGGCGTGGCGAAGCAATGCCGGCGAAGCCGAGCGTGCCGCGCTGGCAATGGAAGCCGCATCGCAAGGCGCCTGGCCGGCTTTGCGCGCCGCGACAGCGCTGCCTTTGCCCATCGACCAGAAGCTGCCCGACGGGCGCCACCTGGTCGATGCCGCGATCCGGCTCGGCCCGACCGGACTGTCGCTGCTTGCCGCCCTGCCGCCGACGGCGGGCTGCGGGACGGGTCGGCTGTCCGCCCTGCTGTCGACGGCGCTTGGCGATATCGCCAGCTACGAACGGCTGGCACTGGCCTGGCTGGACGCCGGTGCCGACCCGTTCTTCGACGCCGCCGGTTCCAGCCCGCTTCACCACGCGGTCGGCCATGGCATGGAGACGCTGGTCGAACGGCTGCTCGAGCGCGGTGCCGATCCGTCGCGTGCCGACCGGGCCGGCATGACGCCTTTGCATCTGGCGCTACGGCACAACAACGAACGCGCGCTGAGATTGTGCAGGCAGCTGTTGCGGCATGGCGGCAAGCCGCATGCGGCGGCCGGCAGTGGTGAAACGCCGCTGGCGCTGGCGCTGGATGCCGACCGCCCGGCGCTGGTGGAATGGCTGCGCTGGCGCGGCTGGCACCTGCCGGGACGCCGCCTGATTGGCGCCGACCTGGTCGCCGCCGCGCGCCTGGGGGACCTGGCCGCCGTGCGCCGCCTGCTGACGCTGGGCCTCGACACCGCCGCCCGTGATCGCCAGGGCTGCACCGCGCTGATCCGCGCCGCCGGCGGCGGGCATCGGCCCGTCCTCGGCGAACTGCTGGTTCATGGCGCCGCCGTCGATGCCTGTACTCCATCCGGCGTGACCGCACTGAGCGCGGCCCTGGTCGCCGGTCACATGGCCATCGTCGAGACCCTGCTCGAACACGGCGCCGCCGTCGAGCAGCGGCTGGCGAACGACACTACGGCACTGATGGTGGCTGCCGCCTGTGGCAACCGGGAAGGCGTCACCCGGCTGCTTGCCGCAGGCGCCGATGTCACCGCCCGCGATGCCGCCGGCAACCGCGCGCTGCACGCCGCCGCCGGGCATGCCTTCGGCGCTGCCGATGGCGATGCCGCGCGGGCGATGCTGCTTGCGCTGGTCAGCGCCGGCAGCGAGGTCGATGCCGTCAACGATGCCGGCCTGACCGCACTGCACGTGGCCTGCGGCGCCGCTGCCGTCAGCGCAGCGCACGCGGACGGCATCGATGCGGGGCTTGATGTCCTGCTGTCGCGCTCACGCGCGGTGAACCTGCCGGACCGCCATGGCTGCACGCCGCTGCATTACGCGGCGGCGCATGGCCAGGCCGGCGCCGTGCGCCGTCTGCTCGGCAACGGTGCCCAGCGCGATCTGCGCGACAGCGGAGGCTGGCGCGCCGAGGACTACGCGGTGCAGTCCGGTTACACCGATGTCGCGCAGGCGTTGCGGATGCCGGTCGCGCCGGCCGCCAGTCCTTCGCTGCCGCTGCGCCCGGCCTGATCGCAGGCATCGTCCAGCCAGGGGCCGGCCAGGGCCAGGAAAGCGAGCAGGCCCGCCAGCAGCCAGCCGGCTGCGCGCGGTCGGCGTTCGCGACGCGGCATCGCCAGCCAGTGTCCGGCGAACAGGCACAGGAGTGGCAGCATGGGCACGAGGAAGCGCGACTTGACGTGCAGGCCGAAGAACAGTGCCATCTGGTAAGCCACGAACGCGGCCGCCAGCCACAGCCAGGGTTGTCGCCATTGCCGCCAGGCCGCCAGCCCGAACGCCGCCATGGCAAGCAGCGCGACATGCCAGGCCTGCATCAACCAGGCGCCGCCGCGGTTCACGACGAAACTTTCGCTGCCGTATCGGCTGGTGTAACCGTCGCAGATGCGGCCATGCAGTTGCGACACGACGAAGTGCCGGGCACTGAAGAGGCGGAAATACTGCTTGCCCAGCTGCGCCGTGAAGGTGCCGACCAGCCCTTGTCCGGCGACGATCGCTTCCGCCTGCTCGCGGGCGAAGGCGTTGCGCGCGCGCGGATCCGGGCTGTGCGTCAGGTATTCGTGCATGCGCTGGCCGGTCTCGTCGAACACGAAGTCGTTGCGCCAGCGATCACCCAGGCCGACCCACAGGTTGAACCACGAAGAGTCGGCGATCTGCGGCTTGCCGGTCACCTGCATGCCGCGATACAACGCCGGCGCCGTCACCAGTAGGGTGGCGGCGAGGAACGCGACGATCCGCAGCAGGTTTCCGTTGCGGCGCCCGCGCTGCCACAGCGGCAGCAGGAGCAGCGGCCAGAAGCCGGTGAGCAGGCTCTTTGCGAGCAGACACAGCCCAAGCGCGGCGCCGGCGCCGGCCGCCCAGCACACGCCGGGCGTACCGGCCTCGCGGCTGCGCAGCAGGCACCAGGCCAGCAGCAGGCACAGCACCAGGTGCGGGATCTCCGGCCACAGGTAGGTCGCGAAGCCGACCGTCAGCGGATTGATGCACAGCAGGGCCGCCGCCCAGGCGGCGGCTTCCCGGCTGCCGCCCAGGCGGCGCCAGATGTCGGCCAGCAACAGGCCGCCTCCGGCCAGCATGAGCAGCTGCAGCAGTTGCACGGCCAGCACGGAGGGTCCCGCCAGGCCGTAGATCCCGGCCAGGATCAGCGCCTGCAGGGGCGGCCAGATCAGGTTGCCGTCGAACCAGTCGCCGCCGGCCAGCAGCGCCAGCGCCGTATGATGGTAGTAGTGCTCGTCGCCAGCCAGCTGCTTGGCCTCGGGAAACCAGTACAGCGCCAGCAGCAGCCCGGACAACAGCAGGTAGGCCGCTGCGAAATTCAGGACGTACGGCTTCGGCCGGGTCGGATGGTCGGGCATGTTTGCATCGGTGGGTGCGCTGGGCAGCGAGTGTAGGTCATCCGGAAATGTCGCCGGCGGCCCTGGCGCCCTGTGTCCCGCCGATGTCCCGATGACATGATTTGGGGACGGGTATTGGAGCAGATCCTTGCTTTTTGTGACATGGATCACAAAAAATTGGATTGCAGGACGGATTCGCGTATAAGGCATCCAAGGTTGCGTAGCCGTCGGGGATGGATACCCGGAGAATGTCGGCGCGGGGCGTCCCGCTGTTCGGGGGGACAGCGGGACGCCCGGCTCCGATCCTGGTCGCGATCCTTTCGGACAGGCGGGACAACCGCGCTTCCAGCGCATCCTGTGGCAACAGTGGCCCGGTGAGCGGGCGATAGGGGACAACGATGTTGAAGGGAATGCTGCGTAGCGTGCTGCTGGGCGCCGTGACGCTGTGTGCCGCGCCAGTGATGGCACAGGATTATACGCCTACAGCGTGCTGATCGACGTCGATCGCCAGTCAGGGTCCGGTTGCACCGTCGATCTGGGTGGCGGAAACGTCGTCACCGGCGTCGAGCGCCGTCTCAGCGCCCTGTCTGGCAGCGGCGTCTTCCAGGTTTCCAGCCTCACGGTGGAAACCTGCGCCGGCGGCAGTTTCGGCCCACCGACCGGTGTCGGCGGCCCGTACCCCATCGGCCTCGACAACGGTCTGGGAGGTGCGGACGTCGTCGAACTCGGCGCCACCATCGAGCAGCTCACCGGCTCGGCCTACCCGGCGCCGTTCCGCGTCTATTTCGCCGCGGAAAGCGCGGCGGGCAGCGACCTGATCGGCAGCGGAGCCGGTGGTGGTCCGATCGTGGTCGGCGCCCCGGCCGCGCCCGTACCCGGCCTCGGCTGGGCGGGGCTTGCGGTCCTCATCCTCGCCTCCATCCTGATCCTGCGCAGCCGCCGCCTGCGGCCGATGCTGCGCAACGGCAGCCTGGCGCTGCTGGTCCTCGGCAGCGGACTGGTGATCGCGGCCAATTTCGCGCTCGACGGCAACGTCGGCGACTGGGGCAGCCAGTCGCCGCAGGCAACGGATCCTGCGGGCGACAGCACCTCGGGGCAGAGCGCCATCGACCTGACCGCCGCGTTCGTCGCCATCGAGAATGGCCGGCTGTTCTTCCGCGTCGATGTGCGCGATGTGCAGAACAATGCGCCGGTCGCCAATCCTGTTGCCGCCAGCGGCCTGGAAGACACGCCGCTGGTGGTGACGCTCAGCGGCAGCGACAACGAGTCGCCGGCCATCTCCTTCGCCATCGCTTCGCCGCCGGCTTCCGGCACGCTGGGAGCGATCATCCAGACGTCGCCGACGACCGCGGAAGTGACCTACACGCCGGCGGCCGACAGCAATGGCACGGACGCCTTCACCTTCACCGTCAGCGATGGCGATCTGACCTCGCCCGCCGCGCTGGTCAGCCTCGACATCCAGCCGGTCAACGACGCGCCGTCGTTCTCGCCGCAGAACGCGACCCTCTACGAGGATGCTGGCCCGCAAACTGCGGTGGTCGCCACGGCGCTGTCAGCAGGGCCCGCCGACGAGTCCGGCCAGTCGTTTTCGTTTGAAATCACCGGCAACGACAATTCCACCCTGTTTTCGGGTACGCCGACGATTTCCCCGGCAGGCGTGCTGACCGCGACGCCGGCCCCGGGCATGCTCGGTTCGGCGACGTTGACCGTCGTGATGCGCGACAGCGGCGGCACCGCCAACGGTGGCGTCGACGAATCGGCGCCGCAGTCGATCATGGTCACGGTCGATGACGTGAACGACGCACCCGGCTTCACGCCTGGCGCCGATCCGGTCGTGCTCGAAGACGCCGGTGCGCAGTCCATCGCCAACTGGGCGACCGCGATCGACGACGGCGACGGCGGCGGGCAGACGCTGACCTTCACCGTGCAGGCGAACAGCAACCCGGCCCTGTTCAGCGCCGCGCCTGCGCTCGACGCCAGCGGCACGCTGACGTTCACGACCGCCGACGATGCCAATGGCAGCGCCGACATCACCATCACCCTCAGCGATGATGGCGGCACCGCGAATGGCGGCGTCGATACTTCCGCGCCCCATACATTCACGATCCTCGTGACGCCGGTGAACGATGCGCCTTCGTTCACCGCCGCCAATCCACCGCCGGTCTTCCAGGACAGCGGGCCGGCCGAAGTCACTGGCTGGGCGACGTTCACCGCCGGTCCGGCCAACGAATCCAGCCAGGCCGTCGCCGAATACCAGGTGTCGGCCATCAGCAATCCCGCGCTGTTCAGTGCCGCGCCGACGGTCGACGACAGCGGCACGTTGCGGTACACGCCGGCTGCCGGCGCGCGCGGCACGTCCCAGTTCACCGTGCGCGTGCGCGATGACGGTGGTACCAGCGATGGAGGCGTCGACCTGTCGACGCCGCAGACTTTCACCATCGACGTGGAAGCGGTCAACAACGCACCGGTCTTCACGCCGGGTCCGGATGTCAACGTGCTGGAAGACGCCGGCGCGCAGTCGGTTGCCAACTGGGCAACCGGCATGGACGACAACGATGGCGGCACGCAGGTGCTGGGCTTCCTCGTGCAGGCCAACAGCAATCCGGCGCTGTTCGCCACCGCCCCCGCCATCGATGCCGGTACCGGCACGCTGACCTTCACCCCGGCGGTCGACGCCAACGGCAGCGCGCAGGTCACCGTGGTGTTGCAGGATGACGGTGGTACCGCCAATGGCGGCACCGACACGTCGGCGCCGCACGTGCTCACGATCACCGTCGTTCACCCTGCAGGATCCGGCGCCGGGCCTCGAGGATGCCGGTGCGCAGTCGGTGAGCGTCGCAACGGCGATCAGCGCCGGTCCGGCCGACGAGTCATCGCAGGCCGTGACTTTCATCCTGACGCCGGTGTCCAGTGATCCGACCCTGAGCTTTGCGGCGGTACCGGCGATTTCGAGCAGCGGCGTGCTGAGCTATTCCGCGGACACCAACGCCTGGGGCACCGCGACTTTCAGCGTCGTGGCGCAGGACGATGGCGGGACGGCCGACGGCGGCGTCGACACCTCGCCGGCTCAGGTGCTGACCATCACCGTCACGGCAGTCAACGACATGCCGTCCTTCACGGCCGCCAACCCGCCTGCCTCCGCCGAGGATGCCGGTGCGCAGACGGTGGCTGGATGGGTGACCACGTTCGATCCGGGTCCGAACGAAGCCGCCCAGGCCGTGGCCGAATACCAGGTCGCCAACGTGACCAACCCGTCGCTGTTCGCGGTGGCGCCCGCGGTGGCGGCCGATGGCACGCTGACCTACACGGCGGCGGCGGACCAGCACGGTACCTCGCAGTTCACCGTGCGCGTCCGCGACAACGGCGGTACGGCCAACGGCGGCGTCGACCTGTCGGCGCCGGAGACCTTCACCCTTACCGTGACGCCGGTGAATGATCCGCCGGCGGTGGATCTCAACGGGCCGGCAGCCGGCACCGGCTACGACGCCAGCTTCATCGAGGGCGGCGTGCCCGTCCCGATCGTCGATGCCGCGGCCATGACCGTGACCGACATCGATTCGAACGTGCTGGTTGAAGCCACGTTGACACTGGCGAGTGCGCCTGACGGCAGCGACGAGGTGCTGGCGGTCAACGTCGGTGGAAGTGGCCTCAGCGCCGCCTACGCCGGTGGCGTGCTCACCCTCACCGGCAATGCCAGCGTCGCCGACTACCAGGCCGTGTTGCGCACCGCGACCTATTCCAATGTGTCCAACAACCCGGACGAGACGCCGCGCCAGATCGCCTTCCTCGTCGAGGACGACGGCGGTGGCGTGTCGGCCCCGGCCGTGGCGACGGTGGCGGTGGCCGGTGTCAACTCACCCCCGCAGTTCGTGCCAGGAAGCGACCAGGCGGTGCTGGAAGATGCCGGTGCGCAGACCGTCACCGCCTGGGCCACCGGCATCGGCGATGGCGACGATGGCACGCAGGCGCTGACCTTCGTCATCCAGGACAACACCAATCCGTCGCTGTTCTCCGCCGGGCCGTCCGTGGCTGCGGACGGCACGTTGAGCTTCACGCCGGCAGCGGACGCCTTCGGCAACGCCACCATCACGATTGCGTTGCAGGATGATGGCGGCAACGCCAATGGCGGAAACGACACCTCGCCATCGGCAACGCTGCAGATCTCCGTCACCCCGGTCAACGACGCGCCCAGCTTCACCGTGCCGTCCCAGGCGCCTGTGGCACTGGAAAACAGCGGTGCGCAGACGGTGGCTGGTTTTGCCCAGGACATCGTCGCCGGCCCGGCGAACGAGTCAGGCCAGGCATTGACTTTCTCGGTGTCGCTCGCCGGCACCACCGGCACGCTGGCTTTTTCCTCGGCGCCGGCCATCGATGCCACGACCGGCACGCTGACCTACACGCCGCAGGCCGACACGTCGGGTACCGCGACGGTCAACGTGCAGCTTGGCGACGATGGCGGTACCGCAAACGGTGGCGTCGACACCTCCGCGGTGCAGAGTTTCACGATCACCGTCGAAGGCGTGAACTCCGCACCGGTGTTCACGCCGGGCAGCGACGTGACGGTCTACGAGGACGCCGCGCCCTACAGCCAGGCCTGGGCCACCGGCATTGACGACGGAGACGCCGACGAGGTCCAGGGTCTTGAGTTCATCGTCCAGTCGAACACCAATGCCGCGCTGTTCGCAACGCCGCCGGCGGTGGACGCCGCCACCGGCAACCTCAGCTTCACGCTGACCGCCGACGCCTTCGGCAGCGCCGACATCACGCTGGTGTTGCGCGATGATGCGGGCACGGCGAATGGGGGCGTCGACACGTCCGCGCCGGTGACCTTCACCATCACCGCCGAAGCGGTCAACGACGCGCCCGGCTTCGACATGCCTGCCAGCGCGCCGGCCGTGCTGGAGGACGCCGGTGCCCAGACGATTGTGGCTTTTGCCAGCAACCTGTCCGCCGGTCCGGCCAACGAGTCCTCGCAGGCCTTGCTCGGCTTCGACGTCAGCATCGACGCCATCGACTCGACGCTGGGCTTCACGACGGCGCCGGCGATCGACGCGTCCACCGGCACCTTGACCTATGCCGCCGCCGCCAATGCCTTCGGCACGGCGACGCTGAAGGCGACCTTGCGTGATGACGGCGGTACCGCCAATGGTGGCGTCGACAGTTTCAGCCGCACCTTCACGATCACCGTGAACGGCGTCAACGATCCGCCCAGCTTCACCCCGGGTGGCAACGTCACCGTGCAGGAGGACGCCGGCGCGCAGAACCAGGCCTGGGCCACGGGCATGGACGACGGCGATGGCGGTACGCAGGTGCTGGACTTCAATGTCGGCAATGACAATCCGACGCTGTTCTCCGCGCCGCCGGCGATCAGTCCAGCGACCGGCAACCTCAGCTTCATTCCGGCGCCGAACGCGTTCGGCGTGGCCAACGTCACGGTGACCCTGGTGGACAACGGGGGCACCGCCAATGGCGGCGTCGATACCTCGGCACCGGCGTCGTTCACCATCACCGTGGAAGCCGTCAACGATCCGCCCGTGGTCGTGGTGCCGGCCAACGTACCGGTGCATCGCAATATCGGCATCGTCGTGCCGGCAGCGCATGCGTACAACCTGCTGGCCGACGTGACGGATGTCGACGGGCCGGGCGCGCAGCCGTTCTCGCTGACGGCGGTCACCGGCGCCGCGAGTACGGCAGGGGGTCGCTACACGGTCGACAGCGACGGCGCCTGGACCTACGATCCGCCGGCCAGCAATACCGCCACCACCGACAGTTTCGATGTCCAGGTGTGTGACTCCGGCGTGCCGTTGCCGTCGGCCTGCACCACCGCCACCGTCACTGTCGCGCTGTCGGGTACGGCCATCTGGTTCGTCGATCCGAGTGCACCGGCCGGTGGTACCGGCACGCTGTCCCGTCCCTTCCAGACGCTGGCCCAGGCGGCGTCGGCCGCCGGCATCAACAGCCGCATCTTCCTGTACAGCGGCAGCCATACCGGGGGCGTCACCCTGCTCAACGGGCAGCAGGTCATCGGCCAGGCGGCCACCGCCAGCAGTTTCGACACGCTGTTCGGGATCAGCCCGCCGGCGTTGAGCGTGGCGCGTCCGGCCCTGGGTGGCAGCAGGCCGCTCATCACGACGACCGCGGCCGCTACCCACGCCTTCACCCTGGCCAGCAACAACACCATCCGCGCCATCGAGATCGGCGCCACCACCGGCGCTGCATTGAACGGAAGCGGGTTCGGAACACTGACGCTGGGTGAGAACCGGATCAGCGGCGCTGGCCAGGCATTGAACCTTTCCAACGGCACCCTGGCACAGCTCGCCGGATTCGATGCCTTCGACCAGGTCACCTCGACCAGCGGAGCCTCCAATATCGCCCTCTCGGCGGTGGGTGGTGCTGCCAGCCTGGGCGGCGGCACCCTCAGTGGCGCCAGCGGGACCGCGTTCTCGTTCAGTACCGGCTCGGCGACGCTTACCTACTCGGGAGATATCGTCAAGACCGCTGCCGGCACGCTCGTCGACATCAGCGGTGCGGGGGCGGCGACCCTCAGCCTGTCGGGCAACCTGTCCTGCACGGGCAACTGCGGCACCGGGTCAGGCAATGCCGGCATCCGGGTGAGCGGCCGCACGGGCGGCACCTACACGTTCAGTGGCGCGAACAAGACGGTTTCCAGCAGTGGTTCCAATCCAGGCGTCAGCCTGACCGGAAACAGCGCCGCCACCGCCGTGCACTTCGTCAATGGCGGCCTTGCCGTCACCACCCTGACGGGCGCGGCTTTCCACGCCGACAGTGGCACGGTGTCGGTGACCACCGGAACGAACGCCAACATGCTGTCCGCGGCAGCGGGCGTCGCCCTCAACCTCACCGATGCGACCATTGCGGCAGCCGACGTGACGTTCCGAAGCATCAGCTCCACCAACTCGCCGTCCGCCGGCATCATTCTGGACAATACCGGCAACCTCGGTTCGCTGATGGTGACCGGCAATGGCGGAACCTGCTCGAGCGCGGCGAGCTGTACGGGTGGCGCCATCCAGAATGCCGGCACCCATGGCATCTGGCTGCGGTCCACGACCGAACCGTCGATCGACCGGATGTTCATCGACAATACCCGCGGCCATGGTGTGGGTGGCACGGAAGTCAACGGCTTCAGTCTCACCAACAGCCATATCGCCCGTTCCGGCACCGACATGCTGCCGCGGCGGGCCAACATCGGCTTCAACGAGGCCAGTTCCGGTACCGAGCGCAACCTGTATGGGGTGGTGACGATCACTGGCAACACGCTGCAGACATCCAGCGGATTCGGCGTCGAGCTGTACAACTTCAACGGCACGGTCAGCCACGCCAACATCAGCAACAACCAGTTGACCAGTTCGACGTCGGCGGCCCAGTCGAGCGGCTGGGGCATCAGCCTGATCGCCTACGGCTCCGCGACGACGGCGGCCAGCGTCACCCGCGCCGACATCAACGCCAATGTCATCACTAACTTCCCGGGTGGTGGCGGGATCCAGGCGCAGGGCGGCAATCCGTCGGCCGCCGGCCCGGTCGGTGTCTTCGGCACGGCTGGGCATCCCACCGACGTGATCCGCATCTCGGGCAACCGGATCGCCGGCGCCAGTCCGGTCAACCGGATGGGTGCCGAAGCGATCATCGCCCTGGTCAACGGGCGCGGCCAGGGTAACTTCAACATTTCCAACAACGGCACGCTTGCCGATCCGATCGCCCGCATCACCGGCACCGGCATCAGCAATTCGGCGTTCGGACAGGTCACCGTGACGTCGGTCATCGAGAACAACGTCATTGTTGCCAACAACAGTTTTGGATCGCAGGGTATCGGTGGTGGCCTTGGCTTCAGTTACGCCAAGACAGACCAGCCGCTGATGACCGTGACGGTGCGGAACAACAACATCAGCCAGGTCGACGGCAACGGCATCCTTCTGGTTGCACGGGATACCAATGGCCGGCTCAATGCGCGTGTTCAGAACAACACGGTTGCCGCGCCGTTGACTGGCATGCGGCCGGGCATCCGTATTGATTCCGGCAATACGCAGGACGGCGGCAACGATACCGTCTGCCTCGACATCAGCGGCAACACCTCCGCCGGCAGCGGTGGAACCAACGGCATCGGCCTGCGCAAGCAGGGCGCGGTGCCAAACCAGTTCGCCTTCGGCATTGTCAACATGGCCGCCAGCGCCACGCCAGGCGTGGAGACCTACGTCAACGGTCTGAACCCGGGCGGAAACGGAACCCTGTTGATCTCGGCCACCAGCGGATTCAGCAACTGCCTGTTTCCGTGAGCCCAAGTCCCTGCCGGCGCCGAGCGCCGGCAGGGTAGGCCCGCACAGGTGATGCCTTGGGGAGGCGAATCGGGACAACAAGCTTGCAGTAACAGACGTACACACCAGGCTGCCGCGCCGGCGCGTTGACACGTCCAGGCCCGGCGGCTTCCGTCGACGCGATCCAAAAGGAGTACGCCATGGCCGAACCATTCCTTTCCGAAGTCCGTTTGTTCAGCTTCAACTTCGCGCCCCGGGGATGGGCGCTGTGCAACGGACAGTTGCTGCCGATCAACCAGAACCAGGCGCTGTTCTCACTGCTCGGCACGACGTTCGGTGGTGATGGGCGGGTGAACTTCGCGCTGCCGGATCTGCGAGGCCGCACGCCCATCCACGTCGGTGCCGCCCACACACTGGGCGAGCGGGGTGGCGAGCAGGCGCATACGTTGTCGATCAATGAAATTCCCCAGCACGCACACGTCGTGCAGGCGAGCAAGGACACCGCGACGGAGAACACGCCCACCACGTCGCTGGGCCTCGCGGCTTCGTCCGGTTCAAACGCCTATGGTCCGCCGACCAATCTCCAGCCCATGTCGCCGGCCGCCATCGGCACCACGGGCGGCTCGCAGGCGCACCTGAACATGCAACCGTTCCTGACCCTCAATTTCTCCATCGCCCTGCAGGGCATCTTCCCTTCGCCGACCTGACCGAGGAGCACCGACATGGCACAACCCTACGTTGGCGAAATCCGGATGTTCGGGGGCAACTTCGCACCCGCGGGCTGGATGTTCTGCGAAGGCCAGCTGCTGGCGATTTCCGAGAACGAGACCCTGTTCCAGCTCATCGGCACGACTTACGGCGGCGATGGCCAGAGTACTTTCGCATTGCCCGACCTGCGCGGCCGCATTCCCATCCACCAGGGCAACAGTTTCATCCTGGCCGAGACCGGCGGTGCCGAGAGCATCACCCTGACGACGAACCAGATTCCGGCGCATACGCACACGCTGCTGGCCCAGGCCGCAGCCGCGACAGCCACGTCGCCAGCAGGAGCGGTCGCGGCACAGGCCACCGGTGCGACGATATCGCCGTATGGCCAGGACAATCCCCGGACCAGCCTCGTTCCTTCCACGATCGGCCCGATTGGAGGCAGTCAGCCGCACACGAACATGCAGCCCTACCTGTGCGTGAGCTTCATCATCTCGCTGTTCGGCATCTTCCCGTCGCCGACATGAATGATGGGCGGACCCTCGATCCACGCCGCAGCGCCAGGCGCGCGGCATTCCACTGACGGTTTCCAGGAGCTTTCCCATGGCTGATCCATTTGTCGCCGAAATCCGGATATTCCCCTTCAACTTCGCCCCACGCGGCTGGGCATGGTGTGACGGTCAGCTGATGCCGCTGGCGCAGAACACCGCACTGTTCTCCCTGCTCGGCACGACCTACGGCGGCAACGGCCAATCGAACTTCGCCCTGCCGGACCTGCAGGGACGGGCTCCGATGCACTGGGGACAGGGTCCGGGGCTGACCTATCGCAACCTGGGCGAACAGGGCGGCCAGGAAACGGTCACGCTGATCGAGTCGGAGATCCCTGCCCACAGTCACGCGGTCGTGGTGTCCGCGGGCGATGGCAACTCGACCTCGCCGGTCGACGAGATGTTCGCGACGGGAATCGGCCTGGGCATGTACGGCGCGCCCACGGCGGTGGCACCCATGGCGACTCAGGCGCTCGTGCCCACTGGCGGCAGCCTGCCGCACAACAACATGCAGCCGTATCTGACCCTCTACTTCTGCATCGCCCTGCAGGGCGTGTTCCCGCCGCGCTCTTGAACACGGAACGGACCGGCAAAGCTGTGATGGATGGCATGGATCCGACAGCGGCAGGTGGTGCGGGCCAGGGTGCGGGCGAAGACCTGCCGTTGCTGGCCGGGTACTGGCCTCCGGCTCCGGAAGGCATCACTTACCGCACCGAGACCGATGCGGACGTGCCCTGGTTGTGCGACCTGTACAGGACCACGCGCGAGGCCGAGCTGCAGCAGGTGGACTGGCCGGAGGAGTTGAAGCAGGCCTTCATCCAGCAGCAGTTTTCCGCACAGCGCGAGCAGTACCGCCAGCATTATCCGGGGGCAGCCTTCCTGGTGATCGAGCGAGAGGGCGACGCGGTTGGCCGCCTCTACCTGCACCACACGCGACACGAGGTCCGGCTGATGGAGGTGACCCTGCTGCCGGCGTTGCGGGGACAGGGGTTGGGAACACGGCTGATGGCGGCCCTGCTGGCGTGGAGCCGGCAGCTGAAGCTGCCCATGACGTTGCATGTGGAACCGTTCAATCCGGCCCAGCGCCTTTACCAGCGGCTGGGATTCGTCACGCGCGAGGTGCGCGGGATCTACCACTTCATGTGTTGCGACGCGCCCCCGGGGATCGCGTCCGACCCGACCGGTTCCGGCTGAAACCGGGAACCCGTGGTGACGTGCCGGCTGGACGGCGCGTCGCACCGGACATCGCCTCCCTGGTCCGCGCCCGTGCGCGGTGTTGCAATGGCAACTTTCAAGGACAATCCCATGAGCAACAACTCCGTACCGCTTTCAGTCATCGCCAATCCCAACAACCAGTACTACTGGGGCCAGGTGGGGATCGGCAACAACGTCACCACCCAGTCCCAGAAGGGCGGGTACTGGATCCTGGTGGTCGACCGCAGCAGCTTGCAGGTGGTGTACAACCAGGTGCAGGGCTCGCCGTCACAGGCACCCGACATCGGCAACTTCAACACCCCGGACTACCTCCTGATCGTGGCCACCCTGGGCGTCGGCCTTAACAATCCGCCGCAAGGCGACCTGTTCCAGTTCCTCGATGTCAACGGCGGCGGACGCGAGCTGCGTCGCATCGAGCAGATCGCCTTCCAGTTCAACTGCGGCTCGCTGGGCACGTTCGGTTATGCCCTGGTCGGCATCCTGGGCAATACCAACCAGCCCGGGTTCGAAGCCAGCCAGGTCGGCCTGTCCGGGGTCGGCCCCATCCTCACCGTGCAGCTGATGCCGATGAACATCGGCGGCAAAACGGTGTACACGCCGGTCCAGATCGACAACGCCTGAGGGAGACCGGACGGGCCGGTGCCTTGCATGGAGCACAACCGACCCGTCCGCGATCGGCCGCACCTGCTGCTGTTCGGCTGGTACCGGCCGGGCACCGGTTTCACCCGCGTGCTGCAGGCACTGCTGCCATGGCTGGCACAGCGATACCGCGTCACCTGGATGGGCGTTGGCTACCGGGGTGATCCGCAGCGGCTGGCCGAGGGCGTGCGCCTGTTGCCGACCAATCCCAATGGCGGCGACATGATGGGTGCCTATGCCGCGCGCCAGTCATGGCGGTCGCTGGCCCCGGACATTGTGCTGGCGCTGAACGATCCCTGGTATCTGGAGCACTACCCGCGCGAACTGCTGGCGGTGGATCCGTCCGCGCCGCTGTACGGCTACATGCCGCTGGACGGCGACGTCATCGATCCGTCGATCCTTGCCGGGCTGCGCGGTTTCGCGGGCCTGTTCACCTACACCCGACATGCGGTTGGCGAATTGCGGCGTGCACTGGCCGCGGTCGATCTGGACATCCCGGTCGAAGTGGCGGGGCACGGCATCGACCTGGCGGCGTTCAAGCCGGCAGCGTGCGGGCATGGTCTCGATGTCCGCATGCGGCGCGCGCAGCAGCTGTTCGACCTGCCGGAACCGGCATTCGTCGTCCTCAACGCCAGCCGTCCGGATCCGCGCAAGCGCATCGACCTCAGCCTTGAACTGTTCGCGCGTGCCGCGGCCGGGCTGCCCGCCAACGTTTTCCTGTGCCTGCACCAGGCGTGGTCGTTCCCGCAATTCGTGCTGCCACTGCGCGAGCAGGCCCGGAACCTTGGAATCGCCGACCGCGTGCTGTGGTGGCCGCCGCAGTCGGGACCGATCGCCGACGAAGATCTCGACCGCCTGTACAACGCCTGCGCGGTCGGGCTCAACACCAGCCTGGGCGAAGGATTCGGGCTGGTCAGTTTCGAGCATGCCGCGACCGGTGCGCCGCAGTTGCTGCCCGCCCATCCAGCGCTGCGCGAATTGTGGGGCGATGCCGCGCTGCTTCTGCCGGTTCGGCCGGCAGTAAGCGACTACTCGCCGCTGCGCCTGGGACAGGTGGACGTGGACGCGGCCGGCTTGCTGCTGCGGCACCTGCACGACGATCCGCAGCTGTACCGGCAGAAGGCGGAGGCCGCCCTGGGGCGATGCCTGAGCGCGGACCTGCGATGGGAGACGAGCGCCCGGGCGTTGCTGCGCGGCATGGCGCCGCGACCGTCGCTCAGTTGAAGACGATCTCGTAGCGCATGCCCTCGGCGTCGAGGGCGATCGGCGTGAGGAACAGGTCCAGCTCGCCCAGGCTGGCGTGGCTCAGGGTGTAGACGCCCTGGCGCAGTTGCCGGTCGCCGGGACCCCGCAGGAAGACGGAAAACCCCGGCAGCGCACGGCCGGTGGGATAGGGGCTGCGCCAGACGCTTTCGACGCGACAGTCGAGGCTGCCACTGTCCCAGGAAAGGACCACGGTCTGGTCGACCAGGGCTTCGAAATCCTCGGCAGGCAGTTCATGCAGGGCAGGCATGGCGCATCACGGGTCCGTATGGAAACGGAAGTGTAGCGGCAAGCGCTGCATCATGGCGCCGGCCTGGCAGGCGCGGCGCCGGAGGCTGATCCGGCGGATCAGCGACGCATCGAGGCGAAGAATTCCTCGTTGGTCTTGGTGGTCTTCATCTTGTCGAGGATGAATTCGCTGGCGGCGATTTCGTCCATCGGATGCACCAGCTTGCGCAGGATCCAGATCTTCTGCAGCAGGTCGGCGTCGATCAGCAGGTCCTCGCGACGGGTGCCGGAGCGGTTGATGTCGATGGCCGGATAGACGCGCTTCTCGGCGATGCGGCGGTTCAGGTGCACTTCCATGTTGCCGGTGCCCTTGAACTCCTCGTAGATCACCTCGTCCATCTTCGAGCCGGTGTCGACCAGCGTCGTCGCGATGATCGTCAGCGAACCGCCTTCCTCGACGTTGCGCGCGGCGCCGAAGAAACGCTTCGGGCGCTGCAGGGCGTTGGCGTCGACACCACCGGTGAGCACCTTGCCGGAGCTGGGCACGACGGTGTTGTAGGCGCGCGCCAGGCGGGTGATGGAGTCGAGCAGGATGACGACGTCCTTCTTGTGCTCGACCAGGCGCTTGGCACGCTCGATCACCATTTCGGCGACCTGGACGTGGCGGGTGGCGGGTTCATCGAAGGTGGAGGAAATCACCTCGGCGCGGACGGTGCGCTGCATTTCGGTGACTTCTTCCGGGCGCTCGTCGATGAGCAGCACCATCATGTGGACATCGGGATGGTTGGTCGTGATCGCGGTGGCGATCTGCTGCATCATCATCGTCTTGCCGGCCTTCGGCGGCGAGACGATCAGGCCACGCTGGCCCTTTCCGATGGGTGCGAACAGGTCGAGGATGCGGCCGGTGATGTCCTCGGTCGAGCCGTTGCCGCGCTCCAGCACGAAACGCTGACGCGGGAACAGCGGCGTCAGGTTCTCGAACAGGACCTTGTTCTTGGTCGCTTCCGGCTTCTCGTCGTTGATGTCGTCGACTTTCAGCAGCGCGAAGTAGCGCTCGCCTTCCTTCGGGCTGCGCACCTTGCCGCGGATGTAGTCGCCGGTGCGCAGGTTGAAGCGGCGGATCTGGCTCGGCGACACGTAGACGTCGTCCGGCCCGGCCAGGTAGCTGGCGTCGGCGCCGCGCAGGAATCCGAAACCGTCGGGCAGGATCTCGAGCACGCCTTCGGCGTCGATGCCTTCGTCGGTCTTCGCCAGATGCTTCAGCAGCGCGAAGATGACGTCGTTCTTGCGTGCGCGGGCGACGCCTTCGATGCCCAGCTCTTCAGCCCAGGCGACCAGCTCGGCTGGCGATTTTCTCTTGATTTCGGTCAGATTCATGCAAGCACTCGTCGCCCGCAGCGGGGCACGATGATCGAGTTCGGGAAAGGCCACGGCCGGAACGGCGCGGCAGGAGACTCAGAGGTCGAATGGCCGGGATGACGGCCATCGGACGGATAACTTACCCGTCCGGGCCGCCCGTGTCCAGTATTGGCCGGGCGGCGGATTCACGGTCGCGGCGCGCGTGACGGCGCCCCGAGGTCGCTGACTCAGGCGATGGCCTTGTCGACGAACTGGCGCAGCGCGGCACGGGCGTTGCCGGCAGCCAGGCCGATCTGGGTCGCGTGCGGCTTGCCGCCACGGAACACGATCAGCGTCGGAATGCTGCGCACGCCATAGCTCAGCGGTGTGCGCTGCGCCTGCTCGATGTTCACCTTGGCGACCTTCAGGCGGCCGGCGTATTCGCTCGCCAGCTCGTCCAGCAATGGCGCGATGGCCTTGCAGGGGCCGCACCACTCGGCCCAGAAGTCCACCAGGACCGGCTCGGCGGCGTTCAGGACCTTGTCCTGGAAATCGTCGTCGCCGACGTGGACGATGTGTTCACTCATGAGGGGTGCTCCTGCTGGCGGCGCGCGCTGTGGCGCCATTTGCGTTAACATTTCGCGCGATTGGACGCGCATTCCGGCGCGCCACGGGTCCCGAAGATTGTGGGGCCGCCCTCCCGGCAATTCAAGAATGCCGCCCACCATCGGTGCCGCACATGGCACCGGAGACCTTCATGCAACAACCACTCACCGACGTATTCTTCGCGAGTTTCGACCTGCATCCGGACTTGCTGTCCGGTCTTGAAGCCACCGGCTTCACCCGCTGCACGCCGATCCAGGCGCTCACCCTTCCCGAGGCCCTCAAGGGCGTCGATGTCGCCGGACAGGCGCAGACCGGCACCGGCAAGACCGGCGCCTTCCTGGTCGCGACCTTCCAGCGACTGCTCACCCGCGAAGCCCTGACCGAGCGCCGCACCGGTGACCCGCGCGCGCTCGTGCTGGCGCCGACCCGCGAACTGGCGATCCAGATCCACAAGGACGCCATGAACATCGGTCGCAACACCGGCCTGCGCATGGCGCTGGCCTACGGCGGCACCGATTACGACAAGCAGCGCGCCGTGCTGGAGAAGGGCATCGACGTGCTCATCGCCACGCCCGGCCGCCTGATCGACTATTACAAGCAGGGCGCCGTCGATTTCCGCGGCATCGAGGTGCTGGTGATCGACGAGGCGGACCGCATGTTCGACCTCGGGTTCATCAAGGACATCCGCTACATCATGCGCCGCCTGCCGGAGCGCGAGCGCCGCCAGGGCCTGCTGTATTCGGCGACGCTCAGCCACCGTGTCCGCGAGCTGGCCTACGAGCACATGAACAGCCCGGTGGAACTGAAGGTGGAAACGGACAACGTCACCGCCGACCGCGTGCGCCAGATCGTCTATTTCCCGGCCAGCGACGAAAAGAAGGCGCTGCTGCTGAACCTGCTCAAGGCCAACAACGTCGAGCGCGGCATCATCTTCATCAACACCCGGCACTGGGTCGAACGCGTCACCGAATGGCTGAAGCGCTATGGCTACCGCGTCGGCGCGCTGTCCGGCGACGTGCCGCAGAAGAAGCGCGAGAGCCTGCTGCGCCGCTTCCAGGCCGGCGAGATCGACCTGGTCGTCGCCACCGACGTGGCCGCGCGCGGCCTGCACATCCCTGCGGTCAGCCACGTCATCAACTTCGACCTGCCGCAGGACGCCGAGGATTACGTCCACCGCATCGGCCGTACCGCGCGCCTGGGCGCCGAGGGCGACGCGATCAGCTTCGCCTGTGAAACCTACGCCATCTCGCTGCCGGACATCGAGGCCTATATCGGCCAGTCGATCCCGCGTGGTGACATCGATCCGGCCTGGCTGGTCATGCCGACGCCGCCGCCGCGGGAATCGTTGCCGGGCCAGCCGACCGAGGAAGACGACGCCGACGCCGACAGCGCCGCCCACGACCGACCGCCGCGCCCGCAGCGCGAAGGAGGTGGTCGCGATGGTCGTGGCCGCAGCGGCGCAGGTGGCCGTAGCAGTGCAGGTGGCCGCAGCGGTGGTCGTGGCGGGCGCAGCGGTGAAAGCGGCGCAGGTCGCGGCGAACGCCGCGACGGCGAGGGCGGACGCCGCCCGCGTCGCGACGCCGACAAGCCGGCCGGCGAGCAGGCCGATGTCGCGGTGGCCGGCGCCGGGCCGGTTGCCGAAGGCGCGCCGCCAGCCGGTGGCGACGCGAAGAAGAAGCGCCGCCGTCGTGGGGGTCGCAACCGCCGCCGCGATGGCGATGCGGCAGCCACGCCGGAACCGGGTACGCGCGAGGGCAGGGCGGGCGCCGTCGATGTCTCGCCGCGCGGTCGCCACGACTCGCGTCCGAAACCGGCGCAGCGCGATCACGAGCAGGTGCATCGCAAGGAATCCGGCCTGAAGAGCCTGGTCCGTCGCATCCGCAATCTGTTCCGGCGCTGAGCCGGAACAGCCACGGAGCGCAGGCCGCTTTCTGCTAGGCTTGCGCGGTTTCCGGAGGGCAGGCGATGCGCGCAGGCGCACACAGCATTGAGTACCCGCGTTGGCTGCCGTCGCTGGCGGTGGCCGTAGCGGGTGCGTTGTGCCTGTGGCTTGGCCTGCGCCTGCTGATGACGGTGCTCGCCGCCGGTGATGCGCCGGCGTCAACCGGCCCCGCGCCAGCGCTGTTCGATCCGCTCGCCGCGCAGTCGGCGCCGACGCTGGCGCAGTGGCATCTGTTCGGCAGCGCGATGTCCAGCCCGGACCTGCGCAATGCGGCAACGGCGCCTGAGACGACGCTGGACCTGCGGCTCACCGGCATCCTGGCCGACAACGATCCTGCGGCCGGCATCGCCCTGATCGCCGATGGCAGCGGCACGCAGGCCGCCTACAAGGCGGGCGACGTGCTGCCCGGCGGCGCCCGCCTGAAAGGCGTCTACATCGACCACGTCCTGCTGGTTAGCAATGGCCGCGACGAAACCCTGCGGCTCCCGCGCGAGCTGGCCAACGATGGTGGCGCGCGCCTGCAGTCGTCGCCGGTGCAGCCCGGACAGCCGGTCGCGCCGGTCAACATCGCCGGCCTTGAAAGCGTGGACTGGCAGGCCGTGCAGCGCCAGGCGCAGGCCGACCCGGCGGAGCTTGCGCGGCATATCAACGTGCTGCCCGTCATCGAGAACGGCGCCGTCGTCGGCATGCGCCTGGGTGGTGCGCAGTCGCAGCTGCTGGCCCGCGTCGGCCTGCGCCCGGACGACGTCGTGACCGCCGTCAACGGCATTTCCGTGAAGGACGTCGGCCGCGCGCGGCAGGTGATCGATGCGGTGCGCGATGCCGACCGTGTATCCGTCACCGTGCGCCGCAACGGACGTGAAGAAACCCTGGATGTGAGCCTGAAATGATGCGTCTGCCTGCAACGATACTGAGTGGAGCCGCCGCGGCAGTGCTGCTGTCGCTGGCTCTGGGAATCGCCCCGGCCAGCGCGCAGGAGCCCGTGCCCGACGGCACCGCGACGGCGACGGCGACCGCCGATGGCCGCCAGGTGCTCAACCTCAAGAATGCCGACATCAACGTGCTCATCGCGACGGTGGCGGAGATCACCGGCAAGAACTTCATCGTCGATCCGCGCGTCGAAGGCAAGGTCACCGTCATCACCAGTGAGCCGATGACGCCCGAGGATGTCTACCACACCTTCCTGTCGGTGCTGCGCATCAACGGCTATGCCGCGGTGCCGAACGGCAAGCTGATCCGCATCGTCCCCGATGCCATCGCGCGGCAGTTCGACTCGCCGCCGGAAGTGGCGGGCAGCACCGACAGCAATACCATCGTCACCCGCGTGCTGGTGGTCAACAACGTCTCGGCGCGCGAACTGGCGGAGCTCCTTAAGCCGTTGCTGCCGCAGGCGGCCCAGGTCTCGGTTCATGAAGGCAGCAACGCCATCGTCGTCGCCGACCGTGCCGGCAACATCGACCGCATCGAACGGCTGCTGCGCCGCATCGACACCGCCACCGACGAACAGGTCGAGGTGATCGCGCTGCGCCACGCCAATGCCACCGAGCTCGCGCGCACGCTGGGCACGGTGTCCGGTGATCGCGGTCCGCGACTGGTCGCCGACGGCCGCACCAATTCGCTGCTGCTCAGCGGCGACCGTCGCGGCCGCCTGCACCTGCGTACGCTGATCGCGCACCTGGATACGCCGCTGGAATCCGGCGACACCACGCAGGTCGTGTACCTGCACTACGCCGCGGCCGCCGACCTGGTGCCGGTGCTCAGCTCGCTGGCGAAGTCGCTGGAAGGCACCGAGGGCGGTGAGAACGCCGTGTCCGCGACGTCGATCCAGGCGCACGAATCCACCAACTCCCTGGTCATCTCGGCGCCCTCGGCGGTGATGGATTCGCTGCGTTCGGTGATCCGCCAGCTCGACATCCGCCGTGCCCAGGTGCTGATCGAAGCCGTGATCGCCGAGGTCGCCGAGGAAAAGGCCAAGGAATTCGGCATCCAGTGGCAGGCCGTGCCCGGCGACGACCAGATCGGTCGCGGCGTGTTCGGCGGCACCAACTTCACCGGACCCAACGGCGGCAACATCATCGGCGCGCTGGCCGATCCCTTCAGCCTGCCCGGCGGACTCAACCTGGGCTGGCTGGACGGCACCATCACCGTGCCCGGTCCGAACGGACGCGACATCACCATCCTCAACATGGGCGCACTGGTCCGCGCGCTCAACGCCGACACCGGCACCAACATCCTCTCGACGCCCTCCATCGTCACGCTGGACAACCAGGAAGCGGTGCTGGAAGTCGGCCAGGAAGTCCCTTTCATCCAGGGTGAGTTCACCACGCCGGTCGCCAGCGGCAGCACGACGGGCAGCAGCAACACGCTGGTCAATCCGTTCCGCACGCTGGAGCGCAAGAGCATCGGACTGAAGTTGAAGGTGACGCCGCAGATCAACGAGGGCGATGCCGTGGTGCTGACGCTGGAGCAGGAAGTCTCCAGCCTGGCGCCGCAGGTGCAGGGCGCCGCCGACCTGATCACCAACCAGCGCATCCTCAAGACCACCGTTCTGGTCGGCGACGGCCAGATGCTGGTGCTGGGTGGCCTGGTCACCGAGGACCAGAACGAGCGCGTCAACATGGTGCCCGGCCTGGGTCGCATCCCGGTGCTCGGCAACCTGTTCAAGTACCGCAGCTCCAATCGCATCCGGCGCAACCTGATGGTGTTCCTGCGCCCGGTGATCCTGCGCGACGGCCATGCCGAGACGGCGATCTCCGGCAACCGCTACAACTACATCCGCGGTGAACAGCTGCGCATGCGTGACCAGGCCGATGGCCTGCTGCAACCGGAAGAGAAGCCGGTGCTGCCGGAACTGGAAGCGGTGCCGGGTCCGGGCGTCGCCGCACCGATGCCGCTGCCGGCGCCGGAACCGGCTGCCGAGGGCAAACGTCGTCGCCGTGGCCGCTGATCCGCACAGCGCGCCTGGCTTCAACCGCCCGCCGTACGCCTTCGCGCGGCGGCACGGCGTCGTGCCGCTGGGACTGGTCGACGGTCGCGTGCAGATCGCGCACAAGCCCGGCGTGACGCTGGCGACACTGGCGGAACTGCAGCGCGCCTATGCCGCGCCGCTGCAACTGGAGCCGTGTTCCGAAGCCGACTTCGAGCGCCACCTGAGGCAGGTCTACGCCGCCGGTGACGCCAACCAGGAAGCCGCATCCATGGCCGGCGAGGACGCCTCGCTGAGTACGCTGGCCGAAGCGCTGCCGGAACCCGAAGACCTGCTGGAAAGCGCCGACGAGGCGCCGGTCATCCGCCTGCTCAACGCGCTGCTCACGCAGGCGGTGAAGGAAAACGCCTCCGACATCCATGTCGAACCCTTCGAACAGCGTGTCGCCGTGCGCCTGCGCGTCGATGGCGTGCTGCGCGAAGTGCTGAGCCTGGCGCGCGGCTGGGCGCCGGCACTGGCCTCGCGCGTCAAGGTCATGGCGCGCCTGGACATCGCCGAGAAGCGCCTGCCACAGGATGGTCGCATCGCCCTGCGCATCGCCGGCCGCCCGGTCGACGTGCGCGTCTCGACGCTGCCGTCCGGCCACGGCGAACGCGTCGTGCTTCGACTGCTCGACAAGCAGGCCGGACGCCTCGACCTCGAACAGCTCGGCATGGTGCAGGCCGTGCGCGAAGGCATCGACGCGCTGATCCATCGCCCGCACGGCATCCTGCTGGTCACCGGTCCTACCGGCTCCGGCAAGACCACCACGCTGTACGCCGCGCTGGAACGTCTCAACGACGCCAGCCGCAACATCCTCACCGTCGAGGATCCGATCGAGTACGACATCGAGGGCATCGGCCAGACCCAGGTCAACCCGAAGATCGACATGAGCTTCGCGCGCGGACTGCGCGCCATCCTGCGCCAGGACCCGGACGTGGTCATGGTCGGCGAAATCCGCGACCTGGAAACGGCGCAGATCGCCGTGCAGGCCTCGCTCACCGGTCATCTCGTGCTGTCGACGCTGCACACCAACACGGCGGTCGGTGCAGTGACCCGTCTGCGTGACATGGGCGTCGAACCCTTCCTGCTCGCCTCCAGCCTGCTCGGCGTCCTCGCGCAGCGCCTGGTGCGCCTGCTCGATCCCGCGCAGCGTGACGCCTATACCGCCAGCGCCGCCGACTTCGCCGCTTTCGGCATCGCGCCCGTCGATCCGAGGCCGACGCTCTACCGTCCGCGCGAAGGCCTGCCCGGCTATCGCGGCCGCAGCGGTATCCACGAGCTTGTCGTCATCGACGAGGCCATGCGCGGCCTCATCCACGACAACGCCGCCGAGGCCGACCTCGACCGCCAGGCCCGCACCCGCACGCCGAGCATCCTCGCCGACGGCTGGGCCAAGTGCATCACCGGCCAGACCAGCGTCGAGGAAGTCCTCCGCGTCACCCGCGAAGGGTGAGTTCTATAAGAGACTTATAATGTGGGTCCGTAACATCCACACCAATCGATTGACGGTCGACATGGGCGCGCGGCTTGGGCTAGGTGCGTCGACATTGAGAAGTTGATTCCGAAGCGCCACCTCGTCCGTTCTCGCCGGAAGAAGGACATTGCGAATGGTCGTGCAGTACTTCTCGAAACCCGCATTCATAACCAAATTTATCTATGATGGCGTCATCGCACACACTCGCGTCAACAACTGGCGGGTACAGCTGCGGCCAATCAGAGTTGCCTTAGGAGAGCGGTATGGGCAGATGCATTTTAGGTGGAGTTATGGCGTTATTTTCACTCATGGTGGGCGGGGCGATGGCGCAGGACCGTGACCGGTGGCAGCTGGCCGCTTCAGGTGTTGTGGAAGATGTTTTGTCTGGGCTGCAGTGGACACAGAACGGGACGTATAGGATTGGCGCGTTCGATCATAAGAACTGGAACCTGGCCCGTAATTATTGTGCTCGATTGACGCTGGAAGGTGGTGGTTGGGAGTTGCCGTCCGTTGATCAGCTTTCCGAGTTATACGTGGGTGCGGGTGATAGTAGGGTTCCATGTAGGGGGAGAAGGACGTGCGTAGTTCCGGGTCATTTTAATATTGGATGGGACGAGATTTGGGCGGATGAGACCAGGGTGTCATACGGAACACGTCGATGGAATCATGCGGCAAAATATAATCTTTCATCCGGAAGATACGGTGGGAAAAGTGGGTGGGGAGTAATTGGGCACTCATGGGCCGAAGTGTTATGCGTTAGACCCACTCCGGGGGGTGTCGTCGCGATGAAAAGGGAGCGTGAGCGCGCTCAACGACAGGCATTTATCGAGCAAGTAGAACAGGAAAGGCTTGAGAGGGAACGTGTCAGGCTCGACGTGGAGCTCCCGCTTTTGACATCTCGCGGTACGCGGATATGCAAAGTCGTTGCTCCATACACGTTCACCGGCTATGTCGATGACGTTAGTGAGGATCGCGCACGTATTCGAATCCTTGTGAATTCTGTAGCAGATGCTCACGGCATTGTCCCCGGTAGTCCGAGCCCAGAGGTAATTTGGGATAGACCAAGCAATTGGCGGGTTTGTGAATAGATTATTAATAGCAAAAGAATTTTATAAATGTCGTCGTAGCGGCCATGTTAAAGCCAGAAGGTTTTCCGGCAGGCATGATGTTCATGCGGACCGCAAGTTCTGCAGCTAACCGCGTATCCCCTTGATATCTTTGATGCGCACGGTTCAAGAATGTCACTACAAGACGGAGGCTTTGCCGTTGCGCCGCCAGCTTTCGAAAACCGTTGTCTCCGGCACGGCCGGTGCTTCTTTGCGAGATGGCCGCGCCAAAGGCGGATCGCGGGCAACCCCGGCCCACTCGCCGGCGATACCGCAAGCTGGTTGAACACGGATCATCCGGGGATTACGGGATCGCCCGTCGCGCCGCTTCGGCGAGGAAGCCGCTGCGGGTGGCGCCGCGTGCCTTGGCGGCTTCGTCGATCCGCGTCAGCAAGTCTTCCGGCAGGCTGATGTTCAAACGAACGGCCCGTGGCCGGATGCGACGCAGATCGATGTCGACCAGCATCCAGAATCCATCCGAATAGTCGTCGTTGTGCGTCCAGCGGTCCGGCGAACTGGGTGCCGGAACCGGATCGCTGTCGGCGCCGAAATGGGCTTCAACCGCTTCCTGGGCGGCAAGCGGCAGAGCTTGCAGTTCGTCGGCGGCTGCAAAACATCCGGGAAAGTCGGGGAAGCTGGCGCCGTAGGCGCTGTGTTCGTCCTTGTGAACATGGATCGGGTACAACATGGGTTCTGTCTCCTTGCGTTGATTCAACGCAGTCCGGCTTGCCTGAGGATGCTGCGCACGGTGGCCAGTGGCAGGTCCTTTTTCGGGTGAGGTACGGTGACCTTGCCCGGTTTCACGGGATGTTTGAATTGACGATGGGAGCCGACAGTGTGGACAGGAAACCATCCATCGGCCTGAATGCGCCTGATCAATTCGCCGCTGTTCACGCCGGCAATTCTATACACACAAATACACACAATCAAGTCCGCCCGGTCTCCGGCTGGCTGATCAAGATCCGGATGGGCTGAGCCGGACCTTGTCCGCTCCCTGCTTGCTGCGCACGCTGATTTGTCGGGCTTGCTGGTTGCATTCGGGTGGCGGTGGAAAGCGGCCTGGCGGCCGCAGCGGGCAGCAAGCTACCCGCCTACAAGAGCACGCACACCAGGGAGGAATCGCGTCGCTCCGAATTGCGTTGACGCATGTGCCGAACGGGATCGGCAGAATGCACATGGCCCGGACGTGCCGGGCCATGTGGTGTTGCGTTGAACAGGGCGGATCAGGCTTCGAACAGCGACCGCATCTTCTTCATGGCGGCGGCTTCGATCTGTCGCACGCGTTCGGCGGAGACGCCGTACTCGTCGGCCAGTTCCTGCAGCGTGGCCTTGGGCTCGGCGAGCCAGCGGCGCACGACGATGTCCTTGCTGCGCGCGTCGAGCCGCTCCAGGCCTTCGTGCAGCGCGCTGAGGGCGCGGTCATCCTGGTCGCTGCTGATGGCGGCGGATTCCGGATCCTGCGACTCGTCGACGAGGTAGGCGACCGGTGCCGGCGGTGCGTCGTCATCACCATCGTCCGGTGCGTCGAAACCGATGTCACGACCATTGAGGCGCGACTCCATTTCCATCACATCGGCCGGCGTCACGTTCAGTTCGCGGGCGACCGTGTTCACTTCCTCGTGCGTCAGCCAGCCCAGGCGCTTCTTCGCCTTGCGCAGGTTGAAGAAAAGCTTGCGCTGCGCCTTGGTCGTGGCGACCTTGACGATGCGCCAGTTCTTGAGGATGAACTCGTGGATCTCGGCCTTGATCCAGTGCACGGCGAACGACACCAGGCGCACGCCGACATCCGGGTCGAAGCGCTTCACGGCCTTCATCAGGCCGATGTTGCCTTCCTGCACGAGGTCGGCCATCGGCAGGCCGTAGCCAAGGTAGCCACGCGCGACATGGACCACGAAGCGCAGGTGCGAGAGCACCAGCTCACGGGCCGCGTCGAGATCCTGTTCCTCGGTGAAACGGCGCGCCAGCGCCTGTTCCTGCTCCGGCGTCAGCATCGGAACCTGGTTGACCGCGTGGATATAGCCGTCCAGGCTGCCGACCGCACTGGGGATGGGCAGGTTGTTGGTTATCAGGGCTTGGGTCACGGAGGTCTCCTTCATGCGGACCAATTTAGCAGTCGCGGGCTTAGAGTGCTAATCAGCCCCTGAGTTCCCCCTGAATGCCTGGCACTTTTCCATTTAATATCAACGCTTTAAATCGATATCGGCCTGCCGGGTCAGGTCCTGTTCGCCTTTTTCAGCCGGGTATGGGCTGCCCCGACGCCCGCGTCCAGCTGGTCCACCAGCGCTGGCAGGGCGGTCGCGGCCGTGGCCCGCCAGACCAGATCGACGCCGCCCGGCAGTCCACCGCCATCAGGATTGATCTCGGCGACGAAGGCGCCGTGTTCGCGGGCCAGGCTGGCAAGGCCCGCCGCCGGATAGACCTGGCCAGACGTGCCGATGACGAGGACCACCCCGGCGCCAGCGAGCAGGTCCTGCGCGGTCTGCCAGTCCGCCGTCGGCAGCGATTCGCCGAACCACACCACGCCCGGGCGGATGCGGCCCTCGCAACGACGGCAGCGTGGCGGTGCGAGCCGCAACGATGGCCGGGTCGCCAGCGTCGCATCGAAGCAATCGTGTTCGCAGGGGGCCGCGCATCCGCTGCAGCGTGGCCGGAACAGGCTGCCGTGCAGGTGCACGACGTCGGCGCTGCCGGCGCGCTCATGCAGGTCGTCCACGTTCTGGGTGACGACGCGGACTTCCGGATGCCTGTCTGCAAGGGCCGCCAGGGCCAGATGCCCTGCGTTGGGGCGGGCCTGGGCAACCAGCGCCATGCGCCATGCGTACCAGCCCCAGACCAGGTCGGGATCGGCGGCGAAGGCGTCCGACGTGGCCAGCCGCATGGGATCGAACTGCGACCACAGGCTGTCCTGGCCGCCGCGAAACGTCGGCACGCCGCTGTCGGCGGACATGCCGGCGCCTGTCAGCGCGACCACCCGAGGCGCGCCGGCAATGCGGCGTGCGAGCGGAATGGCGATGTCCTGGTCGGTCCGTGCTGACATGGCGAATCCTTGTCGTTCCGCTGCGCATGATCGTCACGCGCGCCGGCCCGCTAGCGTGGCCCCTGGAATGCAAGCCGTCTAGACTGGCGCTGACGCCCGGCCGGCTCGCCGGACGGGGATTCGCAGACCGACGGTCAGGGAGGATCGCCATGCCAGTCGCCAGCTCGCGCCAGGCCATCAGCCGGCAGTGGGAATTGCTTAAGTCCATTCCACGGCGGCCGCCAGGGTTGACGCCGGCCGAGTTGGCCAGTCGCCTTGAAGGCCTCGGCTACGCGGTCGACGTGCGCACGGTCCAGCGCGACCTCAACAACCTGTCGGCGCTGTTTCCGTTGCTGGCCGATGAGTCGGCCAAGCCTTATCGCTGGAGCTGGGCCGACGGCAGCGAACTGGATGTGCCTGGCATCGAGCTCGGCGATGCGGTCTCTCTGAAGCTGATGGAAGCATTCCTGCGTCCCCTGTTGCCGGCCTCCATCGTCAGCGCGCTGGCGCCGCGGTTTGAACTGGCCGGACGCAAGCTGGCGGAACTCGCCGGCAGCAATGCCGCGGCAAGGTGGCTGGACAAGGTCCATGTCGCGCTGCCGGCCCTGGGGCTGCAACCGCCGATCATCGGCGAAGGCGTGCTGGAACAGGTGCAGGCGGCGCTGTTCGCCGACCGGCAATTGCTGATGGACTATCGCAGCGCCGCCTCCGGTGGTGAAACGCGCCCGCTGCGCGTCCATCCGCTCGCGCTGGTGCAGCGGGGTGCGGTGTCCTACCTGGTGGCGACGATTGGCGACTACCAGGATCCGCGCCTGCTCGCGCTGCATCGAATGGATAGCGTGCGCCGCACCGAAGAATCTTCCCGGGTGCCGCAGGATTTCTCGCTGGAGGCCTTTGTCGCCAGTGGCGCGCTTGAGTTCGGCGATGGCGCCACGCCGGTGATCCGGTTGCAGGCCTGGGTGCATCCGGATCTGGCGCGGCACCTGCAGGAAACGCCGATGTCGGCGGACATGAAGCTGACGCCGACGCCCGAAGAGGACGGTTTCACCTTGCGTGCAACCGTCCGCGACACCTGGCAGCTGCGCTGGTGGCTGCTTTCGCAGGGCGCGCAGATCGTCGTGCGTTCGCCCGCCGCACTGCGACGAGGTCTGCGCGAATGCCTGCGCGAGGCCCTCGCCGGCTACGAAGAATGAGCGCAACGTTTCCCGGGGCTGCGACCTGTTCTGACGCGTCGCAAAGGCATGATGGCGACGTTCCGGCAAGGACGTCGCCATGGACTCTCCAGAAAAGCGCAGTGATGGCATCCATTCCGCCCAGATCGATCGCGCCAGCCTGAAATGCCTCATCGATGCGGCCGGTGATCGCAACACCCTGGCGCGCCGCTGCGGCTGGATGAACCTGGACAAGGGGCGGCGGCGCCTGCAGGCACTGGTCGATGGCGACCTTCGGCACTACGAGGATTTCCGCGAGGCGCTGGCGCGCGGACTTGGCATTTCCGCAGCGCAGCTGGATGCCGTTGTCGATGCCCAGCGCCATCGGGAGGCACGGCGCGCTGCCCGCGACTTCGTGCCGCATGTCGTCTGGCGCACCGCGCAGAGCCGGCCTTCCGGCATCACCCTCGCTGTCGCCTTCGGGTTCGTGTCCCGGCTGCGGTTCGATCCGGTTGACCGCACGCCGCTGGCGATGTTGCGCGACGCAGTGGCCCGATGCCCCGGCGAGCTTCCTTTCTTCGGGCGCGTCACCGGCTTCGTCATCAACTACCGGCCGGACCTGGCCATCCACTTCGACCGTCGGGGTCATCCCTTGCGCGAACTGCACCGCCCCGCCGGCATCGGCCTGGTCGGGGGGGGGATCGCCGCCCGAATGCGTGGTGTCCTGGCATCGGAATGAGCAGCAAGCGCCGGGCCGGCAGAGGCGATCGCGTTTCATGTCGAAGGGCCGCTCGCCACCGCTGCGCGCCGACGTCATCGGCATCCACCTGCACGACCTCGCTGTCCGCGCGCGGCTGCTGGACGAAGAAGTGAAACCGAGGACCTCGAGTGGGGCGGAGGGGTGGGCAGTGAAGGCCTGAACGCATCGGCTGCTGTCCTGGAGGTCTTCTGCAACGTGGCGGGTCTTTCCGTGGCCTGGGTGGCGGATACCAGGCCCGGCTTTTTCCGCCCAGCATCCCGACCGGGCATGCGCAGCGCGTTTCGCGAGCCGTTCCAGCGCTGCCTGGCGCGCTCCGGCGGTTGCGACGGCGGGCGCCGAAATACGGCCGGCTGCCGGTGCCACCGCCACAGAGGGCGACAACGGGCGCGGGCCGGATTCCGTCGCGGAACGCCGGCCGGCGTCACGGGGCGCGGGCTTCGCGCTTTGCCCGCGGCCGGGCACCGCGACAGCGCGTATGCGCGCAAGCGCCATGCATTCATCAACGCAAGGAGATCGCCATGTCATCAACCACCAGCGTCCCCGAAGCAACCGATTGCAGTGACAGCCTGGTGAAGGCTGCGCAACAGGTGGCGGCACGCCTGCTCGTGGCGGAAACCGATCACCGTCGCCTGGCGCGAGGGCTGCTCGACATGCCTGCCGTCGACCGGCTCGTGGAGCTGGGGCTGATCGCGGACGGGCCACCCGACAGCATGGATGGCAAGGCGCGTGGCTTCCGTGACTATGTCCGTCGGCTGATCCGTCGCGTGCAGCCTGTTGCGCGGGCCGCGGACATCCGTGTCGAACCCCTCGACCGCAACCTTGACCACGTCGCGCGCATCATTGGCCTGGATGACGTCGAACGCCGCGTGCTGCGTGTCGGCGCACTGATGTGCCTGTGCGGCCTGCTGCGCGAGGTCTTCGACAACGGCCGCTGCGCCCACAACGACTGGGAGCGCCAGCGGCAGTTGCGCGGACTGTTCGGCATCGATGCGGCGGAACTGGGCCGCCTGTTCTCCCGGCGCGCCCGTCTCTACCAGCTGGGCCTGTTCGATTACGGCGACCTGGACATGCAGGTCAGTGACCAGTTCGCACGCGGCCTGTGCGCCGACAACTTCGAGCCCATGCGGCTGGTCGCGCACAAGGTGCGGCAGGCCAGTGCCGGCAATCTGGCGCTCGAGGATTTCAGCCACCTGTCAGACCTGGACCGGTTGATGCGGCATGTCCGCATCAGTGTCGAACGCGGCGCCGCCGGTGTGAACGTACTGGTGTATGGACCACCCGGGACCGGCAAGACCCAGCTGGTGAAAAGCATCGCGGCCGAACTGGGATGCCAGCTGTGGGAGGTGCCCTCCGCCGACGAGGACGGTGACGTGCGCGACGGCAACGGCCGCGCCAACACCTATGCGCTGGTGCAGCGCCTGTTGCAGCGTGATGGCCGCAGCCTGGTGATGTTCGACGAGGTCGAGGACGTGTTCGGCCGCGGCCACGGCCTGCTCGACCTCTTTGGCGGGCACCGCTCCGCTCGCAACAGCAAGGGCTGGATCAACGAGCAGCTGGAAGGAAATCCCGTGCCCACCTTCTGGCTCTGCAATGACATCGGCGCCATGGATCCCGCCCATATCCGCCGGTTCGACGAGGTGCTCGAGTTGCGCGCGCCCAATCGCGCCGTCCGTGCACGCATCGTCGCCCGCCACCTGCCCGGCGACCTGGTGTCCGAGGACTGCCGCCGTCGCATCACCGCGATCGAGAACCTGCCTCCCGCACAGGTCGAGCGCGCCGGGCGCGTCGTCGCCGCGCTTGCCGACGCCAGCCAGGCCGAGCGGGACCAGGCCGTGCTGCGGGTGCTGGAGAATTCCCTGCGTGCCATGGGGATGATGGCGCGGCTGCCTCCACCCGTACTGCCCGGCCACTACGATCCCGGTGTGCTCAATGCGGATGCCGACCTGGAGGAAATCGTGCAACTGCTGTCCAGCGGCGAAGGTGCACGGCTGCTGCTGTATGGTCCTTCCGGGACCGGAAAGACCGCATTCGCGCACTACCTGGGCGAACGGCTGGACCGGCCCGTGCTGGTTCGCCGCCTGTCCGATCTGCTCGACATGTTCGTCGGCGGTACCGAACGCAATATCGCCGAAGCCTTCGCCAGCGCACGCAACGAAGGCGCCATCCTGCTGATCGACGAGGCCGACGGACTGCTGCGCGAGCGCGAGGGAGCACGGGCCAGCTGGGAGGTCACCCAGGTCAACGAGATGCTCACCCAGATGGAGAGTTTCGACGGGGTATTCATCGCCTCCACCAACCTGGTCGGCCAGCTCGATGCGGCCAGCCTGCGCCGCTTCGACTTCAAGCTGCGCTTTGACGGACTGCGCCGTGATCAGCGCGAAGCCATGTTCCGGCGCCTGTGGGCCGATCTTGCCGGCGGTGAGGCCAGCGCCACCGATCCTGATCCAGCCAGCCTGGAGCGCGTCGCCGCGCTGGATGGCCTCACACCCGGCGATTTCGCCACCGTTCGCCGCCAGCTTGAACGGGGCCGCGCCCGCGTGAGTGCCGCTACCATCGCCGGACGGCTGGCCGCCGAGGTGGCGCTGAAGCCCGGCGCCCGCCGACATCCCATCGGCTTCCAGCCCGCCTGAGGCCTGCCGGCAAGGGCAGGGCATCGCCGGCACGGCGAACGCCGTGTCGGCTCCGGTTCTTTTCCTGCGTATCGCCGAAGGTGGGTACCAATATGGAGATGGCGATGGACATGCGTGCGGGACTCGTTGCGCTGGCGACAGTGCTGGCGGTGGCGTGGGCCGTGGAAGCCGGCGCGCAGTTCGTCAGCGAGTCGCGCAACCTGGATGTGGACGGCACGAACCGCAGTTACCTGCTCGCCCGGCCGGAGCCGATGCCGGCGCAGCCGTTGCCGCTGGTGATCTCCCTGCATGGCGACGGCGGCAACAGTGCCGGCATGCGCGCGGCGTTGCCCCTGGAAATGGCGGCTTCGAACGCCGGCCAGGCGGCCGTGTTCGTCTATCCGAAATCCGCCGCGGGCGCCTTCGAATACTGGAGCGAAGCCGCCCGCGCGCACGAAGGACGGTTCGTGCAGCAGCTCATCTCCACCTTGCAGGCGGAACTGGGCATCGACAGCGGACACGTCTACCTGTCCGGTTTCAGCGGCGGCGCGACCATGGCCAATGCGCTGGGATGCCGGCTGGGCCGGGATGTCATCCGCGGCCTGGGCATCCATTCCGGATCGCTGTATCCGGTCGGCGGCGACTTCGGTTACACGCCGGGTGGTGGCGTGGATTGCGCGCTGCCACCGGCGATCCTCGTGTGGGGCATGACCGACGCCACGCCGGGTGTTGATTACGCGACCGGACAGGCGATCCGGAACAACTATCTCGCGACTCATGGCTGCGCCGCGACCTCGACGCCATCGGCGCCTTCACCCTGCGTCGCCTACGATGCCTGCACGCATGCGGTGAACTGGTGCGCGATCCCGGGACTGGGACATTCGGTGTGGGGCGGCGGCAGCGCCGCAGGGCAGAGTGCAGCCACCGCGATCTGGAACTTCATCGCCGGCAGCGTGCCTGACCTCATCTTCGCCAACGGCTTCGATCCGTCCGCGCCATCGGGTGATCGATGGGTGATGGGTTACTACGTGGGCTACGAACGCAACCTGCAGGCGCCGGCGCAGATCGACTTCTCCGGTTTGACGCACCTGATGGTCGGGCGGGTGATTCCGAACGCCGACGCGACCATCACGGCGCACTTCGATATCGACTTCGTCAACGGCCCGGCCTGGGCGCAGCAGGCGGTGGATGCCGCGCATGCCGCGCAACGCAAGGCGATCCTGATGGTCGGCGGCGCCGGCGAGATCGACGGCTGGCGCGCGGCCGCGACGCCGGCGAACCGTCCTGCATTCGTCGCCAACCTGCTCGCCGCCATGGACCAGTTCGGCGCCGACGGCATCGACCTGGACTGGGAACCGATCGATACCCAGGACCACGCCAACCTGCTGGCGCTTGCGCAAGCGCTGCGCGCTGCACGCCCTGCGATGCTGTTGACGCTGCCGGTGGGCTGGGTGAACACCAACATGCAGTGGAACCCGCGACCACCGGGCGAGGAGGCGTTCCTGCAGGCGATCGCGCCCGTGCTCGACCGCATCAATGTGATGTCCTACGAGATGGCGGCGGACTATTCCGGCTGGCACAGCTGGTTCGCGTCGCCCCTTCACGGCCACGGCGCGAACACGCCGAGCTCGGTGTCGTCGAGCATCGACTACTACCTCGACAGTGGCGTGCCGGCGGCAAAGCTGGGCGTCGGTTTCGGCTTCTACGGCAACTGTTTCCGCAACGTCACGCAGCCGCGCGTGCCAGTGTCGCCGGGCGATTTCGTCACCAGTGACGGCGCCATGAGCTATCGCAACATCGTCGCGCAGTTCCTGCCGGCGATGACGGCGAATTACGACAACGTCGCGCAGGCGCCGTGGCTGGGGTCCGGCGCGCCCGTGGGCGCGCCGGGCTGCAACCTGGTGACCTACGAGGACCCGCAGTCGGTGGCCGCCAAGGCGCAGTACGCGCGCGCCGCGCAGTTGGGCGGCGCCATCATCTGGACGATCAGCCAGGGCCATCTGCCGGGTAATCCTGTCGGCCAGCGCGATCCGCTGCTGGCTGTGCTGCGCCAGGACTACCTGGATTGAGGTGAGGGCTGTGCGGCTTCGCCGCGGGAAACAGGATGCCCGCAGGCCGCCGCCAGTCTGCGCCACTCGACACGGCGGGACCGTTGCCGACGCCGTCGGAGTCGACGATGCAGGGAGGTGTTCCCGCGCCGGTGGCGGCCGCCGTCGAGGGCCAGATTGGCCTGGCTGGCACGGATTCGCCGAACCACGGGCGAGGGCAGGCCTTGCGTCGCGCCGGTATGGCCTGGCCGCGCGCACCCGGCACCCGGTCGCCTGGCCGCATCGGGGTTGGCAACGGGGATCCCCAATCCCGTCGCGCGTGGTGCCACGGCGGCGTGCGCACGCGCTATCGTGGGGCGATGACTGACCCGTTTCCGCAACGCATTGTCTGCCTCACCGAGGAAAGCACCGAGACGCTGTACCTGCTGGGCGAACAGGACCGCATCGTCGGCATCTCCGGCTTCACCGTGCGACCACCGCGGGCGCGCAAGGAGAAGCCCAAGGTCTCGGCCTTCACCAGCGCCAAGGTGCACGAAATCGAACGGCTTGAACCGGATCTGGTCATCGGGTTTTCCGACATCCAGGCCGACATCGCCGCCGCACTGATCCGGCGTGGCATCGAAGTCTGGGTCAGCAACCACCGTTCGGTGGCCGGCATCCTCGCCTACATGCGACGGCTCGGCGCGATGGTTGGCGCGGACGACCGCGCGCGCGACCTGTGCCGGCGCGCGCAGGCGCACCTCGACCTCGTGGCGGCGCAGGCGGCGCGGCTGCCCAGACGGCCGCGCGTTTACTTCGAGGAATGGGACGAGCCCAACATCAGCGGCATCCGCTGGGTGTCCGAACTGCTCGCCATCGCCGGCGGTGATGACGTGTTCCCTGAGCTGGCCCGGGAATCGCTGGCGAAGGGCCGCATCCTCGCCGATCCGCTCGAGCCGGCGCGGCGCGACCCGGACATCGTCATCGGGTCGTGGTGCGGCAAGAAGTTCCGGCCCGACCATGTCGCCGCGCGACCGGGCTGGGCCGATGTCGCCGCGGTGCGCGACGGCGAACTGCATGAAGTGAAGTCGGCGCTGATCCTGCAACCCGGTCCGGCCGCGCTGTTCGACGGCATCGATGCGCTGTCGGCGATCATCCAGCGCTGGGCAGCGCGCCGGGGCTGATCGATCAGAAGCCCAGGCGCTTCTCGGCGACGATCCACAGGGTCGCGCTGAGGCGGTTGACCGGCCACAGGCGTTCGAGCACCCGGTTCAGCGGCTGCAAGCCGTTGAACAGCCGCGCCAGGCCGGGCCGGGCCGCCGGATCCGGCGGCGCGACCGGCAGCACCTGGTGCCAGCCACCGCGAAGCGGCATGAAACCGTGCTGCAGCAGGCGCGCCTGCATCGACGACAAACGATAGCGGCGCGCATGCGCGTGCGCCGGCCAGCGCCAGCGTGCCAGCCACTCGCTCAGTGAACCGGCATTGGGCAGGTGCGTGATGACCAGCCGGCCGCCGGGACGCAGCACGCGCCACAACTCGTCCAGCGCATGGCCGTCATTGGCGACATGTTCCAGCGTGCCCCCGGCGAGGACGACATCGAAGCTGTAGGCGGCGTAGGGCAGGGGCGTCGAGAAGCCGACCTGCGCGTACTGCAGGCCGAGCCTCGCATGGACGGCGGCATAGGATTCCGCCGGCACCACATCGCAGCCCCACAGCCCGAGCCCATCACCAAGCTCATGGCGCGCCAGCCAGCCGAAGACGCCATCGCGACAGCCCCAGTCGAGCACGGTGGTGGCGCCGTCGAGCGCGAAGCGTACCTTCGACCAGGCATGGGCGAGTTCCTGGCTGGCCGCCCCGGCGGCGCGCTTGCGCTCCAGATAGGCATCGCCATCCGTCGTCGCGCCGGCGTAGAACGCCGCGAGTGCGGCCGCGGTGGCCTGGTTGTCGTGGCGCGAAGTCGCGCTCATTCGCCGATGAGCAGATGTTCGAAGCGCACGGGAATGCTGCGACGGGCACCGTCGGGCGTGACTTCCAGTTCGAAGCGCAGGTTCTCCTCGCCGCGGATGCGGAATTCGCCGATGTAGTAGATGGCATCCTGGTCCCGCAATTCGCGCATCTGGATGGTGTTGCGCTGTCCGGTCAGGCTGCGCACCTGCGCCTCCACCCTTGCGGCGACGGCCCTGGGTTGCGCCTCGCCTTCGACCTGGCGCAGGACCGCGACGTTGATCAGCGCCAGCGTGCCCGAGCGCGTGATGCCGTAGCCGCGTGCCACCGATGCGTCAAGCGCGGTGGTGGGAATCACGTTGTAGTGCACGATGTATTCGCCGTCCCGGTGCGCGCGTTCCGCCATTGCCGGCAACGCGAACAGCACTGTCGCGATTGCGAAAACAGCGGCGGCGATCCTGGAAGTCGCGGATGTCATGATGTCCTCCGGTGGCCGGTGCGTGGCGCCTCAGGCTCCGCCCAGAAGGCGTGCGGCGAGGTCGAACAGCGGCTGCACGATCAGGATGCGCAGCACCTGCACCAGCAGCAGTGCCAGCATCGCCGACAGGTCGAGGCCGCCCATCGGCGGCACCAGCCGGCGGATCGGCGCCAGCAGGGGCTCGGTGATCTGGTAGATCAGTGGCACGGCCGGGTTGCGGTTGTCGACCGGCACCCAGCTGAGGATGACGCCGATCAGCAGCGTCCAGAACCAGATCCACAGCAGCATGGAAATCACGTCGGCCAGTGCCGCGACGGCCGCCGCGGCGAAGGGCAGGGTCGCACCAACCAGCGCCACCGTCGCGTAGATCTTCAGCACGGCGATCAGCCAGACGACGAGAACGCCAGCCAGTTCGACGCGGCCGAGGGGTGGAATGACGCGGCGCAACGGTCCGATGACCGGTTGCGTCGCCTTGTGCAGCAGTTGGCAGATCGGATTGTAGAAATTCGCGCCGGAGGCCTGCAGCATCACCCGCAGCAGGAACACCACCATGGCAAGGGTGAAGATCGCACTGACGACCAGTTGTCCGGCGTTGCCGAGGTAACTCATGGGTTGGAATCTGCGGGTCGGGACAGTTCAGCGCCGCGCCGGGTGGCGGCATCGATGGCCTGTTCGACGCCGGCATTGAAGCCGCTGTCGTCGAAGGCGGCCATGGCGGCGGCGGTGGTACCGCCGGGCGAAGTGACACGCTGGCGCAAGGTGGTCGCGTCCTCGCCGGTTTCAAGGGCCATGCGCGCGGCGCCGAACACGGTGTGCAGCACCAGCGTGCGCGCACTGTCGGCCGGCAGGCCCTGCGCGACTGCCGCCGCCTGCATCGCCTCGATCAGCCGGAACACGTAGGCCGGCCCGGAGCCGGAGACGGCGGTAACCGCGTCCATCAGGTCCTCGTCGTCGATCCACACGGTGACGCCGACGGCATCCATCAGGTGCTGCGCCAGCGCGCGCTGGCGGTCGGTGCAGAGGCGGTTGCCGAACAGCCCTGTCGCACCGGCCTGCAGCAGGGCCGGCGTGTTCGGCATGGCGCGGATGACGGCGCGCTGGCCGCCCAGCCAGGCGTCGATCTGCCCGCTGCGGATGCCGGCGGCGATCGAGACCACGGGAATGCCGGTCGGAAGGTAGGGGGCCAGTCCGGTGCAGACGTCGGCCATGACCTGAGGCTTCACGGCCAGCAGCACCAGGTCGGCGCCGGTGACCGCCTCGGCATTGTCGCGGGCGATGGTGACGCCGAAATCCTTCGCCAGGGCGGCGGTGGCCGCGGCGCTGGGATCGGCGACGCGCAGTGCCTGAGCGCGATGGCCCTGGGCACGCAGGCCGGCGATCAGGCTGCGCGCCATGTTGCCGCCGCCGATGAAGGCGAGGACCGGCGCGCGGTCCGGATTGAGGTCGGGCGAGGTCATGCGTCGATGCGTGGGCCGGAGATCAACGGAGTCGCAGAGGATAGCAGCCGCTGACGGCGGCACCTACGGCGGGCGGCAGTCCGCATCGCTTCGTCGAAGGGCGGTGGCAGCCGGGCGAAAACGTCGGGCCGCCGCTTGTTGGCGGGAACCGCTCGACCTATAACGGGCCTTTACGCATTGTCGAGGTATAGACGCATGTCACTGCGAGCCTGTGTGCTGGCCCTGGCCACGTTGTTGAGTTCGCCGCTGGTGTCCGCTGCCGAGGCGCGCGCCGCCGAGCCGGGCACCGCCAGGGACGTCCAGGACCGCCTGGTCGAATCGCGGCACAGCATCGGCATCGATGGCAGCCGCATCAACTACCGCGCGGTGGCGGGAACAACCGTGCTGCACGACCGCCAGGGCAAGCCACGCGCCGAAGTGTTTTCCGTCGCCTACCTGCGCGAAGGTGTCAGCGATGTTTCGCGTCGGCCCGTCACTTACGTCTTCAACGGCGGACCGGGCTCCTCCTCGGTCTGGCTGCACCTGGGGATCATCGGTCCACGCCGCGTCGATTTCGCCGACGCCGTGCAGCCGCAGCCGGCGCCGTACCGCCTGGTGGACAACGCGCATGGTCTGCTCGAAGTCAGCGACCTGGTGTTCATCGATCCGGTCGGGACCGGTTACAGCCGCGCGCTGGGCGACGCGAAGGATGCCGATTTCCACGGCGTGAAGGAGGACATCGAATCGGTGGGCCAGTTCATCCGCCTGTGGACGCAGCGCAACGGACGCTGGAACAGCCCGAAGTACCTGGCCGGCGAAAGCTACGGCACCACGCGTGCCGCCGGACTGGTCAACCACCTGCAGAACAACGAGGGCATGTTCTTCAACGGCGTGATGCTGATCTCGTCGATCCTGAACTTCCAGACGGCGCGCTTCGCGCCGGGCAACGACCTGCCCTACATCCTGTTCCTGCCCACCTACGCCGCCACCGCCTGGTACCACGGCCGCATCCAGCCGCGCACCGACCTGGCGGCCTTCCTTGCCGAAGTGCGCGCGTTCGCCGGTGGCGACTATGCCGCCGCGTTGATGCTGGGTGACCGCCTGCCCGAAGAACAGGCCCAGGCGATTGCCGGGCGCGTCGCCGCCTACACCGGCACGACGCCGGCCTTCGTGCGCAACAACAACCTGCGCGTGCCCATCTTCCGCTTCACCAAGGAGCTGCTGCGCGACCAGCGTCGCAGCGTCGGACGCCTCGACAGCCGCTATGTCGGCATCGACCGCGACGCCGCCGACGACCGCTTTGATGCCGATCCCTCGTACACCGCCATCCTCGGACCCTATACCGCGGTACTGGGCGACTACCTGCGCAGCGCGCTGAAGTTCGAGGACGACCGCAAGTACGAAATCCTCAGCGGCGAACCCGGCCGCAACTGGAAGTGGGGCAGCGGATTCGTCAACACCGGCGAGGATCTGCGCGAGGCGATCAGCCGCAATCCGCACCTGCGCGTCTATGTCGCCAACGGCTACTACGACCTGGCGACGCCGTTCTACGCTACCGAATACACCTTCGACCACCTCGGCCTGGAGCCGGCGCTGCGTGGCAATGTGTCGATGAGCTATTTCGAGTCCGGCCACATGATGTACCAGCACCCCGAGTCGCTCGCCCGCCTGGGCCGCGAACTGCGCGCCTTCATCGGCGCCACCGCGCCGTAAGCCGATCCCGTTGTAGCGCCCACCCCCGCGAATGCGGGGTGGGCAGGTCCGTCCGGTGCGGACAGACTGCGCCCCGACACCAGCGGGGGCTGTCATGCGACACCGGATCATCCTCCTTTTCTTCCTGACCCTGGCTGCCCTCGCCGGTCAGGCGCACGCCAATCCCCTGCAGTTCGGCTGGATGGTGCCGCCGATGTGGTCCGGTACCGACTGGAACCTGCAGCTCAGTCTCGCCAATAGCAGCGGCGCCAACGTCGCCGGGCCATTCGTCGTGCGCGTGTACCTGCCCGGACACGTCGAGTTCCGCGGCAACAATGCCGGCCAGTGGACCTGCAGCACGCAGCCGGGCAACGCGCAGCAGGTGAACTGCAGTTGGCCCGGCACGCTCACGCCGGCGAACTGGTCGGCGCCCCACCTGGGCGTGTACGCCCGCACCAGTCCGGCCATTCCCCCCACCACGCACACGCTGCGTGCCACGGTGGAAACGCCGACGGTGCCGGCACCGGATCCGGCGCTGTGCACGGGCACGCCCAGCAGCAGCGGCTGCCTGGTCGCGCAGATCCAGGCGCAGGCTTCCCGGCTGGACCTGACCGACTGGGGGTACACCAGCGACATGGTCACCGCACCCGGGCCGGTCGCCGAAGTCCTCCAGCCCTTCGAGGCCGGCGTCGAGCGGCGCGTCCTCGTCGGCTTCCAGCCCAGTGGCTATGGCGTCGGCAACATCCCGATGACCGCCCGTTTCCATCTGCCGGCGGGCCTGACTTTCCAGGGGCTGTCCAACGGCATCCCGACCTTCACCTGCCGCAGCCAGCCCGATGGGGGTGGCCAGCTCGTCACCTGCAGCACGCCCTACGTGGTGCAGCCGGGGTTCGTGAACATCCGCGTGCTGGCGGTGGCCAACATCGACATCCCCGGTCCGCTGTACATCCATGCGCGACTGGAAAACGATTCGCAGCAGGTGTCGCTGGCGGAATGCATCGCCGATCCGGTGGGAATGGGCTGCGGCCGGCTGGCGGTGCACACGCGCCTGCCGCGCGCGCCACGCCTGGAGCTGGGTACGCCTGGTGTACTTCCGGCGGAATTCCGTCGCGGCCAGCAGGGCCACCTGGACCTGCCGTATCGCAATGCCGGCGATGGCATGGCATCGGCTTCGCGACTGGTACTGCAGCTGCCGCCGGGTGTGTCCTGGAACCGGACCACGGCGGTGTCGATGACCTGCATGGCCAGCGGTGATCCCGCAATCGTCGGACAAGTGGTCGGCTGCGCCGGCCCGGCGGTGCTCGAGAACCTCCAGCTGGCGCCGCATTTCGTGCTGGACGTGCTCTACAACGCCGCCGACACCTTGCCGGTGCTCATCGGCGTGGACATGGGGGAGGGCAGTGACCAGTCCCTGCTTGATGACTGTGCCGCCGATCCGCTCCAGGCGCATTGCGCACTGCTGGAAGTTCCCGTGGCCTGGCGGTGTGCCGACCCGTTCGGCGCCGACGGCATCCACTGCGACGGTTTCGAGTTGCCGCCCACACTCTAGTCCCCGCTGGGTGTGGCAATGGCCGGGCGCGGATCACGGATGATCCGCGCCCGTTTTTTACGAAGCGGCGAGGGCGGCGGCGATGCGCTGCTGCTCCTGCTTGAGGGCCGCGGGGACGCGCGGTTCGTACTCGGCCAGATGCGCGGCCACCGCCTCGGCTTCCTCGCGCCACGCGGCGACATCGATGTCGATCAGCGCGTCCAGGTCGTCCGCCGGCAGCTCCAGTCCGTCGAGGTCGAGATCCTCGCGGCGGGGCAGCGTGCCGATGGCGGTCTCGCGTCCTTCGACGCGGTTCTCGCAGCGGTCGAGGATCCACTCCAGCACGCGCAGGTTGTCGCCGAATCCAGGCCACAGGAAGTGGCCGTCATCGCCGCGACGGAACCAGTTGACCTGGAAGATCTTCGGCAGCTTCGTGCCGGGGCGGTCGAAGCTCAGCCAGTGCGCCCAGTAGTCGCCGAAGTGGTAGCCGCAGAACGGCTTCATCGCCATCGGGTCGCGGCGCACGACGCCGACCTGGCCGGTGGCGGCGGCGGTGGTTTCCGAGGCCATCGCTGCGCCCATCAACACGCCGTGCGTCCAGTCGCGCGCCTCGGTGACCAGCGGCACCAGCGAGCGCCGGCGGCCGCCGAAAATGATCGCCGAGATCGGCACGCCCCTGGGGTTTTCCGCCTCCGGCGTGTAGCTGGGGCAGTTGTGCATCGATACCGTGAAGCGCGAGTTCGGGTGCGCCGCCGGTCCCTGCGCTGGATCGTAGGGGCGCCCCTGCCAGTCCAGTGCCGGCTCGCCGTCGCCGATGCCTTCCCACCACGGCTGGTTGTCGGCGGTCACGGCGACATTGGTGAAGATCGCGTCGTGGTTGAGCATGGCCAGCGCGTTGGCGTTGGTCCTCGCGCCGGTGCCCGGTCCGACGCCGAAGAAGCCGGCCTCGGGATTGATGGCCCACAGGCGGCCATCGGCGCCGGGCTGCATCCAGCAGATGTCGTCCCCGACCGTCCACACCTTCCAGCCCTTGTCGCGGAAGGCGGCGGGCGGGATCAGCATGGCCAGGTTGGTCTTGCCGCAGGCGGAGGGGAAAGCGGCAGCGACGTAACGCACTTCACCCTGCGGGTTCTCGATGCCGACGATCAGCATGTGCTCGGCCAGCCAGCCTTCCTGGCGCGCCTGCCAGGAGGCGATGCGCAACGCGTGGCATTTCTTGCCCAGCAGCGCGTTGCCACCGTAGCCGGAGCCGTAGGACTTGATCGTCAGCTCTTCCGGGAAATGCATGATGAAACGGCGATCCGGATCCAGCTCGCCCGTCGAATGCAGGCCCTTCACGAAGCTGCCTTCGTGTTCGATGCGCGCCAGTGCGGCGGCGCCCATGCGCGTCATCCTGCGCATGTTGGCCACGACGTAGGGACTGTCGGTGATCTCGACGCCGCAGCGCGACAGCGGCGAATCGATCGGGCCCATGCAGTAGGGCACCACGTACATCGTGCGGCCCTGCATGCAGCCGTCGAACAGCGCGTCGATCTTCGCGTGCGCTTCGTCGGGCGCCATCCAGTGGTTGTTCGGGCCGGCATCCTCGCGATCGCGCGTGCATACGAACGTGAGGTGCTCGACGCGCGCGACATCCGACGGGTGCGAGCGATGCAGGTGGCAATGCGGATGCGTATCCGGGTTCAGGGCGATCAGATCACCGCTTTCCAGCATGTGCGCGGTGAGCGCCTGGTCTTCGGCATCGCTGCCATCGCACCAGTGGATATGTTCGGGACGAGTGAGGCGCGCGACCTGGGCAACCCAGTCGTTGAGGGCGGCTAGCTGGCTGGACATGAGGGGACGGGCAGGGAAAAGTCCCCCGACATTATCCGGCCCGCTCGCGAACCTGCAACCTGCACTGCGCCACGGCGCCGGAAAATCAGGGGTTTGCGTGTGCGATGCGTGCCCGGGAAGCCGGGCACGGCGAAAAACAATGGCGCCCGGGTCCCGTTACAGCGGGGGAATCAGCGTCGCGATCGTATGGTCGATGAAGGCTTCCAGCTCGTCATGGTCGGCGAAGCGTGGGTAGCCCAGTTGCAGCGAGGTCTGCAGGAAACCGGCATAGACGCTGTAACAGAGCAGGGCGCGATGCTGCGCCTGCTGCCGGTCCAGTCCGGTCTGGCGGAAGGCGCGGGCGAGGAAATCCAGACGCTTCTTGACGACCCGCGTCATCGCCGGCTTGACCAGGTCATGGTCGAGCGCCTTCAGCAGTTCGCCGTAGATGATGTGCGTGCGCAGCTCCTCGCTGACACGCATGAACAGGCGGCGCAGGCGCTCGTGTGCGTCGGCGATCGGCTCGACGACATCGATCAGCGTTTCCTGTTCCTGGCGCTCCCAAAGTTCGATGGCACCCTTCAGGAGTGCGTCCCGGTTTTCGAAGTGCCAGTAGAAACTGCCCTTGGTCACGCCCAGGCGGCGGGCCAGCGGTTCCACGGCCAGCGCGTGCACGCCATGGGCGGCGATCTCGTCGAGGGCGGCGTTGAGCCAGTCGTCGGCACTCAGACGGTTGCGGCTGGCCGAGGGAAGGGTCTGGGGCTGCGCGTTCATTGCCCGGATGGTAACGGCATTGGCGGTTGACCGCTGCCGGCGATGATTCCATACTGATGCGTATGGACCTGCCGAATTCCGGACCCGTCAGCACCGTCCGGCTCGACGCCGATGGCGTCGTGCTGGCTGCCGAGCGTTTCGGCGACGGCAAGGGCCCCGGCCTGCTGTTCACCCACGGCCTCGGCCAGACCGGCAGCGCCTGGCGGCACGTGGCGCGGCGTTTCGCCGCAGCCGGCTGGACGGCGCTGGCCGCCGATGCCCGCGGCCACGGTGCCAGCGGCCGCAACCCGCCCGGCCTGCCGTATTCGCCCGGGCTGCTGGTCGAGGACCTGCGCCGCTGGGCGGCGACGTTCAGGGAGCGGCCCGTGCTGGTCGGCGCCTCGATGGGCGGCCTGACCGGCATGGTCGCGCAGGCGCTGCACCGCAGTTTCAGTGCCCTGGTGCTGGTCGACATCACGCCGCGCTGGGAACCGGAAGGCGTCGCCCGTATCCTCCAGTTCATGCGCGCGCATGGCGATGGATTCGGCAGCATCGAGGCGGCGATCGACGCCATCGCCGCCTACATGCCGCATCGTCCGCGCAAGACCGCGCAGGCGCTGTCCTCGCTGCTGGTCCGGGACGACGACGGCCGCTGGCGCTGGCACTGGGATCCGCGCCTGGTCGACGACATGAATCGCGATGTCGATCGCCAGCAGCGCGCACTGGCGGACGCGGCTTCCCGCATCGACGTGCCGACGCTGCTGTTGACCGGGGGTGCCAGCGACGTGGTGTCCAGTGACACCATCGACGAGTTCCTGGCCCTGGTGCCACACGCCGAGCATCACGTCGTGGCCGATGCCCGCCATCTGGTCGCCGGCGACGACAATGACGCTTTCGCCGCTGCGGTCGCGGCGTTCCTGGCGCGACTGCATCCGTCGCCGGGGCACGCGTCCGCGCCTGCCGTCGACGAGGTGACGCCATGACGTCGCGCCCGTTTCCGCGTACCGGCCCTTTGCATGGCCGTACGTCCTCCCTCCCGTTCCGATCCTTCCGAGAGTGTTCGCCATGATCAACGCGTTGCCCTACGTGACCCTGCTGCTGGTGGCCGGCATTGCCGCCTACCACCGGTGGAAGCTCATCAACTGGGCCATCGTCAGCGCCGTGGCACTGGCATTGGTGACCTTCGCGACCGAGGTGCACTGGATCGCCTCGCTCATCGCCTGGGTGCTGTTCGCGGTGGTCGCCGTGCCGCTGAACCTGCTGCCGTTCCGCCAGCAGTTCCTGACCCGTCCGGTGCTGCGCCTGTACCAGAAGATGCTGCCGTCGCTGTCTGAAACCGAGCAGGTGGCGCTGGAAGCCGGCACCGTCGGGTTCGAAGGCGAACTGTTCACCGGCCGCCCGGACTGGCAGGTGCTGCTCAAGCAGCCGGCCCCACGCCTGAGCGCCGACGAGCAGGCCTTCATGGACGGCCCGGTCGAAGAAGTCTGCGCGATGATCAACGACTGGCAGATCTGCCACGAGTTGGCGGACATGCCGCCGGAGATCTGGGACTTCCTGAAGAAGCACCGCTTCTTCGGCATGATCATTCCCAAGGAATACGGCGGCCTCGGTTTCTCCGCCTACGGCCACCATCGCGTGCTGGTGAAGCTGGCCTCGATGTCCGGCGTCGTGTCCTCGACCGTGGCCGTGCCCAACTCGCTCGGCCCGGCCGAGCTGCTGCTGCATTACGGCACCGACGAACAGAAGCAGCGCTACCTGCCGAAGCTGGCGGTCGGCGAAGAGATCCCGTGCTTCGGCCTGACCAGCCCGACCGCCGGCTCCGACGCCACCTCGATCAGCGATTACGGCATCGTCGAGAAGCGCGTGGTCGATGGCAGGGAAGTGCTCGGCATCCGCCTGACCTTCGACAAGCGCTACATCACACTGGCGCCGGTGGCCACCGTCATCGGCCTGGCCTTCAGGCTCTACGATCCGGACCACCTGATCGGCGAAAGCGAGGACGTCGGCATTTCGCTGGCGCTGCTGCCGCGTGAAACGCCGGGCATCGAGATCGGCCGTCGCCACCTGCCACTGAACGTGCCGTTCCAGAACGGACCGATCCACGGCAAGGATGTGTTCGTGCCGATCGATACGCTGATCGGTGGTCCCGCCTATGCCGGCCAGGGCTGGCGCATGCTGGTCGAGTGCCTGTCGGTGGGCCGCGCGATTTCGCTGCCCTCGAACGCCACCGGTGGCACGCAGATGGCGTCGCTGGCGACCACGGCGTATGCGCGCCTGCGCAAGCAGTTCAACATGGCGGTCGGCCATTTCGAAGGCGTGCAGGAAGCCTTGTCGCGCATTCTTGGCCAGACCTACGCAATCACCGCGCTGTCGCGTTCCACCGCCGCCGCCGTCGACCGCGGCGAGCGTCCGGCTGTCCCTTCGGCGATCGCCAAGTACCACGCCACCGAACTGGGTCGCGAAGTCATCCGCGACGCCATGGACATCCATGGCGGCAAGGGCGTGATCCTGGGGCCGAAGAACTACCTGGGACGTTCGTGGATGGGTTCGCCAATCGCGATCACCGTCGAAGGCGCGAACATCATGACACGCAGCCTGATGATCTTCGGCCAGGGCGCGATCCGCTGCCATCCGCTGGTGTTGAAAGAGATGCAGGCGCTGCAGCAGCCGGATCCCGGTCAGCGCCTGAAGCTGTTCGACGGCCTGCTGTTCGCCCATATCGGCCTGGCGATTTCGAACGCGGTACGCTCGTTCTGGCTCGGCCTCATCCACGCCCGCATCGGCCGCACGCCGGCGCATTCGGATACCGCCAAGTACTTCCGCAAGCTCGACCGATACGCCGCCGCGCTGGGCCTGTGCTCCGACATCGCGATGCTGGCGCTGGGCGGCAAGCTGAAGATGAAGGAGCGCCTGTCGGCGCGCCTGGGTGACGTGCTCAGCGAGCTGTACATCGCCTCGGCGGTGCTCAAGCGCTACGAGGACCAGGGCCGTCCCGACGCCGACAAACTGCTGCTGGCCTGGTCGCTGCATGATCGCGTGCATCGCATCCAGACCGCGCTCGCCGGCTTCATCGACAACTTCCCGGTGCGCTGGCTGGCCTGGCTGATGTCGTTCCTGATCTTCCCCATCGGCCGCCGCGAGCGCGCGCCGTCGGACCGCCTCGGCCGTCGCCTGTGCACGCAGCTGCTGGCGCCGTCGGATACGCGCGACCGTCTCTGTGAAGGCGTGTATCGCGGAGCCACGGCCAACAATCCGATCGGCCGCATGGACGCCATTCTGCCGCTGGTCATCCAGGCCGAGCCGGTGGAGCGCAAGTTCATCAAGGCGATGCGCGCGAAGTCGATCCAGGCGCTGGACTACGACAAGCAGGTCGCCGAAGCGGTGGCCGAAGGCGTGATCTCCGACGCCGAGGGCGAGCTGCTGCTCAAGGCGCGCGCCGCGGCCATGGAGTTCATCCACGTCGATGACTTCGATCCGGCCGACCTGCGTTCGGCCAAGGGCGCGCGCGCTGCGGAAGGATTGCGCGCCGTCGCCTGAGCATCGCGGTCGCTCGCGGCGGTGTTGCCGGCATCCCGATCCTGGTCGGGATGCTGGCCTACCCGCCTACGCTGGTGGCCATGGACACCGCCACGCAAGTACGTTTCCGGTCCGTCGTCGAAAATTCAACGCCGAAGAGCTGGACCGCCGTCGCGACGACTACGCCTACCTGAAGCAACAGCGTCGCGCCGGGGCGACACTGCAGGATCATCTGGATCGCCCTGCCAGTTTCGCCCGCTTCGGCGATGCGGCCGACGAGGCACTCATCGAGTCGGTCCGCGACCTCTCGGCGATCCCGTTCCCGCCGGACGTTCCCGGCTTCTTACGGCAACACGGTTCGTTCAAGGGCGACGACGCGCTGAAGGCGCTGTCAGTCTGGCCGCTGGGCGAAATGCAACGGCTTTCCGCTGACGACACCGCGCAATGGCAGCGGGTCCGTTCGCGGGGCCTGGTCGATGCCATCCGCTGGACCTGGGGCAATGACCGCCCGGATCTGGAGCCGGGCCGTGCCCACGCCGTCATCAGTGTCGAGCAGGCGGGCAGCCTCGACAGCCGCTACACCGTGATCGGCCGCTGGACCTGTCCCCGCCTGGAAGGCAGCGGCCACCTGTACTTCGACGGCGAAGGCCGTTCCGGCATCTTCCATTACCACCAGGATGAATCGCCCGTGCATCGCCTGTCGGGCGACAGCCCGGCGCGCATGAACTGGGACAAGTTGATGAACGCTGCGCTGACCGAAGTGCTCGACCCGGACGGATACGACTGACCGGCCGGCGCACACCAGATCTGTTCCACACACGCCGGGACTGCTACGTTCCGACGCATTCGCGCCGGCCTGCCGGCACCCTCGGAGGCAATGCGCTTGAGCGGCTTTCGCTGCTTCAAGCCGCTGCATGGCCGCCGCCTGTCATGGCACCGGCTGCGGATGTGATCGCGGCATGCTGCGCGCCGGTCCGCAGCCTGCACGGAAAGGAAAAAAGGGCTGCGCCGGAGGGAGCGATAACCGGCGCAGGTTTGCCAGACGGCAGCAGCGCAGGCCTCCCCGCACGCTGCACCCTCATGCCGGAAAACCCCTGACCCGGCATCGGCCTTGCGAAAGAGTCAGCCGCCGAACAGTCGCGCGTACCAGGGCTTGCGGGGCTTGGCGTGCCAGCTGGTATTGCGTTCGAGATGACGGCGCACCGTGCGCGCGTAGGCCTTGTCGTCACCCTTGATGTGATTGAACAGCCAGCGCGAGAGCATGTCGCGCAGGGCGTCGGTGACATCCTCGCCGGCGTTGAAGCGCATCTGGTACTCGCTGACGCGCGCCGTGAAGATGTCGTGCACGCGCTTGTGCGCCTTGCTGAAGGGATAGCCGGCTTCCTCCATCAGCTCTTCCTCGAAGACGAAGTGCGACAGCGTGTAGTCGACCAGCTCGGCCAGCACCTCGCCGACGTTGCCCTCGATCTTGCCCTTGGCCACGAGCGTGAGCCGGTTGATCAGCTCGACGATGCGTTTGTGCTGCTCGTCGATGACATCGATGCCTGTTTCCAGGTCTTCGTTCCAGATGAGAAGGGCCACCGCCGGGGTCTCCAGAAATCCTGGTGCCCACGATAGGGACAGCGCTTTTCCGACACCTTGATCGAAGTCATTGAGTCGACACGAATGGATACGCCGGCCATGAAAAAGCCCGGAGGGCTTACGCCGTCCGGGCCGGGGTCACGCTGCTGCGGACCGGTGGAAACCGGCCGCGCAGTGATCGGGTGCGTCAGCGGTTGCCGCTGTCGTTCGCCTCGGCGGCGACGCGCGCGCCGATCTCTTCCGGCGACAGGCGCTCGCTGGTCAGCAGCGCGTTGACGCCGGCGAGGTCGTCGTAGTCGATCACGCCGGCGGTGTGCTTGAGGCGCAGGCCGCTGAGGATGAACTGGTGGCGGGCGTTGGAATAGTCGCGCTGCGCCTGGAACAGCAGCTGCTGCGACAGCAGCACGTCGACGATGGTACGGGTGCCGACCTCGAAACCGGCCTGCGTCGCTTCCAGCGCGCTCTGCGCCGACAGCAGCGCCTGGCGGCGGGCTTCGACCGAGCTGATGCCGGCGCCAATGGCGCGGAAGTCGTTGCGGGTCTGCCGCTGCAGCAGGCGGCGCTGGGCTTCCAGAAGGTCCTCGGCGGCGTCGCGCTGGTAGATGGCCTGGCGCACGCGGGCCTGGGTGGCGAAGCCGGCGAAGATCGGCACGTTCAGCGACAGGCCGATGACGGTGTCACGGCCGTCGATCACGGTGTTGGACGTGATCGGCACCGAACCGGACATGCGGTGGGTATCGCCGTAGGTGACGGTGGCACCCAGGCTGGGCAGGTGTCCGGAGCGGGCGGTGCCGATGTTCTTCTGCGCGGCTTCCAGGGCGAAGCGGCGCGACGCCAGCGCGGGACTGGCCTGTACGGCGGCTTCTTCCCATTCCTGCAGGGAATCCGGCTGCGGGCCTTCCAGCGGGATGTTCAGGCGCAGCCCCTTGAGTTCGCCGTGGGCGACGCCGGTGATCTCCGACAGCGCCTCGCGGGCATCGTCCAGGGCGAAGCGGGCATTGATCACGGCGGCGCGCGCGCTGTCGTGGCGGGCGCGGGCTTCGTGCACGTCGGTGACCGCGGTCAACCCGACTTCGAAACGCTGCTCGGCCTGCTCCAGCTGGCGGCCGACCGCGCGTTCCTCCGCCTCGGCGAACGCCAGCGCGTCTTCGGCGGTCAGTACCGCGAAGTAGGTCTCGGAGACCCGCAGCAGCAGGCCGTCGACGGCGGCCTCGTAATCGGCCTGGGCCTGCGCGCGCTGCGCGCGGGCGGCGCCGAGGTTGGTGTAGTTGCCCCAGTCGAAAATGCTCTGGTCGAGGCGCAGGTTCCAGGTCCGTGAACGGCCATCGGTGGAATCGTGGCTGCCGTCGCCGTAATCCGACGAATTGCGGCGCTCGGTCACGCCGACGCTGCCGCCGATCTGCGGCAGCAGGGCCGAGCGCGCGATCGGCACGACCTGGCCGAGGGCGAGGCTCTGCGCCTCGGCAGCGGCCAGGCTCGGGTCGTTCTGTCGCGCCAGGTCATAGACTTCGATCAGATCCGCGGCGCTGGCGGCACCGGCCACGGACAGGGCGAGTGCGGCGATCAGGGGCTTGTATCGAAATCTCATGGTGTCGGCTCTTGTCTGCTTGGGCGCTGGGCCCGCGGGTGTGAAGGGAATTCGGGGTTCAGAGTGCGAAAACCGGCTTGGGTTCGGCACCGCGCAGATAGCCCAGTTCGGTTTCGAACAGGCTGTCGGTGCGATGGCTGCCGCCGTCGACGCGGGTGACCAGCACGGCTTCCATTGCCGGCGACTGCCCGCGCACAGCGAACAGGCGACCGGCCGGCGCCAGCCAGTCCAGGAACAGTTTCGGAATCGCCGCCACCGCGCCGGTGACGACGATGGCGTCGAAGCGCTGCTCGGGCTTGAAGCCGGCCAAGGCGTCAGCCAGCAGCACGGTGACGGAATCGGCGCGGTTCGCCAGCCGCTCGCGGGCGGCGTTGAACAGCCGTTCGTTGATCTCGACACTCGTCACCCTGCCCGCCAGCGTCGCCAGGCAGGCGGTGAGGTAGCCGGAGCCGGTGCCGATTTCCAGCACGTTCTCGCTGCCGGCCAGGTCCAGCGCCTGCAGCACGCGGCCCTCGACCACCGGCTTCATCATGTGCTCGCCATCGCCCAGGGGAATCGCCACGTCGCTGTAGGCGACATCGCGGTACGCCTCGGGAACGAAGCGGTCGCGCGGCACGGCGCGGAAACTGTCGAGCACGCGCGGATCCAGCACCTCCCAGGGGCGGATCTGCTGTTCGATCATGTTTTCGCGGGCGAGGTTCAGGTCGATGGTCATGATGGGCAGGATAAGGGTGAAAAGTGGCCGGAAATGGTAAGCCCCGGCACTTTCCACGGCAAACCGCAGACTGCCGCAGGCGTTCAGGCTGGCGCAGTGCCGGAAGTCACCGTCGGGGATCCACCCGGTGTCAGGATTCATCCTCGACCGCCCTTGGCGGCTCGTTTTCATGGACGCCGAACCACGCAGCGTACAGCGCCGGCAGGAATACCAGGGTCAGCGCCGTGCCGACGATCAGGCCACCCATGATCGCGACCGCCATGGGGCCATAGAAGTCGCTGCGCGACAACGGGATCATCGCCAGGACGGCGGTCATGGCCGTCAGGACGATGGGCCGGAAGCGGCGGACGCTGGCGTCGACGATGGCCTGCCAGCGGCCATGGCCGGCGGCGATGTCCTGCTCGATCTGGTCGACCAGGATCACCGAGTTGCGCATGATCATGCCGAACAGGGCGATCGTGCCGAGCATGGCGACGAAGCCGAACGGCACCCGGAACAACAGCAGGAAGGCGACCACGCCGATCAGGCCCAGCGGCGCCGTCAGCACCACCAGGAGGGTGCGCTGGAAGCTGCCGAGCTGGAACATCAGCACGGTCAGCACGACCAGGATGAACAGCGGCATCCCGGCGTTGACCGAGGCCTGGCCCTTGCTGCTGGCCTCCACCGAGCCACCGATCTCGATGCGGTAGCCGACCGGCAGTTCCGCGCGCAGCGCATCCATCTGGCTGTCGACGCGGGCCGTCACGGTGGCCGGCTGTATGCCATCGGCGATGTCGGCACGGACGGTGATGGTCGGCAGCCGGTCGCGGCGCCAGATGATGCCTTCCTCGAGCGCGTAGTCGAAGCGCGCGACCTGTGACAGCGACACCGTCTGGCCGTGGCTGGTCGGCATTGCCAGGCTGTCCAGCGAGGACAGGCGCAGGCGCGCTTTCTCGTCGCCGCGAAGGACGATGTCGATCAGCTCGTTGTCCTCGCGATAGACGCTGATCGGCGCACCGGTCAGGGCGCTTTGCAGGAATGTCGCGACCTGCTGCGAACTGACGCCGACGGCGCGCGCGCGGTCCTGGTCGATGACCAGGCGGACGACCTTGCTGGGTTCCTCCCAGTCCAGGTGGACCTCGCGCAGCGCCGGATCGGCGCGCATCAGGCCGGCCATGCGATGGGCGAACTGGCGCGAAAGGCCGATGTCCTCGCCGGACACGCGGAACTGCACCGGGTAACCCACGGGCGGTCCGTTCTCCAGTCGCAGCACGCGCGTGCGCGCTTCGGTGAAGTCTTCGTTGAACAGCGCCATGAGCCGACTGCGGACGCGCTCGCGCGCCTCGAGGTCGCGCGCCAGCAGCACGAACTGCGCGAACGACGCCTGCGGCAACTGCTGGTCCAGCGGCAGGTAGAAGCGCGGTGCACCGGCACCGACGAAGGCGACGTAATTGACCAGATCCTCGTCGCCGGCGAGATGGCTTTCCAGCTTTTCGACCTGGGCGCGCGTCGCTTTCAGCGAAGCGCCTTCAGGCAGCTTGATGTCCACCAGCAGTTCCGGACGCGTCGACGACGGGAAGAACTGCTGCTCGACCAGGCCGAATCCGAGCACTGAACCGGCGAACAGCGCCACGGTGCCGGCGATCACCAGCCAGCGGTGGCGCAGCGCGCCCTGCAGCAGGCTGCGGTAGCGCTGGTAGAAACGGCGCTGGTAGGGATCGGCGTGGTGGCCCTTCGCCTGCGCCTGTGCGGCCAGGTCCGGCAGCAGGCGATGACCCAGCCAGGGCACGAAGACCACGGCCACGACCCAGGACAGCAGCAGCGCGATCGTGACCACCTGGAACAGCGAGCGGGTGTATTCGCCAGTGTTCGAGGCCGCGGTCGCGATCGGCAGGAAGCCGGCGGCGGTGATCAGCGTGCCGGTCAGCATCGGGAACGCCGTGCTGGTGTAGGCGAACGCGGCCGCCTTCAGGCGCGCCATGCCCTGTTCCATCTTGATCGCCATCATCTCGACCGCAATGATCGCGTCGTCGACCAGCAGGCCCAGCGCCAGGACGAGCGCGCCGAGCGAGATCTTGTGCAGGTCGATGCCGAACCAGGCCATGGCGCCGAAGGTCATCGCCAGCACCAGCGGAATGGAGATCGCCACCACCAGGCCGGTGCGGAAGCCCAGCGAGAAGAAGCTCACCAGCAGCACCACGAACACCGCTTCGGCAAGCACGCGCAGGAACTCGCCGACCGACGCGCGCACCGAAGCAGGCTGGTCGGCGACTTTTTCCAGTTCCAGGCCCACGGGCAGCATCGACTGCAGGCGCGGCAGGACGTCGTCGAGCTGGCGGCCCAGTTCGAGGATATTGCCGCGGTCGACCATCGACACGGCCAGACCGAGCGCATCCCTGCCCAGGTAGCGCATGCGCGACGCGGGCGGATCGGCATAGCCGCGGCGGACCGTGGCGACGTCGCCGAGGCGGAACAGCTGGCCATCGGCGCGTACCAGCATTTCGCGCACGGACTCGACGGAATCGAAGCTGCCGGTGGCGCGCAGGTAGATGCGTTCGTGTTCACCTTCGAAAAAGCCCGCCGGCGCGATGGCGTTCTGGGCCGCCAGCGTCGCCTGCACCTGTTCGAAGCTGACACCCAGCGTCGCCAGCTTGCTGTTGTCCAGCTCGATGAAGATTTTCTCGTCCTGCAGGCCGACGAGGTCGACCTTGGCGACGCCGGGCAGGCGCAGCAGTTCCAGTTTGAGGCGGCGCGCCCAGTCCTTCAGGGCGGCATCGTCAAAGCCGTCGCCGGTCAGGGCGAAGATGTTGCCGAAAGTGTCGCCGAACTCGTCATTGAAGAACGGACCGATCGCCTCCGCCGGCAGCGTGTGGCGGATGTCGGCGATTTTCTTGCGGATCTGGTAGAACGCCTGCGGCACGTCACGGCGTGGCAGGCGCTCGGCCAGTTCGACGAACACCATCGATTCGCCGGGCCGCGAATAACTGCGGATGCTCTCGATCTCGGAGAGCTCCTGGAGCTTTTCCTCGATGCGATCGGTGACCTGGCGCGTCACTTCCTCGGCGCTGGCGCCCGGCCACATCGTCCGGACGACCATCACCTTGAAGGTGAAGGGCGGGTCCTCGGACTGGCCGAGCGAACGGAACGACAGCGTCCCGATAACGGCCACGAGGATCATGAAATACAGGACGAGGCCGCGATGGCGCAGCGCCCATTCGGAGAGGTTGAACCGGCTCATGGCGGAATCGTCCGTGCCGGGTCAGAAGCCGACGGGGCGGTTGTCGCGGTCGATCGGGCGCACGACCTGGCCTTCGGCCAGCTTGTGCACGCCGGCGACGACGACCCAGTCGTTTTCCGATACCCCAGTGACCTCGACGCTGTCCTCGCGGTAGGCGCCGACCTCGACCGGGCGCAGGCCGACGGCTCGCGTCGCCGGGTCCAGGACCCAGACCGCAGGCTCGGCGTCCTTGACGTGCAGGGCGGCCAGCGGCAGCGCCCAGTGCGGCGTGCCATCCTGGCGGCCGGTGTCGAAGCGGACGCGCGCGGTCTGGCCTAGGTTCACGCTGCCGTCGTCGTCCTGCAGGGTGACGCGTGCGCGCCAGGTCCTGCTGGCGCTGTCGGCATCGGGCGCGACTTCCCGCAGCGTGCCGTTCAGGACCCGGCCGGGATCCGACCACAGGGCCACGCGGGCGGCGGTGCCGACGGGATAGCGGTCCACGCCGGCCTCGGGCAGTGCGATGACGACCTCGCGCTCGCCGTCCTCGGCGAGTACGGCCACGACCTGCCCGGGCGCGACGACCTGGCCGGTTTCGGCCTGGATGGAGGTGAGGACGCCGGCCCGGTCGGCGACCAGTCGAGCGTACTGGACCTGGTTGCGGGCGACGTCGAGCTGGGCACGAGCCTGCGCCAGTCGCGCCTCGGCGGCGGCCAGCCCGGTGTCCTGGGCATCGAACTGTGACTGGCTGATCAGCTTGCGCTCAAGCAGCGTGGCGTAGCGGTCGCGCTCGGAGCGGGCCAGCCCGGTGTCGGCGGTGGCCGAGGCGACAGCCGCTTCGGCGGCCGCCAGCTGGAGGCGGAAGTCGGCGGGATCCAGCGTCACCAGCACATCGCCGGCATCGACACGCGCGCCGACATCCACCAGGCGCCGCTCGATCTTGCCGCCGACCCGGAAGGCGAGCTGGCTTTCGTGGCGGGCGCGGATCTCGCCGCTGAAGTAGGTGGGCGCGTGATCGCTGGCGCGCACCGGTTGTGACACGATGGCCGGGCGTTCCGGGACCACCGTCTCCGGCGCCTTGCTGCAACCGGCCAGGCACATGACCACGATCAAGGCGGCACCGGCGAGGATGGGTAGGATTGGACGAGGATGGACGCGCATGACTGGCATCGGCGGCTGTCGTTGGGCTAAGGTTATTGAACGCGCCGGTATAGTAAGAATACCAAACTGAACTGTCCAGTATTTATTTCAATGAATGCACCCGCCATCAAGCTCCCTGCCGGACCCGGCCGTCCCAAGGATCTGGAGAAGCGCGCCGCGATCCTCGAGGCGGCGAAAAAGCTGTTTCCGATCAGTGGGTTCGACGGCGTCAGCATGGACGCCATCGCCGCCGAGGCCGGTGTGTCCAAGCTGACGGTGTACAGCCACTTCCGTGACAAGGAGACGCTGTTCGTCGCCGCCATCGAGGCCAAGTGCAGTGAACTGCTGCCGGACGAGCTGTTCCCGCAGGTGCCGCCGGGCGCGATCCGCGACGTGCTGCTGCGGATCGCCCGCAGCTTCTTCGCGCTGGTGTCCAGCGAGGTGTCGATCAGCCTGCACCGCATGATCCTGGCCGACCAGCGCAATGGCCCGCAGCTGGGCCAGATGTTCTGGCAGGCAGGGCCGGCAAGGATTACCGAGAGCTTCGAGCGTTTCCTGGCCAACGCGGTGGCCGCAGGCAAGCTGGACATCCCGGACACCTCCGTGGCCGCCGGCCACTTCCTCTGCCTGCTCAAGGGCGCCGTGAACATGCGCATGCTCTGTTCGGACGCGGTCGGCGCGGCCTCGCCGGAAGCCGACGAGGCGCACGTGCAGTCGGTGGTCGAGTTCTTCCTGCGCGCCTATTCGCCCCGCGGGCAGGCGTAGTCGTACCCATTCCCGGTATCGGGGGTCCCTGGTCTCTTCCGGGCACCGGGTACGTGAGGCTGCCGCTTCGGTGGTCGGGTCGCCCTCCCTTTGGCGTAGGGGCCCAATGTGCCGGATCATGGGTGGAGGAGCCGGAACGGTGCCAACGGCAGCGCTGCCCAGCATCCGCAGCGCCCGCGCGCAGCACAGTCGAATCCACCCTCGCCACCCTGACCGGAGTGCGAATTCGCCGCAGGCGCTAAAGTCCGCCGGTCCGGTGGACGGGAGTGACCAGCAGGTGGGCGCGTGACGGCAACGTATCCGGCAATCCTCGGCGGCGTCGGGCTGTTCCTGCTCGGCATGATCCTGATGACCGACGGCCTGAAGGCGATTGCCGGCGACGCGCTGCGTCGCCTGCTGGCCCGATTCACCGGCAACCGCCTGAGCGCGGTCGCGACAGGCGCGGGCATCACCCTGGTCGTTCAGTCCTCCACCGCCACGACGTTGGCCACCATCGGCTTCGTCTCCGCGGGGCTGCTCGCCTTCGAAAACTCGATCGGCGTGATCATCGGCGCCAACCTGGGCACGACCAGCACCGGCTGGATCGTCTCGCTGCTGGGCATGAAGTTCTCGATGGGCCCGTTCGCAATGCCGCTCGTGGGCATTGGCGCTGTCATGCGGCTGCTCGGTCGCGACCGCCTGGCTGAAACCGGCAACGTCCTGGCCGGCTTCGGCCTGATCTTCGTCGGAATCGATGCCCTGCAGGCGGGTATGTCCGGACTGTCCGACCGTTTCGACCTGGCCGCCTACGGGGGCGCCGGAATCGGCGTGCGCCTGCTGCTTGTCGGCATCGGGATCGTCATGACGGTGATCATGCAATCCTCCAGTGCGGCGGTCGCGACCACGCTCACGGCGGCGGCGAGTGGAACCATCGGACTGGACCAGGCCGCCGCCCTGGTGATCGGCCAGCACATCGGCACGACGTTCACGGCGGTGCTGGCGGCCGTGGGCGCAAGTGTGGCGGCCCGGCGAACCGCCTGTGTCCATGTCATCTTCAATGCCGTCGTCGCCGTGGTGGTGTTCTTCTTCCTGCCCTGGCTGATCCCGTCCCTGGAATCGTTGCTGGGTACGCGCGCCACCGGCGCCGACCACGCGCTGGTGATCGCGGCCTTCCATACCGCCTTCAGCCTGTTCGGCGCCATTCTTTTCATTCCGCTGGTGCCGCAGCTGGCCCGCTTCGTCCGCTGGCTGCTGCCCGAACAGCGCAGTGCGCTGACGCGGCACCTGGATCCGGCTCTTCGCGAGGTTCCCGCGCTCGCCATCGCTGCGTCCGTGTCCACGCTGCGCGGCGCTCTCGGACAGGCACTGGCAGCCTCTGGCCGGGGCCTGGTTGCGCGCGAGCATGCGCCGTACGAGCAGTACACGCAGTGGCAGTTGGCGGCCAGACAGGCGGGCGAACTCGTGGAGCGCCTGCCCACCGCTGATGCCCGTACAGTCGCGAGGCTCGCCGACACCCTTCACCTGCTGGACCATGTGCGCCAGTTCGTACGGGTCGCCAGCCTCGCTGGGCGCGATGTCGATCTCGAGGTGATGCCGGCATTGCACGACTACGCGGTCGTACTCGGCCAGGGTCTTCTGGACAGTGCCCGCGAACTCGAGCGTGAGGGCGGCCGGCCCTCGCCGGCACTGCTCACCGATGCGCGGCTCGACACGCTGGCGTTACTGCGCACCTCGATCATGGATGCGGCTGCCACCGGCCGCATGGAGACGGACGCGGCGATGCGCGCCCTCAATGCGCAGCGTTGGCTGGAACAGATCGTCCACCATGTCCGCCGGGCATTGCATTACCTCAAGAAGCTCGACGACGGGCGGACGTTGTCCGTCCATGAAACTGTCGACACTGGAATTTCGGGGTGAACCGCAAACCGGCGCCTCCAAGGTGTTCGCTGACGCTGCCGTCGGCGTCGTCGGCGCTGCATCCGTGTCATCACTGTGACCGGTCTGGGCGCCAGGCACGACAACGGCCAGGTTGCCGGCACGGGTAAGGCGGCCGCGCCGGATGGAAGGCGCGCCGTGTCGTCCTCCGGCGCCACGTCGACATGGACGAGTGTGGTGCCCGTTGGTCCGGCGATGGCGCGGAATTCCAGCAGCCTCGGCCGGCCCGCGGCGGCAAGAATCCCGAAGCCGGCAATGCATGCAAAAACACCGCCGCCGTCGAGGGTCGGGCCAGGAATGTACCCGTACACGTTACCGTCCTGTTTCGGTGGTGGCCGCTGTATTGCGCATGCGTCAGGACCGCCCGGCGCGAAGAGACGGTTCGGCAGTGCGTTGGCGGTACCGGTGTGGCGGCTGTACTGGTCGGTACGTTCGCGCGCGGCGCCAGCGGCGCGTCGAGAGCGAAGGCCAGGCGTCCCCGTGTGCCGGGCGGCAGCGCCGCCGCGTCGACTCCAAGTACCTCCATCGACAAGGCCAATTCCATCGGCACGGATGAAGAAACGAGCACTTCTGAGCGCCCGGATATAAAAGCGGCCGACAGCGACTATGCGCACCCCAGAGCTTCGCAGGCCCGGATCACGTCTGATCGGACGGCCCTTGTCCATGCCGTTCCGCTGGCGTATGGTGCCGCCGTCGGCCCGCGGCGGTATCACGGGCCGGATGTTCGCCGGGGGTGCCGGTCTTCGTGGCCGGCTGAGAGAGTCTCCTGGAACCTGATCCGGTTTGCACCGGCGTAGGGAAGGCGAAGGCATTGCCCGTACGACTGCAGGCGTCGCGCTGTGCGTGGCGCGTGCCGGCCCGGCGCCGGCATCCCTGCAGCACGGGCAACGTGCGTCCGTTTTCCCGCGCCACCACGAGGGGAAACGCCATGAACGCCGTCGCCACCGAACTGCTCCTCAAGGCCGCCGAACTGTCGGCCGATGTCCGCCAGCCGCTGCCGGGCAGCCGCCGGATCTATGTCGAAGGCAGCGACGGCGTGCGTGTGCCGATGCGTGAAATCACGCTGTCGCCCACACGCACGCAATCTGGCCTGGAGCCGAATGCGCCGGTTACCGTGTACGACACATCCGGGCCCTACACCGATCCGGACGCGAAGATCGACCTGCTTGCCGGCCTCGCGCCGCTGCGTTCGGCGTGGATCGCCGAGCGAGGGGATTCCGAATCGCTGCCCGACCTGAGCAGCGAGTTCGGCCGCCGCCGTGCCGCCGACGAGCGCACCGCCCACCTGCGTTTCCAGCACCGGCGGGCGCCACGGCGCGCACTTGCCGGTGCCAACGTCAGCCAGATGCACTACGCGCGCCGCGGCCTCATCACGCCGGAGATGGCGTTCATCGCCATCCGCGAGAACGCCCGCCTGCAGGAACTCAGGGAGAGCTATGAGAAGGCGGGCTACCTGCGACGCATGCACGCCGGCCAGCCCTTCGGGGCCCTGCTGCCCGCCGAGGTGACTCCGGAATTCGTCCGCGCCGAGGTGGCCGCCGGGCGTGCCATCATTCCGGCCAACATCAACCATCCGGAACTGGAGCCGATGATCATCGGCCGCAATTTCCGGGTGAAGATCAACGCCAACATCGGCAACAGCGCCGTCACCAGCTCCATCGCCGAAGAGGTGGAAAAGATGGTCTGGGCGACGCGCTGGGGCGCCGACACGGTCATGGACCTGTCGACCGGCAAGCACATCCACGAGACGCGGGAATGGATCCTGCGCAACTCGCCGGTGCCCATTGGCACGGTGCCCATCTACCAGGCACTGGAAAAGGTCGGCGGCAAGGCCGAGGAGCTGACCTGGGAAATCTTCCGCGACACGCTGATCGAGCAGGCCGAGCAGGGCGTGGACTACTTCACCATCCACGCCGGCGTGCGCCTGGCCTACATCCCCCTCACAGCCGATCGCGTCACCGGCATCGTCAGCCGTGGCGGCTCGATCATGGCCAAGTGGTGCCTGGCGCATCACCGCGAGAGCTTCCTCTACGAACACTTCGAGGAAATCTGCGAGATCATGAAGGCCTACGACGTCAGCTTCTCGCTGGGCGACGGTCTGCGCCCGGGCAGCATCGCCGACGCCAACGACGCGGCGCAGTTCGCCGAGCTGCGCACGCTGGGCGAGCTGACACAGCTCGCATGGAAGCACGACGTGCAGGTGATGATCGAAGGCCCCGGCCACGTGCCCATGCATCTCATCAGGGAGAACATGGAGGAGGAGCTGCGCCACTGCTACGAGGCGCCGTTCTACACCCTGGGGCCACTGACCACCGACATCGCGCCAGGCTATGACCACATCACCAGCGCGATCGGCGCGGCACAGATCGGCTGGCATGGCTGCGCCATGCTCTGCTATGTCACGCCGAAGGAACATCTGGGCCTGCCCGACAAGCAGGACGTGCGCGACGGCATCATCACCTACAAGCTGGCCGCGCACGCTGCCGACCTGGCGAAGGGGCTGCCCGGCGCGCAGGTGCGGGACAACGCCCTGTCCAGGGCGCGCTTCGAGTTCCGCTGGGAAGACCAGTTCAACCTGTCGCTGGATCCCGAGAAGGCACGAGAATTCCACGACCAGACGCTGCCGCAGGAAGGCGCCAAGCTGGCGCACTTCTGCTCCATGTGCGGCCCGCACTTCTGTTCGATGAAGATCACCCAGGACGTGCGCGACTACGCGGCCAGCATCGGTGCCGACGAGACGGCCGCCCTGGAGGCCGGCATGGCCGAGAAGGCGGCGCAGTTCCGTGCCGAAGGCGCGGAGGTCTACCGGCAAACCTGAGCGCGGCTTCCTCGGAGGCCGTTGCCGGACCACGCCAGCGGCACCCGCTGGATGATGTCAGTCCGGCAGGACCGCGGTTCCGCTGAGGTCATCGGCTTCGAGGCCGCCGGCGCGTAGCAGGGCCGCGGCGTCGGCGCGGTGCCGACGCGCGGCGTCGCCGTCACCCTCGCGGTCGCAGTGCTCCGCCCAGACGAGAAGGATGTGGCGATGGGCGGCCCAGTCGGCGTGATGCGCGTGGTCGACATCGGCAAGGGCCTCCTGGAACAACTGTTGTGCGGCGGCAGCGTCGCCATGCAGTGCCGTGGCGATGGCTGGCAGCCCGCGCTGCCATGCGCGCGCACGCGGGTTGGCCAGCAAAGGGCTGGCCTCGGCCGCGACGAGACGGGTGATCTCGCCCGCAAGCCGTTCTGTCTCGGCGGCGTCCTTGCGTGATGCGGCAATGAGTGCGCCGGACACCCACATGTCGTGCCGGTCAAGGGCGCTCGCGGAGTCCGGCAACAGCCGCAGGGCGTCCTGCCATTCCGTCGCGGCAATAAAGGCATCCCCGCTGAACGCCCGTGCCAGGGCCAGATTGCGTTGCGCATGGATACGCCGGATATCGGCGTCCCCGAAATGTTCCCGGGCCAGCGCGGTGGCCTGTTCAAGCAGGGGCAGTGCAGCCTGCGGATGGCCGATGTCCCGGAGCAGGACACCCAGATTGTGCAGCGCGGCGGCATAGGCCGGCGAGCGTTCGTCCCCGAGCTGACGGTACAGGTCCAGCGAAAAGCGGTGGGCCGCAACCGCCTCTCCAAGTGAAAAGGCGTGCGACGCGGCATTGCCAAGATTGTTGCGGGCCCGCGCACGCCGGATTGTCGCACCCGGGTGCGCGCGGTCGGTCAGGTGGGAGGCCTCGCGGGCCCAAGGCAGCGCCTCGGCCGGCTGTCGCAATGCCAGATGGGCCGACGCCATTCCGTGCGCGAGTACGATGCGGTCGGTCAAGGACGGTCTGAGCTTCCTGTACGCATCATCGATGCGCCTGAGCAGCGCGAGGCGATCCGGTGGGTTGCGCGTGACCGACTGCAGCGCGACCAGCAGGGCGACGTGGGCATCGGAATCCGGTGGCGCGTACGAGGCGGTGGCGAGAACTTCCTCGAGATGGTGCCTGGCTTCGTCGCCCCGGCCGGTGTTGTCCATGGCATAGGCCCAGCCGTCCAGCGCAGCGGGAACCAGCGCGGCCTTGCGTTCGTCCGGCACGCCCCGTGCGGCGGCCAATGCATCTTCGAAGTGGGAAATCGCTGCGGCGGGATCGCCGCGCGTGTTTGCGAGTACGCCACGTCGCACCGACAACCCGGCGACGAGCGCGGGATTGTCCAATACCGACAACTGTTTACCCGAGGCGTCGAAAAGCCGCATCGCACTGTCATACTGGCCAACGATCGTCTCCAGCTCGCCCAGCATCATGGCCATTTCCGCATGCAGCTCCGGATCCTCGGGAGGCTGGTCCTGCAGCGCGAGTACGCCACGCTGGATGACCTGCGATACCGGGACATCCGCGTCATTGCCGTGTGTCCGGTCGCCGGCGTGGACTATGGAAAAAAGGAAGTCCCGGCTGGCCTCGGCGCGCGCGGCCTGACGGCGTGCCTCCATGGCTTCCTGCGCCGCCCGATGTGCCTGCCAGAGGGCCACGCTCAGGCCGGCCACCAGCGATGCGACCACGAGCACGCCAGCCACCACGGCGCCGCGGCGACGCCGCAGTAGAACGCTCAGGCGGTAGGCCCAGCTGTCAGGCGTGGCCTCGACGGGACGCTGCTGGAGCAGATTGTCGAGGTCCTCGCCCAGTGCGCGTGCATCCGGATACCGCCGATCCGGCTCGCCGCGGGTCGCCTTGGCAATGATGTTGCGCAGATCGACGGGAATCGACGGGATGCGATCACACAGGTTGCGCAGCACGATGCCCAGCGCGTACACATCCGTCGCCGTGGTTACGATATCGGCATTCAACTGCTCCGGTGCGGCGTATGCGGGCGTGAGCGCGCGCATCCCGGTGCGTGTGTGGTCCGTATCGACATCGAGCAGCTTCGCGATACCGAAGTCCAGCAGTATCGGCAATCCTTCCCGGGTAACCAGGATGTTGGATGGCTTGATGTCCCGATGGACCAGCAGGTTGCGATGGGCATAGGCGACGGCGTCGCAGACCATGCGGACGAGCCGGACCCGGTGGCGCCAGTCGAGCTTGAACGTGTCGCAGTACGTGGCGAGGTCGAGACCCTCGACCAGCGCCATCGCCAGATACGGCGTGCCGTCGTCGGCGATGCCGCCGTCGATCAGCGTTGCGATGTGCGGATGCCTCAGCCGGGCAAGCACGGCGCGTTCGTGTTCGAACCTGGAAGTGCCGTCCGACCCCAGTGCGGCAAGGCCGAGCAGCTTTATGGCGGCGAATTGATCGAAGCCGCCGTCACGACGGGCACGGTAGACGACGGACATGCCGCCCCGACCGAGTTCGTCCAGCAGTGTCCAGTCCCCGATTCGGCGGCCGGACAGTGCGTTGCGGACAGGTACCGCAGACGGGACGGCAGCGATCGTCCCGGCGAAGCCCAGCGTCGCGCCATCATCGGCGGCATGGCGCGCGACGAGCTGTCGCAGCAGCGTGGCCACATCCTCGTCCGCGCGCAGCGATGCAAGCCAGTCGTGACGGGCGGCTTCTTCAAGCGCCAGCCACTCGGCAAAAAGCCGGTTGGCTTCCCGCCAGCGGTTCAGTTCACCGGATTGCATCGGCGTCGAGTCGCATCTGCAGCAGCGTCCGTGCGCGTTCCCAGTCGCGCGCGGCGGTGCGCAGGGAAATGCCGCGCAGCTCGGCGATTACCGCGAGCGAGAGGCCGGCGAAATAGCGTAGTTCGACCAGCTCCCGCAGGTCGGGGTCGATCTGTTCAAGATCGTCCAGGGCGCGGTCGAGATCCAGGAGTGCCGGGGTTGCCGCTTCGGCGTCACAGCGCGACAGGGTGATGCGCTCGAAGTCGGCGCCGCGCTTCGCCGCCAGTGCGCCGCGGTTGCGGTCGATCAGGATCTGCCGCATGGCGCGTGCGGCACAGGCGAAGAAATGCTTGCGCGAGGAGAGCGACAGCTGGTCGGCGGCGATGAGCTTTAGATAAGCCTCGTGCACCAGTCCGGTGGCAGACAGCGTGTCGCGCTGGCCAAGTTCCGCGACCCGGGCGATCGCGATCCGCTTGAGTTCGTCATACAGCTGGTCGAACACCGCGCCCAGATCGGGCCTGCCATCTTCGCGGGTGCCGGACAGCAACAAGGTGATATCAGCCACGGCGGGTCCGCCTCGAAAAACGGGAGGATGGATTCTATCCCCGATTATCGCTACGGGTTTTACGGCTCAGGGTACGCGCAGCCAGCCGCGGCTTCTTTCCGGTGTATACGGTGCGCCGTCTGCCTCGGAAAACCTGAACGGGATCGAGACCAGCCGCATGCCGGCATTGCGCTGGACGACGAAATGCAGATGCGGGCCGGTCGCAAATCCGGTCGCACCCGCCGAGCCTATGCGTTGTCCGGCCAGGACAACGCTGCCCGGCGTCACCAGCGTGCTTTCGTAGGCCAGGTGTGCGTAGACGGCCATGGTGCCGTCCTCGTGCAGGACGCGGACCATGTTCGCGCGTGCGGCAAGGCGGCTGCGGTCGGCGCCGGATTCATAGAAGTCGCGCTCCACTTCGACCACCAGTCCATCGCGCGCGGCGAGAATCGGCGTGCCTTCGGCCACGCCGAGGTCGACGGCATGGAAGTTCTGTTCGTCGGTGTGGCTGTATCCACCGCCGAAGCCCTGGCTGACCAGATAGCGCGTGCCGGCCGGAAAGGGCAGCCGGTAATGCACCAGCGGATCGGGTTGCGAACGGGGATCGCCGGGCACCGCATTCACCGAGACCTGGAAGGCGGCATCCTTGCTGCGGTCGCGTGTCGAGACCACGGCCAGCGCGTGTTCGCCGGCATGGCCAAGCACGAAACGGCGCGGGAGCGGGGGATCGGCGTCGACATTGACGGCCTCGCGCAGTTCCACATCCACTTCGACCGGTCCGGCGCTGAGGTTGTGCACGATGATGCGGCCGGACCGGCCGTCGACGTCGCGGGTTTCCAGGCGGACCAGCGGCTTGTTGTCGACCTGGATGCGCGTCGCCTTGACCGGCGCGTCGGTCTGCGGCGGCGTATCGGTGAAATGCCGGATGCCATTGGCATCGACGTATTCGTACAGCTGCTTCGCCGACAGGGGCGCCGACAAACCCAGCGCCAGCATTGCGACCAGCGCGGATCTCGGCAGGGTAAGGGCAGCGGTCATGGCCCGGGAAACCTTAGTGGCGGTATCGCAGCCGTTCAAGACGCGTCCGGCGGCAGCGGCTACCATGCCGGCGTGCCTCCCGTTTCCACGCTGATCCGCTGGTTGCTTTTCGCGCTGCTTGCCGCGGCGGTGGGCGGTGCGCTGCTCCTGGCGCTGCTGACCGTCGATACCGCCCTGTCGGTCTGGCAGCGCCTGCAGGCTTTGCCCGCCGGGTTCCGTTACCTGTACATCTCGCTACTGTCGCTGGCGGCCGTGGTGATCGCCGGGCTCGGCTGGCGACTCCTGCGGCGGCGACGCACCCGGGCGACGCCGCGGGCTGTCGAACCGGTCACGCGCGAACGCATCCAGCAGCGGGCCGCGCGCCTGCTGGAGCTGGAGACCGCGGTGCCGGCGGTGGATGATGAACTGACCGACCTCGACGCGCGTGCCGCCAGTGGCGAGCTGCACGTCGCGGTCTTCGGCGCCATCAACGCTGGCAAGAGCGCGCTGATCCGTGCGCTGGTGCCCGGCGCCGATACGGCCAGCGACGTCATCGGTGGCACCACGCAGGTCGTCCATCATTACCGCGGGACGCTGCCGGATGGTCGCGAGCTGGTGCTGGCGGATGTGCCCGGCAGCCAGGAAGACGCCGGGCGCGAAGCGCTGGCCCGCGCTGAAGTCCTGCGTGCGCACTGGGTGCTGTACCTGTGCAGCGGCGACCTCGGCCGCAGCGAAGCCGCTGAAGTCGACTGGCTGCGGGCCTTCGGCAAGCCCGTCCTGCTGGTGCTGAACCAGGCTGACCGCTACAGCGCCGACGAAACCCGGCGGTTGCTTGGGCGCCTGGCCGAACGCAGCGGCTGCGAGGTGGTCGCCGTCAGCGCGGGCGGCGAGGAAGAGGTGGAAGTGGAAACCGCCGCGGGCATCGTCGTGCAGCGCCGGCCGCGGCCGCCGCATGTCAAGCCGCTGACGGGCGTGCTGTCGCGCCGCCTGGCAGCGGGCGCCGGCGCCTTCGAAGCAGCGCGCCAGCATGCCGTCCTCAAGGGCCTGGACCAGCAACTGGGCGAAGTCGAGACGCGCCGACGCAGCGAACTGGCCGAGGCGGTGGTGGCGAAATACACGCGGCGTGCGGTGGTGGGCGCGCTGGCAGCGGTGGCGCCGGGCAGCGACCTGGTCATCCAGGGCGCGCTGGGCACGGGTCTGGTCCGCGAACTGGCGTCCCTTTACGAGACAACGGTGCGGCAGATCGACATCGATGCGCTGATCGATCGCGCCGGCCGCACGTTGCGCACGACGACGGCCGTCGTGCTGGCCATCGCCGGCAATGCCGCCAAGGCGTTTCCCGGCCTGGGCACGCTGGGCGGCGGCCTCGCGCATGCGGTGGCCTATGGCATGATCTTCGACAGCCTCGGCAAGGCCGTCGCACAGACGCTCGCCGAGGCCGGCCGGCTCGACGGCGAAGCGGCGGCGCAGGCGTTCGCCGATCGCCTGCGCCAGGTGCCGGCGCCGCGTGTGCTCGGCGTGCTGCGCGACGTGGTCGTGGAGACCGTCCGTCCGTCGCGCGATCCGAAGGGCCCGGCATGATCCGTATCGTTGCGGTGGCCCTGCTGCTGTCTGCGTCGCCGACCTTGCAGGCCGCGCCGGAATGGTTCGCGATCGATCCGTTGCATACCCGGGTGCTGTTCTTCGTCGAGCATGCGCGCTTCTCGCGCAGCCTCGGCCAGTTCCGGCCCGTGCAGGGTGGCCTGTGGTTCGATGCCGACGACTGGCGCAACAGCCGGATCGAGATCTGCCTGCCGGTGTCTGGCCTGGACATGGGCGATGCAGACTGGACAAGGGCGCTGCAACGGCCGGCATTCTTCGACCAGCGCGCGCACCCCGAGGTCTGCCTGGTGTCGACGCGGGTCGAGGTACTCGACGGACAACATGGCCGGCTGCATGGTGACCTGACGATCCGTGGCATCAGCCGGCCGGTCGTGTTCGAGTTCACCGTCAACGACCTGCGCCGATTTTCCCTGACCATGAAGCGACGCCTCGGCGTCAGTGCGCGCGGCCAGGTGTCGCGTCACGACTTCGGCATGGATCGGTACCGGACATTGATCGGCGACCGTGTCGAGGTGATCATCGAACTGGAAGCGCAGGTGGCGGATCCGCCCGATGTGGCCTCCAGCGGACAGCAACAGGAGATTCCGAAATGAGTTGGCGCAATACGGCGCAGGACTGGAGCACCCCGATCAAGCTGCTGCACTGGCTGCTGGCGCTGGCGGTGATCGCCATGGCGGTGATGGGACTGGTGATGAAATACGGCGACTTCACGCCGGTGGAACGCATCCGCCTGTACACGCTGCACAAGTCCGTCGGCCTGACCATCCTCGTCCTGGCGCTGCTGCGCCTGCTGATCCGGCTGCTCGACCGCGGTCGGCCGCTGCTGCCGCCGATGCCGCGTTGGCAGCATCTTGCTGCGTCGTTCTCGCACGTGGCGCTGTACGTGGTGCTGATCGGAATGCCGCTGACCGGCTGGCTCTACAATTCCGCGTCCGGTTTCCCGCTGCAGTGGTTCGGCCAGTTCAAGGTGCCGGCGCTGGTGGAACGCAGTGCGGAACTCAAGGCGCTCGCCGGCGGTCTGCATTTTGCTGGACTGATCGTGCTGGTCATCGTGCTGCTCATGCACGCCGGCGCCGCCCTCCAGCATCATTTTGTCAATCGCGACAACGTGCTGCGCAGCATGTTGCCGCGCTCCAGGAGAAACCGTCGATGATCCGCCTGCTGCTTGCCTGCACCGTCCTGTTCGCATCCACCCAGGCGCTGGCCCGGGATTGGCGTGCCGGGGCCGAACGGTCGCTCACTTTTACCGGCGCCTACATGGGCGAAGCCTTCGACGGCCGCTTCGACCGTTTCGAGCCGGTGATCCGCTTCGATCCGGAGGCACTGGACAGCGCGCGGTTCGAAGTCCAGGTCGACGTCGCCAGTGCCCGCACCGGCAACGAGGAATACGACTCGACCATGCACGGCGAGGAATTCTTCGACAGTCGCGGCTTTCCGCAGGCCCTGTTCATCGCGCGCACCTTCCGCAGCACCGGGCCCGACAGCTACGAAGCGGACGGGGAACTGACGCTGCGTGGCAAGACCGTGCGCGTGCCATTTCCCTTCCGTTTCGTGATCGATGGCGACAGCGCTCGGCTGACCGCGGATGTCACGCTGAAGCGGCTGGATTTCGACGTCGGCACCGGTGACTGGGCGGACACCGACCTGATCGCCAACGCGGTCAAGGTCGCTGTCGACCTGCCGTTGACGCGTTGAGAGCCGCTGCTTGAAAGTGCCCTGGCGCCGAGGCGGCCGCAGCGCTACATCGCCGGGTGCCGCGCCGGCGGAGAGTGCGGGTGGGCGCCATGGTGCCCGGGCCCGGGACAGTCTGGCGGCGCTGCGTGACGATCCGACGATCCCCGCGGCGATCCGCGCACAGCTGGCCGCGGACTTCGCTGAAGTCGAACGCCTGCTCGGCAAGCTTGAGCGCGGCGACATCCACATCGCCGTGTTCGGGCGGGTCAGCGTCGGCAAGTCGGCGCTGCTCAACGCACTCGCCGGCCGCCCGCTTTTCGAGGTCGGCGTGCTGCATGGCACGACGCAGGTGCACAGTCTCGCCGACTGGCAGGAAGCTGGCGCCGGCAAGGTTGTCCTGATCGATACGCCCGGCATCGACGAACTCGACGGCGATGCGCGCGAACGACTGGCGTACGAAGTGGCGGGTCGCGCCGACCTGGTGATCTTCGTGGTCGAAGGCGACCCGGTGCGCGCCGAGCGTGAAGCGCTGCAGCGACTCGCGGCCGAGCAGCGCCCGATGCTGCTGGTGCTCAACAAGGCCGATCGCTACAGCGCCGACGAACAGGCGCGCCTGCTCGGGCAGCTGCGTGGCTACGTACAGGGACGCATCGTGCCCGAGAACGTGCTCGCGGTCGCGGCGCAGCCGCCGGCAAGAGCGCGCGTGCGCATCGACCCGCGAGGTGAGGAAGTGCGCACGCGGGTTGCGGCGGAGCCGCAGATCGCCGCGCTGCAGGCGCGCCTGCTCGACATCCTCGACCGTGAAGGGCGCACGCTGGCGGCCCTGAATGCGGGACTGTTCGCCGGGCGGCTTACCGACCAGGTGTCGGCGCGCATCCTCTCACTGCGCCGCGAGCAGGCGGCCAAGGTGATCCGGGGCTACTGCATCGCCAAGGGCGTTGCGGTGGCGCTGAATCCGGTGCCCGTGGCCGACCTGGTCGCGGCGGCCGGCCTCGACGTTGCGCTCGTGGTCCATCTTGGCCGTGTATATGGCCTGCCGCTGAGCCGCCGCGAAGCGGCGCGTCTGATCGCGACGGTCGCGGCACAGGTGGCTGCGCTGATGGCCGGCATCTGGGGCATCCACGTCGCGGCGTCGGCGTTGAAGGTCGTCAGCGCCGGGCTGTCGACCGTGGTGACTGGCGGTGCGCAGGGTGCGCTCGCGTGGTACGCGACACTGATCACCGGGCGCGTCGTGGAACATTACCTGCGGCAGGGCAAGAGCTGGGGCGCGCAGGGTCCAAAGCAGGTCGTGCGCGACATCGTCGCGCAACTCGATCGCCAGTCCGTGCTGCGCGAGGCGCGCAGCGAAATCCTTTCACGGCTGCGGCGTTGAGAAGTCTTTCAGCGCGGCGACATCACGCGGCACTGATGCCGCGTGAGCTCAGGGCGAAGCTTCCTTGACGGTGATCGCCTGAACGCCGTTGTCGGCCAGCTGCTGCTTGACGCGTTCGACTTCGGCGGCGCTGTTGAAGGGGCCGACATAGATACGGTGGTAGGTCGCGCCGTTGACGTTGACCGACTGCACCGTCGCCGTGATGCCCAGCAGTGCCAGGCGGGCCTTGGCTTCCTCGGCCGGACGCGGATCGCGGTACGAACCGGCCTGCAGGCGGTAGCGGACGGCGGTGACGGTCTCGGGCGGAGCAACCGGGGCAACCGCGGCGGTTCCGGTGGCCGGCGTTTCGGCGCGCACCTGTTCGCGCAGTTCCGAATCCGGGATCAGCACTTCCATTTCCGGCAGCACGGTATAGAAATCGTAACGCGGCTTGCCGGTGCCGGTGGGCGGCGCCTCGGCGGCATCTCCGGCCGGTGCACGGCTGGCGGCAGCCGGCTGCGGCATGTCGGGCGACTGCCTCAGGCTGGGTGCGATGCCGCCGTAGATCGCCGCCAGGGCGAGGCCGAGGCCGAGTGCGATGCCGGCGACCAGCCAGAGCCAGGCGGGAATGCCATTGCCGGATTTGCCACGGCGGGCGTGGGAGGTGCGTCGTGCCATGGTGTCGATCCTGTTACATCGAGTCCGGCGCGCTCACGCCGAGCAGCGCCAGGCCGTTGGCCAGTACCTGCTTGACGGCTGCGCTCAGCGCAAGGCGCGCATCGCGCAGCGGTGAATCCGCGGCAAGGATGGGTTCGGCGTTGTAGAAGGCATGGAAGGCCATGGCCAGTTCACGCAGGCCGTTGGCCACCAGCTGCGGCGCGCGCTGTTCGGCGGCCGCCGCGATCCATTCCGGATAGCGCGACAGCGCCGTCATGACGGCGGCTTCTGTGCCGGTGGACAGCTGGTCCAGCGCCGCCAGGCCGGCGTTGCGGTTCCATTGCACGCCCTTGCCTTGCGCCTGCCGGAACAGGCTGGCGATGCGCGCGTGCGCATACTGCAGGTAGTAGACCGGGTTGTTGCTCGACTGCTCGCGCGCCAGCGCCAGGTCGAAATCCAGGTGCTGGTCGTTGCCGCGCATGACATAGAAGAAGCGCGCGGCATCGTTGCCGACATCGCGGCGCAGGTCGCGCAGGGTCACGAACTGGCCCGAGCGCGTCGACATCTGGATCTTCTCGCCGTTTTCATAGAGCACGGCGAACTGCACCAGGCGGATCTCGATGCGCTCCGGATCGTGGCCCAGCCCCTGCGCGGCCGCCTTCAGGCGCGCGATGTAGCCATGGTGGTCGGCGCCGAACAGGTAAAGGGCGCGCGTGTAGCCGCGCTCGAACTTGTTGTTGAGGTAGCCCAGGTCGGAGGCGAAATAGGTCAGCGCGCCGTTCTCGCGGCGCACGACGCGATCCTTCTCGTCGCCGAAGGTGGTCGCGCGGAACCACAGCGCGCCATCCTTCTCGTACAGGTGGCCACCGTCGTCGAGTTGCTTCAGGGCGCGATCGATGGCACCGGAATACACCAGCGAGCGTTCCGAGAACCAGTTGTCGAAGGTAACGCCGAATCCGGCCAGGTCCTCGCGGATGTCGGCCAGGATGGTCTCCAGCGCGGCGTCGAAGAACACGCCGTAGCCTTCCGGGCCCAGTAGCGCCTTGGCGCGGGCGACGATGGCGTCGATATGCGCTTCCTTGTCGCCGCCCTGGCCCTCATCGGCCGGCAAGCCCTCGGCCACGGTCGCCCAGGGCTGGCGGAAACGCTCGCCGGCGCGTTCGACCAGGTCGCTGGCGATGGCGTTGATGTAGTCGCCGCGGTAGCCATTGTCGGGGAAACGCAAGGGCTCGCCGAGCTGTTCCAGGTAACGCAGCCAGGTCGAGGTGCCGAGGATGTCCATCTGCCGGCCGGCGTCGTTGACGTAATACTCGCGCTGCACATCGTGGCCGGCGGCGGCCAGCAGGTTGCCCAGCGTCGCGCCATAGGCGGCGCCGCGGCCGTGGCCGACATGCAGCGGGCCGGTGGGATTGGCGGAGACGAACTCCAGGGTGATCTTCTCGCCGCGGCCCGGCGCGACCCGGCCGTAGGCGTCGCCGCGCTCCAGCACCTGCGCGACCACGGCGTGGCGCGCGTCGGCTTTCAGGAAGATATTGATGAAGCCGGGGCCGGCGATCTCCACCCGCTCCACACCCGGATGCGCCGGCAGCGCTTCGACCAGTGCCTGTGCGATGGCGCGCGGCGGCTGCCCGAAGACCTTGGCATTGACCATGGCGGCGTTGCAGGCGAAATCGCCGTGGGCACCGTCGCGGCTGCGCTCGATGGCGAAGGGCACGGTCGCGGTGGAGATTTCGCGGGCGCTGGCCAGGCTGGCCAGGGCCTGGTCGAACAGGGCGTGCAGGCTGTCTTTCACGGGCGGGGCATTGTGTTGTGCAATGCGGTATTGTAGCTGCATCCGCCACCGGCCATCCGGGTCGGGTCATCGTGTCGCAGCCACGCCTGGCGACCAGCGCACCCCGCCGGGATCGTCCGCGTCCGGGCGACCCGTCATAAAGCCGAAACATCTCCGACATACAGTGCCGCGCATCGCTGAAGTCCGAGCGGGCGCGCCGGCCGATCCATCTTGCCGGGGCTTTGTTCGGCCCTTGTCCCGACCGAGAACGCCCATGATCCGACCCACCCTCACGGTTGCCGTGCTGGCAGCCAGCATCCGCATTGCCCTGGCCCAGGATGTCGCGGCATGGCCGGCAACGCTGGCGCAGGCCAAAGCTGTCACGGCGATGATGCAGACCGCCGAGGCGTCGCCGGTCTGGCTGGTCGGCCAGGTCACGGCGGCCGACGGCACGCCGCTGTCCTTCACGGAAGTGCTGGTGGAGGGCACCGACCACTTCGCCCTGACCGGCGAAGACGGCCGCTACACCATCGAGCTGCTGCCGGGTGACTACACGCTGCTGGTGCGCGCCGATGGGTTGGCCGAGCAGCGCTTCGCCGATGTGCCGGTCGCCGCCGGTGAAGTCACCACTCGGGACATCGTTCTTGCCGACGCTGCGGCAACGCTGGCCGGGGTCGTCGATGAAGCCGAAGAGCAGCACCTGGACACCATCGAGGTCGAGGAACAGGTGGTGCGCGAAGGCAGTTCCGCCGCCGTCGCCCTGGATCGCCGCTATTCGGCGCAGGTGGTGGATTCCATCAGCGCCGAACAGATCTCGCGCGCCGGCGACAGCGATGCCGCGGCCGCACTCAAGCGCGTCACCGGCCTGACCCTGGTCGATGGCAAGTTCATCTACGTGCGCGGCCTGGGAGAGCGCTATTCGGCCGTCACCTTGAATGGCGCCCAGGTGCCATCGCCGGATCCGACCCGCCGCGTGGTGCCCATCGACCTGTTCCCGACCGATGTGCTGGACAGCGTCGAGGTGCAGAAGACCTATTCGGCGCACATGCCCGGCGAGTTCGGTGGCGGCACGGTGCAGCTGCGCACGCGCTCTTATCCGGACAGTTTCCGGCTGCGTGCATCGACCTCGCTGGGTTATGCCGAGGGCACGACAGGCCATGACGGCCTGGGTTACCGCGGTGGCGACCGCGACTGGAGCGGCCGCGACGATGGCAGCCGCGACATGCCGGCGGCGCTGTTGGGCGGGCGTCTTTCGGACCTGTCGCCCGCCGAGCGCGAGCGCGCCGCAGAGGCGCTGGCAGCGCAGGGTTACACGCCTCGCGACCGGAACCTGGGGCCGAACGGCACGCTCGCCTTGAGTATTGGTGACTCCTTCGGCGACGACATCCGCTTCGGCTACAGCGCCGCGCTGCGCCACGCGCAAAGCTGGGACAACCGCGAGGAGACACTGCGCAAGTATCCGGTCATCGACGGCGTGGTCAGCCCGACGCCGACCGAGGCCTTCGAGCGCGAACGCACCGAGCGCGCCATCGACAGCTCGGCACTGGTTACCGCCGGTGTCGACTTCGGCGGCAACCACCGCATCGACTCTGCCTTCATGCTGCTGCGGCAGACCACCGACGATGTGCGCATCGACGAAGGCTACGACACCGAGCCCAGCGACCGGATCCAGAACCACCAGCTGGAATGGCTGGAGAACGAGTTGCTGGTCAAGCAGTTCAGCGGCCAACACGAGTTTCCGTCGCTGAGCTACTTCAGCGCCAACTGGGCCTACACGCGCTCGGATGCCTCGCGCATCGAACCCAACACCCGCGAATACCGCAACGCCTGGCGCGCCGACACCTCCAGCTGGCGGCTGGTGCGTGGCAGCCAGGGCAACCGCCAGCGCAGCGCGCGCCTGGACGACAGTGCCGAGGAGCTGGCCATCGGCCTGTCGTTGCCGCTGCAGCTGACCGACGATCTGGCCCTGACCATCGATGCCGGCGCCGGCCGCCTGGAGCGCGATCGCGATTCGTGGATCCGCCGCTACCTGTTCCGCACCGGTGCCAGTCCGCTGATTGCCGGCATCGACCATATCGAAGACCTGCTGACACCCGGGTTCATCGGCATCGATCCGGCGCTGGTGGTGCTCGAGGATGCCTTTCAGCCTACCGACGTCTATGCCGCAGCCCAGGAACTGGACAGCCGCTACCTCAGCGTCGACATCGCCTTTGCCGACCGCTACCGCCTCAACCTGGGCGTGCGCCGCGAGGACAACCGGCAGGAGGTCACCACCTTCCAGCCGTTCGCGCCGGATACGCCGCCGGAGGTGGCGCTGATCGACCACGGCGACACCTTGCCGGCCGGCACCTTCACCTGGTCGTACAGCGACAATGCGCAAGTGCGACTTGGCTACAGCGAAACGCTGTCGCGTCCGGATTTCCGCGAGTTGACCCGCTCGCCGTACACCGATCCGGTCACTGACGCGACCATGCAGGGCAATCCGAACCTGCAACCGGCGTACCTGAAGAACTACGACCTGCGCTGGGAATACTACTTCTCCGAAGGCGAGGCGCTGTCGGTCGCCGGTTTCCTCAAGGAGTTCGAGAATCCCATCGAAATCGTCCGCGTGCCCGGCACCGGCGACCTGCGCGAGCCACGCAACGCCAGGGAAGCGACCAATTACGGGATCGAGCTGGACTACGTGCGCAGCCTGGGCGCGCTCAGGCGCTGGTCGGCGTTCGAGTCCGGCTGGCTGGGCGGTATTCCCTGGGACGATCTGTACCTGGCCTTCAACTACACCTGGATCGATTCGGAAATCGAACTGGGCAAGGACGTGCTGGGCAATCAGACCACCGACAATCGCCCGTTGCAGGGCCAGTCGCGCTACGTCACCAACGTGCAGCTGGGCTGGCGCAAACCCGATGGCCGCGCCGAGGCGACGTTGCTCTACAACGTATTCGGTGAACGCATTGCCGGCGTCGGCACGCGTGGCCTGCCGGACATCTACGAGCAACCGCTCCACCAGCTCGACTTCGTCTGGCGGCAGCGTCTGGGCGAGCACTGGCGCTGGTCGCTGCGCCTGCGCAACCTGCTCGGCGAGCCGGTGGAGTACACGCAGGGCGGCCTGCCGTATCGCGTCTACGACAAGGGTCGTGATGTCACCTTGTCGGTGGAATGGAGCTGGTAAGCGCGTTGTCGCAATGTTTGCTTCGCCGCTTCAGCCCGGCAGGACGAGGCGTGTGCAGGCTGCGTTCGGACGAGCGTCTGCAGCGCTGTCGCAATACAGACATACGCATGCAACCGGACCGAAACATCCGGCCGATACCTTGGCGAAGTCCCCATGCGGCCTGTTACAGGCCGCGCAGTCCTGAAACCAACGAGGTATTCGTAATGGCGAGCAACCTGCGCAAATCCCTGCCGGTCGCGTTGTCCCTGGGCTTTCTGGCCAGTGGTGCGAACGCGGCGGTCCTGTTGTCCAATGAACTGGACGGTCATTGGTGGAATCCGGACGAAGCCGGCCGCGGCGCGCTGGTCGACTACGTGCCGACGTCGGAAATTGGCAAGGGCGTGATGTTCCTGTCGCTGTACACCTTCAACGCCGGTGAGCCGGAGTGGCTGATCGTGCAGTCCGGCGTGATCGACGAAACCACCAACACCATCCAGGCGCAGTTCGGCCGCTCCTCGGGTGGCAGCTTCGGCAACGACCACAATCCGGCGGCGGTGCTGACCGAAGTGCTGGGCAATGCGACGATCACCGTCAACGGCTGTTCCAGCATGTCCGTGGCCCTGCAGCCCAACGCCGGCAGCGGCATGAGCCCGGTGACGTATGCGTTGCAGCCCTACACCGGCAACGGTGGCGCCTGCGAAACGCTGGTGACGCAGTGCCCGGCCGGGACCACCGCACAGGGCAGCGATTGTGCGCTGCCGGCGTCGATCACCGGCACGCTCAGCCTGCGTCCGGGCAAGCGGTACCGGATCAACGGCCAGGTCACCGTGGAAGACGGTGGCGTGCTGAACATCGCGCCGGGCACGATCCTGGTCGGTGGCGGTACCCCGGTGCCGGATTTCCTGGCGGTCAAGGCCGGCGGCAAGATCTTCGCCGAAGGCACGCGCAGCCAGCCGATCACCTTCACGGGTCCGGAAGCCGTGCCGGGTTCGTGGGCGGGTGTGGTGCTCAACGGCAAGTCCTACTGCAACGAATCCGACCAGCCGCTGGGCTGCGCCTTCGAGGCGGTGCCGGAGCTGACCTTCGGCGGTACCGACGTCAACGACAGCAGCGGCGTCATGCGTTACGTGCGCATCCTCTGGGCCGGTGAGCAGATCCGCACCGACGAGGAACTCAACAGCCTGACGCTGAACGGTGTCGGCGCCGGCACCACCATCGAATACGTGCAGGTCCATGGTGGCCTGGACGATGGCTTCGAGTGGTTCGGTGGCACCGTCAACGGCCGCTATCTCGTGGCCTCGCAGGTCGGCGACGATGCTTTCGACTGCGACGACGGCTTCCAGGGCAAGGTGCAGTTCGGCCTAGTCTGGCAGGGTTCGGAGAACGGCGACCAGGGCAGCGACAGCAACGGAATCGAGTGCGACAACGACAGTTCTTCACCGAACGTGCTGCCGCGGACAATTCCGACCTTCTCCAACCTGACCCTGATCGGCTCGCCCAACGGCAATGAAGGCGCGCGCATCCGTCGCGGCTCCGGCGGTCACTACAGCAATGTCGTCATCACCGGTTTCCGCGACAACTGCCTGAACGTGCCGGACGAGCCGACTGCGGCGCTGATCGGCAGCGACCTGACCTTCAACAACTCGTTCATCGGCAGCTGCGACGGTGGTGCGACCGAGAACCACGGCACCGCACTGTGGAATGCCGGCAACGGCAACCGCAGCGGCGATCCGCAGCTCAACGGTTACATGCCGCGTGCGGGTTCGCCGCTGCTCAGCGGTGGCGCATCGCCGGATGATCCGTTCTTCATCCCGACCACCTATGTCGGTGCCTTCGACGGCGCCAACGACTGGGTGAAGGGCTGGACCTACGGCCTGGGCGCGCAGTAAGCAAAGCGTTGCCGGCCGCCGGACGCGGCCGGACCGGGCCAGGAGCCTGCGCGGTAGAAACGTTCGAGGCTTTGCAGGCCGGACGGCTTCTGCCGCGCAGGCTCCCAGGGATGGTCCACCCATTACTCTCCAGCGTCAGCGATGGGGCCCGGCATGTCCGGGCCTTGTCGTGTCCAGGTGCCGGATGCGCGGGCAGACGGTGTGGCATGCGTCGATGCGTCGATCAGACCCAGCCGCGCGCCGCCAGTGACACCGGCGTGCCGTCACCGATCACCAGATGATCCAGCACCCGTACCTCGACCAGCGCCAGCGCCTCCTGCAGGCGCCGGGTGATGAGCCGGTCCGCCTCGCTGGGTTCGGCCACGCCGGAGGGATGGTTGTGGGCGAAGATGACGGCGGCGGCGTTGTGCACCAGGGCGCGACGGACCACCTCGCGTGGATGCACGGTGGCGCCGTCGATGCTGCCGCGGAACAGTTCCTCGCAGGCGATCGGCCTGTGCCGGGTGTCGAGGTAAAGGACCGCGAAGACTTCGTAGGGATAGTCGCGCAGGCGCGCCTTCAGGTAGCTGGCGCTGTCGGCGGGATTGAGCAGCGCCGGACCACGCTGCAGGTCCTCGGCCAGGTGGCGGCGGGCCAGTTCGATGCAGGCCAGCAGCTGGCAGGCCTTGCCGTTGCCGATCCCGGGTGCGGAAAGCAGCGCTTTCGGGTCGGCTGCGAACAGCCCGCGCAGGCCGCCGAAACGGGCGATCAACTGCCGCGCCAGCGCGACGGCATCAAGTCCGCGCATGCCGGTGCGCAGAAGGATCGCCAGCAGTTCGGCGTCGCCGAGCTGCGCGGCACCGCGGGCGAGCAGTTTCTCGCGCGGGCGTTCGGTTTCGGGCCAGTCCTGGATCGTCATGGCGACATCGTCCCCCTGCGGTCGGCAGGCGGTCATCAGCGACTGTCACGCATCGGCTAAGCTAACCGCCCGCATCCGCATGGGAATTTTCCGTCCGTGAGCCCCTTGGCCGACCAACGCATCCTGCTGGGCGTCTGCGGCGGCATTGCCGCCTACAAGGCCGCCGAACTGGTGCGTCGCCTGCGCGAACGCGCCGCCGAAGTGCAGGTGGTGCTGACCGGAAGCGCCGGTCATTTCGTCGGAGAGGCGACCTTCCAGGCCCTGTCCGGACGGCCGGTGCGCAGTTCGTTGTGGGATGCACAGGCGGAAGCCGCGATGGGGCACATCGAGCTGGCACGCTGGGCCACGGCGGTCGTCGTCGCGCCGGCCAGCGCCAATACGCTGGCGAAACTGGCCAACGGCCTGGCCGACGACCTGCTCGGCACCCTCGTGCTGGCCAGCCGGGCGCCGCTGTGGCTGGCACCGGCGATGAACCAGGCGATGTGGGCACACCCGGCGACGCAGGCGAACATCGAGCGGCTGCGGCAACGCGGTGCGCAGGTGATCGGCCCCGGGGTGGGCGACCAGGCCTGCGGTGACGTCGGCGCCGGACGCATGTCGGAACCGATGGAGATCGTCGCGGCGCTGGAAACGCCGGGATCCGGGCGACTGGCTGGACGCCACGTTCTGGTCAGTGCCGGTCCCACCTACGAGGATCTCGATCCGGTGCGCTATCTGGGCAACCGCAGTTCCGGCCGCATGGGATTCGCGATAGCCGGCCGTGCGGCCGCCCTGGGCGCATCGGTCACACTGGTCGCGGGACCGGTGGCGTTGCCGACGCCCGCCGGGGTCCGCCGCACCGACGTGAGAAGTGCCGCGCAGATGCGCGACGCGGTGCTGGCGGCAGCCGGCTCCGCGGACGTCTATATCGGTGCCGCCGCCGTTGCCGACTACCGGCCGCGCCTGCTTGCGGCCGACAAGATCAAGAAGACCCAGGATTCGTTGACGCTGGAACTGGAACGGACGCCGGACATCCTCGGCGAGCTGGGGTCGCGTCGGCAGCGGCCAATGCTGGTCGGATTCGCCGCCGAGACGGGCGATGTCGAGTCCTACGCGCGCGACAAGCTGGCGCGCAAGAACCTCGACCTGATCGCCGCCAATCATGTCGGCGAAGGCAAGGGTTTCGAGGTGGCGGACAACGCGCTGGTTGTCTACGCCGCCGACGGTGCCGTCATCGATCTGGGCGAGGCCGACAAGACCGAACTCGCCGCGCGCCTGCTCGATGTGGTGGTCGACCGGCTGGTGGAAAAGGACGGCAGGGCATGAAGCAGATCGAGCTGAAGATCCTCGATTCCCGCATCGGTTACCGCTTCGAACTGCCGGCGTATGCCACCGAAGCCAGCGCGGGCATGGACCTGCGTGCGTGCATCGACGCGCCGTTGACGCTGGCCCCGGGCGCCAGCGTGCTGGTACCCACCGGCCTGGCGATCCACATCGGTGATCCCGGCCTGTGCGCCGTGATCCTGCCGCGTTCGGGACTGGGCCATCGCCACGGCATTGTGCTGGGCAACCTGACGGGCCTGATCGACGCCGATTACCAGGGACCGTTGATGGTTTCGCTCTGGAATCGCGGCAACGACCCCTACGAGGTGCAGCCCGGCGAGCGCATTGCGCAGCTGGTCTTCCTGCCGGTCACGCGCGCGACGTTCCGCGTGGTCGAAGCGTTCACCCCGAGCGAGCGCGGCGAGGGCGGTTTCGGCCACACCGGCCGCGGCTGAGCTGCATACTTTCCTACTGTTCCGGACCGACACACACCATGACCCTCGACAGCAGCATCTTCCGCGCCTATGACATCCGCGGCGTGGTTGGCGACTCACTGACCGAAGACACCGCCTATCACATCGGCCGCGCGCTCGGCTCGCAGGCGCGCGAAGCCGGCCTCAAGCGCTTCTGCGTCGGACGTGATGGACGGCTGTCCGGGCCGATGCTCTCGGCCGCGGTGATCCGGGGCCTGGAGGAATGCGGCCTTGAGGTCGTCGACATCGGCGCGGCGCCGACGCCGGTCCTGTACTACGCGGCGCACGAACATGGCGACGGCACCGGCGTCATGGTGACCGGGTCCCACAACCCGCCGGACTACAACGGCTTCAAGGTCATGATCGGCGGCGAAACGCTGTCCGGCGACGCCATCCAGGCCGTTCGTGAGCGCATCCAGGCCCGGCGCTATGTAGACGGGCAGGGCACTGTCCGCCAGCTGGACGTGCTGCCGGCCTATGTCACGCGCATCACCGGCGACATCCGGCTCGCGCGACCGATGAAGATCGTCGCCGATGCCGGCAACGGCATTGCCGGCATCGTGGCGCAGCAGCTGTACGAAGGCTTGGGCGCTGAGGTGGTGCCCCTGTACTGCGACGTCGACGGCACCTTTCCGAATCACCATCCGGATCCGGGCGATCCGCACAACCTGGAAGACCTGGTCAGGGCAGTGGCCGACACCGGCGCCGACCTGGGCCTGGCCTTCGATGGCGACGGCGACCGCCTGGGCGTGGTCACCCGCGATGGCGAGGTGATCTATCCGGACCGCCTCCTGATGCTGTTCGCGCGTGACGTGCTGGCCCGCGTGCCGGGCGCGACCATCATCTATGACGTCAAGTGCACCGGCCACCTGGCCACCGAGGTGGAGCGCGCTGGCGGCCGGCCCCTGATGTGGCGCACCGGCCATTCGCTGATCAAGGCGAAGATGAAGGCTGAATCCGCGCCCTTGGCCGGCGAGATGAGCGGCCACTTCTTTTTCAAGGAGCGCTGGTACGGCTTTGACGACGGCCTGTATGCGGGCGCCCGCCTGCTGGAAATCCTGGCCGCGCAGGACGGGACCCCGGAAGCGGTGTTTGCCGGTCTGCCGAAGGGCGTCAGTACGCCGGAGCTGAAGATCAACATGCGCGAAGGCGAGCATTACGCCTTCATCGAGCGGTTCAGCGCCCAGGCACGATTTGACGGCGCCGCGATCAGCACCATCGACGGCATCCGCGCCGACTGGCCCGACGGCTGGGGCCTGGTGCGCTGCTCGAATACGACGCCCTGCCTCGTCCTGCGCTTCGATGCCGATGACGAGGCGGCGCTGGCGCGCATCCAGTCGGCGTTCCGGGCCCGGTTGCATGAGCTGGACGGCGGGTTGACGCTGCCGTTCTGATCGCCGCGGCGCGGCGGTACACCAGGGCTGTACAGTCCCCAACCCCAGGGCGCGATCCGTTATCCGGAGAAGAAGCGGGCGCCCGGCGCGGTCGTGGCGATGCCGCGTCTGCCGGCGGCGGGAACGGGGTTAAGTCGAGCCGGACCGGTTGTGCCCGGCCAGCCAGCAATGAGGGCCAGGGCATCCGTGCCCTGGGACCCCCGACCCTCCGCCGCTTGGAAGCGTCGGGTCGATGAACGCACGCATCCTCCGTGCGTGTCCGCGATGCCTCCCAACATCGCGAAACCTGTTCCTGTCTGGTGCAGCAGTATCTGGATGGCCGGTGCCACTCAGCGCGTGCCGGCCAGCTCCCGATATCGTTCGATCTCGGCGCGGTGCTCCAGCAGCGTTTCGTTGTAGCGCTGCTCCAGCTTGGCGGTTTCCGCCTCCTGCTCGGCCAGCATCTGGCGCACACGCTCCAGGTTGATCCGGATGGGGGCGGGCACCGATTTGCCTTCGCTGATATAGGCGTTCGCGTCGCCCTCGTGCTGGGCCAACGACGCCTGGATGCGCTCGATATTGGCGCGGGCGCTGGTCAGCCCGCTGCGCAGGACCGCAATTCGCTCGTCCTGGACCCGGCGGAGGGCATCTTCGTTCTCGAAGGTGACCGCCAGTGCCGTATCACGTTGGGCGTTCCTGAGCAGTTCCTGACGCTGAGCGGCAGCCATGGGCGTCAACTGCGGGGTGTCCAGTGTGTTGATGCGGACACCATTGGCGTTCAGCACCTCACGGTTCTGGGCCGTGCGGTCGCTGGGCAGGCGGTCGCTGTAATGGACATTTCCGTGCTCGTCCTGCCACTTGTACACGCGCGTGCTCTGCGCGGTCGCGGGCAGGATCAGCAGGGCCAGAAGGGTAAACAGCAGGGCGAGGCGCACGGCACGACTCCTGTGGGACTGCCCCACTACCAGCAACGGCCGTGCCAAGTGCGCTGGATTGGATCAGCAGCCGAATCTTGACCGGTAATCCGCGACGGCCGCGCGCTGGGCGGCGAGGTCCTCGCGAACATCCATAAAGGCGAGGAGATCGTCCAGACCCGCGACCGCCACGACCGGCAAGCCCAGTGAGCGGCGCACCTCGTCCGCGGCGGACAGGTCGCCCTGGCCGCGTTCCTGGCGATCCAGCGCGATGACGACGCCGCAAGGCTCGCCGCCCGCCTGGCGGATCAGCGCGACCGACTCGCGGATGGCGGTGCCGGCAGTGATCACATCGTCGACGATCAGGACGCGGCCGTTCGGCGGTGCGCCGATCAGCGTGCCGCCTTCGCCGTGGTCCTTGGCTTCCTTGCGATTGAATGCAACGGGGACATCGCGGCCCTGGTCGCGCCAGAGGGCGACCGACAGCGCCGTGGCCAGCGGCAGGCCCTTGTAGGCGGGTCCGAAAAGCATGTCGAAGGCGAGGCCATCCTCGGCCAGGGCGGCGGCGTAGCAGCGGCCGATCGTGTCCAGCGCGCAGCCATGGTCGAACCGTCCGGCGTTGAAGAAATAGGGGCTGGTGCGACCCGACTTGAGGGTGAACTCGCCGAAGCGGAGCGCCTCGCAGGTCAGGGCGGCTTCAAGGAACTGGCGCTGGTAGGGCTTCATCGGCTGGGCTCAACTGTGACCGTTGGTGTCAAAGTATGGCGCGCGCGGTCACCTCTTGGGCAGGCGGACTGTCGCGTGGGCCGCAAAACCGACATCATGGCGACTGTCTCCGCAGCAGATCGTCCACGATTCCATGCGCATCACCAGCTTCAACGCCAACGGCATCCGTTCCGCCACCAACAAAGGCTTCTTCGACTGGTTCGCCGGCCAGGACATCGACATCCTGTGCGTGCAGGAGACCAAGGCCCAGGAGGACCAGCTGGCGGGTTCGGCCTGCCTGCACGCCGGCTACCACTGCCACTTCCATGATGCGCGCACGAAAAAGGGATACAGCGGCGTGGCCATCTACAGCCGCGAGAAACCGGACGAGGTGCGGCGTTCGCTGGGCTGGGCGCCGTTCGACGACGAGGGCCGTTACATCGAGGCGCGCTTCGGCAACCTCAGCGTGGTGTCCTTCTATATCCCGTCGGGCACGTCGGGCGACGAACGGCAGGGCTACAAGTACCAGGTGATGGACTGGCTGCGGCCGATCCTGGACGAGTGGCTGGCCAGCGGCCGAGACTATGTTCTATGCGGCGACTGGAACATCGTGCGCGCTCGCAATGACATCAAGAACTGGACGAGCAACCAGAAGAACTCCGGTTGCCTGCCGTCGGAACGCGCGTGGCTGAACGGCCTGATCGCTGACACGCATGGCGACGGGTCGCCGCAACCCGCGCACGGCTGGAAGGACAGCTTCCGCGAACTGCGCCCCGACGGTGTCGAATACACATGGTGGAGCAATCGCGGCGGCGCGCGCGCCAACAACGTCGGCTGGCGCATCGATTACCAGCTGGTCACACCGGCGCTAGCGACCCGCTTGCGTGATTGCGGCGTGCAGCGCGAGCCGCGATTTTCCGACCACGCACCCTACACGGTCGATTTCGCGTGAGTGCCGCTGCCACCTGGCGCGACCGGCTGCCCGCCGGCCTGCGTCCGTACACGGAGCGTGAGCCGCTGGCGGCCCTGATGCTGGGCATTTCGTCCGGTTTTCCCTTCGCCATGATCGGCGCGACGCTGACCACGCGTCTGGCCCAGGACGGCATCGACAAGAAGAGCGTCACGGCGTTCTCGCTGGCGTTCCTGGTCTACAACTTCAAGTTCCTGTGGGCGCCGTTGGTCGATTCGTTGCGCCTGCCGCTGCTCGGCAGGCTCGGCCAGCGCGTCTCCTGGCTGCTTCTTGCCGGGACGATGGTGATCGCGGCCGTCACCTGGCTGGCGGTACTGGATCCCAGGGACAGCCTGTTCATGACAGCGGTGGCCGCGGTGGCTGTCGGTTTCGCTGGCGCGACCTACGACATCGTCATCGACGCCTATCGCATCGAGCTGCTGCGGCCGGAGCAACTGGGCACGGGTTCCGGCATGTCGCAGTACGGCTGGCGCATCGGCGCGGTGGCGGCCGGTTCGCTGGCACTGCTGGTCGCCACCCGCTTCGGCTGGACGGCGGCCTACATGCTGTGCGGCATGTTCGCCTTGCCCGCGATGCTGACCGGCATCGTGGTCGGCGAACCGGCCCGGCATGTGCTGGTCGCCGTCCGCCGCGGCTGGCGGCAGGCCTGGCACGCGGTGGCCGGCCCGCTGGCGGAATTCCTGCGCCGGCGCGGCGCGTTGCTGGTCCTGCTGTTCGTGCTGCTGCACAAGATCGGCGACACGCTGGCCAACCTCACGCTGAGGCTGCTTCTCAATGATCTGGGGTTCACCAACGACGAGATCGCGACCTGGGACGTCGGCGTCGGATTCATAGCCATGCTGGCGGGCATTTTCATCGGCGGCGTCCTCTATGCGCAGATCGGCATGAAGCGGTCGGTGCTGCTGGCGTTGATCCTGATGGCGGTCTCCAACCTCAGCTTTGCGTGGCTGGCCTGGGTCGGGCATTCGAATGCGCTGCTGGCATTCACCATCGGCTTCGAGAACCTTGCCAGCGGCATCGGTGGCGTTGTCGTCGTCGCCTATCTTTCGGCGCTGTGCAATCTCGCCTTCACGGCAACACAGTTCGCCCTGCTGTCGGCGGCGGCGAGCATCGTCGGGCGCCTGCTCACAGGGACGACCGCCGGCGGTCTGATCGACTCGCTTGGCTACGTGCAGTTCTACGTGCTGACGACGCTGGTGGCGCTGCCGGGGGTATTCCTCTACCTGTTCATGCTGCGGGCTGGCCTGATCGACCGCTCGTTGGGTGACGCAGGTCGCGAGGCGGCGCCGGATGGTCAGGCCGGGTAGATCGCGCCGAGAATCCGCGGTCCGGCTGCGCCGGTCACCGCCGGCAGGTTGCCGGGGCGTCCGGTGATCGTCTCGCGCGCCAGCCAGGCGAAGCCCATGGCTTCGACGTAATCCGGGTCGATGCCGAGCGCACCGGTGGTGACCAGCGATGTCGGCGCCAGGGCACGCGCCAGTGCGGCCATCAGCGCAGGATTGTGAACGCCGCCGCCACAGGCGAATACCCGTGCGGCGTCCGGCATTTCCCGCTTCAGCGCCGCGGCGACCGTGCGCGCGGTCAGCTCCAGCAGCGTCGCCTGGACATCGGCGCACCCGATCGAGCGCCCCGCGAGCTGGCGCTCCAGCCAGCCAAGATTGAAGACCTCTCGGCCCGTGCTCTTCGGCGCCGGCAGGCTGAAGTACGGCTCCGCCAGCAGCGCTTCCAGAAGACCCGCATTGCATCGGCCCTGCGTGGCGAACAGGCCGTCGCGGTCGAACGGTGCGCCCCGATGCCGCAGCGCCCATGCGTCGAGCAGGCAACTGGCGGGACCAGTGTCGAATCCCCGCACGGGCGTGCCGCGTCCGGCCGGAAGCAGGGTCAGGTTGGCGATGCCGCCCAGGTTGAGTACGGCGCGAGGCTCGTTGCCGGCCGCGATCATCGCCGCGTGGAAGGCCGGCATGAGCGGGGCGCCCTGTCCGCCGGCGGCCATATCGCGTCGCCGGAAGTCGGCGACGACGGTACAGCCGGTGGCCTCGGCAATCCGGGTGGGATCGCCGATCTGGAGGGTGAACGGATAGGCCGCACCGGGTCGGTGCCAGATCGTCTGGCCATGCGAGCCAATGGCGGCGATCGCCGGGCGGTCCACGCCGGCTTCGATGATCACCCGGTTGGCAGCCTCGGCAAAACACATCGCTACCTGTGCGTCGAGCTCGCCGAGCCGGTCCAGCGTTGTCAGGCCGTCCCCCTGCGCCAGATCCAGCAGGGCGTGGCGCAGCGGGGTGGGGTAGGGAACCGCGCTGGCAGCCACGAGCCGCGCACGCCCGGTGGCGAAATCCACCAGCACGGCGTCAATGGCATCGACACTGGTTCCGGAAATCAGTCCGACATACAGCTGACCGGTGGGCATGTCAGGTCACGCCTGTCTGGGCGTGGTTCCGCATCCGGCGATGCGGAACCGTGAAATATGCGTGGTGCGCGCGTCGCCGGGATCAGTTTCCGGCCAGCGAACGGTAGCTTTCGAGCAGTTCCAGCTGGGCGGCAACAGCCGTTGTGTCCTGGCGGAACCGTTCCAGGGCGCGGCCCTTCAGCGGTTCCGGCTTGGGCAGCGTCACCGTCAGCGGGTCGCGGTGCACGCCCTTGATGCGGAATTCGTAATGAAGGTGGGGACCGCTGGCCAGGCCTGTCATGCCGACATAACCGATGACGTCGCCCTGCTGCACGCGATGACCGGCGCGTGCGTTGTTGTTGAAGCGGGAAAGGTGGGCGTACAGCGTCGTGTGACCCTGGCCATGGTCGATGATCACCGTGTTGCCATAGCCATTCTGGCGTCCGCGGAACTGCACTCGGCCCGCGCCGGCGGCGTAGACCGGCGTGCCGGTCGGCGCGGCATAGTCGACGCCGCGGTGGGCGCGCACGCGGTTGAGGATCGGGTGCCGGCGGCCCAGGTTGAAGCGCGAGCTGATGCGGGTGAAGTCGACCGGCGTCCGCAGGAAGTCCTTGCGGAGCGGGCGACCGTCCTGGTCGTAGTATTCGATCTTGCCGTCCGCATGCACATGGCGCAGGGCGACGTATCGATTGCCACGATTGATGAAGCTGACCGCCAGCACGTCACCGTCGCGGATCTTTTCACCGTTGTCATAGACCTGTTCGTAGACGACGTGGAAACGGTCGCCGATGCGCAGGTCCTGGGCGAAGTCGATGTCGTAGCCGAGCACGCGGGCGATCTTCAGCACCATGACATTGGAAAGGCCGGCCTGCTCCGCTGCGCCGAACAGGGAGTTTTCGATTTCGCCGGTGGCACGCTCGACGCGGTACTGGAGTTGGCGCTCGAGGATCTCTTCACGCACACCTGTCGTCTCGTCGAGATGGACCAGAACGCGGGAGAGGTCGGAATTGTCGAACAGCAGCTTGTCCAAGCGGCCGGGTTCACCCGAATAGAACGCAACCCGCTTCCCAGGTCGAAGTTTGCTGGCGATTTCCTGGACCTGGCGCGCTTCGAGCGCCCGGTTCAGGTCTCGGGCACTGAAGCCCAGTCGGGCGAACAGGCCGCCCAGCGTGTCGCCCGATTCCACCGTGGCGCTCTGCCAGCCGTCCGCCTCGCCCTGCATCGCCAGGTTCATCACTTCGTCGGCGGTGAGCGTCGCGACTTCCAGGTCGGCCCGTTCGGGCGCCGGAGGCAGGGCGAGATTGGCGCTGACCAGCGACACGGCCGCCTCGTCGCGCTTGGCGATGGCCAGCTCCGGCAGGACGCCCAGTACACAGATGGCGAGGGTCGCGGTAATGCCGACCGCCAGCCAGTGGCGACGGCGCCAGGACGCCATGGATCGAAGGAGGTGCTTCAAGGAAATGGGTAACGCGCGCATCCCTGCTCCAGCAGTGACAGCCGGCCGCTGGCGGCCAGACGGTGGTGATGTGACACGGATGGCTTGTGCGCGAACTTCGGGTGCGCGACTGGACCACCGCTGCCAAACCCCTCGCATCACGCACGTCGCTCCGCAAGACCGGGCAACCTTAGAGGCCCAAAGTTGGCGGCGTCAAACGATTTCTCGTTCAGAATCCGTGATTTAACCTAACTTTAACGTCACCAGCACAGCAGCTCCGTTCAGCTGGCCGGGGAGTTCGTTCACGATGGGGCTTGCAGTCCCTCCCTGCTCTACGTAAGATTCGCGCCCCGCTGATCTGGTGCCTGTTGAGGCCGGGTCGGACCAGGCGGAAAGGTCGGCGAACAAAACGCTTGACGGATTCGAA
>NZ_SMAF01000007.1 GCF_004343305.1 Pseudofulvimonas gallinarii | reverse complement strand
TGCGGCTTGCGGTTCTGGGAGTCCTCGATCGGGATGTGCCATGCGCCTTCGCCCAGTTGCCCGCCCTCCCCCTGCGCCAGCATCCGCGTGGACGTGCATCTGGACGAAGGCGAATGGCACATCCCGATCGAGAACTCCAAGACCGGCAAGCCGCACATCGTCTACCTATCCACTCAGGCGCAAACGCTGTTCAAGGAACTCAAGCCGCTGGCCAGCAGCAGCGACTGGGTGCTGCCTGGGCGTGGCACCCTGGCCAAGCCCTTCGCCAACAATGCGCTGAACCAGGCGCTGAAGGTATCTTTACAGGGGCAGGAGATCCCCGCCTTCACCATCCACGACCTGCGGCGCACCGCCTCGACGTTGCTACACGAACAGGGCTGGCCTTCGGATGTGGTAGAGAAGGCGTTGAACCATACCATCGGCGGCGTGCGCGGGGTCTACAACCGGGCGGAGTACGCTGAACAGCGGCGGGAGATGTTGCAGGCGTGGGCGGACTACATCGACGGGCTGGCACCGTCGGCCAATTTGGTGGTGTGAGTCCGTCCGTGGCGCTGGTGTCCTTTTCCTTTTTGGGTAAGGCCGTTGCCCCTTGGTTGCCATTCCCCTTCGGCTTACTACCCTTGCCCCCTTTCTTAATAGAAGCTACCCAACCGTCGATCCGCATGCGTTTAACACATGTACTTTTCGTGACATGCAAAGTGCAGTACATTTGCAAGTAAGTATGACTTATCCAAAGGTCTTGCAATGACGCGCTTGAAGGTTGAAACGCTCTCCATTCGGACGTCGCCAAACGTCAAGCAACTGTTGCGGGCCGCAGCGGAACGTGAACACCGCTCCGTGGCCTCGATGGTGGAGGTGCTGGTGATCGAATACGCACGCAAGCACGGGTTGCAGGTACCTGCGCAGGATGGACGGTCCTCGGAATCGTCAGCGTGATGGTGTGTTCGTTGGCTTGCTTCCCTGTGTCCCGTCCATCCACCCGAGCGTAGCGTAGAAACTTCATGTCCCTTTCCCAGCCTCCCGCTCCCGGCTCCCGTGCCCTGATCCGCGACGAAGAATGGCTCGTCCAGCACGCCGATCAATGCGCCCAGGGTGGCTGGCAACTTTCCTGCATCGGTGTGTCGGAAACCGTGCGCAATCGCCACGCCCTGTTCCTGACGGCGCTCGATGACGTCACCCTGATCGACCCGGCGCAGACCGAGCTGGTATTCGACGACTCTCCCGGCTTCATGGCCGCACGGCTGGCGATCGAAGCCCGTCTGCGCCAATCTGCCGTGCAGGGCGATGCCTTGGTGCTGGGGCAACAGGCCGTGATGGACACCTTGCCCTTCCAGCTCGACCCGGCCCACCATGTGCTGCAGCAACTGCGTCCACGCCTGCTCATTGCCGATACCGTCGGCCTGGGCAAGACCCTTGAAGCAGGCATCCTCACTGCAGAACTGATCCGCCGCGGCCGTGCCCGGCGCATCCTCGTGGTCACCACCAAAAGCATGATGCGCCAGTTCCAGCAGGAATTCTGGAACCGCTTCACCATCGCCCTGACGCGCTTGGATTCGGCTGGCATCCAGCGCATCCGCCGCCAGATACCGGCCAACCACAACCCTTTCAGTTACTACGATCGCACCATCATCTCGGTCGATACGCTCAAACGCGATAGCGAATACCGCCACTACCTGGAAAGCGCGTGGTGGGATCTCATCATCATCGACGAGGCCCACAACGTCTCCTACAAGGGCAATCGCACCCAGAGCAACCGTCTGGCTGACCTGCTGGCGCAGCGCTCCGATGCGCTCATCCTGCTCACCGCCACACCGCACAACGGCAAGAAGGAAAGCTTCGCCAGCCTGGTGCGCATGCTCGACCCCACCGTGCTGCCGCCCAGGGCCGACTACACCCGCAGCGACGTGGAACACCTGTTCATCCGCCGCTTCAAGAGCGATGTGCGCGAACAGATGAAGCAGGATTTCCCCGAGCGCCAGGTCTTCAGGCTGGCCGCCCAGGCCAGCGCCGCCGAGAACCTCGCCTTCGATGCGCTGGCCGAACTCAAGCTTGCCAGCGATGGCGGCGGCGCGCGCGACGGCGCCATGCTGTTCCGCACCGTGCTGGAAAAGGCACTGTTCTCCTCGCCCGCCGCCTGCCTGCAAACGCTCAAGGAGCGCATCTGCCGCCTGGAAGCCCGCGATGCAACGCATCCCGACCTGGCTTCGCTGCGCGACCTGCAAGCCCTTGTGCAACAGATCGAACCCGCGCAGTTCAGCAAGCTGCAACACCTCATCGCCCAGCTCAAGGACGACCCGCATTGGCGCTGGGACGGCCGTGCCGCCGATGACCGCCTGGTGCTCTTCACCGAACGCATCGAAACCCTGAAATTCCTGCAACAACACCTGCCTGCGGCGCTGGGCCTGAAGGCAGACGCCGTCGCCATCCTGCACGGCCAGTTGCCGGATCAGGATATCCAGCAGACGGTCGAGGACTTTGGCCGCGGCCATTCGCCGCTGCGCCTGCTCATCGCCTCCGATGTGGCCTCCGAAGGTCTGAACCTGCACTACCAGTCGCACCGGCTGATCCACTTCGACATCCCTTGGTCGCTGATGGTGTTCCAGCAGCGCAACGGCCGTGTGGACCGCTATGGCCAGACGCAGCCGCCCAAGATCGGTTACCTCTATACCCAGCCCCATAACGAGCGTGTCCGTGGCGATCTGCGCTACCTGGAAATCCTTATCGAAAAGGACGAACAGGCCGCGAAGAACATTGGCGACCCCTCTGCCTTCATGGGCCTGTACGACGAAGACGCCGAAACTTTGGAAGTGGCCAAGGCCATCGAAGGCAACACCACCGCCGAAGCGTTCGCCCAGCAACTGGCAGGCGGCGACGTCGATCCCTTCGAACTGCTCTGGGGCGACGCCGCCAACAGCGCGACGCCACCTGCGGGCGAGCCTGCGCCCTCCACCGCGCCATCCCCCACCGCTACGTTGCCCAGCCTGTTCGCCGGTCACTACCACTACGCCCGCGACGGCCTGCGCTGGCTGCGGCAGCACCAGCCCGAGCAGCAACCCGCCGTACAGGCCGACGACGCCACCCGTACCCTCAGCTTCCAGCCGGGGCGCGACCTGGCGCAGATTCTGAAGCGCAACCTCGCCCCGGAAATGTGGCCCACCGACAATACGTTCGCCCTCTGCGCCGACAAGCGCACGGTCGAGGCCGCCATCGCCCAGTCCCGCGACGGCAGCGACTGGCCACAACTGCACTATCTTTGGCCGCTGCACCCCATCGCCCAATGGCTGGACTACAAGCTGATGGCGGCCTTCGGCCGTCAGCGCGCCCCGCTGCTGCGCGTACCGCAAGGTCTGCACGCGGGTGAAGCCATCATCCTCGTGCTGGCCCAGGTGCCCAACCGGCGCGGCCAGGCCATGCTGGCCGAATGGCTGGGCGTGCAGCTCGATGCGCGGGGCCAGGTGCAGACCGTGCTGAGCCTGCCCGATACCCTGCACCGAACCGGGCTGGATGGCGGCCAGAACCCGGCCCCGGCCAACGATGGCCATGCCCCCGACAGCCGCCTCTGGCAGCAAGCCCTGCCTGCCGTCATCCGCGCCGCCGAAGCCTACCTGCGCCCCATCAAGCAGGCATTCGATGCCGACTGCCGCCAGCGCCTGGACCAGGAACTGACCAAGCTGGCCACCCTGCGCGACAAGCACCTCGCGCAGATGGAACTGGAACTGGCGCAGGGCGGCATCGAACAGGTCCGCGCCGCCCAGCGCCAGCAGCGCGAAAGCGCCACCGCCGACCTGTTCGGCCAATACCAGCAATGGGTGCGCGACACGCTGCAACTGGACGACCGCGCCCAGTTCACCGTGGTTGCCGCCCTGGTTTCCCAACAGGACGCAGCACCACAGGACATGGCGCAAGGAGCGGCCCAATGAGCTTCACCATCAACGGCCTCATCAACGCCAACGAGTTCTACAGCCAGCACTACCTGGACGACATCCTGGTCAAGGATCTCAAGCCGCTGTTCGAGCAGTGGAAGGAACAGGGCGCGGGCAGCCCCGTTGCCCGCCTGCGCAGCGCCAGCGGTGCCAACGGCTATTTCCGCGACCGCGAGCGCTTCCTGGGTGAAAAACGCCCCGAGGCGCGCGCGCGCCTGCTGCACGAACTGGCCCAGCCGCTGCTGGCCGCGCTCGGCTACGCATTGCAGCCGCACACCCTGGCCCTGGCCGACGCCGGCCGCGAAGGCGAATTGCCCTTGCTGGCCCTGTACCGCGACGGCAAGGGCCACCCGTTGCTGGCCATCGCCGCCGCGCTGGCCCTGCCGGGCGACGAAGACACCGCGCCGCTGCAACTGCCCCCGCGTGACGGCAACGGCGCCAAGGCCGGCCGTCATCATGCAGACTGGGAGGAAACCCTTTCTCGCCGCCTGTTCGCCGACGACACCCCGCCCCGCTGGGTGCTGCTGGTTCACCACGAACAATGGCTGCTGATCGAACGCAGCAAATGGGGCCGCAAGGCCCTGCTGCGCTTCGACCTGCCGGAACTGTTCGGCCCGCGCGACGAACACAGCCTGCGCGCATTCGCGGCGCTACTGGGCAAGCAATCCGTGTTGCCCGCCGAAGGCGGCGCAGCCCTGCTCGACAGCCTGGACGACAGCTCCCACAAGCACGCCTTCGAGGTCTCCACCGACCTCAAGTACGCCCTGCGCGAGTGCATCGAACTGATCGCCAACGAAGCCATCCGCTACAAGCGCGAAGTCAGCAAGGAAAAGCTCTTCGAGCGCACCGACACTGACCTGGCCGACCAGCTCAGCCGCGAAAGCCTGCGCTACATGTACCGGCTGCTGTTCCTGTTCTACATCGAGGCCCGCCCCGAACTGGGCTACGCCCCGATCCAGGCCGAAGCCTATCTGAAGGGCTACAGCGTCGAACACCTGCGTGAGCTGGAACAGACCCCGCTCACCACCGACCAAGCCCGCAACGGCTTCTACTTCCATGACAGCCTGCAACAACTGTTCGGCCTGATCTGGCAGGGCTTCCCGCGCCGCGATGCCGGCAGCGGACAGCAGGAACTGGGCACCGGCGTTGAGCCGGCACCGGGCGATATCGCGCAAGGCAGTGGCTTCACTATCGCCCCGCTGCAAGGCCATCTGTTCGACCCGGCCCGCACCCGGCTGCTCAACAGCGTCAAGCTGCGCAACCACGTCCTGCAACGTGTCATCGAGCTGATGTCGCTCTCACGTGGCAGCAGCGGCAACGGTTCGTCCAAAAACAGCCGCCGTGGCCGCATCAGCTACGCCACCCTGGGCATCAACCAGCTTGGTGCCGTGTACGAGGCGCTGCTCTCCTTCCGAGGCTTCTTCGCCGAAGAAGACCTGTATGAAGTGCGCCGCGATCCCAAGGCCAAAAAGGCCAGTAGCTCGGAAGAAGACGAAGCTGAGATCCCTGATGACAGCGACGCCACGGAGGACGACGACACCCCGCCCGCCAGCGCCCGCGAAAAGCGCAAGGACGCCGAACTCGACCCGCTGGAAGCCGCCTATTTCGTGCCGGCCAGCGCCATCGGCCAGTACAGCGACGCTGAACGCCTGTTCGGCGGCGAGCCGCGCCTGCACAAGAAAGGCAGCTTCATCTACCGGCTGGCTGGGCGCGAGCGCGAAAAGTCCGCCAGCTACTACACCCCGGAAATCCTCACCCGTTGCCTGGTGGAACACGCCCTGCGCGAAATCCTGCCCGGCAAATCCGCCGACGACATCCTGCGCCTGACCGTCTGCGAGCCCGCCATGGGCAGCGCGGCCTTCCTGAACGAAGCCGTCAGCCAGTTGGCCGAAGCCTACTTGCAGGCCAAGCAGAAGGAACTGGGCCGGAGCATCCCGCACGATGACTACGCGGCGGAAAAACAGCGGGTCAAGATGTATATCGCTGACACCAACGTGTTCGGCGTCGATCTCAACCCCGTGGCCGTGGAACTGGCCGAAGTCTCGCTGTGGCTCAACGCCATCTTCAAGGGCGGCCATGTGCCCTGGTTCGGCCTGCAACTGGTGGCCGGCAATTCCCTGGTCGGCGCGCGGCGCGATGTCTTCAGCACTGCGCAACTGTCGCCCGGCCGGGGCGAGAAGGACATGCCCGAGCGCAACTGGCGCTGCGCCGTGCCGCGTGCCCTCGCGCTTTCGGAAACACCTGCCGCCACCGATATCTTCCACTTCCTGCTGCCCGCCGAGGGCATGGGCGCTGTCACCGACAGGGTGGTCAAGGCCCTGGAGCCCGCCGCCTTCGAACGCTTCAAGCAATGGCGCAAGGCCTTCACCGCACCGCTGGAACGCAGCGAAATCACCCGCGTGCAAGCCATCGCCCAGGCCGCCGAAGCCCTCTGGCAGCAGCACGCCCAGGAACTGGCCCGCGTGCGCGCCGCCACCAGCGACGAACTGCACGTCTGGCCCAGTACCGACGCCAACCGTGCGCCCACCACCACCGCGCAGAAGGACGCCACCTTCCAGCGCGAAATGCTCAGCGAGGCGCAGAAAAACGCCAGCCCCTACCGCCGCCTGAAGCTGGTGATGGACTACTGGTGCGCCCTGTGGTTCTGGCCGCTGGACAAGGCGGACGACCTGCCCAGCCGCGAGGAATGGTGGTTCGTGCTGGAAACCGTGCTGCTGGGCAACGCCAGCCTGGTCGCCAACACCGGCGGCAGCGACCTGTTCCCGGAAACCGTGCCCCAGTCCACGCTGGACTTCACCCCCGAGCGCGACCGCTACGGCCATGTCGATATCGAGGCGCTGGTCGAAATCCTGCCGCAACTGAAAGTGGCCCGGCAGGTGGCCGCACAGCAGCGCTTCCTGCACTGGGAACTGGAGTTCGCCGATATCTTCCGGCAGCGCGGCGGTTTCGACGTGGTACTGGGCAATCCGCCGTGGATCAAGCTGGAATGGAACGAGCAAAGCCTGCTCTCGGACTTCGACCCGCGCTTTGCCATCCGCAAACTCAGCGCCAAGCAGACCGCCGACCAGCGCGAAGCCGTGTTTGCCGTCGTGCCCCAAGCCCGTGCCGACTACCTGGCCGAATGCGTGGCCACCGAGGGCATGGGCGCGTTTCTCAATGCGGTGCAGAACTATCCGTTGCTCAAGGGGCAGCAAAGTAATCTGTACAAATGCTTCCTGCCGCTGGTATGGCGCGTGGGTAGTGGGGTGCAGGCGCTGCTGCATCCGGAGGGGCCATATGACGATCCGAAGGGTGGGGAGTTACGGGCGGCGATGTATGCGCGGTTGCGCAGCCACTTCCAATTCCAGAATCAGTTGATGCTGTTCGAGATTGGCCATCGTGTGAAATACAGCATCAATATCTACGGGCCGAAGCAGGCAACGCCACGGTTCCGGACGATGGCGAATCTGTTTCACCCGTCGACCATCAAGGCCAGCCTGGAGCACAGCGGCGCCGGACCGACACCCGGTATCAAACACGATGGAGGGGGATGGGACTTCAGCGGACACCGCAATCGTGCGGTGGAAGTGAATGAAGGCGTACTCGCCACGTTCGCCAAGCTCTACGACGCTCCCGGCACGCCCAGCTTACAGGCGCGTCTGCCCGCCGTGCACAGTCGAGAGCTGGTTTCGGTGCTGGAAAAATTCGCCCGCGTCCCGCGCCGCCTGGGCGATCTGAAAGATGACTACTTCACGCTGGAAATGTGGCACGAAACCGGCGCGCAGAAGGACGGCACCATCCGCCGCGAAACCGGCTTCGTCAACCGCCCCGAAGACTTCGTGCTCTCCGGCCCGCACTTCTACGTCGGCAATCCGCTCAGCAAAACTCCGCGTGCCATCTGCACCGAAAAGGGTCATTACGACACCCTCGACCTCGAAACCCTGCCCGACCACTACCTGCCGCGCAGCAACTACCGCCCCGCGTGCAGCGCCACCGAATACGCCCGCCGCGTGCCGCGCGTCAGTTGGGTGGAGGAAGGAGAAACCGAGGCGAAGCCGGTGACAGAGCTATACAGATTTGTTGCTCGATCAATGATTTCAAATAGTGCGGAAAGGTCATTAATCCCTGCGATTGCCCCCAAGGGGGCGGCGCACATTGATCCTGTGCACTCAATTAATTTTCGCCATGTAGTCGATTTGCTCCACTTCGTTTCAGGTTGCCACTCGATTCCCTTTGATTTCTTTGTAAAAACGACAGGAAATCCGAGGTTTAGAAATAATTTGGCTAGATTCCTTCCTTGCCTAAGGGGTAACAGCCAAATATTAGTTCGTACACTCGCCCTCAACTGCCTCACCACCCACTACGCCGACCTCTGGCAAGCCTGCTGGCAACCCGAATTCCGGCAAGATCGTTGGGCCAGCACCGACCCGCGCCTGCCGCAGGACTTCTTCGCCAAGCTCACCCCCGACTGGCAACGCCACAACGCCCTGCGCAGCGACTACGCCCGCCGCCAGGCCTTGGTGGAAATCGACGTCCTCGCCGCCCAGGCCCTGGGTCTGACCCTGGACGAACTACTGACCATCTACCGCGTGCAGTTCCCCGTCATGCGCCAGTACGAGCGCGACACCTGGTTTGATGCCAACGGCCGCATCGTCTTCACCGCCAGCAAGGGCCTGGTCGGCGTCGGCCTGCCGCGCAAGGCCAACCGCAAGGACGCCGAATGCACCGTCGTCACCCCCGACGGCATCCGCCAGCCGCGCCGCCTCGGCTGGGAAGAGATCCAGCCCAAACCCATGCCCGACGGCGGCCTGCACCCCCAAGTCCCCGACGGCACGGTGATCGAACGCCCCATCACCGACACCACCCAACCCGGCGGCCCCATCGACCGCACCATCCGCTACACCGCGCCCTTCACCCTGGCTGACCGCGAAGCGGATTACCGCGTGGCGTGGATGCACTTTGAAGGTGGGGGTGCGCCATGACAGCGGCCGAGCAATCCTTCCACGGTGACCGTCCCATCGAAGCGCCATCTGAAGATCGATTGGGTTTTGGACCGGCTGCTGGTCACGTCGCCGAAGCGATTCGCAAGATGGCGTCGCCTGACGGCTTCGTGATTGGAATCGAGGGAGAGTGGGGTTCCGGCAAGTCGAGCTTCATTAACCTGGTTTCGGATGCGTTGCGCGAACCCGACAATGCACCAGAGATCGTCCGCTTCCTTCCCTGGCTGATCAGATCACGCGAAAGCTTGCTCAAGGAGCTTTTCACGGAGATCACCAAGGCCGCGCTCCGCATCGATGCCGGGGACGTGCAGGTTCATGGATGGAAAAGGCTCCGCAGTCATATCTGGCCAAGCCGTTACTCGGCGCAGGCACTTCGAAAGAAAAAAATCAAAGGGCTCTTCTCGCGGTTTTCGTCACGCTTGGTGCAAGCCGGAAAGCTGGCCGAACTGTTTGGGCTGGCAGGTGCAGGAGTAGCCACGGAGGCGGGAAAGCGCATGGCCGAGGAGTGGCTTGGCAACAGCTCACTCGAAAAGGATAAGGCGCAGATACAGGCAGAGCTTCGCAAGCTGGAGCGGAAGATCGTGGTCTTCGTGGACGATCTTGACCGCCTGGAACCGAATGAAGTGGTGGAAGTCCTTCGCTTGGTGCGGGCGGTCGTGGACTTCCCGAACGTGATTTACGTGCTGTGCTACTCCCGGGACATCATCGCCAAGAACCTGTCGACGGCTTTGCATATCGAGAAGGGCGAAGAATTCCTTGAGAAGATCGTCCAGGTGAGCTTTTCGGTGCCACGCCCGGAAGCGTTCGATCTGCGCCGCATGTTCCGCCATGACCTGCAACTGTTGTATCCGAATTTGCTGGAGGGGGACGGAGCGCATTCACGGGCCTTGATGGAGCGGCTCGCTCACGTCATCGATACCGAAGGGGGGCGGGCATTGCTGACACCACGACATGTCGTCAGGGCAGTCAATGCATTGCGCTTCCATGCCACGCCTGTACTGGAGAACATCGACGTTCCAGACATGGTGTGGCTGCAACTGATCCGCCTGCAATCCGAAAGACTCTACGAATGGGTCGAGGGATACCTGATCGGCTTTGCAGCGAAACATGCAGGAGCAAGCATCAGCGATGAAGGAAAGAAAGCCGAGCTTCAACAGCTCAATTCGATCCTCGACGGCTTGCCTGGCATTGACTCGAACCGTGAACCGAGAATGCTGGCCCTGACGGAGCTTCCTGGAATCGAGTTCGACTTCGAGCGGCAGGCTGACCAGCAGAACCTCAAGATGATATTGAGCCTGTATGGCCGTGAAGATGTGAGTTCACAGATCCGAGGAAAACGGCTGGGTAGCCCCCAGCATTTCCGCTACTACTTTTCCCTGACGGCACCGCAAGGTGCGATCCATGACCGCGAATATGCCGCATTCATCGAAAATGCCCGCGATTGCCAGGAAGTTGCTGTCCGTCAGTTTTCAGAACTTGCCGCATCATTGAATCCCCAGGGGAAATCATCGGTTCAAGCGTTGTTGGACCGCCTGAAAGGCGATGCCATCAACGATGTTCCAGATGAGGCGATTGCGGGAATATTGGCGTCTCTTACCGAGGGCATGGACGTTGCCGCGCTCAAAACAGGCAGGGGAGACTGGGGCGAATACTGGATATGGCGAGATGCGGACAAGGTGTTCAAAGGCTTGTGGGGCAGGCTGCGGCAGGGCCTGTCTGAAAGCGATCGCAACGCCCTACTGAAGCAACTCTTCGGAGACGGGCGCGCCATCGGATGGCTGACGGGACTTTTCCGTAGCGAGATATTCGGCCACGGGATCTATGGTAGTGAAGCTAAGCCAGAGAATGAACGGACGTTTTCCCGCGATGAGCTTGATGTCGTGGCGCAACAGCTATTGCGGCGTTACCGGGAGCTGACTGCCAAAGATCTTCCGCACCTGCCGAAAGTGGCGCACATGCTTTATTCGTGGAAACAGTATTCGCCAGATTCCATTGATGAAATAAAGAAGAAGGTTGAAGAAATATGTGGGAGTGATTCAGGGTTCCTGAATCTTTTGCAGGGCATGCGTAGCTGGCAAGCGACGAATGGCGTTGTTTCGTATCCTCTGAAGATGTCTTCCCTTTCCAGGTTCATGGATGTCGAGCAGGTAAAGACCCGCTTGGAATCCCTGGTGGATGTGGCAGACCGGCGAGTCGCGGATTCAGCCAAGGATCTGTTGGCGGCGCTTCGCGCTGGCGATGATGAGTAATACCTATGCGAGAAAACAGAAGCATGCGTAGCGCCACCGACCTCTTCGAAGAACTCAACTCGGTCGATGAGTCCACCCGCATCGAGGCCAAGCGCGCCAGCGAACTGGGCAAATCCGTGATGCAGACGGTCATCGCCTTCGCCAATGAGCCGGGGCTGGAGGGTGGTTATCTGCTGCTGGGTGCGGACTGGTTCGTCAACGACAAGGGCGATACGGTGTACCAGGCTGCCGGCCTGCCCGACCCTGACAAGGTGCAGCGCGAATTGGCCAGCCAGTGCGCGTCCATGCTCAATGTCGCCTTGCGGCCGGAGATGCAGACCGAGATCGTGGACGGCAAGACGGTGCTGGTGGTGTACGTGCCCGAGGCCGATGTCACGCAGAAGCCGGTCTATCTCAAGGCTACCGGTTTGCCGCGCGGCGCCTACCGCCGCATCGGTTCCAGCGACCAGCATTGCGTGGATGAAGACCTGTGGGTGCTGCGCGGCGAAAGCCAGCCGCTGCATGGGCCGGATTCCAGCATCCTGCCCGATGCCCGGCTGGACGACTTCGACCCGACCGCCGTAGCGGCCTATCGGCGCGAACGTGCCCGCATCAACCCCCAAGCCGAAGAGCTGGATTACGGCGACGAGGACCTGCTCGAAGCCTTGGGCGCGTTGCGCCGCGTGGATGGTCGATTGCAGCCGACGCTTGCCGGCATCGTGCTGTTCGGCAAGCCACTGGCGCTGCGTCGATTGTTGCCCATGGTACGCATCGACTACATCCGCGTGCCCGGCAACGAATGGGTGGAAGACCCGGAAAACCGCTTCCAGTCCATCGACATCCGCAAGCCGCTGTTGCTGGCGTTGCCGCAGGCCGAGGCCAGCATCATCGACGAGTTGCCCAAGGGCTTTCGTCTGCCCGAAGGGCAATTGCACAGCGTGCAGGAGCCGATCCTGCCGCGCAAGGTGATCCGCGAGGCACTGGCCAATGCCGCCATGCACCGCAGCTATACCGTGCATAGCCCGACCCAGATCATCCGCTACAGCAACCGCATCGAAATCCGCAATGTCGGCTATTCCCTCAAGGAGCCCGCGCAGTTGGGTACGCCGGGGTCGCGCCTGCGCAACCCGGCCATTGCCGCCGTGCTGCACGACCTGCACCTGGCCGAAGCCAAAGGCACCGGCATCCGCGCCATGCGACGCCTGGCCGCCGAGGCGGGCTTGCCCTTGCCGGAATTTCACTCCGACCGGCAGGCCAACGAGTTCCGGCTCACCCTATTCCTGCATAACCTGCTGACCGAGGACGACCATGCCTGGCTGCGGGGGTTCGCCGGCGCGGTGGTCAGTGCCGACGAAGCCAAGGTGTTGATCTACGTTCGCGCCACGGGCGCGGTGGATAACACGGCCTGCCGGGATTTTTGCGGACTGGATACGCTGGCGGCCAGCCTGGTCCTGCGCCGGCTGCGCGACCGGGGACTGTTGGAGAAGCAAGGAGCGGGCAGCCGCACCTACTACACCCTGGCGGCTTCCGAGCGCCAGGCAAGCGTCCCTTCCGACCAGACTGAACTGCCGCTGGATGTTCCGTCCCATGCCGACACCCTGCACAGCCGCTCAGCCGAGCATGCCACCCAACCCGACGAAGCTTGCAACCTTGAGCTTGCAACCTTGTCGCCTGAGCTTGCAACCTTTCTTGCAACCCTGAAAGGACGTACAACGGAGGCCGCCCTGCGTGACGCCATTTGCCGCCTGTGCGAGTGGAAGCCGCTGACAGTGGATCAGCTTGCAACCTTTCTGGGCAAGAGTCGGCAATATTTGCGTAACAAGCATCTGATTCCGATGGTGCGCAATGGCGAGCTGCGTTTCCGTTACCCGGAAAGCGCCAAACACCCGCATCAGGCTTATGTAACGCCCAAAGAGGGGGAGCTTTGACATGCAACCCCTGATCGTTTCCGAGCAAATCACCCAAGGCGTCGCCGACTTCCTGCGCGCCGCCTTCCCGGCCACCACGCCGGGCTTTGATGGCCTGATCCAGCGCTTCCTGGCCGACCGTGACCGGGTGTTCAAGGGGCCGTACCTGACCTTGCCGCTGCCGTTCCGCAAGCAGCCCGACAGGGGCCAGCCCGCGTTCGGCTGGCTACCGCCGGGCTTCGTGCCCCATGCTCACCAGGGCCGGGCGTTCGCCCGCCTGACCGGCGAGCAGGCCCGATCGACCCTGGTGGCCACTGGCACCGGCTCGGGCAAGACCGAGTGCTTCCTCTATCCAATCTTGGAGCATTGCCGCGAACAACGGGAACTGGGCCGGCCGGGCATCAAGGCCATCATCCTGTACCCGATGAACGCGCTGGCCTCGGACCAGGCCAGCCGCCTGGCCAAGGAGATCCTGCGCACACCGGCCCTGGCCGGTATCCGCGCGGGCCTGTACGTGGGCGAGGCCCCGGCCGAGGAATCCTCCCGCGTGCAGCAACTGGCCGATGGCGGCTTCTCGATCATCACCGACCGCAACGCCCTGCGCGAAAACCCGCCGGATATCCTGCTGACCAACTACAAGATGCTGGATTTCCTGCTGATCCGTGCCGCCGATGCGCCACTGTGGGCGCGGCAGCAACCGGATACGCTGCGCTATCTGGTGGTCGATGAGTTGCACACCTTCGACGGTGCCCAGGGTACGGATCTGGCCTGCCTGATTCGCCGCCTCAAAGGCCGACTGGAGACGCCGCCGGGGCAACTGGTGTGCGTGGGCACCTCGGCCACGCTGGGCAGCGATGGCGAACAGGATCTGCTGGCGTTTGCCGGCCAGATCTTCGGCGAGACGCTGGATGACCAAGTCGTGATCGCCGAAGACCGCGAGCCGGTGGCGGACTATCTGGCGGATGCCGTGGTGGAGTTCACCCAATCTCCGCTGCCGGACGCCGTGTCGGTGCTGGATCCGGCAGGCCATGACGGCTTGCCGTCCTGGCTGGCGGCCCAGGTGCCACTGTGGTTCGGCACCCCATGCAGCGCCGAGCAAGTGAACGATGCGGGCTGGCGCTGTCGCTTGGGCGGGATGCTGAAAAGCCATTTCGCCTTCCAGAACCTGTTGCGCGATATGGAGCGCCTGGGGCCACGCGCCGTGGCGCTGGACGATCTGCTGGCGGTACTGGCGCGCCGCCTGCCACCCCATGCCGACACCCGCTATCCGCTGCTGTGGCTGGGCAGCCTGCTGGCGCTGGTGGCGCATGCGCGCCAGCCTCGCGGCGTGTCGCTCGACGCGGTGCGCGGCGAACAGGACGTGACCTTCTTCCTGCAAGTCAAGGTGGAGCTTTGGCTACGCGAGTTGCGCCGCATGGTGGCTTCGTTGGGCAACCCGCCTCGACTGACTCATCACGACGATCTGGGCAAGGCCGAGCAGACACAGGTCTGGTTGCCGGTGATCCACTGCCGAGACTGCCACGCCACCGGCTGGGGCACCACCTTGCCCAGGACCAGCCCGAATCAATTCAACCAGGACATCCAGCAGTTCTACAGCGCCTTCTTCGCCGAGGATGTCAGCACCCGCTTTCTGTTCCCCCATGGCGAAAGCGCGGACCCGAAGGTGTTCGAGCACAAGAAGGTCTGCCCGCGCTGCGGTACCCTGCATGCGCTGGGGCAGACGCACTGCGACTGTGCCGAGGACCCGGTCGCGCTGGTGGATGTCGATGTGACTGCCAACCTGCGCGAAGGCACGCGCAACGGCGCCCGCTATACCCGTTCCCATCACGACTGCCCGTACTGCGGCGGGCACAAGACGCTGTCGATTGTCGGTTCGCAAGCGGCCAGCCTGGCAGCGGTGATGCTGGCGCAACTGTTCGGCTCACGTTTCAACCCGGACAAGAAGCTGATCGCGTTTTCCGATTCGGTGCAGGACGCGGCACACCGTGCGGGGTTCCTGGCGGCCCGGACCTGGCGCTTGAACCTGCGCCCGGCGGTAGCCCAGGTCATTGCCGCAGCGCAGCAGGCCGGGGAACCGCTGACGCTGGCGCAACTGCCGCAAGCCTTCGAGGACCACTGGCTGCCAGCAATGGGGCAGGGCCATTACCTGGCCAACTTCCTGCCGCCGCAACTGCATTGGCTGCGGGATTTTGAAACGCTGATGCGCGAAGGGTCGCTGCCAGCCAGTAGCGAGTTGCCGCAGGATTTGCGTCGCATCCTGCCGTGGGTGCTGAATGCCGAGTTCGGCCAGGACGCCCATATCGGCCGCAGCCTAACCGTGACCGGGACCGCCAGCGTGGAACCGCCACCACAGCTACTGACATCGGCCGTGCAGTGGATGCTGCCACGCCTGCAGGCCACGATGGAGCCGCTGGCTGGTGTGTCGGCAGATGCCCTGGCGGTATTCCTGCAGGGCATCGTGCAATCCCTGCAGCGGCTGGGGGCCTGGCGTGATCCCGGATTGCATTTCTATGCACAGGTCGGCAATCGGCCGTGGGTCTACAAGCGCAATCCGGTGCAGTTCCAAATGCTGTCTGGCCCGCGTCCGCCACGCTTCGTGAGCCTGGTCGATTACCAGCGCTGCGTCGGTGTGTTGGGTAGCCACGCGAAGTGGTATCGCGCCTGGGCCTTCAAGACACTGAAACCGCTGCATGCGTTGGCCCTCGGCGCTGACAGTTTGCTGCCAGCACTGTATCAGCTGGCATTCGAGGCGCTGGCCGACGTGGGTTTGCTCGGTGCTGAACAGGCAGATGGCCAGCCGGAGATTCGCGTGTGGGGGCTGGAGCCTGGCGCTTTTCTGGTGTCCCTGGGCAGCCGCGCCTGGCGTTGCGACACCTGCCGTAGCGAGTGGCGCACCGGGGCTGAAGTTTCGCTCGCCGGGCAGCCTTGTCGGCATCCCGGCTGCCGAGGGCATCTGGAAGCGCTGGCGGAAGGGGATGCCGACTATTATCGCAGCCTGTATCTGCGTGCGGACATCCAGCGCGTGGTCGCCCACGAACACACTGGCCTACTGCCACGCGGTACGCGTGAGCGGGTGGAGCACAGCTTCAAGTCCGATAGTCAGGCTCCTGGCAGCATCAATGTGCTCTCGGCCACGCCGACGCTGGAGATGGGTATCGACATCGGCGATCTGTCGGCAGTGCTGCAGTGTTCCGTGCCGCCACAGCAAGCCAACTACATCCAGCGCGCGGGACGCGCAGGACGCAGCACCGGCAATGCCTTGTTGCTGACCATGGCGGCCAGCAAACCGCACGACCTGTATTTCTGGGCCGACCCCAGGGAAATGATCGCCGGCAGCGTGCCGGCACCAGGTGTGTTCCTCAACGCCTCGGCGGTGCTGGAGCGCCAGTTGACGGCGTTCACGCTGGATTGCTGGGTGCGCGAACGGGGTCGTAACGCCTCGATTCCGCAGGAGATCCGCATGGTGCTCAGCGCAGTGGACAACGGTGCGACGACGCGCTTTCCCTTCCCCTGGCTGGAGTATGTGGAGGCACACCGGGCCAGCTTGCTGGATCGCTTCCTGGCGCTGTTCCAGCAGGATGGCGGGCAGATCCTGACCGAAGCCACCCGGCAGTGGCTGGCACGTTTCGTCAATGGTCGGCAGGACGAGGAAAGCTCCCTGAGCTTCAAGATCGTCAGCAAGCTGCAGGGTATCGCCCGTGACGTGGCGCAGATCAAGCGTCTGCGCGAGAAGACCGTCAAGGAAGTGGAGAAGCTGGAGCAGCTTCCTGTGCGCGGCGAGGAACAGGAAGAAGAACTGAAAACCCTGCGCCAGGAACGTGCGGCGTTGGCGCGCCTGATCGGTGGCATTGAGGGCAAGCTCACCCTGAACGTCTTTGCCGACGAAGGCCTGCTGCCCAACTATGCATTCCCCGAACAAGGCGTGCTGCTACGCTCGATCATCGTGCGCGACACCCGCCGGGAAGGACCGCCTGCCGAGCCACTGACCTTTGAATACGAGCGCCCCGGCGCAACCGCCATCACCGAGCTGGCGCCCAACAACACCTTCTATGCCGAAGGCCGCCGGGTGGTCATCAACCAGGTAGATGTGTCTCGTGTCAAACCAGAGGCCTGGCGCCTGTGCCGCCAGTGCTCCTACGCGGAGCCCTTGTCGGCGGGCGACAGGCACCACCAATGCCCACGTTGCGGCGATGGCCAGTGGCGCGACACCGGGCGGGTCCATGAAATGCTGCGCCTGACCACCGTGTTCGCACGCACGCTGGACCGAGAAAGCCGGATCGCCGATGACTCCGACGAGCGCACACGTGGTTTCTACGTGCGCCAGGCGCTGGTGGATAGTCCGCCAGAAGCGGTGCGCCAGGCGTTCGCCATCGACAACCCCAGTTTCCCATTCGGGTTCGAATTCCTTGACCGGGTGACATTCCGCGAGGTGAACTTCGGCGAGCAGACGGTGGATGCCACGCCGATGACCATCGCGGGCGAAGAACTCAACCGGCCGGGCTTCGCCATTTGCCCTGAGTGCGGCACGCTACAGCGTCGCCGCAAGGCCGAAGAGCTGTATCGCAACCATGCCCCCTGGTGCTCACGCCGGAAAATACCCGAGGCCAGCGCCCAGCAATGCATCTTCCTGTACCGGGAATTCGCCAGCGAAGGTATCCGGCTGTTCCTGCCCGAGGTCGGATTTGCCGAATCCAAGGAAGCCTTGCTGAGCTTCATCTCCGCGCTGGAGCTGGGACTGAGCAAACGCTTCAAAGGGGCGGTGGCGCACCTGCGCATCGCTACCGACGTACGGATGGCCGCCGACTCGGAGTCGGCGCGAATCTATCTGGTGATCTACGACAGCGTGCCGGGCGGCACCGGATATTTGAAGGAACTGATGCGCGATCCAGCCCCGCTGTTCGAAGTATTCAGTCAGGCGGCAACCGCATTGAACACCTGCACCTGCAACCAGGACGACACCGCCGACGGCTGCTATCGGTGTATGTACCGCTACCGCAACAGCCATGAACGCCAAGCCATCTCGCGCACGGTGGCGCAGAAGCTGTTGGCACAGATACTGGAGCATCGTGCAGCGCTGAAGCGTGTCAGCAACCTTTCCCAGCAAACGGACAACAGCTTGCTGGAAAGCACGCTGGAGAAACGATTCCTTGAGGCACTGCGGCGCGAGCATGCTGGCGTGACTTTCACGCTCAAGGACAAGCTCGTCGGCGGCAAGCATGGATACCTGGTCCAGGCAGGCAATCGCCGCTGGCGTCTGGAATTGCAGGTGCCTCTCGGCGAGCGCGAGGGCGTGGTCGTGCCATGCAAACCGGATTTCGTCTTCTGGCCCGACGACGGCGTGGACGATGTGCCGGTCGCGGTATTCACGGATGGCTGGCAGTACCACAAGCACATCGTGGCCGAAGACTTGGCCAAGCGCATGGCGGTAGCCAAGAGTGGGCGGTTCGCTGCGTGGACGCTGACCTGGGACGACGTTGACGCGGCCTTGCGTGCCGAAGCGGCCCCGGATTCCACGGCCTGGGACGAGTTGCTGCTCGGGCCTGCCGATCAGGTGGTCACACGTCTATGCGAAGCCCAGGGGATCGCCTCGTTGGCCGCCTTCCACCGTTTGTCACCTTTCCTCCAACTGCATCGGCGGCTGGCGGAGGGGCGGCACGATGCCTTGCGCCGCCTCGCCGGCGTACTGGGGGCGGCCATGTCAGTGCCACCTGGCGATGACGCCGCCTTGCAAGGCTTCAAGCAAGGTACCTTCCTCCGTCGGCTCGACGACTATGGCTTATTGCCCGACACCCACCTACACCGCTGGGGTCATCGCTCCTTGAGTGCTGTCGCGCAATGGCTGGCAGGCCTGTCGCCGGAACAGTTGCAACAGTGGATGACCGGCCAGGCTGCTGTATCCGCAGAGCCTGTCGTGCTGGTGCAGTGGCAACCGGGCGATGTACCGGAGGCCGATCTGCAACGGCGCTGGCGCCATCTCTGGCAATGCCTGAACCTGCTGTTACCCTTGCGTCATCTTTGGGCAGGCCATGACGAGATGACTGGCCTGCCTGGTTTCCAAGCCAGTCCTGCACTGCGCCAAGCAGAACAGACGTTCGACAGTCATTGGCAAACGGCACTGGAGCTGGCCAGCCCGGATGTGCAGGCATGGTTGCTTGCATTGGCGCATGCAGGAGCACCGCTGCCGGAAGTCGGCTTCGAATTGATCGACGGGCGCGGCCGGGTACTGGCGGAGGCGGAACTGGCCTGGGTCAGCCTGAAGATCGCCGTGCTGCTGGCCGATTACCAGACCGATGCGTCCCGCTTCGAGGTAGAAGGCTGGACGATCCATATCGCAACCGATGACGCGCCCGTCCAGGCGCTTCTGGATAGCTTGAAGGAACATTGAAATGGCACTTTCGCCCAAGATCGCCATGTCGGACGACTTTCTGAAATCGTTCGCCAGGATTCCGCGCCAGAACCAACAAGCGGTGCTGACCTTCGTCGCTAAGTTCCGCCAGAACCCGCTGGCCAGCGGTATCAACTACGAGCGCATCAATGATGCCGCCGATGCCAACATGCGCTCGGTGCGCATCAACGACAACCTGCGCGGCATCATCCTCAAGCCGGAAACAGGCGATGTGTATTGCCTGTTATGGGTGGATCGTCACGACGATGCCTATCAGTGGGCCAGGCGCCACCGCGTCGCGATTCACCCGGACGTGGGCAGCCTGCAAGTTTATGCGGTACAGGAAACGCAATCCCTGACCAATAATGAGGTAGCCCAAACCGAAGCCTCCCCGAGCGAGGGCTTGTTTGCGGATTTGCGTGACCGAGAGATCCGCAAGCTGGGTGTGCCGGAGGAACGGCTGGCAGCCGTGCGAGCGGCTGTATCGGAAGCCGACCTGGAGGCCCTCGAAGCGCAGTTGCCGGATGAAGCCTTCGAGGCCCTGTATCTGTTTGCCGCCGGCGAGCCGCTGGACAAGATACTGGCCGAGCGGGCACCCGCCGAAACGGTCGACCCCAAAGATTTTGGCGCGGCGTTGACGCGCGACAGCACACGTCGCCACTTTGTTGTGCTCACCGATGACAGTGATCTGGACGCTCTACTGGCCGCTCCTCTGGAGCGTTGGCGTGTGTTCCTGCATCCGAGCCAACGCAAACTGGTGGAAGGCAACAAGAGTGGCCCCGTCAAGGTCACCGGCGGTGCTGGCACCGGCAAGACGGTGGTGGCCATGCATAGGGCAAGGTGGTTGGCCAGGCAATACGCAGACCTTCCGGGACGCCCGATCATCTTCACCACCTTTACTCGCACACTGGCCGAAGACATCCGTCACAACCTGTCTCTGCTGTGTTCACCGCAAGAATTGGCCAAGATTCAGGTGGTCAACTTGGATCAATGGGCGTCAGGCCTGCTGCGCCGCTTCGGCTATCCCTACGCGCTGCTCTATGACGAGAAACAGCGACGTGGCTTCTGGCAAGCCGCCTTGTCCGCGCTGCCCGCAGGCGCTGCCTACAGCGCCGCTTTCCTGAGGGCGGAGTACGAGCGCGTGATCCTGCCCCAAGGTTGCGAAACGGCGGAGGATTACATGCGTGCCCGTCGCATCGGACGTGGCGGGCAATTGGGCCGTTTGCAGCGCACGGCGTTGTGGCCGGTGTTTGCCGAATATCGGGCGCAATTGCACGCCGCCAACCTGCGCGAGCCGGAAGACGCCTTCAGGGAAGCCTGCCAACTGATACTGCAGGAGAAGCCGCAACTGGGCATTCGCGCCATGGTGGTGGATGAGGCGCAGGACATCAGCGCCGCTGCCTACACCCTGATTCGCGCGGCCGTGCCCAAGGCCGAGAACGATTTGTTCATCGTCGGCGATGCCCACCAACGCATCTATCGCCACAAGGTGACGCTTGGACAGGTGGGGATCGAGGTAAGAGGTCGCAGCCGTACCCTCAAGGTCAATTACCGAACGACCGATGAGATTCGACGTTGGGCCTGCGCGCAGTTGGAAGGTATCGAGATCGACGACCTGGATGGAAGCATCGACAGCTTGCGCGGCTATCGCTCATTGACCCACGGCGACTTGCCGGAAGTCTTTCCATCCGCCTCCTTGCAACAGGACGTGGAGCACATCCTGTCCGTCGTTGAACATGGTAAAGCCGATGATATCGAGGCTAGGCGCATCTGCGTCACGGCCCGTACCAATGAAGATCTGGATGCATTGGCACTGGCCTTGCGGCAACGCGGTATAGCTTGTCTCAGGCTGGACCACGGCACGACGGATGATCCTGCGGAACCGGGTATTCGACTGGCCACCATGCATCGCGTCAAGGGACTGGAATTTGACATCGTCATCCTGGCTGGCTATCGCGGCGCCAGGCAGTATGCCGAGCAGTTCAGCCATGACGAAGATGTCGGTGTCACAGACGACACGGAGGTTTCCGAACGTTGTCTGCTACACGTTGCGGCAACACGCGCCAAACGGCATCTGTTTGTGCTCGCCAGGGGTGACTCACAAGATTGATCCGTCGAATTGCTGGGAACAGCTGGTGTTGCAAGAGGTGGCTTGATGGGAATCTCACGTTCCCAGGTAGATCGCTGTTATTGTTGCACGCTCATGTCCCAGCTCTCGGCTGATCTGTTGCCGGGCTTGCTGATCCAGCAGGCGTTGGGACGAATCCAATTGCACAGTACTGAGGCCACCCGCCGCCAGCGCCTTCCATCCCGTCAATACCTCATACCGCATCTGCGCGTACCGATGCCGCAGTCCGTGCATGTTGCTCAACCCTGCCGCCTTGCATTGCCCGTCGTAGACGTGCCGTTGCTGGATGTAGGTCTTTTTCGCCGGGATCAGCGAGCCCAACCCTGCCAGTCGGTGTGCTTCGTCCAGCACCGTCCGCTGCTCCGGCGTAGTGATCGGCACCGTCCGGTCACGTCCGCCTTTGGCCCATGACCCTTTGATGGCAATGTGGTCACCACGGTCGGCATAGCGGGGCTGGAACTTGATGGACTCCTCCCGCCGCAGGCCAAAGGCCGCTTGCAGGCGCAGGCTCATGCGGACGTGTGGATCGGTGATCCTGTCCAGTCCGTCGCCCAGTTCCTTGGCCTTGCTCTCGTTGGTCACATAGCGGCGGTCAGGGATGCCCAGCTTGGTGTTGTCCGCTGGCAGGATACCTGCCTTGCCGACCTTCTCTGCCCACCAGCGCAGGTGCGCCATGCGGTTCTTGAGCGTGCCAGCCGACAGCCCTTCAGCCTGCCAGCGCTGCAACAGGGCTTCGACGTGCTTGCCCTTGAGCGAGGTGGCCCGCATCTGGCGGAAACCCGCTTCGCGCAGTTGGCGAGCAGCCAGACTCAGCGACCGTTGCCGGTCGGCCTGGGTGGCGTGGCTACCGTCGCGGTTGCGCAGGCAAAGCTGGCGCAGGGTATAGGTCAGGTCGTCCATTGCGGTGTCGTTCCATCGGTTGTCGGGGCTGAGAAGCAAACGGTCAGTGTTTTTGCCAACTCGCCAAGGCAAGACCCCGAAGGGCCAGGGCCAGGTGCTCAGTTCACCTGTGGCCTCGAATGAGGCGTCCGCCTTGCTTCCTGTGGGAAGGCCGGGCGGAGGAATGGCAAGGTACGACAACGCGGTGTGTTGGGATGAGTACCTCCTGTGGCGCGATGGTGGAAAAGGTGTCGGCAGGCCGCGCGAGGACGGCCGACCAGCAATGAGTGCCTGGAGCGGCGGATGTGTGTTGCGACGATGGCGGGACGAACCACGCCGAAGATGAGAAGGGCTCTGCCCGTGGGTAGGGCGGCACACCGAACGAGCCTGGGTGTGCCTGGGATGGTTCCGCCCGGCGAGCCGGGTCGGCGCTTGCAGGAACCTGCGCCAGGGTTCCGGTGTTCATACCCACCGGCAGGTCGTTGCAGGGTCAGTGTGCCGGGGCATCATCATGTGCGCCGCTATCAATGCGATGCTGCGCCAACCCGCATTGCTGCTGCAGTTCGGCGGGCCGTCACTGCGGCGGGCAGTGACGGCCCCATCTGTTTCACGCCGAGCCCCGTGGCCCCAGCCTTGCAGCAGCAGGCGTGTTTCCCGGGGCTGTTGGCAGCATTCCGCTGTCAGCCATGCACCCGATGATCTGCCCGATGGGCAGCGATGGCGTCTTCAGCATGCGCCTGATCTGATCCAGATGCCGTTGCGCCACCTCGCGCGACGCAGGCTTTGCGGCTTGGCTGCTGGACAGTGGCGAAGGTGTCGGCGGCGAGCCATGCTGGCTGTTGTTGATGGCCTGCATGGATGTCTGCTGCGGAGTGGATTTGCGTGCCGCCCAGAGCTTGAACACGCCTTCCACGGCCTTCTTGATCAATCCGTAGAGGTAGGCGATGGCGTTGTGCACGCCACCTGATTCGCAGCGCACGTCCCACTCGGCGAGCACCGCCAAGTGTTGCTCCGGAGGCAAGCCCCTGAGACGCGCGGTGAGAATCCGTTGCTGATCCTGTGGCAGTTGCCGGAAGCGGGCTGGCACATCTGGCCCCGATACCTGCACTTCGGGTGATGATCGGTACGTACGTACTTCTTTTAATACTTCTTTTTCTACAGTACGTACTGCTGTCGGAGATGGCGGAACGGGTTTCGGAATGTCACTGCTGGCTTCGGACACACGGGAATCGGGCGAAGCCGGAACATCAGGACCGCCCGGATCATGGTCATCGCCCCGGTGTTGCAAGCGCCTGATCCGCTCTTGCATTGTTGCGGGCAGCTTTCCCAACCTGTCCGGATGGCGCATAGCCTCTTCGAGAATGGACTGTGCCAGTTGGCGAATCGTCGCACTGGCATGGCCGAGCGCCCGTTCCAGCAGGGGCAGGTAGTCTTCGTCCTCCAGGCACGCGTCGTGGAACGCGAGGGGCTGATTCCGCACCGCGTAGCGGCTGGCCATTGAGAAGCCGGTCATGGGATTGCGGCGGTACTCGACCAGCGAAATCCATGTGGACAGCCGCAGGCAAAGCACGGCCATGGACACGGTTTCAAGGGCGGCCCGCTTGCTGCCCGGTGCGCTGGGCAGGTACCCGCGCAGCGCGTCGTAGCTGAGGACCACGGTGCTGTCGCTGCTGGCCAGCGAGCGGAAAGTCAGCCAGGCGTTGCGTTCCAGCGGCGTCAGCCGCTCATCGAGCAACAGGGCTTTCGGGGTGATGATGTCTGAGGTTGGGTGTGACATGGCGAGGCTCCCATCGGTATCGGCCAACTGGCCAAAGGAGCCGTCATCTCACCCCTGCATCATCGCTGCCGCAGCCATCAATCCGAACCGCGCTCCTTCCGTTTTCTCGGGCTGAAGCAGGGCGCAACATCCTTGGTGTTCCGGGTCAGGAGGTGAGAAAATGAGCCCATTGCAGCGCATTGGACGGTGGCGAACGTCGATGGCCGGTTTCGCTGCCTCTGATCAGGTCGTCTGCTGACACATCGCATCGGTAACGGGAGAGCGGGAAGCGTCCAGGGAGGCTCATCCGCCGCTACCAGGGGATACGCTGGTTATTGGGTCCAAGAATAGGTCCAAGCGTGTCAACGGGGTTTCAAAACTCCATTGCAAATCAATAGCATGCGGCGGAAACGCCACTTCTGCATCGGAAAATAGCGCCGCGAACCCCGGGGCGGCAGCGGCGTCGACGCGAGGGTCGCCGGCGTCGACCGGCGCCGCGCAGGGCGCGGCACCGGGTGGAAAACCGGCTCAGCCGGAGATCGCCAGGCGTTCCTGGTGATAGATGCGGACGGTGATCCAGGCGAGGACCAGGCCGGCCAGCAGCGTGCAGCCGATGCTCGCCGCGTACTGCCAGGGCAGCACCACTTCGCCGCGGACGATCTGGCTGATGATGAAGTGCTGGCTCAGCAGCGGCGTGGCATACATCCAGTCCACCGGCTTGGTCGGATTGATCGCCATGAACAGCGACGGCAGCGCCGGCACGATCATCAGCATCGACAGCCAGGTCTGTGCCTCGCGGAAGCTCTTGCTGAAGGCGGCCACCATCGTCTGCACCGACGCCGACAGCAGTGCCAGCGGCGCCACGACCAGCACGGCCAGGCAGGCGGACGCGAAATCCAGCTTAAGTGTCAGGCCCAAGGGACCGAGCGGAATCACGCGCAGGAACACCATCAGGCCGAACACCGAGATCGCCACCGCCGCCAGCGAGAACGCGGTGGTCGCCGCCAGCTTTCCAGCCAGCACCTGCGCGCGCGGGATCGGGTTGATCAACAGCGCTTCCAGCGACTGCCGTTCGCGCTCGCCGGCGGTGGTGTCGATCGCCAGGTACATGCCGCCCAGGAATGCACCGAGGATCAGCATGTAGGGCAGGAATGCCAGCAGCATGCCGGCGCGGCTCTGGGCGCTGCTCTGGTCGCGCTCGATCACGGTGACCGGCTGCGCGATCTGCGGATCGATGCCGCGCACGGTCAGGCGCAGCGCCGCATGGATGGCGCCGTAGCTTTCAATCAGGCGCGTCGCCCGCTGCACGGCGGCGGCGGTGAACTGGCGCGAATCGTCGTACAGCAGTTCCACCGGCGCCGGCAGGCCGTCGCGCCAGCGCTCGCCGTATCCGGCGGGAATGCGCAGCACCAGTTCCTCGTCCTGGTCGCGCACCGCCTTTTCCGGGTCGGCGGGGGCGTCCTTGATCACCACGCCGTTCTGGCGCAGGTGGGCGATCAGGTTGGGCGCGTGCTCGGCACCGGCAACCGGCAGGTCCAGCGGCTTCTCGGCGCGCTCGCTGGCCTTGTTGATCATGAAGCCGATCAGCAGGACGAACAGCAGCGGGCCGAACAGGGGACCGAAGACCAGCGAATTCATCACCGTGCGGCGATCGCGCAGGTTTTCCATCGCTTCCTTGCGGAATACCGTGAACCAGGCGTTCATGACAGGCCCTCCTCGCTGCCGATGACCTGGACGAAGACGTCCTCCAGGTTGTCCATGCCGGTCTGCGCGCGCAGTTCGTCCGGCGTGCCCTGCGCCACCACGCGGCCATGCGCTATGACGACGATGCGGTCGCACAGCGCCGCCACCTCCTGCATGATGTGGCTGGAGAACAGCACGCAGTGGCCGGCTTCGCGCAGGCCGAGCAGGAAACGGCGCATCGCCCGCGTCGCCATCACGTCCAGGCCGTTGGTCGGCTCGTCGAGCAGGATGTTCTGCGGGGCATGGATCAGCGCCCGCGCGATCGCGGTCTTGACGCGCTGGCCCTGCGAAAAGCCTTCGGTCTTGCGGTCGGCGATCTCGCCGAGGTCCAGGGCCTGGATCAGCTGTTCGCAACGCTCGCGCAGCGTCGCCTCGCCCAGCCCCTGCAGGCGGCCGAAGTATTCGATGTTCTCGCGCGCGGTGAGGCGCTTGTAGAGTCCCTTGGCATCCGGCAGCACGCCCATGCGGCGGCGCGCTTGCAGCGGATCGACCTGGGCGTCCACGCCATCGATGCGGATCGAACCGGCATCCGGGCGCATCAGCGTATAGAGCATGCGCAGCGTCGTCGTCTTGCCGGCGCCGTTCGGGCCGAGCAGGCCGGTGATGGCGCCGTCGGGCGCGGAGAAGCTGACGCCATCCACCGCCTGGATGGCGCCGAACGCCTTGCGCAGTCCTTGCACCTCAAGCATGCATCACCTCGCGTCGTGGGAAGCGGCAGCCGGCGCTCATGGCGCGCTGCCGTTGAAGTTCAGGTAGAAGCCGGGCGCAGACATGTCGGCGACGCACTCCGCGTCCAGTCCGGCGACGCTGGCATCGCGGATGAAGCGCGTCAGCAACCGCGGCATGCAGCCGCGCATCTGCACGATGTGGCCCTGGCCGGGCGCGACCAGGTGGCGGGCATTGCCCAGCGTGGCCAACGCGCGCTCGGCGTAGGACGGCGGCGTCACCGGATCGAACTCGCCGGACAGCAGCAGCACCGGCAGGTCGGAATCGACCGGCTGCTTGAAGGCGGCGGGCGCACGCGGCACCGGCCAGACCTCGCACTGTGCCTGCAGGAAGGTCACCATTGCGGCGCCGATCAGGCTGGTGTCGTCGGGATTCGCGCGCAGCCAGGGCACGTCCTCGCTGCAGGTCACCGACAGCTGCATGCCGTGCGCGAGCATCTCGTCGAGGCTGGCGACGATCATCCGCGCCTGCGCCAGCAGCGGCTGCGGATCGCCTTCGCGCGCCTGGTGCAGCAGCAGCGGCAGCAGCGCCGCGGTCTCGGGCTGGTAGGCGTACAGGCGCGCGGTCAGCGCCAGCGTCTCCTCGGTCAGCGCCGTTTCCAGCGGCTGCCGGCTGCGCGGATCCGGCACCATGACCGTGGTCGGTGCTTCGCGATAGCGCACGCGCAGTTCCTGCAGCGTCTCCCAGGGATCGCCGAAGGCGGCGTGGCAGGCCTCGTCCTCGCGGCAGCGCTTGAACTGCGCCGCCAGGGCCTCGTCGAGGTGCCGGCCGTGGTCCTGGCTGAGGGCGACGTCCTGCGGCACGACGCCATCCAGCACCACCGAGCGCAGGCTGTCCGGATGCGCCTGCACGTAGGCCAGCGCGACCCGGGTGCCATAGGAACCGCCGACGATGTTCCAGCGCTCGATGCCGAGCTCGGTGCGCAGCTCTTCCAGGTCGGCCAGGTAGTCGCGCGTCGTGTAATGGGCGACATCGGCATCGATGCCGGCCAGGCAGTCACGCGCCATCTGCTGGATCTCCTCGCGATCCGGCATCGGCGCGGTCGGATCGTCCAGGCCCGGCATCGGGCACTTCAGCGGATGCGATCCGCCGGTTCCGCGCTGGTCGACGAGAATCACCTCGCGCTGGCCGAGCAGCTGCCGGTAGGCCGGTGCCACTTGCGGGAAACTTTCGGTCGCCGACTGGCCCGGGCCGCCAGCGAGGAAGACGATCGGATCGGGCAGCGGCGTGCTGGCCCGCGAGGGCACCTTGGCGACACGCAGCGTGATCCGGCGGCCGTCCGGCACGGCGCGGTTCTCCGGCACTTCGAACGCGGCGCAACGGGCCGCCATGCCGGAAACGGCCTTGGCGGTTTTCAGTTCACAGTCGCTGAAATCCAGCGCGAAGGCGGGTGCCGCCAGGAGCGCGGTACAGCCGATGGCGATACGGAGCAGGTTTGTCATGCGGTCCATCCTGTAGCAACCGGGCGAATCCCGGCAGTGACGACAGTCATGCTTGCGGGCCATCGGCCGGCCGGGCCGGGAGTGCCCGGGGCGACGGTGGCGAGATGTATTTTTCGCGGCGGATGTGCGCGATCGGCAGGCCGGCCCCCTTCAGGGCCTCGAACGCCGCGTCGACCATGTTCGGATTGCCGCACAGGTAGGCGATGTCCTGCTCCGCCGTCGGCGCCAGTTCCGCCAGCGCGGCCTGCACGTAGCCGCTGCGCTCGTAAGGGCGCGGCGGCTGGTAGCCGGTGCGGGAGAAACAGGGAATGAACGCGAACCCCGGCGTCGCCTCGGCAAAGGCGGCGAATTCCTCGCCGTACAGCAGTTCCCCGGGCGTCCGGGCGCCGAACAGCAGCACGAAGCGCTGGCCGCGCTCGGCGATGCGGCGGCGGATCAGCGGCAGCATGGAACGGTACGGCGTGACGCCGGTGCCGGTGGCGACCAGCAGGTAGCGCTGGTTGCGGTCGCCGTCCTGCAACACGAGCCGGCCGTTCGGCCCGGTGGCCTGGATGCGGTCGCCGGGCGACAGGTTCTCGAACAGCGCCGTGGCGGCGCCGCCGGGCACGAAGGACACCGCCAGCTCCACTTCCAGCGCGCCGGCCTCGTCCGCCGGCGTGGCGATCGAGTAGCTCCGGCGCAGCATCACGCCCTCATGCTCGAAGTGGACCTGGACGAACTGCCCGGGAATGAAGGGCTGCCGCGCTCCGTCGCTGCGCACGAAGGTGTAATGGCGGACTGCGGGTGCCAGCGGGCGGCTGGAAACGAGCGTCAGCTCGAAATGATCCATGGACGGGCTGCGTGCGGCGGGAGTGGGTCGGCTGGACAGGGCAGGCCCGGTCGCCATGACGGCGGGACGGGCGCGCCATGGTCCTGCCGGCGAGCGCCTATACTAACCGCCCTCCCCAGCCGACCCAAGCATGAGCCTGCCCACCGCCCTTTCGATCCGAGACCTGCGCAAGACCTACGGAAACGGCGTGGAGGCATTGAGGGGCGTCAGCCTGGATGTGGCGGCGGGCGATTTCTTCGCGCTGCTCGGCCCGAACGGCGCCGGCAAGTCGACGCTGATCGGCATCGTCTCCTCCCTGGTCAATGCCACGGCCGGCGAGGTCGATGTCTTCGGCGTCAGCGTGCTGCGCGAGCGCAGCCGGGCGATGAGCCTGATCGGCCTGGTGCCGCAGGAAATCAACTTCAACATGTTCGAGAAGCCGGAGGACATCCTGGTCAACCAGGCCGGCTTCTACGGCGTGCCGCGCCGCCTCGCGCTGGAGCGCGCCGAGAAATACCTGACGCAGCTGCAGCTGTGGGAAAAGCGCAACGTCATGTCGCGCACGCTGTCCGGCGGCATGAAGCGCCGGCTGATGGTGGCGCGGGCGATGATGAACGAGCCGCGCCTGCTCATCCTCGACGAGCCCACCGCCGGCGTCGACATCGAGATCCGCCGCTCGATGTGGTCCTTCGTGCGCCAGATCAACCAGGCCGGCACCACGGTCATCCTCACCACGCACTATCTCGAGGAAGCCGAACAGCTGTGCCGCAACATCGCCATCATCGACAAGGGCGGCATCATCGAGAACACCTCCATGCGCGCGCTGCTGGCCAAGCTCGACGTCGAACAGTTCGTGCTCGACATCGATGGCGCCCTGCCGGCGCTGCCGGAACTGGAAGGCGTGCGTTTCACGCTGGTCGACCCGCAGACGCTGGAAGCGGAGGTGCCCAAGCGCGTCGATCTCAGCGCCGTGTTCGCGGTGCTCAGCGCCATGGGCGTGCGCGTGAAATCGATGCGCAACAAGGCCAACCGGCTGGAGGAACTGTTCATGCGACTGGTCGACCGGCCGGCGGAGGTGGCGTGATGGACGCCCACGAAGTCGCCGCCAGCGCCGCCTTCGGTGCGCGCGAGAAGTGGGTGGCGCTGTTCACCATCCTGCGCCGCGAGGTCAGCCGCATCCTGCGCATCTGGAGCCAGACGCTGGTGCCACCGGCGATCACCATGACGCTGTACTTCCTGATCTTCGGCACCCTGATCGGCGGCCGCATCGGGCAGATGGACGGCATCGCCTACATCGACTTCATCGTCCCCGGCCTGGTGATGATGAGCGTGATCACCAACAGCTACGGCAACATCGTCTCCAGCTTCTTCGGCGCCAAGTTCGGCAAGCACGTCGAGGAGATGCTGGTGTCGCCAATGCCGAGCTGGGTGATCCTGGCCGGTTACGTCGGCGGCGGCGTGCTGCGCGGCCTGATGTGCGGCGGCATCGTGCTGCTGATCGCCATGCTGTTCACAACGGTTCGCGTCGCCAATCCGCTGGTGACAGTGACCAGCGCTTTGCTGACCGCAATCGTGTTCTCGCTGGCCGGCTTCATCAACGCCGTGTTCGCGCGCAAGTTCGACGACGTCGCCATCGTGCCGACCTTCATCCTCACGCCGCTGAGCTACCTGGGCGGCGTGTTCTACTCGATCAGCCTGCTGCCGCCGCTGTGGCAGGCGGTGTCGCAGGCCAATCCCATCCTGCACATGGTCAATGCCTTCCGCTACGGCCTGCTCGGGGTCAGCGACGTGTCGCTGGTGACCGCCTACGGCGTCATCGGCGTCGCCACCGTGGTGCTGACCGCGGTCTCGCTGTGGCTGCTGCACCGCGGCGTCGGCCTGCGCAGCTGACCGTGTCGCCGCCGGACGGCATCGCCCTGTAAAGTCTCCGCTGGACCGACTCGAAGCGCCCCGACATGGAATGGATCGCTGACCCCTCGGCCTGGATGGGCCTGGCCACCCTGATCGTGCTCGAGCTGGTGCTCGGGATCGACAACCTGGTGTTCATCGCCATCCTGGCGGACAAGCTGCCGCCGGAGCAGCGCGACAAGGCGCGGCTGATCGGCCTGAGCCTGGCGCTGGTCATGCGGCTGCTGCTGCTGGCGAGCATTTCCTGGCTGGTCACCCTGACCGAGCCGCTGTTCACGGTGTTCGGCCGGGGCTTCTCCGGCCGCGACCTGATCCTGCTCGGTGGCGGCCTCTTCCTGCTGTTCAAGGCGACCACCGAGCTGCACGAGCGCCTCGAGGGCAGCGAACACCGCAGCACCGGCAAGCAGGTGTTCGCCAGTTTCGGCGTGGTGATCGCGCAGATCGTCGTGCTCGATGCGGTGTTCTCGCTGGATTCGGTGATCACCGCCGTCGGCATGGTCGACCACCTGATGGTGATGATGATCGCCGTGGTCCTGGCGATCGCCCTGATGATGGTCGCGAGCAAGCCGCTGACGCGGTTCGTCAGCGCCCATCCGACGCTGATCATCCTCTGCCTGGGCCTGCTGCTGATGATCGGCTTCAGCCTGGTCGCCGAGGGCATGGGCTTCCATATCCCGAAGGGCTACCTGTACGCGGCGATCGGTTTCGCCATCGTCATCGAGACCTTCAACCAGGTCGCCAGCGCCAACCGCCGCAAGGTGGACCGCCGGCGTCCGTTCCGCGACCGCACGGCCGATGCCGTGCTGCGCATGCTCGGCGGTCGCGTCGAATACGGCGCCGATGCCGCGACGCAACCCGCGGCGGCCGGGTCCGACCTCAACGCCGCGCAGATGGAGGAAGCCTTCCAGCCGGCCGAGCGCAGCATGATCCAGGGCGTGCTGACGCTGGCCGAGCGGCCGGTCACCGCCATCATGACGCCGCGCACGGACATCGACTGGATCGACCTCGACGACGAGCCGGAGCGCGTGCGCCGGGAACTCGTCGAATCGCCCTACTCGCGCGTCGTCGCCGTCCGTGACGGCCGCAGCGACGACCCGCTGGGCATCCTGCAGAAGAAGGACCTGCTGCCCGACCTGCTGGCCGGCGAGGCGCTCGACCTCGACAAGCACATCCTGCAGCCACCGGTGCTGCCGGAGTTCGCCACCGTGCTGGCGGCGCTGGAGCGCTTCAAGCGCGAACCGCTGCAGCTGGCCTTCGTCGTCGATGAGTTCGGCTCGCTGATCGGCCTGGTCACCGCCACCGACGTCATGGAGGCGATCGCCGGCGAACTGCCGGACGAACACGACCCGGTCACCGCGATGATGGTGCTCAACGACGACGGCAGCTGGACCGTCGACGGCCGCACCGGGCTGGACGAGCTGCGCGACCGCCTCGACCTGCCGTTGTCGGACGACGTCGACTACCACACCGCCGCCGGCCTGGTCCTCGATGCGCTGGGCAGCATCCCGGGCGTCGGCGACGGCATCGACATCGGCGACTGGCATTTCCGCGTCGATGCCATGAGCGGCAACCGCATCGAACGCCTGGTGGCGCAGCCGCGGCCCGCGGACGGCGAGGGCGACTGAGCCGCCGGCGACCCGGCTTCGCCGCGAGGCGACGGAGGTCCGCGGACCGCGTCCGGACCCAGCCTGGCGCCGGACCGTGGCGTCGGGATCAGTCCGCCGGTGCCGGCGGCAGCGAAAAGAACGCCCGCGCCGTCGCCGTCGTCGCCGCGGCGGTCACGGCGACGTCCTCGCCGCGGTCACGTGCCAGTTCCTCGACGATATGCGCCAGGTACATCGGCTCGTTGCGCCGGTGCGAGGGCATTGGCCGCACCGTGCGCGGCAGCAGGTAGGGCGCGTCCGTTTCGATCATCAGGCGGTCGGCGGGAATGTCGCGGACCAGTTCGCGCAGGTGCAGGCCGCGGCGCTCGTCACATAGCCAGCCGGTGATGCCGATATGCCAGCCGGCATCGAGATAGGCGCGCATCTCGTCGCCGCTGCCGGTGAAGCAGTGCACGACGGCCGGGCCGAGCCTGCCGCTGAAGTCGCGCAGGATGGCCATGAAATCGGCGTGCGCATCGCGCTGGTGCAGGAACAGTGGCTTGCCGCAGGCGACCGCCAGCTCCAGCTGTCGTTCGAAGGCGCGGCGCTGCGCCGGGCGGGGCGAGAAATCGCGGTGGTAGTCCAGGCCGCATTCGCCGACAGCACGCACGAGGTCGAGGCGATGCAGGTCGGCGAGCACGCTCTCGGTGTGGCTGGTGAAGTCGGCGGCGTGGTGCGGATGCACGCCGGCAGTGGCGAACAGCCGGCCCGGCCGCCGCTGCGCCAGTTCCAGCGCGGCGATGCTGCCGGCTTCGCTGGCGCCGGTGACGACCAGTTGCGAGACGCCGGCATCGAAGGCGCGCTGCAGCACCGCGTCGAAATCGTGGGCGAAGGATTCATGGCCCAGGTTGGCGCCGATGTCGATGAGATCCATGATTCAGGGCATGACGGGGCGCGGACGGTGCCCGCGCGGGCCGCGTAGTGTAGCCTTGCGCGGAGCAGGGCGACCGCCCGTCCGGGACAGCGGCGGTTCACGACACCCATCCGGCGCGGTACTAGTCTCTGGGCACTCACCACCACCAATTCAGGGGTACTGGAATGATCAGACTGCTATCTTCCTTCCTGCTGGCCTGCGCGCTGGCTCTGGCGGCGCCGCTGGCGCGCGCGTTCACGCCGGAATCCGGCTGGTGGTGGAATCCGGACGAACCCGGTTACGGCTTCGCCATCGAGATCCAGGACGACTACGTCTTCATGGTGGTCTTCAGCTACACCAATGGTGGCGATGCGACCTGGTACGCCGCGCAGGGCACCATGGAGAACAACGCGGTGTTCCTCAACCAGCTCTACTCCGCCGAGAACGGCACCTGCCTGGGTTGCAACTTCAGCCCGTCCACCGCCTTCGCCACCGGCGGCGACATCGACGTCGAGTTCCTGACCGAGAGCACCGCACTCGTCACCGTCGGCGGCCGCACGATTCCGATCCAGCGCCACAACTTCCGCCTCAGCTACGGCAGCGACGCCTCGCCGCGCACCGGCATCTGGCGTGGTGAATGGCATGCGACGCTGGACTTCAGCAACATCCCCGACGCCCGGGCGTTTCCGTTCTTCGGCGACGTGCTGGTCTTCGACCGCACCTACTCGAACAGTGGAATCGCCTACTTCGACGGTTGCCGCCCGGAGAACAGCACGGTCGGCCAGTGCAGCACCGCGGCCTTGAACAGCCATGGTGCAACCGGCTACTACAGCCCGACCGACGGCACCTACTTTATCGTGGTCGAGGACGAGGCGACGACGTTCCTGGTCTATGAGGTGGAAGCCAACCTCAACACCTTCCGCGGTTATGCCAAACGCTGTCCGCGCAGCATTTCCGACCTGATCGGCAACTGCCTCGACAGCAACAATTACTATGTGCTGCCGGTGCGTGGGTGGCGCAGTGCGAGCCGTGCCTTCGTCGATGGCGACGACAACGCCCCAAGCGCGCAGCCCGGCGACACGGCGGACAGCAAGGGGGCAGCGGTGGGCGTCGCGCCCTGGCATTCGTTGCCGTTGACGGGCCCGTCCGCCACGCCGCAGGCGAAACGCGAACGTGCCGATCCGGCGGCGACCGCGGCGCTGATGCGGGCTGCCATCGAGACACTCGAAGCCCAGCGCTGACGACGTGCTGCAACAGCCGGTCTGACGAGGGCGCCTGCGGGCGCCCTCGTCGTCTCCACCGCGGCCCTGTCGCATCCCTCGCATGACCCCGCCCTCCGCGCTTCCCATCGATGCCGTCCTGCCGGAACTGCTCGCCAGCCTGGCGACGCATCCGCGTGCGGTCCTGGAAGCTCCGCCGGGCGCGGGCAAGACCACGCGCGTGCCGCTGGCGCTGCTGGACGCGCCCTGGCTGTCCGGCTGCCGCATCCTCATGCTGGAGCCGCGGCGGCTGGCCGCACGCAGCGCCGCCCGCTTCATGGCCGCGTCGCTGGGCGAAGAGGCGGGCGCCACCGTCGGCTACCGCGTGCGCTTCGAAGCGAAGGTCTCGGCGGCGACACGCATTGAAGTGGTGACCGAAGGCATCCTGACCCGGATGCTGCAGGACGATCCGACGCTGGACGGCGTCGGCGCGATCCTGTTCGACGAATTCCACGAGCGCCACCTGAACACCGATCTCGGACTGGCGCTGGCGCTGGATGTCCAGGCCGGGCTGCGCCCCGACCTGCGCCTGCTGGTGATGTCGGCGACCCTGGAAGGCGAACGGCTTGCCGCGTTCCTGGGTGCACCGCGCATCCGGTCCGAAGGCCGCAGCCATCCGGTCGAGATCCGGTATCCGCCGCTGCGTCCCGGCGAGGACGCGGTATCCGCGGTGCCGCGCATGGTGCGCGAGGCGCTGGCTGCCAGCGAAGGTGATGTGCTGGTGTTCCTACCCGGGCGCCGCGAAATCGCGCAGGTCGCGCGCCGCCTCGACGGCGGTGATGCCGTCGTCGTCGAATTGCATGGCGACCTCGACCTGTCGGCGCAGGCGGCGGCGCTGTCGCCCGACCCCGGCGGTCGCCGCCGCATCGTGCTGGCCACGAATGTCGCCGAATCCAGCGTCACGCTGCCGGGTGTACGCGCCGTGGTCGATACCGGCCTGGCGCGCGAACCGCGCTTCGATCCCAATTCCGGTTTCAGCCGGCTGGCGACGGTGACGATCACCGCGCCTTCGGCGGCGCAGCGTGCCGGTCGCGCCGGTCGCCTCGGACCCGGCCTGTGCCTGCGGCTGTGGCCGGAAAGCCAGCGACTGGAGCCGGCGACGCGGCCGGAGCTGGCGCAGGTGGAGCTGTCCGGCCTGCTGCTGGAACTGCGCGCCTGGGGCAGCGACGACCTGCGTTTCCTCGATCCGCCACCGGCCGGCCATGTCGCCCAGGCCGCCGACACGCTGCGTGCACTCGGTGCGCTCGACGACGAAGGCCGGATCACCGGCTTTGGTCGGCGCATCCTGGCGCTGGGCACGCATCCGCGCCTGGCGGCGATGGCGGCGCGCGCCGCGTCCGACGAGGATCGGGCGCTGTGCGCCGACCTGATCGCCCTGCTCGAAGGCCGCGACCCGCTGCGTGGCGACGACGCCCGCGACGACCGCCTCGACCTTCGCTGGCGCGTGCTCGCCGCCTTCCGCGGCCGGCGTGCCGGGGAGGCCGACGGCAGCCGCGAGGCCCTGTCGGCGCTGTCCGAACAGGCGCGGCAATGGCGGCGGCGCCTGCGTGCGCCGGAACCGCCGGCGGCCATCGACCGCCACCGTCCCGGCGACCTGCTGCTGGCCGCGTTCCCGGATCGCATCGCCCGCCAGCATCCGCGGGACGCATCGCGCTACCAGCTCAGCAACGGCCGCGGCGCCCGCCTGCACGACAGTTCCGCGCTGCGCGGCGAGCCCTGGCTGGTCGTGCCGGAACTGCGTTACGAGGCGCGAGACAGCCTGGTGCTCAAGGGCGCGCCTTTCGACCCGGCGCACCTGCGGCGCCTGTTCCCGGAGCGCTTCCGCACCGTCGAGCAGGGCCGCTTCGATGTCGCCACCCAGGCCGTCGCCGTGTTCCGCGAACAGCGCTTCATGGACCTGGTCCTGGAGCGCGAGCGCATCGCCGTCACCGATCCGGCACAGCGCGTGGCCGGCCTGCTCGATGGCGTGCGCCAGCTCGGGCTGCAGGCGCTGCCCTGGACCGAAGCGCTGCGGCAGTGGCAGGCGCGCGTCGCCTGCCTGCGTGACTGGTGCCCGGAGCTGGCCCTGCCGGCCTGCGATGACGAGGCCCTGCTGGCCTGCCTGGATGACTGGCTGGCGCCGTTCCTGGCCGGCAAGTCCAAGCTGTCGGCACTGTCGGCGGACGAATTCGGCCAGGCCCTGCGCGCCCGCCTGGACCATTCCGGACAGCAGGCGCTGAACCGGCTGGCGCCGGTGGCGGTGACCGTGCCCAGCGGCCGCGAATTGCGCCTGCACTACGAACCGGGCCAGCCGCCGGTGCTGCCGGTGAAGCTGCAGGAGCTGTTCGGTGCCGCCGATGGCCCGGCCGTCGCCGGCGGCAAGGTGCCGGTGCTGTTGCACCTGCTGTCGCCGGCGCAGCGGCCGATCCAGGTCACCGCCGACCTGTCCGGCTTCTGGCAGCGCACCTACGCCGAGGTCCGCAAGGAGCTCAAGGGCCGTTACCCCAAGCATCCCTGGCCGGACGACCCGTGGACGGCACAGGCCACGCACCGCACCCGTCGCCGCAACGAATGAGCGCCGGCCTGCATCCGGATCGGCTGCGCCGACCGCTGCGGACGTCCGCCTGACAACCGTCCAGCGCAGCCCCTGACTTCTGGCCCTTTCCGCGGCCGTCCGGAACCGGACAATCGCCGACACTTCTCCCACCCGTTTCCCCCACGCCCATGCGCCTGCCCAAACGCCTGCTCCCGCTCCTGATCCTGGTCGCCGCCGTCGTGCTGACCTTCGTACTGATCAAAATGCGGCCGGCGCCCCCGAAACAGGAGGCCGCCGTGACCACGCCGCTGGTCGAGGTCGAGGAAGCGAAACCGGTCGCCGCCGACTTCGTCGTCCGCGCCCAGGGAACCGTGCAGCCGCGCACGCAGACCGTGCTCGTCTCGGAAGTCTCCGGCGTCGTGGTCGAGGTCGCCGACCAGTTCAACGCCGGCGGATTCTTCCGCCGCGGCGACGTCCTGCTGCGCATCGACCAGCGCGACTACCAGGTGGCCCTGCGCCGCGCCGAGGCCGCCGTCGCCAACCGCGAAGCGCTGCTGGCGCAGGAACGCGCGCGCGCCGAGCAGGCGCTGCGTGACTGGGAAAACCTGCGCCGGGCCGGCACGCCCAGCGACCTGGTGCTGCGCAAACCCTACGTCGCCGAGGCCGAGGCGAACCTGCGCGCGGCGCAGGCGGAACTGCAGCAGGCACGCATCAACGTCGACCGCACGGTCATCCGCGCGCCCTATGACGGCCTGTTGCGCGACAAGCGCGTCGACGTCGGCCAGTTCGTCGGCACCGGCACGCAGCTGGCCGAGCTGTACGCCACCGACGTCGCCGAGATCCGCCTGCCGCTGACCGAGCACGATGCCAGCTTCGTCACACTGCCGCCTCCGGGCAGCGACGACGGCATCGGGATGACCGTCAGCGCCACCATTGCCGGCGTGCGCTACAACTGGCCGGCGCGACTGGTGCGTTCGGAGCGCGTGATCGACGAGCGCTCGCGCGTTCTCTACGCGGTCGCACGCATCGACGATCCCTACAGCCGCAAGCCGGACAGCACGCATCCCCATGTCCTCAGCTTCGGCACGTTCGTCAATGCCGAACTGCCGGCCACCATCGGCCACACCGTGGTCGCGGTGCCGCGCGTCGCCCTGCGCGGCAGCAACCAGGTCATGACCGTCGATGCCGGGCAGCGCCTGCGCCTGCGTGAAGTGCACATCGTGCGCAGCGACGCCGGCCACGCCTATGTCGATGGCGGCATCGCCGAAGGCGAACGCATCATCGTTTCCAGCATGCCGGCGCCGGTCGAGGGCATGCAGGTGCGCGTGAACGACGCCAGCGCCGTCGCCGCGACAAGCGGCCAGCCGACCGTCGCCGAACCGGCGGACGACGCCGAGGCGGTGGAGTAGGACCATGGAATCGAACCGTTACAACGACGACCACGAAGGCATCATCGGCTGGTTCACGCGAAATCCGGTCGCCGCCAACCTGCTGATGGCGGTAATCATGATCGCCGGCTTCCTGTCCTACCAGGGCATCCAGAAGCGCACCTTCCCGGCCTTCGAATCCAACCTCGTGCAGGTGGTGGTGCCATACCGGGGCGCCGCGCCCGCCGAGGTCGAGGAAGGCGTGGTGGTGAAGATCGAGGAAGCCGTCGCCGACATCGAGGGCATCAAGGAAATCCGCAGCACCGCGCGCGAAGGCAGCGGCATCGTGCAGATCGAGGTGATGACCGGCCACGACACCACCAAGGTGCTGGACGACGTCAAGTTGCGCGTCGATGCGATTCCGAACTTCCCGGCGGAAACCGAGAAGCCGATCATCTCCGAGGTGCTGTTCGAGCAGCAGGTGGTCTGGGTCACCGTGTATGGCGACCTCGACGACCGCGCGCGCAAGAACCTCGCCCGCCAGGTGCGCGACGAGATCCTCGCGCTGCCCGGCGTGCGCAAGGTCAACCTCGCCGGCGACCGCGCCTTCGAGATGGCGATCGAGGTCTCCGAGGCCGACCTGCGCAAGTTTTCGCTGACCTTCGACGAGGTGGCCACTGCGGTGCGTCGTTCGTCCATCGACCTGCCCGGCGGCAGCGTCAAGACCGACGCCGGCGACATCCTGCTGCGGACCAAGGGCCAGGCATACACCGGCGCCGAGTTCGCCGACATCGTCCTGCGTACCAATCCCGATGGCACGCGCGTGCGCCTGTCCGATGTCGCCACCATCCGCGACGATTTCGTCGAAAGCGAAGACTATGCACTGTTCGAGGGGCAGCCCTCGTTGAGCATGAACGTGGTCGCCATCGACGGTGGCGACGACATCGCGATCAGCGAGGCGGTCAACCGCTACCTCGAGCGCAAGCGCGCGACGCTGCCTGAGGGCGCGAAGCTGGCGGTCTGGGGCGACACCTCGTTCTACCTGAAGGACCGTCTCGACATGATGGTCAAGAACATGCTGATGGGCACGCTGCTGGTGTTCGCCTGCCTGGCACTGTTCCTGCGCCTGAAGCTCGCCTTCTGGGTGGCACTGGGCATTCCCATCGCTTTCCTCGGTGCGCTCTGGCTGATGCCGCTCGGTCCGTTCGCGACCAACATCAACCTGATCAGCCTGTTCGGCTTCCTGCTCGCACTGGGCATCATCGTCGACGACGCGATCATCATCGGCGAGAGCGTGCACACCGAGACGCAGCGCCACGGCAACAGCGTCGCCAACGTCATCCGCGGCGCCCGCAAGGTCGCGCTGCCGGCGACCTTCGGCGTGCTCACCACGATGGCCGTGTTCATCCCGATGCTGTTCGTCGAGGGCGGCTTTTCCGTGTTCCTGATCGGCGTGTGCTGGGTGATGGTGCTCTGCCTCGGCTTCTCGCTGGTGGAGTCCAAGCTCATCCTGCCGGCACACCTGGCCGGCATGAAGCCGCTGAACCCCAACCCCGGACCGCTGGGTCGCATGCAGCGTCGCTTCGGTGCCTGGCTGGAAGGATTCATCGAACGGCGCTACCGCCCCGCTGTCAGCGTCGCGATCCGCAATCGCGGCATCACGCTGGCGATCTTCCTGTCGACCATCATCCTGGTGTTCGGCATCCTCGGTGGCGGCCTGGTGCGCTTCGTGTTTTTCCCCGACGTACCCAGCGACTTCATCCAGGCCAACCTGCGCCTGGCCGATGGTTCCTCGGTGCTGTCGCGCGATGTCGCCCTGCAGCGCATGCAGGACGGCATCGCCCAGGTCGAGGCGGACTACCGGCGCGAGGTCGATCCGGAGGGCACCTTGCTGCGCAACACCCTGGTGTTCACCAGCGGCGATACCGGCGGCCAGCTGGTGGTGGAGCTGACCAAGGGCGAGAGTCGCGAATGGGATGCCTTCCAGATCAGCGAGCGCTGGCGCGCCCATGTCGGCGAGATCGCCGGCGCCAAGGAGCTGCGCATCTCGGCCAGCACCAACCCCGGCGGCCGACCGGTCGACATCCGACTGGCCAGCGAGAACATCGACGCGCTGGAAAAGGTGTCGGCGGAACTGGCGACGCGCCTGCGCGAGTACAACGGTGTCTACAACATCGAATCGACCTTCGACGCCGGTGCGCAGGAAGTGCGCCTGGCGATCCGTCCGGAAGCGCAGGCGCTCGGCCTCACCCAGGTCGATCTCGGTCGCCAGGTGCGCCAGGCGTTCTACGGCGAGGAAGCGCAGCGCATCCAGCGCGGCAAGGACGAGATCCGGGTGATGGTGCGCTACCCGCTCGACGAACGCCGTTCACTGTCCGACCTGGAGCAGATGCGCGTGCGCACGCCCGATGGCGCCCAGGTGCCGTTCGCCACCGTCGCCGATGTCACCGTCGATACCGGCTACTCGCGCATCAACCGCATCAACCGCAAGCGTTCGGTGCGCCTGCTGGCCGATATCGACACCGCGATCACCAGCGCCGAGGAAGTGGTCCCGGCCTTCCGCAAGACCGTGCTCGCCGACGTGCTGGCGCGCTATCCGGAGGTGATCGAGACCGGCGGTGGCTCGGCGGCCGAAAGCGCCAGCGCGCAGTCGCAGATGAACCGTGCCCTGTTGATCGGCCTGTTCCTCATCTACGCGCTGCTGGCGGTGCCGCTGCGTTCCTACGCGCAGCCGCTGATCATCATGTCGGTGATTCCGTTCGGCGTCGTCGGTGCCGTGCTCGGGCACTGGATCATGGGCCTGAACTTCTCGATGATGAGCATGTTCGGCGTCGTCGCGCTGGCGGGCGTCCTGACCAACGATTCGCTGCTGATGCTGCACTTCATCAATCGCGCACGCGCCGAGGGCATGACCGTCGAGCAGGCGGTGGTCGAGTCCGGCACGCAGCGCTTCCGCGCCATCTGGCTGACGTCGCTGACCACGTTCTTCGGCCTGGCGCCGATCCTGCTGGAACGCAGCCTGCAGGCGCAGCTGATCATCCCGATGGCGACATCGCTGGCCTTCGGCATCATGTTCGCCACGGTAATCACGCTGTTCCTCATCCCGACGCTGTACCTGAGCCTGTACAACCTGCGCCAGCGCTTCCGCCGCAAGGCCGTCACGGCGGCGGCGACGGCCAAGGTCGGCGGCATCGGCATCGGCTGAGTCCGGTTTCCGGCACAGCGCGCAGCCCGGGGCCAACGGCCTGCGCGCGGTGCCGGGGGCGCCGCCGCACCCCGTCGCAAGGGTGACCGCGTGACCTGCCCGCGGGCATTGTCTTTGCGGCGGCGCAACCTTACTGTTCCCACTTTGCTACTGGAGTACGGCGTGGCCGACGCATCGCCTGTGATCAACGATCGCCACGAGCTGGTCGACTGGCTTGCCGCGGGTGGCAAGCCGCGCGAGCGCTGGCGCATCGGCACCGAACACGAGAAGTTCGGGTTCACCTGGGACGACCTGCGCCCGCTGCCCTACGACGGCGATCGCTCCATCCGCGTGCTGCTCGAAGGCCTGCGTGACCGCTACGGCTGGCAGGGCGTGCACGAAGGCGAGACGCTGATCGCGCTGGAACATCCGGACGGTGCCAACATCACCCTGGAACCGGCCGGCCAGCTGGAGCTGTCCGGCGCCCAGCTGGAGCACCTGCACCAGACCTGCTGCGAGGTCAACGGGCATCTCGCACAAGTGAAGAGCATCGCCGACCCGCTCGGCATCGGCTTCCTCGGCATGGGCTTCCAGCCGAAATGGTCGCGCGCCGACATGCCCTGGATGCCCAAGGGTCGCTACGCCATCATGCGCCGCTACATGCCCACGCGCGGCGATCTCGGCCTGGACATGATGACGCGCACCTGCACCGTGCAGGTCAACCTCGATTTCGCCGACGAAGCGGACATGGTGCGCAAGTTCCGCGTCGCGCTGGCATTGCAGCCGGTGGCGACCGCGCTGTTCGCCGATTCCCCGTTCACCGAAGGTCGGCCGAACGGCTTCATGAGCTTCCGTTCGCAGATCTGGACCGATACCGATCCGGACCGCACCGGCATGCTCGACTTCGTGTTCGAAGACGGCTTCGGTTTCGAGCGCTACGCCGACTACCTGCTCGACGTGCCGATGTACTTCGTCTATCGCGATGGCAATTACATTGATGCCGCCGGGCAGAGCTTCCGCGATTTCCTCGACGGCCGCCTGCCGGCGCTGCCGGGCGAGCGTCCGACGATCAAGGACTGGGCCGACCACGCCACCACCGCCTTCCCGGAAGTGCGCCTCAAGCGCTACCTGGAAATGCGCGGCGCCGATGGCGGGCCCTGGGGCAGGCTGTGTGCGCTGCCGGCGTTCTGGGTCGGCCTCCTCTATGACGACACCGCGCTGGATGCCGCGTGGGACCTGGTGAAGGACGTCTCCATGGCCGAGCGTAACGCGCTGCGCGACACCGTGCCGCGGCTGGCGCTGAAGACGCCCTTCCGCGACGGCACCGTGCTCGACCTGGCGCGGCAGGCGGTGGCGATCGCGGCAGGCGGCCTGGCGCGTCGTGACTACCGCAACACACACTCGGCCGACGAGCGCATCTACCTGGAGCCGCTGATCGAGTTCCTGGACGCCGGCCTGTCACCGGCGGAACAGAAGCTCGCGCTGTACCATGGCGAGTGGAACGGTTCGGTCGATCCCCTGTTCCGGCAATTCGCGTACTAGCCACCGGGACAACGCCGATGACGAACGCCAGCGCCAACGTCGAACACACACCGATCAGCGCTGGCGAGCTGGATCGACTGTCGGAACTGCTCGAGCGCTACGGCGACCCCGACAGCGGCCTGACGCTGGAAGGCCTCGACGGCTTTTTCTCCGCCGTCGCCGTCGGCCCCGGCGACCTGATCCTGCCGGCCGAATACCTGCCGGAAATCTTCGATCGCGAGCCGCAGTTCGAAACCCGCGAGGACGCCTTCGATACCGTGCACCTGCTGACGCGGATGAACAACCACGTCGTCTGGCGCCTTGCCCATGGCGACGATGGCAATGGTCCGCTGCTGCAGCCGCTGCTGATGATGCCGGTGGACAACGACGACCGGCCACTGGAACCGCTTCCCGACGACTTTCCGCTCGGCGCCGCCTGGGCGCTGGGCTTCATGCGCGCCGCGCAACTGCGCGCGACCGACTGGCAGGCCTGGTGTGCCAGCGACGACGGCATCGCCAACGACTTCTCGCTGATCGTCGACCTGACGCTGGTCATGCCCGAGCAGCTCGACGATTTCGGCATCGACGCCGAAGTCGGCGTGCCGGTCCTGGCCGACCGCGAACTGATCGTCGCCGAGCTGGGCAGCATCCTGCTCAACATGACGCGCCAGCGCGCGGGCGAAGGCGACGTCGGTGTCGAAGGCGCTGTGCCGCTGGATCTCGCCGTCACGCCCTGTCCCTGCGGATCCGGCCGGCTGTACGGCGCCTGCTGCGGTGCGCCGGCGCGGTCCTTGAACTGAAAGGCGTTCGATCGCCGGCAGCGGTGCCGGCCGCCGACACCGACAATGCCGGGGTGCCGGCGCTGCTGTAGGCTTCAAGGCATGCAGCAGACCTCCGACGATGCCTTCGAAGCCGCGCGCGACAGTGACTTCATCGCCGCCGACCAGCCCTTGCGCGATGACGTGCGCCGACTCGGCACCCGTGTCGGCGAAGTCCTTGCCGAACAGGTCTCGCCGACCTTCCTGCAGCAGGTCGAGACGATCCGCCGCTGCGCCATCGACCGCCGCGAATCCTCGGCACCCACCGCGGCGCTGCACTATTACCTGCAATCGCTGCCGGCGACGCAGGCCGACCTGATCGTCCGCGCCTTCACCACCTACTTCCAGGCCACCAACCTGGCCGAGCGCGTGCATCGCATCCGCCGCCGCCGCGACTACCAGCGCCAGGACGCCGGGCCGCAACCGGGCAGCCTGGAAGCAATTCTGGCCTTGCTGAAGGAACAGGGTGTCGATGCGACACAGGTGGCGGCGCTGTTGCCCGACCTGCGCGTGGAACCGGTGTTCACCGCGCATCCCACCGAGGCGGTGCGGCGCGCGCTGCTGGAAAAGGAGCGCGACATCGTCCGTCGACTCATCGACGACATCGACCACACGCGCACGCCCCAGGAGCGCGGCAGCGACGACCAGCGCATCCACATGGCGCTGGCGGCGGCGTGGCAGACCGCCGACGCGCCACCGGAAAAGCCGCAGGTCAGCGACGAGCTGGAACATGTCAGCTACTACCTGCGCGACGTCCTCTACCGCGTGGTGCCGGCCTTCTACGAAGCCTTCGCCGCCGCCTGGCAGTCGGTATACGGCAACGAGGTCGAGTTGCCGCCGCTGCTGCGCTTCGCCACCTGGGTGGGCGGCGACATGGACGGCAATCCCAACGTCGGCGCCGATACCATCGCCCACACCTTGGCTGCGCAGCGCTCGCTGGTGCTCGACGCCTACCAGTCCGACCTCAGGGAACTGGCCAGCCTGCTCAGCCAGAGCACCCGCCGCGTCGGAATCGACGGCGCAGTGCTCGAGCGGCTCGACGCCTGCGTGAAGCTGTTGCCATCAGCCGCGGATCGCCTGCGATCCCGGCATGCCGACATGCCGTATCGCCAGCTGCTGCTGCTGGTCGCCGAGCGCGTCGCACTGACCGCCAGCGATGACGAAGCCGGTTACGACGGCGTCGACGGGCTGGCCGCCGATATCGCTCTGGTCGCGGACAGCCTCGCCGCGCACAACGGCGCGCACGCGGGCCTGTTCGCCGTCCGCCGCCTGCAGCGACGCATCCAGACCTTCGGTTTCCATCTCGCCACGCTGGACATCCGACAGGATTCGGCGGTACACGACGTCGCCCTCGCGGCGCTGTTCGATGATCCGGAATGGTCGCAGCGGCCGGCGCCGGCGCGCCTGGAGATGCTTGAATCCTTCCTCGCCGGCAGCGATGACGTGCCCTGCCCGGAGGCGGCCGACGCGGCGTCGACGCTCGCCGTGTTCCGAACCATCGCGGCAGCCCAGGCCCGTTATGGCGGCCTGGCGATCGGCCCCTACATCATCAGCATGAGCCGCTCGGCCGCCGACGTGCTGGCCGTGCTGGCGCTGGCACGCATCGCCGGCTGCGTCGATGGCGACGGACAGGTGCCGCTGGACGTGGCGCCGCTGTTTGAAACCGTCGACGACCTCGCCGCTTCGTCGGCGGTCATGGGCGAACTGCTCGGCAGCCGTCGCTATCGTGCGCATCTTGCCGCCCGCAGCCAGCGCCAGATCGTGATGCTCGGTTATTCCGACAGCGCCAAGGACGGTGGACTGGTCGCCTCGCGCTGGGCGCTGCAGCGTGCGCAGGTCGAGCTGACCGGACTGGGCCGCGCGTGGCGGACAAGGATCGAGTTCTTCCATGGCCGCGGCGGCTCGATCAGCCGCGGCGGCGGCAAGACCGGACGTGCCGTCCTGGCCGCGCCGCGCGGTTCGGTCGGCGGCGTGCTGCGCATCACCGAACAGGGCGAGGTCATCCATCGCAAGTACGGCATCCGGGCGCTGGCGCTGCGCAACCTCGAACAGATGACCGGTGCCGTGCTGCGCGCGACGCTGAAGCCCCGCGACCCGGAACCCCGCGAGTCGCAATGGCGCGCGATGATGGCCGACATCGCCGGCCAGGCGGCGCTGCACTATCGCGGACTGGTCCATCGCCATCCGGACTTTCCCGCCTACTTCCGCGCCGCCACGCCGATCGACGTGATCGAGCGCCTGCGCATCGGATCGCGGCCCTCGCGCCGCAGCGGCGCCGACGAGGGCGTCGACCGGCTGCGGGCCATTCCCTGGGTCTTTGCCTGGTCGCAGAACCGTTGCGGCCTCACCGCCTGGTACGGCGTCGGCGCCGGCCTGCAGCGCGGCATCGACCGCTACGGCCTGGGTGCCATGCGCGACATGGCGAGCGACTGGGCGTTCTTCGACACCCTGCTGTCGGATGTCGAGATGGTGCTGGCCAAGTCCGACCTGGCGATCTTCGAGCACTACTCGAAACTGGCCGGCGCGCTGCACGCCGGATTCTTCCGGCAGATCGAAGCCGAGTTCATGCGGACGCGCGCGCTGATCCTGTCGCTGCGCGATACCACGCAACTGCTCGCCGGTGACCGCCGCCTGCGCCTGTCGATCCGCCTGCGCAATCCCTACGTCGATCCGATCAGCCTGCTGCAGGTCGATCTCCTTCAGCGCTGGCGTGCCGGCGACCGCAGCGACGACGGCCTGCTGCACAGCCTGATCGCCACCGTCAACGGCATCGCCGCCGGCGTGCAGAACACCGGCTGACACCGGTCCATGCGCGGCAAGGCAGGTTGGAGCGGGGCCACCGCCTTCTGGACGCCAGGCGGAAAAAAGAAGTCGTTCCGGTTGTTCCTGGGCGGCGCGTTCGGGGTTGCCTACGTGGGCGCACCCGGGCCGGGGCGCCCGTTGCCAGTGGCCGGGCTGGGTGTCGACGCCGGCTCCTGCGCCCGTTTGAACCTCCGGATCGCGATGGATAGCGGCGGACAATCAGGGGTGACCGAGGGTCGGCGACGGCTGTCGGGACCACACCCAGGGCCAACTCATACAAACGTGAATTTTTGTGTCGGGCTTGTGACGAATTGAAAACCGGCCTTGATCCGGAGCGTGTCGAGGATCACAGTCTGGCCAAACTGACGCATGGGAGTGACGTCATGTTTGGTTGGTCGTCCACATCGTCCGCCGACACCGCCCCGGCGGCGGAAGGCGGCGTTCCGCCGGCCCCGGTTGCCATCGGCCGGAGCGGGCTCACCCGCCTGCTCGTGGACCGCATCCAGGACAGCCGGCGCGATCCCTTCGCGGTGGTGATGCTGGACCTGGCCGGCCGCGCCAGTGGCAGCGACCGGCCACCGCAACCGCTTCCCGCCGCGGCGCGTGAACACATTGCCCAGCGCCTGCAGACACGGCTGTCGCAGCTGGCCGGACATGGCGAACTGGACGAGTCGCTTTCCGTTTTCATCCTCGCCGGCGCCGACACCCGGGCCGCACTGGAGCCGTTGCGGCAGGCACTGGCCGAGCTGTGCCAGCACAACGTGCTCGCCGACAGGCAGTGCTACAGCGTGCGCTGGCGACTGGCGGCGACGTTCTATCCGGGCGACGGGCACGCGCCCTGCCGTCTGCTCCACGACGTCCAGGCCTTGCTGCGCAACGAGCCCTGGCACGACGGCGTGTCGGCGCCGCGCGGCGCCGCACAGGCGGCGACGCCGGTCCGCGCCCCGGCGCTGTCCGAACTGCGGGTGCCGGTGGCGACGGATCCGCTGGCGCTGTTCTGATCCATCGGGCAAGCGCACGGTCGTGACCTGACATCACCGGGGGACGGCCGCATCGGGCGGCATGGCGCCCTGCTCACGCCCCGGTCTCCGCCTGCTGCTGCGCAGCGACCCTGCCGGTGCCTTGTCTATCGCCGCCCGGCGCCAGCGCTGCGTGGGCGCCGGCCGCATCCCTGACACGGCGCGACAGGACGCAGCGTTTTCCGGGCTTTCAATGACCGCGGTCAAGGCTGCCGGGCCCTGGCAGTGCAAGGCTGGGACATCAACCGCTCAGGAGGCAGATGATGCGAAGTTCACTTGCGGGCAGGATCGCATTGGTCACCGGGGGCGCCCGCGGGATCGGCGCGGCCATCGCGCGCCGGCTGCACGAGGATGGCGCCGGCGTGATGATCACCGACCTTCGAGCCGAGGACGGGCAGGCGCTGGCTGCCGCGCTCGGCGGCCGCGTCTGCTTCATGGAGCACGACGTGTCCGACGACGATGCCTGGCGCGCGGTCATCGAGGCCGTCGTCTCGGTGTTCGGTCGCCTCGACATCCTGGTGAACAACGCCGGCATCTATGAACCGGGTGGCATCGCGGACGCGTCGCTGGACGACGTCGAGCGCCAGATCCGGGTCAACCAGATGGGCGTGTTCCTGGGCATGCGCCATGCGATCGCGCCGATGCGGTCCGCCGGTGGCGGCAGCATCGTCAACATCAGTTCGATCGCCGGCCAGTGCGGCTTCCCGGGCGCCGCCGCCTATGTCGGCACGAAATGGGCCGTGCGCGGGATGACCAAGACGGCGGCGCTGGAACTGGCGCCCGACCACATCCGCGTCAACTCGGTGCATCCGGGTTTCATCGATACGCCCATGCTGGACCGGAACCCGCCGGAAACCAACCAGGCCGGCGTCGAGGCGACCCCGCTGAAACGTCTGGGCAGGCCGGAGGACATCGCTGCCGCCGTGGCCTGGCTGGCGAGCGACGATGCCGGCTTTGTCACCGGCTCTGAACTGACGGTGGACGGCGGCTGGCTCCTGTAAGGCATTTGATGGCGGTGCGGGAGCGCGCCCGGTTTCGTCGCCGATCCGGGCGTGCCGGCCGCGCGTTCGCTCAGGCCGATGCGGCGTTGTCCAGTCGCGACGTCGCCTCGGCTGGCAGCACCAGCTCGGCGGCGGCCATCAGATCGTCGAGCTGCGCCAGCGAGGTCGCGCTCGCGATCGGTGCGCTCACCGCCGGCTTGGCCATCAGCCAGGCCAGCGCGACCTGTGCAGGCGTGGCGGCCAGCTCCTCGGCCACTTCCCGCAGGCTGGCCAGCACCCGAAGGCCGCGGGCGTCGAAGCAATGGCGCAGGAAGCCGGCCCGCGAGCTGCCTTCCAGATCCTCGATGCGCCGGTACTTGCCGGTCAGGAAACCACTGGCGAGCGCGAAATAGGCGACGACACCAAGACCCTGTTCGCGGGCCACCGGTGCCAGCGTGGTCTCGAATCCACGGTCCAGCAGGTTGTAGCCGGGCTGCAGCACTTCATAGCGCGCCAGGCCTTCCCGCGCCGCGATGCGCAGCGCCTCGAGCACGCGTTCCGGGCCGTAGTTGGACGCGCCCAGGGCGCGCACCTTGCCGGCGCGCACCAGGCGGTCGAACGCAGCCAGCGTTTCCTCCAGCGGCACCGAGGCGTCGTCCTCGTGCGCGAAATAGACGTCAATGTGGTCGCTGCGCAGCCGCCGCAGTGAATCCTCGACAGCCGCCTCGATATTGGCCGCGGACAGGCCCTTGCGTGGCTGCCACTTGGCGACCTTGGTCATGACGATGACATCGTCACGGCGTCCGCGGCGCGCCAGCCAGCGGCCGATGATCGTTTCCGACTCGCCGCCGGCCAGACCCGGTGCCCAGGCGGCATAGACGTCGGCGGTGTCGATGGTGTTGAAGCCGCGCTCGACGAAGCGGTCGAGCAGCGCGAAGGAGCGCGCCTCGTCCGCGGTCCAGCCGAAGACATTGCTGCCGAAGACCAGCGGCGCGATGTGCAGGCCCGAGCGGCCCAGGGGACGTGTGTTCATACGGTGGATTTCCTGAAGCGGATCCGGGACAGGATGCGCGCGGCAACGCGGCCGGCGCCGAAAAGGGATGATCAGCCTCGATGTCAGCCGAAGCGGAACGCCGACAGCCACGTCTGCAGGACCCGCTGCGAATACACCTGGCGGCCGGGATCCTCGCCGGCGGCGCCGGCGACCACCATCAGCGGCAGCAGGTGCTCTTCGGCGCGGGGCGGGTGGCAGTCGCGGGCGTTGGGCGCCTCGCTCCAGCGCCGCAGCCGGGCAGCGCGCTCCGTGGCCGGGCTTTCCACGGCGGCCGTCAGCCAGTCGTCGAACCGCTTCGACACCGGCGTATAGCGCGGATCCCCGTAGCCGCGCATGTTGTGGAAGCTCATGCCGCTGCCGACGATCAGCACGCCTTCGTCGCGGAGACCCTGCAGCGCGCGGCCGGCGTCGAGGTGCGCAGCCGGCTCCATGTCCTGCCGCAGTGACAGCTGCACGACCGGAATGTCAGCGTCCGGGAAGGCGACCTTGAGCGGAACGAACACGCCGTGGTCGAAGCCGCGTTCCGGATCCACCTGCGCCGGTTCGCCGGCCTGTTCGATCAGTGCCGACACGCGCGCGGCCAGGGCGGGTTCGCCCGGCGCCGGCCAGGCCAGTTCGTAGGTGTGCGGCGGAAAGCCGCCGTAGTCGTAGATCAGACCCGGGCCCGCATGGCCGGTGACGGCGAACCGCGGCGCCAGCCAGTGGCCGGACACGACGAGGATCGCGCGCGGTCGCGCTGGCAGGGTGCCGGCCAGCCCACGCAGGAAGGCGGCCATCGCATCCCAGGTGTCGGGCGGATTCCAGTCCATGAAGAAACACGGCCCGGCGCCGTGCGGAATGAAAACCGTCGGCATGCGCGGGCCGGGCGTCGCACAGGATCGGTCGGTAAGGTTGCTCATGCCGCAAGTATGGGTTCTGACCTGCAGGCTCAGAAGACCCGCGATCGTGACAACAGTTCGTACTGATGGTGTTAGATTGGCGCATGGACCGCATTACCGGCATGCGTGTGTTCGCCCGTGCGGCCGGCGACGGCAGCCTGTCGGCCGCGGCACGGCACCTGGCGATGTCGCCTGCCATGGCCACCAAGCACGTCAATGCGCTGGAAGCTCGGCTTGGCGTGAAACTGTTCCACCGCAGCACGCGGCAGCTGCGCCTGACAGAAGCGGGCAGCGAATACCTCGAGGCCTGCCAGCGCATCCTCGCCGAGATCGACGAAGCCGAGGCGGCCGTCACTTCGCAGCAGGTGAAGGCGTCGGGCCTGCTGCGCATGGCGGTGCCGCTGTCGTTCGGACGCGGCTTCATCGCGCCGCTGATGCCCCACTTCGCCCGACGCCATCCGGAGGTCACCGTCGAACTGGGACTCAGCGATGCCCAGGTCGACCTGCTCGCCGGGCAATGGGACCTGGCGATCCGCATCGGCCGGCTGGTGGATTCGCCACTGGTCGCAAGGAAGCTGGGTGACAGCACGATGGTCGTCTGTGCCTCGCCCGACTACCTGGCCGGCCACGGCACGCCGCGCCGGACCGGCGACCTGGCCGGGCACAACTGCCTGGGCTACACGCTGTCGGCGATGCAGGACCGCAAGCACTGGCGTTTCGGCGAGCGCGGCGACATCCGCGTGCCGGTGCACGGCAACCTGCTCGCCAACAACGGCGATGCGCTGATGGCGGCTGCCCTGGGCGGCCAGGGCATCATCTACCAGCCGCATTTCATCGTTGCCGATGCGCTCGACCGCGGTGGACTGGTCGCGCTGCAACTGGACCGGCCGGTCGCGTCGCTGGGTGGCATCCATGTCCTTTATCCGGCGGACCGTCGCCCGCCAGCGAAGGTGCGGGCGATGATCGACTTCCTGCACGATGCCTTCACGCGCGCGCCACCCTTGAATCGCGCCGTGTGAGGGAACCTTCGGCGCAGAAGGGCTAAGATCGAATGTCTGTTGGCGCGTGGGAGGAGCGGTGAACCAGCCAATGCCATCGCCGGGAACGAGCCTGCCCCTGTCGGGGCTGGCGCCCGTCAAGCCGATCCAGCTGCCACGCCAGCTGTCGGAAGCCGAGTTCGGCATGTTCGCCCAGCTGGGCCAGCGTCGCGTCGTGCGTGCCGGCGAAATCGTGTTCCAGCGCGGTGAGTTCGGTCGCAGCATGTTCGTCATCGAATCCGGCCGCGTGCAGCTCGAATTCGGCGACGGCCGTCCGGACAAGCTGATCGGCGCGCGCGAATTCTTCGGCGAGCTGACGCTGTTCATCGGCAACCACGCCCGCGTCGCCAAGGCGACCGTGGTCATCGACGCGACCCTCCACCTCATCGAGCACGAGGCGTTCGAAACGCTGCTGCATGCGCATCCGGTGGTGATGGCCGGCTTCATGCGGCGTTCCTTCGCCTACCTGGTCAGCAGCGAGCAGCAGCTGATCGCCAATCTCAAGCGACGCAACGAAGACCTGCTGGTGACGCTGGATTCGCTGCGTCGCACCGAAGCCGAGCTCGGGACCGTGCAGCGGCTGGTGCAGACCGACGAACTGACCGGCCTGTGCAACCGCCGCGGCCTCTACATGTTCCTGGAGACGCTCGAACGGCGCCGGCTGCCCGGCACCGACATGGCGTTGCTGCTGATCGACGTCGACAACTTCAAACAGATCAACGACACCTGCGGCCACCTCGTCGGCGACCAGGTGCTGCGTGCGATCGCCGGCACCGTCCAGGAAGCGGGCGCTCCCTGCGACCTGCCCTGCCGGCTCGGTGGCGACGAGTTCGCGCTGATCGCCCAGGTGCGCACGCGCGACGACATCGCCCTGCGTGCCAGGCAGATCCTCAATGGCGTACAGGCCCTGCACCTGCCCGGCTGCGAGCAGGTCCGGGTCAGCATCGGCGGGGCAATCTGTGACGCAGACAACGATTGGGCGCACTGGTACAGTCATGCCGATGTCGCCCTGTATGAAGTCAAGGCAGCCGGCGGTGACAGCTGGCGGCTCCTGACCCCGTAGCGGGCGCATCGGAGCCGGCCGGATGCCATCCGGCTGTACGGCGCCCGCGATTCACTGGCGGGCAGGGGACCAGAGCTTGAAAGCGCAGCGGCAGTGCACAGCCAGTCCATTCCGGACCGGGCCCGACGGGGTCCGACCTGTGCCGCCTGCGGCGCGGAAGTCCGGCTCCCGCCCCTGCGGCGGGCATGGCTGCGTGCAATCCATGGTTCACAGGGCGCCGCAGTGAACGTCAGCCCGCAGCCGTCGCCGACGGACCCGCCCGCAGCCGCGACCACGTCCGGGGACGATGTCCATGCCCAGGCGCAGCCCGATGTCGGGACAGCCGGGACACAGGCGATACCGGACGGGGCGATGTGCCTGCTGCGCTGCGTGGTGGTCTGTGACCTGGCCGATTCGACGGCATTGTTCGAGCGGCTTGGCGACCAGCGTGCCGCCGAACTGATCCGCCGCCACGACCGCCTCGTGCGTGACCTGATCCGGGAACATGGCGGCCAGGAGATCGACAAGACCGACGGATTCCTCGCGCTCTTCGAGCGGCCGGTGCAGGCGGTCGGCTTCAGCCTGGCCTGCCAGCGCGCGCTGCGCCGGTTCTCCACCGAGGAAGAGCTGCCTCTGGCGGCGCGCATCGGCGTCCATCTCGGTGAGGTGGTGCTCTGGCAGAACAGTGCCGACGACATCGCCAAGGGTGCCAAGCCGGTCGAGGTCGAGGGGCTGGTCAAGCCGCTGGCCGCGCGCCTGATGAGCCTGGCATCGCCGGGCCAGATCCTGATGTCGGGCGTTGTCTACAGCATCGCCCATCGCGCCGAAGGTGAACTTGGCGCATTGATGCCGCGGGTGCGCTGGCGGTCACACGGGCGTTACCGCTTCAAGGGCGTTCCGGAGCCGGTCCAGGTTTTCGAGGTCGGTGAGGAGGGCATCGCGCCGCTGCGCGCACCGTCCTGGAGCGGCAAGGCGTACCGCGAGGTGCCGCTGTGGCGGCGACCGCTGATGCTCGCCGTGGAAATGATCGCCCTGCTGGCCCTGTTGTCGATCCCGCTGTGGGACTTTTTCCGGCCGCAGCCGGCGATCGCGTTCGCCGAACGGGACTGGGTGGTCGTCGCCGACCTGCGCAACCTCACCGACGACCGCCGCTTCGATTCGTCCCTGCACGAGGCCTTCCGCATCGGCCTGGAACAGTCGCGGCACATCAACGTGCTCTCCGACCTGCAGGTCAGCGCCGCGCTCGAGCGCATGCAGCGTGATCCCAACAGTGCGGTCGACCGCACCGTCGGATCGGAAATCGCCCTGCGCGAGGGTGCGCGGGCACTGATCCTGACGTCGCTGGCCGAGATCGGCGGCCGCGTCCGGTACACCGCGGAAGTGGTCGACCCGGTCACCCAGGCCACGGTCTATGCCGAGTCGGCCGATGGTGTCGGCGTCGCTTCCGTGCTGTCGTCGGTGGACCGCGTCAACCGGCAGTTGCGCGAACGCCTGGGCGAGGCCCTGGCGGCGGTCACCGAAGACAGCATGCCGCTGGAAAAGGTGGCGACCGCGAACTTCGATGCACTGCGCGCCTACACCATGGGCATGCAGGCCAAGCGCGCCAACCTCTTCAACGACGCGCTGGCGCTGCTGCGCCAGGCGATCAATACCGATCCGGAATTCGGCCGCGCGCGCCTGGAGCTGTCGGCGCTGCTGGTCGAAAACGGCGACCGTGCCGGCGCCTTGCTGGAACTGCACCGGGCCATCGAGAAGCCGGAGCGGCTGAGCGTGCGCGACCGCCTGCATGCCGAGGCGTCGATCGCCAACCTCAGCGACACGCCGGCCAAGGTGATCGAGCGCTGGCGCCTGCTGGCCAATCTCTACCCCGATGATTTCCGCGCGCAGGGCGCCCTGGGCTACAACCTCTGGTACTTCGGCAACCGTTACGACGATGCCATCCGGGCCGTGGAGCACAACGCGCATCCGGCCAATCCGCGCCGCGGCCTCGGCCATTACCTGCTCGGCCAGCTCTACATGGGACAGGAGCGCTTCGACGAGGCCATCGAGCAGTTCCGTGCTTCAGAGGAGCTGGGTCGCCGATTCGAGAACACCGCCTATGCGAGTGCGTACGCGGCGCGCAACGAGTTCGCCCTGGCCCAGCGCACGCTGGCCCGCGGGCGCGCGTCGGGTTCGGTGTACAGCCAGTTCGGACGCATGCTCACGGCAGCCACCTTCAAGCTCGACCAGGGCGACTGGGCCGGCGCCAGCAAGGACCTGGCGAGCGGCCATGAGTGGTCCGACATCACCGACAACCTGCGCCAGTCGCTGTTTGGACTGCAACTGGGACTGGCATCGCTGACCGAGGAGCCGGAACGGTTCGCGGGACTTCTCGACCAGCGGCTGAAGTCGTTTGTCGCCGCGCGGATCACGCAGGATCCGCTGTGGTACGCCGAACACCAGCAGCGCGTGCTGCTGGTGGCCTGGCTCGCCGCCCGCGCCGGACAGGTGGCGATCGCGCGGCAGGCGATGGCACACCTGGACAGCGAACTGAAGATCAGGGAATACCCGATCCTCTGGCAATGGCATGACATGGTGGTCGCGGAACTGATGCGCGCCGAGGGCAAGCCGGATACCGCGGTCGGGATCCTTCGCGGCATTGCCGATGACGACGATCGCCTGGTCCTGGTCCACGTCTCGATGGTGGACGCCCTGGCCGAAAGCGGCCAGCATGCGGCGGCGCTGGAGGAAGCGCGCTGGCTGACCGGACATCGCGGTCGCGCCTACTCGGAAACCACGGCGAACATGATGGTGGTGCCGCTCAACGTCGCCTACTCGCGGCTGGGCTGGCTGTTCCAGGCCGAGCAGGCGATCCAGCTGGGCCAGGCGGACGTGGCCGCTGCCGCGCTCGAGCGGTTCTCACATGTGTGGCTGACGAACCAGCTTCCGCCGCCGGTCAGCGGGCGCTGGGCCGCTGCGCGCGCGGCCGTCGCCGAACTGGCGACCGGGCGGGGCGCCGGGTCGTAGGGCCCGGCTCCGCCGACTCAGCGCAGACGCGCCTCCGGCGTCTGCATGCCCACCGCCGCCAGGAATGCTTCGCTGTTGACGTCCTTCAGCAGCTCGGCGAACTTCTCCTTGGGCGCAAGGGTGCGCGGGTTCACGCATCCCGGGTCGAGCGATGCCAGCATCTCGTCGGAGATGCCGAGCTGTTTCATGGCAGCCCGCGGGTCTTTCTCGAACAGCGTCCGGAACGCATCGTCCTCGGCAAGCTTGCGGATCAGGGCGATACCTTCTTCCTGCGGCAGTGTTCCAGCCATGGCGTGTTACTCCTTCCGTGCAAGGCCGCAAGTCTAGCAGCGCGAACGGATCGGAGACGGATGTATTCGATTCCGTCCAATCCGGGTGCCGGCCGACCGCCATTGCCGGGCGTCGCTGTTGGCGACGCCCGCCGGCGCGCGCCGGGACTCAGGCCCGAAGCGCGGCCGGGAAGTCGGCGACCGCCGGCATCTGCTGTGCGGTCGCACCCAGGCGTGCCGCCAGCGCCGCCTGCGGCACGGCCATCTGCATTGCAATGTCGAATGCCTCGCCATTGATGTTTTCGAGCAGCGAGACAAATGCGGCCTTCGGCGCCAGCGTGCGCGCGAACTTGCACTTGGGACCCAGCGACTCGATGATTTCCGTGCTGATTCCCAGCTCGGTCATCGCGGACGATGGATCGGTTTCGAACAGACCGCGAAAAGCATCATCGTGCGCGAGCCGGCGGATCAATTCGATTCCCTTGTCACGGGGCAGGCTTCCAGACATGTCTGCACTCTCTCTGGTTCGAGTAATGGTTTGGCGATTCTAGAAAGACTCCACCGCCGTTGCCAATGACGGCGGACCCGTTGAAATCCCATCATCGCCGCTGCGATCCCTTTTGTCTTGTCCGGATATTCCATGCGCCTGCGTCGCTGCCATGCCCTGTTGATCGAACCCCGCGAAACCCGCGAACTGGATATCGCCGCCGTGTTCGCCGGCGAGGCGCGGATGCGCAGTCGCATCGAATGGAGGGGCTTGGCTGCCCACCGTGACGACTGCGTCACACTTTCGGATGCGGAAGTCCTTGCCCTGGGCGAGGTGTCATCAACGGACTGGACGGAAGGCGAGGATTTCGTGCGCAAACACGGCGAGGCTGTCGTCCGGCGCCTGCTCGACAACGGATTGCTGGAAACGGAGGACGCCCCCGATGCCGGCGACGCCATCGTGCGTGAAGGGCACTGGCATCGGATCGCCGCCGTCGCCCACCGCCACCTGCGCTGGCAGGACACCGATACGCAGAAGACCACCGAGGCACTGGCCGGCGACAGCTCGCTGCCGCCGATGCTCGAGCGCCTGGGTCCGCCACCGCCGCCGGTGGCGCCGCGTGTGGACGCGGCCAGGCGCCAGCCACTGCCGGCCAGTCCCGAAACCGGTTTCGACCGGCTGCTGTCGCGACGGGTGACCTGCCGCAACTTCGACCCTGCGCGACCGCTGCCGCTGGCGATGCTGGCGACCATCCTGCAACAGGTCCATGGAGCGCGCGCGACCGCTGAAGTCACCGGCGTCCCGTTGCTCAAGAAGGCGGTGCCGTCGGCCGGCGGCCTGCATCCGGTCGAGGCCTGGCTGCTGGTTCGTCGGGTCGACGGGCTTGCGCCCGGCCTGTACCACTATCACAGCACCGACCACGCACTAGAGCCGATGCGTGCGCTCGATGCCGAAGAAGCCGACGGGCTGGCGTTGCGCTTCGTCGCCGGCCAGACGTGGTTCGCGCAGGCGCCGGTATACGTGATGCTGGTGGCGCGATTCCAGCGCAACTTCTGGAAGTACCGCGGCCATGCCAAGGCCTATCGCGCCGTCATCCTCGATGCCGGCCACCTGTCACAGGCGCAGTACCAGCTGGCCACCGAACTGGGCCTGGGCGCCTTCATCACCGCGGCCGCCAACGAAGGCGAGATCGAGCGTGCCCTGGGCCTGGAGCCGATGCGCGACGGTGTGCTGGCGGTCACCGGCTTCGGCTACCGCGCTGGCGAGATGGTCGATCTGGAGTTCGATCCCCTGAAGGCGGTCTGGCCCGCCCCGGCCTGAGCGTCGCCGGCGCCGGGGAAAATGCCCGGCACCAATACGGACTGCTATACTGCGCGGCCTTTACGGTCGCCGCCGCCAAGAGTTCTGCCGTGAACAACACTGACCTCACCTTCCTCAAGAAGTTCGCCTCGCTGATCGCCGGTTTCGTGGTGCTCTCGCTGGTGCTGATCACCGTGGCGTTTTCCGTGCACGGCCGGCACAAGGGCGACACGCGGACCCCGGAACAGCTGGCCGCCGTGCAGGCACGCATCGCGCCGGTCAGTGGCGTCTATGCCGGCGCTTCCGGCCAGATGGCGCAGGCGGCCGCCGAAGCCGCCGCCGCGGCTGCCGCGCAGGCCCAGGTGGCGTACGGCGGCACGCTGGACGGCTCGGTGATCTACGGCAACCTCTGCAAGACCTGCCATGACACCGGCGCCGGCGGCGCGCCGACGATGACCCGGGCCGCCTGGAGCGACCGCATCGCCAAGGGCACGGATACCCTGGTCCAGCACGCCATCGACGGCTTCCAGGGCAATACCGGCATCATGCCGCCGCGGGGTGGCAACCCGTCGCTGTCGGACGACCAGGTCCGCGCCTCGGTCGAGTGGATGCTCGAGAACATCAACTGAGGCTGATGGCCGTGCGCCACTGCTCCGGACGCCGCCTGCGGGCGGCGTCATGCCGTCCGGCCCTTGCCCTGGCCCTGTTCGCCGCCCTGTACGGCTGCGATGACGGTCGTCCTGCGGCGACCGCGTCCGATCCGGCGCCGGCCGCACAGCAGGATGTCTGCGGTGGCGCCGCCACCGCCATCGCCAGCCTGCCGCGTCGCAGTGGCGCCGGCATCGCCGAGTTCGGTCGCGTCACCGTCGAGGGCGTGGTCAGCGCCGTCTACCTCGATGGCCTCGGCGGATTCTTCCTGCAGAGCGCCGACGGCGAGGACGACGGCGACGAGCGCACGCCGGAAGGCGTGTTCGTCGAGGCCCGTGGCACCGCGCTGCGGCCGAAGAGCGGCGAGCGCCTGCGCGTATCCGGGAAGTGGTCGCGCAGCGACGACCGTGCGGCCGCGACCTGGGCGCTGCGCGACGTCGAGCGCATCGAAGCCTGCGGCAGCGGGTCCGCACCACGGCTGGAGCTGACCCGGCCGCCGGAGGACTGGTCGCGGCTGTCCGGCATGTACGTGCACGTACCCGGCCCCGTTGTCCTCAGCGGAAACGAATCGCTGCTGCGCTTCGGCGAGCTGACCATCGCCTTTGGCGACCAGCGCCTGTACGCCGCCACCGAAGTCGCGCGCCCGGGTCCGCAGGCGCGCCGCGCCGAGAACGAGAACCGTCAGCGCAGCCTGGTCGTCGATGACGGCCGCGACGGCGAGTACCCGAGGTCGCTCTGGCAACTGCCCGTGCCGGTGTCGGCACAGGCGCCGTATCGCGTCGGCAGCCAGCTGCGTGGACTGGAAGGGGTGATCGACCATCGCCTGGGCCGCTGGCGCCTGCAGCTGGCGCGTCCCATCGTCGCCGTCGAACAGGCGCCCCGCCCCGCCGCCCCGGCGCGTGCCGAGGACGGGCTGCGCATCGCCAGCTTCAATGTCCTGAACTTCTTCAACGGCGACGGCAGCGGTGGAGGTTTTCCGACCGACCGTGGCGCCGCCAGCCGCGAACTGCAGCAGCGCCAGCGCAACAAGCTCGTGGCGGCCATGCGTCAGCTCGACGCCGACGTGCTGGCGCTGATGGAGATCGAGAACGACGGTTACGACAGCGGCAGCGCCATCCTCGAACTGGCCGACGCGCTGGCGCCGCCGCCCCGCGGCAAGGAAAGCGTCTGGCGGGCCGTGCAGCCCGCCGGGCTGGACCGCCTCGGCGCCGATGTGATCAGCGTCGGCCTGCTCTACCGCGCCGACCGCGTCGAACCGGTCGGGGCGGCGTACACGCTCGACAGCGGCCCGTTCGACAGCGACAGCCGCATGCCGCTGGCGCAGGCGTTCCGCCCGCTGTCCGGCGAAGGCCGGCCCTTCCTCGTCGTGGTCAACCACTTCAAGTCCAAGGGCGGCTGCGCCGACGCCAACGAGGCCAATGTCGACAAGGGCGACGGCCAGGCCTGCTACAACGCCGTGCGCCGCGACAGTGCCGAGCGCCTCGCGCAGTGGCTGGCCAGCGATCCGGCCGGCATCGGCGCCGGCGCCGCACTCATCCTCGGCGACCTCAACGCCTACCGCCGGGAAGACCCGGTCCGCGTCCTGACCGGGCAGGGCTATCGCGACGTGCTCGCCGGGCAGGCGCCGGAGGATGCGCCGCCACCGCACAGCTATGTGTACCAGGGCCAGGCCGGCCTGCTCGATCATGCGCTGGCGGGCAGTGATCTCGCTGCGCGCGTCCTCGGCGCCGGCGTCTGGGCGATCAATGCCGACGAGCTGCCGGAGTTCGCCTATGACGGCGACAGCCGCAGCGGCCGCCGCCTGTACGCCGCCGAACCCTGGCGCAGCTCCGACCACGATCCGGTCTGGGTCGATATCCAGCCCTGAGCCGGGGGAACGGAGACGCGGCCGGATTCCGCGCGTCCTGCCACCAGCTGGCGCCCGGGCGTCCGCGGCAGCGTCACTTGCCTGGTGTCCAGCCATCTGAGGGATGACCGGGATTCGCTCAGCTCCGCTGCGCGACGCGGGATGCCGCGCCTGCCACGTGGGATCCGCCGCGCCGGTGCCGACCCGGCGTCCGCCCACGCAACGCGGCCACCCGGCGGGCCCGGAAACCGAAGCGCTCCATTCCTCGACCGCGACGTCCTTCAGGAGGTGCGGTCTGGTACCGCCCATGCCGGCCCGGCCTGATTGCCTCGACACCGCAATGGCGTCGCCGGCGACAGCGGACGTTCCATTTCCAGCTGCAGCGGCCTCGGCATCGGAAGCAACGGATGGACGCATGCAGTCGCACCATTTTCGCCCGACAGGCGCGGGTCGCAGCGGCGCCTAGCGCATCATTCGCCACATCGGAAAGGTGAAACCCGACTCAACGACAGCGGAAGTTTCACCGCCCGTTGCAGCGGCAACGGCATCGGGCCCGGATGAACGGATGCAGCGGCGCCGTTGTCGGTCGACAGGCGCTGGTTGCAGCGGCGGGCAGCGCACCCTCCGCCACATCGGGAGGGCGCAACCCGCCTCGTGCAACGTGGCGGGCTTCGGCGCGCACATGAAGCCCAAGGCCCACGGTCGGCCGCCATCGACCGGCGACCGACGGCGTCCGATCGGGTCGGCACGGCCGTGGCCTGCCGCCGCCGGTCAGGCGGCGGCAGGATGGGCCGGGATCAGGCCTTGATCGCGTCGCCGAGGCCCGCCGACGGCAGGTCCGACGGCGCTGGCACGCCTTCCGCGGAATGGCCGCTGCGGTGGTCGCGCGCCAGGTACAGGTAGAACGCCGGCAGCACGAACAGCGTGAACAGCGTGCCGATCGACATGCCGGCCGCGATGGTCACGCCCATCGAGAAGCGCGCCGCAGCGCCCGGTCCGCTGGCGATCAGCAGCGGGATCATCGCGAACACCAGCGCCGCCGTGGTCATCAGCACCGGACGCAGGCGGATGCCGGACGCCTCTTCGATCGCCTCGCGCTTGCTCAGGCCCTTCTCGATCTGCAGGGCATTGGCGAATTCGACGATCAGGATGCCGTGCTTGGAGATCACGCCGACCAGCGTCACCAGGCCGACCTGGGTGTAGATGTTGATGCTCATGCCCGGGAAGGCCTCGATCTGCATCATGCCGAGGATGCCGCCGACGATCGCCAGCAGGTTGATCACGAACAGCGCGCCGCTGATCGCCATCGGTACCGTCACCAGCATGATCAGCGCGTCGCGGAAGCTCTCGAACTGCGCCGCCAGCACCAGGAAAATGATCACCAGCGCGAACAGCAGCGTCACCAGCATGGTCGCGCCCTCCTGCTTGAACTGGCGCGACTCGCCGGCGTAGTCGACGCTGTAGCCCTGAGGCAGGACTTCCGCGGCGGCCTGTTCCAGCACCGCCAGCGCCTCGCCCTTGGATACGCCCGGCCGCGGCGCGAAGGTAATGCCCACCGCGTTGAGCTGCTGGAAGCGTTTCAGCGTCTGCGGCTGCGTGCTTTCCTTCAGTGTCACCAGCGTCGACAGCGGTACCAGTTCGCCGCTGCGCGTGCGCGTGTAGTACTGCTGCAGCTGTTCGGCATTGAGGCGGTCGCTGCGCTGCACCTGCGGGATCACGCGGTAGGAGCGGTTCTGCATGGCGAAGCGGTTGGTGTAGCCGCCGGACAGCATCGCGGCCATGTCGGCCGCCAGCGTGCGCATGTCGATGCCGAGCATCGCCGCCTTGTCGCGGTCGATGTTCACCTCGATGCGCGGCTTGTCGATCTTCAGGTCCTTGTCGAGGAAGATGAAGCGCTTGGAGGCATAGGCGCGGTTGAGGATCTCGTCGGCCAGTTCCGACAGCAGCTCCAGCGAACCGACGCCGCCGATCAGGAACTCGCCGCCACCGTCGCCACCGGCGCTGGGCAGCGATGGCGGGACCAGCGCGAACACGTTCAGGCCGGTGATCTCGCCCAGCTTCGGCTGCAGCTCCTGCTGCAGCACCTGGTTGGTCGAACGCGATCGCTCGCTCCAGGGCTTCAGCACGAAACCGGCCAGCGCCGAATTCGAGCCACCCATGCCGGCGAAACCGCCATTGAACAGGAAGAAATCATCGACCTCGGGAATCTCCGAGACGATCTCGGTCATCTCCTCGGTATAGCGCTCGATGTAGTCCAGCGTCGTGTAGGCGTCGGCCATGCCGATGGAGAAGATGAAGCCCTCGTCTTCCAGCGGCGCCGGCTCCTTCGGCGCCGTGGTGTAGAGGAAGGCGCAGGACACGAACACGATCAGGCCGAAGATCGCGATCACCGACTTTGTCTCCAGCGCGCCGTGCAGGCGGCGCTGGTAGCTGCTGCGCAGTCCCTCGAAGAGGCGGTCCAGCCAGGCTTCCAGGCGGCCCTTGCTGCCGTGGGCATGCGGTTTGAGGATGCGCGAGCACATCATCGGCGTCAGCGTCAGCGCGATGATGCCGGACAGCAACACGGCGCCGGCCAGCGTGAAGGCGAACTCGGTGAACAGCACGCCGGTGAGGCCGCCCTGGAAACCGATCGGCAGGTAGACGGCGATCAGCGTCGTGGTCATCGCAACCACCGGCCACGCCAGTTCACGGGCGCCGATCAGCGCCGCCTCCTTGGGCGACTTGCCTTCCTCGATGTGGCGGTGGATGTTCTCGAGCACGATGATGGCGTCGTCGACCACGATGCCGATGGCCAGCACCATCGCCAGCAGCGTCAGCAGGTTGATGGTGAAGCCCATCAGCAGCATCAGGAACAGCGCGCCGACCAGCGACAAAGGCACCGTCACGGCCGGGATCAGCACGCTGCGCAGCGATCCCAGGAACAGGAAGATCACCACGATCACGATGGCGACCGCTTCGACGATGGTGCGCACGACTTCGTTGATGGCATCGCGGATCGAGTCGGTGCTGTCGTAGGGAATCGTCGCCTCCAGGCCTTCCGGCAGCTGCGGCAGGATTTCCCGGTCCCAGACTTCGCGAACGGCGGTGATGACGTCGAGCGAGTTGGCATCGGGCGACACGAAGATGCCCATGAAGGTCGCGGCCTGGCCGTTGATGCGCACCGACGAACCGTAGTTCTCCGAACCCAGTTCGACGTCGGCGATGTCGCCCAGGCGGACGATGGCGCCGCCCTCCTCGCGCACGATGAGCTGCCGGAATTCCTCCGGCGTGCGCAGGTCGGTGCGGGCGGTCAGGTCCATGGCCACCATCTGGCCCTTGGTCTGGCCCAGCGCCGACAGCACGTTGTTGGCCTGCAGCGCCAGGTGCACGTCGCTGGCGGTGACGCGCAGTGCCGTCATCCGGTCCGGCTTCATCCACACGCGCATGGCGAAGGCGCCGGGGCCCATGATCTGCGCGCGCTGCACGCCCGGGATGGTGGCCAGTTTCGGTTCCACCACGCGCGTCAGGTAGTCGGTGATCTGGTTGTCGTTGAGGCGGTCGCTGGCGAACGACACATACATCGCCGCGACCTGCTGGCCCTGCTGCAGTTCGATCACCGGGTCCTCGGATTCCGGCGGCAGCTCGCCACGCAGCTTGTTCACCTTGGCGGCGATCTGGGTCAGCGCTTCGTTCGGATCATGGTCGAGCCGGATATAGGCCTGGATGACGCTGACGCCCGCCGAGCTGCTGGAGGTCAGGTACTCGATGCCTTCGGCGCTGGCGATCTCGCGTTCCAGCGGCGTGGTGATGAAGCCCTGGATGAGGTCGGCATCGGCGCCGAAATACGTGGTGCTGACGTTCACCACGGCGTTCTGCAGCTCCGGGTACTGGCGCACGTTGAGCTCGCTGTAGGAGCGCAGGCCGAAGAGCAGGATGAACAGGCTGACCACCACGGCCAGCACCGGCTTGTTGACGAAAATATCGGTGAATCTCATCGGTCGTTTTCCCTCCGGCGCCCGGCCGGGGAACGTTCGCAATCAGGTGCCGGCCGTGGCCGGCGACGTCATGGACTGCCGGCGCGCTCAGCGGTTGGCCGGTTCCGGCGATTCCTCTGCGCTGGGCTGGACCTTGTTGTTGATGGTCACCTCGGCGTCGTTGCGCAGCTTCAGCAGGCCGCTGGTGGCGACCCGCTCGCCGACGTCCAGCCCTTCGACGACGGCCACGAGGTCGCCGCGCGTCGCACCGGTACGGATGAAGCGCTGCTGCGCGACCAGTTTGTTGCCGACCAGCGGGTTGCCCATCATGTCCGTCTCGCCCGGCTGGCGCGCGACTTCGGTGATGACGAACACCGAATTGCCGTAGGGATTGAAGGTCACCGCGGTCTGCGGCACCGCCAGCGCCGTCAGCGCTTCGCCCAGGTCGCTGCTGACGCGCGCGAAGGTGCCCGGTCGCAACACTTCGTCGGGATTCTCCAGCGTCGCCTGCACCAGGAAGTTGCGGGTGCTGGCGTCCACCTGCGACTCGATCGCCGTGATCGTGCCGTTGAAGCGCTGGCCCTGCAGCGCGTCGACCGTCGCCGTCACCGCCTGGCCGACGGAAACGCGGCTGACTTCCTGTTCGGGCAGCGAGAAGTTCAGGTGGATCGGATCGAGCATCTGCAGGCTGACGATGGCGTCACCGGGATTGATGTACTGGCCCAGGTTGACCTTGCGGATGCCGAGCACGCCGTCGAACGGCGCCCGGATGGACTTGCGGGCGATCAGCGCGCGCTGCGCCGCGACATCGGCCTGCAGGCGTTCGGCTTCGCTTTCGCGCTGGTCGAGGTCGGCCCGGGCGACCGCCTGGCGGGTGCTGAACAGCTCGCGGTAGCGGTCGCGCTGGGTGATCGCGAGTTTCAGCGCCGCTTCCATCGAGGCCAGGGTGGCCGACTCGGCGGTCGCATCAAGCTGCAGCAGCAGGTCGCCCTTCTTCACGCGCTGGCCGGATTCGAAGCGGATCGTCCGGATCACGCCCGGCGACTCGGTGGTGACGTCGGTGCCGTTCACCGCGACCAGCGTGCCGACGGCATCCAGCGACTGCGGCCAGGTGCGCTGCACGACCTCGGTGGCGGTGACGGCGACGGCCGGCTGCGGCATGTTGTCGAAGAACTGGTTCATGCCGGCGGACATCATGGCCTTGACGGCGAACAGTCCGCCCAGCAGCACCCCGGCGAGGATCAACATGATGATCATGCGCTTGGTGGTGGAAGGCTTCTTCTCGGGTCGGGCGTTACGCGGGGTCATGGACGGCATTCCTGGGCAAGGGCGGCAAGAGGGAAGGGCGCTCGATCGGCGCGGAATACGGACTGGAACCGCCGGCGCGATGCTCCCTCGGCCGGTGCGATATCCACGGGAACGGAGGTTAGGCCCGGGCGGTGACTGTTCCTGTCACCAAACCGGTCGCGGGCGCTCCGGGTGGAAGGCGGGGTGTTCCAGTACCCTCGGGTTCAGTAAAGGTCGCGAGTGTGGCGACCCTGATCGAATGCGGCAAGGGTCATTCGACACGGGTCCCCGGATTGCGGTCCGCCAGTCGGCCCGGGTTCAGGCTGAGGACGGCTGGCGGGCCTGCGCTATCATGCCCGGCGTTGCCCGGACCCACTTCGCCCATGCCTGTTGTTCCGCCTGCTGCCAATCCCGACACCTTCCCGGAGGAATCCGGTGAACTGAGGCTGGTCGGCCCTGCCGGACCGATCGAGGCCTTCCTTGAACTGCCGGAGCCCGCCGAGGCGCGGGCCGGCGTGGCGATCATCTGCCACCCGCATCCGCTGCACGAAGGCACGATGCACAACAAGGTCGTGACCATGCTGTCGCGGAGCCTGCGCGAACTGGGCCTGGCGGCGCTTCGCTTCAACTTCCGTGGTGTTGGCGAATCGGCCGGCAGCTACGACGGCGGCAAGGGCGAGGCCGAGGATGTCGAGGCCATTGCGCGCTGGCTGGAGACCGTGCGCCCCGGCGATGCCCTCTGGCTGGCCGGCTTCTCCTTCGGTTCCTACGTCGCCGCGCGTGCCGCCCAGCGCCTGCCCGTCCGCCAGCTGATCAGCGTCGGCCCGGCGGTGGAGAACTTCGATTTCGCCAGCCTGCGCCGTCCGGACTGCCCGTGGGTGGTCATCCAGGGCGAAGAGGACGAGGTCGTGAAGCCGGAGGCGGTATTCGACTGGGCGGCATCGGTGAAGCCGGCGCCCCAGCTCATCCGCATGCCGGAAACCGGCCACTTCTTCCATCGCCGCCTGATGGACCTGCGCGGCGCCCTGAAGAACGCGGTCAAGACGAACCTGCCGCCTTTGCGCGGCGATGGCTGACGGCGGCTCGTCGGCGATGCCCGGGCGGGCGCCCAGTGCCGCCTACGAGGCGGGAGTCGTCGCCGGCCGCTGGCAGGACGATCCGCGCCAGCGCGCGCTGCTGCCGCTGTTCGACCGCATCCAGGCCGCCGCGCGCGCGCCGGCCCGGCCGGCCGGCGGGCTGCTGGCGAAGCTGCGGCGCTCGCGGACACCTGTCCAGCCCCAGGGCCTGTACCTCTGGGGCGGCGTCGGTCGCGGCAAGACCTTTCTCCTCGACCTGCTCGCCGCCTCGCTGCCCTCGGGACGCGCGCAGCGCCTGCACTTCCACCGCTTCATGGCACAGGTGCACGAACAGCTGACCGGACTGCGCGCGCGCGGCCAGGCCGATCCGCTGGACGACATCGCCGCGCAGCTGGCGCGTCGATGCCGGGTGCTGTGCCTCGACGAGTTCATCGTCAACGACATCGGCGACGCCATGCTGCTGTCGGGCCTGCTCGAAGGCCTGTTCTCGCGCGGCGTGATGCTTGCCACCACATCGAACACCGCGCCCGACAACCTGTACCGGAACGGCCTGCAGCGGGCGCGCTTCCTGCCGGCGATCGGGCTGCTCAAGCGCCACTGCCAGGTCGTCGAGCTGGTGTCGGACACCGACTACCGGCTGCGCGGCCTGACACGTGCGCCGGTGTACCTGCATCCGGTAAACGCCGACACCGAGGCGCGCCAGGCGCAGCGCTTCGTGGATCTCGGTCGCGAGGAAGGCCGGATGCCGGCGACGCTGGACATCGCCGGCCGCACGCTGGTCGCGCGCGGCCTCGCCGAAGACGTCGCCTGGTTCGATTTCGCCCAGCTTTGCGCCGGTCCGCGCGCGGTCTCCGACTACATCGAACTGGCGCGCGGCTATTCGACCGTGCTGGTCAGCGGCGTGCCCGCCTTCGGGCCGGCGACGCTCGACGACCAGGCCAAGCGCTTCATCCTCCTGGTCGACGAGTTCTACGACCGCAAGGTCAAACTGCTGCTGACGGCCGAGGTGCCGGTGACGTCGCTGTACCCGGCCGGGCGGCTGCGCGCCGAGTTCGAGCGGACCGAAAGCCGCCTGATCGAGATGCAGAGCCAGGACTACCTGGCGCAGGCACACCAGCCGTGAACCGCGAAGCGGCGCCATCCTGGGGCCGCGCGTGGCCGGTCGCGACAGGGCTGGCGCTCGCCTGCGTGGCCTGGCCGCTGCTGCAGGCGGGCTTCCACACCGACGACTGGATCTGGCTGGCGATCGTGCGCCACCTCGACCACCCGTTCTCGCCCTACGTCACCGGCATCCTTCACGAGTACTTCTACCGGCCCAGCTCGATCGCGCTGTGGTGGCTGGCCGAACGCATGGCCGGGCACGACAGCGGCGGCCATTACCTGGTCGACATCGGCGTGCACGCGGCCAGCTGTCTTGCCATCGTCGCGCTGCTGCGTCGCTGGGGCGTGGGCCTGCCCGCGGCCATGCTGGCCGGCCTGCTGTTCGCGGTCGCGCCATCGGCGGCGGGGACGGTGTCGTGGTTGTCGAACCGCAACGAGCTGCTCGCCGTGGCGGCCGGCTTCGGTGCGCTGCGCCTGCTCGAGTCCGCGCTGCACCGTCGCCGGCTGCTGCCGGTGGTGGCCCTGCTGCTGGCGCTCTCGATCTCGTCCAAGGAAACCGGACTGGTTTTCGCCAGCGCCGGAATGCTGCGCCTGTACTGCGCGCGCCGCCAGGGCACGGCAGTGGCAGCCGGCGCCTGGTTCGCGCTGCTGCTGCCGGTCGCCGGGCTGTTCCTGATGCGGCGGCTGATGCTGTGGCCGGTGGGCGTCGGCATTTCGGTCGCGGACGCACCGGCCGGCGTCGCCGGCTGGCTGCAAACGGTACCGGCGGCGTTGGCCGGGTTTGCCGGTCCAGCGTGGCTGCATGTCGTGCTGGCGGCCACCGTGGCCGCCGTTCTGCTGGGCGCCGGGTCGGCGGCGCGAATGCAACCGCGACTGCGGATGCCGGTGGGCGTGGTGCTGATCCTGCTGGCGCTGCCACCGCTGCTGCAATGGCCGATCACGCACCTGGTGTTCGCCGATGCCGGCGCGCGCCTGTTCATCGAAAACCTGCGCTTCTTCTATCTGGCAACGGCGGCGCTGGCGATGCTGCTGGCGCTGGCACTGGATGCGCTGCCTGCACGGCTGCGCCCGCGAACCGTGGGCGCGGTCCTGTTGCTTGTCGCGCTGCCCGCCGCCATCGCCGCGCGGGCGCAGACACGAGATTGGGCATCCACCACCGGACCGGTCAGCGCACGCATCCTCGCGCTGGCGGCGCCGGTCGCGGCGCGCAGCTATCCGCAGGGCTGCGTGATCGTGCTCGAACACGGGCACTGGCCGACCGCATTTCCGACCTTCGCCGACGCCATCGTGAAGTTCGCGGCGGCGCGCGACGCCAGTGTCCTGGACTGCGCCGTCTTCACCGACACCGCACCCGCGCACAGCGTGCTTCCCGCCCCGGCCTGCAGTGCGCCGGAGCGGCCCGGACTGCGGCTGCGCATGCAGCAGGGCGTGCCGGTACGGCGCGCGCTGGGCAACCTCTGCCTGGCTGGCTTCGAAGCGCCCGATGCATCGGCGGCGCCGTCGATCATCCGCATCCACCTGGACTGACGGAACGGTCGTGACATCCGCACACGCCACGCGATCCCACGCCGCCTGGTGGGCTGCCCTCGCCGGCTTCGCGGTCACGCTGCTGCTGTTCCATCCCGGTTGGCTGAGCGTCGATTCGGCCGTGCAGCTCTGGCATGCCCGCACCGGCGCCTACACCAGCGACCACCCGGTCGCGATGGCGATGCTGTGGTCGTGGATCGATCCGTGGTGGCCGGGTTCCGGTGGCCTGTTCGTGCTGTTCGCAGCGGGCTACTGGTCGGCGCTGGCCTGGCTGGCCTTCGAGCTGTTCCGCGGCGCGCGCGCCCAGTTGCTGACCGTGCTGCTGATCGGTCTGTGGCCGGCCAACCTGGGCATGGTCGCGCACCTGTGGAAGGACATTCCGACGGCGTTCTTCGCGCTCTGGGCCTGCGCGCTGCTGCTGCGCGAGCGGCGCCGTCCCTCGCGGCGATTGCGCTGGCTGGTACCGATGGTGCTGCTCGGCGCCTGCCTGTTCCGGCACAACGCCCTGCCGTTCGTGCTGCCATTGCTGTGGTACTGGAGCGGGCGCTGGCCACGCCTGCACGGGTCGCCGGTGCAACGGACCGTCGCCACGCTGGCGGTCACCGCCGTGATCGCCGTGGTCGCCGCCCTGCCCAACAAGCTGCCCGCGGTCACCGAACGCGCGGTCTGGCCGCTGCTGCAGACCTGCGACCTGGCGGCGCTGTCCGTGCGCACAGGGCAGATGCTCATTCCCCGGAGCATGCAGGAGCAGCCGCTTCAGGTCGACGAACTGCGCGCGGTGCTCAAGCCTTACGCCCTGATCACGGCCTTCGAGACCCGCAAGCTGGTGATCGCCACCTTCCAGGACCTGACCGCGCAGCAGCGCGCCGATCTCGATCGCGCCTGGTGGTCGGCATGGCGGGACCACCCGGGTGAATTCCTCCGCCACCGTGCACAGATGACCGGCCTGCTGCTGGGATTGCGGCAGTCGCAGATGCCGCTGTCGCTCACCATCGCGCCGGGCCGCGTCGCGGCGCCGGTGGGACCGGCCGTGGAAGCGGCATGGCCCTGGGACGCCGCGGTCATGCGCGCGTTCTCGGTGCTGGCGACCACGCCGCTGTTCGCCGCCTGGCCCTACCTGCTGGCGGGCATCGCGCTGGTCCTCTCCAGCCTGCGCCGGCCCGTGCATGCGCTGTTCTTGCCGGTGATGGTCTCGGCGATGTGCTTCGCGGCGCCGCTGCCGCTGCTCGCCGCCAGCGCCGAATACCGCTACCTGTTCTGGCCGGTGCTGGCGGTGATGGTCGCGGCGGCATTGCGCCTGGCCGGACCGGATGCGCCGGAGCGGCCCCGACGCCCGGACATTGGCGCATACTTGCCGCAGGGAGGACCACACTGATGCGATATCCACGCCTGTCGGCCACGCTGCTGGCCACTGTCATCACTGCGGCGATGGCGCCCGCCGTGTCGGCCGAAGTCGCCGCACCTGATGCCGACACGCTCGCCGCCAGCGTCGAGGCAGCGGTCGTCGGCTGGCGGCGCGACCTGCACGAACATCCCGAGCTGGGCAACCGCGAGCACCGTACCTCCGCACTGGTCGCCGGCCACCTGCGCGCGCTCGGGCTCGACGACGTCCGCACCGGCATCGCCCATACCGGCGTCACCGCCGTGCTGCGCGGCGGGCTTCCGGGCCCGCGGCTGGCGCTGCGCGCCGACATGGACGCGCTGCCGGTGACCGAGCGCACCGGCCTGCCGTTCGCATCGAAGGCGACGGCGCAGTTCCGCGGCGAAACCGTCGGCGTGATGCACGCCTGCGGCCACGACGCGCATACCGCGATCCTCATGGGCGTGGCGCAGGCCCTGGCCAGCGTGCGCGAACAGCTGCCAGGCGAAGTGCTCTTCATCTTCCAGCCCGCCGAGGAAGGTCCGCCGGAAGGCGAGGACGGCGGCGCCCTCATGATGCTGAAGGAAGGCATCTTCGAGCGCTTCAAGCCGGATGCGGTGATGGGCCTGCACGTGTTCTCGACGCTGCGCGCCGGCGAACTCGGCTACCGCGCCGGTCCGCTGATGGCCGCTTCCGACCGCTTCCGCATCGTCGTCAAGGGGCGGCAGACCCATGGCTCGCGGCCCTGGGGTGGCGTCGATCCCATCGTCGCCGCCGCCGACATCATCGGTTCGGCCCAGCACATCGTCAGCCGGCAGATGGACCTGAGCCGCCAGCCCGTCGTGGTCAGCTTCGGCGCCATCAAGGGCGGCATCCGCTACAACATCATTCCCGATGAAGTGGAACTGATCGGCACCATCCGCACCTTCGACGAGGGCATGCGCCAGGACGTATTCAAGCGCCTGATCGACATCGCGACGAACGTCGCCGCCGCGCACGGCGCCACCGTCGATGCCCAGGTGCCCGACCAGGACGGCAATCCGGTCACTTCGAACGACCCGGCCCTGAGCGCGCGCATGCGGCCCTCGCTGGAAGCGGTGGCGGGCGCCGGCAAGGTCATCGCCATGCCGTTGAACATGGGCGCCGAGGACTTCTCGGAGTATGCGCTTCGCGTGCCCGGGTTCTTCTTCTTCGTCGGCGCGACGCCGGTCGACCGGGATCCGCGCACGGCGCCCAGCAACCACTCGCCGGAGTTCTTCCTCGACGAGTCGGCACTGGCGCTGGGCACGCGCGCGATGTTGCGCCTGAGCCTGGATTTCCTGGGCCAGCCATGATCGTGCCAGGCGCCTTGTCCGGTCCAGGCATCGGCGCTACCGTGCCGGTATCTGGCCGGTCGAGCCGGCCGCCCATCCTGGACCGCCACGGACGATGATCCGCACCCTGCCCAAGCTGGCCGAGCAGCGTCTGCCGCGCCTGCTGTGGATGTCCGGCGGCGTGGTCATCGTGCTGGTGCTGATCCTGCTGGTCCTGCTGCTCGGTCACCTGCGCCGCAGCGAACTCGACAACGCCGCGCGCGAGCTGTCGTCGCTGTCGAAGTCGGTCACCGCGATGGTCGACCGCTACCTGGATACGCATGCGCTGGCATTGCGCGCCGTCGCCCGGCTGGCGGTGGAGGATGGCGAATACCTGGGTCGCAGCCTTGCCGCGCTGTCGGAACTGAGGGCCAGCGTTCCGGCGCTGGACGAGCTGCTGATCGTCGACCCCGATGGCCGCGTGCTCGATGGCGGCAGCGGCGCGCGCGCCCTCGATGCCGGCATCCTGGCGCAGCGCGAGACCTGGCTCGCCGCCGGCCGGCCGCTGGTCGAACCACCGCGCCAGCTGGGTTCGGGCCGCTGGTTCATGCGCATGATCCTGCCGCTCGACCACCCGCGCATCGGCTGGCTGGTCGGCGAGCTCGACGTGCACGCGCTCGACGGCCTGCTGGCCGGCATCAATGTCGGTCCCGGTGGCGGCGTGCTGGTGTTCCACGAGCACGGCCCGCTGGTTGCGCGCCACCAGGATGGCGACCGCTACCGCGCCGCCGAAGGCATGACCCTCGATACCTGGCAGCAGGCGGCCGTGGGCGGCGAAATCCGGAGCGTCCGCCAGGGTGCCGCCGAAGGCGCCGACCGGACGGTCGCGCTCGAACGGCTGCCACACCATTCGCTGGTGGTCGCCGTCGAGCGCGAGCAGTCGCGCATCCTCTCCGGATGGTGGCGCCTGGTCTGGGCGGCGATGGCGACCTTCGTGTTGATGGCCATGGTGCTGCTGACCGCCATCGGCCTGATCCGGCGCGCCTGGAACACGGCGCTGGCCGCCACCAACGAAGTGGGCATGGAGCAGGAGCGGCTCAGCGAGGTGCAGGAGATCGCCGGCCTGGGCTTCTGGGAGCTGGAAACCGCGACCGACCAGCTGATGTGTTCGGAGGAAGTCGAGCGCCTGCTCGAACTGGATCCGCAGCCACGGCGCCTGGGCTACGGCGCGCTGCTGGCGCGCGTCGAACCCGGCGAGCGCGAGGCGATCGAGATGCAGCTGCACCAGGCGGTGGTGAACGACGTCCCCGTCGACATCCCGATGCGCATCCTGCGTCACCATGGCCGTGTCCGGCACCTGCGCCTGCGTGCCCGCCCGCGCATCGACCGCCGCGGCGTGCAGGTGCTTACCGGCACGCTGCTCGACGTCACCGATGTCACCGAGGCCCAGGAGCGCCTCGCGCTCGCCGAAGCGCAGTACCGCTACCTGTTCGAGCTGAGCCCGGTGCCGCTTTGGGTCTTCGACCTTGAAAGCCGGCGCTTCGTCGCCGTGAACCAGGCGACAGTCGAGCTGTACGGCTGGTCGCCGCTGCAGTTCCTGGACATGAGCCTGTCCGACCTCGCGGTTCCCGACACCGCGCCGGACCTGCAGGCCGCGGCGCTGACCGATGCCACCGCCGAGAACGGCCTGATGTGGCGCCACATCACCAGCGACAACCGCATCGTGCACGTGCGCATCTACAGCACGCCGGTCAGCTTCGAGGGCCGCGAGGCGCGCCTGGTCGCCAGCCTCGACTTCACCGACAAGGTGCGCGCCGAAGCCGAGCTGGCCGACAGCGAGGCCCGCTTCCGCCTCGTCGCCCGCGTCAGCAACGACGCCATCTACGATTTCGACGCCAACCACCGCAGCCTGTGGTGGAGCGACAGCTACTACCACCATTTCGGCGCCGATCCCGAGCTCGACGACAGCTCGCTGGACACCTGGGCGCAGCGCATCCACGACGACGACCGCGAGGCGGTGGTGAAGGGCATCAAGGCGGCCCTCGACGGCGGTTCCGACGACTGGGAAGCGCAGTACCGCTACCGTCGCCGCGACGGTGGCTATGCCCATGTCCAGGACCGCGGCTACATTCTCCGTGACGACAGCGGCCGCGCCGTGCGCATGGTTGGCGGCGTCCTCGACCGCTCACGCGAGCTGGCCGCGCAGAAGGCGCTGGCCGAGCGCGAAAGCAGCTACCGCGGGCTGATCGAACGACTGCCGCTGCCGCTGCTGGTGCTGCGCGACGGCGCGGTCGTGTTCGCCAATCCATCGGCCGGCTTCGCCCTGCAGGACGGCGAAGGCCAGCCGCTGGTCGGCCGCCGCATCGAGGCCCTGTTCGACGCCGACGTCGTCGGTTCGCTGCATGATCCCGAGTGGCAGGCGGTGCGCCGCCAGGTCCGCGTCCACCTGCCCAATGGCGGCCACTACCTGGCCGAACTGTCGGTCTCCGATTATCACGACAGCAGCGGTGGCGGGCTGCAGGTGATCGTCCGCGACCTCACCGAGCAGCTGCGCTTCGAACAGATCCTCACGCATCAGGCGCAGCACGACGAACTCACCGGCCTGCCGAACCGGCGCGCGCTGAAGGATCGCCTGCGTGCCTGGCTGGCCACCGGTTCCGACCACGGCGAGCTGGCGGTGATCTTCATCGACCTCGACCAGTTCAAGCTCATCAACGATGCCCTCGGCCATGCCGTCGGCGACAACGTCATCTGCGCCGTCGCCGAACGCCTGCTCGGCAGCATCGGCCCGGGCACCACGCTCGGCCGCTTCGGCGGCGACGAATTCATGCTGCTGGCCGACGCCGATGCCGCCGACGAGCTGATCCGGACCATCCAGGAGGTGGTCGCCGAGCCGATCGAGGTGATGGGCGCGACGCAGTTCCTCACCGTCAGCATCGGCGTCGCCATCGCGCCGCGCGACGGCCAGGACGCCGATACGCTGATCCGCAGCGCCGACACCGCGATGTACGAGGCCAAGCGCCTGGGCCGCAACCGTTCGGCGATGTTCTCCGATGTCCTTCACCGCACCGCCAGCAACCGCCTCGAACTGGTGTCGCGCCTGCGCCAGGCCGACCTCGGCAAGGAGCTGGCCCTGTACTTCCAGACCCAGCACGACGCGCGCACGGGCGAAGTCAGCGGCGCGGAGATGCTGCTGCGCTGGCCCAACGGTCCCAGTGCCCTGCGCCAACCGGGACGCTTCATCCCGATCTGCGAGGAAACCGGCCTGATGGTGCCGATCGGGCGCTGGGTGCTGCGCGAGGCATGCCTCCGCCAGGGCGAGCTGTCACGCCTGGTCGGCCGGCCCTGCCGCGTCGCCGTGAACGTGTCGGCGCAGCAGTTCATGCACGACGACCTGGTCGCGGAAGTCGCCTCGGTTCTCGAGGAAACCGGACTGCCCGGTTCGATGCTGGAACTGGAGATCACCGAAAGCGTCATCCTCGCCGACCCGGGCGGGGTGGTGCGCGCGATCGAGAACCTGCGTGCGCTCGGGGTCGAAGTCTCGATCGACGATTTCGGCAGCGGCTATTCCAACCTGGGCTACCTCAGCCGCCTGCCGGTCACGCGCCTGAAGATCGATCGCAGTTTCGTGCGCGACGTGCTCGAGGACCGCCAGCAGGAAGCGATCTGCGCCTCGATCATCGCCCTTGCGCACAGCCTCTCGCTGCGCGTCGTCGCCGAAGGCGTCGAGACGCAGGGGCAGCGCGACTGGCTGGTCGCGCATGGTTGCGACGAGCTGCAGGGCTACCTGTTCTCGAAGCCCCGACCCTTCCCGGACGCCGAACTGGCGCCGCTGGAAGCGGGCTGAAAATAATCCGGCACGACGATGCCCCGTGGCGGCATCATTGGCGCGGCGGGATAACGCCCCGTTAACCCGACCGTTGTATAAGCGCTGTCATGTCCACCCGCAGATCCAGGAGGTTCCTGCGATGAGTTCCGATCCCGTCAAACCCGATTTTTCCAAGGTCAAGGGTGGCTTTGCCAGCCTCCCGGATCCGGTGCCGGCACCGGAAGCACCGAAGCCCGACTTCAGCAAGGTCAAGGGCGGATTCGCCTCGGCCGACGAAGTGCCCGAGCCCGGCCTGATGCCCGTCAATTCGACGACGGTCACGCCGACCTATACCGTCGCCAAGGGCGACTCGCTGTCGAAGATCGCCAAGGAAATCTACGGCAAGGCGTCGCTGTGGACCCTGATCTACGAAGCCAACCGCGACGTGATAAAGAACCCGGACCTGATCCAGATCGGCTGGGTCCTGAAGATCCCGCCGGCACCGACAGCGACCTGACGGCGCGCGGCCGGATGACCGACGGCCGGCCGCGGAGGCCATCCGCGGCCATCGCGGCCGTTGTCGCCATTCCGGCCGTTCGCCATAACGCCAGCATCACCGTGCATTCGAAGACCCAACAGATCCGGGAGACACCATGAACCGTATTCGTCCCACCGCCCTTGTCCTCGCCCTGGCCGTCGCCGGCCTCACCGCCTGCAAGAAGGACGAGCCCGCTCCGGCACCCGCGCCCGCTCCGTCGCCGGCACCGGCCGCCACCCCGGCACCGCCGCCGGCCCCGGCTGCCGCGCCGCTGGCCGTCGCCGACGTGCAACTGGGCAACGCGCTGACCGAAAGCGGCGATGCCGTGCCGATGACCGGCGCCTTCTCGCCCAAGGATGCAATCCACGCGGTCGTCCACACCACCGGCGTCGGCAACGCGACCCTGGGGGCCAACTGGACCTACGGCGCCGACCGCCAGGCGGTCCACCAGGAAGAACACCGCATCGACACCGACGGACCGTCGCGCCACCTGTTCCGCATCAACATGGAAGACGGTTTCCCGACCGGCACCTACCAGGTCGACGTGACGCTGGACGGCAACGTCGTTTCCAGCAAGTCGTTCTCGATCGAGTAACGACCCCGCCGCGGCGCCGCGGCAACGCGGCGCCAAGGGCTTCGCGGGCGCACCCCCAGGGGCACGCCCGCCGCTTCCGGGCACCGCCGCCCTTCACCCGCAGCGCCGCACGCGCGACAATGGCGGTCCCGCGTCCTGCCGTCCGGCAGGCCAACGCAGACTTGGAGCAATCATGACCCAGACACTGGTGCCGCCATCCGGTGGCGAAAAGATCAGCATCGTCAACGGTGCGCTGCAGGTACCCGATCATCCGATCGTGCCGTTCATCGAAGGTGACGGCACCGGTCCGGACATCTGGCGCGCCAGCGTCCGCGTGCTCGATGCCGCCGTCGCCAAGGCCTATGCCGGCGCCCGCTCCATCAAGTGGATGGAAGTGCTGGCCGGTGAGAAGGCCTTCAACCAGACCGGTAACTGGCTGCCCGACGAAACCGTGCAGGCCTGCCGCGATTACCTGGTTTCCATCAAGGGTCCGCTGACCACGCCGGTCGGTGGCGGCATCCGTTCGCTCAACGTCGCGCTGCGCCAGCTGCTCGACCTGTACGTGTGCCTGCGCCCGGTGCGCTGGTTCGACGGCGTCCCCAGCCCCGTGCGCGAACCGCAGAAGGTCGACATGACGATCTTCCGCGAGAACACCGAGGACATCTACGCCGGCATCGAATACGCCGCTGGTACGCCGGAATCCAAGCTGCTGCTCGAGTTCGTCGAGAAGACCTTCGCCCGGGACTTCGACAAGATCCGCTTCGGCAGCGAAAAGAAGAGCGGCGACTGGCAGAAGCGCCTGGAGTCGATCGGCGGTCCGGCCCGCCCGGCGCCGGTACAGGTCGGCATCGGCCTGAAGCCGGTGAGCTACCTCGGCACCGAGCGCCTGGTCCACAGCGCCATCTCCTACGCGATCCGCGAAGGCAGCAAGTCGGTGACCCTGGTGCACAAGGGCAACATCATGAAGTTCACCGAAGGCGCCTTCCGCGACTGGGGCTACCAGGTCGCGCGCGAACACTTCGGCGCCGTCGAGCTGGACGGCGGCCCCTGGCACATCATTCCCGACGGCAAGCCGGGCGCCGGCATCGTCATCAAGGACGTGATCGCCGACGCCTTCCTGCAGCAGATCCTGACGCGTCCGGCCGAGTACGACGTGATCGCCACCATGAACCTCAACGGCGACTACATCTCCGACGCGCTCGCCGCCTGCGTCGGCGGCATCGGCATCGCCCCCGGTGCGAACGTCAACTACGTCTCCGGCCATGCGGTCTTCGAAGCCACCCACGGCACCGCGCCGAAGTACGCCGACCTCGACAAGGTCAACCCGGGCTCGGTGATCCTGTCGGGCGAGATGATGCTGCGCTACATGGGTTGGACCGAAGCCGCCGACCTCATCATCAAGGGCATGAACGGCGCCATCGCCAGCAAGCACGTCACCTACGATTTCGCCCGCTTGATGGAAGGCGCGACCGAAGTGAAGTGCTCGCAGTTCGCCGACGGCGTCATTGCGGCGATGTAGTCCGGGCGGCGTGCGGAAGCGGTTCCGCACGCCGATCTTCGGGGCATGGAGGTCCATGGCCCGCGGATCGCGGATCGCGCGCTAGGGCTGGAATCCGTTGCGGAAAATCTGGTCCTCGTGGACGATGCACCAGTAGACCAGCGTCCCCGTGTCGCCAGCAGAATTGTCGCTGACGGTGAGCTGCCAGACTCCGGCGAGCGGCAGGGCCCCGAAAACGGCCAGGGGCTGGTTCGGCTTGTAGCTCCCTTCGAACTGATAGGCCGGATTCCGCTCACGCAGGCACTCTCCAGCGTTCCCACCGCGCTGTCGTCGGCGACCACGAACACATGCTTACCACTGCAACCGAACGTTCCGGGCGGCACGCCTGGCTGATCCATGAGCGTGATCGTCACGCCGCTGGCTGCATGCGTCAGACGCACGATCAGGTCACCGACCCAAGTGTGGGAGATGCCCAGACGGACACGCAGGTTGGTGGCCATGCCCGAACCGGGCACCGCCAGTTGGGAGGTGATTCCTGCGGGCGTGTTCTCGGGTATCTGGAGGTTGGGCACCGATCAGACTTGCGCCGCCGAGGCCAACGCGTCGGGCGGGACGGTCACTTCGCCAGTCCAGGCGACAGCCCTGACGGCAAGAACCGCGGCGGTCCAGCCAACAACGGTCGTCGCTCGCATAATCGTCACCTGTTCCGCGCTTGCGCGAATCTACTCCTGGACCATGGATTCAGCAATGGTCCACGCCGCCGGGTCTGACAGGCCCGAGGGCATGGCCGGCGCCATCGCCAGCAAGCACGTCACCTGGGATTTCGCCCGCCTGATGGAAGGCGCGACCGGAGTGAAGTGCTCGCTGCGGCCTTGGCGTGATCGACGAAGGGCCCGGTGCGAACCGGGCCCTTCCGTTTTTCCGGATCGCCGCACGCCGTAGGCGACGACGTCCGCGATCGCCGTCAGGCAGCGCGCGCGCCGCGGAACGGACCGCTGACCTCGAAGGTCACCCCGTAGTTGCCATCCACCGCCGGACCGCGCTGGGAACTGAAATACAGCCGCGTGCCGTCCGGACTGAAAGCCGGGCCGGCGAGTTCGGAGCCCTCATGCTCGACCTGGAGCAGCGGTGCGGCGCGACCCTCCGGCGTCACCATGACCAGGCGCAGCTCGCCGCCGTCTTCGGCGACGAGCAGGTTGCCGTCCGCCGTGGCGCACAGGTTGTCGACGCCGGTGGCGATGCCGGCCGGGGAGGTCGCTTCACGGTCGTAGATGCACTGGATGGTCTGCGCGGCGCAGTCGATGGCCCAGATGCGGTTGTCGGCGGTGGTCGTGAAATACACCATGCCGGCGTGGTACCACATCCCTTCGCCGCGATCGAAGACGGTGGCCTCGGGCACCTGCAGGCGTGTATACGGCTGGCTGTCATCGGGGTTCGGGTGTGGCACCGGAATCCAGCGCAGCCGGCGCGGCTGGTGGATGTCGCCGGGTTCCATCACCGCCGCTTCCAGCACGCCGGTACCCAGATCAGGATAATCCGGATGACGCGAGCGGTAGAGGCGGCCATCATGGCGGTCCTCCGTGTGGTACACGTGCCCGTGCCGCGGGTCGATGGCCACCGCTTCACGGTAGAGCCAGCCAAGGGCCGGCAGCTCGCGCTGCGGGCGACGGCCCAAGGGATCGCACTCGATGGCACGACCGCGCTCGGTTTCCTCGCAGGTGATCCAGGTGCCCCAGGGCGTCGGGCCACCGCTGCAGTTGCGCGTGGTGCCGTCGGCGATGCGATAGGCGTCGACGATGTTGCCCTGCGGGTCGAAGCGCACGGCACCAACGCCGCCGGCGCCCGGGCCGAGTTCACTGTTGCTGGCATAGACCCAGCCGCCGTCCCCGGCGGCGAAACAGGCGCCGCCGTCCGGCGCGCGGTGCCAGGCATAGCCGCTGCGCCCGATCACCTCGTCGGCGCGCGCGATGATGCGCGACGAAAAGCCTGCTGGAAGGCGCAGGCCATGGGCGTTTGCCGGAAGCAGCGGACCGTAGTCCCAGGCTTCCAGGCCGCCATCGGTGGCCGCAGCGAACGCGCGCCCGACCAGGCGGGGCCCGATGGCGAGCACGCCGGCGGCAAGCAGTGACTGGCGAAGGAACTGGCGGCGCGCGCGCTGCGCGCAGGAGGCGTCGTCTTTCATGGGTCGATGGCGATGGGACATGCGGCCCAGTCTAGCCAAGGCGGACGACCCGTCGAGGACGCCCGCGGGTGCGGGCGTCCAGCATCCGCAAGGTTGCGTCAATCCGCCAGCAGCGGCGGGATCGTCCGCGGGCGCAGCGGCGGCACCGGCGCTTCGGCGAGCTTGCGCCGCAGCCAGTCGATACCGGCCTGCAGCTGCGCGTCATGGCCATTGAAGGTGGCATGCGGCAGGTTGTCGACCTCGATGTCCGGCTGCACGCCGACCGCCTCGATCAGCCACTGGCCGTCGACGCCGTACTGCGGGAACTCCGACACGCGCGCGATGCCGCGGTCGACCAGCGCATTGCCGGCACTGAGCCAGATGCCGGCGCCGGCTGTGCGCGCGCCGATCAGCGGCGCCAGTCCCAGCGACTTCACGCCGGCGGCGAAAGTCTCGCCGTCGGAATAGGTGAAGGCGTCGGTGAGCACCACCAGATGGCCGCGGAAGGCCTGCTGCATGTTCGTGTAGGGCTGGCCGTTCGGACGCTTCCAGAACGCCCAGGCGCGGCGCAGCAGCTTTTCGATGATCCAGGAATCGATGTTGCCGCCGCGGTTGCGGCGCACGTCGATGATCAGGCCGTCGCGATCGAACTGGGCGTAGAACTCGCGCGCGAACGTGGCGATGTCGTTCGCACCCATCGCATACAGGTGCAGGTAGCCGATGCGGCCTTCGCCGGCGTCCTCGACCTTGCCGCGGTTGCGCTCCACCCAGTCGCTGTAGCGCAGGCGTTCCTCGCCGGCGCGATCGGTGGCCACCACGACCGCCTTGAAGTCGCCGCCCCCTCGACGCAGCGAGAGCAGGACCTGGCGACCGGCCTGGTTGCGCAGCAGGTCCGAGACATGGCGCGCGCCGGCAACGGACTGGCCGTTGATGTGCGTGATGACGTCGCCGATGCGGACGTCGACGCCCGGCGCCTGCAGCGGCGAGCGTTCGCCCGGCAGCTCCGGCGGGCCGCGCAGGATGTCGGCGATGCGCAGGCCGTCGCGCACCGGTTCCAGGCGCGCACCCAGGCCACCGGCTTCGGCACCGTCATCGGCGTCGCGGGCATCGCCGCCGCGCACTTGCGAGTGCAGCGCGCCCAGTTCGCCCATCATCTGCGCGAGCACGTCGGCGAGCTCGTGGCGATCGCCGAGACGCGGCAACAGCGGCTCGAAACGGGCCCGCGCCGCCTGCCAGTCGACGCCGCGCATGCGGTCATCGAAGAAGTGGTCGCGGTGCATGCGCCAGGCGTCGGCGAACATCTGTCGCCACTCCGCCGGCGGGTCGATGAGCAGCGACCAGTCCTGCAGGCGGACGGTGACCCGGCTGCGGTCATCCGGCAGCTTGGTCGCGGTATCGGCGATCAGGAACTGGCCGAAGTCGCGGTCGCCATTGCCGGCCGTGCGCAGGAACACCTTGCTGCCGTCGGCCGACAGCGCGTACTCGACGACGCGGCCTTCCACCTGCGTCGCCGCTTCGCCCTTGTTGCCGACCGGCAGCGACTTCAGCGCCGCGCTGTTCCAGTCGCCGTCGAGGAAGTACAGCTTGTCCTTGCCGGCCTGCAGACGACGATAGTTGCCACCCGGCTGCGGCACTTCGAACAGGCGTTCGGCAAGGCCCTCGCGAACCAGTGCCGGCAGCTCCGCCTTCGCACCGTCCTTCTCGTCCGCCCTGCCTTCGCGCCTGCCGTTGTCGGCCGCGGACAGCGACAGCTCGTCGTCGGCAAGGAACGGGAAGCGCTGGTCCGGCTGCAACGACAGCGCGTAGATCTTCGTGCGGCGGTCGAAGAAGGGGCCGGTGTTGCGGTCGCCCCAGGGTGAACCGTTGGCGAGGCGGAAGTCGCGGTCGGACAGGAACCACAGCCAGCGGCCGTCGGGACTGAAGGCCGGTGAATGACTGTGGTAGCGATCGCTGGTCAGCCATTCGCGGCGGTTCTCCGCCAGCGTGAACAGGGCCAGCCGCGAGCGGCCGACCTCGCGGCTCTGGCGCACGAACACCAGGTGGCGGCTGTCGGCCGACCAGGCGACCTGGTCGTAGCCTTCGGCGCCGTCGACGCCGCCGTCGTCGATCAGGCGGTTGCGCCGGTTTTCGGTGTCCAGCAGCCACAGGCGACCGCGCTTGTCGTCGTGGGCGAGATGGCGGCCGTCGGGCGACAGCCAGAGCGACCATCGCCGCACGCCGCCATCATCGGTCAGTGCCTCGCCGGTGCCGCTGCCGTCGGCGGCAAAGCGCCAGATCTCCTGTTCGCCGCCGGCATCGCTGATCGTATACAGCCAACGGCCGTCCGGACTGATGACCGGGCTGGCCAGCCGTTGCGTGGCGGCGCCGATATCGACGTGACGCAGCGCGCCCAGTCCGGCCAGCGTCACCCGGCCGCGCGCGTTGACGGCGATTCGGTCGCCCTTCGGCGCGAAGGCGACAGCGTCGAGATAGCGCAGCGGATCGTCGATCCAGCGGCTGCGACGCTGGTCGAAGTCGGAGACCAGGTGGATGTCCAGGCGCGTGTCGGTCCCGCTGGCGAGGTCGAACACATGCACGTCGGCGCCGAGCTGGTAGGCGACGCGGTCGCCGTGCAGCTGTGCGCTGCGCACGCCGAAGTCGGCATGGCGCGTCAGCGGCTGTGGATCGCTGCCATCGGCGGCCAGCGACCACAGGTTGTCGCGATGGTCGATGTCGGCGATCACCAGCAGGCGGCCGTTCCACCACATCGGCCGGCGCAGGTTGGCATCGCGCGGACCGATGCGCTCGGCTTCGCTGCCACCGCGCAGGTCGAAACGCCACAGCTGTGCCAGCGCGCCGCCCCGGTAGCCGCGGGCATTGTCGCCGGTCATCGCCAGTCCGTAGCGGATGAAATACAGCCAGCGGCCTTCGGGATCGACCACCGCGTCGTTGGCCTCGGCCACCGGAAACACGCTGCGCGCCAGCGACTGCGGGTCGATGGCGGCGACGGCCGAAGACCAGGTGATGCCGGCATCGCCGGCACCGGCGTAGAGGACCTTGCCGTCCTGACTCCAGCCGATGACCTGCGCATTGCCGTTGTCGAAGCTCAGGCGCCGCGGCGGGCCGCCCGCCATCGGCATCACGTACACCTCGCGCGGTCCTTCATAGGTGGCGGAAAACGCGATCCAGCGGCCGTCCGGTGAAATCGCCGCGCGTGTCTCCTCGGCGGCATGTGTGGTCAGGCGACGCGCGGCGCCGCCGCTGGCGGCCACCGACCACAGGTCGCCTTCGGAGGTGAAGACGACGGTGTCGCCGTGGATGGCGGGATGGCGGTAGTAGCCCGGCCCGGCCTGCGCGCTGGACAGGCCCAGCAGCAGACACAGCGGCAGCCAAAGTGCACGACGGACAGCAGACATGTCGGTTTCCCCGGTTCGCGGTTTCTGGACGCCGATGGTAAGTCCTGTCCGGCGCCGTATCCGGCCCTGCGTGCCGGTCAGGCGACGGATACCGGCCGCATCGCGGCAGACGGATGGCAGGAGCGCCTGTGCAGTCGTGGGCTGGTGCGTCCGCCCTGGACGGGTACACTCTTCCGCGTTCAACGGACGAAGGCGGTGGCGCCGGTGTCGGCGCCGGAACGGGAGCGGAGCACTGGAAAGCAACAGCGAAGGCCACTCACTGTCGGTGCTGGGTATTTCCGCGGTCGACGAGCGGATCTACCGGCACCTGGTCCTGCATGATGGCCTGACGCTGAGCGAGCTGACGGCGGCGCTGGCACTCGGCAAGCGCACCACGCTGCGTGCCCTGGAACATCTGGAACTCAACGGCCTGGTCCGGCATTCGCCGGAAACGCCGCGACGCTATTTCGTGGCCCCGCCGGACCTGGCGATCGAGGCGCTGATCCTGAAGCGCCAGGAATCGCTGCAGCGCGCACGCGTGACCGCGCAGGCACTGCAGGAAGCGGCGGCGGCCGGGCGCGCCGGCGGCGGGCCCGAGCAGATGGTCGAACTGATCGCCAGTCGCGAAGGCGAGCGCCTGGTCTTCGAACAGCTCTACATCGGCGCCGCGCACGAAGTGGTGACGCTGATGCGCCTGCCCATGCGCGTATCGCGCATGGAGCCGCCGTATGACGTCTCGTTGCTGCTGCAGGCGCGCGAACGTGATGTCCGCTTCCGCACCATCGTCGATGGCGAATACCTCAATGCGCCCGGCGGCATCGGCTATCTCAACGCCGAAATCGACGCCGGCGTGGAGGCGCGCGAAGTGCCGCACCTGCCGTTCAAGCTGGTGATGGCCGACCGCCGTGTCGCGATCATTCCGCTGAAACTCGAGCAGAGTGACAGCCATATCCTGGTCGTGCGTTCCTCGGCGCTGCTTGATGCGCTGTACGCGCTGTTCGAGATCCTCTGGCAGCGCGGTGCGCCGGTCGGCCTGGCCGGCGATGCCGCCGCACACCAGCGCATGGCCGGCCTTGGCCTGGACGCCGACGAGGAAGCCCTGCTCGACCTGCTCGCCCTGGGCATGAACGACAAGGCGATCGCCCACGAACTGTCGATCGCCCAGCGCACGCTGGAACGGCGTTTCGCCGCGATCCTGCGCGCGCTGGGCGCACGCACCCGCTTCCAGGCCGGTTTCCTGCTCGGACGGCTGCTGGAAAAGTGATGGCGGATTTCCGTCATGGCGGAAATCCGCTCCGGATTGCCGTTGTTCCCATCCGGCACGGCGCCGACACTCCCTGACGACCGCACCCGCCGGTGCGTGTCCCCGACTGGTTGCAGGGCCGACTCGCATGGACGCGTCGGACGCTGCCGCCGACCGGGCGCAAGCCGTCTCACCCAGGGAGAGTCTCGACATGAAAACCGGAAAACCGATCGACGCGGAGGGGCGTCGATCCCGTCCGCCCAACCGGCGTGCCACCCGATGCGGTTGGCCACTCGCCGCCATCCTCGCCGCGCTGGCGCCGGCCGCCACCGCCACAGACCAGGGCGGACACCACTGGCCGGTCGGCGCCACCACCGGCGCGCCCGCCGGAAGTGAGGCCGGCCGCGGCGGCCTGCAGCTCTTCGCCGATCGCCAGGCCCTGCTCGACGCGGCCGCCGGCCTCGCGCTGACCGAGGAGGACTTCTCCGGCGGCTTCGTACCGTCCACAGGCGTCCGCGTCTGCTTCCAGGCGCTCGGCCACCGCTCCAACGATCCCTGTTTCCGGCCTGGCACGCTGGCGCCGGGTTTCGGCATCCGCGGCAGCCGCGGCAGCATCTTCGACGCCAACGCCCTTGACGTCGATGTCGTCGTGCTTGGTCGCGACCTGTTCGACATGCCGACGGAAGTCGTCGGCAACAACCTGCTCGACCTGCCGCGCAATCCGACGCGCATCGACTTCGACCCGCATCCCACCGTCGTCGGCATGGACGTGTATGACGCGACGCAGGGCCTGGAGGTCCGCATCGAGGCCTACGCCGAAGACGACACGCTGATCGGCGCCTTCGCTGTGCAACCGGCGGCGCTGAACATCGGCGCCTTCGCGGGCTTCATCAGCGACGTCCCGGTGCGCCGCGTCGAGGTCAACGCGATCAATGATGGCAGCGGCGAGATGATCGGCCGCCTGCTCTTCGGTGGCGGCGCTGGACGTCTCGCCGCGGCGCAGGACCGCGTCGATCTCGGCGCCGTCCCGCAGGGCGGCGCCGCGCATGCGGTCGCCCGTTTCAGCAATGCCGGCCATCTGCCGTTGCCGGTGGCGCTTCAGCTGCCGCCGGCCCCGTTCGCCCTGCTCGACGACGATTGCAGCGGCGGCACGCTGGCCGCCGGTGACAGCTGCGACGTGCTGGTGATGCTGGACAGCGATGCCCGCGGCGTGCATGTCGACCACTGGCAACCGGCACCGGGCGTGTCGGTGGAACTGGCGGCGCAGGTGTTGCCGTCGCGCCTGGTGACCGCACCCGGCCATCTCGACTTCGGTGCCGTTTCCAGCGGCGCCACCTCGGCGACGCAGACGGTCGTCGTCCGCAACGCGACCGCCGTCGCCATACAGACCGGCTTGTCTGTCGCGGTGCCGGCGCCGTTCGTGCGCACCGGCGGCAGTTGTCCGTCCGCGGGCATTGACCTGGCGCCTGGCGAAGCCTGCACGCTGGACATCGCCTTCAATCCGCTGGTTGCCGGTGAATTCGACGCCGACCTGGCGCTGTTCCACGCCGACGGCCAGGGCGACGGCATCACGCTGGCGGGTCGCGCCACCCAGGGAGGTGCCCCATGAGCCGCACGGACCACGTACTTCGGACCGCCATGCTGGCCGCGTTCGTCGCCTCGCCTGCCCTCGTCCTGGCCGCAGGCATCACCCCGCTGCAGCGCGCCGACGTCGGGCGGATGGCCGCGCAGGGCTCGATGACCTTCGTCAGCGAGGACTTCGAGCGCAGCATGGCGCGCTTCCTCGATCCGATGGAATTCGCCGCCTGCATCGAACCGGTGAGCAGCCGGTCCGATGACGCCTGCTTCGCGCCCGGCGATCTTGCCGACGGCTTTTCGATCCACTCGACGCATGGCCATGGCGTGCTCTCCATGGGCAGGGACATCATCCAGTTCCCGTCGCTGACGATCGGCGCCTGGCCCTACCGCCTCTCGCCTTCATCGCTGAACTACACCCGCGTCGAGTTCGAGCACGGGCCAACGGTCGTTGCCGCGGATGTGTTCGGCTTCGGGCTGGCCAACGGCAGCGCCAACGGCAGCGCGGCACCGGTCACCGTCGAAGCCTTCGATGAAGCCAACAACAGCCTGGGCAGCTTCGTCGTCATGCCGCCCGCCTTCAACCAGCCGGCGTTTGCCGGTTTCAGTTCAGAGGTGCCGATCGCGGCGGTCGAGTTCGGCACGCGCGAGCTGGGTGCGGGCGCGCAGATCGACAACCTGCTGTTCGGGGGCATGGCCCAGGCACCCCGGTTTTCGACTGACAGGCTGCGCTTCGGCGCACAGGCGATCGGGCAACCGGGCGAACAGGCCGTGGAAATCGTGAATCCGGGCGACCGGCCATGGCAGCTCGACGCGGCCGTCGTGCACGGCGAGGGCTATGCGCTGGCCGACGATGGCTGCAGCGGTGCACCGCTGCCGGCACGCGGCACCTGCACGATCCGCATCGCGTTCGCACCCGCCTGGGCCGACACGTTCTTCGGACGCCTGCAGGTGTCCGGCGAATTCAGCCCGGCACCGCTGGTTCTTTCCATCCACGGCATCGGCAGTGTTGAGGAGGCGACGCCATGAGCGGCAGGACAATGGGATTCATGGCGCTGGCCCGCAAGCTGGCGCAGGCAGCCGCTGTGCTCGTTCTCGGGGGTGCCGGCGCGTTCGCCCAGCCGGCCGGCGGTCCGTGGCAGCAGTGGGCGGCGGCATCGCCGCTGCACACCGCACAGCCGCCAGCGACGCCAACGGGCGGCAACGTGCTGCAGATGTTCGCGACCTATGCGCAGTTCCAGGCGGCGACCGCGCACATAGCGCTGACGCACGAGGATTTCTCCTCACGCGGCATGGGTACGGCCTCGCCCTGCTGGGAGCCCGTCAACAGCGAAATGGGCCAGCCCGGCGCCGCATTCCTTGCGCCGGTGTGCTTCGAGCCGGGCCAGGTCAAACGCGGCTTCAGCATCCGCAGCAATCTCGATGTCGGCGCCCATGGCTACGGCCTGATGGCGTTCGCCGCGCCCATCGGCGGCCTGCAGACCAACGTCGTCGGCGCGATCTCGCCGGCGACCATCACCTACGTCGATTTCGATGACGGGCCGGTCGCCGTCGCCATGCAGGCCTTCGACTGGCAGGCCGGTTCGCCGCTGACCTTCACCGTGACTGGACGCGACAACCAGGTCCTCGGCAGCTTCATGCTGTCCGGCAAGGTGCCCTCGGAAGGCGTGTTCGCCGGCTTCATCAGTCCCGTGCCGGTGCAGCGCGTCGAGGTGCGCAGCCTGTCCGGCGTCACGCAGATGATCGGCAACCTGCGTTTCGGCGGCCATGCGGGCGGATACAGGCCGGCGACGGCGGCCCTGCATTTCGGCGCGGTCGCCGCGGGCGGCAACGGGCAGGCGATCCTCCGGCTGGCGCAGACCGGCGACCTGCCTGTGGCCATCGACCCGTTGCCGGCGCCGCCGGCGCCGTTCGCCGTTGTCGATGACGGCTGCTCGGGCGAAACGCTGGCCGTCGGCGGGGACTGCGACATCGTCGTCGGCTTTTCCCCGGCCCTGGTCCAGGCCCATCGCGCGATCTGGGTGCTGCCGGCCATCGATACGGCGGGCGACGACGAAGCCGGCGTGGTGCTGACCGGTCGCGGCGCCTTGCCCCGCCTTCATGTCGAAACGCCGGTGCTCGACTTCGGCGGCGTTGAAGTCGGCCAACCGGCAACGGCGACGCTGGTGCTGCGCAACGTCGAGCCGCTGCCGCTGGCGGTGCAGGGCATCGGCGCGGTGGTGGCCCCGTTCGCCGCCGTCGCCGGCGCGGACGCCTGCGCCGCCCCGCCGTTCGTCCTGCAACCCGGCGAAAGCTGTGCCTTGCACTGGCAGGTCACGCCGGCACAGGACGGCGAGCAGCGGGCACGGGTGCTGGTCAGCACTGACGATCCCTCGTCGCCGCGGCGGATCCTGCTGCGGGCGGTGGCCGGCGACGTCCTCTTCGCCGACGGCTTCGAGTAAGACCGCTCGCCACGACGGGCTGCGCACAACGCGGAGCCCGTCGCTCAAACGGAGCAAGCCACCGCGCCGGGTGGACTGGGACCGGATGGCGCGGCGCTAGACTGGCGGGAACGACTGTCCGAACGGAATCCGCCATGCGCCTGCTGCTGCAACTCGTCATCCCGATTCTGCTGCTTGCGTCGCCCCTGCCCGTCGTCGCCAGTGACGCATCCGAGGCGGCGGCGCGCTTCAAGGCGCTCTACGAGCGCGACTGGGCGTTCCGCCAGGAAGACTCGCCCGGTGCCGGCGATGCACCCGCCAGGCGCTGGCCCGATGTCTCACCGGCGGCGCAGGCGCGACGCCTTGAGCACTGGACGGCGGTACGCGCCGAACTCGACGGCATCGATCCAGCCGGCCTCGACGCCGCCGAGCGCATCAACTACGTCATCTTCCGCGACCAGATCGACGACCGCCTCGCCGGCCTGCGTTACCGCGACTGGCAGATGCCGATGAACAGCGATTCCAGCTTCTTCGCCGGCGTGGCGATGATGCCGGACCGGACGCGCCTGGACAGCCGCGAAAAGGCCGACGCCTATCTCGCCCGCCTTGCCGACATTCCGCGCTATTTCGACCAGCAGATCGCCAACATGCGTGCCGGGATCAAGGAAGGCCGGACGATCCCGCGCGTGGTGATGCAGGGTCGTGACGAGGCCGCCGCCGGCCATGCCGATGTCGCCAATGCCGAGGACAGCGTGTTCTGGCGCCCGCTGACGCGGTTGCCGCATGCGTGGAGCGAAGCGGACCGCGCCGCCGTGCAGGACAGGGCGCGCGGCCTGATCGTCGAAGCGGTGGTGCCGGCCTATGGCCGCGTGCGCGACTTCCTGCGCGACGAGTACATCCCGGCGGCGCGCGAGACCATCGCCGCGCACGACCTGCCGGAGGGCGAGGGTTACTACCGCAGCCAGATCCGGGAATACACGACGCTGGACCTGTCGGCCGACGAGATCCATCGCATCGGACTCGACGAGGTCGCACGCATCCGCGCCGAGATGGACGCCATCATCGAGCGCGTCGGTTTCGACGGCGACTTCGCCGCGTTCCTGGCCTTCCTGCGCACCGAGCCGCGCTTCTACGCGAAGACGCCCGACCAGCTGCTCACGCACGCCCGCGAGATCTCCAAGCGCATCGATGCCGAACTGCCGCGCTACTTCGGCAAGCTGCCGCGCCGCACCTATGGCGTGGCGCCGGTGCCGGCCGCCATCGCGCCGTTCTATACCGCCGGCCGCTATGCCGGCGCGCCCGCCGGCAGCAACGAGCCGGGCTGGTACTGGGTCAACACCTGGAACCTGCCGGCGCGTCCGCTGTATGCGCTGCCGGCGCTGACCCTGCACGAAGCCGTGCCCGGCCATCACCTGCAGGCCGCGCTGGCGGAAGAGCAGGGCGAGCAGCCGCCGTTCCGCCGCCACGCCTACATCTCCGCCTTCGGCGAAGGCTGGGGCCTGTACGCCGAATGGCTGGGCAAGGAAATGGGCATCTACCGTACGCCCTACGAGGACTTCGGCAGACTGACCTACGAGATGTGGCGTGCCTGCCGCCTCGTGGTCGATACCGGCATGCACGCCAAGGGCTGGACGCGCGACCGCGCGCTGGCCTTCATGCGCGACAACACGGCGCTGTCCGAGCACGAGATCACCACCGAGATCGACCGCTACATCTCCTGGCCGGCACAGGCGCTGGCCTACAAGCTCGGCGAAATCCGCCTGCGCGAATGGCGCGCGCGTGCCGAGGCGACGCTGGGCGAGCGCTTCGACGTCCGCGATTTCCACGACACCATCCTGGCGCTGGGATCGGTGCCGCTGTCGGTGCTGGACGACACCATGACGGCATGGATCGAGGGCCGGCAGGCGAAGGCGGACTGAGCGCGGCCGCGATCGCATGGGTGCACCGGCGACGGATGCGCCTGCGCAGGCGTGGGAAAGCCGCGTGGCCCGTGCACGCCGTCGTGCAGCGGCGGGCCATGACTGGCGGCGGTTTCGGCGCCATGACGCTGTGCTAGCCTTCCGGGCTGTTCCCATTCCGAGGACCTGGTCATGACCGTCTCCCTGCGCTCCCTGCTGTCGCTGGCCATCGTCGCCGCGCTGGCAGGCTGCAACAGCTCCCAATCGCCCGCACCGGCACCGGCACCGGCACCCGAGCCGCAGGCCGCACCGGCATCCGCTGTCGTCGAACAGCCGGCCGCCGATCCGCTTTCGGCCGCGCTGTCCGGTGCCCACCGCAGCGACGAGAACCGCGCCCGTGATGCCTGGCGGCACCCGCAGGAAACGCTGGCCTTCTTCGGCTTCAGGCCGGACCTGACCGTGGTCGAAGTCACGCCCGGTGGCGGCTGGTACACCGAAGTGCTGGCGCCGGCGCTGCGCGGCAGCGGCCGTCTGGTCGCCGCCGTGATTGATCCGGCCTCCGCCGCCAACGAGCGTTCGCGCGACTACTACACGCGCGGCAACGAGGCCTTCCGCGCCAAGCTCGACGCCAACCCGGAGGTCTATGACCAGGTCGTCGTCACGCCGTTCTCGATGAGCGAGCCGGTGTTCGGCGAACCGGGCAGCGTCGATCTGGTGCTGACCTTCCGCAACGTGCATAACTGGGTCGGCGCCGGCGCGGCACCGGGCATGTTCAAGGGCTTCTATGACGCACTGCGTCCGGGTGGCGTGCTTGGCGTGGTCGAACACCGCGCGCAGCCGGGTTCGAAGGCGGCCGAAGACGCCGGCTCCGGTTACATGACCGAGGACGCCATCATCGCTCTGGCCACCGCCGCCGGGTTCGAGCTGGCCGGCAAGAGCGAAGTCAACGCCAATCCCGCCGACAGCACCGACCACCCGAACGGGGTGTGGACGCTGGCGCCTTCGCTGCGGGTTCCGGAAGGCGAGGATGCGGAAAAGTACAAGGCGATCGGCGAGTCCGACCGCATGACGCTGCGCTTCGTCAAGCCGCGCGCCGACGAGATCAAGCGCACCAGCATGGACTGATCCCTGCCCGGCGCGCGGTGGCGGCGACGCCCCGCGCGCCCTGAGCGCGCCGTGATCGTCCTGTTCAACAAGCCCTATGGCGTGCTCTGCCAGTTCACCGATGGCCAGGGTCGGCCGACCCTGGCGGACTGGATCCCCTGGCCCGGCGTCTATGCCGCCGGGCGGCTCGACCTGGATTCGGAAGGCCTGCTGCTGCTCACCGACGACGGCAGTCTGGCGCACCGGCTCACCGATCCGCGCCACAAGCGCGCCAAGACCTACGTCGTGCAGGTCGAAGGCGAAGCCATCGAGACGACCGTCCAGCCCCTGCGCGACGGCGTCATGCTGCGCGACGGGCCGACGCTTCCGGCCCGGGTTGAAGTTCTGCCCGGGCCACCGGACTGGTTGTGGCCACGTGATCCGCCGGTGCGTTACCGCGCGGCCATTCCCACCAGCTGGTTGCGGATCTCGCTGCATGAAGGTCGCAATCGCCAGGTGCGGCGCATGACCGCAGCCGTCGGGCTGCCGACGCTGCGGCTGATCCGCACCTCGCTGGGCGGACACACCCTGGAACAGCTGTCGCCCGGTGAGCACCGGGTCATCGACGCCACGCCGGCGAAGCCTTCAACAGCGCCGGCGAGGAAACCCGCGCGTCGCGGTGCGGGACGCAACGCCTTTCGCCGCGCCGGTCGGCAACGCTGACGTCCGGCGTTTCCAGAACCGTACCGGCAGCGCCGGATCCGCTGCGTGGCCGAACATCAGTCGTCCAGCAGCTCGAGCACGCGTTCGGGCGGACGACCGATCACCGCCCGCGAGTCGCTGACCGCCAGCGGCCGCTCGATCAGGATGGGATGGGCGACCATGGCGGCGACGAGACGGTCTTCGTCGAGGCTTTCATCGGCCAGCCCCAGTTCGCCGTAAAGCGCTTCACCCGTCCTGAGCAGCGCGCGTGCCGGCAAGCCGAGCTTGCGCAGCACTTCGCGCAACTGCGTCGCGTCGGGCGGCGTCTTCTGGTAATCGACGATCCGGGGCGCGTGGCCACGTTCTTCCAGCAGGGCCAGTGCGCCGCGCGATTTCGAACAGCGCGGGTTGTGCCAGAGGGTGATCTTCATGCGATTCGTCCGCTTGAAACGGGCGGCCCAGCATAGCGCCCGGGCGAACGTCTTCCGATCCCATCCCGCGCCCGGAGCTCCCAGTGCGAGAACGCGGCTTCATGTCCCTGCGTGATGCTGCAGCCGCTGTCGATCCGCGTCCGGCGGTCAGCGTCATGGGTGGCGCGCTGGCTCGGCGTCGACCGGATGCGGGCCAGCGTGCAAGACCGGGTGGCGGCGCGATCGGCCGCCGACCACGGCTGAGGCCGGCGCGCATATGCATCGAGCGGCTGCCTGGGCATGGATGGCGTTGGCCTGCCGCGCTTCGACCAGGCACTGGCCGGCATGGACGCCAGCGATTTCGTCGAACGCATCCGGGGTGCGCGGCCCCTCCGCCCGCAGGTGATGCGCGTCGAGGCGACCCCGTGCGGGGCGCGCGCCGCGTGAAGCTGCGCTCAGTCACCTTCGTCCCGGGCGTCGGCCAGCGCGCGCACGCTGTTGCGACCCCCCAGTTCCAGGGCATTCGGTCGCGTGCTGGTGAAGCCCCGCTGCCAGCGCACATCGTTGTCGCGACCTTCGATGCGGATGTCGTCGACGACCTCGATGGTCACCTGGTTGCCGTGGCCGACGATGCTCAGGCCGAGGCAGTCTCCGGTGATGTCCACCGTGTTGCGGTGTCCGACCAGTTCGACCCGTTCGCCGATGTCGCAGGCGTAGCCCAGGCTCTGGTCGTCGCCGGCGAGCTGCGCGCCGGTGGCATCGACCGCGGGCGTTTCGCTGCGCTTGCGACGACCGATCTGGAATTGCGGCTGTTCACGGTCGAAGGCATCCCGGCTGCTCATCACCGCTTCGCCCGAAGCGCGGCTGGGCAGCGCCTCGGCAGGATCGCGCAGGGTGCGCGGCGGCGCCTCGTCCGGGTCCTGGGCGGAAACCGGCAGGCACAGCAGGAGGGCGAGAACGGGCGACAGGCGCAGGGAACAGGACAGTGCGGGGCGAGGCATGGGCGGACTCCTTGAGTGGGAGGATCGGGAGCGTCTCCGGCAGACACCGCTGCGCTGCAGCCTTCCGTCGCAGCCGCCGCGCGCGGCAAGCAGCCTTGCGTCATCATGCGCGCTCGTCACACGGGCCGCCAGCCGCGTTGTGCGCGCAGTCACACACTTTCCTGTTCGCGGGCCCTGTCAATGAGCAACCGTTTAGCCGCCGTCATGCTGGCGGCCGGCGCCTCCCTGATCAGCCTCACCGGCATCCTGGTCCGTTTCGCGGACGTGCCGGCGACGGTGTCCGCGTTCTGGCGGATGCTGTTTGGCGGCGGCATCCTGGCGCTGGCGCTGCTGCCGGCGGGTGTCTGGCGACGCGTGCGGCGCAGCGACTGGCTGTGGATGCTGCTGCCGGCGGCGGGCATGGCCGCCGACCTCGCGCTCTGGCACCGGAGCATCCACGGCATCGGTCCCGGGCTGGCGACCCTGCTGACGAACTTCCAGGTGTTCTTCATGGCGCTGGCGGGCGTGCTGTTCTATCGCGAACGCCTGGGACCGCGCTTCCTTGCCGGCGCCGTGCTGGCCTTCGGCGGCACGTGGCTGCTGGTCGGGGCCGACTGGTCGGCGTTCGCGCCGGCGTACCGCACCGGGGTCTGGCTGGGCCTGCTCAGCGGCGTCGCCTACACCGTGTATCTGCTTGGATTCCGTGAAGCGCAGCGCCGTCGGCGGCCGGCACTGGATGCCGGTGCCTGGCTGGCGGTCAACTCGCTGCTGTGCGCGCTGCTGCTTGCTGGCCTGGCGCTGGCGGAAGGTGCGCCGCTGGGCATACCCGACCCGCGCTCGCTGGTCGCGCTGCTGTCGCTGGGCCTGGTCGGCCAGTGCCTGGGCTGGATGCTGATCGTGCGCGCGATGCCGCAGTTGCCGGCGTCGCTGGTCGGTCTGTTGCTGCTGCTGCAGCCGGCGCTGGCGTTCGTGCTCGACGTGCTGCTGTTCGAGCGCGCGACGCGTGCCGGCGAATGGCTCGGACTGGCGCTCGCCCTGGCCGGCATTTTCGTCGGCAGTGTCCGTCTGGGCCTCGGCAAGGCACACTCCGCAGCCGACTCCGAAGGTCCGCAACCGTGACGACAGCCTTTTCCCGACTGATCCGCGATGTTCCCGACTTCCCCAGGCCCGGCATCCTGTTCAAGGACATCACGCCTGTCCTGGCCGACGCCAGCGGATTCGCCGAGGCCATCTCCGCGATGGCGGAACCGTGGCGGCATGCCGGCGTGGAGCGGGTGGCCGGCATCGAAGCCCGTGGATTCATCCTCGGTGCGGCACTCGCGCGCGAACTGGACGCAGGATTCGTGCCCATCCGCAAGCCGGGAAAGCTGCCGGCGGAGACCTTTGCCGCCGACTACGGGCTGGAATATGGCAGCGACCGGCTGGAGATCCATACCGACGCTTTCCAGCCCGGCAGCCGCGTGCTGGTCGTCGACGACGTCCTGGCAACCGGCGGCACGCTGGTGGCGGCCCTGGGCCTGGTCGAGCGCCTGCAGGCCCAGGTCGTCGGTGCCGCCGTGCTCATCGAACTCACCGCCCTGCAGGGTCGTGCGCGCTGGACGGCCGCCGCGCCGCTGCGTGCGACGCTCCGGTACTGAAGCCGCTTTCGCGGCGCCGGTTCAGGCCGGCGGCTCGCCCTCGTACAGCCAGGCGGCCAGTTCGGCGCGCAGGCCGTCGATGTCCATCGGCCGCGTCGCCGAGAACAGGCGCACGGCGGCGCGCTGTCCGTGCTCGGCCAGTGCCGCCCGGACCTGGCGCAGGCTGGACTGCTGCTCGCTGCGGCTGAGTTTGTCCGCCTTGGTCAGCAGGCACAGGGCCGGGAGGCCGCGCTGGCCGCAGGCTTCCAGCATCTGCCAGTCGCTGTCCTTCAGCGGATGCCGGCTGTCCATGATCAGCACCAGCCCCACCAGCGCGCCGCGGTGCTGGAAATAGCGCTCCATTTCCTGGCCCCAGTGCTCGCGCACGGCCATCGGCACCTGGGCATAGCCGTAGCCGGGCAGGTCGACGAGGCGGTGTTCGTCGTCCAGGGTGAACACCACCAGCTGCTGGGTACGGCCTGGCGTGCGCGATGTGCGGGCGAGGCCACCGATATTGGTCAGCGCATTGATGGCGCTGGATTTGCCGGCATTGGAGCGTCCGACGAAGGCCAGTTCACGGCCGACATCGGGGCCCATGTCGCCCATTCGCGGGGCGCTCAGCGCGAAGCGCGCGCGGTTGAAGGGGTTTTTCATGCGCCCATGATAGGGGCTGGCAAGGCCGGCCGGTCATGACGTCGGCGCCCATCCCCGCTAGAATCGCCGTCTTGCCCGATTATTCGTCCGGAGTTCTGTGTCCATGAGCAAGCGGCTGATCGCCCTCGCTGGCCTCGTTTCCTTCACGGCGTTCGCCGCCGAGGCGCCCCTGGTGGGCGACCCGCAGGCGGGTTCCAGCAAGGCCGCCACCTGTGCCGCCTGCCACGGCATGGACGGCAATTCGACGATGCCGAACTGGCCGAAACTGGCCGGCCAGCACAGTGACTACGTCAGCCGCCAGACGCGCCTGATCCGCGACGGCGGCCGAGAAGTGTTCGAGATGATGCCGTTCGTCCAGGACCTCACGGACCAGGACATCGCCGACATCGCCGCCTATTTCGCCACCCAGACCGGCCGTGCCGGCGTGGCCGATGACAGCCCGGTGGTCGGTCGCGACGATGGCGTCACCTATGCCGCGCTCGGCGAGAAGCTCTATCGCTCCGGCAAGATGGAACAGGGTGTGCCGGCCTGCATCGCCTGCCATGGCGCCGCCGGTCGTGGCGTTCCGGGTTCCGGCTATCCCTCGCTGGCCGGCCAGCATGCCACCTATACCGCGGCACGCCTGCGCTTCTTCGAGTCCGGCGGCCACTACGACGGCGAGACCGATCCGAGCACGGTGATGTCGACCATCGCCGGACGCCTGGAAAGTAGCGAGATCGACGCGCTGGCGACCTATATCGAAGGCCTGCACCGCGCCCCGCGCGGCCCGCAGCCGGCGGTGCGTGCCGCTGCCGCGCCGGCGCAAGCCGCACCCGCCGTCGAAGCCGAGGCGGAAGCCGGCGAGGCGGGTGAGGCCGAGCCCGCCGAGGCTGAATCCGCCGACACCGTCCCGGGAACCTGAGCCCAGGGACACGGTCCGTCGTCGACTCCATCGCAGGAAACACGCCCATGTTCGTTCGCGTTGCCGCAGCCGCCCTCGCCCTGATCGCCCCGGTCGCTGCCGGCGCCCAGTCGCTCTACAACGAAGGCCAGCACTACCGCCGCATCGATCCGCCGGTGCCGACGCAGGCCGCGGAGGGCAAGGTCGAGGTCGTCGAGATGTTCTCGTACGCCTGTGTCCATTGCGCGAACTTCGAGCCGTTCATCACCTCCTGGAAGGCCTCGCTGCCCGAGCACGTCGAGTTCCGCCCGATCCCTGCCGTGTTCAACGCGACCTGGGAAGCGCTGGCGCGCACGTACCACGCCCTGTCCGAGATGGGTGCGCTGGAGCGGTTGCACGGCGAGCTCTTCAAGGCCATTCACCAGGAGCGCAAGCCGCTGGGCAACCTGGAGGCGATTGCCGATTTCGTCGCCGGCAAGGGCGTCGATCGCGCCGCCTTCCTGGCCGCCGCGCAGTCCGAGCAGACAACCGCGCGCATCCAGCGCGAGCGCGAACTGGCGATGAGCTACCGCATCGAAGGCACGCCGAGCATGGTCGTCAACGGCAAGTACCTGGTCAGTGCCGGTGCCGCCGGCTTCCAGGGCATGCTGCAGGTGGTCGACTATCTCGTCACCCTCGAGACGCCCGCGAAGCGCTGACCGCGGCGCGGCCATGGCGTCGGTCAGGCCCGGGTCTTCCTCCACGCCGCCGTCGTCTCGCGACCCGGCCGGGGGCGGACGCGACATCCGGCTGCTGAGTTTCAACATCCAGGCTGGCGCGCACTTCGAGCGCTACCGGCACTACGTGACGCGCCCGTGGCGCCATGTGCTTCCGCATGGTGCCCGCCGTCGCAACCTCGACAAGCTGGCGACGCTGGTGGCGGATTTCGACATCGTCGCCCTGCAGGAAGCCGATGCCGGCAGCCTGCGTTCGGGTTTCCAGAACCAGATCGAGTTCCTTGCCGACGGCGCCGGCTTCGGCTGGTTCAGCATCCAGACCAACCGCCGCATCGGTGGCATCACCCACACCTGCAATGCGCTGCTGATGCGCCAGAAGCCGTCCGAAGTGCGCGACTACGCGCTGCCCGGCACGCTGCCCGGCCGGGGTGCGCTGTGGGCGCGTTTCGGCGAGGACGAGAACAGCCTGCTGGTGGTCGTCGTGCACCTTTCACTGGGTCCCCGCGCCCGCGCGCGGCAGATCGACTTCCTGTGCTCGATCATCGACGGCCACCGCAACGTCGTCGTGATGGGCGACTTCAACTGCCCGGCGACTGCGCCGGAGATGCTGCGCCTGTACGACGACACGCCGCTGGCACCGCCGAGCGCATCGCCGGCAACCTTTCCCAGCTGGGCGCCGGTGCGTGGCATCGACCACATCCTGCTGTCCGACAGCCTGCAACCGGTGCATTGCGACGCACCGACCGTCGGGCTGTCCGATCACCTGCCGCTGGCGATGACGGCGCGCATGCCGCCCGACTGCAGCTGGGCCCCTGTTTTTCCCGATTCCGAAACGGAGACTTGAACATGATTCCGCGCCTGCTCTTCATCACCCTGGTCACCGGCCTGCTCGCCGCCTGCGGCGGAAAGTCGGAAAGCGCAAGCGCTTCGTCGACGGGCGCCAGCGGCGGCACCTATCGCGAAGGCGTGCACTACGAGCGCCTGGCGACGCCGATCGCCGGCGCCGCCGACAACGAGGTCGTCGAGGTGTTCTCGTACGCTTGCCCGGCCTGCGCGCAGTTCCAGCCGGAAATCGATGCCTGGAAGCGCGAGCGCGGCAATGCCATCGTGCTGCGCTATGAGCCGGCGGAGTTCCATCCGGCCTGGCAGCCGTTCAATCGTGCCTTCCACGCCATGCGCAAGATCGGCGCCCTGGGTCGTGGCCATCGCGCCCTGTTCGAAGGCCTGTACCGGGGCGGACAGCCGGCGCAGACCATCGACCAGATCGCAGACCTGCTCGCCGGCGCCGGCATCGACCGCGAATCGTTCATGACGGCGGCGACGTCGCCCGAGGTCGAGGCGGCCATGGAAAGCAGCCGCAACTACGTGAAGCTGGCCGCGGTCGGCTCGACGCCGACGCTGGTGGTCGCCGGCCGCTATCGCGTGCAGCGCAACCAGCCGGACGCCAGCAAGCCGACCGCCGTCGCCGACTGGCTGATCGCCAACAAGCCCTGAGCTCCGGCGCAGGCGGTGCCGTCCTGAAGGCGCCGTACCGCCTGCCGCGCTCACCGCAGCGCTGCGATCGCCATCATCGCGGCGATCACCAGCAGAAACACCGCGAAGACTTGGCGCAGCCGTTGTGGCGGCAGGTGGTGGGCAAGGCGTGCGCCCAGGGGCGCCGTCAGCACGCTGGCCGCCGCGATGGTGAGCGCCGCCGGCAGCTGGACGTAGCCCCAGGTGCCCGGCGGCAACGCCACTGACGGTTCATGCGGCGAGAAGACGTAGCCGGTCACCGAGGCCAGCGCGATCACCACGCCGCAGGCCGCAGAGGTGGCCACCGCCTGCACCGGCAGCACGCCGCGCCACACCAGCAGCGGCACGGTCATCGAGCCACCGCCGATGCCGACCACCGCGGACACCGCGCCGATCACCAGGCCGGCAGCGGCCAGCAGGGCGCGCCCGACGTCGTGCACATGCGTCGTGGCGGGACGGCTGCGACCCCAGGCCAGCTGAGCGGCGCTGAGCAGGCAATAGACGGACACGAACGCCGCCAGCAGCCAGCCCGGCAGCCACGTCGCCAGCACCGCGCCAGCCAGCCCGCCCAGCACCAGTCCCGGCGCCAGCCACGCCACCAGCGGCCAGCGGATGCCGCCGCGGCGCCAGTGCGCGCGCGTCGAGGACATCGACGTGAACACGATGCCGGCCAGCGCCGTCGCCAGCGCGACCTGCATCAGCACGGGTTCGGGAATGCCCTGGGCCGGCAGCAGCCAGACCAGCGCCGCGACCACGATCAGGCCGCCGCCGATGCCGAGCAGGCCGGCGAGGAAGCCGGCGGCGGCGCCCAGGGCGAGGAAGGTCGTGATGTCGAACAGCGAAAGGGCGTAGGGCATCGGCGGATTATCGACGATGCACGGCGGAAACCGGCTTCGCCTTCACGCGCACTGGGTTAGACTGGAAAAAATGAACACACGCCTTGTCTTCCTGCTCTGCGGCGCCCTGCTTGCCGTCGATGCCTCCAAGCCGCTGCGCGCGCAGGATCCGTTGCCTGCCCAGCGTCGCGAATTCCTTGCCGCCGCGGTCTCGCTGGCGGCCGGACGCCAGGCGGACTACGAGGCGCGCCGACAGCATCTCGACGACTACGTGCTGGCGCCCTACCTCGACTACGCATTGCTGCGCCGCGACCTGCGCACGCTCGATGCCCGACGCGCGCGCGAATTCCTCGATCGCGAATCCGCGACCCAGCTCGGCCGCCAGTTCCGCATTGAATGGCTGGCCGAACTGGCGCGCCGCGAGGACTGGAACACCTTCCTGCAGTTCGATCCGGGCGACGACAGCCCCGGCACGACACTGCGCTGCCAGCGCCTGCGCGCGCGCCTGGGCACCGGTGTCGCCGAGCAGGAACTGCGCAGCGAGATCCTCGCCATCTGGCCGACCGGCAAAAGCCTCCCCGATGCCTGCGATCCGGCACTGGCGGTCGCGCGCAAACACGGCTGGCTGGACACCCGGGCGCTGTGGGAGCGGCTGCGGCTGGCCGTTGATGCCGGTGACGCCGGCCTGACCACGCACCTGGCGCGTCAGCTGCCGGCCGGCGACGAGCGCACGCATGGCGAACGCCTGGCGCGCGCGCTGTCGGACCCGAAGGCCACGCTGGCCGCCGCGGCGACGTGGCCCGACACCGCGGCGAACCGCGAGGCCGCTGCACTGGCGTTGCGCCGCTTCGCCAAACCCGATGTGGTCGCCGCCATCGGCCAGTGGCATGGCCTTGAGCGCCGTTTCGATTTCGACGCCACGCAACGCGCCGCCATCCTGCGCGAACTGGCGCTGTATGCCGCCGTCGCCTACCGCACCGATGCCGAAGACTGGTTCCAGCGCGTCCCCGCCGACGTCCGCGACCAGCAGCTCGCCGACTGGCAGCTGCGCGCGGCGCTGGCACGGCAGGCCTGGAGCGATGTGCGCGACGTCGCCAACGGGCTGCCACGGCCGCTGGCCGACAGCGCACGTCCGCGTTACTGGCGCGCCCGGGCGCTGCAGGAACTGGGCGACCGGCAGGCCGCGCACGATGCCTTCGCGGCACTGTCCACCGAATCCAATTTCCACGGCTTCCTGGCCGCCGACCGTTCCAACCAGCCCTACTCCATCTGTCCCCAGGAGGTCGCGGCCGATCCGCAGCGCGCGGCGCAGCTGCGCCGGCGCACGGACCTGGCGCGGGCGCTGGAACTGCACCGGGTCGGCTGGCGCAGTGAAGCGGCCCGCGCCTGGGACCACGATGTCGCGAAGCTGTCGGAGGCCGATCGCGACCAGGCGCTGATCCTGGCCGCCGAACAGGGCTGGCATGACCGCGCCGTGTTCGCCCTCAACAGCGGCGATCACCTGCGCAAGTACGGCCTGCGCTTCCCGGTGGCGCAGCGCGAGCAGGTCGAACGCGACGCGCTCGACAACGGCATCGACCCGGCCTGGGTGTTCGCCCTGATCCGCGCCGAGAGCGCCTGGCAGCCGGACGCGCGCTCGCATGCCGACGCACACGGCCTGATGCAGCTGCTGCCCGGCACGGCCAGGTCCATGGCGCAGCAGCTCGGCGTGACCTGGACCGGCACTTCCAGCCTGTACCAGCCGGAATTCAACATCCGGCTGGGCACCCGATACCTGTCGCAGCAGGCCTCGCGCTTCGGCAACAGCCCGTGGCTGGCCAGCGCCGCCTACAACGCCGGCCCGGCGCCGGTGCAACGCTGGCTCTCGCAACGCTCCGACCGGCCCGCCGACGTCTTCATCGAAACCATCCCGTATCACGAGACGCGTGAATACGTCGCCCGCGTGCTCGCCTTCAGCGTGATCTACGACTGGCGCCTGCACGGCAAGGTGCGGCCGCTGTCCAGCCGCCTGCCCGACCCGGGCCAGCCCTATGCCGGCGTGCCGGCACCGGATCGCCCGGTGGTCTGTGCGGCACCGGCGCTGGCCTCCGCGCCTTCGCCCGGGAGGCAGCCATGAACGGGCCGGTGGTCGTCCTCGGCGGAACCGGCTTCGTCGGCCGCCGGCTGGTCGCGACGCTGGTCGGGCGCGGGCTGCGCGTGCGCGTTCCCAGTCGCAATCCGAACCTGCATCGCGACCTGCGCCTGCTGCCCGGCGTCGAAGTGCCGGGCGTCGATCCGTATTCGACGGCCGGACTGGATGCGGCCTTCGCCGGAGCCGGTGCCGTCGTCAACCTGATCGGCATCCTCAACGAGCGTGGCTACAGCGGCAAGGGCTTCCAGAAGGCGCATGTCGACCTGACGCGGGACGTGATCGCCGCCTCCAGGCGCGCCGGCGTGCAGCGCCTGGTGCAGATGAGCGCACTGCGTGCCGGCGAAGGCGAGAGTCACTACCTGCGCACACGCGGTGAAGCCGAAACGCTGGTCCGGCAGAGCGGCCTGGCCTGGACCATCGTCCGCCCGAGCGTGGTCTTCGGCCGCGGCGATGGCCTCTACACGCGCTTCGCCCGCCTGCTGCGCCTGCTGCCGATGCTGCCGCTGGCGCGTGCGCAGGCGAAGTTCGCGCCGGTGTTCGTCGATGATGTCGCCGAGGCGATCACGCGCTGCCTGCTGCAGCCACCGACGGCCGGGGAAACCTTCGAGCTGTTCGGGCCGGAAGTGATGAGCCTGCGCCGCATCGTCGAGGACACCGCGCGCTGGACCGGGCGCCGGCGCTGGATCATCGGCCTGCCGGACGCGCTGGGCTGGTTGCAGGCGCAGTTCGGCGACCTGCTGCCGGGCAAGCCGATCTCCAGCGACAACTTCCGCTCGCTGAAACTGGATTCGGTGGGCACGCGCGATGGCCTGGCCGTCCTCGGCATCGTGCCGACGCCAGTCGCGGCGATCGTGCCCGACCTGCTCGCCGGCGGGCGCCACCAGTCGCGGCTGGACCGCTGCCGCGGTGACACCCTGCGCTGACATGGCCGAAGCGCAGCCGGCCCTGCCGTTTCCAACCGCCGGGTCCTTTGCCACCTACCGCGTCGGCGGCGCCGTGCGCGACCGCCTGCTCGGCCGCGCGCCGGGTGACGAGGACTTCGTCGTCGTCGGCGCCAGCCAGGCGGCAATGCACGCGCTCGGCTTCCGTGCCGTCGGACGCGACTTCCCGGTGTTCCTGCACCCGCAGACGCATGCCGAATACGCGCTGGCACGGACGGAACGCAAGTCCGGCCGCGGCTATCGCGGATTTGTCGTCGATGCCGACCCCTCGGTGACGCTGGAGGACGACCTGCGCCGCCGCGACCTGACCATCAATGCCATCGCCGAAGACGCGCAGGGCCGGATCATCGATCCGTTCGGCGGCCGCGCCGACCTCCAGGCCCGGGTGCTGCGCCATGTCTCGCCGGCGTTCGTCGAGGACCCGGTCCGGGTCCTGCGCATCGCCCGTTTCGCGGCGCGCTTCGCTGGCCTGGGCTTCACCGTCGCGCCGGAAACGCAGGTGCTGATGCGCGCCATGGTCGCCGATGGCGAACTCGACCACCTGGTGCCGGAACGGGTCTGGGCGGAGATGGAACGCGCGCTCGGCGAAGCGACGCCCTCGGCGTTCCTGCGCGTGCTGCGCGACTGCGGGGCGCTGGCCGTGCTGCTGCCGGAGGTCGACCGCCTCTATGGCGTGCCGCAGCGCGCCGAATACCATCCGGAAGTGGATACCGGTCGCCACCAGGAGCTGGTCAGCGACATGGCCGCGCAACTGGCGCCCGGCGACAGCGTGGTCGGTTACGCCGCCCTGCTGCACGACCTCGGCAAGGGCGCCACCGACCCTTCGCTGCTGCCCTCGCATATCGGCCACGAGCACGCCGGCGTGCCGCTGGTCGATGCGGTGAACGCCCGGCTGAAGGTGTCGCGCGAGCATGGCGACCTGGCCCGTCTGGTCTGCCGCCACCACCTGGAATGCCACCGCGCCCTGGAGCTGCGGCCGACGACGATCGTCGACCTGCTGGGTCGCCTCGATGCGTTCCGCCGGCCGGAGCGCTTCCGCCGCTTCCTGCTGGCCTGTGAAGCCGACAAGCGCGGCCGCGAGGGTTTCCGTGACCACGCCTATCCGCAGGCGCAGCGCCTGGCCCGCGCGCTGGAGGCGGCGAGCGCGGTCGATGCGCGAGCGTTGGCCGGGCCCGGCCTCGACGGCCCCGCCATCGCCGACCGCGTGCGCTCCGCGCGCGTGGCCGCGGTTGCCGCCCTGGCCCACGCCGGGGCGCGCTGAATCCGGCCGTGCCGGCCCGGCCGCCGGCCGGTCCGGCTCGACATCCCGCCCCCGTGCGGCATAATCGCCGGGAATTCGCACGCGGGAGGGGCCATGAAACGGGTATTCCTCGCCAACAGCAAGGGTGGCGCCGGCAAGAGCACCTTGACCGTCAACTTGGCCGTGGCACTCGCCAACCGCAACAAGCGCGTGCTGCTGGCGGACTGCGATCCACAGCTGTCCACGGCCGCCTGGTGCGAACGACGGCCTGGCGACGCCGCGCCGCTGGAATGGGTGGTGCTGCGCCGGATCAAGCGCCTGGAGGCGTTCCAGCCCCCCGCCGGGATCGATTACCTGCTGGTCGATACGCCCGCGGGCATGGATGCCGACGATCTCGGCAAGCTGCTGGCGAAGGGCGACCGGGTGGTCGTGCCCGTCCTGCCGTCGGTGATCGACCTGGATGCCACCGAGCGCTTCCTCGCCGATTTGGCGGCGCTGCCGCTGGTGGCCTCCGGCCGTGTCGAGGTCGGGCTGGTGCTCAACCGCGTGCGTTCCGACACGGTTTCCGCCCGCACCGCCGTCGAACGCCTGTCCAGTCAGCCTTTCCCGCTGCTCGCCCAGATCCGTGACACCCAGGCCTACCTGCTCAGCGCCACCATGGGCAAGGGGCTGTTCGACTACCACAGCCAGGTCGCCCAGGAACGCCAGCAGGATTACCGGAAACTGTTGCGCTGGCTGGCCTGAGGCGCGCACGGCACGGGCTGCGGGCGGCCTGAGCCACCGGCCTGGTGGCCTGGTCGAAGCGCGGACCAGGCGGTCCATCCTGCCAACGGCATCGTCGCGCAAGGCCGGGTTACCTCCATCTGCGGCGCGGGTGGCGCGTGTGGTCCCGTCCGGGTGGGGATGTCTGCGTCGTACCTGTATCATCGCCGCCCTGACGCATTGCAGCGCAGGCGGGAAAACACCCTTCCGGTCGACCTGGGCGCGGTCCGGACCCGGTCCCGGAACGTCCCCGGAAACGGCGGCGGTGCCGTGCCGGATTGTCAACACTTGTGCGGCCCGGTTGCGCCGGAATGCCCGGTATGCGCTACTAGCCGCCCTTTACAACCCTGACGACCGCCTGCGGGCAGAGTTATGGCCCTACAGCTCGAGCTCATCCGACACGCCGACGCCCGGAACAAGGATCCGGGTGGCAGCGACATCGAACGCGAACTTTCGCCGCTGGGGCAGCGCCAGGTGCTGATCCTGGGCGAGCGGCTGCGCGATCGCGGCACCTTTCCGGACCGCGTCTGGTGTTCGCCGGCCGCGCGGACGCGGGCGACCCTCGGCGCCCTTGGCTACGACTTCACCAGCCGCGCCGTCGACGAGCCGCGGCTGTACGAAGCCGACCTGGAGACGCTGCTCGACCTGATCGCGGAGGTCCAGCAGCTTGCCGGCCACGCCGTCCTGATTGGGCACAATCCCGGACTGCAGGACCTGCTGGTCTACCTGACCGGTCCACGCGCACCGGCCATGATGACCTGCGCCCACGCCCGCCTCACCATCCCGGACCGCCCGGCGCGCCCCTTGCGCGGCAGCGGCCGCCTGCTCGACCACTGGGCGCCCTGAGTTTCGTGGACGTGCCCGTGCGACGCCTCCTGCTGGCGGCGTCGATGCTCATCGTGCTTGCCGGCTGTGCCCTGGGTCCCGCCAGGCGGGCCCAGGTCGATGCCCGTGTGAGCGAAGCCCACGCGCAGAGCCGCGACTGTGGCGATGGCCAGCACTGCCAGGCGATGCCGTCGCCCTTCCATGCGCTGATGGACGCCGACGACGGCAGGCACCGCGTGCTCATCCTCAACCGCGGCGCCGACGCGCTGCGCCTGCGCCTGCACCTGGTCCGCGCCGCGCGCGAAAGCATCGACGTCCAGACCTTCATCTTCCAGGACGACGCCAGCTCCGAAGTGCTGATCGGCGAACTGCTGGCGGCGGCGCGCCGCGGCGTGCGCGTGCGCGTGCTCGTTGACCAGCTCTTCTCGTTCAACCAGGTCGACCGCCTGGCACAGCTGGCGCTGGCGCATCCCAACTTCCAGCTACGCTATTTCAATCCGACGTTCCGCGAAGCACGAACGCAGGCCTGGGAATACCTGGCCAGCGGACTGTGCTGTTTCCGCCGCTTCAACCAGCGCATGCACAACAAGCTGTTCGCCATCGACGGCCGGCTGGCGATCATCGGCGGCCGCAATTACCGCGACAGCTACTACGACCTCAAAGCGGACTTCGCCTACTACGATCGCGAAGTCCTGGTGCTCGGGCCGGCCACCGCCGACATGCTGGGTTCCTTCGAACGCTTCTGGCGGCATCGCCACGCGTCGCGTGTCGCGCACCTGGCCGACGTAGGCCGCACCCTGCTGCGCGGCGACGAAGGCGACGGCGCGCTGGCCCACCTGCCCGATCCGGCATCGCCGGTCGCCGCGCGGCTGCGCGGACTCGTTGCCGATGCCAACGACGTGGAGCTGGTGCAGGCCCGCTTCATCGCGCCAATGCGCACGGTCGAAAAGCTGCGTTTCGTCGCCGACCTGCCTTCCAAGATCGGTTCGCGCCGTCCGGAAGCCAATGCCGCCAGCCTCGCCATCCGCGAGCTGTTCACGGGTGCGCAGAAGGAAGTCCTGCTGCAGACGCCCTACCTGGTGCTGGATCGCACTTCGCGGGAGCTGTTCCGGCAGCACCAGCTCGACCATCCGGACATGCGCGTGCGCGTGTCGACGAACAGCCTGGCGGCCACCGACGCCTATCCGGTGTACGCGCTGTCCTACAAATACAAGAAGCGCTACCTGCGCGAGCTCGGCTTCCAGATCTACGAGATGCGCCCGGACCCGGCGCACTGGCCGCGGATCATCGAGGCCGAAGACCCGGGACAGCCGCCCCGCGTCAGCCTGCACGGCAAGAGCGCCGTCGTCGACCGCCGCATCGCCCTGGTCGGCACGCACAACTTCGACCCGCGTTCCGACCGTTTCAACACCGAAGCGGCGGTGATCATCGAGGACACCGGCTTCGCCGCCGAACTGGCGCAGCTGATCGAACGTGACATGGAGCCGGCGAACAGCTGGATCATCGCCCCGCGCGAACGCGGCCCGATGCCGGTTTACTGGCTCAGCCGCACGCTGGAGAACATTTCCTCGGCGCTGCCGGTGTTCGACCTGTGGCCATTCCGCTATGCGAGCAGCTTCCAGCCGGTGGAGGGCTGTCCGCCACTGGCACGCGAGCATCCGGATTTCTACCGCTGCCATGAAGACGTCGGTGATTTCCCCGGCGTCGAAAATGTCCTGGCGCGCATCCGGGCGCGCCTGGTGGCCGCTTTCGGCGCACCGATGGTGCCGATCCTCTGAGTCGCGGCGCACCGGCGAGCGGACCCCTTGAGACTGCGCGGCGAACGCGTCAGGCTGCAAAGGTCTGATCCACACCGGAATCCGCCATGCGCCTCCTGCTTGCCGCCATGACCCTCGGCCTGTCGCTGTCCGCCACCGCCGCGGAACTCACCATTGAACGGCTGTTCGCCGATCCACCGCTGGCCGGCCCCAGCCTGCGTGGCCTGAAGGTGGCGCCCGATGGCAGCCGCGTCACCTTCCTGCGCGGCCGCGAAGACGACCAGAACCGCCAGGACCTTTGGGAATACCACCTGGAATCGGGTGAAACCCGGCGTCTGGTCGATGCCGACGCCCTCTCCGGCGCCGCCGAGCTCTCGGCCGGGGAGGCCGCGCGCCGCGAGCGCCTGCGCATCGCAGCCCTCAGCGGCATCGTCGACTACGGCTGGGCACCGGACGGCAGCGCACTGCTGTTTCCGCTTGACGGATCGCTCTATCACTACCCGCTGCCGGACGGCCCGGCACGCAAGCTCGCCGATGCCGGCGACGGCTTCGTCACCGACGCCTTCATCGCGCCCGACGGCCGCCACGTCGCCTTCGTGCGCAACCAGAACCTGCACGTGGCCACCATCGCCGACGGCCGCATCCGCGCCCTGACGGAAGACGGTGGTGGACCGGTCAGCAATGCGGTCGCCGAGTTCATCGCCCAGGAGGAAATGGACCGGCACCGCGGCTACTGGTGGTCGCCGGACGGTACGCGCATCGCCTACGTGCGCGTCGACGAGGCACGCGTGCCGATGCAGCGCCGCTTCGAGATCCAGGCCGGTTCGGTCGACATCATCGAACAGCGCTATCCGGCGGCTGGCGGGAACAATGCCGATGTCCGCCTGGGCGTCATTGCCGTCGATGACCCGGCGCCGTCCACCACCTGGATCGACCTTGGACCGAGCACCGACATCTACCTCGCCCGCGTGAACTGGCGTGCCGACGGCGGCGCCGTCTGGTTCCAGCGCCAGAGCCGCGACCAGCGCCGCCTGGAACTCATCGAGGCCGTTCCCGGTGACGGCCGCCAGCGCGTCCTGCTCACGGAAACGGCCGACACCTGGGTCAACCTGCACGACGACCTGCGTCCGCTGCGCGACGGCCGTTTCCTGTGGTCGTCCGAGCGCGACGGCTTCCGGCACCTGTACGTGCACGACGCCGATGGTGGCCGCCAGCGCCAGCTGACGCGCGGCGAATGGGTCGTCGACGGCGTGCTCGCAGTGGACGAGGACGCCGGCCAGGTCTGGTTCCGCGGCAACCGCGAGGATGCGCTGGGCGCGCAGGTGTACCGCGTGCCACTGGCCGGCGGCGACGTCGTCCGGGTCAGCGACGAGGCCTTCATGCATTCGCCGGTGTTCGCCGACAACGCCGCGATCTACGTCGACATCGCCAGCAATCCCTCGCAGCCACCGCGGGTGAGCCTCCACGGCAACGATGGCAGCGAGCGCGCGGTGCTGCTCGCCAATGCCCTCGACGACAGCCATCCCTACGCGCCCTACCTGGATGGCCACAGCCTGCCGGAATTCGGCACGCTGACCGCGGAAGATGGCCAGGCGCTGCATTACCAGCTGTACAAGCCGCAGGGCTTCGAGACCGGCAAGCGCTATCCGGTGTTCGTGCACTACTACGGCGGACCGCACGTGCAGCTGGTCAACAAGGGCTGGGGCGACCACTTCGTGCAGTACATGACGCGCCAGGGCTACGTCGTGTTCCGCCTCGACAACCGCGGCATGTACCGCCGCGGAAAGAAGTTCGAGGACGCCATCCACCGCCACATGGGCGAAGCCGAGGCGCGCGACCAGCGCGTCGGCATCGACTGGCTGCGCACGCAGCCGTTCGTCGATCCGCAGCGCATCGGCGTGTTCGGCTGGAGCTACGGCGGCTACATGACGCTGATGCTGCTGGCCAAGCATTCGGATGTCATCGCCGCCGGTGCCGCGGTGGCGCCGGTGACCGACTGGCGGCTCTACGACACGCACTACACCGAACGCTACCTCGACCATCCGGCCCGCAATGCGGAGGGCTACGATCGCAGCGCGCTGTGGCCGTACCTCGACGGCCTGACCTCGCGGCTGCTGCTGGTGCACGGCATGGCCGACGACAACGTGCTCTTCAGCCACTCCACCGAGCTGATGAACCGCCTGCAGAGGAACGGCACCCAGTTCGAGCTGATGACCTATCCGGGTGGCAAGCACGGCCTGTCGTCGCCGTGGATGCGCACGCACGTTTACCGCGCGATCGCCGACTTCTTCCACCGCCACGTCCGCGACCGCCGGCTCGACTGAGCTCCCGCAGCCATGCCGGACGGGGTGACGTTGCCGAATCCGTGGCTGGCGCTGCCTGGCAGGGCGCCCTTCGTGTTGCCCCAGGACGCGCCTTATGTCCACGCGTTCAACCAGTGGCGGCGCGAGCGCTGCCGGGGTCGTTGTGGACGGCCCGCCTGCGGAGCGGATGCGTCATCCTGCCGCGACGCGTCCAGGGTCCGCCCCGATTACACACCGGAGCCGCGACTGGGTCCGGTCGATGCACCGCTGGCCATCCTGCAGTTGAACGCCAGCTTTTCGGCTGACAGCCGCGAGCACGTTCCCGACCAGCTTGCCAGTCTGCGCGACGAGAGCCATCGGCACATCGGCACCACGGCCGCAGGCGAGATGTAGCGGTCGATCTCGGTGGTGATCTCGTGCTCGGACAGCGCCGTGTTGTCGCGCATGAAGGCCAGCGCGCGGTCGCGCGTCCAGCCCTTGGCGTGCATGCCGGTGGTCCCGGTGCATGGGAGCCGTGGCCCGGCAGTTGCATCCACAGCGTCGCCTCGACCAGCGGGTCTGCTCGATCGAATTCTTTCCGTACCGCTCGCAGAGCTTCGCGCATGGCTCGGTCCGCCTGCCGTCCCAGGCGTACAGCTTCGCGCTGGTGCGCCGAGCGATCGCCCGCGGTGCCGTGCTGGTGGTCACGCGCTGCGAAGGCCTGTGGTACGCGGCGGTGCCCGAATTGCGCGAGGCGAGGGCGGCCGGTCGTCTGTTCGTATCCAGCAATCCGCGCAGCTCCTCTCTGGCGCCACGGACCCTGGGCGATGTGGGTTTCAACAAGATGCTGGAAGCGCTCGGATCGTGACGCTGGCCGCGACGCCGAGCGCAGGCTGTCCCGCGCGTAAGACCGGCCTGCAGCGGCGGGTGAAAGGAAGCCGGCTGCGCTGGAAGCACGGGCTCGCCGGGGGCCGGACTGCGCTAGGATCGGCACGGACGTCGGGAGATCCGCGCAGGGCCAGCAACGAGAGAGTGTTCGCGATGGCGTTCGCGAAGGTCTATCCAATGTACGTACAGAAAGCGGAGAAGAAGGGTCGCACGAAGGATGAAGTCGATGCCGTCATCCGCTGGCTGTCCGGTTACAGCCAGGCGGAGCTGGACGCACTGATCGCACAGCAGGTGGATTTCCGGACTTTCTTCGCGGGCGCTCCCGCGGTTGTGGAACGTCATCCCCTGGTCAGCGGCGTGGTCTGCGGGGTGCGCGTGGAAGAGGTCGAGGATCCGCTGATGCGCCAGATCCGTTGCCTGGACAAGCTCGTGGACGAGCTGGCCAAGGGCAAGGCGCTGGAGAAGGTCCTGCGCAGCTGAAGGGCGGTACCTGCAGGCGGGTGCCGTTGCGATGCACAGGCAAGGGTAGTTCAATGCAGCGATGGCCCGCACCGTGCGCGCCACGCCAACCGGAGTGACGCCGCATGGAACTGGGTGCGTTTTCAGTCAGCCTGGCGGTGAAGGACATCGCCGCCTCACCGGCGTTCTACGAGAAGCTCGGCTTCAGTGTCTTCGGTGGCAACCAGGAACAGAACTGGCTGATCATGAAGAACGGCACGACGCTGATCGGGCTGTTCCAGGGCATGTTCGAGAAGAACATGCTGACCTTCAATCCCGGCTGGGACAGCGATGCGCAGCCGTTGCCGGATTTCGCCGACGTCCGCCAGATCCAGCGCCACCTGCTGGCGCAGGGCGTGCAGCTCGACGCCCGCGCCGACGAGCATGGCAGCGGCCCGGCACACATCGTCGTCGCCGACCCCGACGGCAATCCCGTCCTCATCGACCAGCATCGCTGAGCGGCAGCCAGCGCCGCCGCGTGGGCGGCGTCACTCGCCGTTGACCGGCGCTCCGGGGGTAATGAACGCGGGCGCCCTCGTGACGCGGGCGTCCGCGCGGCGGTGCGGGCGTTATCCTTTCCCGGCAAGCACACAGGTGACGGCGCAACGATGACAAGGTTCTGGGCGACGACGGCAGGTCTTTCCGGTGCGATGGCGGTGGCCGTAGGCGCCTGGGCCAGTCACGGCCTGGCGCGGACGTTTCCGCCGGATCTCCTCGAACGCGCGGTGACGCAGGCGCAGTCGGCGACGCATCTGCATCTGGCACACAGCGTGGTGCTGCTGGTGACGGCGCTGTGGATGTCGGCACGACCCAGCCGATGGCTGCGGATCGCCGCCATCTTGTTCCTCGCCGGCATCGTCTGCTTCTCGGTCGGCATCTACGTGCTGCACCTGTGGTGGCCGCGACTTGGCGCCGGCGGCCTGCGCTATATCGTCCCGACCGGCGGCGTCGCCTTCATCCTCGGCTGGTTGGCGCTCGCCGTCGCCGCTGCCCGCAGTCGAACAGGTGGAACGACTTGAGCAGAGGCTGGGGCGCTCTTCTGGATGTCTGGATTTGCGACCGGTGAGCCCCGATCCGTTTTCACCGCGCCGTCGATGACGGGCGTGTCGACCGGGCGGCATGTCGACGGCGCTCTTTTGCAGCAACACGACGTCGACGGCCCGCTCCGTAGTACGTTCAGGTACGGACGCCGCCGCCGGGAAGCCGGTCCCATGCTGGCATTGTCTTGTCTGCGACACGCGGCCACCATGAAGGAAGCGCCAGGTCTTCATTGCTAACGGGTCGCGGAAGAATCGTCCAGACCGGTTGGGGCGGAATTGACGTCCGCCCTGCGCATTTGCGCCACGCAAACGGCGCCCCTGGTTACCGCGGCGTCCATAGCTCGCGTCGCGGGCGGTGGACGGTCATTCTCCCGGAAAGATTGCCGGCAAGGCTTCCTGCTCGCATACGACACACTGTTCGATCAACGTTGCCGCGAGCTCTTCCCATCCGGCGCGACGCGCCCAATGTTGCATGGCGTTCCGGGTGGCGGTTGAAGGTACTGAAGCACCCGCGCGCACCGTCTCCGGGAGATCCGCGGGCGACATCAGCCACGGCTCGAGTGTCCTTCCGACTGTTGTCGCTGTCTGGGCAAGCACGGCCGCTATGCGGAAGCCGCCCTCATCGATGTCACCCCAATGCAGCACCCGGGCGTCGTCAGGCAGGCCCTCGAGCAGACGCCGGTAGGCCTCCCGCCACACAGGCGAGGGCATTCCGCCGGTGTAGGCGATGACGACGCTGCGCTCCTCGGCGCCCCGCGCCAGGTCATGGAAGCTGGCAAGGTTTTCGACGCTGATCAGGTACCGTGCCGCCGTGTCGATGGCACACAGTGATTCGGGCGCGATGCCCAGGTAGGGGCGAACAAGGTCGACGTGAAGTCCGTCAACCAGTTGCAGTCTTGCCCCGCCTGCCAGGAGCAACGGCTGCGGTTGTTTACGCAAGCCCAATGCCGACCAGATCTGGGCATCATCGAGGCCGGTGGCAGCCAGTTCGCCCGTCAGCAGGACTTCCAGCCACGGCGTCAACGCCTCTACACGTTTGCTGTCGCCGAACAGGCGGATGCTCTCGCGCCGCAGGAGGCGTTCCGGCCCGCCTTCGCGAAGTCCTGCATCAACCACCCGCGCAGCATCTGCAAGATCGACCGCCGCCTCGGAGCGCCTGCCTCGCACGGTCTTTCCCTTCGCCCACCGTGAAAGCACCGCTTCAATGACGGGGAACCGGCGCGCTGCACCGGCGAGCGTCGTCCTGGCGGCTTCCACCTGCTGGCGCAGCGTCTTCCTGCCCAGAAACGCAGCCAGCGCCTGCGTATCGGCAACGGTCACCCGCACTAGTCCGGGATCGTCCCGGTGACGCTCGCTGCGCACGGTTACCGCACCGGCGCGCTCGGCCAGTGCAATCACCGCGTGGAATTCCTCGCGCTCCGTCCAGGTGCGCGCTGCGTGGTATTCCGGCGCGCTGGCCGTCGACATAGGAACACTGACCACGATGCTGCCGTCACGGACTGCGGCCGAGTCGACGCGCGCCAGCAGCCGCCCAAGGAAGCGCAATGCCGGTGAGTCCTCCGGCGCCTGCGGCCCACTCATTGCAAGCCCAGCTCGCGTTCGATGCGCGCGGTTTCCTCGACCAGCAGTCCGGGATGCAGGTCGAACTGGTCGGACAGCAGCAGCTCTCGCGCCGCCTCCTTGACCTCGATGCGTTCGACCTGAAGCAGGTCGCCATCGCGGAACAGCTCGATGTAGCTGTCGAGCACGCCACTGAGCGTGCCCTGGGCGGTGTCCGGCGCCGCCAGCAGGAGCTGCAGGCCCAGCGAACGCAGGTAGTTGGTGGTCGCGCGCGCGTTCTGGGCGTCGATCTTGTCGCCGAACTCGTCGAGCAGGATCAGGCCCATGCCGCCGGGTTGCGCCTCGCTCTTGCCGTAGGCGGCCGCCAGTGCGGCGCCGGCAATCACATAGAGTGGCGCGCGATGCTCGCCACCGGAACCGGAGCGCATGCGTTCGCTGAGCGTGCCGATCACCTCGTCGTCCTGGCGGATCTGCACCTCGAAGCGGAAAAAGCGCCGGTAGTCGTCAAGTGGCGAAGTGGTTGAACGCGCTGCGATATTGTCCTCGATCAATTCGCGGAACGCGGCCGGCACCTCGCCGGCACTGCCGAACAGGTTGTCCTCGCTGCCGACGTCGGCGGCACGGCGGATGAAGCGTTCGAGATCGCGGAATTCCGGCACCACTTCGTAGTGGAACTGGTAGCGCTCGTTGTTCGAGAACGCCGGGCTGGCGCGCAGCGTGCGGTTGAGCGTGGCGATCTGGCCCTTGAGGCGGACGAAGTTGTCGTTGAGCGTGGCGGCCACGCTGGCGCGGAAGGTCTCGACGGCGGTGTCGTAGGCGCGGTCGGCATCGGCCTGGTAGCGCACCAGGTCGGTATCGCGCAGCTGCGCCAGTTCGCGCTGCAGCAGCGTACGCGCGCGGCGCCAGTCGTGTGTCTCCAGCTCCAGGTCGAGGCCATGGTCGCGCGCGTACTGAGACAGCACGCTCCAGGCTTCGGGCAGCATGTGCGCCAGCCGCCGGTCGGATTCACCGGCACGCGCTTCACACTGCTGGCGGCGTTCTTCCAGCGTCGCGAAGCGGTCGTCCATGTCCTCGCGCTGGCGCTCGACGCGATTCGGATCGACGTCGGGATCGGCGAAGGCCTGCACCGCCTTGCGCGCGATCAGCTCTTCCTGCGCGCGCAGCGCTTCGAGCATCTCGACCAGCCTGGCGAGGCGGCCGTCGGCCACTGCCTCGCGACCGACCAGCGCCTCGACGCGCTGTTCGGCGGCGTCACGTTCGCCGCGCAGTTCGCGCACCTTTTCCGCCAGCCGCAGCAGGTCCGGATCCGCCGATGCGGCGGCCGTGTCACGGCTGCTGCGCAGGCGCTGCGCGACATCGTGGTGTTCCAGCACGCGCGCATGCAGCGCCTGCGCCAGCTCGTCGCCCTGCGCCAGCCGCGACAGGCCGCGATGATGGCCGTCCAGTGCGCGCACCAGCGGTTCAAGGCGGCGGACATCGGCCTCGGCACGATCCATGTCCTGGCGCAGCACGCGCAGGCGGTCGCGATTGTCGGCGGCGCCGATCTTCAGTTCGCCGACGGCCGGCAGGCGCAGGCGTTCGATGCTGCCGCCCTTGGCGAGCACGCCGTCGGCGCTCAGGCCCTGGCGCGTGCGCAGCAGTTCGGCATCACCGTCGACGCAGCGCAGGTCGCCGAGTTGCCGGCGCAGGAAGGCCAGCGCATCGTCGTTGAGACCCTCGAGCAATGCGGCGACCGTGCCCGACGCGGGCTCGTCGCGCCGGCCGGCGCGGGCGTGGCTCGACAGTGCCAGCTTGACGCCATAGACGGCGCGGCCGTCGCGCAGGCCGCGGTACAGCCGCGTCGCCTTTTCCTCCTGCTCGACGGGAATCAGCAGCGCTTCGACATTGCTGCGCAGGTAGGCCTCGATGGCGCGCTGCCAGGCGGGATCGCGCACGCGCACGAGATCGCAGACCGGGCGCGCGTCGATACCTTCGTCACGCAGGTAGTTCATCAGGCGGACGACATCCGGCGCCAGTTCCGCCTGCCCGGCGGCGAGCCGGCCGTGGTTCGACCGCGCCGCCTGCGCACGTGCGCGCGACTGTTCCAGTTCGGCGTGAAGGCGGCGCCCGAAGGACTCGAGCTGCTCGACCAGCGGCCGTGCCGCCTGCAGCGCGGTGCGCGCCGCGTCGAAGAAGTCTTCCGGTGACCACGGCAGATGTTCCTCGCCGCCGTCGCCTCCAAGCGCCGCATACCACTGCGCCCAGGGGCGACGTGCCTCGGCCAGCATGGCCGCATCGACGCCGTCGACGGCCGGCAGCGAACCCAGGCGATCCGCGATCGCCGCGATCTCGCGCAGCAGCAAGCCCCGGATCTGCGCCAGGCGCTCGCGATCGCGGGCGGCCACTTCCTCGAACCGTGCCTGCTCGCCATAACCGCCGTGGCCGGCCAACTGCGCATTGCCGCGCTCGAGTTCGTCGCGCAGGCGCTCGCGTTCGCTGCGCGCTTCGGCCAGTTCGCGGCGCGTGCGTGACAGCGCTTCGCGCGCGGCCTCGACATCGGCCTCGGCGGTTTCGATCTGTTCGCCGTAAAGGTCGCGCGCGTATTCGGCGGCGAGGGCGCGGTACGACGCCGCGCGCACCGCCTGGCTGGCGATGCGTTCGTACTGCTTCTCGGCGCCTTCGGCCGCCTCGATGCGCTGGCGCACCTGCTCGATGCGGTCGCGGATCTGCCGGAAACTTTCCAGCAGCGAGCGGAAGCGTGCGATGTCGGTGGGCCGGTTCTCGGCGACCAGGTCACGCACGAACAGGTCGACATCATCGACGCGCTGCAGGTTCAGCGCGTTGAGGAAGGCCTTGCGGTAGGCGTTGACGTCGGGATTCGCGGTCGCCGTGGCGCGCAGGCGGAACAGCAGGTCCTTCACGAAACGCTCGGCCACGCTGTGCAGCTCCAGCGTTCCACCGGCCGCCTTGCAGCGGCGCGATGCCTGTTCGCGGAACGTCGCCCAGGCCAGCGGCAGCGTGCGGCCGTCGACCTGTTCGAGGTGGTCGTCCAGCTCCAGCGCCACGCCCGGCAACAGGTACAGGCCATGCACACGGTGTTCGGGTTCGTCCGCCGACGCGGCCAGCGCGATGCCGGCCGTCAGCGGCAGGCCGCTGTCCTCGTCGCGGAACACCAGCGAGATGTACGTCGTCGCGGTGCGACGCTTGCGGCCGTCGTCGCCGCTGCGGTACACGCCCAGGCAGTAGTCGCGGATGCTGCGCGCCCGCGCGCTGCCGCCGGCCTGTGCGTTGAAGCGGATGCGGCTGCGGTCGCCGCCCAGCAACACGATCTGCAGAGCGTCAAGCAGCGCGCTCTTGCCGGCGCCGTTGGGCGCGATCACGGCGGAGGTGCGGTCGAGTTCGAGCGTCTGCGCCTCGAACAGGAAGAACTGCACCAGGTGGACGCGCTCAAGCCTTTGCATCGTCATCCCCTGCGAAGGCCGCGGTGTCGGGCGCGTCGTCCTCGTCGCCGCCGCGGTAGTGCTGGTCGAGTCGCTGCAGCCACTGTTCGCCGATGATTTCGACGATGGCCGGACGCACCTGCAGGTGGAACGGCTGCGGATCGTCGCCGTCGACCTCGACCAGGCGGCACACGCCCCAGCGCCGCAGCGTGCGCGCCAGTTCGCGCAGCAGGCCGACGTCGGGCATCGGCCGTCCCGTCAGTTGCGGGTAGGCTTCCTGCAGGTCTGGCAGCTCGACTGTAACCAGGCCGTCGTCCTCGATCAGGCCTTCGCGCATGGCGACGTCGTAGCGCTGGCGCAGCACCAGCAGCAGCAGCGTCTCCGCCAGCGACACCGGCGCGCCTTCGCCGTGCGTCGGCAAGGCAACGACGTAGCGGTAGTGCGCATTGCGTTCCAGGCGCACGCCCAGGGGCGCCAGCGCGGCGACGAAGTCCTCGAAGTGCTCTTCGACCAGGTGATAGGCCAGGCGCGTGCCGCGGTCACCTGCGGACAGCACCTGTTCGGTGACCAGTCTATAGGCGGCGCGTTCGAAATCCTGCGCGGACCAGGCGCCGTTGGACTGCTGGCTCAGCGTGTTCCAGCTTCGTTTCATGCGGGTGTCCGGGTCTGTGTGGCGACGCGGCGGATGACGAAGCGCGGTCCGCGCAGCCATGGGCCGTCGCTGCGCGCGTCGTCATCCAGCAGTTCGACACGGAAGCCGCGCAGCAGGCGGCCGAGGGGGTCGTCGCGGCGCAGGCCGCCGACGCGGCGACCGCGCAGGGCCAGCGTCAGCAGGGTCTGGTAGGCGCGAAGGTCGGGAATGCTGCGGATCGACAGCGCATCGGAATCGACCTGCGCACCGTCGGCGAGGTGGCGGCCGACATAGCCGGCCATGTCCTCGGCGGTGACCAGGCGCGCGCGCTTCATCCGGCGCAACAGGGCGAGCCTCGCCAGCTGTTCCGGCGTCGGCGGCGTGGTCGCGTTGGCGCTGCGTGGAATCGCCGCCGGGCGCGTGCGCGGCGCGCGCAGGCGCTCGCCATCCATCAGGCCGCCACTGGCGACAGGCAGGCGCAAGTCGCCGGGTGCCGCCGCCAGCGCGCCGCGGGCGGCACGTCGCAGCAGGGTGTCCAGCCGCGCCGGCGCGCGCAGTCGGTAGTCGAGGAAGGCGAGCGCACGGCGATTGGCCTGGCGGATGTCGTCGTCGAGGCGCTCAAGGTAGTCGTCGATGCGTTCCAGTTCGCGCAGCCGGCGCAGGCTGCGGGCGAAACGCTGTTCGCCGCGCCCGGCATCGCCGTGGTGCTCGCCGTACCAGGCGAGCAGCGCTGCGCGGCGCTCGCCGCTCTCGATCTGCCGGGTCATGGCGAGGATCGCGCTGCGCCGCGCGAGCGGATGGTCGGCGCGATGCAGGTCGGCGTAGTCGCCGATGAAGAACTCGCCGACATAACGCTCGAACCACTGCCGCGCGAACTGCGCCGTGGTTTCGGCACGCGTGAGCTGCGGCATCAGGTCGCGCACGGTCAGACTCATCGACGACAGCGACACCAGCAGCCGACGCGCCTGGTCGGCGGCCTCGTCGAGCGCGTCACCGCTGGCGCGGCCCTCGACGACCTGCTGCAGCTGCAGTTCCACCGAGCGCATGCGCGCCGAGACGAAGGTCGGCCCGTGCTCGGCGAATTCGATCAGCGTCGACAGCAGCTGCGCCACCAGTGGCGCCATGCTGACCATCTCGCGCGCGCCGATGCGCTCCTGGCGCAACCAGCCGGCGTTGCGGAAACGCTCGTAGATGTGGCCGGCGCGTACCGCGATCGGCGTGTCCGGCGCATCGCCGTCCTCGGCTTCCCAGGGATCATCGGCGAGCAGGTAGCGCTCCAGCGCCGCGGTGATTTCGCGCCGGGGCAGGCCGGTGCTCGGCGGCAGCGGCGCGTCCGGCCCGAAAAACTCGTCGAACAGCCGGCACAGCAGCAGCCAGTAATGCGCGCGGTTGGGCGACGCCAGCGGGCCGAACAGGCCGCCGGGGACGATCGAGAACAGGGCCGGTTGCTGCGGGTTGGCCATCAACGGGGCGGCAGGGTGACGGTCAGATCCAGCCCTGGTCGGTCAGCTCGCGCTTGATGTAGGCGTAGTACACCGGTGCGGCAACCAGGCCGGGAATGCCGAAGATGGCTTCCATCGTCAGCATCGCCAGCAGCAGCTCCCAGGCACGGGCATGGATCTCGCCGCCGACGATGCGCGCGTTGAGGAAGTACTCGACCTTGTGGATCAGGATCAGGTAGGCCAGCGCCGCGACGGCGACGTAGAACGACACCGACAGGCCGACGATGGTGATCACCGTGTTCGAGATCAGGTTGCCGACCACCGGCAGCAGGCCGGCGACGAAGGTGATGACGATCAGCGTCTTGGTCAGCGGCAGGTGGACCCCGAAAGCCGGCAGCACCACCGCCAGGAAGATGCCGGTGAAGAAGGTGTTGAGCAGCGAGATCTTAAGCTGTGCGAACACGATGCGGCGGAAGGCGTCGGCGAAGCGGCTGGTGCGGCCGACCATCTCGCGGCCGAGCTGGCCCAGGTACTGGCTGGGCAGCTCGTCGTAGAGCGCGATCATCGCACCCAGCACCATGCCGATCAGCAGGCGGACGATGGTCTGCACCGCTTCGGCGCCGACCAGACTCAGCTCGGTCCGGTGGTTGGCCAGCCATTCGCCCAGCGCGCGGCGCATGTCCGAGCTGTCTTCGGGCAGATACGCCAGCAGCGAGTCGGGAATCTGGCCGCGCGAGTCGTCGATGATCGCCATCAGGCGGTCGAGCAGCGCCTGCAGCGATCCGGCATCGCTGCGGAAGTAGGCGACCAGGGCGACGATCCCGAGGGTCAGAAGGCCGATGATGAGCATCGACACCACCGTGACCGCGATCAGGCGAGGGCCCTGCGGCGTGATGCGGCGCTCGATGAACGGCGCCAGCGAATGCGTCAGGTGGAAGACCAGCAGGCCGGCCAGCAGCGGTACCAGCAGGCCGAAGCGGAGCACGACGACCAGGGCGATACCGGCCAGCACCCAGGCGGCGATTCGATGCGGATTGACGGCGCTAGGTGCTTCCATGCAGTTGGGGACCGGCGACGGGACAGGGCGGCATCGTACACCGCGGCCGCGGACCGTTGGCCGGTCCGTGGGACCGCGGCGCAGCCACCACTCAGGTGGCGATGCGGTAGTTGTCCTGCATCGGGTAGCGGCGGGCGTAGAGGCCGAAGGCCACGGCCGCCAGGAAGGCGAAGCCGGCGAAGAAGAACATCAGGAACGCCGGCTCGCTCAGGCCGCTGCTGGCGATGACCGACTCGAAGCGGGGGTTGCGAACGCCGGCATTGGTGATGAGCACCCACAGGCTGCCGAAGGTGCTGGTCAGGTACCAGAACGCCATGATCACGCCCTTCATCGCGTGCGGTGCCTGGCTGTAGGCGAACTCCAGCGCTGTCGCCGAAACCAGCACCTCGCCAAAGGTCAGCAGCAGGTAGGGCAGCGACTGCCAGGCCAGCGACACCTGCGCGCCGCTGTCGATCCACAGCTGCAGCGCGCCGGCGATGATCCAGGACACGCCGGAGAAGGCGATGCCCCAGCCCATGCGCCGCAGCGGTGTGACGGTGACGCCCATGCGCCTGAGGCCGGGATACAGGACCAGGTTGTTGAACGGGATCAGCAGCATGACCAGCAGCGGGTTCAGCGCCTGCATCTGCGCCGGTTCCTTGATGAGCCAGCTCGGCCACCACCACTGGTCATGCGGGATCACCATGGCGTTGCCCTGGATGATCCAGGTCGAGGCCTTCTGGTCGAACAGCGACCAGAACGGCGTCACCAGGGCGAACACGATCAGGATGCGCAGCACGGCGCGCACGCCATCGACCGCGGCATCCGGGTGCAGGCCGCGGGCGCGCTCCAGCTGCAGCGAGGCGCCCCAGCCGCCGAAGGCGATCAGCACGCCCAGCGCCAGGCAGAAGGTGATGACGAAATCCAGGGACTGCGGCCAGAACCCCGCCCAGCCCTGCACCGACAGCGCCCAGGACAGCAGCATGGCGGCGGCGAGCGCGATGCCGGACCAGGCCAGGATGCTGCCGAGGTTGCCTTCGCCGTCGCGGCGCTCGCGCAGCGCCGTCTTCACCACGTTGAGGAACGAATGCGGATTCGGGCCCGAAGGCGGCACGTTCACGTACCGGTGCCGGCCCATCCAGAAGATCAGCGTGGCGATGAACATCAGCACGCCGGGCACGCCGAAGGCCACCGCCGGCCCGAAATGGCGCAGCAGCAACGGCGCGAACAGCGAGGCGAAGAACGAACCGAAGTTGATGATCCAGTAGAAGGCGTCGAAAACGAGCTTCGCCTTGTCCTTGTTGGTCTGGTCGAACTGGTCGCCGCAGAACGACACCACAAGCGGCTTGATGCCGCCCGAGCCGAGGGCGATCAGCAACAGGCCGGTGTAGAAGCCGTTGATGTTGTCCTCGAACAGCGCCAGGCAGGCATGGCCGGCGCAGTAGATCAGCGAGAACCAGAGGACGGTGTTGTACTTGCCGAAGAAGCGGTCGGACAGCCAGCCGCCCAGCAGCGGGAAGAAGTAGACGCCGATGACGAACTTGTGGAAGACGTCCTTGGCCATGCCGGCGCGTTCGGCTTCCGGCAGGTACTGCAGCAGCACCGAACTGATCAGGAACGGCACCAGGATGTTGCGCATGCCGTAGAAACTGAAGCGCTCGCACGCCTCGTTGCCGATGATGTAGCCGATCTGCCGGGGCATGCGCCCGCTTTCTGCCTGTGCCATGGGTCTCCCGATGGACCACGCCGGTCCGGTCAAGGTGATGAACGGCAGGCAGGGTAACCCAAGAATCCGGCCGCGGTCAGATCGACAGCCAGCGTCCTCCGTCCACGCGCAGGATCTCGCCGGTGACGTAGGTGGCATCGCGCAGCAGGTAGAGGACCGCGCCGGCGATGTCCGCCGGCGTGCCGGTCCGCTTCAGCGCCGTGGATTCCAGCAGCCGCTCCTTGCCGTAGTCGGGCGGCGGCTGCTCGGGCCAGAGGATGGCGCCCGGTGCGATGGCATTCACCCGCACCGCCGGTCCGAGGTCGCGGGCCAGCGCCAGCGTCAGCGCCGACAGGGCGGCCTTCGCCATCACGTAGACGGGATGGTCGGGCAGCGGACGCTCGGCGTAGATGTCGACCAGGTTGACGATGGCGCCGCCCCGGTCGCGCAGCAGCGGCGCCGCCGCCTGGGCCAGGAACAGCGGTGCGCGGGCATTGCTGGCGAACAGCTCGTCCCAGTCCGCGGCGGTGATCGTGCCCAGCGGCGTCGGCCGGAACCGGCTGGCGTTGTTGACCAGCGCGTCGAGGCGACCGAAGCGATCAACCGCCGCCTCGACCAGCCGCGTCGGCGCCGTGTCGTCGGCGAGATCGGCACTGGCCACGATGGCGCTGTCCGCGCGCGCCGCCAGCAGTTCATCGCACAGCGCCTGCCCCTCATGCAGCGAGGCATGGCAGTGCAGGACGAGGTCGTAGCCGGCGCCGTGCAGCGTCCGGGCGATGGTCGCGCCGATGCGGCGCGCGGCGCCGGTAACGAGGGCGACCGGGCGGTTGTCGGGGGACCGGGATGGGGGCATGTCCGCTACGCTACCGGTCCGAACCACCGCCGTCGACCATGTCCGCCCGTCTTCCCGAACCCTCCGCTGAGGCTCTCGCGCATTCCCGGCGCCTGGCCGGCCACGTCGCGGCCGAGATCGCCGCGCGTGGCCCGGTGCCGTTTTCGCGCTTCATGGAGTTGCTGCTGTACGCGCCCGGCCTGGGCTACTACAGCGCCGGCAGCCGCAAGTTCGGCGCCGAGGGCGACTTCGTGACAGCGCCCGAGCTGGGCCCGGCGTTCGCACACGGTCTCGCCCATTGCCTGGCCAGCGCGATGGCCGGCGACGGCGACTGGGACCTGCTCGAAGCCGGCGGCGGCAGCGGGGCACTGGCGGCGGACCTGCTGCAGGCACTCGCCGCACGCGACGCATTGCCACGGCGCTACCGGCTGCTGGAAATCAGTGCCGACCTGCGCGAACGGCAGCGCGGGCGGATCGCCGCGCGCTGTCCGCAGTGGCTGGACCGCGTCGACTGGCTGGACCAGCCGCCGCGGTCGCCCTGGCGCGGCGCCGTGGTCGCCAACGAAGTCATCGACGCACTGCCGGCGACGCGCTTCGCGCTGCGCGACGACGGCCTGTACGAACAGTTCGTCGGCGGCGGGCCCGAGCGGTTCGAATGGCTGGAACAGCCGGCGTCGCCCGCCCTGGCGGCGCAGATCCGGAAGCGGCTGGGCGATGACCTGGACGCGCTGCCGCGCCCCTACCGCTCGGAAATCCACTTGAGCCTCCAGCCCTGGCTGGCCGCCCTGACCGGTTCGCTGCAGCAAGGGCTGGCGCTGTTCGTCGACTACGGCTATCCGCGGCCGGTGTACTACAGCCCGGAGCGCCTGGACGGCACGCTGGTCTGCCACTACCGCCATCACGCCCACGGCGATCCGCTGCACCTGCCGGGCCTGCAGGACATCACCGCCTTTGTCGATTTCACCGCGGTGGCGGAAGCCGCGCTGGCCTGCGGCCTCGATGTCGCAGGTTACACCTCGCAGGCGCAGTTCCTGCTCGGCAACGACATCCAGGGCTATCTGGCGTCGCTGGATGCCTTGCCCTTCGCGACCCGGCTGAACCGCGTCGGCGCCGTGAAGACATTGATGCTGCCCGGGGAAATGGGTGAGCGCTTCCAGGTCATGGCGCTGTCGCGCCGGCTTGACGCCGCGCGCCTGCACGGCTTCGACGCCGACCTGCGCTACCAGCTGCAGCCGCGATGACGGCGACGCCTGCCCTTGCGCCGGTGCGGATCTGGTGCCAACCGCTGCCGGTCGCCGCGGGACTCGGTGTGATCGAGGCGGCCCAGGCACGCAAGCGCGCCGCCGCCATGGCCACCCGCGACCACCTGCAAACCGTGTTCCCCGGCCTGGACATGTCGAAGCTGGGACGCGGCCCCAACGGCAAGCCCTACCTGCCGGTGCCGCATGAGCGCTTCGGCTTCAATCCCAGCGACAGCGGCGGCTGGTACCTGTTCGGCATGGTCGACGGTGCCGACATCGGCGTCGACCTGGAACTGCGGCAACCGCGTCCGAAGGCGATGGCGCTGGCACGCCGGCATTTCCCCACCGCCGAAGTCGACTGGCTGGCCGCCCAGGAGGACCTCGACCACGCCTTCCTGCGCCTGTGGACGATGAAGGAAGCGCTGTTCAAGGCCATCGGCCGCGGCCTGGGCTACGGTCTGGGCAAGGCCTGCTTCCAGCCCGGCGCCGACGGCCAGCTGACGCTGGCACAGCTGGACGGCGCCGCCGCCCCGGCCTCACGCTGGTCGTGTGCCGAACTGGCGTTGCCCGCGCACCTCGTCGGCGCCGCCGTGTGGTCAGGTCCGCCACGCACCATCCTGTTTCAGCCTGGCCCGCATCATTCATGACCCTTCTGCTGCGACCGCCGATCCATCTGCCGGGACGCGACGGCCTCGCGAAGAACGCTCATGAATAATGCCGGCCAGCGCGGACTGAGCCTGCCGCACTGGGCACCTGTTGCGCCGGGTGCTATGGTCGTAACCGGCGCCTGCCGTCCAGTTCCGGACCGTTTCACGGCCGACGGTGGGCCATCTGACGTATTTGCGGCGGATTTCCCGTAGTACCCGTGGACATTCCCTGCCGCTCGCGCCCTGTCGGCGACCCACTCCGTGCGTACGGCCAGACACTTTCGAGGCAACCGTCATGTACCGTCATCTCCTGCAGCTCGCCGTTCCCTCCCTGCTCGCCCTTGTCCTCGCCGTCCCGGCACAAGCGGGACCGGGCGTGTGGACATCGAGCGGACCGGAGGGCGGCACCATTTTCGAGATCGCCGTCGATCCGGCACAGCCGGCGACCGTGTTCCTCGGCGCGCAGAGCGCTGTCCACAAGAGCACCGATACCGGCCTGACCTGGACGACACTGAATGTGGCGCCGTATGCGGCGGTGCTGAACCGGCTGCGCATGAGCCCGCACGACGGCGACCTGCTGCTGGTCACCAACTTCTGGCAGATCTTCCGCAGCACCGACGGTGGCAGCAACTGGTCCGCACTGGCCGGCGGCCTGCCGGTACCGGGCGGCTTCTCCGAACTGGCGTTCGATCCGACCACTCCCGGCCGCGTCTGGGCGAGCGGCAGCGCCGGCTTCTGGCAGAGTCTGGACGACGGCGACACCTGGACGCAGCTCCCCGCCACCGGCCTGACCAGCATGCCCCTGCACGTCGTCGCCGACCCGCATGTCCCCGGGCGGCTGCTGGGCAGCTACGGGGAGGAGCTGTTCCGCAGCACCGATGCTGGCGCGACCTGGACGGCGGCAACCGGACTTCCCGGCTCCGGCTACTACATCAACGGCGCCTTCGCCTTCACGAGCACCCCGGGCATGGTCCTGGTCGGCACCCAGGGCTCGATTTTCCGCAGCGTCGACGGCGGTGCCAGCTTCAGCCTGCTCGCCGCCGTGGATCTGCCGCAAGTCGGTGCCATCCGGCGCATCCAAGCGCATCCATCGGACCCGAGTGTGTGGTGGATCGCGACCAATGTTGGCCTGGCGCGCACCAACGACGGCGGTATGAGCTACAGCGTGGTCGGGCAGGGCATCCGCCCGGTTGCCGGTGGCAGCTACGACAACGGCGTCAATGCCCTGTTCGTCCGCCCCGATGACGTCAACACCTTGTATGCCGGGGCCGATTTCACCGGCTTTTATGTCACCCACGATGGCGGCACCAGCTGGAGCCGGCGCAACACCGGCCTGCGCCAGGCGGCGATCCGCGCCCTAGCGGTGCATCCCACGCAACCGCTGTGGGTATTCGCCGGCTATGGCGACGCCTTCGATACGCCCAGCGATGGCCTGTTCCGCTCCATCGACCGCGGCGGCAGCTGGTTCTCCGCCTCGCCGTCTCTGGAAGCCAGCGGACTGCGCACCATCCTTGTCGACCCCAACACCACCAGCAGTCCCTTCAGCACCACGCTGTACGCGGCCGGTTACGGGCAACCGCTGTTTTCCATGTCCGGCACCGTCCGCGACGGCAATGCCGGCGTGTTCAAGAGCAGCGACGGCGGCGCAACCTGGTCGACCATCGACAACGGCATTCCGTTCCAGACCAGTGCCGGCTACAAGCGCAGCTATTTCAACATCGCCCGGACCGTGGTGGCCGATCCTTCCAGCGGCGGTGCGCCGGCCGGCACCGGTCCGCTGCAGACCCTGTATCTGAGTGGCAGCGGGAGCATTTCCTACGATTACAACACCGGCGTGCCAACGGTGAATGCCGCCCGCATCTACAAGAGCACCGACGCCGGCGGCAACTGGACAGCGTCCGACAACGGCCTGCCGATTCCCCTGTATGACACCGTCACCCATCAAAGCTACGCGGTGATCGCGGTGCCGCTGGTGATCGATCCAGTGACGCCAACGACGCTGTACGTGGGCACATCCACCAGCGGTTACGAACCCGGTTACACCAATCCGCTGGTTTCGCGCGGTGTCATCAACGGCGTGTTCAAGAGCACCGACGGCGGCGCCAACTGGCTGCACAGCAGTGTCGGCCTGCCGCGCATGAATCCGGCCGATCCCGACAGCGCCCAGCGCAGCGTGCTGGCGCTGGCGCTGGCGCCCAGCCTGCCGTCACGCCTGTACGCCGCCACCCACAACCTCCTGGGTGATTCAGTCATCTTCCGCAGCGACGACGCGGGTGCCAGCTGGTACGAGGCCAACAACGGCATCGCCCCGCAGTCGGACATCCGGGCGCTGATCGTCGACCCCACCGATCCCGATATCGCCTATGCCGGCTCGACCGGCTCGGAAACCAATCCCGGCGGTGTCTATCGCACCACCGATGGTGGCCAGACCTGGACCTCGTACAGTATCGGCCTGCCACCCAGTGCCGCCTCTGCCCTGGAACTGGACCTCTCCGGCGCCGTGCCACGCCTGTATGCCGGCACCCGCCACGGTGTCTTCAGCATCGACCAGGTGCCGGACGAGGATGCCGACGGCGTCCCCAGCGCCATCGAAAGTGGCGCCCCGTCAGGCGGTGACGGCAACGGTGATGGCATTCCCGACACCGTCCAGGCCCAGGTGGCCTCGCTCCTGGACGCGGGCGATGGGGCCGGCCGCGGCGGTGACCGCTACATCACCATCGAAGTGGAACCGCTGCAGGGTGCCTGCGCACGTCTGGAGAATGCCCACGCCCTGCCGGCCAGCGCCTTCCCGGTCGATACCGGCCACGACTACCCGCTGGGCCTGGTGCGCCTGGACCTGGGCAACTGCACGCAGGCACGGCTGCGGCTGCACTACCACGGAGCCGGCTTCGGTGCCGGCTGGCGCTTCCGCGTGTTCGCGCCCCTCACACCCGAGGCGACGCATACCTATGCCTGGCGCGACCTGCCATTCACGCGGGATGGCAACACCTGGACCGTCATCCTGACCGACAACCAGCTGGGCGACCTGCGTGCCACTGAAAATGCCATGCTCTTCCAGGGCGGTGTCGCCCTGTCGGAGTCCATCTTCGCCAACGGTTTCGAGCCGTAAGGGCGGCCGTCAGCCGATGGGCCGGCGGCCGGGTCACCCCGGCGGCCAGCCGGTCGGGTGCAACCCGAAGCGATGGAGGCGGTGGGCGCTCAGACCAGCGCCAGCGGGTCGGACGCCGTGGGCAGGCGGAACTCGCGCCGGTTGGGCCGCTGTCGCCCGGATCGTGCAGGTGCCTGTCGCACAGCCATCCCCTCCTGCCAGGCCTCGGCGCGCAACTGCGCCTGGGCCTCGTGCAGGAGACGGCACGGAGCGTGCCCGTCCAGCGCATAGAAGGCAGCCGCCAGTCGCCAGCGCGCGCTACTTCTTTTTCGGGATGTAGAGGTCGGTGATGGTGCCTTCGTAGACCTCGGCCGCCATCGCCACCGATTCGCTCAGCGTCGGATGCGGATGGATGGTCAGGCCGATATCGCCGGCTTCCGCACCCATCTCGATGGCCAGCGCCAGTTCCGCGATCAGCTCGCCGGCGTTGATGCCGACGATGCCGGCACCGACCACGCGATGCGTGGCCTCGTCGAAGATGACCTTGGTGAAGCCTTCGGTTCGGCTGACGCCAATGGCGCGGCCGGACGCCGCCCACGGGAACTTGCCGACGCCGACATCGAGCCCCTTGGCCTTCGCCTCGGTTTCTGTGGTGCCGACCCAGGCGATTTCCGGATCGGTGTAGGCGACCGACGGAATCACCCGCGCCACCCATTCCTTCTTCTCGCCGGCGGCGACTTCCGCTGCCAGCTTGCCTTCGTGCGTCGCCTTGTGCGCCAGCATCGGCTGGCCGACGATGTCGCCGATGGCGAAGATGTGCGGCACGTTCGTGCGCATCTGCCGGTCGACGGGAATGAAACCGCGTTCGCCGACCAGCACGCCGGCGCGGTCGGCACCGATTTTCGCGCCGTTCGGCGCGCGTCCAACGCAGACAAGGATGCGGTCGTAGAGCTGCGCCTCCGGCGCCTTTTCACCGTCGAAGCTGACCTTGAGGCCCTTCTTCTGCGCTTCGATGGCGGTCACACGCGTCTTCAGGTGGATGCCGCCGCCATAACGCTTGCCGATGCGCTGCGCCAGCGGACGCACCAGGTCGGGATCGGCGCCCGGCATCAGCTGGTCCGCCAGTTCGACCACCGTGACCTCGCTGCCCAGCGCGTCATACACGCAGGCCATCTCCAGGCCGATGATGCCGCCACCGACGACCAGCAGCCTCTTTGGCACATCGGCCAGGTCGAGCGCATCGGTGGAATCCATCAGGCGCGGATCGTCCCAGGGCAGGCCGGGCAGCTTCACCGCCTGCGAACCGGCGGCGATGATCGCCTGCTCGAAGCGCAGCAGCTGTACGCCGTCGGCGGTGTCGATTTCCAGCTCGTTGGCGGAGATGAAACGGCCGTTGCCGGTGACGGTGCGCACCTTGCGCTGCCTGGCCATGCCGGACAGGCCCTTGGTCAGCTGGCCGACGACCTTGTCCTTGTAGCCGCGCAGCGCATCGAGGTCGATCTTCGGCGCACCGAAGCGGATGCCCAGCTCGCCGGCATGCGCCGCCTCGTCGATGATCTTCGCGGCGTGCAAAAGCGCCTTGGAGGGAATGCAACCGACGTTGAGGCAGACGCCGCCAAGGGTGTCGTAGCGTTCGACCAGGACGGTATCCAGGCCAAGATCGGCGGCGCGGAAAGCGGCCGTATAACCGCCGGGACCTGCGCCCAGCACCACCAGACGGCATTCGATGTCGGCCTTGCGGCCACTGGCCGCTGCCGCGGGCGCCGCTGCCCGCGGGGGCGTCGCGGTTGCGGACGCAGGCGCTTCGACCTTTGCGGCCGCCGGAGAGGCCGCAGCAGCGCGTGCAGGCGATGCCGCGGCGCCTTCGGCCTCGACCAGCGCGACCACGCGGCCCTGGCCGACACGGTCGCCGACCTTCACGCGTATCTCGCGCACGATGCCGGCGACGCTGGCCGGCACTTCCATGGTCGCCTTGTCCGATTCCAGGGTCACCAGGCCCTGGTCCTTCGCGACGCGCTCGCCGGCGGTGACCAGGATCTCGATGACCGGGACATCGTCGTAATCGCCGATGTCGGGAACCAGGATTTCAATCGCGTCTGCCATCGTGTTCGGATCCGTTTTCCAGAACCGGCAGGATAGCGCAGCGCCGGCGGTGCCTGCCCGTGCAAGCGAGGGCAGGCACCGGGGCGCCAGGATTCAGTCGAAGCCTTCCACGCCGTCCGCGAAGATGCGGTCGAGACCATGCTTGGCCACGGTGAAGTTGTAGTCGCTGTTGGCATTGAGCGAGTGGCCGACGACGTAGATGCCGTCGCCATGCACACTCACCTGGGCCAGGATGTCGATCTTGCCCGGGAGGCTGAAGTCGACGAAATAGCCGCCGCCGTTACCGAACAGCGGGTCGGGCAGGCCATACAGGTTCACGCGCTGCACGGCCATGTCCAGGTTGTTGTTGTGGGGCCGCGTGCTGCCGAGCAGCAGGCCGACGCCGGGCTGGTAGGCGATGCTCTGGAAGCGCAGGCCGGTATCCAGTGGGAACAGGGTGAAGCCGGGATGGATGCCGAAGTCCGCGGTGGCCAGCGACCAGCCCTGGTGGATGATCTTCGCCACCAGGCCCTGCGGCGTGCCGCCGATGGTGGCGTAGCCGGACACGTAGATGTCGTCGTCCGCCGCAGCCGGGTTTTTCGCCGTCACCACCGACATGAGGTCGACGGCCGTCTCCGGAATGTCGTCCAGACCGAAGGTGAATTCCACCTGCGAGAAGAGGTTCTCCGGGGTGCCGTCGGCGAGCATGCGGATCATCAGGCCGGTGTCGCTGTTGCTGCCGACGATGCGGGTGGTGCCGACACCGACGACCTTGCCATTGCTGGTGCGGGTGATGGCGCGCAGGGTATGGCGCTCGAAGATGTTCTGCGAGCGCACCAGCGCCACGTTGCTGCCCTGGATGTTGCCGTAGCTGGTGTCCGGCTGCCCGTTGGCCAGGAACTGGGCGAAGGCGGCATAACCGTCGTTGGCCATGTCGATGGTGCCACCGACGACGAACTTCCCGTCCGGGTGTACCACCACGCCGACCGACTGGTCCCATGTGCCCGGCAACCACTGGGGGCGCACGCAACTGTCGTTCACCGGTGCCGGGAAATTGATGTTGGCGCCGCTGTCGGAATGGAAACGGCAGACGATCATGTCGTAATCGGTGTTGCTGACCTTCTTGATGCCCGAAACCAGCAGGTGGCCACTGGGAGTCAGCGCCACGCCGGTGGCGATGACATCGGTCTCAAGCGAGTGGTTGCGGCCATCGAAATGAAAGGTCAGGTCGACATGACCCTCGGCGTTGAACTTGGCCACGCCGATCCGGGTGGTGCCGCTGTCCTGCACCGTGCCCGCCACATAGAGCGAGCCGTCGGGGCCGACCACGCTGCCGGCCGCGGTGTCGGCCAGGGCGCCGCCCAGATCGAAGGCGATGAAGTTCTTGCCCCCGCCGAAGATGCCCCAGCCGCTGTAGGGCTGGCCATCGGCCGGCAGGTCGGCGCGCGCCGTGCCGGCGCAGAGAAGGGCGGCAAGGGTCGCGCCGCCAGCGATACGGAGGATGTTCATAGCCATGTTCCCGAAGTGGAGGAGAGTGCGGGCCGTTCCGGCCTTGCAACCTCGCGTACGCATTCGGGATGGGCGAGGGATCACGGATCGTCGATCCGTTCCCGGCGGCGCCGTCCGTGCTGGCGGACGGCGCGGAAAAACCGGCAACGCCCGTCGCGGCGTTGCCGGGGGTCTTCTTACAGCACGCTGCGGCGCAGATCCGCCATCAGTTCGGCCAGGTAGGCGGTGAAGCGCGCGGCCGCGGCGCCGTCGATGACACGGTGGTCATAGCTCAGCGACAGCGGCAGCATCAGGCGTGGCTGGAAGGCCTTGCCGTCCCATACCGGCTTGATCGACGACTTCGACACGCCGAGGATCGCGACTTCCGGCGCGTTGACGATCGGCGTGAACGCGGTGCCGCCGATGCCGCCCAGCGAGCTGATGGAGAAACAGCCGCCGCTCATTTCCGCCGGCGCCAGCTTGCCGTCGCGCGCCTTCTTCGCCAGCGCCGACGTTTCCTGGGCGATTTCGACCACGCCCTTGCGGTCGCAGTCGCGCACCACCGGCACGACCAGGCCGTTCGGCGTATCGGCGGCAAAACCGATGTGGAAATACTTCTTGAGCGTCAGGTTCTCGCCGTTGCCATCCAGCGAGGCGTTGAACTCCGGATACTTCTTCAGCGCGGCGACCGCGGCCTTCATCAGGAAGGCGAGCATGGTCAGTTTGATGCCGGCCTTTTCGTTTTCCCTGTTGAGCTGCACGCGCAGCGCCTCCAGGTCGGTGATGTCGGCTTCGTCATGCTGGGTGACGTGCGGGATCATCGCCCAGTTGCGGGCGAGATTGGCGCCGGAAATCTTCTTGATGCGCGACAGCGGCACCGTTTCGATTTCGCCGAACTTGCTGAAATCGACCTTCGGCCAAGGCAGCAGGTCGAGTCCGCCGCCGGCGCTGCCGCCGCTGGCCGGCACGCCGGCCAGGGTGGACTTCACGAAGTCCTGCACGTCGGCGCGGGTGATGCGACCGGCGCGCGCGCTGCCGCGGACGCGCGACAGGTCGACGCCGAGTTCGCGCGCGAAGGCGCGCACCGCCGGCGACGCGTAGGGCACCTTGCCAGGCGCGACGGCTTCGGCATCGAAGCGCTGCAGGGAGCCGCCACTGGCAGCGCCTGCGTCCGCCGGCGCCGAGGGCACGCGTGCCGCGGCGGCGCGTTCGCCGTCGGCTTCGGCGCTGGCCTTGGCTTCGGGCCGCGGCACTTCGGCCTGGACATCGGTGGCCGCCGGCGAGGACGGCTTCGCCTTGGTGGACGCCGCCGCAGGCGCCGGTGTCGCGGCAGGCGCGGCGGCGTCAGCGGCGTCCTCGATCAGCGCGACCACGCTGCCTTCGGCGACGGTATCGCCGACCTTGACCTTGAGTTCGCGGACGACACCGGCGAACGGCGCCGGCACTTCCATGGTGGCCTTGTCGGACTCCAGCGTCACCAGACCCTGGTCGGCCTTGACCGTGTCGCCGACTGCGACCAGCAGTTCGATCACCGGCACGGCATCGAAGTCGCCGATGTCCGGCACCTTGGCTTCCCTGATCTGGGCCATGAAGTCGTCCTGTCGCGTGCAGCAAAGGGGCGGTCATTGTGCCGGCTCGGCGCCGCCGCGGCCAGCCGCCTTCCCGGCGGCGGCGATGGCGCCGCGATGGCGCACTGATAAAGTGGGCCATGCATCCGAACGTCCTGCTCATCGGCGGCAGCGGCCTGGTGGGCCGGGCCGTGCTTCGCCTGTGCGCGGGCAGCGGCATCAAGGTCGCCGCGGTGACCCGGGCCGCCGCGCCGGAAGCCGACGTCGCCGGGCTGGCGCGCTGGCACTGCGGCTGCGACCTCGACGGCATCGCCGGCCGGCTGCCCGACCCCGCCGCGATCGACGCCGTCATCGCTGCCGGTCCGCTGGACGTGCTTTCGTACTGGCTGTCGCGCCGGCCGCTTCCCGCCCTGCGCCGCGTCGTCGCGCTGTCGTCGACCAGCGTGAAGGTCAAGCCGGATTCGCCGGACGTGGCGGAGCGCGCACTGGCGAAGCGGCTCGCCGAGGGCGAGGCGCGCCTGGTCGTGGCCTGCGTTGACGCCGGCATCGCCTGGACGATCCTGCGACCGACGCTGATCTGGGGCGAGGGCCGCGACCACAACGTCAGCCGGCTGGCCGCGCTGGCGCGTCGGCATGGACGCCTTGTGTTGCCGCGGTTCGCGCGCGGCCGGCGCCAGCCCGTCCGCGCCGAAGACGTGGCCCTGGCGCTGCTGGCCGCCCTTCGCAGCCCCGGCGCTGCCGGCCTTGCCCTGGACCTGCCCGGTGGCGAGGCCTTGCCTTATGACGAGATGGCGGCGCGGGTCGTACGTGCCGTGAACCCGAAGGCGCGTCTGCGACGGATTCCGCTGCCGGCGGCGGCGGTCAGGCTGGCCGCGCGGCTGGGTGTGGTGCCGCCTGCGCTCGCCGCGGTGCTGCTGCGCATGGGCCAGGATCTGGTGTTCGACGGGCAGCCCGCGCAAGCGGCGCTCGGGGTGGCGCCACGTCCCTTCGAACCGACGGAGAATGACTTCCGTCCGCCGTGAATGGTGCGATGCAACATGCTGATCGCACGGAAGTTTTACGGATTCTTCGCATTGCCAACGGCGGCGGCTGATCCCTATGATAGGGATACGCTGGCGTATCGAAGTGTTGTGTTCCGTACTGCCTTGGCGGGCCGGGAAGGCGAGCATGGTGCGTCGTCTTTCCCAACAGATAACCATGACATCGCACCCAGGGAGTTTCGACATGCGAGTCCTGCAACCCCTTACCGTCAGCCTGCTTGCGGTCGGCCTCGCCGCCTGCGGTGGCGGCAGCAACAGCCCGCGCGCGGTCGATGCGCCGCCGGCGACGAACAACAACGGCAGCCCGGTCACCGGCGTCATCACGGCCCGTTTCGATCCAAGCGCGAGCGTGATTCCGTTCCCGTCGAACCTGCTGCTGCAGGGGACGACCGACCTGACGCTCAACCCGCCGGTCGCCAACCCCGCCAACAATGCCGATCCGGCGGTGGCACTGAGCGCCCTCGACGGCTTCAGCACGGTCGCGCCGTGGAGCTTCCAGCTGTCAGTGCCGCCGAATCCGGCGACGCTGGTGGCCGGACAGTCGGTCCGCCTGTTCGAGGTCAACCTGACCGGTCCGGGCGGCGGCGTCACCGGTGTCGTGCGCGAACTGTCCGCGCAGGAATTCGTCGTGGCGCAGGCCCCGAGCGACACCACCGGCCGCACCATCGCCATCGTGCCGACGATGCCGCTGAAGCAGCTGACCAGCTACATGGCGGTGATCACCGAAGGTGTCACCGACACGCGTGGCAACGATGCCACGCCGGACCAGACCTACTTCCTGGCCAAGCGCACGACGCCGATCTGCAACGGCACCCAGGTGCTCGATCCGATGGTGCCGGCGACCAGTTGCCCGGCCGTCGAAAGCCTGCGCCAGCTCGTCAACAGCCATGAAGCCGCCGCCGCTTCGCGCGGCATCCGCCGCGAGGACATCGTGCTGAGCTGGGTCGCCACGACGCAGAGCATCACGCCGGTGCTGCAGGCGGTGAAGAGCACCATCCAGCCGCGCGCGCACCAGCTGGCGCCGACCGGCCTGACCACTGCCGACGTCGGCCTGCCGCTGCCGCCGGTCGCCAACATCCATATCGGCTTCATCGAGCTGCCGTACTACCTGGAAGCGCCGAGCGCGCAGAACCCGGCCGCCGTGCTGACCGGATTCTGGGAAGCCAACCCGGGCGCCTACGTGCCGCCGTTCAACGCCCTGGGCCTGGATCCGACCTCGACCAACCTGACCTACGCCAACCCGATGCCGCGCGTTAAGGGCACGGTGCGCGTCCCGGTGCTGGTCACTGTGCCGAACGCCAATTCCGGCCGCACCAAGCCGGCCGCCGGCTGGCCGCTGGCGATCTTCCAGCACGGCATCACCGGCAATCGTTCGCAGGCGCTGCCGCTGGCCGCGACGCTGGCCGCGCAGGGCATCGCCGTCGCCGCCATCGACCTGCCGCTGCACGGCCTGCCGCCGACCTCGCCGCTGGCGATCGGCAACACGCCGTTTGGCGCCGTGGCCACCGAGCGCCACTTCAACGTCGACCTGCACGACAACGACGTTGGCGGCTGCGCCAACGGCGCCCCGATCTGCCCGGATGGTGTCGTCGACAGTTCCGGCGCGCACTACATCAACCTGGGCAACCTGCGCACCTCGCGCGACAACCTGCGCCAGGGCGAGGTCGACCTGCTGTCGCTGGCCGCAACGGCACCGATGTTCGACTTCGATGGCGGCGGCAGCGACGTCGACGGCTCGCGCCTGAGCTTCGTCGGCATGTCGCTGGGCGGCATCAACGGCGGCGTGTTCCTGGGCCTGTCCGACACCGTCAATACCGGCGTGCTGTCCGTGCCGGGTGGCGGCATCGCCCGCCTGCTCGATGGCTCGGCCACCTTCGGTCCGCGCATCCGCGCCGGCCTGGCCGCTTCCGGCGTGCAGGCCGGCACCCCGACCTACGACCAGTTCATGCTGATCACGCAGACCGTCATCGATTCCGGTGACCCGATCAACTACGGCGTGCAGAACACCGGCAACGCACTGCTTCTGCACGAAGTGATCGGCGACCAGGTCGTGCCGAACACCGTCGCCGGCGCGCCTCTGGCCGGCACCGAGGCCCTGATCCGCGCCCTTGGCCTGCCGACGATCACCGCCACCACGCAGAGCGCCGCGGGCGTGCGCGGTGCGGTGCGCTTCAACGCTGGCGGCCACGGCTCGCTGCTGGATCCGTCCGCCTCGCCGGCGGTGACGCAGGAGATGCAGCGCCAGATCGCCAGCTTCCTCGCCAGCCACGGCACCGCGGTGCTGGTCACCGACACCAGCGTCATCCAGAACTGATCAGGCAGGAGCCCTATACATGAGCACGCGCAAGAACCTCAGTACCGCCATCGCGCTGGCGCTCGCGGCTTCCGCCGGCGCCGCACAGGCCATCGACTTCAGCAGCGGCGAGTGGTCCGGATCGCTGGACACCACCGTCACCTACGGTGTTTCGGTCCGCGCCGAGGATCCGTACGACATGAATGTCGGCAAGGCCAACCAGAACCCGCTGTTCCCCCTGCTGGGGCTGTCCAATCCGGAGCAGCGCGCTGCGCCGGGCCGCTGGTCGGTGAACGGCGACGACGCCAACATGAAGTGGCGGAAGGGTGACGTCGTCTCCAATGCCATCAAGATCACCAGCGAACTGTCGCTGACCTGGCGCAACTTCGGCGCCTTCGTCCGCGGCATGGCCTTCCACGACTTCGAATACGAGGATCGCGACGACATCTCCCGGCTGGCGCGCGACAAGGTCGGCCAGGACGCCAAGATCCTCGACGCCTTCGTGTACTGGAACTTCGGCCAGGGCGGCGGCCTCAACGGCAGCCTGCGCCTGGGCCAGCAGGTCGTCAGCTGGGGCGAGAACACCTTCATCCAGAACGGCGTGAACGTCATCAACCCGGTCGACGTGTCGCGCCTGCGCACGGCCGGTTCGGAGCTGAAGGAAGCGTTCCTGCCGGTCAACATGATCTTCGGCTCGGTCAACCTGACCGAGAACCTGGCCCTGGAGGCCCTGTACCTGCTCGAGTTCGAACAGACCGAACCGGAGCCGGTGGGCACCTACTTCTCGACCAACGACTTCGCCGCCCTGGGCGGCGCCTACGCGATGCTCAACTTCGGCACCGTCGGCCAGCCGGTGATGAATCCCGACCTGTTCTGGGACGTCTGCGGTGGCCTGCGCTCCAGTGACATCGCCGCGATGAACCAGATGGTGCCGGCGGGTCCGGGTGGCTCGCTGATCCCGCTGTACATGCTCGGCTGCCAGGCCGCGCTGCCGCGTGCCGAGGACCGTTATCCCGACGACGGCGGCGAGTACGGCCTGGCGCTGCGCTACTTCGCGCCCTGGGCCGGCGACACCGAGTTCGGCCTGTACTTCATGAACTACCACAGCCGCCTGCCGCTGCTGTCGGGCATGTCGGTGACCAGCAGCGCGCCGAGCAGCGGCCGCGTCATCGTCGAATATCCCGAAGACATCCGCATGGTCGGCCTCAGCTGGAACACCAACATCCCCTGGGGTCTGGCTTTCCAGGGCGAGGTCTCGCACAAGAGCAACGTGCCGCTGCAGTTCGACGACGTCGAGCTGCTGTTCGCCGGCCTGACGCCGCTGAACCCGCTGCTGCCGCAGCCGGGCATGCGCTTCGCCAGCCAGCTCGGCGAGTTCGGGCCGGGCGAATACATCCAGGGCTGGGAGCGCCACAAGATCTGGCAGGGCCAGTTCACGCTGACCAAGATGTTCGGGCCGGGCAACTGGCTGGGCGCCGACCAGGTCGCGGCGGTGCTGGAATACGGCATCACCAAGGTCCGTGACCTGCCCGAGCACTCGGTGCTGCGCTACAACGGCGACGGCACCGACACCGGTGGCGGCCCCGACGTGCTGACCGGCGCGCTGCGCAATCCTGTGACCCAGGTCGGCGGCTTCCCCACCGAAACATCGTGGGGTTACCGCGCCGCGCTGCGTGCCGATTACAACAATGCCTTCGGCACGCCGTTCATGCTGTCGCCGCGCATCGCCTTCAACCATGACGTCAACGGCACCACGCCGGGTCCGGGCGGCAACTTCGTCGAAGACCGCAAGTCGTACACCCTTGGCGTGGAAGCGAATTACCTCAACCGCTGGGCGGTTGACCTCAGCTACACCCGCTTCTTCGGCGCCGGCATGTTCAATCTGCTGACCGACCGTGACTTCTACACCCTGTCCGCCCGCTATTCGTTCTGAGGAGACACTTTCATGCGCATTCGACATTCTGTGCTGACGACGGCGCTGGCGGCAGCCCTGGTGGCCCTGCCGGGCATCGCCGCGGTTCCCCAGTCCGAAGCCGATCGCCTCGGCAGCGACCTGACGCCGCTGGGCGGCGAAGCCGCGGGCAACGGCGGCGCCATCCCGGCCTGGGACGGCGGCGTGCGCGCCGCGCCGAGCGGCGTGTCGTACACGCCGGGCCAGTTCCATCCGGATCCGTTCGCCAGCGACAGCGTCCAGTTCACGATCAACCGCGGCAACCTCAATGACTACGCGGCCAACCTCACCGAAGGCCAGAAGGCGATGTTCGCCCGCTACGAGTCGTTCGAGATGAACGTCTATCCGACACGCCGCAGCGCCGCGTTCCCGCAGCGCATCTACGACATGACCAAGCGCAACGCCACGACCGCGCGCCTGGTCGCCGATGGCGACGGCGTCGCCGATGCCGCCGAAGGCATCCCCTTCCCGATCCCGCAGAACGGTCACGAGGTGATCTGGAACCACAAGCTGAAGTGGAAGGGCGTGTCCTCGGTGCGCTACAACAACCAGGCGCCGGTGACCTCCAGCGGCAGCTACAACCTGGTGCGTCTGCGCGAGGACTTCTTCGCGCCGTACGAGACCGAAGGCCGCACCATCGCCGACATCAACAACATCCTGCTGTACTTCTACCAGTCGGTGGAAGCGCCGCCGCGCCTTGCCGGCCAGCTGCTGCTGGTGCACGAGTCGCTGAACCAGGCGGAGACGCCGCGCCAGGCATGGGTGTACAACCCCGGCCAGCGCCGCGTGCGCCGGGCGCCGAACGTCGCCTACGACAACCCCGGCACGGCGTCCGACAACCTGCGCACCAGCGACATGACCGACATGTTCAACGGCGCGCTGGACCGCTTCGACTGGCAGCTGGTGGGCAAGAAGGAAATCTACGTCCCCTACAACAGCTACAAGGCGCACGGCGCGGCGCTGTCCGACCTGATCCAGCCGGGCCACCTCAACCCGGACCTGCTGCGCTACGAACTGCACCGCGTCTGGGTCGTGGACGCGCGTCTGAAGTCCGGTGCCCGCCACATCAACAGCCGCCGCACGTTCTATGTCGACGAGGACAGCTGGCAGATCCTCATCGCCGACCACTACGACAGCGACGGCAACCTGTGGCGCTACTCGGAGGCTCCCTCCATCAGCTACTACGAGATGCCGCTGTTCTGGTCGACGCTGGAAACGCACCATGACCTGAAGAACGGCCGCTACCTGGCCACGGGTCTGGACAACGCCGAAGGCAAGACCATCGACTACCGCATCCAGTTCACGGCCGACCAGTTCTCGCCGCAGAACCTCCGCAACCGCGGCGTCCGCTGACGCCGTCCAGCCACGGCCGGCCATGTCAGGGGGGGTGACATGGCCGCGCTGGCGGCTGCGCAAGCAAGTCATTCGTGCCAGCATGGAACCCATGGCCACGCCCCGACGATCCCCCCTCAAGTCCTGCCTGCTGGCAGCCAGCCTTTTCGCGGCACTGCCGCTCCATGCCGCCTGGCCCGATCCGGTCGACAGCCCCGCCGAGGTCATGCCGCGCGCACAGCGTTCGCTGATGCTCGACGTCGCGGCGATTCCCGGCGACCGCCTGGTCGCCGTCGGCGAGCGCGGGCACATCCTGCTTTCCGATGACGCCGGCACCACCTGGCACCAGGCCGCCGTGCCGGTCCGCTCGACGCTGACCGCGGTCGCCGGTGGCAACAGTGCCGTCATCGCCGCCGGCCACGACGGCGTGATCCTGCGTTCCACCGACCGCGGTGAAAGCTGGCAGCGCGTCCGCGAGGAGCGCTTCTCGGCCGACAACCATTTTTCGCCCAGCAACGGCACGCCGCTGCTGGACGTCCTGTTCCTCGACGACGACAGCGTCCTCGCCGTTGGCGCCTACGCGCTGGCCCTGCGCAGCGATGATGCCGGCGCCAGCTGGCAGCCGCTGGAGATCGACCTGGCCGGCAAGGGCGGTGGCGATGCCGAAGCCGATGACTCCGGCGACGGGGAAGACGAAACCGACGGCCTGCTGTTCGACGCCGAGGACCTCGCCATCGACGACGAAGTCGATCCGCATCTCAATGCCATCGCCCGCGTCGGCGACGCCCTGGTCATGGTGGGCGAGCGCGGCAGCGTCTTCCGTTCCAGTGACGGCGGTGAAAGCTGGCAGCGCCTGCAGCTGTCCTACGGCGGCTCGATGTTCGGCATCCTGCCGCTGTCCGGGCAGTCGCTTCTCGTCTATGGCCTGCGCGGGCGTGCGTTCCAGAGCGACGACGCCGGCGACAGCTGGCGCGAGCTGGACACGCGCGTCACGGCGAACCTGTTCGGCGGCGACGTCGGCGACGACGGCAGCGTCGTGCTGGTCGGCGCCGAAGGCGTGGTCCTGCGCCGTGCCGCCGGCGGCGACGCCTTCACGACCGGCATCTATACCAACGAGGACGGCGAAACCCCGATCGGTTCCGCCGTCCGCCTGCGCCCCGACGGCAGCCTGCTGCTGATCGGCGACCGCGGCATCACCACCTGGCAGGCACAACCATGAGCGCACCCAGCCACTACGCGCCCGGAGCATTCACCCGGGCCGCCGAGCGACTGGTCTTCGGCAACCGTCCCCTCGTCCTGGTCGTGTTCGCCGCGATCACCGCGGTGATGCTGTACTTCGCCAGCCAGCTGCAGGTCGACGCCGGCTTCAAGAAGCAGATTCCGCTCGAACACGAGTACATGCAGACCTTCCTCGACTACGAGCAGGAGTTCGGCGGTGCCAACCGCGTCCTGCTCGCCCTGGTCGCCGAAGACGGCAACATGTTCGACCGCGAGTTCTTCTCGACGCTGGAGAACATCACCACCGAGGTGCTGTCGATCCCGGAAGTCGACGACTCGCGCTCGCGTTCGCTGTATACGCCGAACGTCCGGTTCGTCGAGGTCGTCGAGGACGGATTCGCCGGCGGCAACGTCATTCCCAACGAGTTCACGCCGAACGTGCCGGGCTTCGTCGCCAGCGACGAGCACTTCGCCACCCTGCGCGGCAACATCGTCAAGTCCGGCGTTCTCGGCCGCCTGGTCGCGCGTGACTGGTCCGGCGCCATGGTCTGGGCCGACCTGATCCCGGAAGGCGACGGCGCCAACAAGCTTGATTACCAGAAGGTGGCCGAGCAGTTCGAGGCGATCCGCCAGCGCCACGAGAAGGACGGCCACAAGGTCCACATCATCGGCTTCGCCAAGATGGTCGGCGACATCGCCGATGGCGCCCGTTCGGTGATCGTCTTCTTCGCGCTCACCATCGCCTTCACCTGGCTGCTGCTGTTCCTGTACTCGACCTCGGTGAAACTGGCGACGCTGACCGTACTGTCGGCGCTGGTGTCGGTGGTCTGGATGCTCGGCGCGCTGCGCCTGATGGGCTTCGGCATCGACCCGATGAACATGCTGACGCCGTTCCTGATCTTCGCGATCGCGGTCAGCCATGGCGAGCAGATGATCAACCGCTTCCGCGGCGAGATCTTCTTCGGCGGCCTGGAAGACGGCACCGTGGAGGAACTGCGCGCGCGCCAGGGCGTGCCGGCGGAAGAAGCGGCCCGCCTGGCCTTCCGCATGCTGCTGATTCCAGGCGCGGTCGCGCTGGTCGCCGGCTGCATCGGCTTCGCCACCATCCTGATGATTCCGATCCGCATCATCTTCGAACTGGCCATCACCGCGACCGTCGGCGTCGCGATCACCATCCTGACCGACCTGGTGCTGCTGCCGGTGCTGCTGAGCTACACGCGCCTGCGCAACATGGAGCGCAAGCGCGAATACCGCCTGCGCCAGCTCACCCGCTTCGACCGCATCTGGGCGCTGCTGGCACGCCTCAGCCGCCCCGGCGCCGCCGCCGTCGTGATCCTGATCGGCGCCGTTGCCTGGTTCTTCGCCGAGAGCCACGGTGACAAGGTGATGATCGGCGATGCCCAGGAGGGCGTCGCCGAATTGCGTCCCGAGGCGCGTTACAACCAGGATGCGCGCGTCATCACGCAGAAGTTCGCCCTTGGCGTCGACATCCTCAACGTGATCGCCGAAGCGCGCCCCGACGCCTGCACGCTCAGTTACCCGGCGATGGAAACCATCGACCGCCTGGCCTGGCATCTCGCCAACGTCGAGGGCGTGCAGCAGGTGCTTTCGCTGCCGCAGGCGGCGCGCCTGGTCAACGCCGGCTGGAACGACGGCTCTGTGCGCTGGCGGGTCCTGCCGCGTGATGCCGACAGCCTGCGCGTCGCCACCCAGGGCTTCGAGACCGACTCCGGCCTGCTCAACGGCGACTGTTCGGCCATTCCCGTCACCGCCTTCCTGGCCGACCATCGCGCCGAGACCATTGACCGGGTGATCGGCGCCGTGCGCCAGTTCCGCGACGACAACGGCGCCTATGCCGAAGGCAGCGATTTCCGCAGCACGCTTGCGGCGCAGGTCGCCGAAGCCGAGGCCAGCGGCGATGCCGTCGCCGACGCCGACCGCGTCAACCTGCGCCTGGCCACCGGCAGTATCGGTGTCGCCGCCGCCATCAACGACACCGTGCGTTCCGTCGAGCACCGGATGCTGTATTTCCTGTACGGCGCGGTGTTCCTGATGTGCCTGCTCAGCTTCCGCAGCATCCTCGCGGCCCTGTGCATCGTGCTGCCGCTGGTGCTGGTGACCGAACTGGGCCACTCGCTGATGGTCGAGATGGACATCGGCATGAAGGTCAACACGCTGACCGTGGTCGCACTCGGCGTCGGCATCGGCGTCGACTACGCGATCTACATCTTCGCGCGCATGCGCGAGGCCCTGAACCAGGGCCGCACGCTCACCGAGTCCTACTTCATCGCCCTGAAGACGACCGGCATCGCCATCTTCTACACCGCGTTGACGCTGGCCGTCGGCGTGGCGACCTGGATCTTCTCGGAACTGAAGTTCCAGGCCGACATGGGCCTGATGCTGACCTTCATGTTCGTGGTCAACATGGTCGCGGCGATCGTCTTCCTGCCGGCGCTGTGCCGCTGGCTGCTGCGTCCGACCGAGAAGGACGGCTGGACGCCACCGCCGGTCTGAGCCGCGGCACGACCTCGTCCGCCGCCTGCGTCATGCAGGCGGCGGCCGTCCGGGCACCCGCGCGCAGGCGCCTGCCGCCCTGACGCCGCGAAATTCCGTGCCGCGGACCGGCGCTGCGCCACGACGGCCGATGCGTCGTGGGCCCCGTTCCCGGCGTGACGCCACGCCGACGCTGCCTGGTGCGCAGCGCCTCCATCTTCCGTCCATGCTTGCGCCGCCGCTTCGCGCGATACTGGCGCAGCCATGAAACTGTACGGAAAACTCCTGCTGTCGATGATCGCCGCCGGGGCGATCGCGCTGATCGCGCTGGCGCTGACCCTGAACTGGCGCATCGGCCAGGGCTTCATCGACTTCGTCAACGCCAGCGAGGCCGAGCGCCTGCCCGCCGTCGCAGCCAGCCTCGCGGAGCACTATGCGGAAGCGGGAAACTGGGAAACGCTGCGCGGCCGGCCGCGGGCATGGCGCGAAGTGCTGGCGCGCGCCCGCCAGCTCGAGGATGAAACGCAGCCGGCGACGCCGCGGACCGACCCACCGGCGTCACCCGCGCGTGCGGCCCCGCGTCCGGTGCACGAGCACTGGACGCCCTACTGGGCGCGCCTGGGCGTGTTCGACAGCGAGCGCCAGACCGTGATCGGTCGGCACGATTTCATCCAGACACACCGGCAGGAGTCGGTCGTCGTCGCCGGGGAAACCGTCGGCTGGGTCGGCCTGCATGAACTGCGCGAGGTGCGTTCGCACATCGCCGAATCCTTCCTGCGTGGCCAGCGCGTCGGCCTGTTCTGGGCCTCACTGGCCATGCTTGCCATCCTCGCCATCTCGGCGGCACTGCTCGCCCGAGCATGGACGCGGCCGATCCAGCGCATCGCCGAGGTCGCGCGGCGCATGGCCAGTGGCGACTTCGCCGCGCGCGTGGCCACGCAGCGGCGCGACGAGATCGGCCGCCTTGCCCGCGACATGGATTTCCTCGCGCACTCGCTGGAAGAGGCCGATGCCTCGCGCAAACGCTGGATGGCGGACGCCGCGCATGAACTGCGTACGCCGCTGGCCGTCCTCAAGGGCGAACTGGAAGCCATCCAGGATGGCATCCGGCCGATGGATGCCGAATCACTGGCTTCGCTGCACGCGGAAGCGGCGCACCTGGGCGACCTGATCGAGGAGCTGCGCGAACTGGCGCAGGTCGACATCGGCGCGCTCGACTACCGCATGGGCGACGTCGACCTCGCCGCGACGATGCGCGAATGCCTGGACAGCCACCGTGGCCGTCTTGCCCAGGCCGGGCTGGAGGTCGAACTGGTCGCACCCGATGCGCCCGTCGTGTTGCGGGGTGATCCGCGACGCCTGCGCCAGCTGGCCGAGAACCTGATCGAGAATTCGCGTCGCTATACGAATTCGGGGGGGCGCCTGCAGGTGAGCCTGGACCAGGAGCGTGATCGCATCCACCTGCGCTTCGACGACAGTGAACCGGGGGTGCCGGCGGCGCTGCTGCCGCGCCTGTTCGATCCCTTCGTGCGCGGCGGCAGCGCGCGCACGCGTGCCGACGGTGGCTCGGGACTCGGCCTGGCGATCTGCCGGCGCATCGTCGAAGCGCACGGTGGCCGGATCAGCGCATCACCTGGCGCGCTCGGCGGCCTGGCCATCGACATCACGCTGCCGCGCACGCCCGCAAGCCACGGAGTACCGGCATGAACAGCATGATCGCCGCCGATGTGATCTTCGTCGTCGAAGACGAACCCAAGCTGGCCCGGCTGCTGGCCGACTACCTGCGCGCCGCCGGTTTCGACCCGGTGATCGTCGAGCGCGGCGACACCGTCCTTGCCGCCATTGCCGAGCACCGGCCCGTGCTGGTGCTGCTGGACATCAACCTGCCTGGCATGGACGGCCTCACCCTCTGCAAGGAAATCCGCCGCGACTCCAACCTCCCGATCATCATGGTCACTTCCCGCGCCGAGGAGATCGACCGCCTGCTGGGCCTGGAGCTGGGCGCCGACGACTACATCTGCAAGCCGTTCAGTCCGCGCGAGGTGGTGGCGCGCGTGCGTGCGGTACTGCGCCGCGGCCGTGCGCCCGAACCGCAGGACGCCGAGCTGCTGCGCATCGACGCCGATGCGCGCCGCGTCGAGCTGGCGGGCAAACCGGTCAGCCTGACCGGCGTCGAGTTCGAACTGCTGCGCACGCTGGTCGAGCGACCCGGGCGCGTGTTCAGCCGTGCCGAACTGCTGGACCGCATCTACGACGATTTCCGCGATGTCTCCGACCGCGCCGTCGATTCGCACATCAAGAACCTGCGCCGCAAGCTCGACCAGGCCATGCCCGGCCGTGAACTCATCCATTCGGTGTACGGCGTCGGCTATCGCTACGAGCCGGCCCACGCCGGCTAGTACAGCCTCAGCTCGCCTGCAGCCCGTTGTAGAAGATCGTGTCGCCGAAAGTGCAGCCGCTGCCGCCCTGCACGGACACCGTGTCGATGCCGATGGTCGATCCCCAGTCGTTCGGGTTCTGCCAGAGGTTGTAGTAGCGGAAGGCGATGCGGCCGCTGCCGCTGGTCGGCAGGCCCTGCGCCGCACCGACGGTGTACGCGGTCCAGGCCGTCGGATAGCCGCCGGCATCGGCGTTGACGTTGACCCACATCAGCTCGTTGAAGTGGTTCATCGAGCCGGATTCGCTGCCGGGATCCTTGCAGCTCACGCCCGGGCCGCGCTGGCAGTACAGCACCTGCAGGCGGTCGGCGGCGCTGCCGGCGCCGCCGGCTGATCGGGTGTAGAACGACAGCGACAGGCCCGGCTGGAAACGCATCACCGGCGTGATCGCCCAGTTGCTCAGTACCGGGAAGCTGCCGCCGGCATTGTCCTTGTCGGCCGACAGGTAGCTGTTGCTGGCACCACCATGCGCGGTGAAGCGCGCCGGGATGCCCTGGAACCAGCCAGTGCTCCCGATCGGGCTGCTGTTGTTGCGGAATATCCAGCCGCGCTGCGGCAGCTGCGGTACCGATGCGAAATCCTCCTGGCAGGCGCCACGTTCCTGCGCCCCGACCATTCCAGGCAGCACGGTGGCCGCCAGCACCAGAAAGCCCATTCCGAATTTCATGACCTGCCTCCGATCCGGTGATTGCCGGTCCGCCAGCGCCGACCGTTCATCACCGGTAACGGGATTTCGGCTGCGAAAGCGACACAAAGGCCGCGTTCGGTCCTGCCGCCCTCGCTGTGGCCTTTATCGGGGCCGCGACCGTCCCCTGCCGAAAACGCCTGGCGGCGTGGGCAGGCGCCGGCGTGGCTCAGCCGCCGCGCAGGACAGCAAGCATGCGCTGGTAGTCGCGCCGGTACTGCCGGGCGAGCCGCTGCTTCTGGCGGTCGTCGAGGATCTTGCCGCAGACCTGGAAGAACTTCTTCTCTTCTTCGCGAAGGTGGTGGTGGACCTTCTCCGAAAGCTTGCGAGCTTTGGCCATCCATGCGGCACCGGCCTTGGTCACGACCTGCAGGTCCTCGACCAGCTCGTCGATCTGGTGATGCTCGTGCAGCGCATGGCGCGAGGAATCCAGGCCGGCGTCATCCATCAGCGCCGGCGCATACAGGAAGCGTTCCTCGGCCGCCGCGTGGGCGGCCAGTTCGATGCGCAGATCCGTGAACAGCGCGATCCGCCGCTGGCTTCGCGGCGGCGACCGCAACAGTTTCCGGCACAGCGAGCGCTGGATCTCGTGGCTTTCACGCAGCGCGACAAAAATGTTGTCCGTCATCCTCCGTCCTCCCCGCTTGCGTGAACGCCGCGACCGTGCTCAGACCTTCAACGAGCCTTCGACGCCGCCGTCGTCCACCCTGGACCCGGTCAGTGCGGCAAAGCTCATCTTCGCGAAGGCGACCAGCTTGCCGGCCTTCGTTTCCCAATAATGGCCTTCACGTGGCCGGAAAGCGATCACGCTTACTCTCGGGTCGTCGATGCCGTCCTCGAACCAGGCATTCGTCAGGCTGGTCCAGTGGGCTTCGACCGTTGCACGGTCGGTATGGATGGTCGCCTCGCCCTGCAGCACGAGGTATTCGTACTTGCCCTCGTTCTGGAAGCTCAGGCTGACGCGCGGATCACTGGCGATATGCCGGTTGCGGTCGCTCTGGGTGCTGCTGATGAACCAGATGGTGCCGTCGTCTTCGACGTCCTGCACCGACATCGGCGTACTGCTGGCGGGAAAACCGCCCGGATTGCTGGTGAAGAAACAGGTGCGCACGCCGTCCGCCAGCGACCTGATCTTGTCGAGGGCGTCGGTACCGGCGAGGTCGCGGGATGGCTGCTGGTCGATATCGGCCATGATGTTCTCCTTGTCTGTCTGTGGTGAACGGGTGTGGGGCGGGAGTGGAATCAGGGCAGCGTGCGCAGCGTCGGCTCGCGCGACCACTGCCGCGTCGCCGCCTGCTTGAGGAAGGCAGCGATGTCTGCAGCGTCGAGGACGCCGGCATCCGGCTTGATGCCGGCCTTTTCGACCAGTGCGCGGGCGCCGGCATCGAAGGCGATGGCCTTGAGGTGGCCGAAGGCGTCGCGTACCCAGTCCGCCGCCGCCGCCTCCTGCGCCAGCTTTACGCCCGCGGCCGGGTCGAGGATGACCGCGACGGCGTCGAAGACCACCGACGGCGTGCCATCGAGCTTGCCGTCCGCCGGCAGCCGCCTGCCGCCCTTCAGGACGGCACCACCGATCCTGGGCGCGACGATCTTCACGCTGGCGCCGGCGGCTTCGACCGCCTTCTTCAGCGCGGCGATGGCGCTGCCGTTCGATCCGTCATCGACGAGGATGCCAACGGCACGACCCTTCAGGGTCGGCTTGCCTTTACCGATCAGTTGCAGCGGTGGCGACGGCGGCAGGTCCCGGGGTTCGACGAAGGCCGGCGGCGGTGGGGGCAGCGCATCCAGTGCCAGGCCATCGGCGACGCGTCCGGCCAGGTCGGCGTCGATGTGGCGCAGGTGGCCGACCATGCGTTCGCGCACGGCCAGCGTCTCGACCTTCGACAGCTCGAACACCAGCGCATAGGCGATGTGCGCCTGCTCGATGGCCGTCTGGCTGCGGTAGAACTGCCGTGCCTGCGAGTAGTGGTCGGCGAAGCTCTCCGGGCGCAGGCGGGTCTTCGTGCCGCTTTCGGCGGGTTCCGGGAACGACGGAAAACCGGCGTCGGTCTGCCGCGGCGTGTCGCCTTGCAGCGAGCTGGGCTCGTAGTTCACCCGACCCTTCGGAATGCGCGTCTGCATGTAGCCGTCGCGCTGATGGTTGGCGAACGGACACTTCGGCGCATTGATCGGCAGCTGGTGGAAGTTCGGGCCGCCCAGGCGGATCAGCTGCGTGTCCAGGTAGGAGAACAGCCGCCCCTGCAGCAGCGGGTCGTTGCTGAAGTCGATGCCCGGCACGATGTTGGCGGGGCAGAACGCGACCTGCTCGGTCTCGGCGAAGAAATTGTCCGGCCAGCGGTCGAGGACCATGCGGCCGATGATCTGCAGCGGCACCAGCTCCTCGGGGATCAGCTTGGTCGGATCCAGGTGGTCGAAGGGGAAGCTCTCGGCTTGTTCCTCCGTGAACAGCTGCACGCCCAGCTCCCATTCCGGGAAGTCGCCGCGCTGGATGGACTCGAAGAGGTCACGGCGATGGAAGTCCGGATCGTTGCCGGCGATCTTCACCGCCTCGTCCCAGCAGGTGGACTGCAGTCCCAGCACCGGCCGCCAGTGGAACTTCACGAAGGTCGCGACGCCCTTGTCGTTGACCAGGCGGAAGCTGTGTACACCGAAGCCTTCGATCATGCGCAGCGAACGCGGGATGGTGCGGTCGCTCATCGCCCACATGATCATGTGCATCGATTCGGGCGTCAGCGAGATGAAGTCCCAGAACGTGTCGTGCGCACTGGCCGCCTGCGGGAAGCCGCGGTCCGGCTCCATCTTCACCGAGTGCACGAGGTCGGGAAACTTCATCGCGTCCTGGATGAAGAACACCGGGATGTTGTTGCCGACCAGGTCCCAGTTGCCTTCCTGCGTGTAGAACTTCACGGCGAAACCGCGCACGTCACGCGGCGTGTCGATGGAACCGGCGCCGCCGGCGACGGTCGAGAACCGGCAGAACACCGGCGTGCGCACGCCGGTCTCGGTGAGGATGCTCGCGCGCGTGTACTTCTTCAGCGAGCGGGTCAGCTCGAAGTAGCCGTGGGCGCCGCTGCCGCGCGCGTGGACGATGCGCTCGGGAATGCGCTCGTGGTCGAAGTGGGTGATCTTCTCGCGCAGGATGAAGTCTTCCAGCAACGTCGGACCCCGCGGGAAGGCGCGCAGCGAGTTCTGGTTGTCGGCGACTGGAATCCCCTGGTTGGTGGTCAGGGGCGGATGGCCGTCGCCGGTGAGCTGGTGCAGTTCGCCGGCATTGCCGCGGCGCTCGGGCGCGCTGGCGGGCTTCTTCTCGCGGCGGGCTGGGGTGGCAGGACGCTTTGGGGTAGCCATGATGGACTCCTGTCAAGTGGACGGATCGGGTCTGACCGCGTGGTCGCGGCCGGGAAGGGAAAGCCGGGCTGCCGGGATTGCTGCTGCGACAAAACCGCAGTGGCGACAGGGAAGCGGGAAGCGCTGCTGGAACGGGTCGCCGGTCGCCTGGCAACAGCAGCCAACCGGGCGCCGCCGCGTAAAGGCGCCGCAGCGCCGGCGGCCGCTAAAATGGCGTCCCGTTCGTTGCTGCCCAGGCCGTGCCCGTGAATCCCGAACTGCACTTCGATGTCATCGTCATCGGTGGCGGCCATGCCGGCACCGAGGCGGCGCTGGCGTCCGCCCGTGCCGGTGCGCGCACCCTGCTGCTCACGCACAGCATCGAGACGATCGGTGCGATGAGCTGCAATCCGGCCATCGGCGGCATCGGCAAGGGGCACCTGGTCAAGGAGATCGACGCCCTCGGCGGGGTCATGGCTCAGGCGGCCGATGCCGCCGGCATCCAGTGGCGCCGCCTGAACGCGAGCAAGGGACCGGCCGTGCGCGCCACGCGTTGCCAGGCCGACCGCGCGCTCTACCGCGCCTTCATCCGGCGCGCCGTGGAATCGCAGCCCAACCTCAGCCTGTTCCAGCAGGCCGTCGACGACCTGCTGCTGGACGGCGACCGCGTGACCGGCGTGCGTACGCAGATGGGGCTGGACTTCCACGCCCGTGCCGTGGTGCTCACGGCCGGCACCTTCCTGGCCGGCCGCATCCACATCGGCCAGGCGAACTACCGCGGTGGCCGCGCCGGTGACGCGCCGGCGCTGACGCTGGCCGAGCGCCTGCGTGAACTGCCGCTGCGCGTGGACCGCCTCAAGACCGGCACGCCGCCGCGCATCGACGGCCGCAGCATCGACTGGTCGAAGCTGGCCGAACAGCCGGGTGATGATCCGCGTCCGGTGTTTTCCTTCCTCGGTACGCGTGACGACCACCCGCGCCAGGTGAGCTGCTGGATCACGCATACCAGCACGCGCACGCACGACATCATCCGCGACGGCCTCGATCGCTCGCCGCTGTACACCGGCGCCATCGAAGGCGTCGGGCCGCGTTACTGTCCGTCGATCGAAGACAAGGTCGTGCGCTTCGCCGAGCGCGACAGCCACCAGATCTTCGTCGAGCCGGAAGGACTGGACACCCACGAAATCTATCCAAACGGCATTTCCACCTCGCTGCCCTACGACGTGCAGTTCGCGCTGGTGCGCTCCATCGCCGGCTTCGAGAACGCGCACATCACGCGGCCGGGTTACGCCATCGAATACGACTACTTCGATCCGCGCGGGCTGAAGACCTCGCTGGAAACGCAGGCGATCGCCGGGCTGTATTTCGCCGGCCAGATCAACGGCACGACCGGTTACGAGGAAGCCGCGGCGCAAGGCCTTGTCGCCGGACTCAATGCCGCGCGCGCCGCGCTGGGCCTGGAGCCGTGGACGCCGCGCCGCGACCAGGCCTACATCGGCGTCCTCGTCGACGACCTGACCAGCAACGGCACCATCGAGCCGTATCGCATGTTCACGTCGCGCGCCGAATACCGGCTGCAGCTGCGCGAGGACAACGCCGACCTGCGCCTCACGGCCATCGGTCGTGATCTCGGCCTGGTCGACGAGCTGCGCTGGGGCGCGTTCGCGCGCAAGCGCGACGCCATCGAAGCAGAGACCGCGCGGCTGGGTGCGCTGTGGGCGGCGCCGGGCAATGCGCTGGCAGCGGATATCGAGGCCGCGTTGGACATCGCCATCAGCCGTGAAACGTCGATGCTCGACCTGCTGCGTCGTCCGGAAATGGACTACGCCGGCCTGATGCGCGTGCCGCAGCTGGCGCCGGGCGTGGAAGACGAGGCGGTCGCCGAACAGGTGCAGATCGCCACCAAGTACGCCGGCTACCTCGGCCGCCAGGCCGAGGACATCGAGCGCCGGCAACGCAACGAAAGCACGGTGATTCCCGCCGGTTTCGACTATGGCGCCGTCGCCGGACTGAGCGCCGAAATCCGCCAGAAACTGGGACAGGTGCGGCCCGACACCATCGGCCAGGCCGGCCGCATCAGTGGTGTCACGCCGGCGGCGATTTCCCTGCTTCTCGTCCATCTTCGCCGCCACCGCGCCGGCGACAGCGACCGCGCCGCCTGAGCGGAGGACGCTGCCGCCGGGCGCGGCCTGCGCCGTGGAAAGCCCGGCCTGGCGGCCGGACCTCCACGGACTCCATTCCGGCTGTCCGTCACCGGCAGTCAGAACAGGATCGCCAGCAGGATCAGGATGGGGATGGGAATGCCGAGCAGCCACAGCAGCAGGTATCTCATGGTCGTTCTCCTTTTCGGTTTCAGAGGTCACGATGGCGGCCACCAACGGTCGCCAGCAGGCTGGCGGTGAAAGCGCCCAGCAACAGGGTGATGAACAGCCAGAGTGCCGCGTAGGCGGAGGCCTTGCGCGCCGCATCGGCGGCCTCGCGCGCTTCGCTCTCCAGGGCTTCCAGGCGAGTGGTCAGGGCGGCATGCATCTGCGTGACGCGCGCTTCCGCTTCGGTCTGGCCCAGGCCGGTGCGCTCGGCGACGAGCTGTCCCAGGTAATGGGTGTCGGCGTCGTCCAGCGTGCGGGTGCGCAGGCTGTTGGCGATGATCCGCGCCGCTTCCGGCCGGCTGCCCATGTGCATCGGGAACTGGGGACGGGCTTCGCGCCGCGGCGACATCGTCGCGGACGGATCGGCCATGTCGGCGCTTTCGTCGGCCGCCTGCGTGGCCGGCATGCGACGGTCGAAGCCCGGCGACGCGTCGGCGTCGCGACGGAACAGCTGGTCGATGTAGTACTCGACCACGCCATCGTGGGCCTCGCCTTCGTCACCGGCCAGCGCTGCAGTCGCGCCGCCGGCGGTCATGCCGACGGTGCCGGCGGCAGCGCCTGCCAGCGAGGCGCCCGCGCGCGCGCCGGTGCCCAGCATCGCCGCGATCGAGCCGGTCAGCAGCGCTGCCGTAAGCAGCGTGGCGATCGCCCAGCTCAGGAAGCCATGGGCGGTGTCGCGGAAGTAGGTTTCGTCGCTGGCGACGCCGGTCCAGCGCCGGCGCAGGCGGCCGGTCAGGTAGCCACCGAGTCCGGAGGCAGCGATGGCGGTGAAACTGATCCAGGCGATGGTCGCCCAGCCGAAGGTTTCGGCGCTGACGCCTTCGAAGGCCCAGGGCGACACCGAGGACAGGCCCAGCCCGGTGCCCAGCAGCACCAGCGCCAGCGACAGTGCGGCCGCGGCGGCGGCGCCGGCGATGATCGCCGCCCAGGACACTGCGCTGTCGTCGACGACACCGCCCGTCGCCACCACGGGTGCAACCACGGGGCGCCGCGGATCGGAATCGGGGCGGATGCCGCCCATCGTTTCGCCAGGAATGCTCATCGGGAAATCCTCTCTAGGGGCACTGGGGTTCACTGCGTCGGCAGCGATGCGGATGGAACGGCCGGTTACCACCGGCCTGATGCAATGAACGCAAGGTCCGTGCCAGCTGTGCACAGCGCGAAAATCCACGGCATTGCGCAATGGATGGCGCGTTTTGCATGGCAATCTGAGCGACCATCGTGCAGTACGTCTTGCAGAATCCACGATCGGCCGTCCCGGGTCCGGACCGTTGCGGCCGATCGACTAGAATTGCCGCTCTCCTCAAGGTTGCCCGTCGTGTCCCGACCCAAGCCCGTTCTGCTGTTGATCCTTGATGGCTTTGGCCATCGCGAGGACCCCACCGACAACGCCATCGCCGCCGCCGACATGCCGAACTGGCGGCGCATGACCGCGACGTATCCGCATACGCTGATCAATACCTTCGGTCGCCATGTCGGCCTGCCCGACGGGCAGATGGGCAATTCGGAAGTCGGCCACATGAACCTCGGCGCCGGACGCGTCGTCTACCAGGACCTGACCCGCATCGAGGCGGCGATCGAGGACGGCAGCTTCGCCGGGAACCCGGTGCTGTGTGCGGCGGTGGACGCCGTGCGCGGTCGCGGCACGCTGCATGTCATGGCGCTGGTATCACCGGGTGGCGTGCACAGCCACGAGGCGCACCTGTTCGCGTTCCTGCGCGCGGCGGCCTCGCGTGGCGCCACCGATGTCGCCGTGCATGCCTTCCTCGACGGCCGCGACACGCCGCCGCGCAGTGCCGAGGCTTCGCTGCGCGCGCTGGCGGACGTCTGCGCCGACACCGGCGCGCGCGTCGCTTCCGTCGGCGGGCGCTACTTCGGCATGGATCGCGACAAACGCTGGGATCGCGTCGAGCGGGCATGGAACGCCATCGTCGAGGCACGCGCCGATTTCGTCGCCGACGCCCCGCTGTCGGCGCTGTCGGCCGCCTACGCCCGCGGCGAGAACGACGAGTTCGTGCAGCCGACGCTGATCGGCGACGGCGCCCGCGTCGAGGATGGCGACGCCATCGTCTTCCTCAATTTCCGTGCCGATCGCGCCCGCCAGCTGACGCAGCTGTTTGTCGATCCCTCGCTGGCGGCGTTCCCGCGGCGGCAGCCGGCGCTGGCCTGCTTCGTGACGCTGACCGAATACGCGGCCGATCTGCCGGTTTCGGTCGCCTATCCGCCGCAGACGCTGCGCAACGGCCTGCCCGAATACCTCGCCGCGCTCGGCCTGCGCCAGCTGCGCATCGCCGAGACCGAGAAGTACGCCCACGTCACCTTCTTCTTCTCCGGTGGCCGCGAGGAGCCGTATCCCGGCGAGGCGCGCATCCTGGTACCCAGTCCGAAGGTCGCCACCTATGACCTGCAGCCGGAAATGAGCTGCCCGGAAGTGACGGAGAAACTCTGCGCGGCGATCGCGTCGGGTGAATTCGATTTCATCGTCTGCAACATCGCCAACCCAGACATGGTCGGCCACTCCGGCATCTTCGCCGCGGCGGTCAAGGCCGTCGAAGCGGTCGATGTCGCACTGGGTGCGCTGGAGCATGCGATCCTTGAAGCCGGTGGCGAAATGCTGGTGACCGCCGACCACGGCAACCTCGAACAGATGCGCGATCCGGACAGCGGCCAGCCGCACACGTCGCACACCGTGGGCCCGGTGCCGCTGATGTACGTCGGACGCCGCGCGGTGCAGCTGCATGCCGGCGGCGCGCTGCAGGACGTCGCGCCGACCGTGCTGGCGCTGATGGGCCTGGCGCAGCCGGCGGAAATGACCGGGCGCAGCCTGGCCAGCGTGACGGACTGACGCGCCACCATGCCGCCTGCCGGGGCGATCCGCGCACTGCTGTGTGGCCTGGCGTTGTGCGCCGGCGTCGCCGCGGCCGAGGATGTGCCCGTCGATCCGGTGCAGCGCGGCCGGCAGGCCCGGCAGACCGAAGCCGAGCTGGGCCGGATCCGCACCGAGCTGGCCGGACTCAAGCAGCGGCTGGAAGAAGGCCAGCGCCGCGAATCGAACGTGGTGGCCGAGCTCGCCGACGCCGAACGCGCGGTCTCCGCGCACCGGCAGCGGTTGGCCGAACTCGACGCCGAACGCAGCGGCCACGAAGAGACGCTGCAGCGGGTTGCCAGCGAGCGCGCCCGCGTCGAAGCCGACATCGAAACGCAGCGCCTCGCGCTTGCTGGCGTGCTGCGCCTTCTCTATGCGCGCAGCCGGCAGGCGCCAATGAAGCTGTTGCTGGATCCGGAGCGCATGCCGCGCATGGCACGCACGCTGGGCTACGGGCGCGCACTGCAGCGGGCGCACCTGCGCCGGATCGGCGAATTCACCGCCAGCCTGAAAGCGCTGGCTGGACTGGCGGCGCGGCGGGAAGCCGAGCTGGCGGCACTGGCCGAGGTCCGGGCACGCGCCAGCGACATCGAGGCGGAGCTGGTCGCCGCCGTGGCCGAGCGCGAGCGCCTGCTGGACGCCGTGCGCCTGGAGCTGGCCAGCCATCGCCAGCAGGCGGGCGCGCTGGAACGCGACGAGCGCCGGCTGGTGCGCCTGCTGGAACAGTTGCGCGACATCTTCGCCGACCTGCCCAAGGTGCTCGAGGGCGCGCAGCCGTTCCGCAGCCAGCGCGGCCATCTGCCCTGGCCGGCCGACGGCGCCGTCCGCGCCACCGACCAGGGCGGGCTGCTGATCGCCGCCGAGGCCGGCTCGCCGGTGCGCGCCGTCGCCCATGGCCGCGTCGCCTTCGCCGACTGGCTGAAGGGCTACGGCCTGCTGCTGATCGTCGACCATGGCGATGGCTACATGACGCTGTACGGGCACAACGATTCGCTGCTCAAGGCCGAGGGGGCCTGGGTGCAGGGCGGCGAAGTGATCGCCCGCGTCGGTCGCAGCGGCGGCGAAGCGCAGGCCGGCCTGTTCTTCGGCGTGCGCGAGCGCGGCCGCAGCATCGAGGCGCGGCCCTGGCTGCGGCGGCGCTGAGGCCCGCCCGCGCCCAGGCGGCCGCGGTCCCCCAAGCTGGCGCTACACTGGCGCCGCTTGGAACGTGACAACCGAGGTACACCGATGCGAGCCATCCTGCGAACCGCCCTGGCCATGGCCGTCGCCACCGCCTTTTCCTGCACCGTGGCCGCGGTGGAAACGGAGCTCCAGGACCCGGAAGTCGCCGGACCCAGCCTGCAGTCCATCCAGCGCTTCGTCGAGGTGTACCGGCTGGTCAAGGCCGCCTACGTCGAGCCGGTCAGCGACGAGGTACTGATCGAGTCGGCGATCCACGGCATGCTGGCCGGTCTCGATCCGCACACCGGCTACCTCGACGCCGATTCGCTGGAGGTGCTGACCGACGACACCATGGGTGCCTACGACGGACTCGGCGTGGAAGTGCTGTCCGGCGAAGGCGTGATCCAGGTGATGGGCGCCATGCCGGATTCACCGGCTGCGGCTGCCGGCCTGCGCTCCGGTGACTACATCACCCATATCGACGGCACCGCTGTCGATCGCAACAACCTCGACCAGTCGGTGCGCAAGCTGCGCGGCCGGCCGGGCACGCGCGTGCAGCTGACGGTGACCCGCGACGGCGACGAATCGCCACGCATGGTCGAGCTGACGCGTGCCCGCATCCGCCTGAGCAGCGTGCGCAGCGAATGGCTGGAACAGGGCTACGGCTACCTGCACATCGCGCAGTGCCAGCAGGAAACCGTCGGCGAGATGCGGCGCCGCCTGTCCGAAATGGAGCGACGCCAGGGTCCGCTGCGTGGCCTGGTCCTCGACCTGCGCGGCAACCCGGGCGGCACGCTCGATTCGGCCGTGGCCGTCTCCGACCTGTTCCTGTCCGGGGGTCGCATCGTCAGCGTCGATGGCCGCATCGCCGAAACCAAGCTGAGCTACGACGCCCGTCCGGGCCAGCCCTACGAAGCGTTGCCGCTGGCGGTGCTGATCGATGAGGGCACGGCATCGGCGGCCGAGATCATCGCCGCCGCGCTGCAGGCGCACAACCGCGCGCTGGTGCTGGGACGGCGCAGCTACGGCAAGGGTTCGGTACAGAACGTCTTCGCCCTCGACGGTGAACATGCGGTGCGCCTGACCACGGCGCGCTATTTCACCGCCGACGGCCGTTCCATCCAGGCCGACGGCGTGCATCCGGACATCGTGCTCGCCGACCTGGCCCTGAGCGAGGAAACGACGCTGGCGCCGATGCTGGTCGAACGCGACCTGCCCGGCCACCTGCCCGGCAATGGCGACGTCCCCGCCGACGAGGCAGCCGTCGCCACGACCCGGGACTATGCCGTGCACCAGGCGCTGCTGGCACTGAAAAGCCAGGCCGTGCTGGCCGGCCGCCAGGCTGCGCCGGCCTCGTCGAACAGGTAGGGCGCACGCGCAGCGCGGGCGCGTCGTAACTTCGCGGCCACGCGCTACCCTCGACGGCTCGATTCGCCTGCATGATCGCCGCTGCTGACAGCGACCCGCCGTCGGCGACTGCCGGCGCGTTTGAACGTTGTCGACCCGCAGGTCGCGCCGATCCGCCCGGCCAAACGCGCCACCGGTCCATGACGGACCCTCGGCAATGCCTGTCGGCCGGAAACCCCGCACGCAAGGTATACAGGTCGGACCGCGCGGACACCGGCGCCATCCGGCCAATGTCGCCCCCACGCGCCGCGACGGTCGCGCGGCGCGCCCGATAACGTCGCAGCGCCCGGCCTACCAGCCGGCGGCGTGACCGTCCTTGCGGCTTTCGCTGGCGCCGATCCACACGCCGTTTTCGTGGTCGCGGGCGATGGCCTGGTAGCCACCGAAAGGCCCGTCGGCGGAGCGCACCACGTGGCCCTTGCGCATCAGCTCGCGGATGACCTCGGGGCGGAAGCCGCTCTCCAGCTCCAGCACGCCGCCGTCGTTCATCGCCAGCGCCTGGCCGGCCGGTTCGGTGCTGCCGTCATGATGGATGCGCGGCGCATCGCCGGCTTCCTGCAGGTTCATGTCGAAGTCGACGAGGTTGATGACGATCTGCGCATGGCCCTGCGGCTGCATGGCGCCGCCCATCACGCCGAAGCTCACCCAGGGTTTGCCGTCCCTGGTGATGAAACCGGGAATGATGGTGTGGAACGGTCGCTTGCCCGGCGCATAGGTGTTCGGGTGGTCGGCGCGCAGCACGAACTGCTCGCCGCGATCCTGGAGGATGAAGCCGAGACCGTCCGGCGCCATGCCCGATCCCATGCCGCGATAGTTGGACTGGATCAGCGACACCATCATGCCGCTGGTGTCGGCCGTGGCCAGGTAGATGGTGTCGCCCTGCTGCAGCGCCGGATTGCCGGCCTCGACGCTGCGCGCGGCGCGGTCCATGGAAATCAGCGCGCCGCGTTCGCGGGCGTATTCCTTGGACACCAGGCGCTCGACCGGCGCCGGGTGGAAGGCCGGATCGGCATACCAGCGCGCGCGATCCTCGAAGGCGAGCTTCTTCGCTTCGGTGAACAGGTGCAGGTGCTCGACGCTGCCAAAGCCGAAGCTGCGCAGGTCGTAGGGCTCCAGCAGGTTGAGGATCTGCAGCGCGGCGATGCCCTGCCCGTTCGGCGGCAGCTCCCAGACGTCATGACCGCGGTAGTTGGTGGACACCGGGTCGACCCATTCGCCCTCGTGCGCGGCGAGGTCTTCCGCGGACAGGAAACCACCGTGGGCGGCGAAGAACGCGCCGATGCGCTGTGCGATCTCGCCCTTGTAGAAGGCATCGCGGCCACGACGCGCGATCGTCTCCAGCGTGTTGGCGAGATTCGGGTTGCGCCACAGCTTGCCCTTGCGCGGCGCTCGGCCATCGATCGTGAACTGCGCGCTGAAGCCCGGGAAGGCCGACAGCCGCGGCACGCTGCGTGCCCAGTAATGCGCGATCGTTTCATGCACGGGATGGCCTTCGCGTGCGTAGCGGATCGTCGGTGCGAGCACCTGCCGCATCGGCAGCCGGCCGAAGCGGTCGTGCAGCGCGAACCAGCCATCCACGGCGCCGGGCACGGTGACCGGCAGCGGGCCATGCGAGGGAATGGCGTCGTGTCCGTTCTCGATGAACCACTCCCGCGTCAGGCTGCGTGGCGAGCGGCCGGAACCGTTGTAGCCGTGGAGGCGTTGCGTCTGCGGATCCCAGACGATGGCGAACAGGTCGCCACCGATGCCGGAGCCGGTCGGTTCCATCAGTCCGAGGGCGGCGTTGGCGGCGATCGCCGCATCGACCGCACTGCCGCCGGCCTTGAGGATGTCGAGGGCGATCTGTGTTGCCAGCGGATGCGAGGTCGCGGCCATGGCCGTGGGCGCGATGACCTCGGAGCGGGTTGCGAACATGTGGCCGGTAATGCGGTCGGCGGCGGCCGCGGGCAGCGACAGCAGGACGGCGGCGACCAGTACTAGGCAATGGCGCATGTCGGGATTCCCGTCAACTTCGATGGCCGAAGCTTAGCGGCAGATGGCGGCCCGACGTCTTCGCTGCCGTTCGCCGTGGTGGCTCCGCGAGGGGCGGGCCGTGGCTTGCGGGCCGCTCCAGCGGCCGTCCTCACACGGCAACCGGTGTGCCTGCGGCCTGCGCAACCGGCCGTGGTGCGGCCGCGAACTGCCGGGCGTGGAAGCCCGGGTGCACGGGCCAGGTCAGCCGTGGCGACGCGCAACGGCACGCGGGGTCCATGCCGGTCCGTTCACGTCGTGCGAGCCGTAGCCGTTCAGATTCGCGGGTTGGAATGGCGGCAGGACTCTGCCATGCTCCGCGCCCAGAAGGGGAGTAGCTCCCGCTTGGCCGGTCGATCGTCATTACGGGCCCACAGGCCCCGGTCGCCGGGTGGATTCACATCCACGAGCAAGACCTTCGCCGTTTGATGGCGAAGGTCCGTGCGCGCAATTCCTGCGTGGTCCGGTTCTCCGCATCGGCGGATTCGTCAGCCACCGAACCGGATGAACCCCATGTCCACTGTCGCTACGCCCCTGCTCTGGATCGCCTTCGTCGTCTTCCTAGTCGTCGCGCTGGCGGTCGACCTGTTCGTCATGAACCGCAAGGGCGCGCATCGCGTCGGCATGAAGGAAGCCGCGCTGTGGAGCCTGGTGTGGGTGGCACTGGCGCTGCTGTTCAACCTCGGCCTGTGGTGGTGGCTGCACTCGCAGGGCGATGCCGCGCAGGCTGCCGATGTGGCGCTGGAATTCCTGACCGGCTACGTGATCGAGAAGGCGCTGGCGGTCGACAACATCTTCGTGTTCCTGATGCTGTTCAACCGTTTTGGTGTGCCCGCCGAACAGCAGCAGCGCGTGCTCGTGTATGGCGTGCTGATGGCGATCGTGCTGCGCGCGATCATGATCTTCATCGGCGCGGCGCTGATCGCGCGCTTCCACTGGATCCTCTACGTGTTCGGCGTGTTCCTGCTGGTCACCGGGCTGCGCATGCTCAGGCAGGAGGAACATTCACCCGATCCCAGCAAGAGCCGCCTGATGGTGTGGCTGCAGGAGCGCCTGCCGCTCACCGGCTACTACCACGGCGGTGCGTTGCGCGTGCTGGAAAATGGCAAGTGGCTGTACACGCCGCTGTTCGTGGTGATCGTGCTGGTCGGCATCACCGACCTGATCTTCGCCGTGGATTCCATTCCGGCGATCTTCGCCATCACGCTGGATCCGTTCGTGGTGCTGACCTCCAACGTCTTCGCGGTGCTCGGCCTGCGCGCGCTGTATTTCCTGCTCGCCGGCATGGCCGACCGTTTCCACCTGCTGAACTACGGGCTGGCGCTGGTACTCGTCTTCATCGGCAGCAAGATGCTGCTGCTCGAGGTCTACAAGATTCCCATCGGCATCGCTCTGGGCGTGGTGGCGCTGCTGATCGGTGGCGCCATGGCACTGAGCCTGCTGCGCCCGCCGCCGCCGGTCCTGCCGCATGCCCAGGGCACACGCAAGCCACCAGCGCATTGATCCGGCAATCGCAACGCGCGCAACGGCGCAGCCGGTGGCCGGCGGGGTTATTCCGGCGACGTGTCGGTGGCGGATCGGGAATGTGTGGCGGAGTCAAGCCACGCTTCGTAATCCCAGTTGTCCGGCGGGTCCAGGGGCGCGCCCTGCCGGGTCATGAGTTCGACGATTGCCGGCACTTCGCCGATCGTCAACGAGCGTTCCATGAAGTGCAGCAGTTCCGTCTGCGGCTGCGTTTCCGAGTACATGGCCATGAACGCGTTGGCCCACTGAGTACGGCGCAACGCCTGTCTGTCCGTTTCCGAATCCCCGCCATGCCGCTTCAGCCCGGCATGGGCCACCGAGTGGCCGTACAGGTGCGTGCTGTCCGCGAGCAGCTGACGGTACAGGCGGATGCAGCCATCGCGGATCGTCGCGTCAGCGTCGGGATCGTCGCAGGTCTCCAGCAGTGGCGAATACGAGGCGTAAGCGAACCCGGTCACCGACAGCATGGCCTCCATGACATGCAGCGCACGCGGCAGGTCGGACGGGTCGGGCGCCGGGTCTTCAATGCCACCCAGCATGAATGCGTAGCTGTCGACCAGGTCGGGCAGGGACGCCTCGTCGAATTGCAGACCCTGATGCGTCGTCAATGCCAGCGTCGACAAGGCGATGTGGTAGTCGTCGTAATGATCGGCGGTGAACGCACCCAGCAGCGCATCGCGATATTGCCTGGGATCCTGCGCAAAGCGGTCAAGCCAGAATGCGGCGTTGCCGGGTTCCAGGCGCGTGAGCTGCGCGTGGGCGATGTCGGCATCGCAGGCTCCGGCGTGGCTGGTTCCGCACAGCGCGCGCGTGACGACCCACACCAGCACCTGATCCGGGTCGCGCTGCTGCGCCTGCCGCAGATAATCCAGCGCCCGTGCAGACGGTCCATTGTCATGGCCGTCGATGTGATTCGTCAGCAGCGCCGCGCCGAGCAACGAACGGACATCGCCGCGTGCGACCAGGTGCCCGGCATGGTCGATCCGCGCCTGTCGGATCAGGCGCGAGTAGCGACTGTCGTGATCGGGGCCGTAGTGGCCGGGTACCAGCACTTCCGGGTCCGCCGCGATGCCATTGGCCGCGTTGGCGGCAGTCGTCGCCGCGGACATCTGCGCAGCTTGCGCGTTTCCGGACCCGATCGGCTCCGCGATGCCGCCCGCTGAATCCGCTGCGGTGCATCCGCCGACGATGGTGGCCAGTGCCAGTGCCAGCGCACGAAGTTGCGGTGTCATGCTAAAGGCCTCGCCCTGTCCGTCACAGGCTGGAACGCGGCGGGCCGCGCGATGGACGCGGCCCGCCGGATGCGCATCAAAGCTTCGGCATTTCCAGCTTCTGTTCGCGGTAGCCCGAGGGCACGGCGAACAGCCCGGCATCCAGGTTGGCGTTTTCGATGCCGGCGAATTCCGAGGTACTGCGGCGCCCGCCTTCCAGGTCGGTTACGCGCAGCGGCACCATGCCGGCCTTGAACGGCGACAGATCGGCGAACTGCGCCAGCGGGCCATTCGACAGTTCTTCCATCATGCGCGAGGTCGCGGCGAGGGCGCGATCCAGCGTCGCGCGGTCGGCGGGAGACAGGCCGTCCAGCACGCTGGTGTCACCCATGCACTGCTCGTTGATCACCTGGCCGGACATGCGGGTGCGGTAGATCGTGCAGCTGTGTCCGGCGACGCTGTCGCGACGGCCGGTGTCCTCGACCTTGACCATCGGTTCGCCGCCCATGCCCGGGATCGCGCCGCCCATCATGCCGCGCACCCGCTCGCGCATTTCCGGCGGTACGTTTGCCATCGCCTGTTCCATCTGGCGCATGGCCACGCCCAGGGTCTCGCCCAGCTGTTCCATCTCGGCGCGGCCGATGCGCGTGAACTGGCGCTTGCCGTGGTCGAGGATAACCATGGCACCGCTGTCGGCTTCGAAGATCACGCTGGTGTCGCCGCTGTCGCTGCGGACCTTGCCGTGGCCGATCAGCAGCCCTTCCATCTGTGCGCCGCCGCCCTCGGTGCTGCGGTAATTGATGCGGGCGTCGGCGAGGGCGGAACCCAGCGGCAGCGCGCAGGCCAGGGCGAAGATCAACGGACGAAGCGTCATTGCAGGTCTCCTTGCATAACAGTGGTGGCGGTGGCGCGAGGGCGCGGTTGCCGATGGCAGCTTAGACGCAAAACGCCGCGCAAACCGGACATCATGCGTCTCCGGCATACGTGCAAGTGCAATGACGTCCGGTGTGCGCAGGCGGGATCCGGATGTGATCGGCCTGCGCTTGGTCGCACGCGCGGCCTGGCGGCGCCGCGGTGGGCATACCGCACGGGCACCCCGGGGGCGCCGTGATGGGCGATGCCGCGATGGGCAATGCCGTTAAGGACCCGCCTTTGTCATCGCCTGCATCCGGCAAGCCGGCGTTGGTAACAGGGCCGGCGCCGGATGCACCGCCGCTTCCGGCAACCGCGATTCTTCTGTCCGGCACGCCGCCGACGGGTGGCGATCAGATCCGCGTCGCGACCGCCTTCATCACGCCGGCCGCCAGCCGCATCAGCGACGGTACCGGGCGCGGCAGGGTGGCGGCCCCGGAGGCGAGTGCATTGTCGGCGTGGCGGGCCTCGTCGGCCTTCATCTGCTCGAGAATGCGCCGGCTGCGACCGTCGTCCGCCGGCAGCCGCTGCAGGTGCTCGTCGAGGTGCGATTCGACCTGTCGCTCGGTCTCGACGACGAAGCCGAGGCTGAGGCGGTCGCTGATCAGGCCGGCGACGGCGCCGATGGCGAAGGCGCCGCCATACCACAGCGGGTTCAGCAGGCTGGGCCGGTCGCCCAGCTCGTCCAGCCGGTCGGCGCACCATGCCAGATGGTCGGTTTCCTCGGCCGCGGCCTGCAACAGGTGGGCGCGGGTCTGCGGGTCGCGCGCGACCATCGCCTGGCCGGCGTAGAGCGCCTGGGCACAGACTTCGCCGACATGGTTCACGCGCATCATGCCGGCGACATCGCGGCGGCCGGGTTCGTCCAGCAGGGCCGGTTCGAGCTCGCCCGCCGGATTCGGCCGCTGCGCCACCGGTCGCGCGAACAGCGTGCGCAGGGCGCGGTCGGCCTCGGCGACCAGGCGGTCAACAGGGGAAAGCGGACGCGTTGCGGGCTGGGACATGGCGGTTCCGTAAGGGTCTCCGGTAGACCCGGCCATTGTATTCCGACCCCATTGCCGGCCGTTGTCTGCGGTTGCAGCAAAACGCGCCGGATTCAGGCACAATACGCGCTTCCCTGGCTGGACCTCTTCGAGGCCGACGCCGTCAGCGGCGCTGGAAGCCCTGTTTCCGTGGCCAGGATTGCCTGGCAGGAACGCCATGGCCGACGCGGTTTCCGGAAAATCTCCGGCGGCCGGGCTTGCCATCGGCGAAAACGCAGGCTATGATCCCGCCCCTTTCTTCGCGACACCCGTTCGGAGCTGCCATGAAAACCACCAGCGCCAAGCCGGAGACTGTCAAGCGCGACTGGTTCCTGGTCGACGCCACCGACAAGACCCTCGGCCGTTTGTCGACCGAATTGGCGCGCCGCCTGCGCGGCAAGCACAAGCCGGTCTACACCCCGCACGTTGACACCGGCGATTACATCGTCGTCGTCAACGCCGAGAAGATTGCCGTCACCGGCAAGAAGCTCGACGACAAGATGTACCACCACGTCACCGGTTACGTCGGTAACCTGAAGTCGACCTCGCTGAAGGACATGCTGGCCCAGCATCCCGAGCGCGTGATCGAGATCGCCGTGAAGGGCATGCTGCCGAAGAATCCCCTCGGCCGCGCCATGTACAAGAAGCTGAAGGTTTACAAGGGTGCCGAGCACCCGCACGCCGCCCAGCAGCCCGCGCCGCTGGATATCGGCTAAGGATCAATGACGATGGCTAACACCCAGTATTACGGCACCGGCCGCCGCAAGTCTTCCGCAGCTCGCGTGTTCCTGCGCCCGGGCAACGGCAACATCGTGGTCAACAGCAAGCCGCTGGACTCCTTCTTCGGCCGCGAGACGGCGCGCATGATCGTGCGCCAGCCGCTCGAGCTGACCCAGAGCAGCGACAAGTTCGATGCCTACGTCACCGTCGAAGGTGGCGGCATCACCGGCCAGGCCGGCGCCATCCGCCTGGGTATCGCCCGCGCGCTGGTCGAGTACAATGCCGACCTGAAGGGTGACCTGCGCCGTGCCGGCTTCATGACCCGCGACGCCCGCGAGGTCGAGCGCAAGAAGGTCGGTCTGCACAAGGCCCGCCGCGCGACCCAGTTCTCGAAGCGCTGATGTGCTTCGCGGTATCGCCGGCCACTGGCTGGCGATACCAGGGCGATGGATCGCCCGATACCGGTCCCTGCTGGGGGATCGTCTAACGGTAGGACAACGGACTCTGACTCCGTTTATCTAGGTTCGAATCCTAGTCCCCCAGCCATTAAACAGAAGGCCTCGCGAAAGCGGGGCCTTTTGCTTTTTGCGACTTGAGGTGCCCGACGTGCGCAAATCCGAACAGCGGGTCCGGGGCTGCGGTCAGCATCGGAAGCCCGCGGCGGGCGGACATTCGCGCCGACGCTCCTTTGGGCCCGATGCCGCACGGGGCCTTCGCGGACTACCAGTGATACTGCGCTCGCAACTCGATGATTGACGGGTCATCCTGTATCAACACACCGTCTGCCGCATGCCGTCTGCTCTCGACCTTGACGTAGTTCGCCGAGAGCTTGAAATTCGTGCGCCAGTACCAGTTGGCGCCGAGCGTCCAATGGGTCGCACGACCACCGCGGAGCTCGCCATCGTCAAGATCGGCGTGGTCGATGCGGAGGCCCAACTGCAGGAGCCCGCCACCCTCCTGCGGCAACGGCATGGTGGGCAGCCCGCCTTTGTAGCGCCAGGTGGCGCCGCCCACGTTCCATAGGGCCGAAAAATAACCACTGCTGGCATCGTGGTCCTCCACCGCGCCGTAGCGATCGATCTGCGTCTGCATGGCTTCCATCTGGATCTTGACGGGCCCGCGCAGCCACAGCACTTCCGTGCCATACGTTCGTTGCCGGTCGACATCACGAAGCGCACCGGTGTCGAGCAGGCGAGCCGCAGCCAGATCCGCACCGGGTCGAGCCTGCAGGCGCAGCGAATCGGCGTCGGTATCGACATCCATCACGGCAAGCCCGATGTGGAGAATGCTGGCGTCGGTGACGACGGGCGCAACATATCCACGAGCGGCGAAACCGCCACCACGCCCCGGACCATTGGCCAGTTCGCGGCCGAACACGCCCAGCGAATAACCCCAACGGCGGGCATCCTGACCGTGGCCGAGGCCCAGACGGCGCCCGACCCCGAACAGGTTGGTCGGCAGCGCCTTGGCGATGAAGTCGTTCTGCCGGGTGCTGGAAAGCTCCTCCAGGCCAATGGGCTGCTTGAACTGGCCGGCGACCAGGTACGAAGGGCCGAGCTTCACTCGCAAGCTGGTGTCGAGAAACCTCCCGGCTTTCGCGTCATAGCCGAGCACCCAGTCGAAGTGGCCGGCTTTGCCCTTGAACACGAATTCGGCACGCCGCAGCTGAAACTCCCTGTCATCGTCGTCGCCATTGAGCTGGACAACGTCGCGGTCGAACCAGTTGAAATCGGCCTGCAACAGGCCTTCGAACGCGATCGTGGCGGGAGCGGCCGCTTCGAGCTGGACTTCGGCGCGGCTGTCGAACGGGAAGGCGCTGGCCAGGCCGAAAGCGAGCAGGGGGACGGCAGGTCGGGACATGGCGGCTCCGGTGCAGGGCGGTCGGCCGAATCATGCCCAGCATGCCTGACTACCAGATGACGGCGTGGCGGACGATTCCGCGGTCGGGCGAGCTGGAAGTCGATGCGACTGAGCTGTCGGATGGAAAGTACAGGCATCCGGACTCTCCCGCCGCTTCCGCGAAAGCGTCCGGCTTGCGAAGGGCCCCGACAGCCCGTTCTGGACAGAAGTGTCCGGCGTGGTCGTGCAGGACCAGGCGCCGCCGATGAGGGATTCCGCGCGCGCTCAATTGAAGGGATCGGACTGTCGTTCTATCCGCCGTTCCGCAGGAAACACGCAGCTGAAGCAGCTGCCACGTCCCGGCTCGCTGTCGATGTCAAGCCGGGCCTGATGCAGCAGCAAAACGTGCTTGACGATGGCAAGACCAAGCCCGGTACCGCCAGTGGCGCGTGAACGGCTGGTCGACACGCGATAGAAGCGCTCGGTCAGGCGGTCGATATGCTCGGCGGCAATGCCGGGGCCACTGTCCTCGACCTCAAGGCGCACACCCCCGCCGGGATCGTCCCGGAAACGGATCGTGATCTGTCCGCCGGCCGGGGTGTAGCGGACCGCGTTCGCCACCAGGTTGGCGAAAGCGCTGTGCAGCTCTGCCTCGGCGCCATGGAGGTCGCAGCCCGCCGGGTCCACCACGGCAATCAGGTGCTGGCCCGCGCTGAGCGTTTGCGCTTCGCGAAGCAGAGTCGCCAGCAACGTCGCCATCGGCACGGGTTCGTCCGGCAGCCGGTCCTGCCCCTCAAGCCGTGACAGGGTAAGCAGGTCTTCGACCAGACGGGTCATCCGCTGCGACTGGCGGCGCATTTCCGCGATCGGCCCGCTCCATTCCGTGTCCGGGCCGGGCTCGATCAGTTCAAGGTAGCCATGGATGACCGTCAGCGGGGTACGCAACTCGTGTGAGACATTGGCGACGAAGTCGCGCCTCACCTGCTCCAGCTGCATGAGCTTGCTGACGTCGCGAACCACCAGCAGGCGATGCCGTCCGGCGTAGTCGATCAGGCGCAGCCACAGACGCCGGGCCGGCGTCGCGGGTGAGGCCAGATCGAACAGCGGATCGGCCGCGCCACGGTCGAGCCACTCGGCAAACTGCGGCGCCCGAAGCAGGGCAGGCAGGTGGATGCCCAGATCCCGGGCGGAAAGTCCAAGGAGCTCGCCTGCGGCCGGATTGAACCAGCGGATGCCGAGTTCCGGGCCCAGCACCACGATGCCATCCGGCAGCGCATTCGCCGCGGTGCGGAAGGCGCGCAATGCCTGATGCAGCCGATGCCAGCGCCGCCGCTGGTAGCGTTGACGCGAGTAAATCAGAGCCGCCACCTCGCCCTGAACGCCGCCGCGTTCCGGTTCCTGCAGGTGCCTGCGGCTTCGCAGTTGCCGAAGCAGCCTCGCCCAGTTGTAGTATTGCCACGCCAGTGCCAGGCCGAGACCAGCGGCGAGTGCCGGCCACACCGCGCCCAACACCAGGCCCGGCAGCAGCCAGGCAAGCAGCCACGCACCCAGGCGCAGCATCGACTGGAACCAGGCATGACGGAAGTTCGAGGCCATGGCTGGATGATAGGTGCTCACGGATATCACGCCGCAGCCCTGCTGGGTCAACGCGTGCGCGATCAGCCCGTCGTTGCAGAAAAGCGGTAACCGCTGCCACGCACGGTCTGCACCATGCCATCAAGTCCATGCTCCTCGAGCAACTTGCGCAGGCGCCGGATATGCACGTCCACGGTGCGTTCCTCGATGTAGACGTTTCCGCCCCAGACGTGATCGAGAAGCTGCGGGCGCGAGAACACGCGGTCCGGGTGGGTCATGAAGAACAGCAGCAGTCGGTACTCGGTCGGCCCGATCGGAACAGCGGCGTCTCCGGCATGGACGCGATGGGCGGCGGTGTCCAACCGGAGCCCGCCGACGCTGACGGTGCCATCCACGTCTTCGCCGCGTGCACGACGAAGGACGGCGCGCATCCGCGCCAGCAGCTCGCGCGCCGAGAAGGGCTTCACCACGTAATCGTCGACACCGGCTTCGAGTCCGCCTACCCGGTCGTTCTCCTCGCCGCGTGCGGTGAGCATGATGATCGGCACGTAACGGGTCAGCATTTCGCGCCGCAGGCGCCGGGCAAATTCGATTCCGCTGATCCCCGGAAGCATCCAGTCCAGAAGGATCAGGTCGGGCACATGATCGGCAATCGCCAGCTGCGCTTCACGCACATCGCCGACAGCAACCGTCTCGAATTCGGCGCGCAGGGCAAACGTGACCATGTCTCGAATGGCGGGCTCATCATCGATGATCAGGACGCGACGGGTCATGGGTGGGCCAGTGCTGGGGATCGGTGGGCGTCAAGTTCATAACACTTTCATGACAGTGATATGACCGGATCGCCTCCGACATGGCGCCTCGCGTCGGTGCCGGCCCGCCGCGCCCTTGAAAAGACGCCTGGCCGGAACAGGAGTCCTGCTGTCATGTTGCCGCAACAAACGCAGCATATCTTGTGCGCCGCAATGATCCAGCGACCTCTCCAGCCAACCGGAATTCCCATGCGCCACGACGTTCGCCTGCTTCCAGTTCTCGTCGTCCTTTGCATTGCCGCCTGCGCTGATAGCGAGGTGGACGGCGGGCCTCCCGGCCCACCGCGCCCCGTCCCCACACCGCTCGTCCAGATCGATGGATCCAGCACCGTGTATCCGGTCACCGAAGCGGTCGCCGAGGAATTCCAGGCACGGCGCGGAGGGCGTGTGCGGGTCACGGTGGGCGTCTCAGGCACCGGCGGCGGCTTCAAGAAGTTCTGCCGCGGCGAGACGCAGATATCGAATGCCTCGAGGCCTATCCTCGAACAGGAGATCCAGGCCTGCGCGGCGGCCGGGGTACGTTACATCGAGCTTCCGGTGGCGTTTGATGCCCTGACCGTGGTGGTCAATCCGCAGAACACGTGGATCGACTCAATCAGCATCGAGGAGCTGGCAACCATGTGGCGCCCGGAAGCGCAAGGCACGGTGTCGAAGTGGTCCGACGTCAATCCATCCTGGCCCGGTCACCCGCTGAGGCTGTTTGGCCCCGGTGCCGATTCCGGTACCTTCGACTACTTCACCGAAGCCACCGTCGGCAAGGCGAAGTCGAGCCGCGGTGATTTCACCGCATCCGAGGACGACAACGTTCTCGTCACAGGCATCGCCAATGACGCCAATGCGCTCGGTTTCTTCGGACTGGCCTACTACAGCGAAAACCGCGACCGACTGCGCGCGCTTGCGATCCGCAATGGCAGTGGCCCAGCCGTTGCACCGTCGCTGCAGTCGGTGGCCGACGGCAGCTACACCCCGCTGTCACGACCCATCTTCATCTATGCCAATGCCGATGCGGTGAACCGGCGACCGGAATTGCGCGAGTTCGTCGAGTTCTATCTGACCCATGCCCAGGACCTGATCCGGGAAGTCGGCTATGTGCCGCTGCCGGACGAAGCCTATCAACTGGCCCTTGCCCGACTGTCGCGCGGCGACACCGGTAGCGTGTTCGAAGGGCACTCCGAGGTTGGCGTGCGCGTGGAGGAACTGCTCCAGAGGACACCGAAGTAACCCGGTCCCGACTTGATACCAGACACATGATCAACGCACCCGCTTGCAGTACCTGGCTGGCCGGAGGCCGTGAAAGGCTTGTCGTCCCTCCGGCACCCGCGGCGTCATGAGCGCCAGTGCCGTCAAGAATGCGACAGCGCTCCCCGGCCGGCGCGGTCTTCGCCGCTCACGCCTGGCCCGTCCGTCCGAATTCGTGGCTGAAAGCCTGCTTCTCTTCGCCGCGCTCTCCGCAGTCGCCATCACGCTGGGGATCGTCTTCATTCTCGTGCGCGAGTCGGCAGCGTTCTTCACCCATGTGCCAATCGTCGACTTTCTGACCGACATCCAATGGACACCGCTGTTCGAGAGCCCCCGCTACGGAATCCTGCCGCTGCTCGCAGGCACGCTGACAGTGAGTCTGGTGGCCCTGGCGTTCGCGGTACCGGTCGGCACGATCACCGCGGTGTATCTGTCCGAGTTCGCATCGCCCCGATTGCGCGAGACGGTGAAGCCTGTACTGGAACTGCTGAGCGGCGTGCCGACAGTGGTCTTCGGCTACTTCGCCCTGTTGTTCGTCACGCCGCTCCTGCAGAAGCTCGTACCTGGCCTGCCGGGCTTCAACATGCTTGGGCCCGGCATCGTGATCGGCATCATGATCGTTCCCTACATCAGCAGCCTCTCTGAAGACGCCATGCGGGCCGTGCCGATGCATCTGCGCGAGGCGAGTTTCGCAATGGGCGCATCAAGGTTGCAGACGGCCGTTCGCGTCGTTCTCCCGGCAGCCACGTCCGGCGTCGTCGCGTCCTACATCCTCGCCGTGTCGCGCGCAGTCGGGGAAACCATGGTTGTTGCGATCGCCGCGGGACAACAGCCGAACCTCACCTTCGATCCCACCGAGGCCGCGGCGACGATTACGGCGTTCATCGTCCAGGTTGCCATGGGCGACCTTCCACATGGTTCGATCGGCTACCAGAGCATCTTTGCCGCCGGCCTGACGCTGTTTCTCCTGACCCTTTCCTTCAACGTGCTCGGCTGGTTCGTCCGGCGGCGATATCGCGAGGCCTACTGACATGGAACCCGGCACGCACGACCTTCGCGTCCTGATCGGACGTCAGCGCCTGTGCGACGTCCTTTTCGAAGGACTTGGCGCCTTCATGCTGCTCATGTCCCTGTTCATCCTGGCGGCGCTGTTCATAAACCTCGCCATTGAAGGACTTGCGCGCCTGCAGCCGGATTTCTTCCTCGATTTTCCGTCACGTCGTGCCGGGCAGGCGGGCATCCTGTCCGCCTGGGTCGGCAGCGTCCTGGTCATGTTGGTCACCGCGGCAGCGGCGCTGCCGGTCGGTGTTGCCGCAGGTATCTGGCTGGAAGAGTACGCGCCGAAAAACTGGTTGACCGACGTCGTCGAGATCAATGTGACCAACCTTGCCGGTGTGCCTTCGATCATCTACGGACTGCTCGCCCTGGGACTTCTGGTACACCAGTTCCGGCTCGGCGAAAGCATCCTTACCGCGGGACTCACGCTCGGGATGATGATCCTGCCCGTGGTGATCGTATCGACCCGCGAAGCGATCCGTGCGGTGCCGCAGACGATCCGGGAGGCGGCATACGGCCTTGGCGCCAGCCGTTGGCGGGTCACGCGCGATCACGTTCTCCCCTATTCGGTCGCCGGCATTCTGACCGGCGTGATCATCGGCCTGTCGCGGGCAATCGGCGAGACGGCCCCGATCATCACCATTGGTGCGCTGACGTTCATCGCCTTCCTGCCTCCAGCCCCCGTCTCTGCGGTGCCTCCTTTCATCAATTTCGAGTGGCTGTCCTCGCCCTTCACGGTCCTGCCCATCCAGATGTTCAACTGGATCTCCCGACCCGATCCGGCCTTCCAATCCAATGCTGCGGCGGCCGGCCTGGTCCTGGTGATATTGACGCTCTTCATGAACGCCATGGCCATCTGGTTGCGATATCGGGCCCGCAAGAGGATCAAGTGGTGAGGCATTTCCATATCGACAATCCGACCATGAAGAACGACTCGAGCACTGCAGGCGTACACATTCCTTCGGCGCGCGCCATTGAATCGGTCGGCGCCGGCGGATTCCGCTCCGACCTGCTGCGATCCACCAGCAAATCTTCGGCAATCAAGGCGGAAGTGCGCGGCCTCGACTTCCACTACGGGGGTTTCCGTGCCCTGAAGGATGTCTCGATGCAGGTCCAGGCCAATGAGGTCACGGCGCTGATCGGTCCCTCCGGCTGCGGCAAGTCGACCTTTCTGCGTTGCTTCAACCGGATGCACGATCTGTATCCGGGCAGCCGCTATGACGGAGAGATCCGTCTCTACCCCGACGACGTCAACCTGCTGGCGCCGGACATCGATCCGGTGGAAACCAGGATCAGGATCGGCATGGTGTTCCAGAAGCCCAATCCCTTTCCGAAGTCGATCTTCGAAAACGTCGCATACGGCCTTCGGATCACGGGCGAGAAGCGACGGCAGGTCATCCACGAAAAGGTCGAGAAGGCGCTTCGTGACGCGGCACTTTGGGACGAAGTGAAGGATCGCCTCCACCAGCCGGCGACCAGCCTCTCCGGCGGCCAGCAGCAGCGCCTGTGCATCGCCAGGACGCTGGCCACCGAGCCGGAGATCGTGCTGTTCGACGAGCCGACCTCGGCGCTCGACCCGATCGCGACCGCCAGCATCGAGGAGCTGATCATCGAACTGAAGGAGCGGGTGACGATCCTGATCGTCACCCACAACATGCAGCAAGCCGGGCGCGTTTCCCGGTATACGGCCTTCATGTACCTGGGAGAACTTGTCGAGTTCGGGGAGACCAGTCGGATCTTTACCCGGCCCGCCAAGCGGGAGACCGAAAACTACATCACCGGCCGGTTCGGATGAGGCGTAGCGAGGAAACCATGAGCACCACCGACAGCGGTCACACCGTGAAGAAGTTCGACGAGGAGCTTGCCTCTCTGCGGGGCGTGGTGTTGCGGATGGGTGGCCTGGTCGAAGAACAGCTCAGGCGCGCTCTGAAGGTGCTCGCCGACGGGGATGCCGAGGGTGCGCTAGATGTCATCAAGGGGGATCTCGAGATCGACCTCATCGAGCTCCGGTCCGACCAGGAGATCGCCCAGTTGCTCGCACGGCGTTCGCCGCTCGGCGTCGATCTGCGAACCGTATTGATGCTGTCAAAGTCCGTCACCGACATCGAGCGCATCGGGGACGAGACCAAGAAGGTGGCCAGGATCTGCGTGAGGCTGCCGGATAACGGCCGCGAGCTGCGCACCCTGCCGTACATGCACGAGATGCAGGTGCTGGGCGAAATGGTGTCGCGGCAGCTTGCAGGCGCACTGGACGCACTGGCCCGGCTCGATCTCGCCCGCGCCGATGAAATCCGCCGCAACGACGATGCGGTCGATGCCGCCTGCAATTCGCTGCTCGACCATATCGCCGGCCACATGCAGGAGGCGCCGCACACCATTCCCGCCGCTGTGCTGCTGTTGTTCGCGACCAGGGCGCTGGAGCGCATAGGCGACCACACCAAGAACCTCACCCAGTACGCCGTGTACCTCGTCGAAGGTCGTGATGTCCGCCATCGGAAGGCGGTGCGCGCGGCGCGGGCCTGAAGAGAACGCTACAGGCCGGAATCAACCAGGGCGGGTCCAGCGTGGTGCCGGTGCGTGCTGCACAGGCCGGGCGGCGCTCAGCGGGTGAGCGTGTTCCTGCCCAGTGGAATGCGGTCCTGGGCGCCGGCCAGTTCGTGGATCCGGGCGACGGTGCGGTCGAACTCGCGCGCCAGCTCGCGGAAGCGCGGATTCTCCGCGTCGGCACGTTCCAGCAACAGGCGTGCGAGGGCTTCGTAGTACTGCAGCGTGCCCAGGCGGCCGGCGGTGAAGCGCTCGAACACGTCCGGTCCGGCGTCACCCTGCAGATCGGCAAGGATGGCGCGTACGTTGTGCAGCTTGTCGCAGGCGGACACCAGCAGCGAGGCCTCGTCCTCGGTCGCCAGGTGGGCGACGTACAGCAGCTTGCGCTCCACCCAGTCGGCGAACCGGTCGGCATCCGTGCGGACCCTACCCTTGGACTCGGCCGAACCGTCGGTGCAGTCCCTCACGATCCTCGCCACCGCATCGCCGAACTGGACGCGGATGCTGGGCTCGTGGCCGCTCCCGCAGTCTTCCAGCACATCGTGGAGCAGCGCGGCGATCGCCTGGTCCTCGCTGCCACCGTATTCCAGCACCAGGCTCGCGACGCCCAGCAGGTGATAGAGGTACGGAATCGACGTGCCCTTGCGGAAGTGGCCCGCGTGGGCAATGCGCGCGTATTCGACGGCCTGGGTGAAACGGGGCGAAAGTGTTGTCATGGCCCAGCCTCCTCGACGGGTTGAGTGTGCCAGGCGCATAGCGCGCGCCTGCCTGCCAATGCCGCCGGTATGACGGCGCCATGGCCCGACGAAGCGCCCGACCGGAGATCCAGCACGGCGCCGAAAGCCGGCGCGGGATGGGATCCAGCGCGGCGTTCGCTTGCTGCTTGCGATGCGTGGCGGCGACCGCGCACCTGGGACCTACCCTTGCGCGCCGTTGGCGCCCTTGCCAAGCAGCGCTTCCGCACCCTGGCCGCGCAGCATGCCGGCGACGTGTTCGCCCAGCGCTTCGGGATCGCCCGCGTGGCCTTCGGCGTCGGCCCGCAGCAGCGTGCCGTCGCTGGCATCACCGACAAGGCCGTGCAGGTGCAGGCGCTCGCCCTCCAGGGTGGCGAAGGCGCCGATGGGCACGCTGCAATCGCCGGCCAGGGCGCGGTTGAGTGCGCGCTCGGCGCGCACGCAGGCGGCGGTCTTGACATGGTGCAGCGGCGCCAGCAGCGCGGCGGTGGCCTCATCACCGGCGCGTGTTTCGATGGCGATGGCGCCCTGGCCGACGCCGGGCAGCCAGTCCGGCGCTGCCATCGTGGCGGTGATGCGGTTTTCCAGCCCAAGGCGGCGCAGGCCTGCGCAAGCCAGGATGATGGCGTCGTAGTCGCCGTTGTCCAGTCGCGCCAGTCGCGTGTTGACGTTGCCGCGCAGGTCAAGCAGTTCCAGGTCCGGTCGCGCCGCGCGCAGTTGCGCCTGCCGGCGCAGCGACGAGGTGCCGACGCGGGCGCCGTGGGGAAGCTGCGCCAGCGAGGCGTACCGGTTGCTGACGAAGGCATCGGCCGGGTCGGCGCGTTCGAGGATGGCGGGCAGCGCGAACGGCTCTTCCAGCACCGCCGGCACATCCTTGAGCGAGTGCGCGGCGAGGTCGGCGCGACCTTCCAGCAGCGCGTATTCCAGTTCCTTGAGGAACAGCCCCTTGCCGCCGATGGCCGCCAGCGGCGTGTCCAGTACTTCATCGCCGCGCGTGCTCATCGGCAGCAGCTCGACGTCGAGGCCGGTATGCGCGGCGCGCAGGCGCGCGGCGACGTGTTCTGCCTGCCACAGGGCCAGGGCGCTGCGGCGGGTGGCGATGCGAAGGATGGTCATGGCGGGAATTGTAAGCGGGGCGGGCAGCTGCCGCCCCTGTCGCAGGTCAAGGCGACCGCCCGGGGGGCAATCCGATACCGCGGTGCTGCGGCGAACCGACGCGTTTCCGGCAGGCCGGCGGGTCGGGTCCGATCCGCCTACAGGCGCGAAAGACGGGCGCGCACGCCCGGCAGGTTGCGACGGCTGACTTCCAGCGTGTCGGGCAGTCTGTCCAGCCGGACGCGTTCGCTGCCGTCGCCGCCACGTTCCAGCCCGCGGATGCGCGTGCTGGCGACCAGGCAGTTGCGGTGGATGCGCAGGAAGCGCTCGCCGAACTCGCGCTCGATCGCGGTCAGCGATTCCTCGATCAAGTGCTCGCCCTCGGCGGTGACCAGGCAGACGTACTTGTCCTCCGCGCGCAGGCAGAGGACATCCTCCACCGGAACGAGCCGCAGCGCGCCGGCCCGGCGGACACGGAAATGCCGGCGTGCCGGTTCGGCGGCGACCTCGGCGGCATGGGTCGATGCGATGCGGCGCGCCCGCTCCAGCGCCTGCGCCAGGCGCTCGGCGCGCACGGGCTTGAGCAGGTAGTCGACGGCGCCGGTCTCGAACGCGTCCAGCGCGCGGTCGTCGTAGGCGGTCAGGAAAACGACCACCGGCGGCTGCGGCAGCGTCGCGAGCTGCTTCGCGGTCTCCAGCCCGTCGATGCCGGGCATGCGGATGTCGAGCAGCACCAGGTCGATCGGCGCGCCGCGGCAGGTGGTGATCGCGGTCTGGCCATCACCGACGTCGGCGATGATCACGACGTCGGCATGGACGGCCAGCAGTTCGCGCAGCCGCGCACGTGCCAGCGGTTCGTCATCGACGATCAGCACTTTCATGGCAGCGGCAGCCACAAGGTCACCGTGTAATGACCGTTGTCGCCATCCAGCGACAGCCGCGCGCTGGCACCCAGCGTATGCCGCAGCCGGTTGCGGATGTTTTCCTGCGTGCGGCCGGGCTTGCCGGCGGCCACCGGGCTGGCCAGCGGATTGCGCACGCGGATGGTGACGCCGCGACCGTCCCGTCGCGCATGCAGGCCAACCGTGCCGCCGCCCGGCATCTGCGCCACGCCGTGCAGCACGGCGTTCTCGACCAGCGGCTGCAGCGTCAGGGTCGGCAGCGGCAGGAACAGTGGCAGGTTCTCGTCCACCTGCCAGTCCACCTTGAGTCGGTCGCCGAGGCGCAACTGTTCAATCGACAGGTATCGCCGCGCCAGGTCCAGTTCCTCGCGCAGGCGCGTGCGTCCGCCGTCGCGGGCCAGCGCCGCGCGCATCAGGTCGGCAAGGTCGAGCACGGCTTCCTCGGCGGCATCGGGCCGGCTGCGGATCAGGCCGCTGACGGTATTGAGCGTGTTGAACAGGAAGTGCGGCTGGATGCGTGCCTGCAGGGCATCGAAGCGCGCCTGCGCCTCGCTGCGAGTCGCCCGCATCCAGCGTTCCTGGATGTGCGCATAGCGCAGTGCCAGCGCGCCGAAGACGACGGTGAGTGCGGCACTTGAGGCACAGAAATACAGGTCGCTGGATTCGCCGGTGACATGCAGGCCCAACGCATGGTCCAGCCAGCGCACGACCCAGGCGCCGGCGCAACTGAGCGCGGCGACCAGCAGCAGCGCCAGCGGCGCGCCCTTCGCGGCCGGCAGGCGGTTGAACCAGGGGCCCAGCACGCACAGCGTGATACTGCAGACCAGTGTCAGCCAGATCGCGAACAGGCAGTTGGTAGCGAACTCGCCCAGCGTGAAGCCGGGCGATCCCGGCGCCAGCGACGCCGCCAGCGCGACGCCGGCGGCAATCAGCATCGCTGCGAACAGCATCGGCGTCCGGCAGAAATCCGGCAGCCAGGCGTCGGCGGCTCGTGTCCCCATGGCCGAAGTGTAGCCGCCGCGGCCGGCGGCGGAAGCTCAGGCGCCGGGCAGGGCGCGCAGGCGCTCGCCGAACCAGGCGCGCAGGTCGGCGATCTGTTCCAGGCACACCTGGTGCTGCATTGGATAGCTGTGCCACTGCACCGCATAGCCCCAGCCTTCCAGCGTGCGGCGGGCATGGTCGCCCAGTGCCGCGGGGACCACCGGGTCCTGGCTGCCGTGCATCAGCAGCAGCGGCGCGCGGGCGTTGGCTTCGCTGCGCTCGGCGCCCAGCGCCTCGGCCATGGGCAGGTAGCAGGACAGTCCGGCGATGCCGGCCAGCGTGCGCGGATGCCGCAGTCCGGCCTGCAGCGCCATCACGCCGCCCTGCGAGAAGCCGATCAGGATGATGCGGTCGCTGGGAATGCCGCGCTCGTTCTCCGCGCCGATCAGGGCTTCGATCTGCTCCAGCGAGGCGCGCACGCCGGCCTCGTCGGCACGCTCATCCAGACTCAGCGCCCGGATGTCATACCAGGCGCGCATGGGCATGCCCATGTTCAGCGTGACCGGCCGCACCGGCGCATGCGGGAAGATGAAGCGCACCGCCGGCCAGGACGGGTCCACCAGTTCCGGAACGATGGGCTCGAAATCATGGCCGTCGGCGCCCAGGCCATGCAGCCAGATGATGCTCGCAGCGGGCGCCGGGCCGGTTTCCTTGGTCACGCAGGGCAGGGTCATGCTGTCTCCGGGCAGGTGGGCGGACGGTCCGGCAGCGTGGATCGGCCGGCGGTCGGATGCGGGCCGGCCAGTGTAACGGGCGCGCCGGTTTGCATGAATCGCCGTTCAATTGTCGCCGCGGGTTCAGGTTACACTTCGGCGGTCAATCCGGACCTCGGAAAGGTTGCGCCGGCCCCGGCCTCGCGATCGTGGCAAGTGCGCCGCCGCGGAACGCCGCGGTGCCAGCAGCCGGCGCGCGCCAGTGGCGCGGCGCCGCGGTCGCGCAGCGCAGGCGCGCCCTTGTCCAGCGGTCCAGAAGTGCCCGTGACCCGGATGGTCACGGATAGGTCGGGCGCAATGCCCGCAAGGTGGCCCCGCCACCCATCGTCGAGGACCGTGGATGCTGTATCTGTTGCTGGCCATGCCGTTTATTGCCGCCCTGGTGGTCGCGTTCGCGTCGCCGCTGCAGCGGCGCGCGATCGGCTGGCTGGCGGCACTGGTACCGCTCACCGGGCTGGGCATGGTGCTGGCGCAGTCACCTGCTGTCCTGAAAGGCGAGGTGCCGCGGGCGGTGCTGCCCTGGCTGCCGCAGGTCGGACTGATGTTCGACATCCGCATGGACGGCCTGGCCTGGATGTTCTCGCTGATGGTGCTGCTGATCGGCACCCTTGTGGTCATCTATGCGCGCTACTACCTGAGCAAGTCCGACAGCGCGCGCCGCTTCTTCGCCTACCTGCTGCTGTTCATGGGCGCGATGCTGGGCATGGTGCTGGCTGGCAACCTGCTGATGCTGGTGGTGTTCTGGGAGTTGACCAGCATCGCTTCCTTCCTGCTGATCGCATTCTGGTCGCACCGCTCCGACGCCCGCGAGGGCGCGCGCATGGCGCTGGCGATCACCGGCGGTGGCGGCATGGCACTGCTCGGCGGCGTCATCCTGATCGGCCGCATCGTCGGCAGCTACGACCTTGACGTCGTCCTCGCCTCTGGCGACCTGATCCGCAACAGCGAGTGGTATCCGTACGTGCTGGGCCTGGTGCTGCTCGGCATCTTCACCAAGAGCGCACAGTTCCCGTTCCACTTCTGGTTGCCGCATGCGATGGCGGCACCGACGCCGGTGTCGGCCTACCTGCATTCGGCGACGATGGTGAAGGCCGGTGTCTTCCTGCTTGCGCGCCTGCATCCGGCGCTGGCCGGCACCGACCTGTTCTTCTACGTGGTCAGCGGCGTGGGCGCGGTGACGCTGCTCACCGGTGCCTGGCTGGCGATCTTCCAGCACGATCTCAAAGGACTGCTGGCCTATTCGACGATCTCGCACCTGGGCCTGATCACGCTGCTGTTCGGCCTGTCCACGCCGCTGGCGGTGGTCGCCGGCCTGTTCCACATCCTCAACCACGCCACCTTCAAGGCGTCCCTGTTCATGGCGGCCGGGATCATCGACCACGAGACCGGCACCCGCGACATGAGACGGCTGGGCAATCTGCGACGGCACCTGCCCTTCACCAGCACGCTGGCGATCATCGCCACGCTGGCGATGGCGGGCATCCCGCTGCTCAACGGTTTCCTGTCGAAGGAAATGTTCTTCGCACAGGCGCTGGAGATCGAAGGCCACGCCAACATGCGCATGGCGATGACGGTGGCCGCGGTGCTGGCCGGCGTGTTCGGCGTCGCCTACAGCCTGCGCTTCGTGCACGACACCTTTTTCGGCAAGGGGCCGCGCGCCGTCGAGGGCGACATCCACGAACCGCCGCGCTGGATGAAGATCCCGGTCGAAGTGCTGGTGGTGCTGTGCCTGGCGGTCGGCATCGTGCCGGCCTGGACCATCGCGCCCGTGCTGCACACCGCCGCCCAGGGCGTGCTCGGCGCCAAGGTTCCGCATTACTCTTTGGCGATCTGGCACGGTTTCAACCTGCCCTTGCTGATGAGCATTGCCGGCGTGGTCGGCGGCGTCCTGCTGTATTTCGCGATGCGCCGGCTGCTCGACCTGCATGCCATCGTGCGCGGATCGCTGGGCCGACGCATCTATCTGTTGAACGTCGAACGGCTGTACGCGCTGGCCAACCGCTTCACGCGCGCGATCGCCAACGGCAGCGAACAGCGCAGCCAGCTGCTGCTGGTGCTGGTGGCGATGGCGCTGGCCGGCGTGCCGCTTTTCGGTAGCGGCGCGCTGTGGCCGGCCGCCCTGCCATCCCTGTCCAGCCTGCCGCTGCTTGGCTGGCTGTGCTGGTTCATCCTCGTCGCTGGCACGCTGATCACGCTGTCGATGTACCGCTATCGCCTGCGGGCAGTGATCGTGGTCGGCGTCGTCGGCCTCATGGTGAGCCTCGCCTTTGTCTATTTCTCGGCGCCGGACCTGGCGCTGACGCAGCTGATGGTGGAAATCGTCACCGCCTGCCTGATGCTGCTGGCACTGAACTACCTGCCCAAGGAAGCGGTGCCGGAGCGTTCCACCGTGCGGCGCTGGCGTGACGCTGCGATCGCGGTCACCGCCGGTGGCGGACTGGCGGCCATCGTGTACGCCATGCTGACGCGGCCGAGCAGCACGATCGCCGGCGAGATCCTCGCGCGGTCGCTGCCGGAAGGCCATGGCAGCAATGTCGTCAACGTGATCCTGGTCGACTTCCGCGGCTTCGATACCTTCGGTGAGATCACCGTGTTCGCCATCGCCGGCCTGATCGTGCACGCGCTGCTGCGCCGCACGCGGATGGCGCCGGAAGAAATGGTCGAAGGCCCGCCAATGCCGCTGCCGATGGCGGCCGACCTCAGCCAGGTCTTGTTCCCGCTGGCCCTGACGGTTTCGATCTACCTGTTCCTGCGCGGACACAACGCGCCCGGTGGCGGCTTCATCGCCGGCCTGGTGCTGGTCGTTCCCGTACTGCTGCAGTACGTCATCCAGGGCATGGAGCGCGTCGAGCGCGTGCTCGGCATCGACTATGTGCGCTGCATCGGCATCGGACTGCTGATCGCGGCGGCAACGGGCCTGGCGCCGATGCTGCTCGGTTATCCCTTCCTTACCAGCGGCCACGTCGGGCCGGTGCTGCCGGTGGTCGGGGAAGTTCCGCTGGCCAGTGCCACCGCCTTCGATATCGGCGTGTACCTGGTGGTCTTCGGTGGCGCAATGCTGATCCTCTCGACCATGGGCGGCATCCGGCCGTCGCTGCTGCGCAAGACCTATCGCGGCATGATCCAGCGGCCAGATCCGGCCCAGTTCCGCGGGAGGCGCGCCTGATGGAAATCGCGCTCGCCAGTGCCATCGGCATCCTGGTCGCCGCCGGCATCTACCTGCTGCTGCGCGCGCGCAGCTTCGACGTCATCCTCGGACTGACGCTGCTGTCCTACGCCACCAACCTGCTGATCTTCTCGGCCGGCCGGCTGGTGCCCGGCAAGCCGCCGGTGCTGCGCTCCGGCATCGATCCGACGCTGGCCAACCATGTCGATCCGATCCCGCAGGCGCTGGTGCTCACCGCCATCGTGATTTCCTTCGCGATGACGGCGGTCATCCTCGTGCTCGCCATGCGCGGCCGCGCCGACAACGGCAGCGACCACGTCGATGGCACCGAATCGAAGGAGCGTGACCGGTGAGCACGCACCTGCCCGTCCTGCTGATCGTCTGGCCGCTGCTGGTCGCCGGCTCGTTGCTGCTGCTCGAACGCGCCAGCATCAAGGTCCAGCGCATCGGTGCGTGGGCCGGCCTGGTGGTGCTGGTGGCGCTCGCCATTTCCCTGCTCCGCCAGGCCGACAGCGGCGAAATCACCGTGTACCTGCTCGGCGACTGGCCGGCGAGACTGGGCATCACCCTCATGGTCGATCGCCTGTCGGCGTGGATGGTGATGGTGACGGCACTGCTGGCGGTGCCCTGCCTGCTGCATGCCTGTGGTGGCTGGGACCGGCGAGCGCCGCATTTCCACGCGCTGTTCCAGCTGCAGCTGATGGGCATCAACGGTGCCTTCCTGACCGGCGACATCTTCAACCTGTTCGTGTTCTTCGAGATCCTGCTGGCGGCGTCCTACGGTCTGCTTCTCAGCGGCGGCCGCGGCGGCCGCATCCGTGTCGGCTTCCATTACATCGCCTTCAACATTGCCGCATCGACGTTGTTCCTGATCACGCTGGGCCTGCTCTACGGCCTGCTCGGCAGCCTCAACATGGCGGAGCTGGCGGTTCGCATCGGCCAGGTCACGCCGGAAAGCCGCGCGCTGGTGCAGGCCGTTGCAGGGCTCCTGCTGGTGGTGTTCTGCGCCAAGGCCGCGCTGCTGCCGTTGTACCTGTGGCTGCCTGGCACCTACGGCCGCGCACCGGCGGCGGTGGCGGCCCTGTTCGTCATCATGACCAAGGTCGGCCTGTACTCGGTGCTGCGCGTGTACAGCCTGTGGTTCGGCGACCTCGCCGGCGACCTTCAGGGTTTCGCCTGGGAATGGCTGCTGCCGGCCGGCATCGCCACGCTGATGCTTGCCGCGCTGGGCGCCCTGTCGGCGGTGCGCCTGCGCATCCTTGCCGGTTACCTGGTGCTGGTGTCGGCCGGAACGCTGTTCATCGCCATCTCACTGGCGCGTCCGGATGCCGTTGCCGCCGCCCTGTATTACCTGGCGCACAGCACTTTCGTTGTCGCCTCGCTGTTCATGATCACCGAGCTGGTGCGCCGCCATCGCGTGACCGACCGCATGAACGTGGTGCTGCCGATCCTCAAGCCGCTGGTGCCGGGCACGCTGTTCACGATCGCCGCGATTTCGGTGATCGGGCTGCCGCCGCTGTCGGGTTTCATCGGCAAGTTCGCGATGCTCGCCACCGTGCCCGATGAATGGGTCGGCTGGGTCTGGACCAGTGTGCTGGTGTCCAGTTTTTTCGTGCTGGTGGCGATGGTCCGTGCCGGCACCAAACTGTTCTGGGACATCAAGCCCGAACAGGCGGATGACCCCGCGCGCAAGGCGAAGCGGCGCACCGGGCACTGGCCGGAGCGTGTCGCCATCATCGTGTTGCTGGCCTATGGCATTGCACTGACGATCGCCGCCGCACCGGCGATGCGCTACGCGCAGGCCGCTGCCGGGCAACTCGCCGAGCCGTCGATCTACGTCCAGTCGGTGCGCGGGCAGGCACCACAGGTGCGGGGGAAATAAGCCATGCGCACGCGATTCCGGAGCATCCTGCCGTCCATTCCGCTGAGCCTGATGATCTTCGTGTTCGGCATCCTGCTGGCCGACCGCATCACCGCCGGGCAGATCGTGCTGGCCGGCATCCTGGCGCTGGTGATTCCGCAGGTGTCACGCCGCCTCGAGCGCGAGTTCGCGCGCATCAAGAGCCTGAAGCCGCTGCCGCGACTGGCCTGCGTGGTGCTGTACGACATCGTTCGCGCGAACATCCATACCGCGCGGCTGGTGCTCGGGCCGGAGCGCCAGCTCAAGCCCGGTTGGGTCTGGGTGCCGCTGGACTTCAAGAACATCCACGGCATCACCGCGCTGGCCAGCGTCATCACGCTGACGCCGGGGACAGTGTCGGCGGAATTGTCCGACGACCGCAAGTACCTGCTGGTGCATGCGCTGGACCTGCCTGATCCGCAGGCGCTGATCGACGAGATCAAGACGCGCTACGAGGCGCCTCTGAAGGAGATCTTCCCGTGATCGAGATCGCCATCCTCATCTCCATGTATGCCATCGGCGTCGCGATGCTGCTGTCCCTGTACCGGCTGGTGCGCGGGCCGGAGGTCGTCGACCGCATCCTGGCGCTGGACACCTTCAGCATCAACGCCATCGCGCTGCTGATCCTCGATGGCATGTACCTGGGTTCGGAGATCTATTTCGAGGCGGCGCTGGTCATTGCCATGCTCGGCTTCGTCACCACCGTCGTGTTGTGCAAGTACGTGCTGCGCCGGGACATCGTCGAATGAATCCGGTCGCTGAAGTCATCCTGTCGCTGCTGCTGGTGGTCAGCGCGTTCTTCACGCTGGTCGGTTCGCTCGGCCTGGTGAAGCTGTCGGACTTCTTCCGGCGCCTGCATGGCCCGACCAAGGCGACGACCATGGGCGTCGGCTGCATCCTGGTCGTGTCGGTGTTCTACCACGCGCTGATCGGCAACAGTTTCCATCCGCGCGAGCTGCTGGTGTCGGTGCTGCTGATCGTCACCGCGCCGATCAGCGCCAACCTGTTGGCCAAGGCGGCGCTGTCGCTGAAACTGAAGAAGCGGCCGCAGTGCCCGGCCGATGAAACGCCGGATCCGGAACACCTGGACAGTCCGGCCGACCGCCGGCCGGACGAACTCTGAGCGCGCTCAGGCGGCGCTGAGATTGGCGTAGGCCAGCACCAGCCACTTGCTGCCGGCATCCTCGAACTGCACCTGCACGCGGGCATGGTTGCCGTTGCCTTCGGCGTCGGTGATCGTGCCTTCGCCAAACTGCGGATGGCGCACGCGCTGGCCCAGTGCGAAGGCGCCGCCATCCAGTGACGACGAGGGCCATGACGGCGCGCTGCCGGCCACAGTGCGACCGGAACGCAGCGCCACTTTGGGTCGCACCGCGTGCAGCAGCTCGGGCGGGATCTCGGTCAGGAAGCGCGACGGACGGTTGTAGGTTTCCACGCCATGCAGGCGTCGCGTCTCGGCATAGCTGAGCACCAGTTTTTCGCGCGCACGCGTGATGCCGACATAGGCCAGGCGCCGCTCCTCCTCCAGGCGGTCATCGCTGTCCAGCGACTTCTGGCTGGGGAACAGGCCTTCCTCCATCCCGGTCAGGAACACTTGCGGGAACTCCAGCCCCTTGGCCGAGTGCAGTGTCATCAGCTGCACGCAGTCCTGGCCCGGATCGCCCTGGCCCTCGCCGGCTTCCAGCGTGGCATGGGCAAGGAACGCCGCCAGTTCCGACAGGCCGGCTTCGCGGTCTTCCGGCGTCAGTTCGAAGCGGGTGGCGACGCTGACCAGTTCGTCCAGGTTCTCGATGCGCGCCTCGGCGTTGAGCTGGCCTTCGCGCTGGTAATGCTCGCGCAGCCCGGAGCGTGCGATGACGTGGTCGAAGCGCTCATGCAGTTCCAGTTCCGCCGTATCCGCCGCCAGTGTGTCGAGGCGTTCCATGAACGCATACAGCGCGTTGCGCACGCGGGCGGCTAGTTCCACCACGGGTTGCCCGGGCTGCGCGGCATGCCGGCCGCTGGCGCGCGCCGCCGTCTGCCACAGCGAGGTCGCCGTGGCGCGCGCGCCCTGGCGGATCAGCTCAAGGCTGCGCTCGCCGACGCCGCAGTTCGGTGCCGCGATCGCGCGCTCGAAAGCGCCGTCGTCATCGCGGTTGGCGATCAGGCGCAGCCATGACAGTGCGTCCCTGATCTCGGCGCGCTCGAAGAAGCGCAGGCCGCCATAGACGCGGTAGGGCACGCCGGCCTGGACCAGCGCCTCTTCGATTACCCGCGACTGCGCGTTCGAGCGATAAAGCACGGCGTTGTCCGATGGCTGGCCGCCGCCCTTGATCTGCGCCTCGATGCGCTCGACCACGAAGCGGGCCTCGTCCTGTTCGTTGTAGGCCGCGTACAACTCGATGGGCTCGCCTTCGCCGCCGTCGGTCCACAGCTTCTTGCCCAGGCGCTCGGCATTGCGGTCGATCACCGCATTGGCCGCCTTCAGGATGTTGGCGGTGGAGCGGTAGTTCTGTTCCAGCTTGACCACGCCGACGTCGGGGAAATCGCGCAGCAGGTGCTGCATGTTCTCGACGCGCGCGCCGCGCCAGCCATAGATCGCCTGGTCGTCGTCGCCGACCGCGAACACCTGTGCGGTCTTTCCGGCCAGCACGCGCAACCAGGCGTACTGCAATGTGTTGGTATCCTGGAACTCGTCGACCAGCAGGTAGCGGAAGCGCTGCTGGTAATGCGCCAGCAGGGCCGGGTGCTGCAGCCACAGCTCGTGGCTGCGCAGCAGCAGCTCGGCGAAATCCACCAGTCCGCTGCGGTCGCACTGTTCCTGGTAGGCGCGATAGACATCGACCAGCGCCCGGTGCGTGGGATTGCTGCCCGGATCGATCTCGTGCGGCCGGCGACCTTCGTCCTTCTGCGCGTTGATGAACCACGCCGCCTGCTTGGCCGGATAGCGGCCGTCGTCGAGGCCGAGGCCGGCGATCACGCGCTTGAGCAGGCGCACCTGGTCGTCGGTGTCGATGATCTGGAAGGTTTCCGGCAGCTTCGCCTCGCGCCAGTGCTGGCGAAGCAGGCGGTGGGCCAGGCTGTGGAAAGTGCCCAGCCACAGGCCGCGCGTGCCGTGTTCGATCAGCTGCTCGCAGCGGTGGCGCATCTCCGCCGCCGCCTTGTTGGTGAAGGTGACCGCCAGCACCGCGTACGGCGACACCTTTTCCACCTCGAGCAGCCAGGCGATGCGGTGGATCAGCACGCGGGTCTTGCCGGAGCCGGCGCCAGCCAGCACCAGCGTATGGCCGGGACCGGCGGCAACCGCGTCGCGTTGAGCCGCATTCAGGGAATCGAGCAGATGCGAGACATCCATCGCGCAATTGTACCGGTGCACTCCTGCACGGACGCCGTAGAATTGCCGACATGAACGACGAGGCCGCCAAACCGCCCCGCAAGCGCGCGCCGCGCCGCAAGGCCTCGCTGCCGGATGCGGCCGCGCCGCCCGTCGGGACGACGCCAGCCCTGCCAGCGACAACGGGCGAAGGAACGGCCGGCACGTCCGACGCGGCGAAGCCCGGCCGCAAACGCGCGGCGCGCAAGGCCGTCGACGACACTGCGGCTGGAACGGCCGCGAAGGTGCCGGCGCGGCGGGCACCTGGAAAGGCCGCGGCGAAGCCGGTCCAGAATCCTCCTGACGACTCGGTGCCGTCGACCGCCTCACGCAAGGCCGGATCGGCTGCGCCCGGCACCCGTACGCGTCGCGCCGCTAAAGCGCAGGTCGCCGCGGCGGATCCGTCTGCCGCAGTAGAGGAAGGCGGCACTTCCGTCCAGAAGGCGCCTGCGGACGCGAAGAGGCGACCGGATGCCGTGCGATCGCGTCGGGTGGGTTCCCCGAAAGCGCCGGTGGACCCGGCAGCCGGGCGGCAGGCTGGCGGCGCCGCGCCTGCGCCTGTTTCCGCGCACCCGCCAGCACCCGCGTCTTCGTCTGCGTCTGCCCGAGAATCAGCGCCGACCTCGGCGCAGTCCTCAGCGCCGGCATCCGCGCCGGCACCGGCCGCGAGCGGAGGTGCGCCGGTAGGCACGACCAGGACGCCCCCGCAGACTGCTGCCGACGCTGGGACAGGGTCGCCACAGAGCGGATCCGGTTCGGCCGCCTCGCGCACCGCACCGCCTGACGATCCGATCCAGTCGGCCACAAACGAGAAACCCCGCCCGTCGGCCGCGACATCCGCGATATCGGAGGCGCCGCCCCGAGCGCCCGCCGCATCAGCACCGTCGACGGCCAACGCGCCGGCCACGCCACCACCCGCCGCGAGCGATTCGCGGGCGCACGTCGCCGGCAACGACAGCGGTCACAAGCGCGAGGCAGCCGGAGCCGCGGCGACCCGCAACCGCGCCGACACCGCTGCCGCGCACTCGAAAGCACAAGCCGTTCCGGCTGCCCACAGGCCGCAAACCAAGGCGGCCTGGCAGGGTGGCGGTCGCGTAAGCGTCGTCGCCCCATCCGCCCCGCTTGCCGCACAGGCCGAAACCCCGCAATCCGCCACGTCGGCCGATACGGCAACGTTGCCCGGTCCGTCACGCGGACGCATGGACAACGACAGCCATCACGCAATGCCTGCCGGTGACGCGCGCAGCCCGGTGCCGGAACCCTCGTTCATGCGCGAGGTCCGCGCCGCGACGCCGCAGCCCGCAACAAAGCCTGCGCCACGCCCCGAACCGGGCCGTCCGCGCGCACCGCTGACCGGCTGGCGCGCGCGCATCGATCCGTGGTGGCGGCTGGCGCGCTTCGACCGGCCCATCGGCTTCCTGCTGCTGCTGTGGCCGACCTGGTGGGGACTGTGGGCTGCGGCCGAAGGCACGCCACCCATGAAGCTCTGGCTGATCTTCACGCTGGGCGTGATCTCGATGCGCGCCGCCGGCTGCGTCATCAACGACTACGCCGACCGCTGGCTGGACCACGCGGTCAAACGCACGCGGTCACGACCACTCGCCGCCGGCGAGCTGACCGGCGGCCAGGCGCTCGCGTTCTTTGCGGCGTTGCTCATACTGTCCTTCGTGCTGGTGCTGTTCACCAACGCGCTGACCATCAAGCTCGCCTTCGTCGGCGCCTTTCTCGCCGCCAGCTATCCGTTTCTCAAGCGCTACACGCACCTGCCGCAGATCTACCTGGGCATGGCGTTCGGCTGGTCCATTCCCATGGCCTTCGCCGCCGTGCTCGGCGAAGTGCCGCCGCTGGCGTGGCTGCTGTTCTGCGCCAACATCCTGTGGTCCACCGCCTACGACACCTGGTACGCCATGGTCGATCGCGACGACGACCTGCGCATGGGCGCCAAGTCCACGGCGATCCTGCTCGGCGACATGGATCTTGTCGGCATCGCCCTCCTGCACGGCACCTTCCTGCTGTCGATGACCTTCGCTGGACAGCAACTGGGACTGGGCTGGCCCTACTGGGCGAGCCTCGCCGTCGCCATCGCCCGGTGCGGACACCAGCTGTGGCGCGCCCGCCATCGTGACCGCGACAACTGCTTCCGTGCCTTCATCGACAACCACTGGGTCGGCATGGTGCTGTTCGTCGGCCTGGCTACCGGACTGGCGCTGCGCTGAGGACTTTGCCCCCGCGCCCTGGGACGGCCGCGCTGATCAGGCATCAAGCGGACTGCGTACGCCGTGCGCACCGCGATTGAGCACATGGGTGTAGATCTGTGTCGTGCTGACATCGTTGTGGCCGAGCAATTCCTGCACCGTGCGGATGTCAGCGCCGGATTCCAGCAGATGGGTGGCGAAACAATGCCGGAAGGTGTGCGGGCTGACCGGCTTGTCGATGCCGGCGCGACGGGCCGCCGCACGCACCGCCCGCTGCAGGACGGACTCATCCAGATGATGCCGCCTTGTCTTCCCGTCCAGCGGATCGGTTGCACGGCGCGATGACGGAAACACGTATTGCCAGCCGGGCTCCCTGGCCGCGTTGCGATACTTGCGCGACAAGGCATAGGGCAGGGACGTGGCGCCGAAGCCCTCGTCGACATCCCGTCTGTGCAGCAACCGAACCAGCTCAAGTTGTGCCGCCAGCGGTTCTGCCAGTCGCTCTGGCAGTACTGTCCGGCGGTCCTTGCCGCCCTTGCCATCGCGAACGGTGATCTCGCGTCGCGCCAGGTCCACATCCTTTACGCGCAGGCGCAGGCATTCCATGAGCCGCATCCCGCTGCCGTACAGCAGACCGGCCATCAGCGCCTCCCGACCCGACAGTTCACGCAGCACAGCGCGTACCTGAATCGGCGACAGGACCACGGGCAGGCGTGGTGCGCGTCTCGCCCTGACGACCTTGTCCATCCACGGCAGCTCGACATCCAGCACCTCCCGATACAGGAACAGCAATGCCGCCAGGGCCGGGTTCTGCGTGCTCGGCGCCACGCGATCGACAGTGGCCAGCGCGCTAAGGAACCGCTCCACCTCCGGTCCACCCAGATCACGCGGATGCCGCGGCAGATGCTTCCTGATATACCGGCGAATCCAGTACACATAAGCCTGTTCCGTGCGCAAACTGTAGTGTTTCAGGCGCAATCGTCGGCGAACTTCGTCCAGGAGCCGGGGCTGCGTCTGTGCCGGGGACGCCTCTGTTATGACGGTGTCGCTGCCGTGATAATGCATAACACTGCACCCATGCCGGATAACGCGGACAGCCTGGCGGATGGCGCAGCCGCACGCCTGGGTATGTGGCATTGATTCCCTTGGGAATTTTCTGATTGACGGGGGCCGCCGCCGCCCACTACAAAAGGCGCTACACCCCACTTCGGGGTCGAATAGTAGTTAGGCTGCACAACCAACCGTCAGGGGGGACTCGAAAATGAAAAAGCTTGCAATCGTTCTCGCGCTTGTCTCAATCTACGTTCCGGCCAATGCGCAAACGCGCTGCTCCACCGACTCGCTGGGCAACACTACTTGCCGCAATAGCAGTACCGGCACAACGACACGCGGCTACACAGACTCCTTGGGAAATAGCACTTATCGGCGCAGTGATGGCACCACTGTTCGCGGTTACACCGACTCGCTTGGCAATAGCACATACCGCAGCAGTGATGGCACTACCACCCGCGGTTACACCGACTCTCTCGGAAATAGCACATACCGCAGCAGCAACGGCACAACTGTCCGCGGATACACTGACTCGCTTGGCAACTCGACATACCGCGACAGTAACGGCAATACAGTCCGTTGCTACACGGACTCGCTAGGCAACAAGACTTGTCGCTAGTGCAGCCTAACAATTCTGTATGGACTCCCCCGTCAACCCCTGACGGCATCACGATGTGAAGCGCCAGCTTCACGGCTTTTGATTCTGCATTTTCCATCCTGCTGACGCTCT
>NZ_SMAF01000006.1 GCF_004343305.1 Pseudofulvimonas gallinarii | reverse complement strand
AGAGCGTCAGCAGGATGGAAAATGCAGAATCAAAAGCCGTGAAGCTGGCGCTTCACATCGTGATGCCGTCAGGGGTTGACGGGGGAGTCCATACACGAATTGTTAGACCTCACCGCGCGGAAGCGACAGCACCCTGCTGTGAGCACACTGGCTTGAGCAAGGTGAGTAAGACTCCCGGGGTGCCCAACTCATCAACCCGGTCTGCGCCGCCCTGCGCACCGTAGCCTTGTAGAGAGTTGGTGCCACCATACGTGTGTGTCAACGGTCGGGGCTTGCCATTGCTTAGGTCAAACAAGCTGATCTTTACCGTCTCCGGCACATGCTGCAGTTTGTTTGAGAGCTCAACGTACTTCTCCGGTTCAGGCTCTTCGATCTTGACGCCAAGAGCAAATCCGTTGGGCAAAGTGACGGCTTTAATGGAGTCAGAAGCAACGACCCAGTCCGTAACCGCTTTACCGTCCCAGGACAGAAAGACGTGCTGCTCGCGAGCACCAGTAGTCCAGTCACATGCTTGAGACGTGTTCGGCATTGCGGAAGTAGCTACAACTACAAGTGCGAAGAGGATGTTACGCATATCGAACTCTCCTGTTGTCTGTAGTGAGGTCTAACGCTTGAATTAAGCCGCGTAGCGAAGCTACGTCGGCTTGAATGAATGGTTAGGCAGCAGCCTAGTAGCCATCTGCCTTAAGGATAAGCTTCATTTCTTCACGACCTTCGTCTGGCGCCAGCTCTAGGTCTACTAACGCGCCTCGGCTGGGCGAGCCAAAGGTGATTGAGAACGATCCGCTATGAATGTCCAGGGCTGCCGCAATCCCCTGCCTTGGCGTGAGGCAGTTGAGGATGCGCTTGGCGTTGTAACCTGCGAACTCTGTGGAACTATCCTGAATCAGGTAGGCACACAGCTTTTCTCCGGGATCGTAGTCGTGGTGCTCGCAGGTCTTTGAGCCAAGGATGATGTTGTCTCCTTCTTCCCTGGCGCCCCAGAACGTTCGAAAGGTGACCGAGCGCGTCGCGTCAGGTTTTACGGACGCCAAGAACGCTTTAACTTCAGCGCACAGCGTGTCGTCCCGTTCCTCGCGGCCATGCGCATCCCCGAGGGACGCACAGAACAGGAGAAAGACTGTGAGGACGGGGGCAATCTTCATTTGCTGCCTAACTACTATTCGACCCCGAAGTGGGGTGTAGCGCCTGTTGTAGCTGACCGCGACAGGTGACGTCAATCAGAAAATCACCAAGGGAATCAATGTCATTTGACGACGCGGACGGCTTTGCCATACCGCGAGTTGCTGGTGTTATCCGGCATGGGTGCAGTGTTATGCATTATCACCGCGACGACACGGCCATAACAGGGTCGTTCACTGCGCAGGCGCAGCCCAGGCTTTTGGACGAGGTTCGCCGAGGTTGCGCTGGAAACATGACGGGATGCACTGTGTGCGGCCCATCCGGTTTGCCTTCGGCGCGGAGATATCGGCGGTTACGGCGCGCCCGCGAAACTGAGGCAAGATCCGTACTGACGTTGCCGCGCTGCCTGCCGGCGCCACCCACATGGTCACGACCGTTCAGCGCCGCCTCGCGGCCCAACGCGCCGCCCTCGGTCAGGTGGGCGGGCTTTGCCGCCTGGTTTGCTCAACTTCCCGTCGGAACCGTCGTGGCCATGAAGCGTGTGGCCCATCAAGCGGCGCAGTGCTGCCGCGGCGTGATGGGCACCTGAGCTGATCGCTGCCCGTCTGGACACACCGCTCCGGAAGACCGGGGGCGGCAAGAATAACTGCAACGACCGAGAGGCCACTGCCGCGCCCGACCGACCGATTGAAACCCGTCGTTCCTGCTTTTCTCGCAAGACAACGACGGCTCTTCAAGGAAAAGCACGCCCGCGCCCCTTCGTTGCGCCGGACGCGATGGCTGCAAGGAAAAACAGCGATGCGTGGCAGAGTCCCAACCGCCGCGGCGTCAATCCAGAGGCACCACCGTCGAGGCGAGATTCCCGTCTTCGGCCTCGAACGCGAAGACGAAGGCGAGCTTCACGCCGACCGGTTCGATGACCGCGCCGGGCTCGCCGCAGGGATCGATGTCCGGGTCCATGGCATCGGCGGTGCAGAAGGCAGCGGGGCGGAAGCGCCACGCGGCGGTCGCATCGAGCACCGCGCGCTGGAGCGCGTCGGTCAATCCGGAAGGATCAGCGGGACAGTATCGGGCATCGTCGAAGAACTCCTGCCCGATGACTTCGCCGTTTTCGGAAATCGCCAGCTCCACACACACGAAGGTCTGCGGGGCATTGTCGGCGTTCATGGATTGCTGCGCCGACGGCAGTGCCAGCGTCGGCATCGAGGCCGGCTCGATCAGTTCGGGCATGCGGAAGCCCTCGTCGGCCCGCAGCTCGTAGCTTTCGGCAAAGTCCGCCAGGATCAGTCCGGGTTCGCCACGCAGCATCGCGTCCGTGCGTGCGCGGCATCCGGCGCCTTTCGCCAGCGCGGCGAGCAGCAGTACCGCCACCCACCGCGATGGCGACCGCTGGCTTCGCATTGCCGTTATTGATCCGCGCCCACATCGGCACGATCATACGATGCCGCGTCGTTGTGGAAGCACGGGCGGCTGGCAGGCCTGGCTGGACCGGGTGCCAGGCGTCGTGGCAGGCGGATGGGGCAAAGTGGGCATCACGCGGCAGGCGGGACCCGGCGGCATATGTTCATTTGCGGGCCTGCGAGGCATCTGCAGCGGCGTGTGAATCCGCCCGTGATCCGGCGTGGCACGGTGGCCGCGTTTTTTCCGCTTGAGAGGTGCCAAGCTGGCACGATACCGCCGGAAACGGCGCACGGGCTTGCGCTAAGCTGGGAATCCCTGTGATCCGCCCTGCCGACGCACGCTGCGCCGACGGACGCGGACGCGCCGGACCCCTGACCCGACAAGAAGGCTGTCCATGCAGGAATTCCTCCTTACCGCCCTGAGTTTCCCCACCGCGATCCTCAGCGTGCTGCTGGCCGTGGCCGTCGCCTACTGGATGCTGGCGGCGCTGGGCCTGGTCGGCGACGACCCGCTGGAGCTGGCCGGCGTCATCGACGGCGACGTCGGCGCCATGGAAGGCCTGGCCGGCTTCCTGGTCAAGTTCGGCCTGGGCGGCATTCCGACCACGCTGGTCTTCACCATCCTGATCTTCATTGCATGGGTGCTGAGCTATTTCACCGGCCTGCTGCTGCTCAACCACCTGCCGGACTGGCTGCGCATCACGCTGGGCGCGATCGTGCTGCCGGTGGCGCTGTTCCTGTCGCTGCCGATGACGGCGGCCGTGGTGCGGCCACTGACGCGCCTGAAGCGCCGCCTGGCGCCGCCGCCGAACCGCAGCCTGCTTGGTCGCGTCGCCATCGTGCGCACCGGTGAAGTCACCGCCTCGCACGGGCAGGCGGAACTGGAGGACAACGGCGCCAGCCTGATCGTACAGGTGCGCTGCGAGGGCGAGACACCCCGCCGCGGCGACCGCGTGGTGCTGCTCGAACACCTCACGCCGGACAATGCATGGCGCGTTGCCCTCGACACCGATTTCCAGGGCGAATAGCCCCAAAAACTGCTGGGAGAACCTTCGATGAGCCTTGCCACCCTCATGCCGTTCCTGATCGGTATCGGCATCCTGCTGCTGGTCCTGATCGGCTTCTTCGCCCTCTTCAAGGCCTTCTACATCAAGGTCCCGCAGGGCACGGCGCTGATCGTCAACGACATGTCCTCCACGCCCAAGGTGCATTTCACGGGCGCGCTGGTCTATCCGGTGATCTACAAGAAGGAGTTCATGAAGATCTCCCTGATCACGCTGGAGGTGGACCGGCGTGGCAAGGACGGGCTGATCTGCCGCGACAACATGCGCGCCGACATCACGGTCGCCTTCTACCTGCGCGTGAACGAGACCGCCGAGGACGTGCTCAAGGTCGCCAAGTCGATCGGCGTCGATCGCGCCTCCGACAAGGGGGCGGTGAACGAGCTGTTCAACGCCAAGTTCTCCGAGGCGCTGAAGACGGTCGGCAAGCAGATCGACTTCGTGAAGCTGTTCGAGAACCGCCAGGAATTCCGCGACCGCATCGTCCAGGTCATCGGCAACGACCTCAACGGCTACGTGCTGGAAGACGTCGCCATCGACTACCTCGAGCAGACGCCGAAATCGTCGCTGGATCCGAGCAACATCCTCGATGCCGAAGGCATCCGCAAGATCACCGAGCTGACCGCGGCCCAGAACGTCATCACCAACGAGCTGGAGCGCAACGAGGAGCTGGCGATCAAGAAGAAGAACGTCGAGACGCGCGAAGCGATGCTGGCCCTGGAGCGCCAGCAGGCGGATGCCGAGGCGCGCCAGAAGCGCGAGATCGACACCATCCGCGCGCGCGAGGAAGCGGAAACCCTGCGCGTCAAGGAAGAGGAACGCCTCAAGGCCGAGCAGGCGCGCATCGCCACGCAGGAGCAGCTGGACATCCGCGAGGAAAACCGCAAGCGCGAAGTCGAGGTCGCCGAACAGAACCGCCAGCGTGCCGTCGTCATCGAAATGGAGAAGGTATCCCGCGCCCGCGAGCTGGAAGTGGTCGCCCGTGAGCGCGAGGTCGAACTGCAGCGGATCGAGAAGGAGAAGGCGCTGGAAGAGCAGCGCAAGCTGATCGCCAACGTCGTGCGCGAGCGTGTCGCGGTCGAGAAGACCGTCGCCCAGGAAGAGGAACGCATCAAGGAAGTGCGCGAAGTTTCCGAGGCCGACCGCCAGAAGCAAGTGCGCATCCTGGAGGCGCAGGCCGCGGCCGAGGAGGAACTGGTCAAGCAGGTCAAGCAGGCCGAAGCCGACGAGACCCGCTCCAAGCACAAGGCGGTGGAAATCACGGTCATCGCCCAGGCCGAACTGGAAGCGGCCGCCAAGCAGGCGGAGGCGAAGAAGAAGCTGGCCGAAGGCATCGAGGCCGAGCGCGCCGCGCCGGGCCTGGCCGACGCGCGCGTGCGCGAGGTCAGCGCCCAGGCGCTGGAGAAGGAAGGCCTGGCCGAAGCCCGCGTCATGGAGGAAAAGCTGGTCGCACAGGCGCGCGGCGAGGAACAGCTGGGCTCGGCCCAGGCGAAGGCCGGCCGCGAGATCGGCTTGTCCGAGGCCGAGGTGCTGCTGGAGAAGTTCCGCGCCGAGGCGCAGGGCCTGACCGACAAGTTCGGCGCCATGGACGCGATGAGCGAGCAGGCGCGCGGCCACGAAGAGTTCCGCATGCAGCTGGAGAAGTCCTTCGAGCAGGCGATGGCGGCGATCTCCGCGAACAAGGAAGTCGCGCGCGAGCAGGCCGAAGTGCTGGCCGCGGCGCTCAGCAAGGCGAAGATCGACATCGTCGGCGGCGAGGGCGAGTTCTTCAATTCGTTCGCGAAGTCGCTGTCGGTCGGCAAGGCCATCGAAGGCGTCGCAGGGAAGAGCCCGCTGGTGCAGGACCTGCTCGCCAAGCTGCTGTCGCTGAAGGGCGGCGGCGACCAGGCCTCGGCTGGCTGAGCCGATTCCCGACTGTGGCCTGACCATCGCAGCGCATGACCGACACCACCGAAACCGGCACCGACACCTCGGCCGTTGACCGCGCCGTCGCCGAAGGCGGCGCCTACGAAGTGCTGGCGCGCCGCCTGGCCGAACAGGGCCAGCGGCTGCGTGCGCTGGCCGATGGACTGAACAGCCGTCGCCTTGCCGAATTCGGCAGCAGCGCGATGGAGGTGGTGGCGCGCGTGCGCGTGCGTACCGAACACAACTGCGTCGCCCGCGACATCGTCCAGGTCGGCGAGCTGATGGTGTTCGGCTACAACGTCTTCCTGGGCCTGAAGAAGGAAACCCAGGTCGGCGACGTTTTCTCGCTGTACCGGCTGGTACCGGGCGACGACGACGGCTACGAGGTGGCGGCGGTCGAGCTGGCCGGCACTTTCCTCGACGCGCCCGGCTTCGTCAACGATTTCCGCGAGCTGTACGCCTACTACAAGGACACGCGCCTGCAGCGGCTGGCGGTGCGCGACGGCAAGCTGCTGGCGGCGTTCCAGATCGGCGAGCGCATCACCGACCTGCGCGTGTTCCGCTGGTCGGTCTCTGTCGATGGCCGCGAAGTCCGCTACATCGACAACCGCGGCGAGCGCGACATCGCGCTGCCGGCGCCGTTCGATTTCGAGTGGACGCCGACGACGCGCGAGATGGCCGTCAACGGCCGCCATCCACACATCAACATCCTCGACAGCGTATTCGTCGAGACCATCGGCGGCGACCTGACCATCAAGGTGGAGGACAACACCGAGGATGGCCTTGGCGTCTATCGCGAACCGGTCGAGGACAAGACGCAGTCGCTGGACGACGCCGAAATCGAGTTCGCCCGCGTCGGCAGCCTGATCCTGCTGCGCGTACTGCCCTACCGCGAGACGCAGTGGCGCCACCTGGTCTTCAACACGCTGACGCGCAAGGTCGAGCGCATCGACGCCATCGGCCAGTCCTGCATCCAGCTGCCGGAAGACCACGGCATCGTTTTCCCCGGCGGCTACTACCTGCAGAACGGCGAGAGCAAGCGCTTCGAGCAGTCGATGGACGGCATGCGCTTCAAGCGCGCCATCCGCTCGCCGAACGGCGAGGACGTGCTGTACATCTTCTTCGAGCCGCAGTCCGGCCGCACCGCGCTGTTCACCTACAACCTGATCGAGCGCGCGCTGCAGACACCGATCTTCGGCCACGGCTACGCGCGCCTGGACGACGGCCGCATGGTCGTCTTCAGCGCCGAGAGCGACGAGCCGACACGCGTGCATCCGATGCAGGTGTGGCGCACGCCTTTCCACAGCGACGAATACGCCGCCGCGCAACCGGCCGGCACCGGGTTCATGGCGCGCATCGGCAACGCCGAACTGGTGCGCGGCATCTCCGACCTGTACAGCCTGGCACGCGGGATCGAGGCCACCGACGTCTCGCTGCAGCGTTACGAAGTACTGGCGCAGGCCAGCAAGCGGCTGTTCGACCTGCACCACTGGCTGGCGGACCGCGAGTGCGGCGACACCGGCGCCGTCGTCCGCGACATCGCCGCCACCAGCGAGGCGGTGCTCGACGAATACGAAAAGGTCGAGGACATCCGTCGGCAGTCGTCTCGTGCGATGGCGCAGGCGCAGACGCGCCAGCAGGAACTGCTGGCCAGCCTGCGGCCCGAGGACTGGCGCGAAGCGCAGGAATTCGTCGATGCGCTGTCGGCGCTGAACCGCCAGCGCGGCCACCTGCTCAGCATCCGCGAGCTGCGCTACATCGACACCGCGGCCATCGACGCTATGGAAGCGGACATCATCGCCGGGCACGAACGCGTCGGCGCCGCGACCAGCACTTTCCTGGCCAGCGACACCGCATTGCAGCCGTTCCACGCGCGACTGGAAACGCTCGACCGGGAAGCACAGGCGGCGGCGACGACATCACAGCTGGCGGCGCCGCTGCAGGCCATGGCCGCCATGGCCGGCGACCTGGACATGCTGTCCGAGTTGATGGCCAGCCTGCGCGTCGAGGACGCCACCGAGCGCACGCGCGTGGTCGACGCGCTGTCAGCGCTGTATGCCCGCCTCAACCAGACCAAGGCGCGCGCCGAACAGCGCCGCCGCAGCATGGGTTCGAGCGAGGCGGTCGCGCAGTTCGGCGCCCAGTTCACCCTGTTCGGGCAGAGCGTTGCCGGCGCACTGGCCAGCGCCACCGATCCGGAGCGCTGCGACGAACAGCTGTCACGGCTGCTGGTGCAGCTGGAAGAGCTGGAAAGCCAGTTCGGCGAGCACGACCAGTTCCTGGCCGACATCCTCGCCAAGCGCGAAGAACTGCTCGACACCTTCGACGCCCACAAGCAGGCCCTGCTTGACGACCGCCAGCGCAAGGCGGTCGCGGTGTTCGATGCCGCCCGGCGCATCATCGACGGCCTGCCGCGGCGTACCGCGCGCCTGAAGGACGGCGACGAACTCAACGCCTTCTTCGCCGGCGACGCATTGATCCTCAAGCTGCGCGAACTGGCGGTGCGCCTGCGCGAGCTCAAGGACAACGTCCGCGCCGACGATGTCGAGGCACGCCTCAAGGGCGCGCGCGACCAGGCCGTTCGTGCCCTGCGCGACCGCAGCGAGCTGTTCGAGGGCGGCGGCGACGTCATCCGCCTCGGACCCCGCCACCGTTTCAGCGTCAACACGCAGGAGCTGGATCTCACCCTGCTGCCGCGTGGCGACCACCTCGCGCTGCACCTGACCGGCACCGACTACTTCGAGCCGATCGAGGATGCGGCGCTGGATGCGTTGCGCGACTACTGGTCGGTTGGCCTGGCGTCGGAATCGCCGACGCTGTATCGCGGCGAATACCTGGCCGGCGAAGTGCTCGCCGCCGCACGCGCCGAACGCGAAGGCCTGTCGCTCGACGGCCTGAGACGGAACCTGAGCCAGCCGGAGGAGCTGCTGCGGCTGGTGCGCGACTTCGCCGCCGCGCGGTACCGCGACGGCTACGAGAAGGGTATCCACGACCACGACGCGTCGCTGATCCTGAAGGCGGTGCTGCCGCTCTACGACCAGGCCGGCGTGCTGGTGCACGAGCCGGCGGCACGGGCGCTGGCGTGCATGGCCTGGCCGCTTCTGCAGGCCGACGACAACGCTGCGCAGTGGCCGCGCCGCGCCCGCAATGCACGGCACATCGCGCGCCTGCTCGGACAGCGGCAGGCGCTGGAAGAACTGCAGGCCGAGATCGCCACCGGACTGCAGCGGTTCTCCGATACGCATGCGCTGCCGCTGGGTGCCGCCGACCCGGGGCGCGCGGCGTCCTACCTGGTCGCCGAGCTCTCCGCCGACCATCCGGAATTCCAGTTCACCGCCGCGGCAAGACAGCTGCTGGACGCGCTGCACGCGCGGCTGGACCAGGCGCACGTCCGCGACGACTACGAACAGGCCTTGAAGGACGCCGGCCAGCGCCCGGGCGAAGCCGTCGCGCTGGTGCGCCATTGGCTTCTGGCGCTGTGTGCCGATGCGACGCATGCCGTCCTGGCGCCGAACATCGACGAAGCCGTCGCCCTGCAGCTGTGGCCCGCGTCGCTGGCGCATCGCATCAGCCAGGTGGACCTGCGCGTCGATGTCACCGGCCTGCTCGGCGACCATGCCCGCATCCACGACGGCGCGATGGCGCTGGCCGTGGACGACTTCGATGCCCGCCTGCACGCGCACCGCACGCGCTTCCTGCCCGGCTGGGAGCGCTTCCAGCAGCTGCGCCACGACATCGTCGCGCGCGAACGCGAGCGCCTGCGCCTGGACGAGTTCAAGCCGCGACCGCTCAGCTCGTTCGTGCGCAACAGGCTGATCAACGACGTCTATCTCGGCATCATCGGCGACAACCTGGCCAAGCAGATGGGCACGGTCGGCGAGAACAAGCGCAGCGACCTGATGGGCCTGCTGATGCTGATCTCGCCGCCCGGCTACGGCAAGACGACGCTGATGGAGTACGTCGCCCATCGCCTCGGCCTGGTGTTCATGAAGATCAACGGCCCGGCACTGGGCCACGAGGTGCACTCGCTGGACCCGGCGCAGGCACCGGACGCCACCTCGGCGCAGGAGCTGGAGAAACTCAACCTGGCGCTGGAGATGGGCAGCAACGTGATGCTGTATGTCGACGACATCCAGCACACGCACCCGGAGTTCCTGCAGAAGTTCATCTCGCTCTGCGACGGTACCCGCCGCATCGAAGGCGTCTGGAAGGGCCGGAGCAAGACCTATGACCTGCGCGGACGCAAGTTCTGCGTCGTCATGGCCGGCAACCCGTACACCGAATCCGGCGAAGTCTTCAGGATTCCCGACATGCTCGCCAACCGCGCCGACATCTACAACCTGGGCGACGTGCTCGGCGGCATGGAAGACGCGTTCAAGCTCAGCTACATCGAGAACAGCCTGACCTCCAACGCCGTGCTGGCGCCGCTGGCGACGCGGCCGATGGACGACGTCTACCGCTTTGTCGACAAGGTCGAAGGCCGCGCCTTCTCGGCCAACAGCCTGTCGCATGCCTACAGCGGCGCCGAGATCAACGAGATTTCCGCCGTGCTGGAACGCATGCTCGCCGTGCGCGAGATCGTCTATCGCGTCAACCAGCAGTACATCGCCAGCGCAGCGCAGGCGGACCGCTACCGCACCGAGCCGCCGTTCAAGCTGCAGGGCAGCTACCGCAACATGAACAAGCTAGCCGAGAAGATCGCGCCGGTGATGAATGCCGCCGAGCTGGACCAGCTGATCGCCGACCACTATCGCGGCGAAGCACAGCTGCTGACCACCGGCGCCGAGGAAAACCTGCTCAAGCTCGCCGAACTGCGCGGCACGCTGGACGCGGAGCAGACCGCACGCTGGGCGCAGATCAAGCGCGATTTCCTGCGCAACAAGGCGATGGGCGGCGACGATGCCGAAGTCGGCGACCGCGTCGTCGCGCAGCTGGTCGACCTCGTCGAAGGCGTGCGCGGGCTCGACAGCGGCGTCCGGGATGCCGCCACCCGCGACGTACCGTGGCAGGACATCCTCGCGAAGCTGGAACGGCTGCTCGGCGAACGCGGCACGGTGCCCTTGCAGGCGCAGGCGCCGTCCCCATCGGCCCGTCCCGACACGCGCATGCTGGCCGGCCTGCGGCTGGCGCTGGAGAAGGCGCTGGCGCCGCTCACCGAAGCGTTGCGCGACAACGACGACGACCAGCTGGAACTGCAACTGATCACCGCGAAAATGACCGAACGCCTGTTCGAGCGCCTTGAAGCGCGATCGCTCCTTGCAGCCCCTGCCGTCGCCCCGCCTGCCCGCACCACGCAGGCGGGAGGCGCGCCAGGCACCCGCAGCGGTTCCGGACAACCTGACACGGCCAGGCCGGCTGCCGGCGCTTCCGCTCGCGAGGGCAAAGCACCCGCCCGTTCCACGCCACGCGGCCGCGATGAACCCCTGTCCGCCGAACGCCGCGCCCTCGCCGACATCGCCGAGCGCGTCGCCCGCCGCCGCCAGCGCACGAAGGAGTGACCGCGCGGCGGCGGCCCAGGCTTCGCCTGGCAGGACTCGCCCGGGGAATCACGCCGCCTCCACGATGTCAGGCGATCCAGTCAAGTCTGTGGCGGTCGCAGCGGGCATGCGATCATCGGCACTGATCCTGACGCCTGAGCCGTGCAACTCAATCCCGCCCAGAACGCCGCCGTGCGGCACATCGATGGCCCGCTGCTGGTCCTGGCCGGCGCCGGTTCAGGCAAGACGCGCGTGGTCACCGAGAAACTGGCCTATCTGGTCGAGCGCGGATTCGCGCCGGAGCAGCTGCTGGCGATCACGTTCACCAACAAGGCGGCGCGCGAGATGCGCGAGCGCGCGGCCGCGCGCCTGCGCGCCCAGGCCGAAGGGCTGACGATCTGCACCTTCCATGCGCTGGGCCTGCGCATGATGCAGGCCGAGGCACGCTTCGCCGGCCTGCGTCCGGGCTTCTCCGTGCTGGACGCCGACGAGAGCTTCAAGCTGCTGAAGGAGCTGGCGCCGTCCGGGATCAGCAAGGACAACCTGTTCTGGCTGAAGAACACGATCAGCCAGTTGAAGAACCAGGGCCACGACCCCGGACAGGCGATGGCGCTGGCCGGCGGCGCTCGCGAACGCCAGGCGGCGGAACTGTACGCCAGCTACCAGAAGCGTCTCGCCGCCTTCAACGCGGTGGACTTCGACGACCTGATCCGGCTGCCGGTGGCGATGCTGGAAGAGCACGAAAGCCTGCGCTCGCGCTGGCAGGCGCGCTACCGCTACCTGATGGTGGACGAGTACCAGGACACCAACAGCGCGCAGTACCGCCTGCTCAAGGCGCTGGCCGGCGAGCGGGGCGCCTTCACCGCCGTCGGCGACGACGACCAGTCGATCTATGCCTGGCGCGGCGCCGATCCGGAAAACCTCAACCGCCTGGGCGAGGACTATCCTGCCCTGCGCATCGTCAAGCTCGAACAGAACTACCGCTGCGCCGCGCGCATCCTGCGTGCGGCCAACGCGGTGATCGGCCACAACCCGCGCGTGCATCCGAAGACGCTGTGGAGCGACCTGCCGGAAGGTCCGCCGATCCGCGTGCTGGTCTGCCGCGACAACGACCACGAGGCCGAGCGCGTCGTCGGCGAGCTGATCGCGCGCAAGGAGAACGGCAAGTGCCGCTGGTCGGACTGCGCCGTGCTCTACCGCGGCAACCACCAGGCACGCGCGCTGGAACAGGCGCTGCGCCTGACCAGCACGCCCTATGTGATCGCCGGCGGCGATTCGCTGTTCGACTGTGCCGAGGTCAAGGATGCGCTGGCCTACCTGCGCCTGATCGCCAATCCCAGTGACGACGGCGCTTTCCTGCGCGTCATCAACACGCCGCGCCGGGAGATCGGTGCGACCACGCTGGAACGCCTGGGCGAACAGGCGGCGCGACTCAATCTCTCGCTGTCGCAGGCCGCAGGCCAGGACAGCGTGCTGGCCCAGCTGCCGGCGCGCCCGTCGGCGGCGTTGGCGCAGTTCGAACACCTGCTGTCGGAATGGCGCCGGCAGGCCAATCGCACCGCGCCCGACGAGCTGCTGGCCGAAGTGCTCGACCGCATCGGTTACAGCGAATACCTGGACACGCTCGACAAGACGCCGGAGCAGCGGCAGCGCCGCCAGCGCAACATCGACGCGCTGAAGAACATCCTCGCCGGCTTCGCGCGGCAGCGGCGCAGCGGCCTGGCCGAGCTGACGCAGGTGGTGAGCCTGCTCAGCGATGCCGACGACGACGATCGCGACGGCGTGCGCCTGATGACCCTGCACGCGGCGAAGGGCCTGGAATTCCGCCATGTCGCGCTGGTCGGCCTGGAAGACGGCACGTTCCCGCATGCCTCGGCAGTCGATGAAGGCCGCGTCGAAGAGGAACGCCGCCTGTTCTATGTCGGCCTGACGCGCGCCAGGCAGACGCTGCTGCTGAGCTACAGCGAGAAGCGACGCCGCTTCGGGTCGGTGGAAGCCTGCACGCCCAGCCGCTTCCTGGACGAACTGCCGGCGAAGGAACTGCACTGGGAAGGCCGCGAGCCGGAACGGGATGCCGAGCATGCCCGCGACCTCGCGGCGGCTCACCTGGCGCGGATGGCGGCGTTGCTGGACGGCTAGCCAGGCACCGCCGCCCGCCACGCATGCACGCAGTCGCATAGGCCGCTGGCGCCTGGACCTCGCCTCAGGGCACCGACAGTTCGAAGCCCGGCGAAAGCCAGAACGGAATGCGGTATTCGCGGCGGCGGTGCAGGCCGCTGTCGTCGCCTTCCGGATTCCAGACCACGTGCAGGTCATAGCGACCGGGCGCCAGGCCCTGCATCGGCAGGTAGGCCTGGAAGCCGCGCCAGCCCAGGTCGCGACGCTCGGTGGCGACGAACGTGGACGGATCCACCAGCGTGTCGCCCAGGCGCACCTGCCAGAGGCGCGCGGTGCAGTCGTGTCGCGGCGCCTGCCCCTGGCCCGAGCTGGCACAGGTTTTTGCCAGCAGCGCGTTGTCGCGCGCCGGCATGTGCGGCAGGAACAGGCGCAACCAGGCTTCGGCGATGCGGTCGGACGGAATGGTGGGCACCGGCTGGCCGGCCTCGGCCGACGTGCGCATGTCCTCGTAGTGCACGCTGCGCAGTCCTTCGTTGAGGCTGTCGTCATCGAACCAGCTGTAGTTGCCGAGCAGCGAGAAGCGGCCCTCGGCCGCCACCGTCAGCGAGCCTGCCAGTGGCACCAGGAAGATCAGCAGGCCGAGCAGCACCGAAAAGCGCGTCGTGTGTGAACTGCCATGCGTTGTCAGCTGCAACGGCAGGATCAGGCGCATGGGCAGAATGTTGTTCACCCGCAGCAGAAGTTCCATGCAGCGGCGCAGTCCTACTCGCCTGGCGAGCGCCGGACGAAGAGGGATTACCCAGTTGTCGATGGTCCAGGCGATCAGCGCGGCGACAACCGGCGGCATCAGTATGGCGATAACGATCCAGGCGAGGACGCGCTCGGAGAGGCCGAGATAGGACACCGCCAGGCTGGCAAGCGCGATGACGGCGCTGATAAGTATCGACATCCAGACCACAGCGATGGCGACCACATTGGCCGTCGCGAAGACGATCGACGCTGTCCGGTCGGCCTGGTCGATGACGCTGTCCATGTCCGGCAGGCGTCGCTGGTAAAAGTCGCGAGTGAAGGGTCCGACGTTCTTCGCCTTGTCCCAACGGATGCCCGTCGGGAAGGCTGATTTCAGGCCGACCAGGCCGATCCAGTAGGAGCGCACGACGATGTGCAACAGGAACAGGCCGGCCAGCGCGTAACACAGGCCGATGCCCATCTGCGCGGCCAAGCCCAGCGTGGTGTGCAGTGCACCTTCGAGATGAACGTGGCTGCGCATCCACAACGCGAGCAGATAGCTGGGCGCCGACAGCAGCGCGAACACGGTAAGGCCGGAGACCAGCAGCTCCAGTTCGTCGGTGCGCTCGCGCAGGCGCTCGAAGGCAATGCGACGATGCTTCGTTTCCGCTGCGGGCTCGGCCGCCGGTGTCTCGATCGGATCCGTCATCATGGGCGCGCTCGTGGAGAACCAGCGGCCAGTGTAGGTGCGGCACGCCGGTCGGCGGTAGCGTTTGCCAGGAACGCGTCGAGCAGCGGGCCTCGCCAGCGTCGCCGGTGCGTGACCAGTCGCAGTCCACGCTTCAATGGCAGGAATGGCGTCGGCAGCACCTGGAGCCGGCCGGCCGCATGGTCGAGCGCGACCGCGACCTGCGGCAGCAGTGCCAGCCCGAGCCCGGCGATCACGGCCTGCTTGATCGCTTCGGCCTGGTCCAGCTCCATCACGACATGGCCGGCCGGCAACGCCGCCAGCACGCGCTCGGTCTGCACGCGCGTCGCGGAACCACTTTCGCGCAACACCCAGCGTGCGCCTTCGAAGTGTTCGGGCCGCAGTCGCCTGCGGCGTGCCAGCGCATGCGTGGGCGCGGCGCAGATGCACAGGCGGTCATCACGCCAGAACTGCTGGTCCAGATCGGGATGGGCGACATCGCCCTCGACACAGGCGATATCGACATCGAAGGCGAGCAGCCGCGTGATGACGGTCGACGTGTTCTCGACCTGCAGGCGAACGTTGACCTTCGGATGCGCGGCGATGAATCCGCCCAGCAGGTCGCCGACCAGGTAATTGCCGACCGTATTGCTGGTACCGATGCGCAGCTCGCCGACCAGCTCGCCGTCGCTGTCCGCGCCCTGCGCGAACTCCTCCAGCCGCAGAAGCAGCTCCTGCGCCCGCGGCAGCAGGCGACGACCGTGCTCGTTCAACACCAGCCGACGCGAGGCGCGATCGAATACCGGCCGGCCGAGAATGCACTCCATGTCGGCCAGCGCCATGCTGACCGCCGGTTGCGTCAGGTGCAGGCGCTCCGCGGCGATGCGCACGCTGCCGGTGGCCGCCGTGGCGGCGAAGACCTGGAGCTGGCGCGGACTGACGGTGATCATCAGGAATCCTTATCGAACCGGGAAGACATTCTAAATGGACTGATCGTCGAGCCGGGCGCATGCTGCCCGGCCATGTCCACCATCACCCTGCCCTGGTTTCGCCTGCCTGCGTTGCTGCCCGGCCTCGCACTGGCTGCCGCGGTGGCGATGCTCGCGCTGGGGATCGCCGGCCTGCCATCCCTTGCCGCGCTGCATCTGGCTCCGCTGACGCTGGCCATCCTGATCGGCATGGCGATCGGCAATGTCGCCGGTCCGCGCCTGCCCGCCGCCGCGCCCGGCCTGGCGGCAGCGCAGCGCCACCTGCTGCGCGCCGGCGTCGTCGCCTACGGTTTCCGCCTCGATGCGCACGACATCGATGGCATCGGCAGCGGCGCCTTGCTGGTCGCGATGCTGATCGTGGCCAGCACCCTGGCCCTGGGCACGTGGTTCGGTCGGCGCTGGCTGGGACTGGATCGCGACAGCGCGCTGCTGACCGCGGCGGGCAGCGCCATCTGCGGCGCGGCCGCCGTGCTGGCTGTCGAGCGCTGCCTGCGTGCCGACAGCGCCAAGGTGGCGATGGCGGTCGGCACGGTGGTGCTGTTCGGCACCACCAGCCTGTTGCTGTATCCGCTGCTGCCGGCACTGCTCGACCTGACGCCGCGGCAGTTCGGGATCTACACCGGCGCCACCGTGCACGAAGTGGCGCAGGTCGTCGCCATCGGCCAGGCGCTGGGACCGGAGGTCGCCGACAGCGCCGTGGTGGTGAAACTGGTGCGCGTGCTCATGCTGGTGCCGGTGCTGGTCGTCATCGGCCGGCTGGGCATCCGCGATGACCCCGGCAAGGCTCGCGCTGCGGCGTTCCCGTGGTTCGTCGTCGCCTTCGCGGCGGTGGTCGCGATCAATTCACTGCTGCCGCTGTCCGTCGCCTTCCGCGAGGCCATGCAGCTGCTGTGCACGCTGCTGCTCGCGACCGCGATGGCCGCGCTGGGAATGAACACGCGCTTCGCCGCGCTGCGGGCCGTCGGCAGCCGCCCGCTGTGGCTGGCACTGCTGCTGTTCGCATGGCTGACCGTGGGCGGCTACGTGCTGGTGCGCCTGCTCGCCTGAAGCGGCACGACCGTGCGGCGTGCGCCGGCTGGCGCGTCGCCGATCAGCCCGGCACGTCCGCCGGCACGCGGACGAATCCTTCCATCAGGATGCGTGCGCTGCGGCTCATCACCGCCCGCGTGACCTGCCACTGGCCTTGGACCTGCGCGACCGCGGCGCCGACACGCAAGGTGCCGGAAGGATGGCCGAAGCGCACGCTTTCGCGCGCGCCACCGCCGGCGGCGAGATTCACCAGCGTGCCGGGCACGGCGGCGGCGGTGGCGATCGCCACCGACGCGGTGCCCATCATCGCGTGGTGCAGCTTGCCCATCGACAGCGCGCGGACGTTGAGGTCGATGTCGCCGGCGGCGATGGCCTTGCCGCTGCTGGACACGTAGTCGCGCGGCGGCGCGACCAGCGCGACCTTCGGCGTGTGCTGGCGCGTGGCCGCTTCGTCCGCGGAACGGATCAGGCCCATGCGCAGCGCCCCGGCGACGCGCACGGCTTCCAGGCGCGCCAGCGCGGCGGCATCGCCATTGATCGCCGGCTGCAGTTCGGTGCCGTCATAGCCGAGGTCGGCGGCGTTGACGAACACCGTGGGAATGCCCGCCGTGATCATCGTCGCCGGCAGCGTGCCGACGCCTGGCACTTCCAGCGAATCGACCAGCTGGCCGGTGGGGAACATCGCGCCGCCACCTTCGCTCTCGCCTTCATCGGCCGGATCGATGAATTCCAGGACGATCTCGGCGGCCGGGAAGGTCACGCCGTCCAGTTCGAAATCGCCGGTTTCCTGCACCTGGCCGTTGCTGACCGGCACGTGCGCGAGGATGGTCTTGCCGATGTTCGCCTGCCAGATGCGCACGGTGCAGACGCCGTTGCCGGGGATGCGCGCGGGATCGACATAACCGGCGTGGATGGCGAAGGCGCCGGCGGCCGTCGACAGGTTGCCGCAGTTGCCAGACCAGTCGACGAAATCGCTGTCGATCGAGACCTGCCCGTACAGGTAATCGACGTCATGGCCGGTCCGGGTCGACGGCGAGACGATCACGCACTTGCTGGTGCTGGAGGTGGCGCCGCCCATGCCATCGGTCTGCTTGCCGTAGGGATCGGGCGAGCCGATCACGCGCTGGAACAGCACGTCGCGCGCGCGGCCGGGCACGCGCGCCGCCTCCGGCAGGTCCTCGAGGCGGAAGAACACGCCCTTCGACGTGCCGCCGCGCATGTAGGTGGCGGCGATGCGCAACTGCGGTGAATGGCTCATGGTGCGTCCTGCTGTGATCCGGCATCCCGCGGCGGGATGGAAGACGCAAAGCGTAACCGTTCGACACGCGCTTGGCAGGACCGATGCGGCCGCCTGCGGATGCTTCGGCGGCGGCGGCAGGGATTGCGCAGGGGCGACGGCGATAGCAGGCCGGACGGGGCGCCGCTTTCGAGCCGGTCCAGCCCGGGCGGCGACCTGTACAGCGATGAACGCGACCCGGCGCCATCCGCTCATTCCGAGCCGCTGGTCCGCGGACGCCGGCACGCAGGCTGGCTGCCTTCGCGGCTCGCACCGGAGGGCGCCGCAGGCGTCGCAGGCGGTCAGGACATGGCCGGCGCACGGCCGCGATGCACAGGGATGGGGTGGTAACTGGCGCCGCGCAGGATCGGCGTCGCCGACGCCTTGCCCTCAGGCCTCGGCGGCCATCCGGGCCAGGCGGCAGCTCAGGTCGAGCGCTTCGCGCTGGGCGCGACAATAGGTCTGGCGCAGGGTTTCATCGGAGGGCTGCGAGGCCAGTCGCTGGCCGATCTCGGTCAGGAACGCCTCGAGGACGCCCAGACGACTCTGGCAATCGAACATCCGCTGGATCCGCATCGGCATCCCGTGTCCTCCCTACCGCCCCGTCCCTGATCGTGACTTCGCGCCACATCTGCTGTGACCGGTGTCGCGATTTGAAGCCAGACTAGCAATCCCGGGAGGGACTGCAAGTACCTGCAACAATTGTTTACAGATGGGCGCCGCCGGAACCGGCTTGCGATCGTTCGACCTGTGCTTCAACAACACCAAGGCATGCTGCCCGTGATCGAGAGGCTCAAGTGGCAGCTGGAAAGACTCGATCCCTGGCCTCACCGGCATCATCCGGCGCGCCGGCCCGGCGGCGGAGCCGTTGCACGGCCCGGCGGGAGTGCCCTGGCGCATCGTCGCCGGCCCTTCATGGGGCCAGCCATCAGGCCGGTCGGCTTGCCGGCTTTCTCCGCGGGCCCTGACGCTATTCGTCGTCGGGCCATCGGATGGCCGGCGCTGCGCCCGCCCGCGCGGAAGGCAACCGCCCGGCCGCGGCGGCGACCGCCGCCTGCACGCGCAGCGCGTCACGGGTCGCGGCGACGTCGTGGACCCGTAGGATGCGCGCGCCGCGCTCGGCGGCCAGCACGGCCGCGGCCACCGAGCCATGCAGGCGCTGCGCCGGTTCGTCGCGGCCGGTCAGCTCGCCGATGGTGCGCTTGCGCGACAGTCCGGCCAGCAGCGGAACGCCCAGGTCGGCGAAGCGGTCCAGTCCGGCCAGCAGCGCGAGGTTGTGTTCGCTGGTCTTGCCGAAGCCGAATCCGGGGTCGATGACGATGCGCCGGCGCAGGATGCCGGCCAGTTCGCAGGCGAGGATGCGGTCGGCAAGGAAGCGCCTGACCTCGCCGATGACGTCGTCGTAGTGCGGCGCGTCCTGCATGCTGCCAGGCTCGCCCTGCATGTGCATCAGGCAGACGGCGGCGGCGCTGTCGGCGACCGCCGACAAGGCGCCTTCGCCGCGCAGCGCGGCGACATCGTTGACCATACCGGCGCCGGCGGCGATGGCCGCGCGCATGACCTCGGCATGTCGGGTATCCACGGAGACGATGCGGTCGCTGTCGCGCACCAGCGCCTCGATGACCGGAATGACCCGGCGCAGCTCCTCGTCCAGCGGAACCGGATCGGCGCCAGGGCGCGTCGATTCGCCACCGATGTCGAGGATGTCTGCACCTTCCTCCGCTAGCCGCAGTGCATGCGCGACGGCCGCCTCGGTGCTGGCGTGCCGGCCGCCATCCGAGAACGAATCCGGGGTGACATTGACGATGCCCATGATGCGCGGCCGGTCGAGCGCCAGTGTGCGGCCGGCGCAATCGATCACGACGGCGGACGGGTCGATTTCGAACATGCTTGCGCTCCCTGCTTCAGCGCGGCCCGGAAAGGCGCGCCGCCTGCCGGATGCCGACGAGGAAAAGCAAGAGGCCCGGCACCATCAGTGCCAGGCCCCATGGATTGCCGGCAAGGACCAGGTGGACCAGGCCCATGCCGGCCAGTGCGCCGCCGAGTCCGGCGGCCGCACGGCTCAGGACCAGCGCCAGGACGCGCCGGAGTCCGGGCCCGGACGGCTCTGGACGCCGCACTTCAGGTCTGTGGCTGCGGCGTTCCGACAGGGCCGGTCGGCTCGCCGGCGTCCGGCTTGCCGTTGCCGCGAGGCGGCTTGCTGCTGTCCCAGTCCTTGGGCGGCGGCGGCGTGCGGCCTTCCATGATCGCGTCGATCTGCATCGCGTCGATGGTCTCGTACTGCAGCAACGCCTCGGCCATGACATGCAGCTTGTCGATGTTGTCCGTCAGGATCTGGCGGGTGCGCTGGTAGGCCTTGTCGAGGATGTCGCGGACGACCTCGTCGATGCGGCGCGCCGTCTCGTCGGACACGTTCTTGTGCTGGGTCACCGAACGCCCCAGGAACACCTCGTCCTCGTCCTCGGCGTAGGCGATCGGGCCCATCTCGTCGGACAGGCCCCACTTGGTGACCATGTTGCGGGCCATCTTGGTGGCGCGTTCGATGTCGTTGCTGGCGCCGGTGGTGACCTTGTCGGCACCGAAGATCAGTTCCTCGGCGACGCGGCCGCCATACAGCGAGCACAGCATCGATTCGATGTGCGTGCGGTTGTAGCTGTACTTGTCCCCTTCCGGCAGGTACATGGTCACGCCCAGTGCGCGACCGCGCGGGATGATGGTGACCTTGTAGACCGGGTCATGCTCGGGCACGACGCGGCCGACAATGGCGTGGCCGGCCTCGTGGTAGGCGGTCAGTCGCTTCTCGTCCTCGCTCATGGCCATGGAGCGCCGCTCGGCGCCCATCATGATCTTGTCCTTGGCGCGGTCGAAGTGCTTCATGGTGACCGACTTGTGGTTCTCACGGGCGGCGAACAGCGCCGCCTCGTTGACCAGGTTGGCCAGGTCGGCGCCGGAGAAGCCCGGCGTGCCGCGCGCGATGGTCGCCGGATCGACGTCGTCGGCCAGCGGCACCTTGCGCATGTGCACCTTGAGGATCTGCTCGCGACCCTTCACGTCCGGCAGGCCGACCACCACCTGGCGGTCGAAGCGGCCCGGGCGCAGCAGCGCCGGGTCGAGCACGTCGGGCCGGTTGGTGGCGGCAATGACGATGATGCCTTCGTTGCCTTCAAAGCCGTCCATCTCGACCAGCAGCTGGTTGAGCGTCTGCTCGCGTTCGTCGTGGCCGCCGCCCAGGCCGGCGCCGCGATGGCGACCGACGGCGTCGATCTCGTCGATGAAGATGATGCAGGGCGCGTGCTTCTTGGCCTGGTCGAACATGTCGCGCACGCGGCTGGCACCGACGCCGACGAACATCTCGACGAAGTCGGAACCGGAAATCGAGAAGAACGGCACCTTGGCCTCGCCGGCGATGGCGCGCGCCAGCAGCGTCTTGCCGGTGCCCGGCGGGCCGACCATCAGCACGCCGCGCGGGATCTTGCCGCCCAGCTTCTGGAACTTGGACGGATCGCGCAGGAACTCGACCAGCTCGCCGACTTCCTCCTTCGCCTCGTCGCAGCCGGCGACGTCGGCGAACGTGACCTTGACCTGGTCTTCGCCCTGCAGCTTGGCGCGCGAACGGCCGAAGCTCATGGCGCCGCGGCCACCGCCGCCGCCCTGCATCTGGCGCATGAAGAAGAACAGCAGGCCGATGAACAGGATGAAGGGGAACCAGTTCAGCAGGATGTCGAACAGGCCCGGGCCGGATTCAGGCGTATCGCGCGTGACTTCGATGCGGCTGTCCTTGCCGAGCAGGTCGTTCATCAGTTCCTGGTCGCGGCGCGGCGCATTGACGCGATAGCGCGAGCCGTCACCGCGGGTGACCTGCAGGGTGATCTCGTCCTGGCCGATGTGCACCTTGGCGACGCGGCGGTCACGCACTTCCTGGATGAAGGTCGAATACGCCACCTCGCCCGCACCGCCCGCCGGCGGCGCGAAACTGCGGAAGACCGCCATCAGCACCACGGCGACGACGATCCAGAGAAGGAGGTTCTTGCTCATGTCATTCATGGTGGCAACAGTACCAGCTTGGCGCCGGGAGGGCTGATGGGAGGGTAAACAGGCTCAGGCCTGTTCCGGCTTGCGGCCGGTGGCCAGGGCATAGACCTCGGGACTGCGCGCCCGCGACGCCTTGGGCTTGCGTACCACGACCCTGGTGAAGGCGCGGCGCAGGTCGCGGACGTAGTCGTCGAAACCCACGCCATGGAACAGCTTGACCAGGAAGTCACCACCGGGCTTCAACCACTGCAAGGCGAAATCCCTTGCCAGTTCAGCCAGATGCATCGCCCGGGCCTGGTCGACCGATTCGACACCACTCATATTGGGGGCCATATCGGACAGCACAAGGTCGACCTGCTGGCCGGCGAGCAGGCCTTCCAGCGCCGCCACGGCGCTGTCCTCGCGGAAATCGGCCTGGATGAAATCCACGCCAGGCAGCGACGGCATGTCGAGGATGTCCAGGGCGATCACGCGACCCTGGCCGCCCAGCGTCCGGGCCGCCAGCTGCGACCAGCCGCCGGGCGCGGCGCCGAGATCGACGATGACCATGCCCGGACGGATCAGCCGGTTCTTGTCCAGCAGCTCCTCGAGCTTGTACGCGGCGCGCGAACGCAGCCCCTCGGCCTGCGCCTTTTTCACGTAGGGATCGCTGAAGTGCTCGCGCAGCCAGCGGTGGGAACTTTTCGAGCGGCCCATCAGCGGCAGGACCGCCTGGCGACCGGCCGCAACGGCCCGGTCCTGTAATCGGAGTGACTCATGGCGGCATGATACCGGCTCGCCCCCGGTACGGCTGGCCGCGACCGCGACCACCGCGGCGACCGCGCGGACGGCAGAGCCATCCGCGCGGCGCCTTGATCAGCCGTTCCAGTAAACGCGGACTTTCTGGAGCCTGACATCGTCTCCGTAGTCGACCGGGATCGAAAACATGGCGCGCACGTAATAGACGCAGACGCGATTGTCGACGTACGTCACGGGGATGGTCGCCCAGTTGAAGGCATTTCCGCCGCTCTCGCTGCCGCCTTCCACCATCGCCAGCTCGGTCACCTCGGCCGCGGCGCCGGTGAAAGGAGGCTGGCATACCTCGTAGAGAGCGACATCGACGCCCCTGGCCGGGTTGGTGTCGTGCGTCCAGACATCGAGGTACATCAGCCTGCGATCATCCTTGAGGAGAATCGGGGCATCGGCGAAACGGTTCGGCGTGCCCGGCTCGATGGACAGGTAGTAATTGCCGCCGGTGTTGTAGAGCGCGGACTCACTGAGAAACCTGAAGTCCGAAGCCTGCACCGTGGCCCAGTTCACGCCCGGGCCACCGACCTCGGCGCTTCCGGCACGTTGTTCGCGCGCCCGACGCTCCGCCAGCCGTTCCTCCTTTGACCGCGTGTCACTTGCGGGAACCAGCCGCCGCAACGGCGGGCCATCCGGGTTGAAGCCCCTGGCTTCCAGCTGCACGGGATCGGTGATCCACTCGTATTCGCGTTCGCCTGCAAGCGTTGTCCCGGACGCCGACAGCGCCGCCAGAACGATCGCTCCGGCGATAGGGGTGCTGATGCGTTGATTGCACATGGTCGGGTGCTCCTCAGAATGCTTCGCGGAATGCGCTGCGGAAAATCCGGTCGGTCAGGGAGCTCTGGACCCGGATCTTCATGATGCGCAGCGCTCCTGGATACGCGGCGCACGCCGACGCCGCAGACCCCATTTCCACCTCCACCACGTAGCGGCACAGTGCGTTGTCGGGCATCTCGGTCGAATCGACCCCGATCAGCGCCGAAAAATAGCCGGGCGCCTCGGCGACCGAAGTGGTGCCGATCGTGGTCATGACCGGGGGAACAGGGTGGAGGAAATTCGTGCACGAGCGCCGCAGACGGATGTCCAGGTCCGCGGTGAGGTCCGCCTTCTGGCCCCATATACGTACAAAATGGATCTGGCGCAGATCGGGCAGCATGAATGGATAGCGGATCAGACGGCTGCCACCCGGGCCGCCGTTGGCGCAGTCGTACGACGACGAGTTGTCGAAGTTGCTGATATAGGCAGCGGTATGGGCCGACGGATCGGCGGCGGTGCCCACCCAGCCGACGTAGTCCATGTTGTTGTAGGCCGGCGTTCCGCGCAGCTCGATATCATCGGCACGCAACCCGGTACCGGTGAAGGCGGCGAGCGCGAGGGCGACCGTGGCCATCAGGGGTTTCGCGAGTGTCATTTCGTCTTCTCCCGACAATTCACGGACTGGTCGAATACTGGATGCGCGCCCGGCGGAACGTCGTCTCCCCGCCCCCGCCGCAGCCCGTCCCGAAACGGGCCCGGATGAAATACGAGCAGAGGTTCGTGTTCGTCGGCTCTGCGGAGATGTTCACGTAGTTCGTGAAGTCGCCCGGCGACCCGCTCGAGCTCACCATGCCCAGGATGGTGTTCTGCGGGTCACCCGGATCCACGGTGGGGAGACAGCTGCGAAACAGGATCGCGGCGACATCGTGGCCGGCCGCATTATCGTAAGCCCACAGGCGCAGATGGGTGATGTAGACGTTGTGAGGCACATCCACCCGCGCATCGGCGAATCGCTCACTGCCGGTACACCAGTGCGCCCCGGAATCCGTGATCGCCGCGTACTCGTATGGCGCCGTCCTTCCCCGCAGTTCGTAACCGAATACATGGGCCCAGCCCACCCCGGTCGGCAGTGTTCCGCGCTCACCGGGCGCATCGCTCCCGATGAAGTCCGGATCACCGCCCACCGACTCCAGAACGATCACGTCATCGCCACCACCATGCCAGCTGTCTGGCGCTGCCTGCGCCGCGACCACTCCCACAGCACTGGACAGTGCCACCGACACCAGGCCTGTTTGGACCTTTCGCCAGCTGTTCATGAGACTTCCCTCCTTTGATTGCCCCATCCGACCGAGGACGTCCGCCTGGACCCGAAGCGACCCGCGGACCCGCCCCCATGTAGACGCGATATCCGGAAAAAGCCCGACACGCCGGCGCATCTCTTGTCCGGCCGTCATCGCGAGCGCGCACCGGCAGTGGCCGCGACCCGCCGGAGAGGAGGGCCGGTGTGCCCGGAGCGCGACGTGATGCTTGATCCGGTTGTCCCTGCGTTCCCGCAATTGTCGCAACCTGCGGGTGCAGGATCAATCGATGGCTTGCTCTTTGCCTGAGGTGGAGAACACCTGTCCCCGTTGCCGTTTCCGGCGCTCCTGTACTGTTACGCAATTACGACGTTTTTCCGGCCATCGCGGAAAAATGCGGGCGACGTGTCCGACGCCCGCCGCCGCGGTGGGCGCTGCCCGACCACGGCCGCGCACGGGCAGTCGGCCGCAGCGGATCCCCGGGCCTTGACCCTCGCTCCGGCGCGGCGGGGGCGCCGTCGATGGCCCGGCACTCGCTGGCGCCGCGGGCCAGCGGTTAGCATCTGCGGATGCATCCCATCACCCTGCTCCAGGACCTGGCGACCATTCTGGTCTTCGCCGCCGCGGCCACCCTGCTCTGCCATGCCCTCAAGCAGCCGGTCGTGCTCGGATACCTGCTCGCCGGCCTGCTGATCGGTCCCCATACGCCGCCCTGGCCGCTGATCGCCGACGAACACACCATCGAATCGTTCGCCGAGATCGGCCTGGTGATGCTGATGTTCGGCCTCGGCCTGCACTTCTCGATCGGCAAGCTGCTCAAGGTCGGCCGGATCGCGGTCGTCGTGGCACTGATCGAGGTGGTGGTGATGGTGATGCTGGGCTACCTGCTCGGTCGCGCCTTCGGCTGGTCGGTGATGGACGCGGTGTTCCTGGGCGCCATCCTGTCGATGTCGTCGACGACCATCATCATCAAGGCCCTGCAGGACCTGAAGATGACGCACAGGCCGTTCGCGCAGATCATCTTCGGCACGCTGATCGTCGAGGACATCATCGCCATCGCCATGCTGGCGCTGATCTCGACCGCCAGCGCCGCCGGCGGCAGCGAAGCGGTCGATGTCGGCGCGGTGATGCTCAAGCTCGGCGAGTTGGCCCTGTTCATGGTGCTGACCACCGTCGCCGGCCTGCTGCTGATGCCGAGGCTGTTCGCCTTCGTGTCCCGCTTCGGCAGCAACGAGATGCTGCTGATCACCGCGCTGGGCGTCTGCTTCGCGATCTCGCTGCTGGCCTACCAGCTTGAATACAGCATCGCGCTGGGCGCCTTCCTCGCCGGCGTGCTGGTCGCGGAAAGCCCGGCCGGGCCCAAGGTCGAAGCCGTGGTCGAACCGGTGCGTGACATGTTCAGCGCGGTGTTCTTCGTCGCCATCGGCATGATGATCGAACCAGCCACGCTGGTGGAGTACTGGATGCCGGTCACCCTGATCACTTTGCTGGTCGTGGTCGGCAAGGTCGGCACCTGCGCGCTCGGCGCGTTCATTGGCGGGGCACCAGCGGTGCGCGCCTTGCGCTCCGGCATGGGCATGGCGCAGATCGGCGAATTCAGCTTCATCATCGCCCAGCACGGCACGGCCGCCGGCGTGGCGAGCGGCTTCCTGTATCCGGTAACGGTGGCGGTGTCCGCCGTGACCACGTTCCTGACGCCCTACCTGATCAAGTCGTCGGACGCCTTCAGCAAGCTGCTGTCGCGTTTCCTGCCGACGCGACTGAAGCTGCCGCTGCGCTACTACCAGCGCTGGCTCGAATCCTTCGGTGACGTCGCCGACGACGAGCGCGCCATGATCCGCCGCATCCTGCGCCGGATGACCCTGTACATCCTGCTCGACCTGGTGCTGATCATCGCGATCCTGGCCTTCTCCGGCCTGGCGGCGCGACGCTTCGACGCCGAGCTGGAGGCACTGCTGCCGCACCTGTCGTGGGCGCTGCCGATCGCGGCGCTGGTGCTGTGCCTGCCGATCATCATTCATGCCATCGGCAAGCAGCGCGCGCTGGCCATGGCGCTCGCGGACGTCGGCGTCGGGCCCAACCGGCCCTTCGGCCGCGCCCTGATGCGCCACCTGCTGTTCGCGCTGATGCTGCTGCCAACGGTGGCGATCGTGCTCGGCTTCACGATGGCCATGGTCGGTTCCTGGCCGGGCCTGGTCCTGCTGCTGGTCCTGCTCGCCGTCGCCGGCGTGCTGTGGCAGCGACTGGCCAGCCTGTACACGCGCGCGCAGCTGGACATTACCGCGACGCTGGCGGAACGGCCGGCGGAACCGGGCCATCACTGACCGGCATGACCACCTGCTGGGTCATCACCGACGGCGCCGCCGGCAATCGCAACCAGGCGCTCGCCCTGGCCCATGGTCTCGGGTTGGCGCCGCAGGTGTTCGATATCCGGCTGTCTGCGCCATGGTCATGGCTGTCACCTTTCTCGGCGCGTGACCCGCGACGCATGCTTGCGACGGTTCCGGACGGTCTCGCGCCGCCATGGCCCGACCTGGCGATCGGCTGCGGCCGCGCCGCTGCCGGCGTTCTGATCGGCCTGCGACGCCTGTCCGCCGGACGCACCCGCGTCGTGCAGATCCTCGACCCGCGCTGGCGGCGCGCGTCGTTCGACGCCCTGGTCGTGCCAGAACACGACGAGGTGACCGGCGACAACGTCATCGTCAGCACCGGCGGCCTGCATCGCATCGACGACGACTGGCTTGATGACGGCCGCAGACGCTTTCCGGCGTTCGCGGCCCTGCCCTCACCGCGGACCGCAGTGCTCATCGGGGGGGCCGTGCGCGGCCTGCCCTTCGACGCCGGCTATGTGGATGGCCTGCTCGACGCACTGGAACGGGATCATTCCCGCGACGGCGGCAGTTTCCTCGTCACCTGTTCGCGGCGGACGCCGCCGGCGCTGGCGCAGCGCCTGCGCCAGGCCTTCGGCACCTGGCCCGGCGTGTTCTGGGCCAGTGGCCATGACGGCCTCAATCCCTATGCGGGATTGCTGGGCTGGGCGGACCGCATCGTCGTCACGCCCGACTCCAGCAACCTTGTCGCGGAAGCCTGTGCCGTCGGTGTGCCGGTGCAGGTCCACCTGCCCGCGGGCATCGCCCTGCCAGGCAAGCGCCGGCGGCTGCTGGACCGGCTTCTCGGCACCGGACACCTGTCCTTGCTTGATCATGCGCTGCCGGGTACGGCTGCGGATCGCCCGGCGCCGCTGCGCGAACTGCCGCGCATTGGCGCACGGCTGCGCTCCAGGCTTGGTATGGAATAACGCCGGCGCACCGGCACCGCGGCCTGCGCTGCCGCCCTGCGCCATCGAACTCGCCGGCTGATGGCCTCATCGCCAGGCAAAAAAGAAGCCCGCGACTCGACGTCGCGGGCGGCAGTAAGGAACGCTTGCGGGGAAAATTAGCCGCGCGAGGTCTGGCGCAGCACCGGCGCGACGACGCGGGCCAGTGACGAGAGCTCCGGATCGAGTGCTTCGTTGGCACGCTGCTCGGCATTCAGCGCGGCGAACTCGACCTTCTGGCGGAAGCCCGACGACAGCGGCTGGCCGGTCTGGGTGTCATAGGCACGCACGCTCAGGTAGGCCGTGTAGGCGACGTCATGGCGACCGTAGAAATGCAGGTCGCGGCTGCCGATGGGCTCGGTGCGCACGATCACCACCACGCGGGCGTGACGGCGGGCGGCGCGGATCAGCGACGCGGTGTCAGCAGCGGACAGGCCGGGCACGGTTTCCGCATCCACCAGGCGATGACCGGCGCCGGAAAGGTAGTCCTCGATGCGCTGCTGCGCCGGCAGGCTCAGGGCGCTGTCGCCCTGCGCGATGACGACGAAGCGCGGCGGCGGAGGCGGCTCGGCGGCGGCACGCGCCTGTGCCGGACGACTCGGCTGCGGCGTGCTCTGCGCGCCCGCGCGGAGCCCTTCGCTCGAAGCCGGTGCCGTCGCCGGCGGCTGGCTGTCGACGCTGGCGGCCAGCGCCTGCGGATCGCTGCCGGCAACGGTAGCCGTGCTGGCGGACTGGCCGGCCACCGACTGTGACGCCTGCGTCTCCCCGCCGGCCTGCACCATCGCCGGGGCATCCCCCATGGCGACAGCTGTCGGCGCCTGCGACGGCGACGCCGAAGCGTTCTCCACCTGCGGCGGGGCCGCATCCATCGCGCCGGTTGCAGGGGAAGCCGACGTCAGCGCCGCGACCGGCAGGTCGTTGGCATGGCTCGGCGGAACCGGATTGCTGACCTTTCCGGCGACGAAGCCGTCGCGGAAACCGTTGGCAAACCCGGTGAAGTAGTCGCGGAAGGCGTAGCCGGTGCCGGCCAGGACCAGCGCGGCGAGCGCGAGGCCGGCGACCAGGCGCTGGCGACCGGTTGGATCGTTGGCGGCAGCCGGCGCGCGCACCAGCGTCGCTTCCGGATCCTGCGCGGCGGCGGCTGCCGGGCGGGGACCGCGCGGGCGCGTGTCGGCGGCGTCGGCATCGGCGCGCGATACCACCGGCGGCGGCGTCGGCACGCGCGGCTGCGACAGCGCGGCGATCACGGTCTGGCTGTCGCTGGGCGGCACGACGGGGACCGACAGCGGCTTGCCGTCGGCGACCAGCGGATGCCGCGCCAGGTCGGCGGCCAGTTCACGCGCGCTCTGGTAACGGTCGTCGGCGTTCTTTGCGACCATCTTCGCCAGGATCGCCGCCGTCTCCGCGTCGACCTGGTCGTTCAGTGTGTGGATGTCGGGAATCTGCGCATTCACCACTTCCAGCATCAGGCCCAGCGGGCTGTTGTCGGTGAACGGCATGCGGCCACTGAGCATTTCGAACATCACCACGCCCAGCGAGAAGATGTCCGAGCGCGGGTCGATCGGCAGGCCCTTGCAGATTTCCGGCGAGACGTAACCCGGGGTGCCGATGAACTCACCGGTGCTGGTCAGCTTCTGGCCGGGATCGTTGGCGGCCAGTGCGATGCCGAAGTCGGCCAGGCGCACGCGGCCCCTGGTGTCCACCAGGATGTTGCCCGGCTTGATGTCGCGATGGATGACGCCGCGGTCATGCGCGGTCGCCAGGCCCTGCGCCGTCTGGTGCAGGATCTTCAGCGTGTCGGCGACCGGCAGCTTGCCGAGGCGGCGGAGCATGTTGCCCAGCGCTTCGCCTTCGACGAATTCCATGACGAAGAACGGGCGGCCGTTCTCCTGGCCGATGAAGTGGATGCCGACGATGTGCGGATCCGAGAGGGCGGCCATCGAACGCGCCTCGCGCAGGAAGCGCTCGACCAGGGCGGGGTCGTCAGCCAGCGCAGGCGCCAGTTCCTTGATGGCGACCACACGGCCCAGGGCCGGATCCAGCGCCTTGTGCACAACGCCCATGCCACCCCGTCCCAGCTCGGCGACGATCTCGTAATGTCCCAGACGACCTTTCATGACAAACTCCAGATGGGGCTACCGCACGGACAATCCATGCTACTCCTCAAACGCAAAAGGCCGGAGAAAGTCGCCAGTCCGGCCCCGCCCGTTCAGCTTCAGGCCGGTCTGGTGGCCGCCGGACAGGCGGCCCGGCCCGGACCGGCAGGCGCCGGAATGCCGACGCCCCCGGAACCACCGCCAACTCAAGGCAGCGCTTCGAAGCCGTCGGCGAACAGCGTGTCGTCCAGCGGGTGTTCGTAGGCGCCGACGTCGCAGCGGGCGTGGCCATCGCCATTGCCATCGATCGGCCTGGCATTGCCCAGTACATCCTGGGCCAGGCAACCCTTGTCATCGCCGCCATCGATCACCGGGCTGCCGGCGGCGAACCGGACAACCGGCACAGCCGGGCTGTAGTCCACTTCGACGGGACCCAGCACGGCGTTGGCGGCAATGCCGGGCACCAGCAGCCCGCAGGTTCCGTCGGCGGCAAGATTGCCGGCGTCCAGCCCCGGCATCTCGATCGTCCAACCCATGCAGGCCTTGCCGCCGGCAGTCGGTGCGAACACGTTGTTGGCCACGTTCTCGACAATGGCGCTCTCGAAATACACGTGACCGGCGGCATCCGCCGGCGCGAGGTTGTGGTGGAAGGTGTTGTGGACCAGGGATGCGGAAACGAACAGCGCGTACAGGGCTCCGGCCGACAACGCTCCTTCGTTGCCGTGGAAGGTGTTGTTGTGCGCCACCAGACTGGCCCGGTTGATGTCCTGGTTGCCGCGGACGAAGACCGCACCCGCCCAGTCCGAGAAGTTCGCGGTAAAGGTATTGCGTTCCAGGACCGCATCGCAGGCAACGCAGTCGATCAACACCGCGCCAGCCTGGCCACGCCCCGGCGTGGCGGTGCTGAAGGCGAAATTATCGTGGAAGAAGGAATCGCGGATGACGGCGCTGTCCGTGGTCGTCACCGCACCGCCCCTTGAAACATGGCCGATGGCGGTGTTCGTGATGAAACGGCTGCGCTCGACCAGCAGTTCCCCATGCGTAGTGATGGCGCCGCCGGAGGCGACGTCGGACTGCGTGCCGCCCTGCGTACTGGCAAAGCTGTGACTGATTTCGCTGTCACGTATGGTGACGAAACCGAAGTTCCAGAAGATCGCGCCGCCCCGTGCCCAGCCCGAGGTCTGCACGACGGCGCAGTTGTCGAACCGGCTGTTCTGGATGACCAGCGTGGAAGACGGACCCGCCGCGTGCGCGGCCAGGCAGCCGCCCCCTTCATCCGTGGCGCGACCGGAGGAGAGGGTGAGGCCATTCAATTCCAGGCGGCTCAGCGTCGATGCGGCAACGAGCAGGGGGAACGTATCGTTGCCGGCAATGCGTGGATTGTATCCATTGCCGTGGATGGTCAGCTGGGCCGCCGTGAGCGTCGGCAGGGTGCTGCCGAGCTGCACCAGGCCATCTTGGGGAAAGGGGCCGTCGAAGCGGACCTGATGCGCGCCAGGACCCGCGGCATTGGCCTCGTCGATGGCCGAGCGCAACGAACCCAGGCCGCTGTCGTGGGTGTTGGTGACGAAGAACACGGCCGCACTGGCGGACAGCGGACAGGCCAGCAGAAGGGCCAGGGCGGATATGAGGCGCGTCATGGGTTTCTCCGGAGAACAGGCAGTCCCCTCCTTACGCAGGACCTGCCTGGAACCGGACAGGCCGACGTGCGCGACGCTTACGTGGACGTCGGCAGCGGCGATCGCCCACTGGCCCGGCCCATGCAATCCGGGGAGCGGCCGCATCGCGCACGGCGACACGGCCCCGGTCCCGCAATGCGCTCAGACGCGCGCGAAGACCAGCGAGGCGTTGTTGCCGCCGAACCCGAAGCTGTTCGACATCACCGTCTCCAGTCGCGCCTCGCGGCTGGCCAGCACGATCGGGCAACCTTCGGCACACGGATCCAGGCGGTCCACGTTCGCCGAGCCGGCGATGAAACCGTCGCGCATCATCAGAAGGCTGTAGATCGCCTCGTGCACGCTGGCCGCGCCCAGGGAATGCCCGGACAGCGACTTGGTGGACGAGATCGGCGGCATCGCATCGCCGAACACGGTGCGGACCGCGTCGAGCTCGACGACGTCACCGACCGGCGTCGCCGTCGCGTGGGCATTGAGGTAATCGATGGGCCGATCCAGCCCTTCCATCGCCTGCCGCATGCAGCGGACCGCGCCCTCGCCTGACGGTGCCACCATGTCGGCGCCATCGGACGTCGCGCCATAGCCGACCAGTTCGGCATGGATGTGCGCGCCGCGCGCACGGGCGTGATCGTAATCCTCGAGCACCAGCATGCCGCCACCGCCGGCGATCACGAAGCCGTCGCGGTCGGCGTCGTAGGGACGCGATGCCGTCTCCGGCGCATCGTTGCGGGCCGTGGACAGCGCGCCCATGGCGTCGAACAGGCAGGTCATGCCCCAGTGCACTTCCTCGCCGCCACCTGCCAGCACGATGTCCTGGCGGCCGGCACGGATGAGGTCGGCGCCCATGCCGATGCAGTGCGCCGAGGTGGCGCAGGCGGCGGATGGCGAGATGCCGACGCCACGGATGCCAAAGGCCGTCGCCAGCGCCGCCGACACCGTCGAACACATCGTACGTGGAACCATGTATGGACCGATGCGGCGCACGCCACGCTCGCGCAGCAGGTCGGCGGCGGCGATCTGCCACTGTGCGGAGCCACCCCCGGAACCGGCGATGACGCCGGTGCGGTCGTTGGCGACCTGGTCCTGGCGGAGTCCGGCGTCGGCGATGGCCTGTGCCGTTGCGACATGGGCGTAACCGGCCGCGTCGCCCATGAAGCGGCGCAGCTTGCGGTCGATCACGGCGTCCAGGTCGATGTCGGGAACACCGGCGACATGGCTGCGCAGCCCCATTTCCATCTGGTCACGCTGGTGGCGGATGCCGGAACGGCCTTCGCGCAGCGCCGCCGAAACGGTATCGGCGTCGTTGCCCAGGCAGGAGACGATGCCGATGCCGGTCACCACAACACGACGCATCTCAGAAGCCCTCGGTCGAAGCGAACAGACCGACGCGCAGATCCTTGGCGGTATAGATTTCCCGGCCATCCACGCTGGTGCGGCCGTCGGCGATCACCAGGTTGAGCTTGCCGCGGATCACGCGCCGGATATCGATCTCGTACGTCACCCGCGATGCGCCCGGCAGGATCTGGCCGGTGAACTTCACCTCGCCGACGCCGAGGGCGCGACCACGGCCGCTTTCACCCAGCCAGGGCAGGTAGAAACCGGCGAGCTGCCACATCGCATCCAGTCCGAGGCAGCCGGGCATGACCGGATCGCCGATGAAATGGCAGTCGAAGAACCACAGGTCGGCGCGGATATCGAGCTCGGCGCGTATCACGCCCTTGCCATACGCACCGCCGTCGCTGGCGATATGCGTGATGCGGTCGAACATGAGCATGGGCGGCGCCGGCAGCCGGGCGTTGCCGGGACCGAACATTTCGCCGCGCGCACAGGCCAGCAGCTGCTCGCGGTCAAAGGATGCAGCGGACATGATTTTTCATCTTGTAGCGAAGACAGGCCATGCTGGCGGAACCGATCCAGTGGGTCATTGACCTGTATCAACGGGTGGCCCGCATGATGCTATGGCATGGCGGCCATGTCGATCAGCGCGTTAAGGAACGGTTTCGCCGTTCGGTAAGATGGCGCATTCCACGGCGGATTCCGGGCTTCCCGCCGCATTCGATTCCCGACCGGAGTAACCAATCCGATGGCTGCGCGACCAGAGTTCCGATGTGATGCGCGCACGTCCCGTGCAAAGGTCGGCATCGCATGAACCGGCGCTCGTTCCTGTCCCTGCTCGCCCTGGCGACGCTGTGCTCCCGTTCATCGCGATCGTTGGCGCGCGAGGGCGGTGTTGCCGCCCGTTTCGGCGAGCTGCCACCAGCAGGTCGCGTTTCCCGGGTGTTCGCGGCGGGCTCGCCGGCGGCGGTGCTGGCCTGCGTGCTGGCGCCGGGAAAACTGCTGGGCTGGCCGATGCGGATGGACGCGGCCGCGCGGGCGCTGTTGCCGGCACCCGCGGCCGACCTTCCTTTCCTCGGCCGCCTGTCCGGACGCGGCAGTACGGTCGGCACCGAAACGCTGCTGTCGCTCAGGCCCGACCTGGTCCTTGATGCCGGCAGCGTCAATCCGCTGCATCTGTCCGGCGCCGAGCGCGTGTGGCAGCAGACGGGCCTGCCGTACGTGCTTGTCGATGGCCGGCTCGAAGACCATCCGGCGCAGTTGCGCGAGGTCGGCAGGCTGATCGGAGCGGCAGGGCGCGGCCGGGAGCTGGCGGGCCTGGCCGCGCACATCCTCGACCGGGTGCGGGCCGAGGCATCGGCGAACCGTGACGAAGCGCCGCCGCGCGTCTATTACGCCCGCGGCAGGGACGGCCTGGAGACCGGCCTGGCCGGCTCCATCAACATGGAGGCGATCGAATTCGCGGGCGCGAGCAACGTCGCCGCTGAAGCCGGCAGCGGCGGCCTGACCCAGGTGTCGATGGAACAGATCCTCGCCTGGAACCCGGACGTGCTGCTGACGCAGGATGCCGGCTTCGCGCGCCGCGTCCGTGGGGACCGGCTGTGGCGGTCCGTGCGGGCGGTGCGCAATGGACGTATCCATGTCGCCCCCATCCTGCCCTTCGGCTGGCTCGACGGTCCGCCCGGCGTCAATCGCCTGGTCGGGCTGCCGTGGCTGTTGCCACGGCTGTATCCGCACCGTTATCCCGGGTCGGATCGCGGGCGCCTCGACCGCTTCACCGCGGAAACCTTCGAGCGCTTCTATGGCAAGGCGCTGCCCGCGGCGCTGGTCGCGGCCGCGGCGGATGGCGAGGCCGGATGAGACCGGGTCCGCGCAGGTCGCTGCCATGGCTGGCTGCGCTCGCGGGCCTGCTCACGGTGCTGGTGATCGCCTGCTGCGCCGGCAAGTTTCCGCTTCCGCCGGAGCAGCTGCTGCGCGCGCTGCTGGCACGCCTGGGATGGGCCGACCCGGTCGATGCGACGGTCGATACCGTCGTCTGGAACATCCGGCTGCCGCGCATCGCCGCCGGCCTTGCCATCGGCGCCGTGCTCGGGGCGGCCGGCGCGGCCTACCAGAACATGTTCCGCAATCCACTGGTATCGCCGGACATCCTTGGCGTCTCCGCTGGCGCCGGGCTGGGCGCGGCGGCGGCGATCTTCCTCGCACTGCCGCTGGTCGCGGTGCAGGCCATGGCCTTTGCCGGCGGCCTGCTCGCGGTCGTAGCGGTGTACCTCGTCGCCCGCTCCGTGCGACGCCATGATCCCGTGCTGGTACTCGTGCTCGCCGGCGTTGCCGTCGGCACGCTGCTTGGCGCTGGCATCTCGCTGCTGAAGATCCTTGCCGATCCCTACACGCAGTTGCCCAGCATCACGTTCTGGCTGCTGGGCGGCTTGAACGCGGTGACCGGCGGCGACCTGCTCGCCGCTTTACCGGCGATGCTCCTGGGCCTGCTGCCACTGGCACTGCTGCGCTGGCGCATCAACCTGCTGAGCCTTGGCGACGAGGAGGCGGCGGCACTCGGCGTCGAGGTGCGACGACTGCGTGCGCTGCTGATCGCGGCGGCGACGCTCGGCACCGCCGCCGCCGTTTCGCTGGCCGGCATCATTGGCTGGGTCGGGCTGGTGGTGCCGCATGTCGCCCGCCTGGTGGTCGGCCCGGAGTTCTCGCGCCTGCTGCCGGCTTCGCTGCTGACAGGCGCCGGCTTCCTCGTCGCCACCGACACGCTGGCACGGACGGTGGCGCCCATGGAACTGCCGCTGGGCATCCTGACCGCCATCGTCGGCGCCCCGTTTTTCCTCGTATTGCTGGCGCGCGGGCGAGGCCACCGTTGATGTCTGGAGAACCCCTGCTCAGGTTGCTGGAACTGGAGGCGGGCTACGCCGGGCACACCGTGCTCCATGGCATCGACCTGGCGCTGTCACGCGGCGAGGTGGTGTGCCTCCTTGGACCCAATGGCAGCGGCAAGACCACGCTGTTGCGGACGCTGCTCGGCCTGCTGCCGCCACGGGCAGGCCGCGTCGAGCTGCTCGGCGTGGCACCGGCGCGCTGGTCGCGCGCGGCGTTCGCCCGCCATGTCGGCCACGTTCCGCAGGCCCACGAGGTGCAGTTCGCCTTCAGTGCCGAAGACATCGTGCTGATGGGGCGTGCGTCGCGTGTCGGCCTGTTCTCGACCCCGTCACGGCATGACCGGGACATGGCGATGCAGTGCCTGGCCACCCTGGGCGTCGCCCATCTCGCGTCGCGCGTCTACACCACGCTCAGTGGTGGCGAACGCCAGCTGGTGCTGATCGCGCGCGCGCTGGCGCAGGAGCCGTCGATCCTGGTCATGGACGAGCCGACTGCGAGCCTGGATTTCGGCAACCAGCTGCGCGTGCTCGAACACGTCGACCGCCTGCGCGGCCTCGGCCTGGCGGTGCTGATGTCCACGCACCAGCCCGAACACGCGTTGCGCGTCGCCGATCGCGTGCTGTTGCTCGCCCAGGGTCGCGTCCTTGCCGAAGGGCCGCCGGAGCCGACGCTGACGGTGGCCAACCTGGCGGCGCTGTATGGCGTACCCGAAGCGGTCATTGGCCCCGTGTGGGCGGCGAGGCCCCCATCGACCTAGCTGGGTCGCTCCTTTTGCACGGAGACCTTGCACGGTTCGTGCAGCGTGCTTGGGCATCCCGGCGCCCGCGCGGCCCAAATCATTGATTCTTCGATTGGCACGCCTCGTGCGTAATGGCACTCGCGCTTCACTTCCCGCGTCCCACTTAGTCAAGGAGCACGACCATGACCAAGACCCCCCTGATCGCAGTCGCCGCCGTTGCCTTCGGCTTCTCGACGTTTGCGCTGGCCGACGACGGCCGCAGCTTCCAGTCGCTGGACGCGAACAACGATGGTTACGTTTCCCGCGACGAGATTCCGGCCGACCACGCCCTGGCGGCGAACTTCTCCACCTACGACACCGATGCCGACGGCCGCCTGAGCCAGTCCGAATTCGATGTCTATACCAGCTCCAAGCAGCGCGACGAGGAGTAATCCCCGTCGTTCGTCCCCGGACGGCCGTCCTCCCCCGGCCAGTCCACCCTCATTGCGGGCGCCCAGCGCCCGCTTTTTTTGCCTCCGGGAACATCTCCGTGCAGCCGGGTGCCGATGTGCCGCACGAGGCCCAAGGGAGTGCATTCCGGGCCGTCGATTTGGTTATGATATAACGTCTATATTCGACGAGAGCCGACCGCATGCGTATCGCCAGACCCTGCCTTCTCCTCTGCAGCGTCCTGCCTTGGCTGGCCGCGACCCCGGCAAGGGCCGGCGAACAGGGCCACGCCCACGGCCACGCGCATGACCACGCCCGCGAACTGGACGAAGTGGTGGTGACCGCAACGCCGATCCGGCAGGCTCCGGACGACATCACCCGGCCGACGGAAGTGTTGTCGGGCACCGGCCTGGACGACAGCCGCGCGGCGACGCTGGGCGAATCGGTCGGGCAGCTTCCCGGCGTGCAGTCGAGTTTCTTCGGCGCCGGCGTCGGCCGCCCGGTGATACGCGGGCTGGATGGCGCCCGCGTGCAGGTGCTGGGCGAAGGGCTGGCTGCCATGGATGCCTCGACGGTCAGCGTCGACCACGCGGTCACCATCGAGCCCTTCCTCGCCGACCAGATCGAGGTGCTCAAGGGGCCGGCGACGTTGCTGTTCGGTTCCGGGGCCGTCGGTGGCGCGGTCAACGTCGTTGACGGCCGGATCCACGAACACGCGTTCGAGGGCACGCGCGGCCGTGTCGAACTGCGCGGCAATGACGTCGCGGACGAGCGCGCCGGCGCAGTGCGGATCGATGCCGGCCACGGCCACCTGGTCCTGCACGCCGATGCCTATCATCGCGAAACCGGGGACTACGCGATCCCGGGACCTGCGGGACGCTCCGCGGACAGGCACGACCACGGACACGCCGGTGACCACGCCGGCGGCCACGATCATGACGAGGGCGTCCTTCCGCACAGCGCGACGCGCACGCGCGGTGGCGCCATCGGCGCCAGCCATGCCACGGCGCGCGGGTTTGCCGGCATCGCCGTCAGCCGCCATGAAAGCCGCTACGGCGTGCCCGGTCATTCGCACGACCACGGCGACGACCACCACGATCACCGGGCGCTGTCCCCGATGAACCTTTCCGCCGCCCACGACAACGGACACGACCAAGGCGTCGCCATCGACCTGCGCCAGACCCGTATCGATGCCAAGGCCGGACTCGACGATCCGCTGCCAGGGCACGAAACACTGAGACTGCGCCTGGGACACGCCCGCTACGCCCATACCGAGTTCGAGGACGGCATCGCCGGCACGCACTTCCACAACGAGGGCCACGAGGGCCGGATCGAACTGGTGCATGCGCCGCTGGCGGACTGGCATGGCGCCTGGGGCCTGCAGGCCAGCCGTCGCGATTTCACCGCTGAAGGCGAAGAGGCCTTCGTTCCACCGAGCGTCACCCGTGACCTCGGACTGTTCCTGCTGGAGCGCCGGCACTGGGAGCGCCTGAAGCTGGAAATCGGTGCACGCCATGACCGCGTCCATGTCGAGCCGCAGGCCGGAATGCCGGCACGACGGTTCCATGCCCTGAGCGCGTCGCTGGCGACGGAATGGCGGATCAGCGACCACTGGCACATGCGCCTGGGCATGGATCGCGCCCAGCGCGCGCCGACGGCGGAAGAGCTGTATTCCGACGGCGTGCACGTGGCGACCGCATCGCATGAGGTGGGCGATGCCTCGCTGGGCGTGGAGACATCCAGGCAGGTTGAACTGGGCCTGCACTACCACGGCGACCGGTGGGACATGCGTATCGCTGCGTGGCGCAACCGCTTCGACCGCTTCACCTACCTGCGCCACGACGACGAGGCCGCGCACGCGCACGGCGGCCATGAAGATGACTTTCCCGTGCTGTTCTGGCGCCAGCATGACGCGACCTTCCGCGGCGGCGAGATCGAGGCGCGACTGAAGCTGGCCGAGCACGGCAGCGGCCGCTACACCCTGCGCGTGATGGCGGATACCGTGCGCGCGGAACTCGACGCCGGCGGCAACCTGCCGCGCATCGCGCCGGCGCGCGTCGGTACCGGCCTGGACTGGTCACACGGCGGCTGGCGCGCCGGCGTTACCGCCCTGCGCTACCGCAGGCAGGATCGCGTCGCCGAGCACGAAACGCCGACGCCGGGATACACGCAGCTCGATGCCGATGCCAGCTGGTCGTTCGAGTGGCAGGCGCGCGAGGTGGAGCTGTTCCTGCAGGGACGCAACCTGCTGGACGAGGACATCCGCGTGCATACGTCCTTCCTCAAGGATGTCGCGCCGCGCCCCGGTCGCAGCCTCGCCGCCGGAATTCGGGCCTGGTTCTGACCCCCGGCAGGCGGAATGGCCGGCAGCGTCCAGTTCCATCGCGGGATTCCATGGTCGATCACGGAAATCCACGGCCGGCGATGGCCGGCATTCATCGGCGGCGACAGCGATCGGCTACGCTATTCCGTTGCCAAAGGAATCCGCCATGACCGCCACCCTGCCCCCGCTGCGCCTGAAAAAAGGCGAGGACCGGCGCCTGCGCCACGGTCATCCGTGGATCTACAGCAACCAGATCGATACCGCCGCAACGCCACTCGCCGGCTTCGAACCCGGGCAGCTCGTGCGCGTGCATGATGCCCGCGACATGCTGATCGGCATCGGCTACATCAATCCGCACAGCCTCATCACCGTGCGCCTGCTCACCCGCGATACCGGCACGACCGTCGATGCCTACCTGGTCGCCAAGCGCCTGCGCGCGGCGCTGGCGCTGCGCGAACGGATGTACGACCAGCCCTACTACCGGCTGGTGTTCGGCGAAAGCGATGGGCTGCCGGGCCTGGTGATCGACCGCTATGGCTCGACGCTGGTCGGACAGATCGCCACCGCGGGCATGGAAGCGCTGCGGCCGCTGGTCGAACAGGCTGTCGCGGAGGTGCTGGCGCCGGAAAACCTGGTCTGGCGCAACACTGGCGGTTCGCGTGCGATGGAGAAGCTGCCCGAGTACGTCGAGGCCGGCATCGGCGAGGTACCTGGAACCATCGAGGCACGCGAAGGAGACCTGCGCTTCCGCATCGATTTCGCGCATGCCCAGAAAACCGGCTGGTTCTACGACCAGCGCGGCAACCGCGACCTGTTCGCGCGCTACGGCAGCGGTGCCCGCGTGCTCGACGTGTTCTCCTATCTCGGTGGCTGGGGCCTGCGTGCCGCCGCCACCTTCGCCGAACGCGTGGTCTGCGTTGATTCCTCGCTGCCGGCCTGCGAGGGTATCGAGGCGAATGCCGCGCTCAACGACCTGTCCGGCAAGGTCGACACCCTGCATGCCGATGCCTTCGACGCGCTGAAGGCGCTGCGCGAGGACGGCGAGCAGTTCGATGTCATCGTCCTGGACCCGCCGGCCTTCATCAAGCGGCGCAAGGACCACGCCGCTGGCCTGGTCGCCTACAAGCGGCTCAACCAGCAGGCCCTGCGCATGCTCGCGCCCGGCGGCCTGCTGGTCACCTGCTCGTGTTCGCACCACCTGCCCGAGCCGGAGCTGATGCATGTCGTCCACGAGGCGACCTCGCGCGCCGGACGCAATGCCTCGGTGCTCGCGCGGCTGCAGCAGGGTCCGGACCATCCGCTGCACCCGGCCATCGTCGAAACCGCCTATCTAAAGGGTCTGGTCTGCGCCGTCGCCTGAGGCGTCGTCGCCCGGCCCTGGTTTTCCACCCGCAATCCGAGGACCTCCCATGAAGCTGTACTACATGCCCGGTGCGTGTTCACTCGCGACGCATATCGTGCTCGAGTGGATCGGCCAGCCCTATGAAGCCGTCAAGGTGCCGCGCGACCAGCTGAAGTCGCCGGAATTCCTGGCCATCAACCCGGCCGGTGCCGTGCCCGCGTTTGCCGACGGAGACGGCTGGGTGCTGACGCAGAACGCCGCCATCATGGCCTACCTGGCCGACACGTACCCGCAGGCGGGGCTGGCCGGTGACGGCACGGCGCGCAGCCGCGCCGAAGTGAACCGCTGGATGGGCCTGCTCAATGCCGACCTGCACAAGGCCTTCGTGCCGATCTTCGCGCCCGCCAAGTACATTGCCGACGAAAGCCAGCACGATGCGGTCAAGGATGCCGCACGCACGAACGTCCGCGCGCTGCTCAAGGGCATCGATGCGCACCTGGCCGACCACCGGTGGCTGGCGAACGACCAGCGCAGCTATGTCGATCCGTATCTCTACGTCATGCTGCGCTGGGCCAAGGGCGTCGGCGTGGACCTGTCGGGCCTGGACAACCTCGCCGGCTTCAGCGCGCGCATGGAATCCGACGAAGCGGTGCGCAAGGCGCTGGCCGCCGAAGGGCTGGCCTGAGGCCACGCGACGCGGGGCGCGCCAGTGACGGCGGCCCGCCGCGCCAACCGGTACGGCGTCGCGGTCGAGGCGCCGTCCGCTGGAAAAAGAAAGGCCGGTATCCGTCGCGGGAAACCGGCCTTTATTCATTGCGGCGAAACGCCTTGCGCCATCCGCGTCAGCGGTTGCGCCTGGCCAGCCAGTCGTGGATGGCGGAAGGCACTTCGCGCTGCGCACGCGAGGACACGTAGATGCCGATGTGGCCGCCACGGAAGGCCAGCTCGGTGTAGTCGTCGGTGCCGATGATCCCGCCCAGCGGGCGCGAGGCGCTCGGCGGCACCAGGTGGTCCTGCTCGGCGAAGATGTTCAGCACCGGCATGGTGATGCGCAGCGGATCGACGTCCTCGCCGCCGATCTGCAGGCCGCCCTGCACCAGCTTGTTGCCGTGGTAGAAATCCTTGATGAACTGGCGGAAGGTCTCGCCGGCAAGGTCGGGCGAATCGAAGATCCACTTCTCCATGCGCAGGAAGTTCTCAAGCTCGTGCTCGTCGTCGAGGATGTCGGCCAGACCGACGTACTTCTGGAAGTTCAGCCGGTAGGGCTTGAGCATCAGGTAGCAGTAGTTCATCAGGTCGGCCGGGACGTTGCCCAGCGTGTCGACGAACAGGTCGACGTCCATCGACCGCGTCCAGTGCGACAGCATGTTGTCGTCGGTGTGGAAATCCACCGGCGTCACCATGGTGATGAGGTTCCGCACGCGCTCCGGATGCAGCGCGCTGTAGCAGATCGAAAAGGCGCCGCCCTGGCAGATGCCCAGCACGTTGATGGCCGGCAGGCCATGGCGCTCGCAGATCGCCCCGACGCAGTTGTGGATGTAGCCGTTGATGTAGTCGTCCAGGGTCAGCCAGCGGTCGGAACGGTCCGGATAGCCCCAGTCGATCAGGTAGACGTCCTCGCCGCGCGCCAGGAGGTTGCGAACCAGGGAGCGGTCTTCCTGCAGGTCGACCATGTAGGGGCGGTTGACCAATGCGTAGACGATGAGGATCGGCACCCGCGCCGTCGGCTTGCCCTCGCCCTTGAAGCGGTACAGGACGGTCTTCCCTTCGCGGTAGATCTCTTCCTTATCGGTGCAGCCGAAGTCGACGTCGGGTACGGAACGCAGCGTCTTCAGGCCGGCGGCGATCTTCTGGTTGAAGCGCAGCGCTTCCTCGACCACGGCCTTGGGATCGAACTTGATGGCTGTCGTCATGGTGTCAGCCTCGCTTGCGCGTGCGCGCGGCGGTGTTCTGGATGACCGGCGTCACGCCGGCGGTCGATGCGGCCGGCGATTTGGCCGTGCCCTTGGCCGTCCCTGCCTGCTTCCGGGCTGCCGGACGGCGCGCGGCATTGGCGGCCCGCGTCGCGACCGGGGTCGGCGGAGCGGCAACCAGCTGTGCCGACTTGCCGGCTGCGGCGCGCGGCTTCGCCTTGCGTGGCTGACGCGCCGCCGGCTTGCCGGACGCCGGGGCTGCCTTCGCCGGATTCTCGCCGGCAGCGCCGGCCGTTCGGCCACTACGACGCAGTTCGCGACGCAGTTCATGCAGCTGGCGTGCCAGCGAATCGACTTCTGTCCGCGTCGGCAGGCCGAACATCTCGCCGATGCGCTCGATCTCGCGGTTGATGCCGGCGCGCACGCGCATCTGCGTGTTCACCAGCTCGCCGTAGACGTCGCGGTACTCGGCGCTCATCGCCACCTCTCCGAAGGCTTCCTCGGCGGCGTCGATCCACAGGTCGTACAGCGCGCGCGCGGTTTCGATCTGGCGGCCAGGCTCTTCGCCGCCGGCGAACCTGCCTTCGAGGATGTCGAAGGTGCGCCGTGCCGACTCCATCATCAGGGCGTCGTAACGCTTCTGCGCTTCAAGGTAGTCGAGCCACGCGCTGGCCAGCGCCTGCACCCGCTCCTGGTGTTCGCGGTTCAGGCCGAAGGCCGGCGTCGCAAGCCAGGACTGCAGCTCTTCCTTCATGCCCCGTGCCGGCATGCCAGTGAATGTCTTCACCAGCTGCTCGACCTGCGCCGCCTGCAGGCCGGTGAACCACGGCATCGGCTCCATCTTGCCGAGCAGGTCTTGCCCGATGCGCTCGTGCGTGTCGCGCATCTGTTCCAGCCAGGCGCGGGGATCGAAGTCGCCCTGCATCGAGCCGAAGGCGTCGCCGGTCATCATGCCCTGCAGGACGCCGAGATAGCGCTTGCCCTGCTCGAGCATGCGCTCAAGCGGATCCGCCGGTGCGAAGGCATTGGCGGCAAACGGGAAGAACGGGTTGGCCGGCATCTGCGGGCGCAGGCCCATGGCGCGTGCCCAGCCCTCCATGCCGTCCTGCCACGGCGTCGCGGGCGCCGGTGCGGCACCCATGGCCTGACTGCTCATTTCACGCCAGCCGTTCCAGTACTGCTGCTGCAGCTCGCCGAGCTGCTTCAGCCATTCGCCTTGGTCCTTCATGTGCGGCATCCCTGATGGTGGATGCCGCCTATGCTAGCCGCTGGCAGCCGCGGTTGTCGTCGCCGGCCGCGGCCGCCTTGCGCGGACGCGGCCGGCGCCTCGTCAGCGGACGATGGCGCGACCGGATTCGCTGCGCGGGTCCGAGGCCGCCTCGAGCTCGCCACTGGCGCGGTTCCAGATCGCCACGTGCATGTTGCCCCACTCGCGCCGACCGGCATCGACGGTGTGGCCCATCGCCTCCAGCGCGTGCACGGTTTCCGTGGCCAGCGCATCCGGTTCGGCCGAGATCACGTCGGGCAGGTACTGGTGGTGGATGCGGCGCGTGCCGACGATGCCCTTGGCATCGGCGCCGTCGATGAATTCCAGGACACCCAGCAGAACCATGGTGATGATGCGGCTGCCGCCGGGCGTGCCGATCACCAGCGTGCGGTCCGGGCCACGCACGAAGGTCGGCGTCATCGACGACAGCATGCGCTTGCCGGCGGCCGGGGCGTTGGCCTCGCGACCGATCAGGCCATAGGCGTTCGGCGCATCGGCGACCAGCGCGAAATCGTCCATCTCGTTGTTGAGCAGCACGCCGGTACCCGGTGGCACGAAAGCGGAACCATATGGCAGGTTAACGCTCAACGTCGCCGACACCATGTTGCCGTCGGCGTCGATGATGGAGAAATGCGTGGTGTCGGTGCCACGCGGCGCGTTGTCGCTGCCGGGCAGCATGGAGCTCGGCGTCGCCTGGTCGAGGCGGATCGAGGCGCGCAGGCCGGCGGCGTAGTCGGGGCTGAGCAGCATCGCCAGCGGCATCTCGACAAAATCCGGGTCGCCCAGGTAGATGCCGCGATCCCGGTAGCCGCGACGCATGGCCTCGACGACCAGGTGCACGCGCTGCACCGCCGTCATCTTCTTCAGGTCCCACACCGAGAGGATGTTGAGGATCTGGGCGATGACGACGCCGCCCGACGAGGACGGCGGCGAGGTGACGATCTCGTGGTCGCGGTAGCGCAGGCGGATCGGCTCGCGCTCCTTGACGCGGTAGTTCGACAGGTCGTCGAGCGTCCAGCTGCCGCCGGCCTCGTTGACGCCGGTCACGAGGCGACGCGCGGTGGTGCCCTTGTAGAAACCGTCGAAACCGCGCTCGGCGAGGCGCTCGATGGTCCTGGCCAGATCGGGTTGGACGATGACGTGGCCCAGCTCGGGCATCTCGCCGGCGACAAGGAACTGGCGTGCGGCATCGGGATGGCGACGCAGCGCCTCGACGCGCATGCCGATCAGCTGGCGGTATTTTTCATCGACCGGGAAGCCTTCCGACGCCAGCCTGATCGCCGGGGCCAACGACTTCGCCAAGGGCAGGCGGCCATAGTGTTCGGCCAGCCATACCAGGCCGGCCGGCTGCCCGGGAATGCCGGCAGCGAGCGGACCGTTGACGCTGCGGTCACGATCCGGATTGCCGGCGTCGTCGAGATACCAGTCGCGGCTGACCGCCGCCGGCGCGACCTCGCGCGCGTCGACGAACACGTCCTTGCCATCGCTGGCGCGATGCAGGAGGAAAAACGCGCCGCCGCCGATACCGGAGCTGGACGGTTCGACCACGGCCAGGGCCATGGCGACCGCCACCGCCGCGTCGAAGGCGTTGCCGCCGGCGGCGATGATCTCGTGGCCGGCCTCGGTCGCCAGGAAGTGCGCGCTGGCGATCGCCGTCCTGCCGGGCACGGCCGCCGTGGCGGTCGCCTGTGATCCCTGCGGCGCGCCATCGCCCGCGGCATGGACGGCACCGGCACAGAGGACTGCCAGCAGGGCGAAGTGCCGGAGCGGACGGAAGAGGTTCATTGCACGGGTTCCAGTTTCAGGCGTTCGAGCTTGGCCAGCAGTTCGGCCTCGCTCTCCGGTCGCGCCGGATCGGGCAGGCAGCATTCCACGGGGCACACGGCCTGGCATTGCGGCTCGTCGAAGTGGCCGACGCATTCGGTGCAGCGGGCCGGGTCGATCTCGTAGATCAGTTCACCCATGTGGATGGCCTGGTTCGGGCAGGCCGGCTCGCAGACATCGCAGTTGATGCAGGCGTCGGTGATGTACAGGGCCATTGCGGAAGTATAGCCGCCGGGCCCTGCCGGGGACTTGAACGGCGCCGGCGCATTGCGCGCCGGCGCGGGCGGATCCGGCTTACTTGCCGAACTCGAGGAAGATGAACTCGGCGCCGGAAGGAGCGACCGCGCTCTCGGCGACGCCGCGATGGGCGGCATCACCCACGAACACCACGCGCGCGCCCTTCAGGCGATCGGCCGGGATGTCCTTGAACAGCTCGACCATCTGCGTCGCCATCAGCTGCGAGTCGCGCGAGCCGAAGGCGATGATGGTGTCCTTGACCACGCCGCGCTGCAGGGTCTGGCGTGCATTGTCGATGACCGGGAACGGATCCTCGTCCGGGCTCACGTACACGGCGAACGGCGGGATGCCACGCTTGACGCGGACATTGCGCGACACCTGCTGGCCGATGTAGCGCTTCCAGTCGTCGTCGCTCTGCGACGCCGGCAGCATCAGCGGCGCGCGCTGTTCGGCCGCGGGCGCGGCCTGGCCGCCGGCCGACGACGGCCTGCCTTCACTGGCTTCCTTCTGGCAGCCGGCGAGGGTGAAGAGCCCCGCCACCAGGGCGAGCAGGGCGATACGAAGACGACTGGACATGGCTGTGCGCACTCCTGTTGACGCGGGGCGGCCATTGGTGGCCGGCTGAATGGGCAGAGTATAGCCGCAGGCTTCAGCGGAATCGCTGCTTGAGCGCGGCGTTCACGACCGGATGCACGAACTCCGAGACATCACCCCCGAAGCGCGAAACTTCCCGGACCAGGGACGAGGAAATGAACGCCCACTGCTCGGCCGGCGTGAGGAACAGCGTTTCAGCTTCCGGAACCAGATGGCGGTTCATGCTGGCGAGCTGGAATTCGTATTCGAAGTCGGACACCGCGCGCAGGCCGCGCAGGATCACGCCGGCGCCGACCTCGCGGACGAAATCCGCAAGCAGCACCCGGTAACCCTGCACTTCGACCTTGTCGATTCCCTCCAGCGCCTGCTTCGCCAGCTCGATGCGTTCCTCCAGGCTGAAGCTTGGGCCTTTCACCGGATTCTCGGCGATCGACACCACGACCTTGTCGAACAGCGGCACGGCGCGCTGCACCAGGTCGATGTGCCCGTTCGTGAGCGGATCGAACGTGCCCGGATAGACCGCGATGCGGGGATTGCCGGCTTTCATCAGGGTGTCTCCAGGGCCTGCCTTGGCGTGGCGGAGGCGCGAGCGTATCAGGCGCCGGCACCGGTCGGCACTGTCGCGGGCAGGCAGCGGTAGAGCGCGTGCGCGACTTGACCGGCCCGGCCGCTGCGCCAGGGAGGAAGGTCGATCGGCGACGGCTGTCCTGCCGGCCATTCGGCGTAGACATACGCCTGCGGTGCCAGCCAGCCGCCGTCGCGAAGACGCCTCCAGGCCGGCGCGAGCAGGTCGGCGCCGTACGGCGGGTCGAGGAAGACGACATCGAAACGGGATGTCGCCGGCTGGTCCAGCCACTGCAGTGCGTCGGCACATTCGACCCGGACCTGGCCGGCGCCGAGGCGCGTGACATGCCCGCGCAGCGCCGCCGCGGCGCCGCGGTCGCGTTCGACCAGGACCACTTCGGCCGCACCTCGCGACGCCGCCTCCAGCCCAAGCGCGCCGGTGCCGGCGAACAGGTCGAGGCAGCGCGCACCCTCGCTGACCGGCATCAGCCAGTTGAACAGCGTCTCGCGGACGCGATCCGGCGTCGGCCGCAGGCCGGGCAGGTCGGGAACAGCCAGCTTCCGTCCCCGCCACTCGCCGGCGATGATCCGGACTGAACCGGGCGTGGCTGCGGAAGTTGTTGAACGCTTGGTTTTCATTGGCGGTGATAGCATACCGGGCCGCCCCGGGACGTCCGTGCAGCGCCTGTCATCCGGCCGCGCCGGCGCCCTCGCCATTCCTCGCGATCCGCCACGCCGCCTTCCAGACCGCCACGCCATGCTCGGGTTTTTCCGCAAGAAGAAGACTGTCGAACCGGCCGCACCGGCCGCCGGTGACAGCCCCTCCGTCGATACCACCATCGAAACGCCGCCGCAGGTCGACGTGGCAGCGGAAAATGCCCCCGCCGCCATGGACGCAGCGAACCTGCCTGCCGCGCCTGCGCCGGTCGCGGCTGCACCCGCGGTGGCCGCAGCTGCTCCGCCGCCCGCACCCGCGGCCCCCGTCGCAAGGGCGAAGCCGAGCTGGCGCGAGCGCCTGTCCAACAGTTCGCTGGGCCTCGGCATCCGCGCGCTTTTCTCCGGCAACAAGCCGCTGGACGAGGACCTGCTCGAGGAGCTGGAAACGGTACTTCTGACCGCCGACGTCGGGGTCGCGGCGACGAACGAACTGGTCGACGCCCTGCGCCGCGGCATCAAGGCGCGCAGCTATGCCGACTCCAACGCGCTGCTGGCGGACCTGCGCACTCGCCTGCGCGCGCTGATCGATCCGGTGGCGCGACCGCTGGCCATCGATCCGTCGGTGCAGCCCTTCGTCATCCTCGTCGTCGGCGTCAACGGCGTCGGCAAGACCACCACCATCGGCAAGCTGGCCCGCCGCTACCACGAACAGGGCCTGGCCGTGACACTGGCGGCCGGCGACACCTTCCGCGCCGCCGCCGTCGCGCAGTTGCAGACCTGGGGTGAGCGCACCGGCATCGCGGTCTATGCACAGGGCCAGGGCGCGGACTCCGCCTCGGTGATCTTCGATGCCCTGCAATCGTCGCGCTCGCGCGGCGCGCAGCTGCTGATTGCCGACACCGCGGGCCGCCTGCACACGCAGTCGGGCCTGATGGACGAGCTGGCGAAGATCCGCCGCGTCATGGCCAAACTGGACGGCAACGCGCCGCATGAAGTGTTGCAGGTGATCGATGGCACCACCGGCCAGAACGCGGTCAACCAGGTGCGCCAGTTCCATCAGGCCGCCGGCGTGACCGGACTGGTGGTCACCAAGCTCGACGGCAGCGCCAAGGGTGGCGTCGTGTTCGCACTCGCCCGCGAATTCGGCCTGCCGATCCGCTTCGTCGGCCTCGGCGAAGGCGTCGAGGACCTGCAGGTCTTCGATCCCGACGCCTTCATCGACGGACTTCTGCCGGATTCGCTGGGCCGCTGATCGATGCTGCGAGGCCGCCGCACGCTGCTGGTCATCGGCCTCCTCGCCGTTCTCGCCGCCGGCACGGTCATCGCCGTGCGCTGGGTGCTGCGCCCGGACAACGTCGCGCGGATGATCGGCAACTGGACCGAACGCGAGCTGGGCGCGACGCTGACGCTGCCGGAATCGCCCGGCGTGCGGCTGCTGCCGCGCCTGCAGGTGCAACTGTCCGGCGCGCGGGTCGAGCGCGACGGCGCCCTCGCCGCCAGCGCCGGGGAACTGAACCTGGCGTTGCCCTGGTCGGTCCTGTGGACCGGACAGACGCGCGTCGAGAGCCTGCAGCTGCGCCGCCCGGTGATCGCCTGGCCGGAACTGATGGCGCTGCTTGCCAACCTGTCCGACGACGATGGTCCGGCGCGCGCGCCACGCCTGCCGCGCATCGAGGTCGGCCTGCGCGTCGAGGATGGCACCCTGCTGTCGGGCGATGGCGAAGACGACTGGCGCCTTGACCAGTTCTCGCTGATCACCACGCCGATGCTGGACGGCGAAGAATTCCACCTCGACGCCGGCGCGCGCCTGCGTGGGCGGCAGAGTCGCGCCCTTTCGCTCACGCTGCGCACGCGACCGCGCAACGATGCCACCGGCATCGCGCTGGAAGACACGCACTTGCGCTGGGTGGTGAGCCCGGACGGCCAGCCGCTGTCGGAAGGACTCGGCATGGAACTGGGCGGCCGCCTGCACCTGGACGCCATCGGCCTCAACCATGTCGACCTGGCCGGCACGCTGCCGGCCTGGCCGGACTGGCTGCCCGATCCGCTGGGCCTGGACGCCACGCAACCGGTCGCGATCGCATTCCGGCTGGACGAAGGCGAGAACGCGCTGCGCTTCGAGCTGACGCAGGGCAGCCAGCACTTCCGGGCCGAACTGGCCGCCGACGAGGCCAACATGGCGCTGGCGCAGCTGGCCAACCCCATCGCCGCGATTGCCGCCATCCGTGGCGAGTGGCGCCTGGAAGCGCTGGAAGTCGGCGGCGCCCGCATCGAGGGCATCGAATTGGACGTGCGCACGCTGCCGCCGGCAGCACAGGATGACGATGGCCCGGGCAGCGACGGCGCACAGTCCGGCGAGTGAGCCGCTGCCGGCATTCGCATCGCGACTGCTGGCATGGCATGCGAAGCATGGTCGCCACGACCTGCCCTGGCAGCAGCCGCGTGATCCCTATCGGGTCTGGCTCAGCGAAATCATGCTGCAACAGACGCAGGTCGCTACCGTCACCGGCTACTTCCTGCGCTTCGTCGACGCACTGCCGACGCTGCCCGCGCTGGCGCGTGCCCCGGCCGACCAGGTGATGGCGCTGTGGTCGGGACTGGGCTACTACAGCCGGGCCCGCAACCTGCAGCGCGCGGCGCGGCTCTGCGTCGAACACCATGGTGGCGAACTGCCGGCCGACCTCGATGCATTGATGGCGCTGCCGGGCATCGGCCGCTCGACGGCGGGCGCGATCCTGTCGCAGGCATTCGGACTGCGTGCGCCGATCCTCGATGGCAACGTCAAGCGCGTGCTGTGCAGGAGCCACGGCATCGACGGCTTTCCCGGCCAGCGCGCGATCGAACTTCACCTCTGGTGGTTGGCCGACGCGCTGCTGCCGCCTTCGCAGCTTGCCGACTACACCCAGGCGATCATGGACCTGGGAGCGACGGTATGCACGCGCGCGCGGCCGGAGTGCGGAAACTGCCCGCTCCGGGACGATTGCGTCGCCCTGGCGACCGGACGCGTCGCCGAACTGCCGACACCGAGACCGCGCCGCACACTGCCGCAACGGAGCGCAGCGTGGCTGGTGGCGGTGCACGACTCGCGCCGGGTACTGCTCCACCGCAGGCCGTCACCGGGCATCTGGGGCGGCCTCTGGAGCCTGCCCGAATTTCCCGACGAATCATCGCTGCGCGGCGACCGCGCGCTCGGAACGACCTTCCCTCCGCCTGCGCTGGTGCCGATGCCTGCCGTGCGTCATGTTTTCACCCACTACGCGCTGACGGCGCAGCCGTTCCGGCTGGACATCGGCGAGGACCAGGTCCACGTCTTCGCGCCCGGCCCGGGCGTGGCCGAGCAGGATGGATGCCGCTGGCATCCGCTCGACGAACTTGCCAGCATCGGGATTCCGCAGCCGGTGCGCCGCCTGCTCACCGGACTGCGACTGCGAGAGGATTGACCATCATGCGAACGATTTTCTGCCAGAAACTCCAGCGCGAAGGCGAAGGCCTGGATTTCGCGCCCTGGCCCGGGGAACTGGGCCAGCGCATCTACCGGCACATCTCGAAGGAAGCCTGGGGCCAGTGGCTGGCGCACCAGACCATGCTGATCAACGAGAACCGGCTTTCGCCGCTGGATCCGCAGACGCGGAGGTTTCTTTCCACAGAGATGGAAAAGTTCCTGTTCGGACCCGGCGCCGACAAGCCGCCAGGCTATGTCGAGCCGGGGGCGTAGGGGGCCGATGCGCCCGGTGCGCCGCCGGATCGCGGCGACCGGCACTGCAGGCTTTCACGATCCGCCCACGGCTACGGTGAACCCATATCTACGGGGGTAACCGGAGCGACTGCCCTTGCCGCAACCGGCGCGCCATCCAGTGACTGGCACCGCCCTGGCCTTGCCGTTCGCCACCGGCCTGGGTGCGATTTCCGCCCGTCCTGACCAGGGGGTGGCTGGCTTCTCATTGCCGACTTTCCCGAAGTTCGCGCAGTTCCGCTCGCGCCGCCTTGTAGTCGATCGGGCGGATCGTCCGGATCCGGCAGGGCTGGCCTTCAACGAGAATGCTGTCGAACCGCGCCTGCAGCGTGTTCATCGAAGTCTTGACCCCGATGGCCTGCGCGTATGGCAGTTCCATGCACGGGCCGTCCACTTCCAGCCAGTACCACTCGTTCAATCGCGCTTCGAGCAGGAGGTTGAGGTCACCGGCCGGCTGCCAGCTGATCAGACGGAAACTGCGTATCCGGTCCACCGGCTCACCGGCATGCTTGCTGTAGATGGCCAGCTGTTCCTGTTCGAACTGACGGCGCTCGGCGGTGCTGGCGCAAGCGGCAAGAGCAAGAACCGTGGCGAGGCAGGTGATCCGGACGACATTCATGGCGGCACTCCGATCAGGGGCCCGAGCGCAGGCGTCGGGCAGGCAATGCAACGATCCTACCGCCCAGGGCGATCGCGGAGACCGGATCGTCGCGCAACGGCGGTCCATATTCACCTCGGGGCAAGCTTGACGTCACCGCCCGGTGACGGTCTAATACGCGGCCCGCACGCACCATCCGCATCCGGGTGGACGCGTGGAGTTTCCGGCCAGGTAGCTCAGTTGGTAGAGCAGGGGATTGAAAATCCCCGTGTCGGCGGTTCGATTCCGTCCCTGGCCACCATGTTTTCAGGTACTTCGAGAAAGCCCGGCCCCGCGCCGGGCTTTTTCGTTTCCGGCTTCTGGCCGGATGTTTGCCGTTCGCGGCATCGAAGGAACGGGTGGCCCTGAGGCCAGCGTGCGCAGCTGTCAGGCGCAAGGGCTGCGGCAAGGGTCCGGCGCAGCCGCGTCTCCAATGGCTGGCTTCAGACGTCGTTGAAACGGCTGGCGGCCAAGGTGTTCCAGAACCCCGGATCGGATTCCGCCCTCTCCCGATACCAGGGCTTGTGTGACAACCGCTCTTTCAAGCGTTGCGCGACCAATTCCAAACGTGCGCGCGTCAACGCCCGTCGCTCTGGTTCCGGCAGGGAACGCCTGAGCGCCTCGAATGCTTCTTCCGGCAGCGCCGCGTCTTCCGGCTTCCAGGCGGGTGCCGGCTCGGGCGCGTTCAATGACTGCGCCGAATTCGTCATCGTGACCTCGCTCGCATCAGCGTCCTCAAAGCGCCGGTGGAGCCCGATTGTAGGCCACGTAGTGATTTGCAGCAGACGCCTCGCGCTGCAGCTGCGCTTCGGCGGACGGCGCACCCGCACCACGAGGACATACCTGCTTCATGAGGCTATCTGCTCGATTCGGGTCCGGAACGGTCAGGCACACACTCGCCTTGCGCCGTTTCCAATCCAGGGTGCGTTCGGCGGAAGAATTTCTGCACCTTGCACTCGTTGGAGGAATCCGGGAGGTACAGCGGCAGGGGGTCCCCATCCAGCCGGGCGCCGCCCTTGGGACGGGGCAGCATCGTCACATTGCCGACGCTGTAGCGGCCTGGCGTCTCCATGACCCAGGTCGCGGCGGTGGCTCGGGGATCGTGTCGGCCTGCTCCGGCGGCATCACCAGCGTCGGCGCGCCGACCGGCTTCGTATTCGCCATGGCCGCGCCCACGTTGAGCAATGCCGGAAGTGCCCTGGCGCAGGGGCCCAGGCGACGGCGCGGGATCCTTGTCGTTCCTGGTTGAATGGTCCATGGGCGTCCCCCGGCCGGGCGGCTGTCGTGCTCGACGCAGTCCACCGTGTCAATCCACTCGGGTCCGCGGGCCCATCCAAGCGCGGTTGGCGCCAGCCCCAACATGCCCACCGTCGACAGGGCCCATCCCGCGTAGGTCGAGGCGACACACCCATACGACTTGCCACCGCCATCACTGCAGCAAACGCCGGGCACAACGGCCGGGCTGCGACAGAATCGCCACCAGCCGGAGCCTCGGTCTCCGCCGGCACCTGCAGCCGCCCCGGCTGCGCCTGCCATGACGGCTCACGGGCAATCAGCCAGGCAGTCGCCCTGGCAATCGGCGCCGGATCACGAGCGGTCAGGATCCGGTCACGTCCCGGTCATGACCCGGGTGTCCCTCCCCGGCCTACCTTGACGCCGCCTGTCCCCTCGCCGCTACCGCGATTCCGGACGGTGCACCTGCGAACGCCGCAGGACACGACCCTCGAACGGAGATCCTGTCCAATGCCCACTTCCTGTTCCCGCCTCCGCCTGGCTTCACCCGCATTGCTGGCGCCAGCCCTCCTGCTCGCGACGGCGACGTCCGCGCCCGCGCGCGATCCGTCAACCCTGGCCCATGCGCCGGGTTTGACCGCCAGCCTTGCCATCACTTCCCGGGTCACCGGCGCCCAGACCAGCCAGGAGTCAGACATGTCACAGCCATCGCAGCCCCGGCCCTGGGAGGTGCAGGAACTGCACGACCATCTGTTCGGCTGGACCGGCAAGGAGGTTGTGGTGGCGGGCTACCCGATGCTGTTCTTCGACAACGACCCGCTGGAGCGGACCGTGAGGCTGCACATCGAGCCGGGGAAGTCCGATACCCAGCCGGGGCTGCTCCAGGGCAACATGGCGGCGCCGGATGCAGAGCCGCTGTCTCGCAACCGCGTCATCCTTGTTCGCGGCCGGATCACCGGAACCGTTGCCGACCATGTCGAAATGGAAGACTGCCAGCGCATCGGTGACGCCGATGGTCTTCCGCCACCGGCGCCACAACCGCTGCAGGCGGACAGCCTCCCGGCCACCACTCCCGTGCGGGTGGACGACCTGCAAGCGGCGATGCGGGGATTGATCGGACAGGAAGTCACGGTCCGCGGTTACTTCAACGGCTGGACCACGTCGCAGGTCGACAGCGGCACGATCCATCACATCGAACTGCAGGATACGGCCACCCACCGCAAGGGCGTTTTCGTCCAGCTGCGGGCGGCGCCGGGCGAGGACCTGGCGGTGCCGGATCGCGTTCATCTGGTGCGGGGGCGGGTTGACGGCGCGTTGGGCCAGCAGGTCAGGCTCGTCGACGCCGAAATCGTTGCCAGCGACGTGTGACCGGCGCCGGATGAAACGGTCAACCGTCAAGGCGATGATGCTGTCGGCGCTGCTTGCCGGATGTGCCGACAGCCCCCGTCCCGGCCAGTCCGGCCAAGACGGGCCGCCGGCGATCACGTTGAATTTCGATGGCGAAGCCGTCCCGTTCGAACCGACCTACGCGACGTTCTCGACCTACCGGAAGAACCTGGTCCTGACGGACGCGGCCATCGCGAACCCGCAGGAGCGCGTACCCGCCACCGTCCACCGCATCCTTCTGGCCAACTACGACCTGCAGGCGGCCAGGGCGGGGCTGGAGGACTTCCGAAGGATCCACTCGCCCGGGCAGTTCCGCGTGGACATACAGATCGAGGCCGGAATGGACACGCCTGCCGATGCCCCGATCCGGCCCGGCGAGTACAGGCCGGCGTCGACGCCTTTCAACAGGGTCGGCACGGTGCTCATCGCCCGTTACAGGAACGGTCGGGATTCGGTCACGTTACTGGGAGGCCGCGAGGCCAGTGGCCTGGTGCGGATCCTGCCGGCAGCCGCGATGGAAGTCTCTGCGGAAATCGACATTGCCGATGCCGATGGAAGCGTCCGCGGTACTTTCACGGCACATCGCCTCCAGGAGACTCCATGAACGAACACACCCGTAAGCGCTCCCCGCGTCCGCTGCTGCTGGCGGCCTTCGCGGTTCCCGGGCTGGCGCAGTCGGCAACGGAATGCGACGTTGCCGCTTTCGTCGCCAATCCCTACGGAACGGTCGAGATCCATGCCGACGCCGATGTCTCGTCGCCCATCGTGGGCAAGCTGCCACCGAGTCCTGGAGGAACACTGGTCTTGCTGAAGGGCGCGAGGAAGGACTGGATCAACGTGGCGTCGGCTGTCGATGCAACCAGGACGCGCGTGTTCGATGGCGCCGGCTGGATACATGCACCGCAGCTCGCCGTGCGCACCATCGATCCGCACGATGACCTGGTTCCGTTTCACGCCTCTCCCGACCGGAAGAGCGAGGTACTCGGCAGCCTCAGGGCGGAGCTCGACGTGAACCTGCTCGCCTGTTCGGATGACTGGATGAAGATCGTCGTCCCCGTGCGCGGCGGCGAAGATCTGGAAGGATGGCTTCCCCGCGGCAGCTGGTGCGGCAGCCCCTGGGAGGACTGCATGTGAACGGCGTACCCGGTACGGCCTTCCAGCCAAGGCGGTTTCTCCCGGGCCGATGGCCAGCGGATACGCGGAACGGGCCCTCCCCGTCCTGCCGACATGCTGCATGGTCGCCGGGCATCGCGGCCGCCCGCGCCGGCGCCCGTGTCGTGATCGTGCTGGCGTGCCTGTGTCCGCCCACGCATGCCGCCACCTCGTGCGACATCCACGCCTTCTCCCTGGACCCGGAAACGGCCATCGAGGTCCGTAGTGGCCCCGGCAACGATTTCGCCTCCATCGCGACCGTGCCGGCAGACCCCGGACGGACGGTTTTCGCGGTGGTCGAACACAGCGGCGAGTGGACGCGGGTCGTGCACGCCGTGGACTCGCGTGGCAGCGAAGCCTTCACCGGCAGCGGCTGGGTCCCCGCCGTGAAACTGGCGGTGCGGCCGCCACGGAAGTACAAGGTGCACCAGCGCGCCGGTCGGACGTCGGAAACGATCGACATTTCACTGTTCGCCATCGACCTTCCCCTGGCGGGCTGCCGTGAGGACTGGGTGGAAGTCGAGCTGCCCGTCACTGGCACGGAGATCGACAACCCGGTGTTGCGTGGCTGGATGCCGCCCGGAAGTGCGTGCGGAAATCCCTGGACCGGATGCGACTAGTTCCACCCCTGTGTCAACGGATGCATCGGCTGGTTGACAGACCTGTATGGAGGAATGGCGATGGCGAAAAACCGGTTCTGCCTGATTGCGATGAACGCGGCCACCCTGCTTCACGCCGGAGCCGGCTTCACGCAGGAAATCGAGGTGCCGTTCCCCGAGGACGGCTCCCCCCTCACCATCAGCGGGCAGCTTTCCGACCGCTCTCCCACGTATGTCATCACCGGCGTGGAGGCGGGACGCGAGGCCGAGGCGACCCTGCATGCCGAGGGAGGCCAGATCATTTTCTGCAGAAGCGAGATCGACCACAGCCACCGCACGACGGCACGCACCACCGTGCTTGAGGGCAAACTGTACTTCTGCATCGAGAATCTCGACTGGCGTTCGGGTGAGCCACGGCCGTTCACCATGACCGTGTCGGTCCGGCCCGACCCAACGCCCTGAAGGTGTGCCCGGCCCGGGCGATGCGTCCCGGCGCCCGCTGACGTCGCTGCGAGATTTCCCGGGGCGGCTGGCGCCTGCCCTTTTCCATGGCCCCGGCGCCCGCACGCGGTCGCCTTGCGCCGCGACGATACATCGCGCACGCATCCGGCACATCCAGGCGCCTTCCGTCCGGGCCGGGTGCAACCGTCTCGGCAATGAGGCAGATCGTCGCGGAAGTGCGACGTCAATGCACGTTGACGGCCGCAAGTCTCTGTTTCTTCAGCACAGAAGGACTGGCACGCGTCCTGCAATGTGCTCTCCATCCATGTCGGCACGGACCGGAATACGCGAGCGCGACCGTCAGGTGGTTCCGCTCCGCACCGTTCCGGAAGGATCACTCCGCTTCGCTGTCAAGCCGGCACGACGCCAGGAAAACCGGAATGGAATCGGGAGAAACCACCATGCAGTGCATCCAGCCAGTTCCAGCTTCCGCCCCGGCGGCTGCCCCGCCCGGCCATCCAGTCACCTGTTCCGTTGTCAAGGACTGTGCAATGCATTGGTTCAACAGGTTCCTTCGCCACGCAGCCTGCGTGCTGCTGATCGCGCTGATGGCCCCGGCGGCGCATGCGGCGTTCATCATCGTCAACACGCTGGATGACGAACTCAACAACGATGGCGACTGTTCGCTGCGTGAGGCCGTGCAAGCGGCCAACACCAATGTGGCGGTCGATGCCTGCACCGCCGGCCACAACACCGGCGGCGGCCTCGACGTCATTCTCTTCGCCGCGAACCTCCAGGGCGGCGAGATCCCGGTGAGCCAGATCATGGTGGTGACCCAGGCACTGGCCATCATCGGCACCAACCAGCACCTCCGGCTGACCACGGCCTACCGGATATTCGAGGTCAACATGACCAATCCGGCGCACAAGTTCGAGCTGCAGAACCTGACGCTGAGCGGCGGCTGGACCCAGTTGTCCGAACTGCAGGTCGCCGGTACGGCGGTACAGCTCAAGCGCGCCGGCCCGGTGAAGTTCTGGAACGTCACGTTCCGCAACAACTCGCAATCGGCCGTCGCGCACCTGGGCGGCGCACTCGGATTCGGCTCGGTGGCGTCGGTAACGGTGGAGAACAGCCGCTTCGAGGACAACGAAACCCAGGCCGCCTCCAGGCCCGGCTACGAGGGGTGGGGTGGCGCGGCGATGTGGCTGCGGGGCGTGCCCGAAGTCACGATCCGGTACACGACGTTCCGGAACAACCACCACCGCCAGTACGGATTCGGCGCCGCGCTGCGGCTGGAGGACTTCGACCAGGCCCGCATTTCCGACTCGGTGTTTGTGAACAACACCGCCCTCCTCCAGGGAGGAGGCGCCCTCCACGTCAGGGGCACGATCGAATCCGTGGGCGCGCTGTCGGTACACCGGACCACATTCTCCGGCAACCGTGGCGGCTCTTCCGGGGGTGACATCGTCGTCGACTTTCCGGTACGCGCGCACATCGTCAACAGCACCTTCCATGACACGAAAGGCGCCGTCCAGGCCTTGAACTACGGCGAGGCCATCATCAACACCTCGACCTTCATCGGCAACGACAGTCATCTGGGTTTCCTGAACGGCTCCCCCCAGGGCGTGGTTTACTTGGATCGCAGCGTCCTGTTCGGCAGCCCGGCCCATCCACTGTGCACCGCATCGGAAGAGGGCACGGTCTTTTCCGGTGGAAACAACCGCTTTCAGCAAGGCGATACCAGCTGCAACCTGGCGCCATCGGACCAGGGCATCGACGACCCGCGCCTGATGCCGCTGGGCGACTACGGCGGCCCGGTGCCGGTGATGCTGCCACGCATCGACAGCCCGCTCATCGACGCGGCAGGCGCGACATGCGGCACGGATGTCGCCATCGACGCACGCGGCCTGCCGCGCCCGGTATCGGGCACCGGCAGCGGAACACCGCTGTGCGATGTCGGCGCGGTGGAGTTCAACCCGGACCACGACCTGATTCTCGTCGACGACATCTTCGCCGACGGCTTTGAGTGAATCCTCGTTCCGCACTGGAAATCCTTGCCATGACCACGAATGCTTCCTCGAGCCGCAAGCGTGCGGCCGCGCTCGCCTTGGCCGCCATGCTGGCGATTCCAGCAGCCCAGGCCGCCACCATCACCGTCACCACCGTGGACGATGCCATCCCGCCGGCCACCGACGGCGAGTGCTCGCTGCGCGAAGCACTCGCCAATGCCAGCGACGACGCGGCCACGTATCCCGACTGCGCGGCAGGCACCGGCAATGACAAGATCACCTTCGTCAGCGCGCTGTTCCGGCCGATCAGCCAGTACACGGCGACCATCCACTTGTCCGGCATGCTGGAAGCTGGCAAGGACACCGGCACGAAGCACGCGCTTCAGATCCGGCCGCCCAGCTCCACGGGCGTTGCGCGGCGTGTCCGGCTGGTGGCCTCCACCACTTCGCCGCATCGCGTGATGCACGTTCGCGCAGCGGTTGCCACATTCGAACTCGAGCGGATCAGCATCGAAGGCGGCGGCCAGACCTCGGGCAATGGCGCCGGCATTCTGCTGGCCTGCAACGATGCGATCTTCCGGGACGTGAGCTTCATCGGAAACCAGACCGCCACCGGTGTCGGTGGCGGCCTGTACCAGGCCGATGGCGAGGGGGTGCTGCAGATTTACGGGGTGCGCTTCGAGGGGAACACCGCCTTGACGGGCGGCGCCATTTCCCTGAACAACGTGCGTGCACACTTCGTAACCATCCAGGGCAGCCAGTTCGTCGACAACAACGCCTGGGCCGGCCGCGGCGGCGCCATCGCTTTCCGGGTGCAGCCCGGCCTCTCGCCCGAGGCCCAGCCTCCGAAGCTGAACATTAGCGGAAGCATTTTTGACGACAACCACGCTTCGATCGAAGGCGGCGCGATCTACATCACCTCGGGAGAGGACGGCGCCAATCAAGCGTTCATCGCCAACATCAACAACAACCGGTTCAGCGCCAACGACGCAAACAATGGCGGCGCGTTGTCCGTTCGTGGCACACCGCACAATACGCTGAGTACATTGATCCTGAATCGCAACAGTTTCATCGCGAACGAGGCCGGAAACGGCGGCGCTCTCCGCACCGCCGATCTGCGCCTGACGCTGGCCGACAATCTGTTCTCCGGCAACGCCGCCGAGGTGCGTGGCGGTGCCTTGTACCACCTCCTCTCGTCCGAGACCCACCAGATCGACGGCGAGATGCGAGGCAATACGTTCCACCAGCAGCACCTGACCGGTTCGGATCCGCTCCGCAATGGCCGCACCCTCTGGTTGCAGATCGATTCGACCCAGTCCCCCAGGTGGGTCATGCTTGGCAACCTGTTCGCGCCGGCGATCGATCTGCCGCCGGACCTGGAGGAGTGTGTGCGCGCCGGGAGCACTTTGGTGCCCACTAGCTGGGACAACCTCTCGCCGGATGCCGCTTGCCTGTGGCACAACCCCGGCAACGACATCCTGGCCGATCCGATGGTGGCTACCAGCGCCAGCGGACACGCACTGCATCCGTTGCAGGTACTGCCGCAATCCGGCAGCCCGGCCATCGACGGCTGGCCCACCGGCGCATGTACTTCCCACATGGACCTGCTTGGCAATCCACGCCCGTTGGATGGCGACGGCGACGGCGAGGCCCACTGCGACATCGGCGCCTTCGAGCTGTCGGCGGCCGGCACCGACCTCATTTTCGCCGACGGCTTCGAATGACCATTCACCCATCGAGGAGAGACCCGCCATGAACCTTATCCATCCTCTGCGCCGGTTGCCGGGCGTGCTGCTCACCGCGATCGGTGCGCTGGCGTCTGCGAATACCTATGCCGCCACGATCACCGTGAACACCGTGGACGATGCCATCCCGCCGGACACCGACGGACTGTGCTCGCTGCGCGAAGCACTGGCCAACGCCAGCGACGACGCAGCCACCTTCGCCGATTGTCCGGCGGGCACCGGCGATGATGAAATCACCTTCGCCGAAAGCCTGTTTACGTCCCCGCCGCACGTGGCGACGATCCAGCTGTCGGGTGAGCTGAGCGCCGGATATGGCGCCGGCGAGCCGCATGCGCTTGGCATCCGTCCCCCGGTCTTGGGCACGCTGCCGGGGCGGGTCCGCCTGGTGGCATCCGCTACCACGGAGCATCGCGTCATGAGCGTGCGCGCCACGGCTTCCCCGTTCTCAATGGAGGGGGTCAGTATCGAGGGCGGCACACGGCGGATGGGGCACGGCGGTGGCGTCCATCTGAGCAGCGATGACGCCACCTTCACCGAGGTACAGTTCATCGGCAATGCCACGTCCCCGATGGGAGCGGGAGGCGGGCTGTACCAGGCCAACGGCAATGGCTTCCTGCGCCTGGACAAGGTGCAGTTTTCCGGCAACCGTGCAGGGCGTGGCGGCGCGATCTTCCTGGACGAAGTCGGTGGGCACGGGGTGACCGTGCTCGACGGCTACTTCGACGACAACCAGGCCATAGTGGGCCGCGGCGGTGCAATCGGCTTCCAGGTAGCGGCGAACCATCCGCCGGAAGCGGAGATGCCGTATCTGGACATATCTTCCAGCGTGTTCACGAACAACCAGGCCGCGACGGATGGCGGCGCCATCAGCGTCGACGCCGGCACTGCAGGCGAAGCCCAGCGCTTCGTTGCCTACGTCAGCGACTCCCGGCTGGGCAACAACGAGGCGGGTGTCGGCGGGGCGATCCGCATGCGTGGTGCCGCCAACAACAACCTGAGTTCGGCCATCCTGCGCCGCAACAGTTTTCTCGGCAACCAGGCCACCGATGGAGGAGGCGTGGCGACCGGTCAAGTCTTCCTGGCGATGGAAAACAACCTGTTCTCGGCCAACCTGGCGCAACACCGTGGCGGCAGCTGGTTCCACAGCGTTTCGCCAGACGCCCAGCCCCTTCCCGCCACCGTCGCCGGCAACACCTTTCACCACAGCCACCTAACGCCTGGGTTAAGCCGCGCCGTGCCCCTTCCCGCCACCGTCGCCGGCAACACCTTTCACGCACAGTCACTGACAGGCTCGCTGCCCGAAGGCGGCGGGCGCTCGATGTGGCTCGATGTCGACGTGTCCTCATTCCTGTCCCTGTCCCTGGTCGGCAACCTGTTCAAGCCGGCCGCCGGACTGCCGCCGGTCGGGCAGGAATGCCAGTTCCTCGGCCCTGTCTCGGCGACCGGCGGCTACAACCTGTCGCCGGTGCACAGCTGTCGGCTGCTGGATGGGGACGATCTTTTCGCCGACCCGATGGTGGCGGTCAGCGTCAGCGACCATCCGATCCATCCGCTCGCGGTGCTGCCGCAACCGGGCAGCCCGGCCATCGACGCCTGGCCCTCGCTGCCGTGCTCACCCTTGGGCAGCGACCTGCTCGGCCAACCGCGCCCGATGGATGGCGACGGCGACGGCGATGCGCACTGCGACATCGGCGCGTTCGAGCTGTCGGCGGCCGGCACCGACCTCATTTTCGCCGACGACTTCGAGGACTGAAGCCATGACGAACGAACTGCGCACGCATGCCCGCAAGGCCCACGGCACCACGCGGTCCGCGTCCCCTCCCCCGGCGTCGGGACAGGCCAGCATGCTCCGTCGTGTCGTGATGACGCTGCTGCTGGCCGCGCTCTCGCCGATGGCCCAGGCGGCCGCCATCATCGTCAACACGCTCGATGACGAAATGAACAACGATGGCGACTGCTCCCTGCGCGAAGCGGTTGCGTCGGCCAACTACAACCTCGGGTACGATGCCTGCACCGCCGGCGACTCCAGCGGTTGGGATGTCATCCTCTTCGCGCTGCCGGGACCGGGTGAGATCCCGATGAGCCAGAACCTGGTCATCACCCAGGCCGTGCAGATCTACGGCGGGGACCTGGTGACCCTGCGCCGCGCCCCGAAAGGGGCCAGCCACATGATCGTGGTGGACATGGCCAATCCGGGACACGATTTCGGGCTCTCGAATATCGCGCTGGTCGATGGCAACAACTACGATGGCTGGAACAGGGACAACGCCGGAAGCGCCGTTCAATTGCGCCAGGCCGACCAGGTGACATTCTCGAACGTGACGTTCCGCAACAACGCGCAATCCGCACTCGCCCATTTCGGCGGTGCGTTCCCAGGAAAACAGGTCAACTCGGTACGCGTCGTGGATTGCCTGTTCGAGCGGAACCGCGCCACGACCGGTACCGGCTACACCGGAAGCGGTCATGGCGGCGGTGCGATAGCGCTGGACCGCGTGGACAATGTGACGGTCCTTCGCAGTACGTTCCGGAAGAACGGCAATGTGGACGACCTTCCCTTCGCATACGGACCCGGCGGAGCCATCCGTGTCCAGCGCGCCAATTCGATCGACATCTCCGATTCGTTGTTCGAACAAAACTCTGCGCGCACCCGCAGCCATAATGGCGGCGGTGCGATCTCCGTCGAAGGGCCCTATTCAGGAACGACCCGGGCCGCATTGAGCGTACGCAACAGCACCTTCGTCCTGAACAGGAGTTACGCGGATGGCGAGCTACTGGGGACCGACATCGAACTGGTGAGCAAGGCCCAGGCGATAGTGGTCAACAGCACGTTCTACACCGCCGACAATTCCCTGCGGGTCCGTGGCGAAAGCGAGTTGTACCTGCTCGCTTCGACCGTCTTCGACATCGTCGTTGCGCCCCGCATAGCCGGACTGATCAGAACCGAAGCCTACGGTCGCATTTCGATGCAGGCATCCCTGCTTTTCAGTTACGCCTCTGGCCCGCTATGTGAGCACAACAGCATTGGCTACATCCGTTCCAACGGGCTGAACCTCTTCCCATCCAGCGACCAGAGTTGTGAACGCCATTCCTTGGACACCGGCATCGAGGATCCGCGCCTGCTGCCGCTGGGCTATTACGGTGGGCCCGTGCCGGTGATGCTGCCGCGCCCCGACAGTCCGCTGATCGACTCGGGCGGCCACTACTGCAGCAACATCAGCATCCACACCGACGCCCGCGGCCTGCCGCGCCCGGTGGCCGCCAGTGGCGTGGGACCGGCCCTGTGCGACCTGGGTGCGGTGGAATGGAACCCGGACCATGACCCGATCTGGATCGACCGCCTTTTCGCCGACGGTTTCGAGGGCTGAGCCGTGTCATGCCGGATCGCGTGGGTGGCGGTGCTCGCGCTAATGGCCACCCATCCCACATGGGGCAACGGCAGCGACGCGGCGCATGCGCAGCACGTCGAACAGGCGCGGCAGTTGCGCCAGTCCTACCTCGACAAGGGTTTCATCACCGGATTACCGAAGCGGAAGGGCCGGGCCCTGCACGTGGGCGGTGAACGCCGTTCCTCGTTCGCGCCATCCACCCCGCCGCGGATCAGCGGTGAACTGCGCATCGGGCGGCTGGAGGGCCTGGTGCACCTGAGCCTGGCGCGCACCCGTCAGGTTCTTTACTACGGACAGGTCGCCCGGGTGAGCGGCACGGCCACGGTGGACAGTGGCCACCTGCGGATCTACAGCCGGGTGGACGTCGATCCGTGGACCATGGCGCGCGTGCTGGTGAAAAACCCGTCCAACCAGCCGCCACCGGAGGATTTCCGGCTCGATGGCTGGACCATGACCGATGTGGTGCCGGGGCAGTCTTCACGCTTCACGGCGCAGTTGGTCAGCTCGGGCGGCGACTTCCTGTTGCTGCTGGAGGCCATCGACGGCCACGCCGAGGGCATCCGACTGGTGCTGGATCCACCTTGAAGCCGTTACGGCGTCAACGCGTGGGCACCTTCGCGGGACACGTTGCTTAACCGGTCTGGTCCAGAAGTGGAGTGGATCCGGGCCGAGCTCATCCGGGCGCGCCGGGTGGTCTGAGGCGCCCACGAGTTTTACCGCGCCTGCAAGCCGGGCAACCGTTGAATCCGGCATCCACGAACCGTCCCGCAGCCACCCGGGGGCCACATTGTCAATCCGTTGCGGATGGGCGATGAATGCCTGCAGGAAGATTCACCACCGGACCGTGCTGCCGTCCTGATCGCAGCGGTTGAAGGAAGCGGCGAGCGCTGCCCGGCCCAGGCCCGGACCAGACCAGTCGATGCCCCGCGACCTTCGCCTCGCGAACGCGCGTGTGGGCCACGCGATCCTGCGCGTCGGCGCCCGCCCGTGGCTGGCCTCGCTGGACCCTGCACGATCGCGGTCGCGTACGGCCGACCCGGCCAGCGACAAGCGGTGCGGCGCGTGGACGCATCGATGCCCGCGGCTGTCCTGAGGGAAGTGGAAAGTCCCAGGCATGCTGCCGCATGGACGTTGCGGCGAAGTCGGCTCAGTCCGTCCTGCCCGTACCGGTTTCCACAGCCCGCAGCGCCTGCGCCAGCTCCCGTGTCCGGTAATAGCCCGGCGACCAGGCACGGGCAATGGCCAGCACGCGCCCCGCGGTGGCGACGTCGCCGGTTTCCAGGGCGAGATGCCCGGCGAGGATCGCGGCCTCCGCTTCGATGTCCCATGCCCCGCTGGCGCGGGCGTGCCGGATGGTTTCCAGCAACGCCGACAGGGCCCCGGTGCGTTCTCCGCGAGCTGCAAGCCACTGCGCATTGACAACCTCGTGGCCAAGGGCGACGCCGGATATCCCCGCAGCATCGAGATCGTCGGCGACCCGCCGTAGCAGGCCGTAGGCGGCGTCGGGCCGCCCAAGAGCCAGGTGCATCTGCGCCAGCTCCAGACGCGCCAGTTGTGCGTCCTGGCGCTCGCCGACCGCCTCAAGGTCGCGCACCACGCCTTCATGCCCGGCTACCGTGGCCGCGGTCACCGAGCCACTGCGCAGGGACAGCCGTCCCTGCAGTTGCCGGACCCAGACCAGGCCGAGCGCGTCGTCATTGCTTTCCGCGACCGCCCGCGCCTGCTCCAGCCATGTGGCGGCATCCTCGTACTTCTCCAGGCGCATCGCGATTTCAGCCAGCTCCTCGCAGTTGTCGAAGACGTCGTGCCGAACGTCGTGCGCGATCGCGGTGTCCAGGGCCATGCGCACCAGTTCCTCGGCCTCTTCGAACCGGCCACTTCGCCGCAATACCCTGCCGAGCCCGTAACGGGAAGCCGCCACGAGGGTGGGGAAACCGGACCGTTCACGGATTCCAAGCGCCTCCTCGTGATACTGCTGCGCCTCGGCCAGACGCCCCATGTCTTCGGCCAGGTAACCCAGGTTGGTCAGCGCCATCGCCAGGAAGTAGGGACTGTCGAGTTGCCGCAGCAGCGATTCCGCCGCGCGCGCATGCTCCCAGGCCACATCGAACCGCAACAGGGACTGTTCGACCATGGCCAGGCTGTTGAGAACGCGTGCGCGCAGCAGCCTGTCGATGCCGGGGTCATCCAGTGCGTCGCGCAGGAGCCCTTCCGCCTGCTCCATCTCGCCCACGAACCAGAGCAGCTTCCCGACCTCGAAGCGGAGCGTCGCGCGGGCCAGCGACGCGTCAGCCGGAAGGCCGTCCATCACTTCGCGAAGGCGCTGGATGGAACCCTGGACATTCGCCGGATCGAACGCAACCTGAGCCACCGCCACTTTCAACTGCGTCGAACCCGGTGCCCGCGCCAGGGCCGCCTCGAGCAGCTTGACCGCCTGGGCGCGCTCGTTGCGCATCGCGGCCTCCATGCCGCGCGAATAAAGTTCCAGTGCCAGCGGGTCACCGGCATCGATTGCGTCCGACACCATCACCGGAGCGACGCCACGCGCCGAGGCCAGGACCTGTCGCACCAGCTCCCGTGCGATCAGTGTCGCCTCTGCGGTGGTGAATTGGCCCTGGTGGCGGCCACCGTCATCGCGGACCAGAAGCCAGGCGACAGCGAACCTGCCCTCTTTTCTTGCCACCGTCGCGGTCAGACCGAAGCGCGCGCCGACGTATGCGCTGCGGTGGTCGAGATCACCTTCCGGGACGTCCTCCAGTTCCCGCGGGCCAAGCGCTTCGACGCCTTCGGCCAAGGCCAGCAGGTCGCGCGCGGCGGCGGGCAGGCCGTGACGCAACCAGTCGTAATCGACTTCGCCGGTTGCGTTTTCAAACGGGAACACGGCAATCCGCGTCGCTGCCGGAAGCGGTTCAGCGGCGATGGCAGGTGCCTCCCGGACGCCGGGCCCAGGGAATGCCAGCCACAGCCCCCAGGCGCCTGTGAGGAGCAACAGGATGGCAACGACGCGCCAGCCGGACGCAGGCCCGGGGCCAGCGGCCGCGACCGGCAAGCCGGGCGTGGACGCCGCGGCGGGTGGCGGGGCGGCTGCATCGCCTGACGTGACGTCGGCCTCGAACCGGATGCCGCGGCCGTGGACAGTGCGGATATACATCTGGGTGCGGCCATCGTCGCCGAGCGCGGCGCGCGCCTTGCGGACGGCCTGGGCGATCGTCGCGTCCGTGAGATGCCGGTTGCCCCAGACCTCCGCGAGGAGGCGCTCCTTGGAAAGCGTTTCGCCCGGATGGCTGGCCAGGTACAGCAGCAGATCGAAAACGAGACCCTGCACAGGCACGGGGTCGCCGCCATGAAGCAGTTGCCGGGCCCGGACATCGAGCTGGAACGCATCGAAACTGTAGCGGTCGGGACGCGGATGCACTGGCGTGGCGGGCTGGAGAAACGTCACGCAAGTATGCCACCGCACGCGCGATGGTCGGCCGCGGCGCCTTTTCCAACTTCACTGCGAGTACGCTTTTCCCGCAACGGCAGGCGCGGTCTCCGGCATGGCGTGCCTGGCGGGGCCGGAGCCAGGCGTCACGCCTGCGCGCGAATCGTGAACCCGGTCGCCACCGTCCGTCATGCCTGGCTCTCGATGGCCATACCCGTCCGCCGCACGCAAGCCCGGGCGTCGGCGGACTGGACGACTGTCACACTGACCTGCCCTCCGCGGACAGACGGCGCGGGCAACGTCCTGTTTTCCCGATCGTGCCGTCCGCTGCGACCGCATCCCGTTCCAGTCAGGGGGACGGGACGCTAAGCGGCCGAACCGGTTGGAACCGGTACCGACGTTGGGCGCATAATCGCCATCGACATGCCTACCTCCCCATCCTTCCTGCATCGCCTGCCGGTTCTGATCCTTTTGATGCTCGCCGCACCCGCATCTGCGCAGGTGGGCGCGACCGCATCCGGGACTGACGCCATCGAAATCCCCGCGGCCGATGCCCAGCCGGCCGCCGTGCCTGTCCCCGACCTGCGCGAGCAGCTGGCCGCCTGCGCCATCTGCCATGGCGAGCACGGCGAGGGCGCCACGGAAGGCGGTGAATACTTCCCGCACCTGGCCGGCAAACCCGCTGGTTACCTGCTGGCCCAGATGCAGGCCTTCCGCGACGGCCGCCGCCTGTATCCGCGCATGGTGTACCTGATGCAGTACATGGATGACGGCTGGCTGGGCGAGATCGCGCACTGGTACGCCGCGCAGCCGGCGCATACGCAGCGCGTGGAATCCACCGCCCTCGATGCGGCCGCACGCGCGCGCGCCGAAACGCTGGTGTATTCCGGCGACCCCGAGCGCGGACTGCCGGCCTGCGCGGCCTGCCATGGCGATCGCCTCACCGGCGTCGAGCCGGGCATTCCCGCACTGGTCGGGCTGCCCACCGACTACCTGATCGCGCAGCTCGGCGGCTGGATCACCGGCGCGCGCAGCAGCAAGGCGCCCGACTGCATGGCGGACATCGCCCGGCGCATCGATCCGGTCGATATCCGGCTGGTGTCCACCTGGCTGGCGGGACAGTCGGCCGCACCCGGCGAGCGGCCACTGCCGGCCGGCTCCGTGGAGCCGCCCATGCCCTGTGGATCGCTGACCGCCGCGCACGACCCCGCTGTCACGACGGAGGCGTCGCCATGAACCGCCGTGGCATCCGCTGGGGCCGGCTTGCCCTGCTGCTGCCCTTGCTGGCGATCCTGCTGGTGGGCGTGCTGATGTTCCGCGCCCAGGGTGGCTTCGCCCCCTTCAAGGTGCCGGAGGAAGGCAGCCGTCCGGCGGCACTCGACGACGCCCAGGTCGAACACGGCGCCTATCTGGCCCGCATCGGCAACTGCGTGACCTGCCACACCACGCGCGGCGGCACGCCCTACTCGGGCGGCCGCGTTTTCCAGTCCGAGTACGGCAGCATCCATGCCGGCAACCTCACGCCCGATCCGGAGACCGGACTGGGTGACTGGACGCTGGAGGAATTCCGCCACGCCATGCGCCATGGTGTCAGCCGCACCGGTCCACTCTATCCGGTCTTCCCGTTCGCGAATTTCGCGCACCTGACCGATCACGACCTCGACGCGCTGTTCGCCTTCCTGGGCACGCTGCCACCGGTGAAGGCGGCAGCGCCCGAGAACGTCCTCACCTTCCCGGCCAGCTGGCGCCATGGCGCCGTCCTTGCCTGGCGCATGCTGTTCCATCGGCCGCGGACGCAGGCCGACGATCCGTCGAAACCGGCGCAATGGAACCGCGGCCGCTACCTCGTGGACGGACTCGGCCACTGCGACATGTGCCACAGCGGACGCGGCGCCATGCAGTCGCTGCCGGTGGAGCAGTACATGGCCGGCGGCCACATCACCGGGCTGGGCTGGTACGCGCCGCCGCTGGACCGGATCAGCCTGGAACGCTGGGACACGGCCGAACTTGCCGATTACCTGCGCAGCGGCGTGTCGCGGCACGGCTCCGCCTACGGCTCGATGGCCGAGGTCATCTACACCAGTCTGCAATACCTGGACGAAGGTGACGCACTGGCGATCGCCACCTACATCAAGACCATCGAGCCGTCGCTGTCGCGGCGGGCACGCGCGCGCAACCGCGGCGATCTGGTGACGACGGGCCCGGCCTCGGCGAACGGCCTGCTGATCTACCAGAACCATTGCGCGCAATGCCATGGTGACGACGGCCGCGGTCGCGGCCTGGATTATCCGCCGCTGGCCGGCAATCCGCTGGTTGCCAGTGCCAGCGCCGTCAACAGCGTGCGCCTGGTGCTGTTCGGCGGCGCGGCACCGACGACGGAGGGCAACCCGCGACCGTATTCGATGCCGCCGTATGTCGGTCGCCTTGCCGACGACGAGATCGCCGCCGTGGTGTCGTACATCCGCGCCGCCTGGGGCAACGGCGCACCGCCGGTCAGTCTCGACGAGGTGCGGGCACTGCGGCGCATTCCGCTGGACTGAGCGGCGACGGGCGCAGCCGGTGCACACGATCTTTGCCGGGTCGCGTCGGGGTGGCTGACGGTGCGGCGGCGGTGTGGCGCTCAGCGGTGGCGGATGTAGGCGAAACGCTCCACCACTTCGTCGAACACCTCGTCGGATTGCGCCTGGATGAGGAACAGCCAGGTGTCGTTCTGCCAGGCGAACAGGCGGCCTTCGCCACGGCCATGCAACTGCCAGCGGCCGTCGACCCTGCCGTCGATGCGCCGCGCGTAGTCGGCCAGACGTGGCCGCACCTGCTGCTCGACGTAGGCGTCCAGCTCGGCAACCGATCCGGCATGCACGATTTCCAGCTTTGCCTGCATGCCGTAGCGCGCGCGGGCGCCGCGCAACACCGTGCTGTCGGGCGGCCAGGCGCTGATCTGTGCATCCAGGCCGGCGACGCGCGCCGGCATCACTTCGGCATAGGTTTCGCGGCCGCTGGGCGGTGGCAGGTCGGTGATGTAGCCGCCGCGCACCGACAGCGCGGCGATGACCAGGGCGGCGATGAGCGTCGCCACACCGGCCAGTGCAAGTGTCCGGGACCAGGCCATGCTGCGCATCCGTGCCGGCACCATGACCCGGCGCTCAATCGAAACCGTGGGCGAAGATGACATCACCGTCTCCGTAGTACTCCACCGCGCCGACATCGCAATGCGCACCGCCGGCACCCGGACCGCCACCGCGGAGGCGGCCGCGCTGGTCGCGGCTTTGCCCATGGCCGCAGTGGGCGAGCGCCAGCGCGTCGACCAGCGGACTTCCGGCCTTCAGGTCGTGGCCGTGGTCATGCAGCAGCGGCTGGATGTGCGCCCACGGATCGGCGTCGACGAAATCCTCGCCGAAGGCGTCGAGCGTGCAACCACGATCCGGCGCCAGAAGGTTGGCGCCGCCGCTCTCCCAGTACACGCGCGGCATTCCGCCCAGACTCACGCAGTCCTTGTCATTGGCGCCAGCACCATTGCCGTGCAGGATGCTGCGGGCGTAGTGGATGAACACCTGCCCTGCGTCCATGCCGGCATGGGCACCAATGCCTTTTGCCGACGTGCGGGCACGGTTGTCGACCAGCGTCACCTGCTCCAGGCCCAGTGACAGGACGAACCCCTGGCCGACCTGCAGGCCAATGCCGCCGGCGGTGTCGGCGCGATTGCCGCTGAACGTGCTGTTGCGCACCCACACCTGGCTGACGAGTCCATCGGGCACATCACCCGCCTCGGCGCCCAGGTCGCTGATGTGCAGGGCACCACCATTGCCGGCCTGCGGCACATCGACCGGTTGCGTACGGTTGTCGATGAAGGCGCAGCGCTCGATCTCCAGCTCGCCGCCTTCGATCCAGATCGCGCCGCCGCCGCTTCCGTGCTGGCCCGGCAGGGTATCGGTGAAGTTGCCTTCGAACAGACAATCCTCGAAGACGGCATGGGCGCCGATACCACCACTGGCATTGGCAATGAACACGGCGCCGCCGCGGCCGTTGCTGCTGGCCCCGTTGTCGATGAACCGCACATCGCGCGCCAGCAGCGAGCCGCCGCTTTGCGAGATCACCGCGCCACCATCGAAGTAGTACGTCGTCTGCAACCGGGCGTTGCGGAAGGTCAGGCCTTCCAGCGTCAGGCTGGCCGCGCTCATTGTCATGAAGCGGAACGGTGGCGTGGAGGGATGTGCGGAGCGACGCAGCGTGCTGCCGTTGCCCTGGATCGTCATCGGCGTGGAGATATGCGGCAACGCGGTGTTCGATCCCGGTGACAGCGGCTGGGCCAGAACGTAGTCGCCGGGCGAAAGGCGGATGACATCGGCACCACTGCCGGCAACACAGTCGGCATGCACGCGGGAATCGGTCTGCGCGTTTTCCATCGCCTCGATCAGCGAACAATGGCCGTTGGCGGCGATGCCCGTTTCGCCGGCTGCGACAACGATGGTCGCAGCCGATGCGCTGCCCGCCGACAGCGCCAGGCCCAGGATCAGGGGCAGAACGCGGGAACGCGCTGGGTTCATGTCAAGCCTCCGGGCAACAGGCAACGGGCAACAGGCAACGGGCAACAGGCAACGGGCAACAGGCAACAGGCAACAGGCAACAGATGACGATCAGGGGCGCTCGTAATCGTTGCGGAAGATCCAGTCCGGATCCTGACGAATGCCGACGAAACCGCCAGCACCGGCGACGATGATCGTTCCATCCGGCTCGATCACGCACTTGTTGATGCTGGACGGTGCACCCGGCGGCGTGATCACCGTGAAGCTGGCACCGTCGTTGTTGGACAGCAGCACGCGGCCACTTCCGGCGCCCATGGGATGACGCTCGCCGACCACGACGACGCGGTTGCGGGCGATGCACGCGCCGCGCGCCCAGGTGGTGGCGTCGCCGGTGATCGACGACATCGACGATTCCACGTAGCTGCCGGGGAAGTAGTAGTCACCCGTGCCGACGAAAATCTTGCCGACGCTGTTGTCCTGGTCCATGCCAACCGCCACCAGGCGCCGGTTGTTGACGGCGATGCCCCACAGCTCACCACGCCAGCCGGTGCCCGATTGCAGCTCCAGCGTTTCGAACTGGTAGGGATCGGCAGTGGTTCGCGGCGGCAGGAACAGCCGTGGCGGCTCGACATTGCGGCTGCCGGCACCGTAGAAGCGGTCGCCGTAGACGGTCATATCCAGCATCTGCACCGTGCCCAGTTCGCGCACCCAGTTGCTGGCGCTGCTGCCCACCGTGGCATTGGGTCGGTACAGCAGGTTGGTGCTGGTGAGCGCCTCGGCAATGGCGCGACCGTCGCCCAGCTCGCGATAGGTGCCGACGTGGAACTGGCGGCCGGTCTGCGCGACACCGGTGAGCGTGTCGGTCACCGGATGCGGCGAGGATGTCGTCGCCACCCGCCGCACCATCTGCACCACGCCGGGCTTGAAGCCGGCCACGTACAGCGCATTGTCGTGGCCGCGCGAAATCGAGTTGACGCGGAACTCGTGGAAGGCATCGGCCGGCGACACCGGCGCCGCCGCCCAGGTGACGCCGCCATCGAGGCTGCGGAACAGCCCGTAGCCGGTGGCGTTGGTGCCGCAGCCGGCCCACAGCGTGCCATCCGGGTCACGATGCAGGGCATCGGTGCGGTTGCCGCCGTTGCAGCCGTGGTTGTGGGTGGACCAGGTGGCGCCGCGCTCGAACGCCGACGCTTCGGCGGCGAACGCCGGCGTCGCGATGGCGGCAGCGAATGCCAGTGTGGTGAATGCAACGATGTTGGCTTTCATGTGTGATGTCATTCCACAGGTGGGAAGTCCGGCGCGGCGTGTTGCCGCGCCGGCTTGGGCTGGATCAGTCGAAGCCGTTGGCGAAAATGATGTCGGAGGCAGGGCCGCCGTCGAAGCGCCAGGCCGGCGAATACTGCACATGCGTGCCGGCACCGCGGGCATCACCGGTGACCGTGGCGGTGCGCAGGTAGTAGACGCCGCTGAGTCCGGTGAAGTCGGCCAGCGAGTACACGCGCTGGTTGCCCAGCGCACCGCCACTCATTTCCGAGGTGCCCGGGAAAGGGATGAAACTGTCGTGATCACAGCAGTCGATCGACACCTGCAGCTGCGGCGGATGCAGGATCTCGGCGGCCGGCCCCTGCCACAGCCACTGCAGGACCGGGACGGTGCCGACGATGCGCAACTCGTGGCGCACCGCCTGCGGCACGGCCAGCCGCGCCAGGTAGTCCCGCGACTGGCCGTCCACGGTTTCGAAGGTGCCGCCGATCAGCACCTTGCCGTCGGGCTGCACGGTCATCGCCCGCACCAGGTTGTCCGCGTTGCCATCGAAATCGGGCATCAGTGCGCCGGTGCTGCTCAAGCGGGCGACCCGGCCGCGCGCCGTGCCGCCGATGCTGGTGAAGGCACCGGCGACGTAGACGCTGCCATCGATGCGCGGCACGATGCTCCATACCGTGTTGTTGGCGCCGCTGCTGAACGTCGCCAGCAGTTCACCGTCGGCATCCAGGGCAGCGATGCGGTTGCGGGTCGAACCGTCCACCTGGGTGAAGGCACCGCCGATGATGAGGTTGCCGTCACGGTCCTGGGCGATTGCACGCACCGCGCCATTGGCGCCGGCGGTGCCGGCGATGACGCTGTCCATGTTGCCGTTGGCCTTGAGGCGGGCGAGGTGGTTGCGTGTCCAGCCGCCTCCCATGGTGGTGAAGTCGCCGCCGATCACCACCCGGCCATCGGCCTGTACGGCGATTGCGCGCACCATGCCGTTGCTGGTCGGCGGCAGGAAGGACGTGTCCAGCGAGCCATCGGGGTGCAGGCGGGCCACGCTTTGCCGGATGACTCCTGCAATCTCGGTGAAATCGCCGCCGATCAGGATGCGGCCGTCCTTTTGCGGCACGATGGCGACCACGTTGCCATCGGCGATCTGCGCATTGAAGCTGACGTCGACACTGCCGTCGGGGTGCAGCATGGCCAGGCGGCGGCGGGTGACGCCGCTGACGGAGTTGAATGCTCCGCCGACCAGGATGCGCCGGTCCGGCATGACCGCGATGGCATACACGGAGATGCCAAAGCCGGGGGTGAATCCGCTGTCGACCGCGCCGTTGCCGGGATGCAGGCGGACGATGCGGTGGCGCTCGTGGCCGTTGAACTCGGTGAACACGCCACCGGCGAGGATCTTGCCGTCATCCTGTACGGCAATGGCCATCACTCCACCATTGGTCGAGCCGGGTGTGATCAGGCTCTGGTCGATGGTGCCGCTGGTGTTGAGCCGCGCCACCCGGGCCCGCGGCAGGCCGCTGACAATGGTGAAACCGCCGGCAAAGGTGGCCGTTCCATCCGTATGCGCCAGCACCGCCCCGACGGGCTGGTCCGGATCGATCTGCGCCGCGTAGGTGGCATCCAGGCTGCCGTCCTCGTTGAGTCGCGCGATGCGGCTGCGCACCGCGCCGAGGGTGAAGTCGCCGGCGATCAGCATCCGGCCATCGGGTTGCAGGCTCACGCCCATGATCCCGCCGTCGAGGGTCGGCGGCACGAAGCTGTCGTCGAGGCTGCCGTCGACGTTCAGACGCGCGATCATCGTCCGGGTCTGGCCGTTGACGACATCGAAGTCACCGGCAATCAGGATCTTGCCGTCCGGCTGGACAGCCAGGGCATTGATGATGTTGCCGAAGGTGGTGCCGCCGGAGACGGTGACGTTGAATCCGGTATCAAGCGCACCGGTGCCCTGGTGCACGCGGCGCAGCCTCGCCACCTCGCCGTCCATGTTGTAGGCGCCGGCAACCAGCAGGCCGTGGGTGGCGCCGGTCTGGTCGCGGTGCAGGCGAATGGCGCTGACCAGGCCGCCGGAGATCAGCGGCGGGTTGAAGGTGGTCAGCACGTTGCCATTGGCCTGGATGGCGGCCAGGCGTGGCCGCGGTATGCCGCCGACATTGGAAAACAGGCCACCCAGATAGATGATGCCGGCGCTGCCGTCCGGCGACATGGTGGAGTCGAAGCTGCGCACCTGGCCGTCGACGCTGACATTGAAGGCCGTGTCCAGGGTGCCGTTGACGTTCAGCCGGGCCAGGTTGGAACGCGGCTGGCCATTGACCTGCTGGAACTGGCCACCGATCAGGACCTTGCCTTGCCCCGGCACGGTGCTGGGCTGCTGGTGCAGGGCCCAGATGGTGGGCACCGTGCCACTGCTGATATCCGGCGCGAAGCCGCTGTCCAGCGTGCCATCGGGAAGCACCCTGACCAGCCGGTTGTGGGTGGCGCCTTCGGCGCTGGTGAAGTTGCCGCCGACCAGCAGCAGGCCATTGCCCTGCTCGTGCAGGACGCGGACCAGGCCGTTGTCGATTTCCGGCGCGAAACCGTCGTCGACGCTCTGCGCCGCCAGCAGCGGGCACCACAGCAGCCAGGCCAGCCAGGCCAGCCGGCCGCGGGCGGATTTCCGGGAACTGCGCTTCGTGTTCATCGTCGCCTCCTCGTTGCGGTCGCCGCGCCGCGTGCTTGCGATCGGCGTCGTGGCCAAGGTGCGCCGGGAGGTCGGTGAAGACTTGCGCAATGCCTGCCGGAGTTCTTCGAAAATCCTTCGATTCGCCGGCGAATGACAATCAAGTCATTGATTTGTCTGGACGTCTTTGCTTTTTGTAGGTCCGTAGCTTGCTGCGCACGCTCTTGGTTGGGTTTGCGGCAGATTCGACAGCGGCCTTGCGGCCGCAGCGGGCAGCAAGCTACCCGCCTGCAAGGGCGCGGAGACGCCGCATGGCGGCCGCAGCGGAACAATCGCGGACCATGCGAATCAGGGCGCGGCGCGCAGTCCGGACAGGCCCAGCGAGGCGACCTGTGCCAGCGCTGCGGCATCGGCCGGATCGGCATCGAGGCGGCTGCGCAGCGCCAGGACCTGGAAACCTTCGGCTTCGGCCTGGCCGGCCAGCTCCTGCAGCCGCACGCGCCCGGGCGATTCCAGCGGTGCGTCGGCGAGGATGCGCAGGCGGCCCAGCTCGTAGGCCAAAGCGGCATCCGGCCAGGCCGCCAGCAGCGTCTCGGCCTTGTCGAGCAGCGGTGCGGCGCGCTGCGGCCGCTCGGCGGCCAGCAAGGCCCGCGCCTGCACCAGCACCGCCATGAGCTGGCCGTGGACATCGCTGTCGCGGACGAATTGCCGGTACAGGCTCTCGGCACGAGCGCGGATCTGCCCGGCCGGGCGCGCTTCCGCCAGGTCGACCCGCAGCAGGTCCAGGTCACTGTAGGCGACCTTGTCGGCGGCACCCCTGGCGGTTTCGCGCAGGCTGCGTGCCTGGTCGAATGCCGAGCGCGCCGCCTGCGGATCGCCGGCCAGCAAGGCGATGTGGCCGGCGGCGGCATGGATGCGCGCCTGCGTTCCGGCATCGGACGAGGACGCCAGTTGCGCCGCCACGCCGTCGAGTACCGCGCGCGCATCGTCAAGCTGCGCCATCGCCAGCTGCACCCGCGCCAGCGCCGCCGCGGAATGCAGCGCGCGGTCGCCGGCGGCCTCGCGTTGCGCATCCAGCGCCAGCCGGTACAACCCGGCGGCAGCGGCCAGGCGCCCCTGGCGCTCGGCGACCTGCGCCAGGTCGTAGCGCGTGCGCGCCATGTGCTGGCCGGAGTCCAGCTCGATGAAGCGGTCCAGCGCCTGCTGGAACTGCTCGCTGGCCAGCACCAGGTCGCCGCTGCTGACGGCGACGCCACCCAGATTGCTGAGGGTGATCGCCGCGCCCAGCCCGTTGTCCACTTCGTTGAACACGCGCAACGCCTGTTCCCAGGCGTTCACGGCGGCATCGGTGCGGCCATTGCGGAACAGTACGTTGCCCAGGTTGTTGTAGACGCCGGCCTCGTTGTCGATCTGCCCGGCCTTGCGCGCCTCGGCGGCGGCGCGGCGCAGGTAGGCCTCGGCCTTGTCGATCTCCTTGTTCAACGTCGCCTGCACGCCCAGGGTGTTGAAGTAGCGCGCCAGCAGGCCGGCATCTTCGAGCACGGCGATGCGCGGCTCCAGCGCCTCCAGATCGGCCAGCGTCTGGTCACTGTGGCTGCGCAGCGACTTCACCGTGTGCAGCTCGACATGCGCGAGCATCTGCTGCGCTTCGTTGCCGAGGTCGCCGGCCAGGGCGATGGCCTGTTCGATGGCCTGCTCGGCGCCGTCGAAGTCGCCGGTATCGCGCAACAGGTTGCCTTGTTGCAGCAGGCTGCGCACGCGCTGCGCCGGTGTCAGGTTGCCGGCCAGCAGTTGTTGCAGACGCTGGCCGGCGGCCTGCGGATCGTTGCGCCTGCGGTCGACGGCAACGCCGACCAGTTGCGCCTGCGCCGCCAGTTCGTCCAGACCGTAGCGTTCGGCCAGCGCCTGCGCCCGCGCGGTCGCCGCCGCCGCCTCATCGAGCTTGAACTGCATGATCGCCAGCTGCGCCTGCGCCAGATGCCAGCGCGGGTCGCGGCTGCCTTCGCTGGACAGCGTATCCAGGCCGCGCAGCACCGTCTCGGCGGCGCCGGCCTGGCGCGCCTGGATCTGCGCGTCGACCAGGTCGTAGGCGACCTCGACATCGTCGGCCACCATGCGGTGCAGGGCCAGCAACGAGGCGGCGGCATCGGCCGGACGGTTGTTGGCGCGCGCCAGTTCCGCTTCCAGGCGCAGCTGCTCGACGGCGGTCAAGCCGTGGCGACCGCCGAGGATGGCCTCGAACTGCTGCCGCGCCTTGCCGACATGGCCAGCGGCCCGCCAGGCGCGGGCCAGCGCCAGGTGCACACGGGCACCGGCGCCGGCATCGGCGGCCGCGCTTTCCAGCTCGGTCACCGCGGCACCGGAACGACCGTCGGCCAGCGCCGCCAGTCCACGGTAATACGCATCGCGGGCGCCGCGCTCGCGCGGCAGGCCGGCCAGTTGCGCGGCGTCGACGGCGACCAGTTGCAGATGCCGGCGCAGATCATCGGCGACATGCCGGCTCACCGCGCCGAGGTCTTCGTCGCCGGCGCGCCCGCTGTGCGTGACCTGGCTGTCGGCCAGGCGCAGCAGCGACCAGCTCAGCTGCGGCTGGCCGTTTTCCAGTCGCCACAGGCCGGTCAGCGCGTAATCGGCACCGAGCACTTCACGCAACCACGACTGCCAGCGTGCATCGCCCACCGGCGGCACATCGCTGCGGCCGTCACCGCGCAGCAGGCGTACCTGGTCGTCACCGCCCAGCGCCACCGCCAGCAGCTCGCTGCCGGCGCCGGACAGCCATGCCGGCGCCTGTGGATCGGACTGGATCATCAAGGCGATCGACGGCCGCGCGCTGGCGCTCACCGCCGTCGGCGGCGTCGGCGATGGCGCTGGCGTGCGCCATGCCCAGGCCGCCAGCAGTGCCAGCAACAACAGCAGCGCCGCTGCCGCAAGCGGCCAGCGCCAGCGACCACCGTTGTCCACCACAGCAGCGGTTGAGCCACTTGCTGCCGGCGACATCTCGGCTGCTACCGAAGGCACCTCTTCGGCCGGAAGCACCGCCGCCCGTGGCGCGTCGGCCACGCGCTCCACCGGTACCAGGATGCGGTAGCCGCGACGGTGCAGGGTTTCGATCAGGCGTGGTGACTGGGCGCTGTCGCCCAGGGCATGGCGGATCTCGCTGATGGTCTGCGGCAACACATTCGGCGTCAGCGCATCATGGCCCCAGACCTGATCGAGGATCTGGTCGCGACCGACCAGCGCCGGCGCCTGCTCCAGCAGCACCCGCAACAGGTCGAAGGCGCGGCGGCGCAGGGCAACGGATTCACCGTCTGCGGTCAACGTCCCTGTCTGGTCATCCAGTACAAACCGGTCGAAGCGAAACTGCACCCTGCCCCCGTGATTGATCCAGCCACCGGGGAAGCTTACCCCGGAAGTTTCGCAATGGCGCGGATGCGGGCGGTGACGGCGGCGGCAAATGCGTCGCGCCGCGTCACTGGTGCCGGGTCTGGCTGCTGCCGTCGACCGGCAACGCTTCGGCATGCGGACTGCGCGCGATGCGTACGCCGCGCACCTGCGCCAGCACCCGCGTCGCCTCCGCACCCAGCAGCAGGATCAGCGCCGCGTAGTACATCCACACCAGCAGCACCACCACCGCGCCGGCCGGACCGTAGGCGCCTCCGACATTGCTGTGGTCCAGGTACAGGCCGATGCCGAACTTGCCGATGGCGAACAGCAGCGTGGTGATCAGGGCGCCGGTCACCGCCTCGCGCCAGGGAATGATGACATCGGGCAGCACCTTGAACACGCAGGCGAAGACGCCGATGAACACCACCAGCGTCAGCGCCGCCTCGATGCCGCGCCAGGCCAGCGCGTCGCCAGGCACGTACAAGGCGATCAGGCCGCTGATGGCAAACGACAACACCACCAGCAACACCAGCGTCACCAGCAGCGCCGCCGCCTGCGCCCGCGAGCACAGCCAGCCCAGCCAGGCGCGTCGTGGTCTGGCGCGCACGTCCCAGACCCGGTTCAGTGCCGCCTGCAGCTGCGCCAGCGCACCGGAGCCGGCGAACAAGGTGACGAAAATGCTGATGATGCCGGCGACATTGCCGATGTCCGGCCGCGAGCGGGCGTTCTCGATCACCAGCTCGGCGGTGACCGCCGCCTGGTTGCCGACGATGTCGGCCAGGCCGCCGGTGACCTGGTCGCGCATGCCGGGGTCGAACAGGCTGACCAGCCACAGCGACAACACCAGCATCGGCGCGAACGACAGCGCCGAATAGAACGCCAGGGCGGCGGCTCGGGTCATCAGCTCGTGTTCGCTGAAGCCACTGATGATCGGACGCAGGATGGATCGCATGGGCACTCCTTCGGCAAGCGCTTGGTGAGGCTTGCCCCGATCATGGCAAAGCCAGGCTGACGCTGCGGCAACGGCGCTGGCGTCCCGGTTGCGGCCAGGCCGGGCCGGCGCTAGCATGCCCGGCATGTTGTGCACCGCAGCGATCGCGAATGGCCTTTCCGGCGCCCGTCTGGCGTCCGGTATGACCTCGCGCGCGCGTCGACTGGAACCGAACCTGTCCGGCCGGTCCTGAGCGCGTCCGCACGCGTCTGCATGAAAACCCGGCCCCCGTGCCGGGTTTTTTCGTTTCCGCCCTTGCCTCCCCAAACCTACCGCCATGGCCATCCGACACTTCCTCAGCACCCAGGACCTCAGCCGCGACGAACTGGAGCGCCTGCTCGACGCCGCCGACGGCTACCGCAACACGAAGTTCGGCGACGCCCTGCGCGGCAAGTCGGTGGCGCTGCTGTTCCTCAACCCGTCGATGCGCACGCGCACCTCGTTCGAGCTGGGCACCTGGCAGCTCGGCGGCCATGCCGTGGTGCTGCAGCCGGGCAAGGACGCCTGGGGCATCGAGTTCGCACCGAATGCGGTCATGGACGGCGACGCCGAGGAGCACATCGCCGAGGTCGCGCGCGTGCTGTCGCGCTACGTGGACCTGATCGGCCTGCGCGCCTTCCCGAAGTTCGTCGACTGGCAGGAGGACCGCCAGGACAAGGTGCTGAAGTCGTTCGCACGCCACGCGGCCGTGCCGGTCATCAACATGGAGACCATCCTGCATCCCTGCCAGGAACTGGCGCACGCGATGATGTTGCGCGACCGGCTGGGAACGAAGGACTTCCGCGGCCGCAAGTACGTGCTGACCTGGACGTATCACCCCAAGCCGCTGAACACCGCCGTCGCCAACTCGGCGCTGCTGATCGCCACCCGCCTGGGCTTCGATGTCACCTTGCTGTGCCCGACGCCCGAGTATGTGCTTGACGAACAGTTCATGCAGCAGGCGCGCGGCAACGTCGCCGAATCCGGTGGCTCGCTCAGCATCAGCCATGACATCGAATCGGCCTACGGCGGTGCCGACGTCGTCTATGCGAAGAGCTGGGGCGCCCTGCCCTACTTCGGCAACTGGGGCCCGGAAAAGCCGATCCGCGACGCCCACCGCCACTTCATGGTGGACGAGGCGAAGATGGCGCTCACCAACAATGCCGTCTTCAGCCATTGCCTGCCGCTGCGCCGGAACATCAAGGCCACCGACGCGGTGATGGACGCCGACTACTGCGGCGCCATCGACGAGGCCGAGAACCGCCTGCATGTGCAGAAAGCGGTGATGGCCTGGCTGGCCGGCCCAGCGCCGGCCTGAGCCGCGCACGACACATCCATCCTCCGACTCCGATCCAGATCCAGCAGGTTCCCGCCATGTCCACCAGTTCCGCTCCCCCTGCTGCCGACGGCAGCAAAGACATCGTCCTGGCCTTCTCCGGTGGTCTCGACACCAGCTTCTGCATTCCCTGGCTGCAGGAACGCGGCTGGGCCGTGCACACCGTGTTCGCCGACACCGGCGGTGTCGATGACGAGGAACGTGCCTACATCGAAGCGCGTGCCAAGGAACTGGGCGTCGCCAGCCACGTCACCATCGACGGTGGTCCGGCGATCTGGAACGGTTTCGTCAAGCCGTTCGTCTGGGCCGGCGAACCCTACCAGGGCCAGTATCCGCTGCTCGTGTCCGACCGCTACCTGATTGTCGACGCGGCGCTGGAGCGCGCCGCCGAGCTTGGCACGCGCGCCATCGCGCACGGCTGCACCGGCATGGGCAACGACCAGGTCCGTTTCGACCTCGCCGTGAAGTCGCGTGGCGATTACCGCATCGTCGCGCCGATCCGCGAGATCCAGAAGGAGCACACGCAGACGCGCGCCTACGAACAGGCCTATCTGGAAGAGCGCGGCTTCACCGTGCGCAGCAGCCAGAAGCACTACACGATCAACGAGAACCTGCTCGGCGTGACCCTGTCCGGCGGCGAGATCGATGCCTGGGAAGCCCCCGGCGAAGGGGCGCGCGGCTGGTGCGCCGCGCGAGCGCAGTGGCCGACGCAGCCGTTGCGCGCGACGCTGGGCTTCGTGAAGGGCGAAGCGGTGTCGCTCAACGGCGAGAAGATGGCAGGTCATTCGCTGCTGGCAGGACTGAACCGCCTGTTCGCGCCGTATGGCGTCGGTCGCGGCATGTACACCGGCGACACCACCATCGGCCTAAAGGGACGCATCGTCTACGAGGCGCCGGGCCTGACCGCGCTGCTGGCGGCGCATCGCGCGCTCGAGGAAGCCGTGCTCAGCAAGCAGCAGAACCGCTTCAAGCCCGAGGTGGCGCGCAAGTGGGTGGAGCTGGTGTATGAAGGGTTCTACCACGACCCGTTGAAGGCCGACCTGGAAGCCTTCCTGGCCAGCAGCCAGCGCTGCGTCAACGGCGAGGTCACGCTGGAAACCCATGGCGGCAGCGTGTCCGCGGTCGCCGTGCGTTCGCCACACATCCTGGCCAGTGCCGGCGCAACCTATGCCCAGAGCGCCGACTGGGGCGTTGCCGAGGCCGAGGGTTTCATCAAGCTGTTCGGCATGAGCTCGACGCTGTGGGCGCAGGTCAACGGCGACCATGCTTGAGGCCACGCTGCGCCACCTGAAAGCGCTGGTCTCCTTCGACACCCGCAATCCACCGCGGGCGATGGACAGCGGCGGCATCTTCGCCTACCTGCGCGAAGCGCTGTCCGCGCGCGGCTTCAATGTCGACGTGGCCGATCACGGCGCCGGCGCGGTGTCGCTGTACGCCGTTCGCGGCCAACCGCGATACCTGTTCAACGTGCACCTGGACACAGTGCCGGATTCGCCGCACTGGACCGCCAGCCCGTTCGAGCTGCGGCTGACGGCGGACCGGGCGATCGGCCTGGGCGCCTGCGACATCAAGGGCGCCGCGGCGGCGCTGGTCGCGGCAGCGGAAGTCACCGAAGGCGATGCCGCCTTCCTGTTCTCCTCCGACGAGGAGGCCAACGACCCGCGCTGCATCGCCGCCTTCCTGGCGCGCGGCATTCCCTACGAGGCGGTGCTGGTCGCCGAGCCGACGCGATGCGAAGCGGTGCTCGCGCATCGCGGCATCAGCTCGGTGCTGCTGCGCTTCGCCGGTCGCGCCGGCCATGCCTCCGGCACGCAGGCCCCTGCCGACAGCGCCGTGCACCAGGCCATCCGCTGGGGCCAGCGCGCCCTCGACCATGTCGAGGGCTATGCGCACCAGCGCTTCGGCGGGCTCACCGGCCTGCGCTTCAACATCGGCCGCGTCGAAGGCGGCATCAAGGGCAATGTGATCGCACCGGACTGCGAAGTGCGCTTCGGCTTCCGGCCGTTGCCGTCGAACGACATCGACGTGCTGCTGCAGGAATTCGCCTCGCTGGCCGAACCCGCCGCCGCGGCGTTCACCGAGACCTTCCGTGGACCTTCGCTGCCGGCCGGCAACATCGCCACCGCCGAGGAACGCCGCCTCGCCGCCCGCGACGTCGCCGATGCACTCGGCCTGGGCATCGGCAACGCCGTCGACTTCTGGACTGAAGCGTCGCTGTTCTCGCAGGCCGGCTACACCGCGCTGGTCTACGGTCCGGGTGACATCGCCCAGGCCCACAGCGCCGACGAATGGGTCGCCCTGGATCAACTGCAACACTACGCCGAGCGGGTCACCGCCATCCTGTCATGATCAAAGTCCACGATCCGCAAACCCGCCAGACCATCGTGCGCCTGCTCTCCAGCATGGCCAGCGCGAAGGAGATCTCGCAATACCTCAAGCGCTTCTCGCAGCTGGATGCGGCGCGCTTCGCCGTTGTCAAGGTCGGCGGCGCGGTGCTGCGCGACGAGCTGCAGGACCTGACTTCGTCGCTGGCCTTCCTGCAGGATGTCGGCCTGACGCCGATCGTGCTGCATGGCGCCGGGCCGCAGCTCGACGAGGAGTTGTCCAAAGCCGGCATCGCGAAGCAGACCGTCGACGGCCTGCGGGTGACGTCGCCGGAAGCCCTGGCCATCGTGCGTCGCGTCTTCCACGCCCAGAACCTGGCGCTGGTCGAGGCACTGCAGGGCGCCGACGCGCGCGCGACGTCGATCGTTTCCGGCGTCTTCGAGGCGGCGCTGCTCGACCAGGAGCGCCTGGGCCTGGTCGGCCGCGTGACGCGCGTGGACCTGGCGCCGATCCATGCCAGCCTGCGCGCCGGTTCGATTCCGGTGATCGCCAGCCTGGGTGAAACCGCCGGCGGCCAGATCCTCAACATCAATGCCGACTTCGCCGCCAACGAGCTGGTGCAGACGCTGCAGCCGTACAAGATCATTTTCCTGACCGGCACCGGCGGCCTCCTCGACGAGCAGGGCAGGATCATCGATTCGATCAACCTGTCCACCGAGTTCGACCACCTGTGCGCGCAGCCGTGGATCAATGGCGGCATGCGCGTGAAGCTGGAGCAGATCAAGCACCTGCTCGACCACCTTCCGCTTTCTTCCTCGGTGTCGATCACGCGTCCGTCGGAACTGGCGAAGGAACTGTTCACGCACAAGGGTTCCGGCACGCTGGTCCGCCGCGGCGAAAAGGTCATGGTGGCCGACCGCTGGTCGCAGCTGGACCTCGGGCGCCTGCGCGAGCTGATCGAGGACAGCTTCGGCCGCAAGCTGGTTGCCGACTACTTCGAGCGCGCGCCGCTGCTGCGTGCCTATGTCAGCGAGAACTACCGCGCGGCGATCATCCTGTACGACGTTGACGGCCAGACCTACATGGACAAGTTCGCCGTCCTCGAGGATGCGCAGGGCGAAGGCCTGGGCCGCGCCGTGTGGGACGTGATGCGCGCGCAGACGCCGAGCCTGTTCTGGCGCTCGCGGCATGGCAACCCGGCCAACCATTTCTACTACGCGCAGTCCGACGGCTGCTTCAAGCAGGCACACTGGAAGGCGTTCTGGTACGGAATGGACGACTGGGCGTCGGTGCAGCGCTGCGTCGAGCACTGCGGTGTCCGCCAGGCGACGCTGGGGGGATGATCGCCATGTCCGCCGATCCGGCGCAGCAAACCTGGAATGGCGCCGTCGGGCTGAGCGGTCGCCATGTCCGCCTGCAGGCGCTGTCGACCGGGCACCTGCCGTCATTGCGTCGCGCCGTGACAGAGCTGGATGCGTTGCCCTATACGGCCATGCCGACGGCGCAGACCCTGGAGCGCCATGTCGAACGTGCCCTTGAAGCCGCGGCGGCAGGCTCGTCGCTGCCTTTCGTAGTGATCGATACCGACGGCGACGTCATCGGCAGCACGCGGTTCTACGACATCGACCGCAGCATCCCGAAGCTGACGATCGGCTATACCTGGTACCTGCCACGCGTACGCCGCAGCGGCGTCAACAGCGAGTGCAAGCTGCTGCTGCTCGGCCATGCCTTCGAGGTGTTGCGCTGCCAGCGCGTCGCTTTCGAGACCAGTACGCTCAACCTGGCATCGCGCAAGGCGCTGGCGGGGATCGGCGCGCGCGAGGAAGGCATCCTGCGACGGCACAAGCGGCATCCGGATGGCAGCGTGCGCGACACCGTGGTGTTCTCGATCATCGACAGCGAATGGCCCGCCGTGAAACAGCACCTGCAGGCGCGGCTGGCACGACATGAAGGAAGCATCCCGTCATGAGTACAACTCCCCGGCTGCGCGTCGGCCTCGTCGGCGCGCGCGGCCATACCGGCAGCGAACTGGTCCGCCTGCTCGCCAACCATCCGGCCTTCGAGCTGGCCTGGATCTGTTCGCGTGAACTGACCGGACAGCGGCTGGCCGATCACGCCGACGCCTACCGCGGCGACCTGCGCTACATCGCGCCGGATCCCGCCGCCTTGCCGGCGCTCGGCGCCGATGCCGTGATCCTGGCGCTGCCGAACGGCAAGGCCGCCGGTTTCGTCGCGGCCTTCGATGGTGCCGGCACCGATGTGGTCATCATCGACCTGTCGGCCGACTACCGCTTCGATGACCGCTGGTTCTACGGCCTCCCCGAACTGACGCGCGCGCGCTATCGCGGCGAGCGGCGCATCAGCAACCCCGGCTGCTATGCCACCGCGATGCAGCTGGCACTGGCGCCCGTCGTCGCGCTGCTCGACGGCCCGGCACAGTGCTTCGGCGTTTCCGGCTATTCCGGCGCCGGCACGACGCCGTCGGACCGCAACGATGTCGACAAACTGCGTGACAACCTGATGCCGTACGCGCTGGCCGACCATATCCATGAACGCGAGGTCAGCCGCCAGCTGGCGCACGCCGTCGAGTTCATGCCGCATGTGGCGCCGCATTTCCGTGGCATCACCCTGACCGCCAACGTGCACCTGCGCGAGCCACTGGACCGGGACACGCTGGTGCGGCTTTTTCGCCAGCGATACGAGGGCGAGCCGCTGGCGCGCGTCGTCGATGACGCGCCCTGGGTGAGCGCGATCGCCGGCCGCCATCACGCCGAGATCGGTGCCTTCACGATCGCGCCCGGCGGGCGCCGCGCCGTGGTCGTCGCGACGCTGGACAACCTGCTCAAGGGTGCGGCCACGCAGGCCGTGCAGAACCTCAACCTGGCCTTCGGCCGACCGGAATGTGAAGGAATCCCGACATGAGCCAGCCGCTTTGGCAGAAGGACGGCGTGCGCATCGACCCCCGCATCATGCAGTTCCTGGCCGGTGACGACGTCATCCTCGACCGCGAGTTCCTGCCCTTCGACATCGAGGCCAGCCGCGCACACGCGCAGGGCCTGCAGCGCATCGGCCTTCTGACGGCAGACGAGCTGGCCAGCATCGAACGCGAACTTGCGGCGCTGGCGGATGCCTTCGCCGCGGGCGACTTCGTGCTCGACGAACGCTTCGAGGACGGCCATTCGGCCATTGAAACCTGGCTTACCGAAAGGCTCGGCGACACCGGCCGCCGGATCCATACCGGACGCAGCCGCAACGACCAGATCCTGGCGGCGACCCGCCTGTGGCTGAAGGCACGGCTGCGGCAGCTGGCGGACGTCTGCACCGACACCGCGCGCATCGCACTGACGCAGGCCGCGCGCCACGAACAGACCGCCATGCCCGGCTACACCCACCTCCAGCGCGCGGTGGTCAGCACCGTCGGCCACTGGTACGCCGGTTACGCGGAAGCCTTCATCGACAATGCCCGCCGTGCCCGCGACACGCTGGCGTGGATCGACTGCAACCCGCTCGGCACCGCCGCCGGCTATGGCGTCAACCTGCCGCTGGACCGGGAGTACACCACGCAGGCGCTGGGGTTCGCGCGCATGCAGGTCAATCCGGCCTATGCGCAGCTGTCACGCGGCAAGTTCGAAATGGCGGCACTGGAAGCCCTGTCCAGCGCGATGCTGGACCTTCGCCGCCTGGCTTGGGACCTGTCGCTGTTCACGACGTCGGAGTACGCCTTCGTCGCCTTGCCGGCGCAGTACACGACCGGGAGTTCGATCATGCCCAACAAGCGCAACCCGGATGTGGTCGAACTGATGCGCGCCAGCTACGCGGCGGTGGCCGCGTCGCGCAGCGAGATCGAGCAGCTGCTGTCGCTGCCCTCCGGCTACCAGCGCGACCTGCAGCTGGGCAAGGGCGCACTGGTGCACGGATTCGGGCACGGCCTGCGCGCGCTGGCGTTGCTGCCGGCGCTGATCGACCATCTTGACTGGCAGACCGCACGCCTGGACGCCGCCATCGAACCCTCCATGTTCGCCACCGACCTGGCCATCGAGCTGGCGGCAAGGGGCGTACCGTTCCGCGATGCCTATCGGCAGGTCGCCGACGCCGTGGAACAGACTGGCGAGCGCAGCGCTGGATCGAGCATCGAACAGCGGGTGTCGGCGGGTGCCTGTGGCGCCCTCCGCCTGGACATGCTCGCGGCCCGCCTCCAGGGACTTGCCGGCGACTGATGCGTGGGCAGCGACAGGTACCCGACACCTTGCGAATACGCACCGATAATCACGCGTATTCACTGGTTATTTCTTATGAAAAGGCCGTCTGTTTTTCAATAAGTATTGGTAAACTTTACCTGCAGCACAGGTGCTGCAGGCGTCCTTGCCAGCATACTTCCACCGGCGGCGGGCCTGGCCCATCCGGAAAGTGGGAACGATTCCGACAAGTCCCGTTTGCCCCAAGGGCAATGAACACCGTCCAGAGACATCCGTGAAGACAAACGCCATTCCTTCGCCGGTGCGCATCGCCGTTGCAGAGGATGACGAAATCTTCCGTGAAAAGGTGTTGATTCCCATTCTGCGCAAGAATGGTTATGAAGTGGCCGGTTTTCCCGATGCCGGGTCGCTGTATGCGAACCTCGGCAGCTATACCCCGCATATCGTGATTCTCGATGTCGGCCTTCCTGACGAGAGCGGGCTGGCGGTCGCACGCCGCCTGCGCGTCGATCCGTCCATGCGCATCCTCATGCTGACGGGCCTGCGCGAAGTGCCGGACCACATCCGCGGACTGACCAACGGCGCCGACGCCTATCTCTCCAAGCCGGTGCCGGAAGACCTGCTGGTCGCCACCGTGGAAAGCCTGGTCCGTCGCCTGGACGCGCCCGAACAGGGACCGGTGGGCCAATGGCATACCGATGCCGATGGCTGGCGCCTGGTGTCGCCGGCCGGCCGGAACCTGGACCTGATGGCACTGGAGCGGTTGCTGATCGCGGAGCTGCTGAAGAACGCCGGCACCCCCGTCGATCGCGAAACGCTGATCAACCTGCTTCGCAACGACGATGATGCCGACTTCGATCCCCATCGCCTGGAAATGATCATCCATCGCCTGCGCCGGCGCGCCAGCGGCGCGTTCGGGGCCGAGTTACCGCTGCGTGCCGTCCGCGGTATTGGTTACCTGTTTACCACCGTCCAGGGCTGAATGCCCGGCACGGGCGCCACGCCACCGGGGCGCCTGCACGGCCAGGGTGTAACCTCGTCGCATCCGGGGCTTGCCGAAGGACGTCGATATGGGCAGCCCTGCCTGCGATCCTCACGCGGTCTCACCGTTGCCGCCAAGACATCATAAAGTTCCGGGAGAAACCGCGAATGGAAACACCTGAAGCAGAATCATGGATGAAGAATCTCCCGATCAGCCGGAAGGTATCGCTGGGTGTCATCCTGTTGCTGGTGACATTCGTTTCGGCAGGCGTCGCGACGCTGTACACCTTCGACCGCATCAACGTGTTCCGGGCCGAATCGGCGCAGACATCGGAAACGGTCGAGAAGATCCACCGCACCTCGCGCTTGCTGCGCGATCGTGACGTCGCGGCGAAGAACTACCTCCTGTTCCCGCATGGCGACCGCCGCGCGCGCTACGACAGCTTCGACGGCGTCATCGATGCCGCCCTGGACGACCTCGAGCCGGCGGTGTCCGGCAATCCGGAACAGCTGCAGGTCATCCGCGACCTGCGACGCCTGCTGCTCGACTGGAACAAGGTCGCCGCGCCGCTGATCGAAAGCGTTCCCGCCGACCATGACGCCTACGTCGAATTCATCAGCGAATTCTCGAAAGACAACTTCAGCGGCCTGGGTGACCGCACCGACCAGATGATCAGTCGTCTGGAGTACGCTCTGGATATCGAGATCCTGCAACGCACCGAGGCGTTCCGGCAGGTCAACGCGCTGCAGGAAGCGGTGCGCATGATCGTCCTCGGCAGCCTGGTTGCGGCCATCCTGATCGCCATCCTGATGGGCTGGCTGACCGACCGGATGATCTCGCAGCCCATCCGCGGCCTCGCGCAGCGGATGACGCGCCTGGCGGAGGGCGACCACGAAATCGACATCCCCGGCCTCGGCCGTGGCGACGAGGTCGGCGCCATGTCCAAGGCGCTGGGCGTGTTCCGCTCACAGTCGATCGAGGCGGCGCGCGGCGCATGGATCAAGACCCACCTTTCCGAAATCGGCGTGGCGCTGCCGCGCGGGAACAGCCCCGAGGCGATGGCCGAACTGCTGCTTTCGGAACTGGCCGAGCGTCTCGGCGTGCGTGTCGGCGTGTTCTACGTCCTCGACGAATCGCAGGAGCCGCTGCTGCTGCTGTTCGCCAGCTGGGGCCTGGTCCGTCGCAAGCACCTCGGCAATACGTACCGCCTGGGCGAAGGCCTGGTCGGACAGTGCGCGCGCGAACGCAAGCCGATCACCCTGGAGCAGGTGCCGCACGACTACATCCGGATCCAGTCGGGCACGGGCGATGCGGCGCCAGGTTCGATCGTCGTGCTGCCGCTGGTGACCGACGACCGTCTGCTCGGCGTGCTCGAGCTTGGATTCCCGGGCCGCGTCGACGATGCCAGCCAGACCGTGCTGGAAGAACTGACGCCACGCGTGGCGCTGATGCTCGACCGCCTGACCAAGTCCAAGCAGATGGAAGAGCTGCTGCGGCAGACGCAGCTGCAGGCCATGCGCCTGGAAGCGTCCGAAGAAGAGCTCCGCGGCCAGCAGGAAGCACTGTTCTCCGCGAACGAGGACCTGCAGGCGAAGACCGTCGAGCTGGAGGAACAGTCGCAACGCCTGCAGGCCTCGGAGGAGGAACTGCGCGTCCAGGCGGAGGAGCTGCAGGCCTCGAACGAGGAACTGCGCCTGAAGACGGACACGCTCAACGAGCAGAAGCGCATGCTCGAGGAGCTGCAGGTCGAGACCCAGCGCCGTGCCGAGGAACTGGCCCGCGCCAGCCAGTACAAGTCCGACTTCCTGGCCAACATGTCGCACGAGCTGCGCACGCCGCTGAACAGCCTGCTGATCCTGTCCAAGAGCCTGACCGACAACGAGGCCGGACATCTGGACGAGGAAGAGGTCGAGTCGGCCCGCATCATCCACCAGTCCGGCGGCAACCTGCTGCGCCTGATCAACGACATCCTTGACCTGTCGAAGATCGAAGCCGGCAAGATGGAACTGTCGTTCGAGGAAATCTACGTCCACGAGCTGGTCGCGGCGATGCGCGTCAACTTCCGCCCGGTCGCCAACGAGAAGGATCTGGAGTTCATCGTTGAAGTGGAGGACGATCTGCCGGAGACCTGGCAAAGCGATCCGGTCCGCGTCGAGCAGATCACCAACAACCTGCTCAGCAACGCCTTCAAGTTCACCCACCAGGGCCATGTGAAGCTGCGTGTCGAACGCCCCGACGCGGCCCTGGCCGCCCGCGCCGGACTGGCCGGTGTCGAGGCCCTGGCCTTCCGCATCATCGATACCGGCATCGGCATCGAGAGCCAGACCATGCAGCGCATCTTCGAGCCGTTCGAACAGGCCGATGCCAGTACCAGCCGCCACTACGGCGGCAGCGGCCTGGGCCTGTCGATCGCGCGGCGCCTGGCGCAGATGCTCGGCGGCGCCCTGGTCGCCGACAGCGAAGCGGGCAAGGGCAGCGATTTCGCCCTGGTGCTGCCGCTGAAGCAGCGCGACGGTGAGCAGGCCACTCGCATCGTCAGCATCGAGCCGCCGCAGGAACGGCCGCAACCGCAGGCGCCCCGTCCGGCGCCGCGCGCCGCTGCCGCGCCGCCGCCCAAGCGGCACGGCGTCGTTGACGATCGCGAGGCGATCGGCGTCGGCGAGGTGGCGATCCTGGTGATCGAGGATGACGAGCGCTTCGCCAAGATCCTTGTCGACATGATCCGCAGGAAGGGCTACCGCGCACTGGCGGCGGATTCCGGCGAGTACGGCCTGGAGCTGGCGCGGCAGTATTCCCCGACGGGCATCATCCTCGACGTCGGCCTGCCGGGCATGGATGGCTGGGAGGTCATCGAAGCGCTCAAGGCCGACCCGACCACGCGCGGCATTCCCGTGCACTTCATTTCCGGCCAGGACGAGTCGGGCCGTGGCGAGGAACTGGGTGCCGTCGGCTTCCTCACCAAGCCGGTGGATCGCAACGCGGTGTTCACCGCCCTCGACCGCCTGCTCGCGCACGCGCAGCATCGCGAGCGCCACGTGCTGATCATCGATGCCGACGAAGCATCGCGGCAGTCGCTGGCGGGCCTGGTCCGTTCCGACCAGGTGAGCATCAGCGAAGCCGGCAATGCCGAAGAGGCGCTGTCACGGCTGAAAGAAGGTCGCCCCGACTGCATCGTCCTCGACATGAACCTGCCGGGCGCATCGGCGCTGGAGTTGCTCGAGCAGGCGGCCCAGGCCGGCCCGCTGCCGCCGGTGGTGATCTGCTCCGACCGCGAGCTGCGCGCCGACGAAACCCTGCGCCTGCGCCAGTACACCGACAGCATCGTCATCAAGGGCGGGCGCTCCGACGAGCGACTGCTCGACGAGATCAGCCTGTTCATGCACAGCATCCGACCCGCCGGCAGCACGCCGGGGCGGCAGACCGATCCGGAGCTGACCGGCCGCACCGTGCTGGTCGTCGACGACGACATGCGCAACGTCTTTGCGCTGTCGAAGACCCTGCGCAATCGCGGAATGAACGTGATGATGGCGCAGGACGGCGAGAAGGCGCTGCGCCAGCTGCGTGACAATCCCGGCATCGAACTGGTGCTGATGGACATCATGATGCCGGGGATGGACGGCTACGAAACCACGCGCGCCATCCGTGCCCAGCCCCGGTACAGCAAGCTGCCGATCATCGCGGTGACGGCCAAGGCGATGCCCGACGACCGCGACAAGTGCCTGAAGGCCGGCGCCAGCGACTACCTGGCCAAGCCCATCGACGTCGACAAGCTGGTGTCCATGATCCGCGTCTGGCTGCAGTCCTGAGGCCATGTTCCGTTCCAGCATCGAGGACATCGAGATCGAACTGTTCGTGCACGCCCTCAAGCGTCGCTTCGGACACGATTTCAGCAACTACGCGCCGGCGTCGCTGAAGCGGCGCGTGCGCCTGCTGGCGCGCCAGTTCAAGTGCGACCACATCTCCGACCTGGCCTCCAAGGTGCTGCACAACCCGCAGCTGCTGCCCGACGTCATCGCCGGGCTGTCGGTACCGGTCTCGGAGATGTTCCGCGACCCGCCGGTGTTCCGGGCGTTGCGTGACGAGGTGCTGCCGCGTCTGGCCTCGTATCCCGAGATCAACATCTGGCAGGCCGGCTGCGCCTTCGGGCAGGAGGTGTATTCACTCGCCATCCTGCTCAAGGAAGCCGGGCTGTACGAGCGTAGCCACATCTACGCCACCGACTTCAACGACGTGGCGCTGGCGCGCGCACAGGAAGGCATCTTCGCCGCCCGTGATGCCAAGCTGTATTCGCGCAATTACCAGGAGGGCGGCGGCACGCGTTCGCTGTCGGACTATTACCACGCCCGCTACGAGTTCATCAAAATGGATGAATCGTTGAAGGAGCGGATCACCTTCGCCAACCACAACCTGGTCTGCGACAGCGTGTTCTGCGAGGCGCACCTGATCATCTGCCGCAATGTGCTGATCTACTTCAACGACGAACTGCAGGACCATGTGCTCAAGCTGTTCAGCGACAGCCTCGTTCGTGGTGGTTACCTGTGCATCGGCAACCGCGAGAACATCCAGTTCTCCGCGAGCGCCACCGACTTCATGGCGATCGACCGGCAGAGCCGCATCTATCGCCGGATGCCGCACTGAACATGGATTCGCCGCGCCCCACCTGCATCGTCATCGGCGCGTCGGCGGGCGGCATCGGCGCGCTCCGCATCCTGCTGTCGCGAATGGACCCGCGTCTTTGCGCGATGATCGTCATCGTCAGCCACACCGGCTCAACGGACATGCGCAATTTCTGCGACGTGCTGGCCGAGCAGTCCGCCCTGCCCATCGAGGAAGCCTGCGAACGCACGCGACCGCAGCCCGGCCACGTCTATGTCGCGCCCAGCGGCTATCACCTGCTGTTCGAACCGGATGGCCGTTTCGGCTTTTCAGTCGATTCCAAGATCGGCTTTTCCCGCCCTTCCATCGACGTCCTGTTCGAGTCGGCCGCCGAGGCCTTCGGACCGACGCTGGCGGCGATCGTGCTGACCGGCGCCAACAGCGATGGCGCCGCCGGCCTGCTGCGGGTGCGTGAACTGGGCGGCCTGGCCATCGTCCAGGACCCCGATGACGCCGAGATCGACACCATGCCGCGCGCCGCGCTCGAGCTTGCCGGCGCCGACCATTGCCTTGACCTCCGGTCGATGGCCACCCTCGTCAACTCCCTCTGCGGGCCCCGAGATGAAAGCGAAGATCCTCTCCGTTGACGACAACCCCGCCAACCTGATCGGCGTGCGCCGCCTGCTGGAGAAGGTGGACGGCGTCGAAATCGTCGAGGCACGGACCGGCAACGAGGCACTGGCGGCGACGCTGGACCACGACTTCGCGCTGATCCTGCTCGACTTGCACATGCCGGACATGAGCGGCTTCGAGGTCGCCGCCTTCCTTGCCCAGGAAGAGCGCACGCGCGAGACACCGATCGTCTTCGTCACCGCCACCCACGCTGACGAACTGCATGAAGCGCGTGGTTACCGTTCCGGCGCCGTCGACTACATCACCAAGCCGCTTGACGAGCGCATCCTGCTCTCCAAGGTGCAGGTGTACCTCGAGCTGCACCGGGTCCGGACCGAACTCCGGCAGGTCCGCGAGGCGCTTGCGGCCTGTGCGCACCAGTGCGAGAAGGAGGCCGAAGAGCGCCGCCGCAGCGAGGCGCACGCCATGCATCTGGCCTGCCACGACGGCTTGACCGGGCTGGCCAACCGGCGCCTGTTCACCGAACGCGGCGCCGCAGTGCTCGCCAGGCTGGAAGCGGCGCATACCGCGGCGGTGGTCCTCGTCGATCTGGTCCGCTTACGCGACGTCAACGCAAGGCACGGACTGGGCGCGGCCGACCGCGTCCTGGTCGTGATCGCCAGGCGCCTTGCGGCGACGATCGCCGACGACGCCCTGCTCGCCCGCATCGGCAGCGACGAATTCGGCATCCTGCTGCCCGATGTCGATACCGCCGCCCTGGACGGGACCATCCTTCGCATTCGCCGCGCCCTGGAATCACCGATCGATGTCGGCAGCGGCCTTGATGGCGTCGCCCTCTGCGCCCGTATCGGCGTGGCGGTGGCCGCGGATCCGGAGGCCTCCTTCGAGCAGATGCTTGTCCGCGCACGCCAGTACATGGACGACAACGCCTGATCCGCCTGTCCTGGCCGGTACGCGGCCGGATCGCCCGACGGCCGCGGCGCCGCCCGGCTAAACTTCCGCGATGGACATCTTCAAGATCTTCACCATCGAGGCGGCACACCGGCTGCCCAACGTCCCGCCGGGGCACAAGTGCGCACGCCTGCATGGGCACTCGTTCCGCGTCGAGATCCATGTCAGCGGCGAGCCCGGGCCGGAATCGGGCTGGGTCATGGACTTCGCCGACGTGAAGAGTGCGTTCCAGCCGCTTTACGACCAGCTCGACCACCACTACCTCAACGACATCGAGGGACTGGACAATCCGACCAGCGAGCGTCTGGCCGACTGGATCTGGCAGCGCCTGCAGCCACGCCTGCCCGGACTGGCCCGGGTGGTCGTCCACGAGACCTGCACCTCCGGCGCCATCCGCAGCGGTTGACGCGCCGCAATATCCAGGCGAGGATCTTATCCTGTTGTTTCACAAGGTGCTTATCGCCTGCTTGAATGAAATCTGATCAACGATGTTGCGCCGCACAATGGACGCTGGTAAAGTGTTGACCACACCCCGCAGTGCCTATGGAGGCAAGCAACCATGTTCGAGCAGATCAACACCCAGTGGGTCAATCTTGGCAAGCGCTTCGCCGACACCGCCCTGAAGGCGCACGGCCTGGCCGTCGAAGGATTCGAGAAGACCCTGAACCTCAACCTGAAGACCCTGGAAGACCGCGTCGAAGCCACCGTCGGCTTCATCAGCGAGTTCTCCGGCGCCCGTGCCTTCGAGGACGTCAAGGCCCTGTGGCCGAAGGGCGTCAGCCTGGCCAAGGAATCGGCCGAGAAGCTGGTCGCCGTCGGCCAGGAAGTCATCGCCGTGACCGTCAAGACCAACGAAGCCATCGGCGCCCTGTACGCCAGCGACGTTGAAGCCGCGACCTCGACCCTCGAGGCGCAGGCCAAGGACGTGTCGGCCAAGGTCCGCAAGGCGACCGCCGGCAAGTAATTCAAGCTGGGGATGGCGTCGCTTGGCGCCGCTCAATCCCAGGGTGTCGCGGATCGGTCGATCCTCCCTCGACCTGTAAGACCGCGGCACCTTTTCGCAACCGGCGCAGCCTCCCCTGCGCCGGTTTTTTTGCGCCGCCGATTGGCGCAAGCGGAGCCCGCTTCCCCGCCATCCGCATCGATTACTCGATGCACCGGACGCAGCGGTCGTGCCACGGGCATCGCTGCACCCATGCGTGCCAGCAGGACCAGACCGGCCGAATCCCGGATCCGGCGATTTCACCATCACCACGCCGGCCTTCGGTCCGGTTCCTGTCGCGCCGGCCATGGCCGCGCTGCCAGCCGGGCAGCGATTGCATGGCCGGCGCGGGACGAACCCCGGCTCACCGGAATCCGGCCAGGCTTGGCGCGCCCATGAAAAAGCCCCGCTGCGGCATTTGCAGCGGGGCCATCCGGGACGCAGGGACTGTCGGGTCGATCAGCGCCGAACGCGCATCACCTGCAGGAACTCCAAGCCGCGATCGACCGGCACCAGGCTGCCGGCGGTGTAATCGACGGCATCGTACATCGAATTGAAGGCATCGCCGAACCGCTGTATGTAGCGCTGCACCGTCTCGGAGCGTTCACGGCCGCGCTGGCGTTCCAGCTTGCGCGCCTTGTCCTCGTCGTTCATCGCCCCCGGATCGCCGTCCCAGATCTGGTCCAGGGCCGACTCGGTGATGCTGTTGACGATCTCGCTGTACTTGCGCATCAGTCCGCCGTAGAAGGCGCCCTGGTAGCTGAAATGGAGCAACGGCGGACGTGCCGGTGCGGCAGCGCCAAGGAAAGCGGGTACCTGCGCTTCCGCCCCTTCGCCAACGCCGATGGCCAGCGCCACGTCGTTCAGGCCGATCCAGGATGGCGGCGCATCCTCCAGACCGTCTGCGGGCAGACGTTGCGGCGCGGCGCCCGGTGCCAGTTCCAGGCTCGACAGCTGCGGCACGAAGCTCTTCAGCATGCCGATCAGGCCTAGCGGGCTGGGCGAAGCGATGACCACCGCACCTTCAATGGATTGCGTGTCGGGCGTCGTGTCGAGCCAGTCCAGCCGCTGCAACACGACGCGCATGCCGGTGAACCAGCCGGCGGCCGCGTAGAGGCCGGCGGTCTGCCGGCCGATGTCGCGCGCACTCGCGTTGAGATCGGCAAGTTCCGGGCAGCGATACGGCTCCGCGGCCACCGCATTCGCCTGCACCTGGATGAACTCGGCCAGTTTGTCGAGCTTGAGGCCGAAGCCGAATTCGGTCGGCATGCGGCCGTCGAAACCGCCGAGTCCCGGCACGGGCGCCACCATGTCCTTGAAAGCCTGGGCGACCGCCGGCTTGAGTTCGATCAGGCTGTGGCTGTCCATGCCGGTGCCGTCGATGCGGGTATAGCCGCCGATGATCCTCGGCAGGTGTTCGACCATGCCCATCAACTCGGCGCGGCAGACACTGCTCAGCGCAGCGCCGTCACGGCCGAGCTTGCGGCTGAACCAGGTGTCGTTGCCGTCGGTGCCCAGCAGCGCCGTCGCCAGCCGCCGGTTGTCGAGCAGCACGGTGCCATAGGGCGTGTAGCCGAATTCGCGGTTGAGCTGCTGAAGCGTGCCGGCATCGGCCAGGCTCCTGGCGGGCTGGCGCAAGCCGAGCAGGTCCGGCAGCGCGGCAACTTCCGGTCCGGCGTCGAGGGTCAGGACCAGGTGCTGGTCGATGATGGCCATCACCACCGCGAACGAGCCGCTTTCATCCGGCGCCATCCGCCAGTAGGTCTGGCCGTCGACTTCCGCGGTCGGGATCGCCTTGCCGACAACCGCCTCGATCTCGCCCATGAAAGCGCGAAGCTTCGCGGCATCACCCAGTTCGATACGGACCACCGGCATCACCCCGACGCCGTAGATGGCGGCACGCGCGCGGCGCGAAAAGCCGATGCGCTCCCAGCCTTCAATCGACATCTTGTCGCGTGCCAGGTCGATCAGGCCGATGATCCGGCGCTGCTCTTCCTCCGTCTCGCCGACCTTCCCGACCTCGGCGCGCAACTCGTCGAGCATCGTGCCGTAAAGCTCCCCCACCGGCTTGAGCATTTCTTCGTAGGCCTGGACGGTGGCTTCCGGCATCGCCTCCAGGTTCGCGAACACGTAAGGCGTCTCGGCGGGCACGTAGGCCAGCGGCGATGACAGGTCTTTCTTCGAGGTACTGCAGGCACCAAGCAGGCCCGCAAGCAGCATGACGACGATGCGCATGTGGATGTCCTTGTCAGGAGGTAGTGGCGCGACGACGTGACCGCCGTCGCGCCACCCGGATTACCAGGGCAGGTGGACCATGACGGTGACGGTGGCGCGACCGGTGCCGCCGCGACCGTCCGAGATCTCGTATTCGAAGCTGTCGGACCCGACATAGCCGGGAACCGGCACGTACGTCAGCGTGCCATCCGGATTGATGGTGATGTCGGCACGCCCGCTGTTGTTGATCACCTGGGTGATGGTCAGCGGATCGCCATCGGGATCACTGTCGTTGTGCAGCACGTTGATGACGACGTAATCCAGCTTGAACACGCGCGAAGTATCGTCCACGGCCACCGGCGGGCGATTGGCCGGACCGTCGACCACCGTGATGGTGACGGTACCGGTGGCGCTGTTGCCGGCACTGTCGACGACCGAGTAGGTGAAGGTGTCGGTGCCGATGAAGCCGGCCGCCGGCGTGTACTGCACCTGTCCGTTGGCATCGAACGTCGCGCTGCCGTTACCGGGCTGGCCGATGGCGGTGACGCTGAGCTCGTCGTCTTCCGGATCGCTGTCATTGGCCAGCACGTTCAACGACACCGGCGTGCCGACGGAAGTCTGTGCCGAGTCGGGGTTGGCGACCGGCGGCAGGTTGGCCGGCATGTCGACGGTGATGGTGACGGTCGCCGTCGCCGTCAGTCCTTCCGGATCGGTCACGGTATAGGTGAAGGTGTCCGTCCCGGTGAAGCCGCTGGCCGGCGTGTACACGATGCTGTCGCCCGACACCGTCACGCTGCCGTTGGCCGGCTGCGAGGTCGATGTGATGGCCAGGCTGTCGCCATCCGGATCGCTGTCGTTGGCGAGGACCGGGACGGTAACGGCCGTATTGACCGGCGTGACCGCGCTGTCGTCCACGGCGACCGGGGCCTGGTTGATGTACTCGCGGGGCCCGACGTGGGTGGTGATTTCCTCGCGCTGGATGCGGTAGGTGTCCACTTCGCGCTTGTGCGCCGGCGGATTGCGCAGGGCGCGCTCGATCCATGCGGCCGGTGCCGGCACCGGCTCGCGCTTCCATTCGGTGATGGTGCGCGTGACCGGCGGCGGCGGCGGCGCGGTGCTTTCCTCGACGGTGACGAACGACAGCTCGACGCGGCGATTGCGCGAACGGTTGTCGGCGCTGTCATTGGCGAAGCGCGGCGACCGCTCGCCACGACCGCTGGCATGGAGGATGCCGGCGGGCACGCCCTGGCCGGCCAGCCAGTCACGGACGGCCGCGGCGCGGCGCTCGGACAGGCCCTGGTTGTAGTTCTCGGTGCCGATGTCACAGGTGTGGCCGACGATCTCGACGGCGCCGACGTTGCTCTCGCGCAGGCGCTGCACCAGCGGGGCCAGTTCCGCCTGGGCGGCCGGCGTCAGCATGGCGCTGTCGAAGGCAAACAGGGCTTCGCCGCTCAGCGAGACCTCGTTGCGGATCACCTGCGGTTCGGCCAGCGGTGCCGCCTCGGTGATCTCGCGGCTGATCTCGACGTCGCGGTAGGGCTCCACCGGGCGGTAGGGCGTTCCGAAGTCATAACGCCAGAGCAGGCTCGCACGCGTGTCGTTGCGGTCGCCGCCATAGGCCGGACGGTCGAAGGGACCCTCCTTGCGATGATGCGAGACATTGAGCGCCAGGCTGTGGCTGGACCCGCGGAAGAACTTCTCCACGCCCACCGATGCCGAGGTCTGGCTGGCGGTTTCATCACCGAGCATCGCGTCGCCGCGCTCGTAGTCGAGGCCGCCGCGCACGCGCAGCAGCGCATCCTCGAAGAAGTGGCCGACGCGGAAGCCGATGCCGTCCTCGTACGGGTGCTCGAACAGCTTCGTCACGGTTTCGGTGGTCAGTTCCTGGCGCCAGGGACGACCGCCTTCCACGCCGGTGACGATCTCCGTGAAGATGTCCGTACGGCTCGCCACCAGGCGCTCGTCGCTGAAGGCGCGCGAGTAGTAAAGGTCGAACGAGGTGTTGCGCTTTTCCAGGCCGAAGCCGATGGTGGCCTTGCGGTCGTCGAACACGTTCCGGTCGGCGGCCAGGAACACCTTGCTGACCAGCACGCTGTCGGGCGCGTTGATGGTGTCGTCCACCGTCCTTCCACCCCACAGCCAGTTGTAGGCGAACTTCAGGCCGCCGGCGCCACCCTGTCCGAACCAGCCCTCGCCGAGGAAGGCGCGGGTGCCGTCATAGGCGAAGACGCCGAGGATCTCGCCCAGCACGTCCCCGTCCTGGTCGATGCCCAGGCCGATCCGGCCCTTGTCACCGGTATAGGTGATCGGAACGACGCCGCCGGAGCGATCGGGTTCCGGTGCCGTGGCGATGTCCTGCGCGGTGGCACCGCCGGCCAGGGCCAGCGAGACGGCGGCGGACAGGATGCTGCGGTTCATGGGCCTACCCCTGTGTTTTCAGAATTGGATTATTTTCCGGCATTATGCCGAAAAAGCGCGAAAAGCGCCGTGTTTGCGCCAGATCCCGGGATGTTCCGCCATCCACTCAGAAGCGCAGGTGGCGCACCGACTGGCCTTCGTCCCGGATTTCCTTCAGGGCATCGATGCCGATCCGGATATGGGTCTCCACGAAGCTGCTGGTGACCTTCTGGTCGCTGGCCTCGGTCTTCACGCCTTCCGGCACCATCGGCTGGTCGGACACCAGCAGCAGCGCGCCGATCGGGATCTTGTTGGCGAAGGCGACGCTGAAGAGCGTGGCCGTCTCCATGTCGATGGCCATGCAGCGGGTCCGGCGCAGGTAGGTCTTGAATGCCTCGTCATGCTCCCAGACGCGGCGGTTCGTGGTGTAGACCGTACCGGTCCAGTAGTCGAGGCCGGCGTCGCGGATCGTCGAGGACACCGCCCGCTGCAGGGTGAAGGCCGGAAGCGCCGGCACTTCCGGCGGGAAGTAGTCGTTGCTGGTGCCGTCGCCACGGATGGCGGCGATGGGCAGGATCAGGTCACCGAGCTGGTTCTTTTTCTTCAGGCCACCGCACTTGCCAAGGAACAGGACCGCCTTCGGCTTGATCGCCGACAGCAGGTCCATGATGGTCGCCGCGTTGGCGCTGCCCATGCCGAAGTTGATGATCGACAGCCCGTCGGCGTGGGCGTTCGGCATCGCCTTGTCGCGGCCGACCACCTCGACCTGGTGCCAGGCGGCGAACCATTCCACGTAGTTGCTGAAGTTCGTCAGCAGCAGGTAATCGCCAAATCCGTCGAGGGGCGTGCCGGTGTAACGGGGCAACCAGTTGCCGACGATCTCGGACTTCGTGCGCATGGGCGCTCCAGTATCAGGGAGGAGTAACCGCGCATTGTAATCCCGCCCCACCGACTGGTGCAGGGTTGGCATTCCTTCTGTGATGCAGTCAACTTGGAAAAGTGCCACGTTTCAGTCATAAACGTCGCAGCCCTCGCGGCCGTCGGAACAGTTGGCCGCCCGCGCGGGAGATCCGGCCCATCCACATGCACACCACACAGGGGAATTCCATGTCGCAGATCCGCGTCAGGCGGCTGTCGCTCGCCGTCCATACCGCACTCCTTGGCGTCTTCGCCGCCGCGCCCGTCCTGGCCCAGTCCGACGAAGTCATCCTCGACCGCGTCGAGGTCACCGGTTCGCGCATCAAGAAAGCGGCCATCGAAGGCCAGACACCGGTGATGACGCTGACCCGCGAGGACATCGCGCGTTCGGGCCTGACCTCGGTCGGCGACATCGTGCAGCAGCTGACCGGATCCGGCTCGTCGCTCAACACCCGCTTCAACTCCAGCGGCAACTTCGGTTTCGCGCCGGACGGCGGTGGCGTCGGCGCCGGCTCGGCGACGGTCGACCTCCGCCACCTGGGCGCCAAGCGCGTCCTTGTCCTCGTCGACGGCATCCGCTGGGTCAACGAGGCCTCGGCCTCCGGCGTATCGGCCGCGACCGACCTCAACACGATCCCCGTTGCCATCATCGAACGCATCGAGGTGCTGGAGGACGGCGCCTCGTCGATCTACGGCTCCGATGCCATCGCCGGCGTCGTCAACATCATCACCCGCAAGCAGTTCGATGGCGCTTCCGTGTCGGTCTACTACGGCGAATACCAGGAGGGCGGCGACACCAGGTCGGGCGACTTCGCCATCGGCGGCTCCGGCGACCGTTACAGCTTCTTCCTCGGCGGCAGCTACACCGAACAGAGCGGCATCTCGTCCACGCGCTACCGCCACGCCGCCGTCCCGGTTCCCGGCACCGGCCTGACCTTCGGCTCCTCGGCGACGCCGAACGGCCGTTTCATCTTCGTCGATCCGGACGGCGACGTGCGCAGCATCACCACGCCCAACGGCAGCTTCTTCCCGAACGGTGCCAGCTACCCCGATGACTTCATCGGCTTCGGCACCGCCAACCGCTTCAACTTCGCCGAATACAACCTGATGTTGACGCCGAGCGAACGCAAGGGCGTGTTCGGGCAGGCGCGCTTCAATGTCACCGACAACGTCACCTGGTACGTACGCACGCTGTTCAACAACCGCAAGTCGCTCAACCAGGCGGCGCCGGAACCGATCTTCCTCGGCCCGGACGCCGGCACCGGCAATCCGTACGCGGACGACATCTTCATCTCGGCCAGCAACCCCTACAACCCGTTCGGCTTCGACCTGATTTCCTCCGGTCCGGGGGCCAACCTCATCATGATCGGCCGGCGTCCGGTCGAAGGCGGAGCCCGCCGCTTCTACCAGGATGTCGACACCTGGTATGTCGCCACCGGGCTGGAAGGCGCATTCGAGGCCGGCGACCGTTCGTTCTTCTGGGACCTGAACTTCGTCGCCAGCGACAACAAGGCCGACCAGACCAACCATGGCAGCTACAACATCCGCCGCATCAACATGGCCCTGGGACCGCTGGCGGCCTGCGAGGCCGATCCGCAGTGCGTGCCGCTGGACATCTTCAACGGCGTCGGCTCGATCACGCCGGCCATGCTGGGCTACATCCAGCCGATCGTCCGCGACGGCAGCGAGAACAGCCTGCGCCAGGTCTCGGCCAACCTGTCCGGCGACCTGTTCGACCTGCCGGCCGGTCCACTGGCCTTCGCGACCGGTATCGAGCACCGCAAGCTCGATGGCAGCTACACGCCGGACGCGCTCACGGTGGCCGGCGAGTACAACGGCGTGCCTTCGCTGCCGACGTCCGGCGAGTACGACGTCAGCGAGTATTTCCTCGAGTTCAACATCCCGGTCTACGCCACCGCTTCCAGCCAGCTCAACCTGAGCGCCGCCGGCCGCTATTCGGACTACTCGACCTTCGGCGGCGAAAGTACCGGCAAGCTCGGCTTCCGCTGGCAGTTCGGCGATGACCTGGTGTTCCGCGGCAGCGTCGCCGAAGGCTTCCGCGCGCCCTCCATCGGCGAACTGTTCGGTTCCACCAACCGCTTCGACGCGACGATCACCGATCCCTGCCTGATCGGCCTTGACGGTTCTCCGCCGGGCGGCAACGCAGCCAACTGCGCCCAGCTGGGGGTGCCAGTCGGCGCCGAGCAGGCCAACAGCCAGATTTCGGTGAACACCGGCGGCAACGCCAGCCTGAATCCTGAAACCTCCGACAGCGCCATGCTGGGCCTGGTCTGGAGCCCGGCCTTCGGCGCCAACACCTCGTGGTCGGAGCGCTTCGACATCGAGCTGACCTGGTACCGGCACAAGATCGAGAACGCGATCCAGGCGCCGGACGCGCAGACCCAGCTCAACCGCTGCGTGGAAACGCTGGATCCGTTCTACTGCGACGGCATCACGCGTGCGAGCACCGGCGGCATCAACGGCTTTGCCAACCAGCTGCAGAACCTCGGCACCATTGAAACCGACGGCCTGGACTTCGACGTCTTCTGGACCTTCCCGGCGTTCGACTGGGGCCAGTTCCGCCTGGCCTGGCAGAACACCTGGGTCAACGATTTCGAAGCCCGGAACGAAGTGGGTGACCTGGAACCGCGCGGCGTCGGCATCGAGGTCAACGACAGCGCGATCCCGGAGTGGACCTCGAACCTGTCGCTCACCTGGCGTCTGGGCGACTTCTCCGCCGGCTGGACCGTGCGCCACATCAGCGACATGGTCGAGGACTGCGGCGATGCCTGGAGTTTCGAGCTGTGTTCGAATCCGGACGCAGCCAGCGAGTCCGGGACCAACCGCTTCGGTTCGACCACCTATCACGACCTGCAGGCGACGTGGAACACCGACTGGTTCAGCGGCACCTCGTTCACGCTCGGCGTTAACAACGTGTTCGGCAAGGAACCGCCGGTGTGCCTGTCCTGCTCGTTGAACGGCTACGACCCGTCGAACTACGACCTGCCGGCCGGACGCTTCATCTACGCCCGCGCCGAGATCAAGTTCTGATCACGCAGCGGGCCGGCATCGGGATGGACCGTCCCGGTGCCGGCCCGCCTGCAGTCGTCCACCAGGACCCTGGCGCCGCCGTGCTGCCCAGGCGCGCGGCGGTCACTCCGCCCCGCGTCGGAAACACCGGCGTGTCCGGGCGGGCCGCGGTCGTACCGCCGCCCCGGTCGCGGCCACTGGATCGACCTGGCCACCCGTTGGCGGCGCCAACGCCATGACCGCGTGGCTGCTTCCGGCACGAAGAAGGGCGCCAACGTCGGGCACACGACGCATTCGCGCCTGCTCGCCTGCGTGACTGCTCGCCTGCGTGACTGTCGCCTGCGGGACGGTTCACCTGGTCGCCTGTTCGCGTACTGACCCGCAAGGGGCGGGTGCGGCTGCGGGCGGGTGGCACGGCAGGTCCCCCAAGGCTGCAAGGATGACCCGTGCGCATGCCCGTTGCATCAGCGCAAGGCGCGGCCTTCCGCGCACCGCCGGCCATCGGCCGGGCTGCGCGTGCACACGCAGCCCTCAGGTCACAGCGGCCACAGGTCCCAGAGCCATCCGAAGATCGCCAGTCCGATCGCGGCCAGCGCGACCAGCGTCGCAGCGATGCGGCGCGCTGGTCCGGCCACCGATCCGAACACCGCCCACAGCAGCGTCAGCACGCCGAGGACCCCGGCCACCGGGCCCAGCCAGGCGAACCAGCGTGCCCAGCCGACCATTCCGAACAGCAGGAACACCGGCGTCATCTTGAAGCTCACGGACGCGGCCACCGCCAGGCCTGCCGCATGCAACGTGCCGGCCAGTGCGGTGAGGCCGGCCAGCCAGCGCAGGATCGTGCCGGGACGTCGCGGCGCCCGGTCGATGATGCGGCCCAGCCAGCCGAACACGAGCGACAGCAGGCCGGTCACCAGTACCAGCAGCGAGGTGCCGATCCAGACACCGTAGGGCGCCAGCGCCTTGCGGTCCTCGGCCGCCTGCGCCACCAGCTTGGCGAAGGCACCGGTGGCGAAATAGGGCGCCACATAGGTGGCTGCCTTCGCCTCGCTGGCGCAGGCTTCGTCCAGCGGCGCGCCCGGGTCGTCGAAGTAGCGGTTGAGGAAGCGTCCACCACACTTGGCCGAACGCGTCGCGCCGTGGCCGGCATGCGGGAATTCCAGCAGCCGGCCGTTGCCCAGGCCCGGCATGATGTATTCGGCCAGCGGCGTCGGCGTGACCGGGTCCCAGGCGCCGTTGGTCACGACCACCGGCAGCGTCGTCTGCAGCGGCGCATAGTCGGCCGCGTCGCGCGTCGGCAGTCCCGCGGCGGCGCAGGCCTCGGCCATCTCCACGAACAGAGCGTCCTCGCCCAGCATCGCCTGGGCCAGCTCGGGATGCTTGCGGCGTTCGTCTTCGGCCACCTCGACCAGGCCATCGACATAGCCGTCCTGGCAGCGGATCGCCAGCGACATGCCGGCGCCGAAACGGGATTCGACCTGTTCCATCGAGTCGGCCAGCGCCAGCGCGCGGAACAGCCGCTGGTCACGCGTCTCCACCGCCCGCGTCAACCCGTCGATGACCGCCGGAATGGCCGGATGGGCCTTGTCGTCGTAGAGCAGGCTGAAGGGAATGCCGGCGACGATGTCGGCGAACAGGAAGGCGCGTCCGGTCGGCCAGGTCTCGTTCGGTCTGACGGTGAGGCCAACCGGCTCGTCGAGCATCGAGCGGATCGCGGCGAGATAGCGCCGCGGCTGGTCCGGATAGGCTTCAGCGCAGGCCGGTTGCCCGCCGCAGGCGGCAGCCAGGCGGTCGAGGTCGCGCTGGTACCAGCTCGCCACGCGCATCAGGTCGCCGATGTCGAGCGGCACGATGCCGTCGATGGCCAGCGCCTTGATGCCGTCCGGATCGACCTTGGCGTAGGCCTGCGCCAGCACCGATCCGTAGGAAATGCCCCAGACGTTCCAGCGCTCGAAACCGAGCGCCTGGCGCAACGCGCGCACGTCGCGCGCGTTCTCGAAGGTGTTGTAGCCGCGCAGGTCGATGCCCTGGCCACGCGCAAGGTCGACGCAGGCACGCGCGTGCGCGAACACGTTGCGCTGGTGGTCGGTGAACTTCTCGTGCACCTGGTCGGCGCGGTTGCGGACGTTGAAAAACGGACAGAAGCGCGTCGAGGCGCCGATACCGCGCTGTTCAAGGATGTAAAGGTCGCGCTGTGCGACGATGCCGTGGTCCTTGAGCTTGCCGACGTAGTATTCGGCGCCCATGCCCGGGCCGCCGGTAAGGTAGACCACCGGGTCGTCGCGCTTTTCCACGGCATTGCCGTCGGCGTCCTTGCCGGTGGCGAGAATGCGCACGTAATGCAGTTCGATGCTGCGGCTGCCGGCGACCTCGCGGTTTTCCGGCACCTGGATCAGGCCGCACTCGATCGCACCCGGTTCGTACTCGATGACGCCGCGGAAGGGACAGACCACCGTGTCGGGGGTCGGCCTGCGCAGCCATTCCATCGCTGCCGGAGCCGGCGTGAAAGGCGCCTCGGCGCCGGTCAGCTGCGCAGGCGCGATCACCATCGGCCCGGCTGGCGTCGCCGTGGAATCGGGCTCCTGCGCCGTGGCCAGGCCATGGTGCAGCAATCCCGCCAGAATCAGGATGAACGACGCGCGCATGTGGGCTCCCCGGGTTGACGTTTCGCCGCGCATGGTACGCCGGCCGGCGCAGGCCGACACCTCCCGTCCAGCCACGTAGCGCCCGCTCGGCAATAATGGCCGTCCACAACGGTACTCCCGCCATGCCAGACTCCCGCATCCGCAACGAGGCGCTGCGCGCCCGCCTGACCACGGCCGAACAGGCCGCCGAGCTGATCCGTCCGGACAGCACCGTGGCCATGAGCGGCTTCACCGGCTCGGGCTATCCCAAGGTGGTGCCGATGGCGCTGGCGCGCCGGATCGAACAGGTCGCCGCGGCCGGAGAGCGCTTCCGCATCCGCGTGCTGACCGGCGCCTCGACGGCGCCCGAGCTCGATGGCGCGCTGGCCAAGGTCGACGGCATCGAGCTGCGCCTGCCCTACCAGTCCGATCCTGAAGCGCGACAGCGTATCAACGACGGCACGCTCAACTACATCGACACGCATCTGAGCCATGTCGCGCCCCATGCGTGGTTCGGTTTCTACGGCGACATCGACACGGCGATCATTGAAGTCTCCGCCATCCGCGAGGACGGCGCGCTGGTTCCGTCGACGTCGATCGGCAACAACAAGACCTGGCTCGACCTGGCGCGCCAGGTGATCATCGAGGTCAACCAGTGGCAGCCGGCCGGCCTCGAAGGCATGCACGACGTCTACTACGGGACGGCGTTGCCGCCGGACCGCGTGCCGATCCCGCTGCTGGCACCCGGCGACCGCATCGGCGAAACGATCCTGCGCTGCGATCCGGCAAAGATCGTCGCGGTGGTGGAAACCAACGGGCCGGACCGCAACAGTCCGTTCAAGGCGCTGGACCAGGCGAGCATCGACATCGCCCGCCACCTCGTCGATTTCCTCAAGCATGAAGTGGCGCGCGGGCGGATGCCGAAGAACCTGCTGCCGCTGCAGTCCGGGGTCGGCAACATCCCCAACGCGGTGCTCGCCGGCCTGGCTGAAGGCGGCTTCCGCGACCTGACGGCGTTCACCGAAGTGATCCAGGACGGCATGCTCGACCTGCTCGAAGCGGGTGTGCTGGCGACCGCCTCGGCAACGGCCTTCTCGCTGTCGCCGGAAGCGAACGAACGCTTCAAGCAGAAGATCGACTTCTTCCGCGAGCGCATCGTGCTGCGTCCGCAGGAGATCTCCAATCATCCAGAACTGGTGCGCCGCCTCGGCTGCATCTGCATGAACGGCATGGTCGAGGCCGACCTCTACGGCAACGTCAATTCCACGCACATCATGGGCTCGCGCGTGCAGAACGGCATCGGCGGCTCCGGCGACTTCGCGCGCAATGGATTCCTTTCGGTATTCGTCAGTCCGAGCACGGCGCGCAACGGCAGCATTTCCTCGTTCGTGCCCATGGTCAGCCATGTCGACCATACCGAACACGATGTCGGCGTGCTGGTCAGCGAGCAGGGCCTGGCCGACCTGCGCGGCCTGGCGCCGAAGCAGCGCGCACAGGTCATCATCGACCGCTGCGCGCATCCGGACTATCGTGCGATGCTGAAGGACTACTTCGACCGCGCCAGCCGCGACAGCTACGGCAAGCACACGCCGCACCTGCTCGCCGAGTCGCTGGCGTGGCACCAGCGCTGGCTGGACACCGGCAGCATGAGGACCTGAGGCCATGAGCGATTTCGACCTGACGCCACCGGACCCGCGGCAGCGCGCCGCGCTGGAAGCCGACCTCAGTGCCGAGGAACGCCGCGTCCTGCTCGCGCACGGCACCGAGGCGCCCTTCTGCGGCCTGTTCCTGGACAACAAGCAGGACGGCGTCTACACCTGCCGCTGCTGCGGCCTGCCGCTGTTCCGTTCGTCGGACAAGTTCGATTCCGGCACCGGCTGGCCGAGCTTCTTCCAGCCGTTCGACGAGCGCCACATCCGCCGCATCCGGGACAGCAGCCACGGCATGGTCCGCACCGAAATCGTCTGCGCGCGCTGCGGTGGCCACCTCGGCCATGTCTTCCCGGACGGCCCGCCACCCACCGGCGAGCGCCACTGCCTGAACTCGGTATCGCTGGCCTTTATTGCGCGCGGCCAGCCGCTGCCGGACCGCCTGCGGCGCGGCGCACCCGAAGGCCAGCCGGCCTGTTGACGACAAGACAACACGGCAACACCAGATAACAAGAACCGACTGCAGGAATCGAGGCAAGGTTCACGAATTTTTACAAACTGTATCGCATTTGTAACCGGAATTGACGCACAATCCGGCCTGTCACAACCACAGGGAGACCGATGTGCGCACGATTTCGCTGATCCTGGCCACCTTGGGCCTGGGTGGTACGTTTACCGTTGCCCATGCCGATACGATCTTTCATAGCGGCATTGAGCCCGGCCTGACCATCGACGGCCGCGTCTACTGGCCTGGCCCGATTGCCGGTGCCGTGGTGACGGCGCGCTTCGGCGACCAGCTCGCCACCACCAGCTCGCGCGCCGATGGCCGCTTCGGCCTGGTCATCGAGCACCGTCATGTCAGCGGCACGCCGCTGGTGGAACTGACCGCGCGCGGCACCGGTACGCAGGCACATATCGAATACGCCGGCCAGCTGGGGCCATTCGACCGCCTGTTGACCGCTGCCGGCAGTGACGAGGTACTGGATATCGACGAGGAGGCCTTTGCCAACCTCACCCCTTACAGCACCGCGGTCAGTGCCTTCATGCGGGCGGAGAACGGTCATCTCCCGTTGCAGTCGCTGGCGGCATTCGAGCGTTCCGCTCGGTCGCAACAAGTCGTGCATGTCTTCGACATCGCCCACGCCATCGCCTTTGCCGCGCAAGGCGACCTCTCGCTTCCCGCCGGCTACGACACCACCTGGGCCGCGGTCACCGACATGGCGGGAACGCAGCAACTGTATGCCGACTGGTACACGGCGCGGTATGCGACCAATTGCTCGTCGCAACCTGATGCGCCCATCTGCACGATCTTCGGCGATCTCGCCGGCAACAGCACGGTGTTTCCGCCCGGCGAGCCTGTGCCCGGCCTGCGCTACGCCGTTTCCAATGGCGGCGGTTTTGACTTCGGGTCTGCACGTTTCATGGAGACCCTGGTCGTGTACGGCAGCACCTGGTCGTACTGGAGCCCCTCCGGCGATGGTCCGTTCGCAATAGACGCCAGTATCGAAAGCGATGGGCGCTACCTGTTCACCCGTCAGGATGGCGAGCCGTTGTCGACGATGGAAACCTGGCGCTTCATCAATGGCCAGCAAGTGCGGACCTTGATCGAAACCGTGAGCCTGCTTGTCCGCTTCGACCGCAGTGTCGGCAACCTCGCCGCCTATTCGAAGTCCGGCACCATCCGTTACCGCCATCCGGATAACCCGGAAATACCCACCGAGCACCTGCCGGCGCAGCCGACCCTGCCGCAGGTGTCGATCGGCAATGCGCTCGCCGACTCGCAGTCGGGTCTCCGCGGCCCGCTTGCGGGAAGCCGCTGGCTGGTCAGCGTTCCCACTGCCGGAAGTGGTGGCCCGGCCTACTGGGATGCAGACATCCACCCAGTCACTGGCAGCAACGGCGTCACCGAGCGCGGCGGTCGCGCCTTTACGGTGCTGGATGAAGGCGCGGATGACTTCACCCTCGACTACGGCGACTTCCAGATGTCCACGCGGCTGGCCAACGAGGACTACCCGGGCATCTGGCGCACCGAAGTACGCATCACCTCAGCCGACGGCACGGCGTACGCCAGCGGCATCCTGATCAAGGTGGATGCGCCGCAGATGGCCTGGAGCGCCGCCAATGTGCCCGGACTGTATCGCTCGCGGATCAATGGACACATCTGTGACGGCCCCTGGGGCGACATTGACGTCCTGTCGGAATACGGATTCTGCACCGGCACCCAGGGTTGGTTCGGCTTCCAGTTGAACGCCGATGGCACCGGCATCCAGGCGCCCAATACCTCGCCGGCAGCCGTGACCTGGGCCCTGCCGGGTGGCGCCGATGCCGGTCGCCTGCGCATCGACCGGATGTCCGGCCCGACCCTCGTCCAGTCCCGCGGCTGGGAAGTTGTCAAGGTCGTCGGCGACCGTTACTGGATCATCGAGAACATGGCACAGGGTGAGCCAGCCAGTTTCGCGCCCAGCTCGCGCGTGTACGCCATGGACCGGCAGTAGCCGGCACAGCCATCCGCTCCCGCGCCGGCTCTGGCCGGCGTGGGACAATGCCGGCCATGGCCGGACGCATTCCCTCCACCTTCATCGACGAGCTGCTGTCGCGCATCGACATCGTCGAGGTGATCGAGGCGCGGGTGCCGCTGAAGAAGGCCGGCCGCGACCACCAGGCCTGCTGCCCGTTCCACGACGAGCGCACGCCCAGCTTTACCGTCAGCCCGACCAAGCAGTTCTATCACTGCTTCGGCTGCGGCGCCCATGGCAGCGCCATCAAGTTCCTGATGGAGTACGACCGCCTGGAGTTCGTCGACGCGGTCGAGGAGCTGGCCAGGCGCGCCGGACTGAGCGTGCCCTACGAGGGCGGAACGCAACAACGGACCGACCACAGCGACGACTACGCGCTGCTGGCGGCGGCCACCGGCTGGTTCGAATCACAGCTGCGCGCGAGCACGGTGGCACAGGCGTATTTCGAGCAGCGCGGTGTCAGCGCCGAGCTGCGCGAGCGCTTCCGCCTGGGCTATGCGCCCGAAGGGTGGGACGGTCTAAAGCGCGCGATCGGCGACAACGAAGCACGGGTGCGCGGCCTGTTGCGCCACGGCCTTTTGATCGAGGGCGGGCGCAGCGGCAGCTATGACCGGTTCCGTGACCGGGTGATGTTCCCGATCATGGACCGGCGCGGGCGGCCGATCGCCTTCGGTGGCCGCGTGCTCGGCGGCGACGACGGCCCGAAGTACATGAACTCGCCGGAAACGCCGCTGTTCCACAAGGGCCGCGAACTGTTCGGCCTGTGGCAGGCGCGCCAGGCGCAGGGCAAGCTCGCGCGCCTGCTGGTGGTCGAGGGCTACATGGACGTCATCGCCCTGCACCAGCACGGCCTCGAACAGGCGGTCGCGACGCTGGGCACGGCGACGACGCGCGAGCATGCCGAGCTGCTGTTCCGCAATGCGCCGGATGTGTATTTCTGCTTCGATGGCGACCGTGCCGGGCGCCAGGCCGCGTGGCGCGCCGTCGAGTCGGTCCTGCCACGGATGACGGATGGCCGCCAGGCGTGGTTCGTCTTCCTGCCCGATGGCGAGGACCCGGACTCGCTGGTGCGCAAGGAGGGCGCCGCCGGTTTCGAACAGCGGCTGGCGCAGGCGACACCGCTGTCCTCGTTCTTCTTCAGCGAACTCGGCCAGGACGTGCAGCTGGGCAGCCTGGACGGCAAGGCGCGACTGGCGGAACGTGCGCGCCCGCTGCTCGCCCAGTTGCCCGACGGCGTCTTCCGCGACCTCATGCTGGAAGCGCTGACCGAGCTGACCGGCAGCACGCGGGCGCCGCCGCCCGTGAACCCGGGGACCACGCGTGCGGCGACGCGCCGGCGCACCCCTTCGACGCGACGCAGCCTGGTGCGCGAAGCCATCGCCCTGCTGCTGCAACGCCCCGTGCTGGCAGCCGGCATCACCGGGCCGGTCACCTTCGGCGACCTCGACCGTCCCGGCGTGCCCTTGCTGGTGGAACTGCTTGAACGTTGCCGCGCACGGCCGGAAACGACCACCGCGATGCTCCTGGAACATTTCGCGGAGCGGCCGGAGCTGGACGCGCTGCAGCGATTGGCCGTGGCCGAGCCGCCGGGTGATCCGGCGACCTGGGAGGCCGTGTTCAATCATGCCATCGCCCGGCTGGGCGTCATGCACGAGGACCAGCGGCTGGCGCAGCTGCAGGCCCTGTTGGCCGCAGGCCAGCTCGACGCCGCGGGCAAGGACGAGCTGCGTGGCCTGCACCTGCGCAAGGCGCAGCGCCGCCTGCAGGACATTCCGGGCCACTGACGTCCCGCGGCGGCGACGCGGTGCGGTGGTTCGCATCGGCGCACAGGCAACGGGGTCGCCGCGGGAATCGCCCGAGGGATCCGGCAAACGCGGGCGCGGTCAGTCCAGCAGGGCCAGCAGCGCGTCGCGGCGGATCTTGCCGGTGTCGTTGCGCGGCAATGCGTCGACGCGGACCAGCCGTCGTGGCAGGAAGACCGGATCCAGGCTTTCGCGCAGCGCCGCCATGATCGCGGCGTCATCGAGACCGGGCGCGACGACGAAGGCGATGATCCGCTGCACGCCGAGCGAGCCACTTTCGATCGATTGCAGTACGGCGGCGTCGGCGACACCCGGAATGGCCTGCAGTCGAAGCGTGATGTCACCCAGCGAGGCGCGCTTGCCGGCGATGTCGACCATGTCCTGGCTGCGGCCGCGGACCTGGAAGCTGCGTTCGCCCGACATCTCGACATGGTCATGCATCAGCACCGGGCCGTCGTAGTACGGCGCTTCCACCCGCGTCCCCTCCGCCACCGGGACCAGGCCCAGGTCGGGATACAGCGACCAGCGCTCGTCGGTCGCGGTGCGACGGTGGGCGATGATGCAGGTCTCGGTGGAGCCGAACACTTCCATCAGCGGCGCGCGGAACACCTGTTCGGCGGCGACCGCCAGGTCGCGCGGCAATGGCGCCGTGGCCGACACGATCAGTGCCGGCGGCCGGTAGTCCAGCCGCGCCTCGACGAAGCTGCGCAGGTGCACCGGCGTGGTGACGAGGATGACCGGGCCGTCCTGCCGATCCAGCGCCGCCGCCAGGTCCTGTGGGAACAGCGGCCGCTCGCAGGCGACGCCGTAGGGACCGAGCAGCGGCAGCAGCACGCAGGTCTCGATGCCGTACATGTGCTGGCTGGGCACGGTGGCGAGGATCGTCGCCTCGGGCGCGTGCTGCCGGAACACATCGAGATTGCGGAGCGTGCTGCCGACCAGGCTGGACCAGCGCTTGGCGTTCGGACGCGGCTGTCCGGTCGAGCCGGAGGTGAAGCCGATCAGCGCGATGTGCGCGGCACCCGGCGCCTCGACGTTGGCGGTTGTCGCCGGCGACGAAGGCTGCGTGGCCAGGTGCTGCCCGACCCAGTCGTCGTCGACCAGCGTCGCCGGCGAATACTGGCCGGAAATCTCGGCGACGACCTTCGGCGTGCGCGAGGGCGGCAGCAGGGTGGTGCGCCCGCCCAGCAGTGCCGCGGCGAACGCGAGCAGGAAATGCCCGCGATCCTCGCACAGGTTGATCACGTAGGGCGATGCCGGCCACCGCCCGGCCAATGCCCGCGCCTGGGCGAGGAAGGCATCGCGGTCGAGCCGCCCCTGCGCCCGGTGCAGCAGCACGCGGGTGCCGGGACCGGGAAACAGCGGTAGCCCGTCAGTGGCCATTCTTCGGCTTGCCCATCACCAGCCGGTCGGTCCAGGCCATCGCCAGCGCCGAAAGCAGGAAGGTGACGTGGATGATGACCTGCCACATGATCGCGTTGTCGGTCAGGCCGCTGTTCTTGTCGGCGACATGGATGAATGTCTTCAGCAGGTGGATCGACGAGATGCCGATCAGCGCCATGGCGAGCTTGACCTTGAGCACGCTGGCGTTGACGTGCGAGAGCCACTCCGGCTGGTCCGGGTGGTTGTTGAGATGCAGGCGCGAAACGAAGGTCTCATAGCCACCGACGATCACCATCACCAGGAGGTTGGCGATCATCACCACGTCGATCAGGCCGAGCACGGCGAGCATGATGTAGGTCTCGCCCGACATCAGGTCGCTGCTGCTGGGACAGTGCTTGAACAGGACGCAGTCGGAGAGGTGCCACAGCTCGATCATGAACTGGTACACGTAGATCGCCTGCGCGACGATCAGGCCCAGGTACAGCGGCACCTGCAGCCAGCGGCTCCAGAAAATGAAATCGCCGAGGGTCTTCAGCAGGCGCACGTCGCGCGGGCGCGACACGGGGGCATGTTCAGTCACGCAACAACTCTCCAGTCAGTACGTCTCGAATCACGGTCGGGCGGGACAGGTGGGCGGTTTCGCCTTCCACGACCGCATCGACTGCGGCACGCAGTCCGGGCTCGACCTCGGCAAGCGTGCGCGGCGCCGGCATGCCGCTGCGGTTGGCGCTGGTCGATACCAGCGCGCCTTCGAAGGCGGCGGACAGCGCACGTACCAGCGGATGGGCACTCACCCGCACCGCCAGCGTGCCGCGATCACCGGTCAGCCATGCCGGGCAGGCCGGCGACACCGGGAACACCCAGGTGTGCGGTCCGGGCCAGCTTTCGCGCACGGCGCGCATTCTGTCGTCAGCCACCGGCGCCAGCAAGTGCGCAACGCGTGAAAACGCATCGGCGACCAGGATCACGCCCTTTCCGGTCGGCCGCTGCTTGAGCGCATAGACGGCGTCCAGGGCGGCGCCATCCATGGGGTCACAGGCCAGTCCCCAGACGGCCTCGGTCGGATGCAGCACGATGCCGCCCGAACGCAGGGCGGCGACCGCGGTGTCGATCGCCGCCCCTGCCATGCTCAGTCCCTGGCGGCCTTCTTCGCAGGCGCCTTCTTCGCCGCCGACGTCCTCGCGGTCGTGGACTTCGCTGCCGTCTTCTTTGCCGCCGCCCCGGCGGTCGACTTCTTCGTTGCGGTTTTCTTCGTCGCCTTCTTCGCGGCGGCCTTCTTCGTCGCCTTCTTTGCCGGCGCCTTGGCATCCGCCGTGGCGCCCGCCGTCTTGCGCGTCGCGGTCTTTTTCGCCGCCTTCTTCGCGGCGCCACGACGCTTGGCGGGCTTGCCCTTCTCGGCGAGCAGCGCCTCGGCGGCGGCGAGATCGTAGCTCTCGGGTTCCGCGTTCTTGGGCAGGCTGGCCATCAGTTCGCCGTTGGTGACGTAGGGACCGAAGCGACCCCGCAGGACCTGCACGCGGCCGTCATCGAAGCTGGCGATGATCCGGTTGGCGAGCGCCTCTTCCTTCAGGCGCAACAGTTCCAGGCCCCGCGCCAGGTCGATTTCGTAGGGATCGTCGGTCTTGGTCAGCGAGGCATAGGTCGAACCGCGCTTCACGAAAGGCCCGAAGCGGCCGATGCCGACGGTGATCTCGGTGCCATCCCCGTCGGTGCCCAGGCTGCGCGGCAGGCGGAACAGGTCCAGCGCCTCGGCCAGCTCGATGGTGTGGATGCTCTGACCCGGCCGCAGCGAGGCGAACTTCGGCGGCTCCTCCTCCTCGCGCTGGCCGATCTGTGCGAACGGCCCGTAGCGGCCCAGGCGCACGCTGACCTGGCGGCCGCTGCGCGGATCGACGCCAAGCACGCGGGCGCCGGTGGCTTCGGCGCGATCGACGGTTTCCGCCTTCTCCTCCACGCGCGACTTGAAGGGCTTCCAGAAGCGCGCCAGCAGCGGCTTCCAGTCTTCCTCGCCACGCGAGATCGCATCCAGCTCGTCTTCCAGCCGGGCGGTGAATTCGTAGTCGACGTAGCGGTCGAAGTGGCCGGACAGGAACTTGGCGACCGCGCGCCCGACATCGGTCGGCCGGAAGCGGCGGTTGTCGAGATAGACGTACTCGCGCCCGGTCAGCGTCTGGATGATGGAGGCATAGGTGGACGGACGGCCGATGCCGTATTCCTCCAGCGCCTTCACCAGCGAGGCTTCCGAATAACGCGGCGGCGGCTCGGTGAAGTGCTGGCCGGCCTCGATGGCGTGGCAGGGCACCAGTTCGCCCTCGCGCAGCACCGGCAGGCGGCGGCCCTCGTCCTCGTCTTCCTCGCCCTTGCTGTCCTTGCCTTCCTCGTACACGGTGAGGAAGCCGGGGAACGCCACCGTCGTACCGGTGGCGCGGAAGGCGTTGTCGGGTCCGCAGGCCATGTCCACCGACACCGTGTCGAGCAGCGCCGGCTTCATCTGGCAGGCGATGGTGCGCTTCCAGACCAGTTCGTAGAGCTTGAGCTGCTCGTCGCTGAGGTAGGGACGCAGCGATTCGGGGCGGCGCAGCGCCGAGGTCGGACGGATCGCCTCGTGCGCCTCCTGCGCGTTCTTGGACTTGGTGCGGTACACCTGCGCCGCACCGGGCAGCAGGTCGGCACCGTACTGCTGCAGGATCGCTTCGCGCAGTTCGGTCAGCGCATCATTGCTGAGGCTGGTCGAATCGGTACGCATGTAGGTGATGAGGCCCTGCACGCCTTCGTCGCCGATGGCGATGCCTTCGTACAGTTGTTGCGCCAGGCGCATGGTGCGGCTGGTGGAGAAGCCGAGCTTGCGCGCCGCTTCCTGCTGCAGGGTCGAGGTGATGAACGGCGGCGCCGGCTTGCGCTGGCGCTGCTTGCGCTGGACTTCCATCACCTTGAGTAGGCCGATGGCGTCATCGGCCCTGCCCTGCGCCGCCGCTGCCGCCTGCAGCTTCGCCTGCGCGGCGTGGGCGTCGGTGGCGTTGGTCAGGTCGAACTGCTCGAACTTCTTGCCCGCCAGTTTCAGCAGGCGTGCATTGAAGCGCTGGCCGCCCTGGCTGAGCCGGGCTTCCATCGTCCAGTATTCGCGCGGCACGAAGGCTTCGATCTCCTCCTCGCGCTCGACGATCATGCGCAGCGCCGGCGACTGCACCCGGCCCGCGGACAGTCGCGGGCCGACCTTGCGCCACAGCAGCGGCGACAGGGTGAAGCCGACCAGGTGGTCCAGCGCGCGCCGGGCCTGCTGGGCGTTCACCAGGTCCATGGAGATGTCGCGCGGATTGGCGACCGCTTCCCGGATCGCCTTGGGCGTGATCTCGGAAAACACCACCCGGTGCAGCTGCTTGCCATCGAGCAGGCCGCGCTCGCGCAGCACCTCGACGATGTGCCAGGAAATCGATTCCCCTTCGCGGTCCAAGTCGGTCGCGAGGAACAGGGCGTCGGCCTTGGCCGCCGCCCTGGCGATCGCATCGACGCGCTTCTCGCTGTCGCTGTCGACTTCGTAGCGCATCGCGAAGTCGTGGTCGGGATCGACCGCGCCTTCCTTGGCGACGAGGTCGCGGATATGGCCATAGGACGCGAGGACATCGAAGTCCTTGCCCAGGTATTTGTTGATGGTCTTCGCCTTGGCGGGCGACTCGACGATTAGCAGGTTCTTGGCCATCACTTCCTCATTAACGTGCCGCCGCGTCCCGGACACACAGGCGTCCCCTCGCGCGCATGCGCGCACGTACACAGGGTTAGTGATCGCGCAGCCGCCCGGTCCTGTCAAGCTGTTCCGCCCGGGCGCAAAAAAACAGGCGGCCGAGGCCGCCTGTGAGATTGGTAGAGATCGCTGATTGCAGGACGCCATCGTCACTTGGCGCAGCGCCATACTACTTGGGGCGTCATCTTTATGCAACACATCGCCAATCAAACGCAAACCGCTGTTTCAATTGGCTTTCTCGAAGACCGACCGGATCGTCGCCTGGATGTCGGCCGCGGCGGCACGCGGGTCCGCCGCAGCGCGGATCGGCCGTCCGACCACGATGTGGTCGGCGCCGTTGAGGAAGGCCTGCCTGACATCGACCGTGCGCTTCTGGTCGTCGCCGGTATTGCCGACCGGCCGGATGCCGGGACAGACCACCAGCAGGCTGTGATCGACGTGCTCGCGCAGGTCCGCCACTTCCAGGCCTGACGAGACCACGCCGTCGCATCCAGCCGCCAGCGCGGCCTTAGCGCGTGAGAGCACCAGGGCGCGGGCATCGCACTGGAACCCCAGGTCGTCGAGGTCGCGCTGGTCCAGGCTGGTCAGCGCCGTCACCGCGAGCAGCTTCAACGGGCCCTTCACCTCGGCGGCGGCGCGCATCATTGCGTCGTTGCCATGGATCGTGCAGAACGTCGCCGGATGGCGGCCCAGGCCGCGGACCGCCGAGGCCACGGTCGCCGGCACGTCGAAGAACTTCAGGTCGACGAACACCTTCTTGCCGCGCGCATGCAGCTTCGCCAGCAGGTCGAAGAAGTCGCCACTGGTCAGCAGCTCCATGCCGATCTTGTAGAAGCGGCCGTGCCCGCCAAGCAGGTCGACCAGCTCCAGCGCTTCGGCGGCCGTGGGGACGTCGAGCGCGATGATCAGGCGCTCGTCGACGGGAATCGGCTTGTCCGACAGCCAGGCCATGGCAGGCGCTCAGCGCGTGCGCAGCGCGCGGCGCTTGGCCGCGGTCGCGTCGTCGGCACCACGCGTGGCCGCGCCTTCCCAGCCGCCATAACTCGGGTTGGGCAGCATGAACCAGCGCACGCCCCACCAGTTGCGATAGGCCTCCATCATCGCCGAGCGCTCGTCATTGCCCTTGCCGCGCAGGCCGTCGAGGAAATCGCCGAGGTTGTCGCCGAACATCATCACCACGCGATAGCGCTCGCCGACGAACTGGCGGCGGGCACCTTTCTCCGGGCTCCAGCCCTGCGCTTCGTCGATGGTCAGCACCGTATCCTCCGGATCGGACATCGGGAAACCCAGGGCACGCAGGTTGTCGTAAGTGGCGGGCTTCTCCGCGGCGGTGCGGTTGGTGACGTAGAAAACGGTCACCCCGCGCTGGGCGGCGGCGCGCAGGAACTCAACGGCGCCCGGCAGCGCCCGCGAGCGGCGCTCGTTGACGAAGTCTTCCCAGGTCGCCGCGTCGAAGGTTTCATCGCGGTCGATCAGGCGCGCCTGGTAGGCGGAGTTGTCGATCACCGTCTCGTCGGCATCGAGGATGATGGCCGGCGGCAGGTGTTCGACGCGCTGGCCGCCGCGCTCGTCACGCGGCAGCGCATCCCAGCTGCGATCGGCGAGGGCGCGATCGAGCACCTCGGCGGCGGCGCCATAGACGCTGCGTACGCTGGCCTCGTACTCGGCCGCCACCTGCATCCAGAGGACGGCATTGAGGTTGTTGTGGGCCTCGACCTGCGTCGCGGCGGCGACGGGACGACCGGGCGCCGGTGCATACGGGCGCTCGTCGCGGACATGGCTGTGGCCGCAGGCGACCAGCGAGGTCAGGACCAGGGCCAGGGCAAGGTTTCGGATCGGTTTCATTCGGGCACTTCCTGGAAGACGCGCCGGTCACCCGGACGCATGGAACCGGCGGCGCGGCTTCGCCGCGCACTCAACGTTCGATGATGGCCGCCACGCCCATGCCGCCGGCCGTGCAGACGGACAGCAGGGCACGACCACCGCCGCGCTCCTCGAGCTGCTTGGCTGCCGTGGCGATCAGGCGCGCGCCGGTCGCCGCGAACGGATGGCCGACCGCGAGCGAGGAGCCCACGGGATTCAATTTTGCCGGATCGATGGCACCCAGCGGCGCGTCCAGGCCGAGCACGTCGCGGCAGTATTCCGGCGATTCCCAGGCGCGCAGCGTGCACAGAACCTGGGCGGCGAAGGCTTCGTGGATCTCGTAGATGTCGAAATCCTGCAGCGCCAGGCCGTTCGCCTTGAGCAGCTCGGCGACGGCGATCGTCGGTGCCATCAGCAGGCCCTGGCCGTGCACGAAATCCACGGCGGCGACGCGCGCATCGCGCAGCCACGCCCGCACCGGCAGGCCACGGTCCTCGGCCCAGTCGGCGTCCGCCAGCAGGACGGCGCTGGCGCCATCGGTCAGCGGCGTCGAATTGCCCGCCGTCAGCGTGCCGTGGCCGGAGGACCTGTCGAACGCCGGCTTCAGCGTCGCCAGCTTTTCCAGCGTGCTGTCGGCACGCAGGTTGTTGTCGCGCTGGACGCCACGGAACGGCACGACCAGGTCGCTGAAGAAGCCGCGCTCGTAGGCCGCCGCCGCCTTCAGGTGGCTGGCCAGCGCCAGTTCGTCCTGTTCCTGTCGGGTGATGCCCCATTCACGCGCCATGCGCTCGGTATGCTGGCCCATGCTCATGCCGGTGCGCGGCTCGCCGACGCCGGGAAACTGCGGCTTCAGTTCGCCTGGACGGAATCCGCGGAACGCACGCAGGCGCTCGCGCAGGCTGCGGGCACGGCCGACGTCGAGCAGGCGGCGCGAGAAGCGCTTGCCGAACACCACCGGCACGTCGCTGGTCGTATCCGAACCCCCGGCCACGCCGGCGTCGATCTGACCGGTTGCGATCTTGTTGGCGATGACGATGGCGGCGTCGAGGCTGGTGCCGCAGGCGCGCTGCAGCGTCAGTCCCGGCGTGCCGGCATCCAGGCCGGAGGACAGGACGATCTCCCGCGCCAGGTTCCAGTCGGCGCTGTGCTTGATCACCGCGCCGAAAGTGAGCTCGCCCAGGCGCAAGCCGTGCAGGTTGTAGCGCTCGACGAGGCCTGCGACGGCCTTGAGGCCGAGGCCGAAGTTGCCGACATCGACATAGGCGGTGTTGCTGCGGCAGAAAGGAATGCGCGTACCGCCAACGATGGCGACCGGACGTTGCGGGCGCGCAACCGGCGCGCGGGCTTTGGAGGAAGCGGCGGAAGGCATCGCTTGAATCGGACCCTGTGGCCTGGCGGTGTGGAGCGGTCACCGCGGAACCGGCGAAATCAGGGTGAATGGTACACTAGAGCGCTTTGCCGCGACCCGCGCGGCACCGACTCTGGACGTCACCGACATGCTTGAAGAGATCCTCAAGATCCACCAGTCCGGGCAACTGGACGAGGCCGAACAGCGCTACCGCGAATGGCTCGCCGCCAATCCGGCCGATCCGGAAGCCCTGCACCGGCTGGCCGTCCTGCGACGCCAGCGCGGCGACCTCCGCGAGGCACTTGAACTGGCCGGCAAGGCGGCCGAAACCGCCCCCGACCAGGCCCGCTACCAGGTGACGCTGGCGGGACTGCACCTGGACGAACCCGATTACGACGCCGCGCTGAAGCACTACGAAAGCGCGCTGCGCATCAATCCCAACATGCTCGCTGCCGCACTGGGCCTGGTCCAGGCGGGGCTTGCGCGTGGCGATCTCGCCGCAGCGCGATCCGCCATGGCCCGCGCCGAACGGATCGATCCGGAGCACCCGCAGTTGCGTTACCAGAAGGCGAAACTGGCACAGGCGCTGGGCAACCACCAGCTCGCCGTGAAGCTGTTCCTGGACCTCGCGAAACTGACGCCGAACGAGCCCGCCCTGCATGCCAATGCCGCCAAGAGCTTCATCGCGCTCGGCCAGATCGGCATCGCCGAACAGGCGCTGCGCAATGCCCTCGGCCTCAATCCGGATTACGTCGACGCGCGGATTTCGATGGGCCAGTTGATGATGCGCGAAGGACGGCCGGCCGAAGCGTGGCAGGAATTCGAGCGCGCCATGAAGGTCCATCCCGGCCATCCGCTCGCGCTGGTGGGCCGTGGCGACCTGCGCGGCCTGCGCGGGGACCTGGCCGGCGCCGTCGAGGACTACCGGCAGGCGCACACGACCGCACCGGATGTCCCGGAAATCGTCGCGGCGCTGGTGCTGGGCCTGGGCGCGGCCGGCGACGCCGACCAGGCGCGGGAGGTGCTGCTGGCCGCACTGCAGAGGCAGCCGGCCAGCACCGAGCTCCGCCGCCTGCAGCTGAGCATGCTCAGGAACGACGGCGAAGCTTCGCTCGCCGCCTGCCGGGAATGGAGTGCCGTGGACCCCGACAACCTCGAGCCCACGCAGCATCTGGCCAGCCTGCTGGAGCTCAGGGGCGATTTCGAGGGCGCCGAATCCCTCGCCAACGAAGTCCTCCAGCGCGACAGCCGCGCCGCGTTCTCGCGCCTGCTGATGGTGCGTTCGGCCTTGCGCCGCAACAACCCCACCGAGGCCCAGGAGCAGATCAACCGCCTGCCGGAAACCGGCCTGGAACCGGCGCTGCGCATCGAGCGCAACCGGCTTCGCGGCTTCACGCGGGACCAGCTCGACGACCATGCCGGCGCGGTCGACGCCTGGTCGGTCTGCCACCAGCTGCAGCGCGGCCTGGTGAAACCGGTCACGCCACCCGGCGTTGCCGGCATTCCCGCCGCCGTCGGCACGACCGACGACCCGTCGGAGCCGACTTTCCTGCTCGGCACGCCCGGAATGGGCGTTGAAGGACTGGCCTCCCTGCTGGCCCAGGCCGGCGTGCGGATCATGTCCGACCGCTTCGGCAGCAGGCCCAGGAAGGATGCGATCAGCACCGGCCAGTTCGTCGAGCTGGCCGCAAAGGCCGCTTCGGACCAGGCTGCGGTCACCGCGTTCCGCGACAGCTACCTGTCCGGTCTGGGCGGCATCGGCCTGGCTCCCGAGCCGACGCTGGTCGACAACCTGCCTTTCCCCGACCTGCGCTACCTCGGGCTGATCGCCGCCGCGTTCCCGAAAGCCCGCTACCTGGTCATCGAACGGGACCCGCGCGACGCACTGCTCGCCTGGCTGTCGCACGGCATCGCCCAGGGCGTCGCCATGCCTGCCGAGCAGGCCGCCGCCGGCGCCTGGCTTGCCGCGCTCGACACGCACCTGAAGGCCGCCCTGGCACGTGTGCCCGCGGATCGCGTCCTGCGCATCCATGCGCGCGAACTGGACGAGCCCAAGGCGCTGGTGCAGCGCATCGCCGGATTCCTTGACAACGCCTCGCTCGCGATCGCAGACCAGGTCGACGTCCGCCACACCCGCGGCGGCCTGCCAACCTTCCTTCCCGACGGCCGCTGGCAGGCCTATCGCAACGTGCTTGCCGAGGCGTTCGCCCCCCTTTCCTGACGGAGGCATCCATGCAGCTGACCAGCAACAGTTTCGCCGACGGCGCCGCCATCCCGGCCGAATTCGCATTCGGCCAGCCGGGCCCGGACAGTCCATGCATCCTCGCCGGCAACCGCAATCCGCACCTGGCATGGTCGCAGGTGCCCGAGGGCGCACGCTCCTTCGCGCTGACCTGCCTCGACCCGGACGTGCCGACGGTGCCGGACACCGTCAACCGCGCCGACTGCGTGGTGCCGGCGGACCAGCCCCGCGGCCAGTTCGTGCACTGGCTGCTGGCCAACCTTCCCGCCAGCCAGCGCAGCATCGAGGCCGGTGCCTTCAGCGCCGGCGTCACCGCCCGCGGCAAGCGCGACGCGGCGCCGGCGGCCGGTGGCCTGCAGGGCATCAACGACTACACCGGCTGGTTCGCCGCTGATGCCGACATGGCCGGCGATTACCTCGGCTATGACGGCCCCTGCCCGCCCTGGAACGACGAGCGCCTGCACCACTACCACTTCCGCCTGTTCGCGCTGGACGTGGAGACGCTGGAGCTGCCGGTCAACTACACGCTCGCCGATCTCAACGCGGCGATGGAAGGACACGTGCTGGCGGAAGCCGAACTGGTCGGCACCTATACCCTGAACCCGGCGCTGCGCTGACCGCCGCCGCGCATCCGCCGCGCCCGCCACGGGGCGCGGCGCTCAGGCACCCGCGGGCAGGCCGAGCAGCAGCGCCAGGCCCAGCACGATGCGATAGACGGCGAAACCCGTGAAGCGGTGGCGCTTGACGTACCCCAGCAGCCAGCGCACGGCGATGAAGCCGGTGACCATGGCGGCCACGAAGGCCACGGCCAGTTCACCCCACCTCTCCGCCTGGGCCGGCTCGTCGAGCAGGTATTCAAGGAAGGCGTAGCCGCTGGCCGCGAACATCGTCGGAATGCCGACCAGGAACGCGAACTCGGCCGCCGCCGGGCGACGGTTGAGACCGGCCAGCATGGCCACGAAGATCGCCGCCGCCGAGCGCGACACGCCGGGAAACACGCCGGCGACGACCTGCGCCAGGCCGACCAGGATGGCGATCGTCCAGGTGACATCGCCGCGATCGGGCCGACGTTCCGCCAGGCGCTCGGCGCACAGGATCCAGATGCCGCCGAGCACCAGCGCCCAGGCGATCGGCGTTACCGTTCCCGGCAGTTCCCAACCGAGCAGGCGCACCGGCAGTCCCACCATCGCGGTCACCGCGAAGGCCAGCGCCAGCTTGAAGGCATAGTCGCGCTGTGCGCGGTCGTGCCAGCCGGTCAGCAGGCTCCAGATCCGCTCGCGGAACACCAGCGACACGGCAACGATCGCGCCGGCCTGGATGACGATGTTGAACAGGTCCGAGCGCGCACCCAGCCAGTGCTGCGCGATCAGCAGGTGGCCCGTACTGGACACCGGCAGGAACTCGGTCAGGCCCTCGATCACGCCAAGCAGGAGGGCGGCGAACACATCGGTCATCGTGGCAGGTGGCGTGGCCGCAGGTCGGGGACGGGGACGGGGACGGGGACGGGGACGGGGACGGGGACGGGGACGGGGACGGGGACGGCATCATAGGCCATCGCGCCCGGCATCTCCGCGCGCAGGAGGAATGGCGCGACCAGTGCCACCAGCACCAGCCAGTACAGGTATCGGAACTCGGCGCTGGGCGCCAGCACCGGCAGGGGCAGGCACAGGAACAGCGCCGAACACAGCAGCGGCCGCAGCAGCGGATGGACGCGACGCCGCCACGTCGCCGCCAGCAGCAGGACCACGACCAGCAGGTAGGGCCAGCCGGCAAATACCGGTGTCGGCACCAGCGCTGCCAGGGCCGCGACCGCCCGATCGCGCAGCGCGGAAGGTGCGACCTCCAGCGGCGGGTTCACGTCCAGCCGGTGCCAGCCCGGTTGCAGGACCAGGCCGGCCGGCACGCCTTCGCGCGCCAGGCCGAACAGCATCGCCATCAGCCGGGCACGGTGCCGGAGCAGGTCCAGCGGTGCGTCCAGCCACAGCCTTCCCCAGGCCGCATGCAGGTCGGTCATCTGCGCTGGCGAGGGATCGAAGTACAGGCTGATCTCCAGCTTGCCGGTGGCGAAGATCGACGTGTTGCTCCACGGCGTGAACACCTCGCGCAGCGCCTCGACCGTCAGCGGACGCGCCTGCCAAGAGGGCGGCACGCGCAGTTCGTCCCGGGCGATGGACACCGCGGCGATGTCCCACAGCGCGGTGACCGGCCAGACGGTGCGACGCGTGACAGAGGAATGCAGCGAGGGCAGCGTCGACAGCAGCGCCACCACGCCAGCGAGCAGCAGCGTGACGACGGCCCTGGCAGGTGGCCGGCGGTCCGCCAGCGAAGGCCAACGGCCGGCGACATACCACAGCAGGGGCAAGACCAGCGTCAAAGCGTTGTGGCGATAGGCGCAGGCGAGTGCGCAGAAAAGAACCGCCAGCAGAAGGCGTCCCGGCCCGGGCCGGCGGCGCTCGTGCACCAGCGCCGCAACGGCGAGCAGCGCGAAGGCCGCCATCGGCACGTCCTTCCAGATGTGCACGGCAATGCCCGAGACGGCCGGCCACAGCCCGACCAGCAGCACGAATGGCAGCTGCCAGCGCGCACGCGCGAACAGGCCCTGCGCCAGCCAGGCCAGTGCCATCCAGAACAGGGCCAGGTGCAGCAGCAGGATCGGACCCGGACCGGAGAACACGCGCTCCGTCAGCGACCACGTCAACGCGAGGATGGGCGGATGGACGTCGGTATAGCGCCCGCTGCGCGCCTGCGCCCACTGCGAGGCGGAATCCGGACTCATGAAGCCCGGCCAGAACAGCCAGGCCAGTGCAAGCAGGCACAGTCCGGCGACCGGCCAGACCAGCCAGGACCGGGGGGCTGCGCCCGGATGTGCGCGCGACAGGATGACGCTCACGACCGCGCAACCGGACGCGGGGCGCAGCGGCTGGCCATGCAGTGATGCCGATCGCCCCGCGCCTGCAGCCGGCAATGGCGACTGGACATCGACGCCTCACGTCGTCCACGTCCGTCGCTACTGCCACGCGGGCACACGGCACGCACGCTGCTGCCGCCGGGTCGCAGGCCGCGCGTGCGGGCGCCCGGCCCATGCCGTTTGTGAGCGATGTCCGACATCGAGGTCCCGTTGCCGCAATCGTGCACGCGGAATGCGCGCACGCTGCGCACAGTCTGCACGAATCCGGTGCACTGCTGCCAGCAGGTGCACCGTCAACGGCCCTGGGGGCCAAGGCCGTACGGAGTTTTTCGTTCTGGCACCGCAATTGCAATCGGGATGGCGCCCTTTTTCCCGCCATCACGGAGCCACCATGTCCGACCACGTCGCCAAGCTGATCCATGACAACGCCGTCGAATTCGTCGACCTGCGCTTCACCGACATGATCGGCAAGCAGCATCACGTCACCTTCCCCGCCCGCGCCGCCGATGAAAGCCTTTTCGAGGACGGCAAGATGTTCGACGGTTCGTCGATCACCGGCTGGAAGGGCATCAACGAGTCCGACATGGTGCTGATGCCCGACGCGAGCACCGCCGTCATCGATCCATTCTCCGAGCACCCGACGCTGATCCTGACCTGCGACATCCTCGAACCGGCGACGATGCAGCCGTACAGCCGCTGCCCGCGCTCGATCGCACGCCTGGCCGAGGCGCACCTGAAGGCCAGCGGCATCGCCGACACCGCCTTCTTCGGGCCGGAGCCCGAGTTCTTCGTGTTCGATTCGGTGCGCTGGCGCAACGAGATCGGCCGCGCCGGTTTCGAGATCGGTTCCGACGAGGCGCACTGGTCCTCCTACGACAGCCAGGACGGACACAACCACGGCCATCGCCCCGGCCCGAAGAGCGGCTATTTCCCGGTGCCGCCGGTGGATTCGCTGCACGACCTGCGGGCGCAGATGTGCAAGGTGCTCGAGGCGATGGGCCAGGAAGTGGAAGTGCATCACCACGAGGTGGCCACCGCCGGCCAGTGCGAGATCGGGACGAAATTCAACACCCTGACCGCCAAGGCCGACGAGCTGATGACGCTGAAGTACGTCGTCCGCAATGTCGCCCACCAGAACGGCCGCACCGCCACCTTCATGCCCAAGCCGCTGGTCGGTGACAACGGCTCGGGCATGCATGTCCACCAGTCGCTGAGCAAGGATGGCAAGAACCTGTTCGCCGGCGACGGCTACGGCGGCCTGTCGCAGCTGGCGTTCTGGTACATCGGCGGCATCTTCAAGCACGCCCGCGCCATCAATGCCTTCTCCAACGCAAGCACCAACAGCTACAAGCGCCTGGTGCCGGGCTTCGAGGCGCCGGTGATGCTGGCCTATTCGGCGCGCAACCGTTCCGCGTCCTGCCGCATTCCCTGGGTCTCCAGCAGCAAGGCGCGCCGCATCGAGACGCGCTTCCCGGATCCGGTCAACTCCGGCTACCTGACCTTCACCGCGCTGCTGATGGCCGGTCTTGACGGCATCCGCAACCAGATCGATCCGGGCGCACCGATGGACAAGGACCTCTATGACCTGCCGCCGGAAGAGGAAAAGGGCATTCCGACCGTCTGCCATTCGCTGGACCAGGCGCTGGAAGCCCTGGACGCCGACCGCGAGTTCCTGAAGGCCGGCGGCGTCTTCACCGACGATTTCATCGATGCCTACATCGAAGTGAAGATGCAGGAAGTGACGCGCTTCCGCGCTGCCACGCATCCGTTGGAGTTCGCGATGTACTACTCGATCTGAGGCGACAGTCCAGCCGCGGCGGCGCCATTGAAGCGCCGTCCGCGGCGTGCGCTTTCCGGCATTCCGGCTGTTCTCGCATTCGAACCCACCACGAATGCCGCCGACATGACCCGCCGACCCTGCCCGCCGCACCACCTCTTTCCGTTGCTTGCATCAATGGTCAGCCTGGCCATGGCCGCCGTGACGGCCGATGCCGGGACGCCGCCGGAGCACGGCCTGGTACGAATCGCCGTGCTCACCGGCAACTACCACGGCCTGCCCGAACAGGACAGCGGCGATGGCCCGGAATTCGGGGCCAGCATCGCCATCGACGGAGACTGGATGGCGGTCGGCGCACCTGGCACGGTGGTGGGCAATCCGCCGGGCGAGAAACTGGGTGCGGTGTTCCTGTTCAAGCGCAATGGCCAGCAATGGGAATACCGGCACCGGGTGACCGGGTTTCCCTGGGGGCCGGCCCCGCGCTGCGGGCACAGTGTCGCCCTGAAGCTGCCGCGCGTGGCATTGGGCTGTCCTGAGGCAACGCAACCGGCGGTCCCCGGCTCCAAGGCCGGGGCGTTTGTCAATGCCAGCCTGCATGAGGACAACTGGAACCCTGCCTGGGGCGTCATCAGCAACGATGTCGGCGCCGAATGCGGCCGCGCAATCGCCCTGACCCCATACGTGCTGGACGCACCCCATCACACGCTTGTCGGTTGCCCGGGCGACGACCAGGGGCGCGGCAGCATCTGGAGGTTCACCAACGGCAACCAGAATGGCAAGTTGACGGCGGCTGATGGCCAGCCGGGCGACCGCTTTGGGGAGGCCTTGTCGCTGTACCGGCTGGTTTTCGCCGGCACCTGGCAGACGCTGGCCGTGGGTGCGCCGGGTCGGTCACTCGGTCCGGCGGCGCAGTCGGGCGCGGTGTATGTCTTCCAGGGCGCCGATTTCATTCCGACATCGACGCTCACCTATCCCAATGGCCACCTGTACCCACACACCCGATTCGGTACGGCGGTCGCCGCCAACTTTTCCAACATCCTGGTCGGTGCACCGGGCGGAACCGGAAGCGGCAGTGCATGCCAGACCGTCCCCCGGTGCGGCAATATCCATCGTTATACCCAGCCCGAGGGCATCTGGCTCCGGCAGGATGGTGGCGAAGCGGTCAACGCCGGTGGTGAGCCACCGGGTGGCCAGGCCGGCATGGAATTCGGTTCGGTATTGGCACTGGGCTCGGGCAACTGGCTTGCCGCGTCCGCCCCGTTGGCCGACCGCAGTACGGCAACTTTGCCGCCCGCCATTGCCGCCGATGTCGGCATGGTCGAGCTGCGCCGGGCCGATGATGGAAGCTACGGCGCCGGCACCGGCGAGACGCGGGGCGAATTGCGTCCGGGCACCATTCTGCCCGGCGCAAGCGGTGGGCGCTTTGGCACCGGCCTGGCGTTCGGCGCCGACCATCTGGCTATCGGGTACCCGCGCCAGAGGACGTTGATGGGCCAGCGTCGAGGCCAGGTGTGGGTCTACGTTTCCGACCGGATCTTCGTCGACGGATTCGAACCCTGAGCCCTGCCGTCCAACGCATCGGACCCGACTTTCTGATGTGCTGCACACCGGTGCAGGGGCTGACCAACTGCCCCGGCCGGACTCAGTCGCCCGGCAAGGCCGCGAGCGCAGCCCGGATCTGCATGCCCAGCGGATGCGCCGGCCCATGCTCGCCATCGCATGCTTCCAGGGCGGACTGAAGTTCGGTGCGAGCCTGTGCCACTCGCCCGGCCGCGGCCAGCGCCTCGGCGTGGTGCACACGGCAACTGAGGGTATTGGGATGCGCAATGCCCAGGGAATCCGACTTTCTTCCGCACAGCATCGACAACTCGGCCAGCGCTGTGTCCCAAACGCCGAGCTGGAATCGGGCGCGCGCCGCCACCTCGCTGCCTTCAAGCGTGAACAGGTGGCTGTCGCCAAAGCGCTCGTGGGCATGTCCGACCATGGCTTCAGCCAGTGTCAGCGCGTCGTCGGCGCGGCCGTCGAGCAGGCGTTGTTCGGCCAGGTTGTTGTGCATGATCAAGGTGATCGGATGGGTGGGGCCATACTCGAGCCGCGCCACTTCGTAGGCGCGCTCGCGCAGTGCCCGCGCCCGCTCCAGATCCCCGGTTTCGGCCAGCGCATTGGCCAGATTGCCCTCCACCGTCAGCCGGCGCCAACTGCCTGGCGGGTCGTGATCGGCAACCAGGGCCGCACCACGTTCCAGATACGGCACCGCCTCGCTGAAACGCCGCTGCTGGTTCAGGATGCCTCCCAGATTGCCGAGCAGGACGCGCACATTGCCATGGCTTGCGCCGAACAGGGTTTCGGCTTCGGCCAGCAAGCGACGACTCTCCGCTTCCGCCGCCATCAGGTCGCCCTTGTCGATCAGCAACCGAACCAGATCCCCACGGGCGGCAAAGTGGTTGCTGTAACCGGCGGCGCTGGGCCGAGCGGATTCGTATTCGGCCAGGGCCTGCCGCAACCAGCGCTCGGCCGCCTCGCTGTTGCCCTGCTGTATTGCCAGACCTCCCAGGCGATGCATGGCCGCCAGGCGCTGTGAATCGACCGTCCCATCGTCGCGACCCGCGGGTCGCACGGCAAGAACCTGCTCCAGAAGCCCGCTTGCACGCTGCACGTGATCCTGCTCCTGAAGCGTTGCGGCCAGTGCGAGCATCAGGTAGACGGTGATCCGGTGCTGCGGTCCGAGTGACTTCTGCGCGCGTGCCAGCACCGACTCGATCGCCGCCTGCGGTTGTTGGGTATCGGGAAGTTCGGATCGGACATGGACCAGGACCGATTCAATGTCGAGCACGGCCTCACTGTCGGCGGGATACAGGCGCTGTGCCAAGGCAAGTGCCTCGGCGAGCAGCGGCTCGGCCTGTGCGTGCAGGCCCAGGCTGCGGTAGCTGTTGCCGATCGTCATCAATGCGCGGACCCGTGCCGCCGGATGACCGTCGAATTGACGGTCCAGACCGGCCACGGCACCATCAAGGACATCACGCACGCGCACATCGGCCCCCTCCATGGCGACGTTGGGAGCGGCAAGAAGGTCGGCGAGAAAGGCGCTGACCGCAGCCTGCTCCGCACCCGCCGCCTGGGCGCGGTCACGCTCTGTCGCGGCCTGGTGCAGCCCGGCCAGCGCCATGGCCAGGCCCAGACCCAGACTGCCGATCACCGCCGAAACCAGCCAGCGACGGCGGCGCCTGACAGGCGCCGTACGGATGCGCGCCAGCCGCCGCTGCACACTGCCCAGATCCGGGCGTTGCGTCGGATCGGCCGCCAGCAGATCGGCCAGCAGCAGACGCGGCGTCTTTGGCAGGGGCAAGGCGAGTGCACTTTCACGCGCCAGATCCCGGGCATGGGCATTGCGCAGCGTCGCCAGATCGGCGGCATCAACCGGCAGGCGACCTGTGCACAGATGGAACAACACCGCACCCAGCCCGTACAGGTCGACCGCCGGACCCGCCGCCTCGCCGCGCAACTGTTCCGGCGCCATGGCCAGTGGCGAACCCAGCAGCCCGAAGCGCTGCGCCTCGGCACGACTGGCAGCAGAGCCGAAATCCATCAGCACGATGCGTCCGCTGTCCTGCTCGCGCATGACATTGGCCGGCTTCAGGTCACCATGCACCAGTCCTGCGCCGTGAACAGCCTGCAAGGCGCCCACCAGCTGCTCGCCGATGGGCAGCACTTCGTCCCAGTCCATCGGCCCGCCGGCCGCCACCCGCTCGCGCAGGGAGACGCCGACGATCCGGTCACTCCACATGCCGGCGCGGCCATCGTGGACGGCGGCGCCATACACGGCGAGCACGTTCGCATGCCGCACCTGCGCCAGCCGCCGGGCTTCGGCAATGAAGGCACGTGGCTGGATGGCATCATCGTCGCGCAGCAGCTTCAGGGCGACATCGCGCTCCAGCACCGTGTCGAAGGCATCGAACACTTCGCCTGAACTGCCGGCGCCGATGCGCCCGCGTACCCGCAGGTGCCCCCAGCTGAAACCGTCGCCGCGGCCCGCTTCCGCAGCCCCGGCCGGGCGCACCTGGCGGGACGCGGCCATTGCCGTGCACAGCCGGGCCAGCCGCCGCAGGCGTTCCAGTTCCGGCGAGCCGGCACCCAGGGCCCGTTCGGCCTCCTGCCAGTCCACCGCATCTCCATCAATGAGGCGGTCGAGCCAATCCTGCACCTGTGATCCGTTCACCGCCGGCGCCCGCTCAGCCCTGGCCCAGGCGCTCGCTCAGGGCAGCGATGGCACGATGCACCAGCATGCGCGCGGCATTGGCCGACGGCCGCTGCATGGCGGCGGCGATCTCCTCGAAACTGAAGCCGAACTCCAGGCGCAGGATCACCGCTTCGCGCCATTCCGGCGTCAGCTCCGCCAGCGCGCGCTCGTAGTCCCACACCAGATCCGGCCCGATCGCCTGTACCAGCATGGAATCGTCGGCGGCGTAGTCGAGAACCTCGTCCGACACCCGGCCAGCAGCGCGCAGACTGCGGCCGATTTCGCTGCGCACCACGTTGAGCAATGCCGTGCGCAGGTAGGCCAGGAACGCACCTTCGCGCTGCGGCTGGAAGTGGTCGATGGCCTTGAGCGCCTTGATCAGCGCCACCTGCACCACATCGGCGGTTTCCGCCAGGTCGCGCGCCACCGGCGGCAGGCGTCCATGCGCCCAGCGCATCAGGATCGGCAGGTATAGCGCACACAGGCGCTCGCGCGCCGCGCTGTCGCCGTCGCGCACCCGCGACAACAGCGTAGCGGTTGATTCCAGGGGCGGGGCTGTGGACTCCATTGCGGCGATGGTAACCGCGATGCTCCGAGGCGACCACGCCGGCAGCGACTGCGTCCTCCATGCCGCTGACAACGCCGGAAGAGGGTGCAAGCGCACGCCGCCGGTGCGCGTGCGTTTCTCGCCACGGCGGCGGTTTCCTCCTTCAGGGCGTGTGCCCGAACCGACCCACCACGGGAGATCAACCATGACCCGACCCCTGTCACTGCGCCATCTGCCGACGCTCCTCCTCGCACTGGCTGCAACCACCTCGACCACAGCCGCGCAGGCGCCGGTCGAAGGCTGGTTCCAGCACGACGACCGCCGGGTGCAGCTCGAACACGGCATCGCCGTTCAATTCAGTGATGCCCAGGCCGGTGGCCGTCACAGCCTGGTGCTGCTGCTGGCCGAGTCAGCGCCGGATGCCGAACTCGGTCGCGGCAAACGCAATCCGCTCGGCAACATCGAGGCCGGCCTGCCTTTCGACAGTGCCCGCTTGCTGCTGCACGTGGATGACAGCCGGAATCCGCCAGTCATCCATCGCCTGTCCTTCGCCGGCCTGATGGCCCTGAGCCCCGGTGGTGACACGCTGGAACTGGTGAACGGACGCATCCGCGGCAGCTGGGAGGTGCCGGCCGATGCCACCAATGGACGCTGGCAGAGCGCGCTGTCCATTGACCTGCCGGTGCTGGACCTGGACGGCGGCGATTGACGGCCACTGCGGGCAGCGTGCGCTCCCGCCTGCGCGCCGGGTTTAGCTGCACATCAATCACCACAGGAGCCGCCATGAACAGCCGTTGCACTACCCGCCTCACTTTCTGCCTTGCCGTGCTGGCGTTGCCCGCGTCGGGACCGACGGCAGCCAGCCTGGCGCAGCAGGTCGCCGAAGAGGTCGATGCCGACATCGCTGCCGGCACCGATCTGCGCTTCCACGGCCGGGGCGCCGCCGCCCCGGCGTTTGTGCGCAGCGCCACGGTCGCCGGCAACTACACGGACCTGCCCGCCCAGAGCAGCAGCGGGCCGGAGTTCGGCCACGCCGTCGCCATCGATGCTGACTGGCTGGCTGTCGGCGCGCCCGGCACCCTGGTCGACCACGGCGCCGGGTTTGGCGGTATCAAGCCGGCCGGTGCGATCTTCCTGTTCCGCAAGCAGGACGGCGAGTGGATCCCCAGCCAGCGTCTGACGCCGGCGACCTTCGGCCTTGCCCCGCGCTGCGGTCAGGCCGTCGCCCTGCGTGGCCGTCACCTGCTGGTCGGCTGCCCGGGCACAGGCAGCCTGCCGCAGCCCGGCAATCTCCAGGGCGGATACGCCGCCTGGCACCTTGATCAGGATACGGACAACTGGGAGCCGCTTGCGATCCCGGCGCAAACCACAGCCGGCTCGCAGTGCGGCCATGCGGTGGCGCTGACAGGGCCCAACAGTGACGGCATGACGCGGGCGGCGGTGGGATGTCCGGGCTGGAACAGTCATCAGGGGCGCGTCCTGGTCCACGCATTCAGCGACCTCGGCGGCAGCTGGGGCGCGGCTTCCGCGCGGACCGCCGGCAACGGCAACAGCAACGACCGCTTTGGAGCCAGTGTCTGGATCGATCAGAATTCGCGGGGCAATGGTTACGTGCGGATGGCGGTGGGCGCACCGGACAAGCTCGACGACCTGTTCCCGCAAACAGGACGTGTGTACCTGTTTGAAGGATCCGCACTCGTCGAGGCCGCCAGCCTCGTTGGCCTGACCTCGCAGGATCGCTTCGGCACCTCGGTGGCACTCGCCGGCAACACGCTGGTTGCAGGTGCCCTGGGGAGCATTACCAGCCAGTGTTCGAGCGGCAGCTGCGGGCGCGTCGCACGCTATGTCCGGCAGAGCAACGGGCAATGGGTGTTCCAGGACGGCGGTGTCGCGGTCAACGTCGGGGGCACGCCGCCCGGCGTGCAGCCGGAGATGCAATTCGGGAGCGCGGTCGGCATCGGTTTCGACAACTGGATCGCCGTCGCGGCGCCGCGCACCAATGGCAGCGGCTCGTCCTTGCCGCCGGCTCCGGTTGCCAATGTCGGCATGGTCGAGTTGCGGCGCGCCGGTGACGGCAGCGCCAGCGTCGACGGCAACGCCTGGCAGGCAGAGCTGCGACCGGGTGTGGTCACCGGCCTGCAGCTGGGCGGCGGGCGCTTCGGTACCGCCCTGGACTTCTCCAGCAGTCACCTGGCCATCGGTTATCCACTTTCCGGCACGCTGATCGGAGGCCGCCGCGGTGCGGTCTGGATCTACGAGGACGATCGCATCTTCGGCGATGGCTTCGAGCCCTGAGTCCCGGCCGGCGCTCGCCGCGTGCGGCCGCTGGTGTTCGCCGAGCAGGTGCGCCGGCACTTCCGCTTCCTGGCCGGACTCGATATCGACGGGCCACGCATCCATGTCCAGCCACCGCGGGAATGCAGCATCGTCTACGGCAATGCACGGCTGTGGCTGGAGATCCTGCACGACTGGGGCAGCGCGCCGTTCCTGCGCGTCACCCACCGCGATGCCGGCAGCGGCCGGCACCTGCCGGCCGTTGCCCTTGCCGAAATCCTGGCCTTGCATGCACCGGATGTACTGGGCAGTGAACCGCGCTGGAACCACGCTGCCGACGATGCGCCCTGGCTGGCCTGGGCGGCACGGCAGGTGCGCCGCCACGCCCGACGCCTGTTGCCGCCTTCGGAGCAGGACGTGGCGCGCATCTGCGCCGGCCGGCAACCGCCGACACCGATGCCGCCGCCAACAGGTGCCGGCAACGGGTAGCGGCGGCGTGCGCTTTGTCGCCGTTGCCGGGTTGTTGTTCGCACCTTCCACCCTGGAGCCTGTCATGCCCCTGTCCCTTCGTTCGATCCTCGTCGCTGGCGCCCTGATCGGGACCGCCTGCCTTGCTGCCCCCGCCGTGGCCTCGGCCGCCGGCCCGGGCAGTACCGATGACCGCGACCATGCCGACACCTTGTTGCGCGACACCCTGACCGGCAGCAGCGTGGGCCACGGTCTTGTACGCACCGCGCTGCTGAGTGGCGACTACACTGATTTCCCGCCGCAACCCGCCGGCGAGGGCCCGGAATTCGGTTTCAGCGTTGCCATGGACGGTGACTGGCTGGCCGTGGGCACACCGTCGGCGCGCACGCGGACCGATGAGCCGGAACGCGTCATGGGCGTGGTGTTTGTTTTCCGCCATCAGGCCGATGGCTGGCAACTGGTTCAGCGCCTGACCACCACCAGCAATGGGGCATCGCCGCGCTGCGGCCATAGCGTGGCGATGCGCCTGCCGAACCTGGTAGTCGGCTGCCCAGGCAGCGACTGGCCCGACAGCGGCGAAAGCGGGCACGGCCGGGTCATTTTCTATCGCCTGAACGCGAACGACACATGGAGCAGCGCCGGCACCGCCTACTTCCCCGGTGCCGGCTCTGCCTGCGGCACCCAGGTCGACGTCAGTGCCACCGGACCCAGCGGGACCGCCGTCGCAGCGATCGGCTGCCCCGGCTGGAACAGCGAAACCGGGCGCGTGTGGACCCGTCGCTTCGAAGGCTCGACTGGCAGCTGGTCGGAAGACTGGCTGACCGTGACCGCCAGCGACGGCGCCAGCGGCGACCGCTTCGGCAGCAACCTGGCCATCTACCGGGGCGAAGTACTGGGCGTGGCGACGCAGCGCCTGGCGGTCGCCGCACCCGCCAAGCCTATCTGGCCCGCCATCCTCGCCGGCAAGGTCTATGCGTTCGGCGGTGCCAATTGGACAGAATCCCAGACTATTACCCATCCGGCAGCGGATTCGTTCGGCCTGGTGCTGTATGGCACCGGGCTGGCGATGAACAACAACCAGCTGATCATCGGCAGTCCGGGTGGCATGACATTCGAGTGCCCCAATGCCCCACGCTGCGGGCTGGTGCAGCGCTATGAGCGCCAGGGCGGCAACTGGCAGCTGGCGGATGGCGGCGGCGCCATCAACCTGGGCGGAAATCCGGCGGGAGAACAGGTGGGCATGGGCTTTGGCAGTACCGTCGCCCTGGGCTTCGACAACCTGGTCGCGATCGCCGCCCCGCGCACCGATGGCTGGCGGCAGCCCAACGGGCTGGCCGAAGAAGTGGGCATGGTCGAGCTGCGCCGTGGTGAAAGCGGAACCTGGGGCGTTAGCTGGACTGACCATCTGGGCGAGATCGGGCCGGCCACGATCGGCGCCCTCGCCTTCGACCAGGGCCACTTCGGCACCAGCCTGTCCTTCGGCGGGCGCCGCCTGGCGGTGGGCTACCCGCATACCGGCGGCCTGGTCACCGGCCGCCGCGGGCAGGTGTGGATCTACAGCGAAGACCGCATCTTCGCCGACGACTTCGAGCAGTGAGCGGGTGACGGCTGGTTCATGACGGCGTGCGCCCTGTCCGCGGCCAGCGGCAGGGCGCTCCCGGCGCTGCGGCTCAGGCCAGCAGACTGACCAGGGCGACCAGCGCCAGGATGGCCATCCAGACGATGAGCACGCGCCAGACGACGTTGAGGGCATCGCGCAGGACGATGTCGGCATCGGTATAGCCCAGGTCGTCGGCGACGCCTTCGTCTTCCAGATCGGCCTTGACGCCGGCAGCGACGACGACGGGTACGAGCTGCGCGTCGAAGACGAAAGGTCCGCCGGTCAGCGCAAGGCGCCGGCGCCAGGCATGGAGCACGGTGTCGAAGTCGGTGGAAATGGCGGTGCCCAGCGCGATCAGCGCCGCCACCGGCCAGTCCAGGATCGCCTGCAGCCGCGCCGCGACCGACTGCTGTTCGAGCGACAGGATGTCGCCGCCTTCATGCGCGCCAAGATCGGCCAGCCGGTAGAGCAGCGCCCCGACCGGCCCGAGGATCACGAACCACAGCATCGGGCCGAACCAGCGACGCTGTGCCGCCCGGCCGACCAGTCCCGCGGCCGCGGAAGCGGAGGTCGGCGCGCCCTGCCCGAACACGCCGCGCACCACCTGTGGACGGTCGATGACATCGGCCGAGGCGGCCGCTTCGACGTCGCGATCGAGGTCGCGCGGCCCCCAGGAGTAGAACAGCACCGCCACCGCGAAGAGAAATCCGGGCAGGCCGTAAAGCGGCTGCGCCAGCAGCGCCTGCAGCACGCCGATGAGCAGCAGCGGCAGCGCGATCAGTGCCAGCACGGTGTAGCCGTTTCGCCAGGATTCGCCGTCGATCCTTCCCGACAGCCACGTCGCCCAGGACGCAAACCAGTCGAAGCGGCGCAGGCGCGCCAGATCGGGAACGAAGTGGCTCAGCACCTGCACGAGCAGGATGGTGACAAGAACGTACGTCATGGCGACATCCGCAAGCGTCGTAGACGCCGGATTCTATCGCGAACGCCAGCGCAGGCGCGCCGGCACCGCGGCACAGGCACAGCGCTGCCAATGCCCGGACCGCTGCACTAGACGCCGCTGTCGAGGCTGCTCTCGACGCGGGTGTCGACGTGTTCGGCCAGCCAGCGTTCGATCAGCCAGCGCGAAATCGACAGTCGCGGCGGCAGCCGCACATCGCCGGACTTGATCGCGGCGAGCAGCTGGTCGCGGTCGAACCAGCGCGCATCCTCCAGTTCCTCCCCGACACGGATGCTGGTCTCGATCGCATGGGCTTCGAAGCCGAGCATCAGCGAGGCCGGAAACGGCCAGGGTTGCGAGCCCAGATAGCGGCAATCATCGACCACGACGCCGGCTTCCTCGTGCGCTTCGCGCACCACGGCGGCTTCCAGCGTCTCGCCCGGCTCGACGAAGCCGGCCAGCGTCGAATAGCGTCCGGGCGGCCACGCGGCCTGCCGGCCGAGCAGGCAACGGTCGCGGTCGCGGATCAGGAAGATCACCGCCGGATCGGTCCGCGGGAAGGAGGTATTGCCGCAGGCCGGGCAACGCAGGCGGTGGCCGCCGGCTTCGGAACGATTGACGGTGCCGCAACGACCGCAATGCCGATGCAGGCTGCGCCAGACGCACAGGGCGCGCGCGAAGGCGAGCAGTCCGGCCTGGCCGGCATCCAGCGCCGCCGCGGCGCTGCGCAGGTCCAGCCAGCCGTCCGCGTCGATAGCGACGTCATCGGCCAGGGCCGCGAACAGCGCCCGTCCGTCCTGCTGGCCGAGGAATACCCAGTCCCGCCCTGCATGGGCTTCGCAGCCCTCGCGCCAGTCCAGGGCCTGCCCCTCGGCGACCGGCGCGGCACCGTCGTCACGCAGCAGCAGCCAGCGGCTGCCGGCATCCGCGGCCAGCGCGCACAGGCGTTCGTGCTGTTCGCGCAGGTCGACACCGCGATCAAAACTCGCGCCGGCAAATGCGTAGGCGGGGACCGGGGCTGCGGCGCGCGGGGCGCTCATCTCAGGCAGTGAAGGAGGAACCGCAGCCGCAGGTGGTCTTGGCGTTCGGATTGCGGATCACGAACTGGGCGCCGCCCAGGTTCTCGCTGTAATCGATCTCGGCGCCGTGCAGGTACTGCAGGCTCAGGGGATCGACCAGCACCGTGATGCCGCCGCTCTCGACGGCGAGGTCATCGTCGGCGCGCTCTTCCTCGAATGCGAAACCGTACTGGAACCCGGAGCAGCCGCCGCCGGTGATGTACACCCGCAGCTTCAGTTCCGGGTTGCCTTCCTCGCGGATCAGCTCGCCGACCTTGGTCGCCGCCGCGGCGCTCACCGCGAGGGCGGCGCCATCGTGATAGCTGGGTGTGGCCTGGATGTCCATGGTGGCCACTATATCGGGGCCATGCTGTACCGGATCAAGCCTCGTCGGCGTCGGACACGTGGCCGGGCCCGGTCAGGCGTGCCGGCTCGTCGCGCTCCTGCACCAGCTTGCCGGTCACGGCGGCACCGGCCGCCATCTGCAGGAGCTTGTAGTGGATGTTGCCCTGCACGCGCGCGTTCGGCAGCAACTCGACCTTGTCCGCCGCCAGGATGTCGCCGATCAGGCGGCCGTTGACCACCACGTGCGGCACGCGCACTTCGCCTTCGATCTCGCCGTGTTCACTGATCGACAGCATGGCATCGCTGCTCGCCTCGGCCGTCACCGAGCCGTTTACCCGGCCATCGATGTACAGGCCGCCGGTGAAATGCAGGCTGCCTTCGATGCTGGTGTTGCGACCGATCAACGTGTCCACTGCGCCGTTGGCCGGTCGCTCGCCCTTCTTGCCGCCGCTGAACATGTTCAGTTCGTCCCCTGGGTCATCGCCTGCTGCCATGGCAGGCTGCGCTGTACCGATTCACCGCTCCCGCCACGCAGCTGCACGTGGATGGTGTGCGGCAGAAATCCATCCGGCAGGATAATGCGTCCTTCGACACGCTGGAAATAGCGGAAGTCGTAAGGCAGTCCATCCGCGGCGTCGCTGGGCACCAGGCTGCTCCAGGGCAGCCGTTCCGGCCGTCCCGCGCGCTGGCCTTCGACCGACAGCGTCAACTTGCCCTCGCTGCCCCGACGCACGTCCTGGGTCTGCGTCAGCAAGGCACTGAAGGCGAATCCCGCTTCATCCTCGCGCACGGCCAGGTCCTGCACCGACAGCGGATGACGCTCGGCCTGGGGACCGATCAGGCGCTTGTACAGCGTGATCTCGCGGCGCATTTCCGCCAGCTCCGCGTCCTTGGCGGCCAGCGTCTGCTGCACGTTCTCGTTGCCCAGCCGGGCGATCTGCTCGGCGCGCTCGACATTCGCCAGGCGCTGCTCGACTTCCTGCAACTGGTGACGGGTTTCCGCCAGAGCGGCCTGGCTTTCCGACAGCCGCGCACTGAGCGTGTCCGCGCCCGGCAGCAGCACGTAGCGGCCGATCACGAACGCCAGCGCGACGCTGGCGATCCAGGCCGCCACCAGGATTTGGCGACTGCGGCGCGCCCGACGCGGATCGATGACGCGCAACGTCGGCATTTCCGGCGAGCCGGGTTGGGCCATGACGTGAAGTCCGGATGGGTAAGCGTCCGAGTTTAGCCGCCGCGGCGGCCGCAGCGTCAAGTGCGCGGCCGTCCCGCCCGTCCAGTCGCAGGCGTCGCGCCGCGCCGGGTCAGCGGTCGGAAAGTGCCGTGGCGCAGCCGGCGCAGGGCCATCCCGGCCGCCTACCATGTCCCTCCTGCCGCTGCCCCGGTGGCCCCTCGGTGCCACGCAGTCGCGCCTGTATATACTGCGCCCATGTCCTCGTCGCAGGATTCCGAACCCGACGTCACCCTCCTGCTGCGCAGGTGGAACGAAGGTGATCGCCAGGCCCTCGAGCACCTGCTGCCACTGGTCTATGCCGACCTGCGCCGCATCGCGGCCCGGCAGCTGCGCAACCACCAGGGCCACGAGACGCTGCAGACGACGGCACTGGTCCATGACGTGCTGCTGCGCATGCTCGACCGCTCGGCGACCGGGTTCTCGAGCACCGCCCACCTGCTCAATGCCGCGGCGCGGATGATGCGCCAGCACCTGGTCGACCGCGCCCGTGCGGCGGCATCGGACAAGCGCGGTGGCCGCTGGCTCCGCGACGATTTCGCAAACGCGCTCGACCTGCCCATCCCGGACAACAGTCCGCTGGACGAACTGGACGAGGCGATCACCGACCTGGAACAGTTCGATCCCCGCATTGCGCAGGTCGTCCAGCTCCGTTATTTCATCGGCCTGAGCGTTGCCGAGATCGCCCGCACGCTGGACACCAGCGAACGCACCATCCAGCGCGACTGGCTGCTCGCGCAGGCCTGGCTGCGCGAGCGCCTCGGCACGGACTGAGCGCATCGGGCATCGCTGCGGGCAGGCGTGTCCGGCGCTGTGGCCTCCGCCGCTGGTGTCGGATAGGCCTTGGCAATTCCGTATCCCTTGGCGAGCCTGCTGTTTCCGCAAGGAGGCACCTTCATGCCAGTTACGGCTACACCGTCCGACCGCGCACCGATTTCCATCCGCCCCGCCCGGTCCATGTCCGGCGCAGGACCGTGACCGCCGGATCTTTCATGGCGACGCTGAGTACAGGCCTGCCACGCAAGCGGCACACCGCGGCGACCGCGTGTCCGGCGATGGCCGGGCGGCGCCGCGCGATGTGCCGCGCCGCGCAAGGGTGGACATTGCCGGGCGGGTCCGGCGGACCACGGCGGCTTCCGGCGCGACGGCTCCTTTACCTCGCGGCTGCCTGAGTTCACGATCCCGGCATGGATACTGGAGAGGCGCGCATGCGAACCCGGCGACTGGATCAGCAGGCACTGGCGATCGCCCGGCTTGCCATGGACGAGGAGCCCGCGGACCGCGACGAATGGGTCGCTGCCCGTTGCGGCGAAGACGCCGAGCTCGGCGAACGTGTGCGGCGCCTCCTGGGCCGCCTCGACGACATCGACGATCAAGGCCGCGGGCATGCCGATCCCCTGCCCGGCGATCAGGAGGAGACGGCCGGACATGACGTTCTGCTCGGGCAGAAACTGGGCCCGTTCCGGGTGATGGAGCGCATCGGACGCGGCGGCATGGGCGTGGTGTATCGCGGCCTGCGCGAAGCCGGCGACCTGCAGCAGGAGGTGGCGCTCAAGCTGATCCGGCGGGGTTTCGATTTCGATGACACGCATGCGCGCTTCCTGCGCGAGCGACGCATCCTTGCCCGACTGGACCATCCGAACCTGGCGCGCTTCATCGATGGCGGGCTCAGCGACGACGGCCGTCCCTGGTTCGCGCTGGAATTCGTTCGCGGGCAACGCATCACCGCCTGGTGCGACCAGCGGCGCCTCACCATCCGGCAGCGGGTCGAACTGTTCCTGGACATCTGCAATGCCGTCCAGTACGCGCATTCGCAGCTGGTCGTCCACCGCGACCTCAAGCCGGACAACATCCTGGTGGACCAGAACGGCTGCGTGCGCCTGCTCGACTTCGGCATCGCCCGGCTGCTGGGCGACGAAGAGCAGGGACTGACGGTCACCCGCGAAGGCACCGCCTACGCCATGACGCCCGATTATGCGGCGCCGGAACAGTTCAGCGGTGCCGCTGTCGGCGTTGCCGCCGACATCTATGCACTTGGGGCCGTCCTTTACAAACTCGTCACGGATGTCCCGCCCATCGCCCTGGACCGAAGCGACCTGCTGCTGGCGGGCCAGCAGGCCCGGCTGACGCCGCCGCAGTCACCGAGCGCCGCGATTGCCCGGGGTTCCGCGCCAGATGACACCGCTGCGGTGCTCTCGCGTCGACTCGCCGCACGCTCCGTCCAGATGGCGGGATACCGCCGTGCCGTGCGCGGCGATCTCACGCGCATCCTTGAAAAAGCCCTCGCGAAGGAGCCGGAGCGCCGCTATGCATCGGCATCGGCGCTCGCGGAGGACCTGCGACAGTGGCTCGCCGGCGCTCCGGTCCAGGCGACCGGCAACACCCTCGGCTACCGCACGGGCAAGTTCATCCGACGGAATCTTCCGGCGGTGGCCATCGCGGCCACGCTGGCCGTGGCACTGGTGGCCACCAGCGTGATCGCCACGCGCATGGCGTTGGCCGAACGGCAGCAGCGGCAACTTGCGCAGACCGAGCTGGAGCGGTCGAACGCTGTCCGCGACTACGTCATGCTGATGCTGCGCGCCGTGGGCGAACAGGGTGCCGATGCCCCGGTCACCGGCCGCGAAGCCTTGCAGCAGGGCGCGCAGAATGTCCGCGAGCACTTCGCCGAGGATCCGGAGAATGGCGTCGGCACGATGCTGGTGCTGGCCGAGCTGTTCACCCAGATCGGCGATGCCGAAGGCGCCGAGCCCCTGCTGCAACAGGTGGTGGAATGGCCGGGCGCCGCCCGGCAACCGGACATGCTCGCCCGTGCCCGCTACCAGCTCGCGCAGATCCGGCACCAGCGTGCGCAGACGGACGAGGCCGCCGTGTTGCTGGCGCTTGCACAGGAACACTGGCAGGCACACCCCGACCGCGCAGGTGCCCTGCTCAACGAAAGCCGCACGCTGCAGGCGCAGCTGCTGCGCGCCGAAGGCCGTGCCGCCGAAGCGATCCCCCTGCTGGCGGACGCGATCCGCGAACGCCGCGAAAAACTCGGCCTGGTGGACCGGGAGCTCGCCGCCGCGATGGGCATGCATGCCACCACCCTGACCGAGACCGGCGACTACGAGGCGGCGTACGCATCCGCAGACGATGCCGTTGGCCTCTTCCGCTCCCTGGGCCTCGACCGCTCCATCGGCGGCTTGGGCGCGCTGAACAACCGGGCGGTCACGGCGACCTATCTGCGCCGCACCGACGAGGCCATCGCCGGTTTCCGCGAGATCGTAGATATCCACCGCGAACTGTTCGGGCGCAATTCCCACCTCGCCACCGTCCAGCTCAACCTGGGACGGCTGCTGCTGACCCAGGAGCGCCACGCGGAAGTGGTTCCGCTGGCTTCAGAAGCCCTGGATATCGCGATCACCGAGCGCGGGGAGATCAGTGCCGTGGCCGTCTTCGCGCGAGCGATGCTGGCCGAAAGCCTCGCTGGTGCCGGCGATACGGCGCGGGCGCTGGAAGAAGCTGAAGAGGCCGTTGCCGTTGCCGGCCGGCATCACCGGGACAGTGCCGACCAGTCGTACATCACGACGCTGCGGACGCGCGCGATCGTGCGGATGGCGGCCGGCGACAAGCCGGGCGCGCGTTCCGACCTCGAGGCCGCCGCCGAAGGCCTTGCGGCCCTGGGGCCCGCCGGCGAACGCCACCTGGGCGTTGTCCGGCAGTTGCAGGCGCGCCTCGACGCCATGCCGTGATTGCCGGATGGACGGTGACGTCGCACATCCTGCTGCGGGGTATGGAGCCGCCGCGGCCGAAGGCCGGTACGGATCCGTACCGGCGCAACTGCCGCGACAGCCTGCTTCCTCCGGTCAGGCCGCGTTGACCAGCGCCAGCGTGGTATCGAGCATGCGGTTGGAAAAGCCCCACTCGTTGTCGTACCAGCTCAGCACCTTCACCAGCGTGCCGTCGGTGATCTTGGTCAGCGTCGCGTCGTAGATGGAGCTGCGCGGATCGTGATTGAAGTCCACGGACACCAGCGGGCCGTTGCTGTAGCCGAGGATGCCCTTGAGGCGACCGTCAGCGGCCTCGCGCACGGCGGCGTCGATCTCGTCCTTGCTGGTCGCGCGCGCGGCCACGAAGGTCAGGTCGACGACCGACACATTGATGGTCGGCACGCGCATGGCGAAGCCATCGAGTTTGCCATTGAGTTCCGGCAGCACCAGGCCCACCGCGGCCGCCGCACCGGTCTTGGTCGGGATCTGCGACTGCGTCGCGCTGCGCGCGCGGCGCAGGTCGCTGTGGTAGACGTCGGTCAGCACCTGGTCGTTGGTGTAGGCGTGGATCGTCGTCATCAGGCCGTGGACGATGCCGATCTTCTCGTGCAGCACCTGCGCCAGCGGCGCCAGGCAGTTGGTGGTGCAGGACGCATTCGAGATCACCTCGTGCGAAGCCTTCAGCGTGCCGTGGTTGACGCCATAGACGACGGTCGCATCGACGTCGGATCCGCCCGGCGCGGAAATGATCACCTTCTTCGCGCCGGCGGCGATGTGTGCCGAAGCCTTGGCCTTGCTGGTGAACAGGCCGGTGCACTCCAGCACCACGTCGATACCGAGCTCGCCCCAGGGCAGCTTCGACGGGTCGCGCTCGGCGCAGACCTTGATGCGGTCGCCATTGACGACCAGGTCGCCGCCTTCGACCGACACTTCGCCGGGAAACTTTCCGTGCGCGGTGTCGTAGCGCGTCAGGTGCGCATTGGTTTCGGCATCACCCAGGTCGTTGATCGCGACGATCCGGATTTCACCGGTGCGACCGGATTCGTACAGCGCACGAAGAATGTTGCGGCCAATGCGGCCATAGCCGTTGATGGCGACCTTGACGGTCATGTCGGAACTCCTGCAAGCGGACGGGGAGAAACGGAGCCGACATTTTAGCCCGTATTGCCGGACAGGGCCGGTTCGCAAGGCACGCCCGCGGCTACCGGGCATGCCTGTCGCCCTGCCACCGCCCGCTCCCGTCAGCCGGCCGCGCCGTCTGAGCTGCTGTTTCCGCAGGTGGCCGCGGGCGCCGGGGCGGAGCACACGCCCGTTCCGGGCGAACCGGACCGGTTACCGCCAGCGTCCGCCGCCTGGACGGCCAGGTGCAATCGCAGGTGGGGCGGTTTTTCCCCATTGAGCCGCACAGCCAATCCGGCGCGAGCCCGGGCAAACAGCTGGGCGGCGATACAACCACTGGCGCAGCGGATGTTCACGTCGATCACCTCGTCTGCGACCACTTGGGCACGTCGGCCGAAGCTGTTGTGTGCGCGGCCATGCAGTCCGTTCAAACCGCGCCGGCGCAGCCCGCGCAGCGTCCCACGCGCGGCCGTGGCAGCCCGGCGACCCGTTCGAGCGGCACCACGTCGCGCTGCGAGCCCCACTGCGACATCGGCGATTGCACCAAGTCGGTACCGCTGGCGTGATGCCGGCCGTGGCTGTCAGCGGGAAGTAGCCGGCGGCGATTCCGGTCGGCCACCTGACATCGTCCCGGCGCACTGGCGGCCAGGTGCGCTCGTCCTTCGCGCGGAAGGCCGCGCGACCCCGACGAAGGCCGCATCGGCAAAGCGCATGCACGCCCGATTCCCGCAGCGCCGCAAGGAAAGCGTCGCGCAGCGTGCGTGCTGGCGTCGCAGCCGCGACGGCATCCCGGCTTTTGCCAGATCAGAAGAACGCCAGCGGAACGGGCGATGATTACCCGCGGCACGGCGTTGCATCCTTGGGAACAGAAGAAACGGATCTTCGGCTGAATACGCGAGAAGCGGACTGCTCGCCGCGGTTCTTGGGCCGGGCAATAATGGCCCGGCGCGGCTTTGCGCGGACTGCCCCGGGCGCCCATCGATGCTCACCTGCCATATCGAAGAACACGGTCGCCTGCGTCCCTCGTCGGACACCACCGCGCTGGATGCGCCGAACATGATGTGGATCGACCTGAACTCGCCGGACGAGGACGAACGGAAGCGGGTCGAGGCGCATACCGGGCTGGCCATTCCGACGCTGGCGGAAATGCAGGAGATCGAGGTCTCGAGCCGGCTGTACTCGGAGGACGGCGCGCTGTTCATGACGGCGCCGCTGGTCGCCCAGGTCGAGGCCGGCGATCCGGTCAGTGCACCGGTCACCTTCATCGTCACACCCGGCGTGTTCGTGACCCTGCGCCACACCGAACCGAAGGCATTCCGCCTGTTCGCGCAGCAGGCCCAGCGCTCGGCGCTGCCGGACACGCATCCGCACGGTATTTTCCTCAGCCTGCTGGAAACGATCGTCGACCGTTTCGCCGATGTGCTGGAACTCATCAGCGGCGACGCCGACCGCATCTCGAACGAGGTATTCCGTGCCGACGAGATCGCCGACGAACGGCCGCTGGAAACGCTGTTGAAGGCGACCGGCCGTTGCGGCGAGCTGACCTCGAAACTGCGCGAATCCATCGCTGCCTGCCTGCGCATGCTGACCTGGTTCGGGCATCCGCAGAACGGCTATATCCGCGACGAAGGCGTCCGCGAGCGCGTCCGCACGCTGGGCCGCGATCTGGCATCGCTGGGCGACCACACCAATTTCCAGACCAGCAAGATCCAGTTCCTGCTCGATGCCACGCTGGGCCGCATCAACATCGAGCAGACCAAGATCATCAAGATCTTTTCCGTCGCCGCCGCCGCCTTCCTGCCACCGACACTGATCGCCAGTATCTACGGCATGAATTTCCAGCGCATGCCCGAGCTGGAATGGAGTTTCGGCTATCCGCTGGCCATCGCGGCGATGCTGGCCTCGGCGGTGCTGCCGCTGTGGTATTTCAAGCGCAAGGGCTGGCTGTAGGCGATCGCGGTTCCTGCCGAAGCGGCATCGACGCGAAGCGGCTACGCTTCCGCCCCGGGAGCCTCACACGCAGCCCTGCAAGCCGCCCTCGCTAGGAACACGTCGGGCAGGCAGGCGACGCTGGCCGTATCCAGCCGGATCAATCGCTGCGCACGCCTGGACCGCGCCGCGTGTTTTCGTCGTGCCAGCGCCCGACCGCCTGGCGAACACAGCGTGTTTACTGTCCAGGTGGCGCAAGACGGGATCCGGGCGAGGCGCTGTCGACGCTCCGACAGACGGGAGGCTGGGCCGGCCAGGACACTGCGATGGCGCGGTTTGCCCGCGTATTCGGCGACAATGGCCACCCCTGCCCCGCCACAGGCTGAAGCCGATGCGCGCCCGTTCGACACCACGTTTGTACGTCTTTGCGCTCTGCATGGGCCTGCTGTTCGGCAGCGCGGCCGCACAGGCGTTCGGGCCGGATGGCCACCGCATCGTCGCGGCACTGGCCGAGCGGCAGCTGGCGCCGGCGACGCGTGCCGAAGTGCAGCGACTGCTGGGCGCGCAGGCCTCGGAAGGACTGCCCGGCCTCGCGAACTGGGCGGACGAGGTCCGTGACCAACAGGCCTGGCGGCATACCAGCCGCTGGCACTACGTGAACTTTCCGCGCGGAACCTGTCGATACGATGCCACGCGCGACTGCGCCGATGGTCGCTGCATCGTCGCCGCGCTCACCGACCAGGCGCGTCGTCTTGCCGATCGCAGGCTGAATGACGAGGACCGCCTGCTGGCCCTGCGCTTCGTGGTGCATTTCGCCGGCGACCTGCACCAGCCGCTGCACGCCGGTTATGGCGACGACCGTGGCGGCAACACCTTCCAGGTGTTCTACATCGGTCGCGGCAGCAATCTGCATGCGCTCTGGGATGGCGGCATCCTGCGTTCGTCGCGACTGGAATGGCCGCAGCACGTCGAGCGGCTGTCGGAACGCAGCACCGGAACGGGAAGTGCTGACATCGCCTGGTCGCGCAACGCGCCGGTACGCTGGGCGGAAGAATCCTGCCGCCTGATCGACAGTGCCGCGATCTATCCGCCCCGCCCCGGCAAGCTGCCGGACGGCTACGTGGCGGATCACTACCCCCTCGTCGAGCGGCAGTTGCTCATCGCCGGCGCGCGTCTTGCCGCCTTGCTGGACAGTGCGCTGGCGCCGGATCGTCGCCGACGCTGAACGCGCCTGGGCTGAACCGAGACCACGACACGCTCGCCGGCCCGCGCTTTTCCGTCAGTGCCAGCTTCGGCGTGGCGATGGCCGCGCCTTCGCCCGGCGGCAGGCTGGATGCGCTACTGATCCACGCCGACATCGCGCTGTATTGCGCCAAGTCCGAAGGCCGCAACCGCGTCAGCCCGATGGCGACCTCGACCCTGCTCGCCCAGGGCACGCACCGGGGTGTCCCGATCCTTCTCCTCGCGGTCGCCGCCATGGCTGCATGCCACTTGCGGCCGGCCAGGTCGGCGTTCGCGTCGCTGCCGTAGCTGCTTGAGCCCCGTCAGCCTTCGGCGAAGGCCCGGCCTTGCGCCGCGCATCGGGCAGCAGGATTGAAGATGTCGTCGCCCACGTCTCGACCGACGCAAATCCTGTGGCGCCCAGCCCGGTCGCGTCCTGCAGGATCCGGTCCAACTTTTCCGCACGCCGGCGCCGCATCGGCGTGACGCACAGTGCAGTGTCACTGGTTGCACCGCCGGCCGGCGCTGGTCCCCAGCACAGCGATCTACTGCATCCGATGTAAAGGTCGCTTGACAAACTCACGTCAAGATGGAAAGCTCGCTTTACATTCTGACAAGGAGCATTTCCATGGCAACGCGCATGAGCCCGGCCAGGCGCCGATACACCCTTCGTCTTGCCGCCGGCATGACGGCGTACCTGATCACCCTTTTCCTGGCCGTGACCTTCCTCCGCCACGGCAACCTCACCGGCCCGCTGGCCTGGCTGCTCGCCCTGCTGCCGGGCCTCAGCGTCGCCAGCGTGTTCTGGGCTTTCGGACGTCTGCTGGTCGAGGAGGATGACGAATACCAGCGCATGCTGCTGGTCCGGCAGTCGTTGATCGCCACCGGTTTCACGCTCACCATCGCCACCCTGTGGGGTTTCCTCGAGATGTTCGGCCTGGTGCCAAGAGTCGAGGTGTTCTATCTGGTGCTGCTCTGGTTCTTCGGGCTGGGAATCGGCAGTTGCTTCAACGGCGGGGTCGGCCGCTGCGGACGGGAGCGCGAGGAGGCATGAACAACCGCCTGAAGGCCCTGCGTGCCGAACGCGGCTGGAGCCAGTCCGACCTGGCCGAGCGCCTGGGCATCTCGCGCCAGAGCGTCAACGCCATCGAAACCGGCCGTTACGATCCCAGCCTGCCGCTGGCCTTCCGCATCGCCGATGTCTTCGGCCAGCCGATCGAGATGATCTTCCTTCGCGAAGATGCCGGCAAATGAGCCAGCGCGGAACTGGAGGCCACGCAGACTCCGCCCAGCGGTCCTCGCCGTCAGTGTTCGGCGCCGGCGCTGATGGCGACGTCGACCGGCGTACGCAGGGCGGTGGCGATGGCGATGCGCAGGCCCTCGACCATGGCGTCGATGGACAGCGCCGGTACGCCGGGACGACCAGCCGCCTGCTCCGTCGAGTACGGCACATGGATGAAGCCGGCACGGACGCGCCAGCTGCGCCGCAGTGCATGCATGAGGCCGTAGAACACATGGTTGCAGACGAAGGTGCCGGCCGTTTGTGACACCTCGACGGGAATATCCGCGGCGCTTATGGCCGCTCGCATCGCCTTCACCGGCAGCGTGGTGAAATAGGCCGCCGGCCCGTCAGCGACGACGGGCGCATCGACCGGTTGCCGGCCGCCATTGTCGGGAATGCGTGCGTCATCGACGTTGATGGCGATGCGCTCCAGCGACAGCGCAGGCCGGCCACCCGCCTGTCCAACCGCGATCACCATCGCCGGCCTGTGTTCGCGCAGCAGGGCGCGCATCCGCTTCAGCGACACGCCGAACTCGACCGGCAACTCACGCGCGACGATGCGATGCCCGGCGATCCGCCGGCCATCTAGCGCCTTCACTGCCAGCCAGCTGGGATTGACCGTTTCGCCGCCGAAGGGCGCGAAGCCGGTGAGCAGGAGTGTCGCCGTCGTCATCGGAAAATGATCAGGTACATCAGCAGGACATTGCAGGCGAACAGCGGCAACGCCGTCCACACCTGCTGGCGGATCACGCCGTTGGCATCCTTCAGTTCCAGCAGCGCCGCGGGAACCAGGTTGAAATTCGCCGCCATCGGCGTCAGCAGCGTGCCGCAGTAACCGGACAGCATGCCGATCGCCGCCATCGAGGCCGGGTCGGCGCCATGCACGTTCACCAGCAGCGGCAGGCCGATGCCGGCCGTCATCACGGGAAACGCGGCAAAGGCATTGCCCATGATCATGGTAAACACCAGCATGCCCAGGCCGTAGGCAAGCACCACGACGAATCGGTTTTCGACGGGAATCGCCTGCGTGGCCAGTGCCGCGACGGCATCACCGACACCGGCGGCGGCGAACACGCTGCCCAGCGTTGCCAGCAGCAGCGGCAGCAGCGCCGCCCAGCCGATGGCATCAATCAACCGCCGCGACTGTTCGATGGCCGATGCCGGTGACTGCCGGGTCAACACGCAGGCGGTAATGGTCGCCACCAGGCAGGCCAGGCCGAGGCCAACCAGCGTCGTGTGCTCGCGGCCGAACACACGCACGCCGGCGATTTCCAGGTTCGCCAGCGGCACCGCGACCAGCACGGCGATGGCGGGAATCAGCAGCGCCGGCCAGAACAGGCGATTGCCGAGACGCGCGGCTTCCGCCGCCTTCTCCACGGCGCTGCTCTCGTCATAGCGGCCGCGACCCAGGCCGCCGAACCCGGCCAGACAGGCCAGCACCACGACCACGCCGCCGACCACGACGGGCGGCAGGCGATCGGCCGCGAGCAGCATCAGCGCCAGCAATCCCCAGAACAGTGCACTCGCCCGGCGACGCGGGTTGCCGCGATCGCGCCAGCCCAGCAGCGCCACCCAGGCGATGTAAGTGCCGGTCAGCCAGTAGATCCACTGCAGGCTGATCATGGCGCGTCTTTCCGGTCGGACTTCGCGCTGGCCTGCGCCAACAGCGCCGCCGCCTCGCGTGCGAGGCGTCGATCCAGCCGCAACAGGCGCGTGGCATGGATGGCGAAGGCGCAGATTGCCGTCGGCAGCGCCCACAGCGCGATGTGCAACGGTTCCAGCTGGATGCCGCTCTCGGCCAGGAAGCCCTGCATCAGCAGCACCGCGCCGAAGGCGATGAAGACATCCTCGCCAAAGAACAGGCCGACATTGTCGGTGGCTGCCGACATCGCGCGCAGCCTTTCCCGCGACGCCTCCGGCAGGTCGCCCAGTCGTGCTTCGGCGGCGCCCTCGGCCATCGGCGCCAGCAGCGGCCGCACCGTCTGCGGATGTCCGCCCAGACTGGTCAGTCCGAGCATCGATGTCAGCTGTCGCGCACCCAGGTACACCACCAGCAGACGGCCGGCGGTGGCGCCGCGCATGCGCCGGATCCATGCCTGCGCACGTTCCTTCAGGCCATGGCGTTCCAGCAGTCCGATGACTGGCAGCGTCAGCAGGAAGATCGCGAGATAGCGCTGCTTGGCAAAGGCCTCGCCGATCAGTTCGAGCACGCCGAGCGGGCCGTAGCCAGCGACCAGGCCGGTCACCAGTCCGGCGGCCACGACGACGAGCGCCGGATTCAGCCGCAGTGCGAAGCCGGCGACGACCACGGCGATGCCGAGCAGCGGCCAGTAACTCATGCGTGGTCTCCCGGTGCCGCGATGTTGAAGCCTTCGGCGCGCAGCGTTTCGTGCAGCGCCCTGGCGAAGGCCGCGGCGTCGTCGCGATCCCCATGCAGGCAAAGCGTGTCGGCGTGGATCGGTACGCGACCGCCTCCCACCGCTTCGACCTGTCCGTCGCGCAGCATGGTGCGGACCTGCGCCATCGCCGCATTGACGGACTCAATGACATCGCCGGGCTGCCCCCTCGGCACCAGCCGTCCTTGCGCCGTGTAGCCGCGCTCGGCGAACACTTCCTCTGCGACCTGCAAGCCTCGCGCGCGTGCCGCATGGACCAGTTCCGATCCGGCCAGCGCATACACGAACAGCTGCGGATCCAGGGCGTGAACGGCAGCCACAACGGCATCGGCGACATCGCGGTCGCGCGCCGCCCGGTTGTACAGCGCGCCATGCGGCTTGACGTGCCGCAGCCGCACCGATGCCTGCTCGCACACCGCAAGCAGTCGCCGCGTCTGCGCGGTCACCAGGACATGAATCGCGGCCGGACTCATGGACAGTTCCCGCCGACCGAAATGCTCGCGGTCGACGAACGAAGGGTGCGCACCGACGGCCACGCCATGCGCGCGACAGAGCTCGACCGCTTCGCGCATCGACTGTTCGCTGCCGGCATGGCCACCGCAGGCAATGCTGGCGGAACTGATGCAGGGAACGATGGCGGCATCGTCGCCGCAGCCTTCGCCCAGATCGCAGTTGAAATCGATGTGTTCAGTCATGCCTGTCCTGTCTGCTGCGGATGGCCAGCCGGATGCGCGCCAGTTGCTGCCTTTGCCTGGCCAGCGCCGTGACGGCTTCCTCGCGCGAGCAGGGCTGGAAAAGCAGGCGGTCACCGGGACGTCGCTGCGCCAGCAGCGGCCAGTCGGCGCGGATCACGTGGCCCATCCGTGGATAGCCACCATGCGTCTGCGCGTCGGCGAGAAGGATGATCGGCTGGCCGTCGCCCGGCAACTGGATCGTGCCCGGCGCGACCGGTTCGGAAATGCGCTCGCGCCCATCCCGAAGCGCGACGGTTTCACCGGTGAGACGCAGCCCCTGGCGATTGCTGGCCGCGGCGACGGTCCACTCGCGTGCGAACAGCGCGTCAGCCGGTTGCGTGGCATCGCTGCCCGGCAACACGCGCACCCGTGCTGGTCCGACCTGGTCGCTGCACGCGCTGTCGATCCACCACCCGGGCACATGCCGACGGCGTATGCCGGAACCGGCGTCGGGCGCGAGGTCAAGGCGATCGCCCTTGCGCAGCAGGCGCCCCTCGAAGCCGCCGAAGCCGCCACGCAGGTCGGTGCTCAGGCTGCCCAGCAACGCCTCGACCTGGATGCCGCCACGCACGGCGATGTACGCCCGTGCGCCGGCGCGGGCACGTCCGACGCGCACGGTGCTGCCTGCCGGCAGGTACAACGGTCGCGAATCGCCCACCTCGATGCCATCGACGCACAGCTCGAAGCCACCGCCGCAGACGGCGACGCACGCGTCCCGTTCGAGGCGCAGTGTCGGGCCGGTGAGGGTCGCTTCCAGCGTCGCCGCCTGCGGCGGGTTGCCCACCAGCAGGTTGGCGATGGCCTGCGACCAGGCATCGAGGGCACCCGCGCCGGCGACGCCGAGATGGCGGAAGCCGGTGCGCGGCGCAGCCTGCACCGACGTCGCCAGCCCGGGCGAAAGGACTTCGATGCTCATCGTGTCCTGTTTTCCGACAGCGAATCGAATCGCAGGCGGTCGATGGGGACGAAACAAAGGCGGTCGCCGGGCGACAGCAGCGCCGGCGGATCACGTCGCGCGTCGAACAGCGTCAGCGGCGTGCGTCCCAGCAGCCGCCAGCCGCCCGGACTTTCACGGGGATAGATGCCGGCCTGTGCGCCACCAATGGCGACACTGCCGGCAGGCACGGAAGTGCGCGGCGTACCCAGCCGGGGCATCGCCAGCAGCGGATCCAGCCCGAGCAGATACGGAAAGCCCGGCGCGAATCCGGTCATCGCCACCTGGTAGACGGGCGCGTGATGGCGGCGGATCACCTCCTCTGTTGTCAGGCCGGCATGCGCGGCGAGCGCGGCAAGGTCCGGTGCGAAGTCGCTGTCGTAACAGACCGGCACCTCGAGCACGGCCCCGTGCCCCCTTCCTGTAACGTCGGGCGCGGCCTCAAGTTCGCGCAACAACGCCGCAACCCGCCGCAGCGGATCGCAACCCACGATGTCGGTATCGACGAACAGCGCCAGCGTGGCGTAGGCCGGTACGCAGTCCCGCAACCAGGCCGGCGCGCGGGCACGCAGTCGCTTCGCCAGCGAATGCACGGCACGGTTGGTATCCGCGGCGACCTGGTCCCCGAGGCGCAGCAGCACGGCCTCTTCGCCCATCGCCTCCAGCACATACGCATCCATGCCGGCAGCGTAGCGTGACGCCGCGGGCAGGCACAGGGGTCGGTGTTGCCCTTGATCGGCATGCGCACGGCGGACCTCGATGGCGCGCATGCCGGGCATTTCCGCGGCCTCCACAAACCGTTCGCCGCCAAGGTTGGCCCATCGGTGTCCGCGGACCAGCTGATGCGTCCGGTTGTACGGCTGGATCCGGGCAAGGAACCGGCACGGCATGCGCGATCGGACAAGGTGTCCGGACGCGGGGCTTTCAGTCGGCCCCAAGGGCGGCGATGGAAACGTTCGACACCGCGACCGCCGCTGTTACCGCGGCACCCCGTCAGCTCGGCCAAGTGGGCGACGGACGCGTGCACCATCGCAGGAACGAGCGTCGCCGCACGCCGCAATGGGCGCGCATGACGCCCGTGCCCGGCTCAGGCGCCCGCCTCGAACGACTTGTCGCCCTTGAGGATGCGACCTTCACTGTCGACGACGCTGACATCCACCTCGATGCCCTGGCGCACGCTCTGGGTGACGATGCAGAAGTCCTCGAACTGCTGCAGCACCCGGTCAAGATGGCTGTAATCGACGTTCTGTCCCGGCAGGTGCAGCACGACTTCGGCACGCGGGATCCGCCAGCGTCCGGCATCGTTGCGCATCAGCGTTGCGGATGCCTCCGCAACCAGGCCTTCCACCGTGTTGCGCTGCTTGCGCAGGGCGAACAGCAGGCTGGCAACCAGGCAGTTGGCGACAGCGGCGAGCAGGAAGCGCGCGGGATCCGGGCCACGATCCGCGCCCAGCGGCGCGGCCTCGTCGCCGAGCAGGCTGTCGAGATCCGTGCCGGGGAAGCTGATGCGGAATGCGAAGTCGGCGTCCTGTTCCAGCCGTACATGGATAGGCTGCGGTTCATTGCTCATTGTCATCTCCTGTTGGCGCACAGCGTCCCATAGAACCCGCTGCGCAGGCTGGGTTTCCAGAGCGGACTGGACGGAAATCCAGGTTACACCCGGGCGTGGCGTGAAACGGCTCACGGACCCGCCGGCCGGATCCGCTGCCCGGGCGCGCTTGTCCAGCGAGGGTCGGCGAACAGCGCTGAATCGCGTTCAAACGTTTCGTCGCAAACCGGCGGCAAATCGAATTGTCAAGCGCCCAGATCATCGGTCGGATCGCGCGGGTGCCGGAAAATGAAGCGCCGAAACAAGGAGTGATGGTCAGTGAGTCCCGCCACCTATGCCGACCTTCAGCAGAGCTACGGCCGTTGCCTGCGTGAAGACAGTTTCATCGACAAATTCTACGAGCGGTTCCTGGCCAGCGATCCGCGCATCCGGGCGATGTTCGAGAAAACCGATTTCGCCAAGCAGCGCATGGCCCTGCGTCGCGGCATCAGCATGGCGATCCTGCATGCCGACGGCAGCTCCATCGTCGAGCGGCCGATGGGCCAGATGGCGGACGTGCACGCACGTGCCGGTCGCGCACCGGTGCCGCCGGAGTTGTATCCACTGTGGGTGAACGCGCTGCTGGACACCATCAAGGCCACCGATCCCAAGGCGGACGACACCCTGATGCGTCGCTGGCGCGAGGCGATGGAGAAAGTCACCGCGATGTTCGTGCGCCACTACTGAGCGCACCGGGCACCTGCCCTCAGCCGGCGGCCAGCCGCCCCGGCGCGAGGGTCGGCAGCTGCGGCCACCGGCGCAGGATGGCGGACTTGACGCCATCGGCATCCAGGCCGCATTCGGCGAGCAGCTGCTCTCGGCTGGCGTGTTCAAGGAAGGCATCAGGCAGCCCCAGTGAAAGCAGCCCGGTGGCGATGCCCTCGCGTGCCAGCAGCTCGGCGACCGCGGCGCCGGCGCCGCCCTGCAGCGCATTGTCCTCCAGGGTGACGAAGGCGCCGTGCGTGCGCGCCAGTTCGAGCACCAGCGCCTCATCGAGCGGCTTGACGAAGCGCATGTTGACGACGCTGGCGTCGAGGTCGGCGCCGACCTGCTCGGCCACCGGAACCATCGCGCCGAAGGCGAGCAGCGCGATGCCGCGACCCTGCCGTCGCACTTCCGCCTTGCCGATCGGCAGCGGTTCCAGTGATGGATCGATGGCGACGCCCGGACCGGTGCCGCGCGGATAGCGCACGGCTGCCGCGCCCGGATGCAGGAACCCGGTGCTGAGCATGCGCCGGCATTCGTTTTCGTCCGCCGGCGCCATGACCACCATGTTCGGGATGCAGCGCAGGAAACTGAGGTCGAAGCTGCCGGCATGGGTGGCGCCGTCCGGGCCGACGATGCCGGCGCGGTCGATGGCGAACAGCACGTCCAGGTCCTGCAGCGCGACGTCGTGGATCAACTGGTCGTAGGCGCGCTGCAGGAACGTGGAGTAGATCGCGACGACCGGCTTCATGCCCTCGATGGCCATCCCTGCGGCCAGCGTGACGCTGTGCTGCTCGGCGATGCCGACATCGAAGTAGCGGTCCGGGAACGCCTTCGAGAAACGCACCAGGCCGGATCCCTCGCGCATCGCCGGCGTGATGCCCAGCAGCAGCGGATTGGCGGCGGCCATGTCGCAGAGCCAGTCACCGAACACCTGCGTGTAGGTCGGCGCGCCACTGCTGGGCTTCTTGACGATGCCGCGGTGGCGGTCGAATGGCGACACCGCGTGGTACTCGATCTGGTCGGCCTCGGCCTGTTCGTAGCCCTTGCCCTTCTTCGTGATGACGTGCAGCAGCTGCGGGCCGCGCAGTCCCTTCACGGTGCGCAGCGCATGCAGCAGCGCCGGCAGGTCGTGGCCGTCGATCGGGCCGGTGTAATGGAATCCGAATTCCTCGAACAGCGTGGACGGCATGAACATGCCCTTCCAGTGTTCTTCCCAGCGGCGCAGGAAGCGCCACAGCCAGGAACCACGGCGCAGCGAGCGCTTGGTGCGTTCGCGCATGCGCACGAGCGTCGGATTGGTCAGCAGGCGCGACAGGATCTTGGTCAGCGCGCCGACGTTCTCCGAGATCGACATCTGGTTGTCGTTGAGGATGACCAGCAGGTCCGGCTCGGGGCTGAGGTCGCCGCCGTGGTTCAGGGCCTCGAAGGCCATGCCGGCGGTCATCGCGCCATCGCCGATGACGGCGACGGTGCGGCGCGACTCACCCTTGCGCTGGCTGGCGATGGCCATGCCCAGCGCCGCGGAAATCGACGTCGAGGAATGACCGACGCCAAGCGTGTCGTATTCGCTTTCCTCGCGCTTCGGGAAGGGCGCCAGGCCGTCCTTCTTCTTGATCGTGCCGATGCGGTCGCGTCGGCCGGTCAGGATCTTGTGCGGATAGCACTGGTGGCCGACGTCCCAGACGATGCGGTCTTCCGGCGTCTCGTACAGGTAGTGCAGTGCCAGTGTCAGCTCGACCACGCCCAGGCCGGCACCGAAATGCCCGCCCGATCCGGACACGGATTCGATCAGGTAATCGCGCAGTTCGTCGGCACAGGCCCGCAACTGCGCTTCAGGCAGCGTGCGCAGGTCGGAAGGGCTGTCAATCTGCGACAGCAGCGGATAGCGGGCGGAGTCGATCATGGGACCGCGCATTGTCCGGCAGCGGCCCCGGCACGGCAAGCGTGGCACAGGGCCTGTGGTTCAGGCTGTGCGGCGGTTTTTCGGCAGGTGCGAGACGAGGAACTGCATCTGGTCCGCCAGGATGTTGCGGTTCGACAGGATCAGGTGTTCGACCCAGCTCGGCCGGTACGGCACGGCCAGCAGCGGCATGCCGGCCTGCGCCGGCGTCCGCGCGCCCTTGCGGACGTTGCAGGCGATGCACGACGCGACCACGTTCTCCCAGATGTCGCGACCCCCGCGTGACAGCGGCACGACATGGTCACGGGTCAGCTCGCCGCGGCTGCAGTGCGCGCCGCAGTACAGGCACAGGTAACGGTCGCGTGCGAACAGTGCGACATTGGTCAGAGCCGGCGAGGGATTGTGCAGGCCGTTCCGGGCATGGCCACGCGCGGCGATGATCGAGTGCAGGTGCAGGATGCTCTGCTGCCCGGTGCGGCGGTTGTGGCCGCCATGGACGACCAGGCAGGGTTCGCCCAGCGTCCAGGCCACGGCTTTGCGTGCGTACAGGCACGCCGCGTCCTGCCAACTGATCCAGTCGAGGATGCGTCCACCGGCGTCCAGCGAAAGAACGCGTGTGGCATGCAGGTCGTACACCGGCATTGCGGCCTCCGATCCTTCAGGTTGGCCGGAGCATAACCGTTTTCTGCTGCCAGCATCCACCGCGACCGCCCGGGTGCCCGGCGTGGCGGGGCCGGAAAAGGAAAAGCCCGGCTTGCGCCGGGCTTTTCCCGCACCGAAGTGACGAGGGTGTGCTTACTGCACGACCAGCTCGACGCGACGGTTGCGCTGACGGCCTTCGCGGGTGGCGTTGTCGGCGATCGGGCTCGACTCGCCATAACCACGGGCGTTCAGGCGGCCGGAGTCGATACCGTTGCCGACCAGGTAGTCGAACACGGCCTTGGCGCGACGCTCGGACAGGCCCTGGTTGTACTGGTCGCTACCGACGCTGTCGGTGTGACCGGCGACTTCCACGCGGATGTCCGGGTACTGGCGCAGGACTTCGGTCGCCTCGTCCAGCGTCTGGCGCGATTCCGGACGCAGGGTGGCCTTGTCGAAGTCGAACTCGACGCCACGCAGGTCGATGGCGACCTGCAGCTCGCAGCCGTCCGGACCGACGACGGTACCGGCCGGGGTGTTCGGGCAGCGGTCGTCGCAGTTGTTGACGCCGTCACCGTCGCTGTCCAGCTCGGAGCAGTGCGGCTCGGCCGGCGGCGGCGGCGGCGGCGGCGGAGCGGCCGGCGGCGGCGGCGGGGCGATTTCGCCGAGCGCGACCTGCACGCCCAGGGCGAGGACCCAGTCACCGAAGTTGTCGGCGCCCGGCACCGACTCGTCGTCGAAGTCGTAGCGGTAGAAGGCTTCGGCACGACCGCGGACGCGCTCGCTGAAGTCATAGGCAAGACCGGCACCGGCCTGGGCAACGAAGTCCCAGCCACGGTCGAAGCCGTCGCGCTCGTGCAGGCTGGCGCCGCCGCCGACCAGGACGTAGGGCTTGAACGCGCCTTCGCCGAAGAACTGGCGGTAGGTCAGGGTCGCAGCCATGTTCTGGAAGCTGCCGCTCGCCGGCCAATCGTTGGTGCGATTGGTGCGGTCAATGGCGAATTCCAGAGCGGCGTTGTTGTTGAAATACTTGCCGATACCCAAGGCGCCGAACACCGAGCCTTCCTCGGTCAGGCGATCCTTGTCATTGTTGTAGTAGCCCACGCTGGGAGCCACATACCAGCCATCAGCGGCCTGCGCCACACCCGCGGCCGCGAACAGGCCCAGGGTGACGGCAGCCATCAAGCGGTTCTGTTTCATCGGAGTCTCCTTTTTGTTGTGCCGGCGCCCAAGAGGGCAAAAACAGCGGTGGCAGTGTAGCGGAATATGCGCACGTGTACAGCGGATTCCTGTATGGATTTAACCCCCGCTTAACTAGCCCGACCCAGCAAGCCCCGCGGTAACCCATTGAAGGGATGGAAAAATTACACGCGCCGGCCGAAGGTTACACCCACAATTCTTCACAACATCTCACGCGGCATCGGGCGCCGTCGGTGCGAACCCGGTCCGCGCAGCCTAATCCCGGCTGACTGCGCGATCACGGCTGGTTCTCCCGAGCGGATACACTACCGCCCGGTTCAGAAAAGCTTCGACCATGCCCCAGTTGCGCCGCTACGCCCTCCTCCTGATGGTGGTCCTGTTCCCGACGCTGGCGGCCGCCCAGGTCGGCTTCGTGCGCAGCGCCGATGAATTCGACCCGCTGGAGCGCTACAACCGGCGGGTCTTCGCGTTCAACCAGACCATGGACCGCGCGGTCATCCGCCCGGTCGCGCGCGGTTACGAAAAGATCACGACGCAAGGCGTCCGCACCTCGGTCACCAATTTCTTTGCCAACCTCAGGCTGCCGCTGTCCGCCGCCCATGCCCTGCTCCAGGGCAAGCCGCGCGTCGCCGGCCGGAACCTGACCCGGTTCAGCATCAACTCCACCATGGGCGTGCTCGGCCTGTTCGACCCGGCCAGCCGGCGCTTCGACATCCAGGGGCAGCAGGAGGACCTGGGGCAGACGCTGGCCGTGTGGGGCGTGCCGGAGGGTCCTTTTATCGTGCTGCCCTTCATCGGCCCGAGCACCGGCCGCGACGCGGTCGGCGGCGCCGTGGACGGCATCGCCGATCCGGTCAGCTACTACGCGCGCCAGGAACGCGAGTTCCGTCCGCTGGCACTGGACCTGATCAACCTGCGCGCCTCGCTCTTCCACACCGAGCGCTACATCGACGAGGCCTACGATCCCTACAGCTTCGTGCGTGATGCCTACCGGCAGCGCCGCTGGTATGCGATCTACGACGGCGAACCGCCGGCGGACGTGCTCGACCGCATCCTGATGCCGGAAGACGATCCGGCCGATCTGCTCGAGGACTGAGACGCGTTTCGCGCCGCCCGGCGTGCCGGCGCGTGAAGGTGGACCGCGCCCGCCGTCGTCATCGATCCGTTCTTTTCCACCGCACCAGCCAAGGAAGCCTCCGTGTCCATTTCCATCGACCATCTCCTGCAGTCGTTCGACGCCAACACGATCAATTCAATCGCCCGGGAACTCGGCGTCTCGCCCACGCAGGCCACTGCGTCGATCGAACACGCCCTGCCGGTCCTGCTCGGCCAGATGGCGCGCAATGCAGCCGAGCCGGAAGGGGCGAAGGCGCTACTCGGTGCAGTGGAGCGGGATCACACCGGCATCGATATGGGCGGACTGCTGGGCGGACTGTTCGGTGGTGGCGGCGCGCCGGCGCCGCAGCGCCCGCAGGAGAGCGGCGGCGACGTGCTGTCGCAGGGCATGGCCATCCTTGGCCATGTGTTCGGCGGCGCCCGCCAGGCACCGCAGACCCCGAAGGTCGGCGGCCTCGATGGCGCCACGTCCGGCAAGCTGATGGCCATGCTGGCGCCGCTGGTGATGGCGTGGCTGGGCCGGGCCAGGCAGGGTGGCGGCCTGGACCTGGGTTCGCTGGGCCAGGTGCTGGGTGGTGCCAGCCGGCGCCTCGGCGGCGGCCAGTCGGGCGGCGGCAGCGGGGCGCTCGGCGCCATCCTCGACCGCAATGGGGATGGCCGGATCGGCCTGGACGAAATGCTGGGCGCCGCCCAGTCGCTGGGCCTGTTCGGCGGCAAGCGCTGACCGTTGTCCGAGGGTGGATGCGCCGGCAATCCGCCGGCGCAGCTCAGACGCGCGAAAACAGTTCGGCGTCGAGATCGGCCAGTCGCGCCAAGGCGTGAAGGTCTTCGCCGACGCCGTTGAAACGCAGGTGCACGCCGCGGCGGACCGCGGCCGCGTGCCACTCGATCAGCGCGGCAAGCCCGGCGCTGTCACCGCGGCGGATGCCGGACAGATCGACCGCCAGGCTCTCGCAGGCGGCGGGCAGGCAGGCCGCCATACGCTCGAAGGCCGCCCGCGCGGTGGCGAACACCAGGTCGCCCGACAGGCGCACGTCCTTGCCTTCGGAAACCAGGGAAAAGGCCGGCGTGCGGTCGTGATCAGGCATCGGGCGGCTCGATCGCGGAAATGCCCTGCTGCTCCAGGCGCGTGATGACGGCGTCGATGGTCGACTTGCCGATCTCGGCAACGACCTGGTTGCGATAGTTGGTGACGTAGGAGATGCCTTCGATGACCACGTCGAACGCCTTCCAGTCGCCATTGCTGGTCTTGCGGAAGGCATAGTCGACCGGAATGCGCGTACCGTCGTTGACGGTGACTTCGGTGCGCACGGTGGTGCGGCGTTCGTTGAGTTCGCCACGGAACGGCAACACCTTCACCTGACCGCGCGTGTATTGCAGCAGCGCCTCGCCGTACCGGGCGACCAGCGAATCGTAGAACGCGCGCGTGAAACGGCGGCGCTGCTCCGGCGTCGCCTCGCGCGCATAGCGACCGAGCACCAGCAGCGCTGCATAGTCGGTGTCGAAATGACGCAGCACCACGTCGTCGATCACGGCGTTCAGGGCGTCACGGTCGGCCATCAGCTCGGCGCGGCGCGTCTCCATGGTCTCGCCGAGCTGGTCGGCGATACCCTGGACGATGACGGGCGGTTCCTCGCCGGCGCAGACGGCGGCCGCGGGCGCGACCAGCAGCAGGCAGAGGGCGAGAATTCGGGACAGGGTCATGCGTGCGTCTCCGGGTGGAAGGTGTCTGCGTTCATTCCGCGGCGGCCTTGCCGCCGTCATTGCCGCCGACGAGGTATTTGCCGATCAGTTCTTCGAGCTGCACGGACGACTCGGTGAGGATGAACTCGTCGCCGTCGGCGAGGAAATCCGGGCTGCCGCCCGGTTTCACCGCCACGTACTGGTCGCCGAGCAGTCCGCTGGTGTAGATGCTGAGGCTGGAGTCCTCGGGGATTTCCGCAAAACGCCGGTCGACATCCAGCAGCACGACTGCGTCCAGCACCCTCGGGTCCAATGTAATGGTGCGCACTGAACCAATGGTGACGCCGGCCAGCTTCACCGGCGCGCGCTCCTTGAGCTGGCCGATATTGGTGAAACGGGCCTTGAGCGAATAGGTCTCGCCGGCGCGGAAGCCGGCAAGCCGCGTGGTCTGCGTGGCGAGGAAGGCCAGCGCGGCGAATCCGAGCAGGATGAACAGACCGGTGCCGATCTCGAAGGAACGATTGGAGGCCATGGGCAAGCTCCTGCCTACATCAGGAAGGCGGTGAGGACGAAATCGAAGGCGAGGATCGCGATCGCCGAATGGATGACCGTGCGGGTGGTGGCATAGGCCACGCCCTCGCCGGTCGGTCGCGCGGTGTAACCCTGGTGCACCGAGATCAGACCGATCAGCAGGCCGAACACGGCCGCCTTGAACACGCCGCCGAGCAAGTCGTGGCCGAAATCGACACTGCCGACCATGCTCGACCAGTAGATGCCGTTGTCCAGTCCCAGCCAAAGCACTGCCGACGCATGCGCGCCGAGCACCGCCATCGCGCTGAACACCACGCACAGCAGCGGCAGCGCGATGGTCGCCGCGAGGAATCGCGGCGCCAGCACATAGCGCAGTGGATCGACCGCCATCATTTCCATGGCCGCCAGCTGTTCGGTGGAACGCATCAGGCCGATCTCGGCGGTGATCGCAGTGCCGGCGCGACCGGAGAAGAGCAGCGCGGCGATCACCGGGCCCAGTTCACGGTAGAGCGACAGCGCGGTCAGCGTGCCCAGCGCGCCGGTGGCGCCGAACTGGCTGAGCGCCTGGTAGTACTGCAGGCCGAGCACCAGTCCGACGAACAGACCGGAAATCATGATGATGGTCAGGCTCATCGCGCCGATGAACCACAACTGCCGCACATGCAGGCCGAAGCGACGCAGGCTCGACGGCAATGCCGACAGCAGACGCAACAGGAAACCGCCCATGACGCCGATGTCGGCGAGGAAGCCACCCAGCGAGTGCGCCAGTTCGCGCGGCACGCGCTTCATCGTCCACGCTCCAGCCCGAAATCGCCCGCCAGCGGCGCCGCCGGGTAGTGGAACGGCACCGGACCATCGCTCAGTCCCTGCAGGAACTGGCGGACCATCGGTGACGGATCGGCGAGCACATCATCGACCGCTCCCTGCGCGATCACCTTGCCGCCGGACAGCACGACCAGGCGGTCGGCAACGCGTCGCAGGTGCTCGATTTCGTGCGCGACCACGATGCTGGTCAGGCCGAGCGTGCGGTTGAGCGTGCGGATCAGCTCGACGACCGCGGCGACGGCGATCGGGTCGAGGCCGACAAAGGGTTCGTCATAGAGGATCAGCGCCGGATCCAGGGCGATCGCACGCGCCAGCGCGACACGACGCGCCATGCCGCCGGACAGTTCCGAGGGCATCAGGCCGGCGGCGCCACGCAGGCCGACCGCCTGCAGCTTCATCAGCACCAGTGTGCGGATCAGGCGTTCCGGCAGGTCGGTGTTCTCGCGCAGCGGGAAGGCAACGTTGTCGAACACGCTCAGGTCGGTCAGCAGTGCGCCATGCTGGAACAGCATGCCCATGCGCCGGCGCAAGGCGTACAGGTCACGGTGAGTGAGCGCGGCCACTTCCTGTCCGAACACCTGGACGCTGCCGGCGTCGTACGGCTGCTGGCCGGTGAGATGGCGCAGCAGCGTGGTCTTGCCGGTCCCGCTTGGCCCCATGAGCGCCAGCACCGAACCGGCCGGCACATCAAACGTCACGCCGTCGAAGATCCGCTTGTCGCCCAGGCGCGTGGCCAGATCGCGCACACGTACGACGGGCGCGGCGACGGGTTCCCCTCTCGAATTGGCGATGGCGTCGTTCAGGGCCTGGACCTGGGTGGGCGGAAAGCGCGTAAGTGTGCCATAGCGCCCGCGCCGACCCGTGACGGCGTTCAGCACCGGTTGACCCGCCCGCGGTACAGCCACGCGCTGGCTATGATGTCGGGCCGCATCGCTGGAGAGTCTTCATGCAGTATCGCCGCCTGGGTCGTTCCGGCCTGCAACTGTCCGCCCTGTCCTACGGCGCCTGGGTGAACTTCGGGCGCTCGGTCGGCCGTGGCCAGGCGCGCGAGCTGCTCGCCGCCGCCTGGGATCACGGCGTCAATTTCTTCGACAATGCTGAAGGCTATGGACACGGCGAAGCCGAACGCATCATGGGCGACGCGCTGGCGGACCTGCGCCTGCCCCGCGATGGATGGTGCGTGTCGAGCAAGGTGTTCTTCGGCAGCGCCGAGCAGCCACGACCGACGCAGCGTGGCCTGTCGCGCAAGCATGTGGTCGAGGCCTGCCACAATGCGCTGCGACGCCTGCGCATTGAACACCTCGACCTGTACTTCTGCCACCGCCCCGATCCGGAAACGCCGGTCGGTGAAACCGTGTTGGCGATGGACCTGCTGGTGCGGCAGGGCAAGGTGCTGTACTGGGGCACGTCCGAATGGCCGGCGGCATTGATCCGCGAGGCCACCGACTTCGCGCGCGCCAACCATCTGGTCGCGCCCTCCATGGAACAGCCACAATACAACCTGTTCGTTCGCGAGCGCGTCGAGCGCGAATACGCGCCGCTGTATCGAGACCTGGGCCTGGGCGCGACGACGTGGTCGCCGCTGGCGTCGGGACTGCTGAGTGGTCGTTACAACCGCGACGCCGGCAACGATGGCCGCCTGCGTTCGGACGAATACCGCTGGCTGGATTCGCACACCAGCCAGGAAACGGGCCGGGCACGACTGGCGCAGGTGGAACGGTTCATCGCGCTGGCTGGCGAGTGGTCCTGTACGCCGGCGCAACTGGCCATCGCCTGGTGCCTGGGCAATCAGGATGTCAGTTCGGTGATCCTGGGCGCCAGCAACGTGGCGCAGTTGCAGGAGAACCTTCTCGCCCTCGAGGTGGCGCAGCGGCTGGACGAGGAGGCGCGGGCGCGGATCGCGGCCGTGTTCGCCTGAAACCCGCAAGGGCGGCCGATGTTCGGCCGCCCTTCCCGGCGGCGGGTGCCACGCCCGCGGCCGGACATGACGACATCGCGTGGCCGCACCGGACATCGCCGCACACGGCGCTTGCGTGGTCGGCACCCGCATCGCCACGCGGCGGGCGACGGCTCCTTGCCCCCGACGCCGGGCCCGCGGTGGATTCGCGGTCCGGATTCCGGCCCCCCGGGTTGTCGTGGCCGCACCGAGGACCCGCGCAGGTCAGCCAGCGTCACGCTTTCATTCCACCGCGCTTGACCTCACGGCACCGTTGACTATTTAATGCGAATGGTTATCATTCGACTAACGAATCCTTCCGGATGCCGATGCAATGAATCCTCCAGCCGTCCTGCCTTCCCGGCCACTTCCGCGTTTCGCCAGCCAACGTCCGACTGCTGCCGCTGCGCCGCAACGCATCGACAGCCAGAGCCTGCTGTCGGGCCATCGCGAGCTGATCATCGAACACGGCGGGTGCGAGTACCGCCTGCGCCGCACGCAGAACGACAAGCTCATCCTGACCAAGTAACTGGCGCGCCCCGCGCCCCAGTCCGCGACATCGGGCGCTGCATCCGCCCGGGCCGGCTTCGTTCGGTGCTCGAACGACCGCAGGCCGAACTTCGTGTGACGTCGGAACCCGGAGTCGATCCGGGCTCCGCAGTTCATCACCGGTCGGCCTGGCTGCCATCCATCCTGGTCAGACCAGGGTGCCGATCGGCGTCCCAGGCGGCGGCGGCGCCGGCGGCTGCGGGGGCACCGGCAGTTCGGGCGCCCTCGGTGCCGGCGGCGGTGCCGGCGGCTCCGGCGGCATCGGCGGTACCAGCAGCCGGGAAAGGTCGGGCTTGTCCGGCGCGGTCAGGCTCAGTTCGTTGCGACGACGGTCGCGCAGCAGCGACAGCGACACCTTCTCGCCCGGCTCCGCATCGGACAACCGCGCCATGGCATCACGCGGCGTGCGCACCGGTTCGCCGTTGACGCGCTCGATCACATCGCCGCCCTGCAGGCCGGCTAGTCCTTGGCCCTCGGCCTTCAACACCAGCACGCCTTCGTCCGTTCCGAAGTAGCGGCCGAGATCCGGATCGAGTGCCGCCAGCCGCAGGCCCTGCCAGCGCCAGGCGTCGAAACGAACGGAGTCGGCGATGATCGGACCGATCACGCGCAGCCGCTTCTCGACATCGACGAGCCCCTCGGCGACATCACTGCGAATGCGTTCGATATCGATGTCCAGGCCGGCACCCAGGCCTTCCAGGTCGCCCAGGCGCCCAAGCGCACCCAGTCCCTGCAGCGCACCGATATCGGCCATCAGGGCGACCGGCGACAGAAGATCGGCGGTCAACACGGCTTGCGCGCGCCTGCCCTCGCGCTCGTAGGTGACGCGAACCTGCTGCCCGGCTTCGAGGCCGGCCAGCGCGCGCTGCGCGGCAGCGATCCGCGCTTCGGCGGCGGGCGCATCCAGCGCGGTATCCTCGATGCGGGTGATGACGTCACCACTGCGCAGGCCCGCTCTCGCGGCCGGTCCATCCGGCGTCACTGCCTGGATGGCGACGCCCTTGTCTGCGTTGCTGCCAAGGACCACGCCGACCATCGGCCGCCTGCGGCTGGCACTGCGGAACTCGACGACATGGCGGCCATGCTCACGCGACAACTCGGCAACGCGCGCGGCGGCGGCAGCGAGCTGCTCGCGCGCCTCCGCCAGCTCCTGGCGCCGGCGGTGGTCGTCGTCGGGTTCGGCCGCAGCCGCCACGGAGGGCACCGCGATCAGCGCTGAAACCAGCAGCGCGCCCAGGGTCATTCGAAGGTCCATGTCGTCATCCTCGTTCTGGAGTGCGGCACGCGGATGCGCGCCTCGTGAGATCAGGGGTACTGGATCAGTTCGACCAGAGCATTGCCTGCTGCACGCCGACCCCGTCCGCGATGCCCGCATGCAAGGCTTCGCGACGGCCCGCCCAGCGCAGCTGCACCAGCTGCGACAGCGCATCGACGCGCGCCTGCCACAATCTTCGCCGTGCGTCGCCGTCGGCGTGGTCGCTGTCTTGCAGTGCACTGTCGATTTCGCCGATGCGCTGGCGCAGGCCGAGGTCGAGCAGCACCTGGCCGCTGTCCTGGGCTTCCGGCGCCAGTGCCGGCGCGGCGACCAGCTGTTCCAGCCACTGCGACTGCGCAACCAGCGTGGCGTTCACGCCCTCTGGACTTTCAACAGCGATGGGCTGTTCCGGTTCCATGCGCGGGATGTCCATGCGCGGGATGACCAGGGCGAGCAGCAGCATTGCCGCCATGGCCAGCCCGGCCTGCCGGAAAACGCGGCGCGAGCGGCGTCCCACCGTGGCCCGTGGCGGTTGCGCCAGGCCGGCGGCGAGCTCGGCGGCCAGTCGTGGCCAGCCGTCACCGGGAGGGTCGCGATCCGGCAGTGACCGCAGTCGCCGCATCACCGCGTCGTCGGAACTATCCGGAATTTCGAAATACTGCATGTCAGGCATGGCTCGTGGCCTCCACGCCCAGGTCGCGACGCAGGCGGGCCAGCCCCCGCGCAAGCTGGGATTTTGAAAAACTCACCGACTGCCCCATCGCCCTGGCGATCTCGGGGTGGCTGTAGCCCTCGACGCAGAACAGCCACACCACGCTGCGAGTCACCGCCGGCAGCAGGTCCAGCGCGCGCTCGACCTGCGCGGCCTCGGCCAGATGCAGCGGATCAGGTCCTGCGTCCGGCACCGCGCTTTCGAAATCGGGAATCTCCTGCGCGTGGGCGTCGTGGCCACGCCGCGAACGCTGGCGCATCAACGCCGTATTGACCACGATCTGCCGCAACCAGGCCCAGAACGGGCAATCGCCGCGAAACTGGTGCAGGCGGCGGAACGCCGAAAGCATCGCGTCGTGCAGGACTTCGTGGGCGTCCTCGGGGTCCGAGAGCAGCCGCAATGCGAGGTTGTGGCCCGGCCGTTCGAACAGCCGATAGAGCCGTTCCAGCGACGCCAGCGCACCGCTGCGTGCCGAGTCGATCAGCTCGGGTGGGACGTCGATGGCGAAACGGCTGCTCACGTTTCCTTGGATGCAGCCCGGGCGGAAAAGGTCGCAGGCGCCGGACAACGCGGGCCCGCGCTGCTTTCCGCCTACACGCCGACGCGAACGCGGTCGTCGTCGAGTTGTGTCACTGCGACCGGCACCAACGACGAGCCCCGGCATGGACCTTCCACGCACAGGCCACTGTCGGTTTCGAAGGTCGCGCCGTGGGCGGCACAGACCAGCCGACCCTTGTCGAACAGGAAGCGTCCCGGCGCCCAGTTGAGGAAACGTCCCGCATGCGGGCACAGGTTGCGGAAGGCATGCAACCGCCCGTCGCGGCGGAGCACGACGACACTGCTGCCGCGATCGCCGGGATCCAGCAGCACTTCGACGGCACCGCCCTCGGGAACGCTCGAGACCTGCAATTCGACGCCCCCGTTGTTGTCCTCGTCCATCCGGCAGCCACGCCCTATTAATGAATGTATGGCCGTTGATGATACGGCCACCCGGGCGTCGTCCGTCAGGCGATCCGCTATCCTGTGCGCCATGCAGGTCATCTACAGCACGCCCCGACTGGAAAACGCCGAACGCGTCGCCGCGCTCCTGGACGAAGCCGCGATCGCCAACCGCGTCCTTTACGGGCCGCATCACAAGAAGATGCCGGCCTGGCGCGCGACCAACTACCGCCAGGCGAGCGACCCGGGATCATGGCCACGGGTCATGGTGCTCAACAACGGCGACCTGCCACAGGCGCGACAGGTGCTGCGCACCGCCGGCCTGCTGCCCCCGGCCGGATTCGAACGCAACGAGGACGCCGTGCCGGCGTTGCCCTACGTGCTCGCGCCAGCCGCGCCGGCCGAGCGCCGTCGCTGGGTCACGCCCGGCCGCGTCCGTACCGTGCTGATCCTCACGGTCCTCGTGCTGGCGCTGCTGCAGTTCGCCCGCAGCCCGGCCTGAATACCTGCTGGCGCCCGTCGTCCCGGCGCGGAACCCTTCCAGCCGTTCAATGTCTTGGCCTATACTTTTCATCCGACCAGGGCCAGACTGACAGGGATTTCCGGGCTGTGGGGGTTCGGTTTTCCAGCAAAGGTCATGAACGCATTTCTCCGTCCGCTACTGCTCGCGCTTGCACTGTTGCCCGCCACTTTCGCGGCGGCGCAGACGGTCGGCGAACCGGTGCGCCTGCGCCTGAGTCTCGATCCTGACGGCCGCGTCCGCCTGAGCACCGAAGCCGAGCCGGCCCTGCCGCCTTCGCTGCGGGCGTCACCCCTTCCCGCCCTCGATCTGTCCGGGCGCGAACGCAACCCCGGCTGGGGCCGCATCGCGCTGCATGTCAACGCCGGCGCGACCGACGGCGCGCCAGGCCTGTCGCCCTGCCTGGTCGGCGATTCCCCGCATCTTCGCCACCTGCGCGGCTGTGATCCGGCGAACTGGCTGGGTCTGCCGGGCGCCATGCCGGGTACCGGGCTGGTCCTGGGCCTTGAACACGGCAGCGGCTTCGGCGTCGATTTCAGTTATGGCCTGGGCTGGCTTGAAGGTGGCAACCAGTTGTCCGACCTCGGCGACTGGCTGGGACTGCGGCAGATTTCCGCGGCCGCGGCGTCCCTGCTGCTGCCGGGCTGGATCGGCCCGACCCTCGGCGAGATCGACCGCCGCAGCGAGACGCTGGGCGTTGCCACCTATTTCTGGCTCGGCCCGCAATTGCGCCTGGACCTGGCCTACGGCCACAGCACACGGCCGGGTGACTGGCTGCGCACGGGCGGTGATGCCGCCGCCCTGCCCTGGCTGCCCGGCAGCGAGGACAGCCTGAGCTTCGGCATCGGTTACGGCCGCTTCCAGGGCGCCCTGACCGGCCGCCAGTGGCGTCCCGACGCGCTCACCGGCCTTGCCGCGGAGGGCCAGGACAGTCTCGACCTGGGATTTTCCTGGCGGATGCCCTGGAACGGCGAACTGGAGTTCGGCGCGCGCAACCTGATCGTCCGGCCGCAACGGCAGGACCCGGCCAAGTCCGGACCCGACCAGGGTGACCTGCGCACCCCGTACATCCGCTACCACCAGGAACTCTGATTCCCTGCGAGAACTTACGTACGACCCGAATCGTAAACCGTAAGTCCGCATTCCAGGCCGCACTTGGGGCGGCTTCGCCGCAATCCTTAACGAAAACAGAAGGGATTGCCGGGCTTGTAAAAATGTTGTTAGACTCCAGACCGCCATGGTTTCGGTGGCCCTTTGGCTCGCCCATGGACGGGTCCCATGTCCCGAAGTCAACTCACGACGTTGGAGAGTGTCTAATGAGACTTAGCAACAACCCCCTGTACAAGGCGATTCGCGCCGGCCTGACGGTCGGTGTGATCGGCGCGGTCGGTTTTACCGGCACCGCCTTCGCCCAGCAAGATCAGGATTCCGAAGAGCGCACCCTCGATCGCATTGAGGTCACGGGCTCCCGCATCCGCCAGGTGGACCTGGAAACGGCGCAGCCGGTTCTGACCATCAGCCGCGAGGACATCGAGGCCCAGGGCCTGACCTCCGTCGCCGACATCCTGCAGAACATGACTGCAGCCGGCACCCCGCCGATCAGCCGCTCCGAGCCGCTGAGCTCGGGCGAGTCGGTCGGTGGCCTGTACATCGACATGCGCAACCTCGGTGCGACCCGCACCCTGGTCCTGATCAACGGCAAGCGCCTGGGCACCACCACCGGTGGTCTGCAGGATCTGTCGCAGGTCCCGGCCTCGATCATCGAGCGCATTGAAGTCCTGAAGGACGGCGCTTCGTCGATCTACGGTTCCGACGCCATCGCCGGCGTGGTGAACATCATCACCCGTCGCAACTTCACCGGCGCCGAAGTCAACCTGTACTACGGTGAGTACGGCGAAGGCGATGGTCCGCGTCAGGCCTACGACTTCACCATCGGCATGGCTGGCGAGCGCGGCCACATCGTGATGTCCGCCGAGTACAACAAGGAAGAGGGCATCTTCGCCCCCGACCGCTGGTACACCGCCGACTCCTATCCGGGCTACCCGCAGTACAGCTACACCACCGTCGGCCAGTACGGCCGCTTCCTGCACGGCGGCACCTACTGGGTCGCCGATCCGGGTTCCGACGCCCGCACGTTCACCGGTTTCCATCCGCAGGATGGCACCCCGGGTACGGGCGACGTCTCGCGTTCCAGCGACCAGATGCACATCTACAACCCGCTCGAGCGCAAGGGTGTCTATGTGTCCGGTGCGTATGACGTGACCGATTGGGCCCGTTTCACCACGGACGTCGGCTACACGCACCGCTTCTCCGAGATGCAGGTCGCCGGTTATCCGTACCAGTCCGGCTCCTCGTGGGCTGGCGGTACGATCCCGAACACCCACATGTCGCCGGACAGCTGGTTCAACCCGGTCGGCAACTGGGGCACGGGCGAGAACACCGGCCTGCTGACCTGGACCCGTCGTGGCTGGGAAGTGCCGCGTTACACCGGTTATGACGCCGACACCTGGCGCTTCACCGGCGGCTTCGACGGCGCCTTCGACATCGGCGACCGCTTCTTCAACTGGGACGTCGGTTACATGTACACCCGCAGCACGCAGCTGCAGACCGGTACCGGCAACCTGCAGCCGTCCCGCGTCAGCGCTGCGGTCGGCCCGTCGTTCATGAACAGCTCGGGCGTCGTCCAGTGCGGTACGCCGGATGCCCCGATCTCGCTGACCTCCTGCGTGCCGTGGAATCCGTTCGCCGGCTTCGGCCGCGGCTCGATCGCGAACTCGCTGGATGACCCCGCGGTCGTCAACTTCCTGTTCCCGCGCGAGCACACGATCGCCGAGACCTCGACCACGGCCTACTACGCCAACTTCAGCGGCACGCTGTTCACGCTGCCGGCGGGTGACCTGGGCTTCGCGGTGGGCTACGAGTACCGTCGTGAGCAGGGCCTGTACGCTCCGGACGCGCTGCGTCAGTCGGGCGACCATTCGTCGCTGGCCAGCACCACCACGCAGGGCGGCTACTCGGTCGACGAGTTCTACGCCGAAATCGACGTGCCGATCCTGGCCGAGATCCCGGGCTTCTACGAGCTGTCGCTGAACGCCGCAGCCCGTTACTCCGACTTCTCGACCTTCGGTGACACCACCAACGCGAAGCTGGGCCTGCGCTGGCGTCCGTTCGAGGACCTGCTGATCTGTGGTACCTGGGCTGAAGGCTTCCGCGCTCCGAGCATCGCCGGTCTGTACGGCGGCGGCTCGCAGACCTTCACCACCAACTTCCACGATCCGTGCGACGCCCGCTTCGGTGACGCCGCCAACACGGCGCGCTGCCAGGCCGATACCGGCCACGCCCGTATCTGGGATCCGGCCGAGTGGGGTGGCAGCGGTCCGAACGTCTATCGCCAGCTGCGCCAGGGCTTCATCCCGACGCAGGCTCGTGCCGACCAGACGCCGGTTCCGTTCTTCAGCGGCTCCAACCCGCTGCTGCAGCCGGAGACCTCCGAGTCCAAGACCATCGGCGCTGTCTGGTCGGTGGGCTTCATCGAAGGCCTGAACATCGGTGTCGACTGGTGGAACTACCGCATCGAGAACACCGTTGTCAGCGACACCCCGAACCAGATCCTGTACGACTGCTACATCCTGAACATCGCGTCGCGTTGCGCCATGTTCACGCGTGATCCGGTCCTGGGTATCGTCAACAGCCTGAGCTACGGTGGTCGTAACTCCGGTTACGTCGAAACCGAAGGCTTCGACTGGGATATCAGCTACCGCTTCGATACCGACTTCGGTCGCTTCGGCGCTGTGTGGAACAACAGCTACACCAGCAAGCTGAACAGCAAGACGGACGTGACGCAGGAATACGAGTCGGTTCACACCAGCTTCGGTGCGAACTTCCGCCTCCGTTCCAACCTCAGCCTGAGCTGGGATCTGGGTGACTTCGGCGTGACCTGGGGCATGCGCTACTACTCGGCGATGAAGGAAGAGTGCTACTTCGACGAGATCTGCACGCATCCGGACTATGCTGCCCCGGACACCCAGGGCATCATCACGCCGATCAACCGCGTCGGCTCCAACACCTTCCACGACCTCCAGTTCCGCTGGAATGCTCCGTGGGGTGCGACGGTGGCCCTGGGTGCGAACAACGTGACCGACCACGAAGGCCCGGTCATGTTCTCGCAGCCGAACTCGAACTTCGCCTACTACGGCGGCTTCGACCTGGGTCGTTTCTGGTACGCGAAGTACAAGCAGACGTTCTGATCGCGTAACAGCAACACCTGAGCAACACGATACGGCCCCAGAAATGGGGCCGTATCTTTTTCAGGCGGCGCGATATTCATGGCGCCGGGTTGCACCATCCGTGCCGTCGGACTTGTAGGCGGTCCGGCATTGGGCGACGATCCCCACCTGCGGCGAACAGCCGTCCGTCGACAACGACCCCGGCACTATGACCTCCAACACGAGCACCATCCCGGGCCTGCGCACATCCGTCCGGCAGGCGGTGGCGTCTGGCCGATGGAACGAGGCCTATCGGGCCGCGGAATCCCTGGCCGAAATCACCCCGGACGATGATGGCGTCCACTTCGCACTCGGCCATGCGGCGATCGAGATGGGCTGGAGCCAGCGCGCGTTCGAACATTTCAGCCGGGCATCGTCACTCCGCCCGGGCACGGTCCACTACCGGATCTACCTTGCGCGCGCCCTGGCGGCGCTCTGTCGCTGGAGCGAGGCGCTGTCGATATGCGCCGAGCTGTTCGAGGCCCACCCGCACGACCCGCTCATCGCCGATACCGTCGGCGTGATCCGCAGCGAGTGCGCCATGCACCCGCAGGCCGGGGAGGCCTTCGCACGCGCTACTGCGCTGGCACCGCGCGACCCGGGTTTCCAGTTCAACCACGCGGTGTGGCTGGGCAGCGACGGCCAGCTGGACCGGGCCGACCAGGCTTTCGAGGCCTGCCTGGCCTCGGATCCTCGGCACTGGCCTGCGTACTACAACCTGTCGATCAATCGCCGGCAGACGCCCGGGCGCAACCACCTGCCGCAACTGCGCAGCCTTCTGGCCCGCCATGGCCAGGATCCCATGGCAAGGCTGTATCTGGGTGCCGCGCTCGCCAAGGAGCTGGATGACCTCGACCAGTGCGAGGAATCGTTCCGCCAGCTGGCCGAAGCCAAGGCGGCGATGCGCCCCTATCGCAACTACAGCAGCGAACGCGACGCGGCGCTGTTCGAAGCCATCGCGGAGCGGGTGACCACTGCCGGCGACCCGTCGCTGGGCCATCGATCCGGCGAGCCCCTGTTCGTGCTCGGCATGGCGCGCTCGGGTACGACGCTGGTGGACCGGATCCTGTCCGCCCACCCGGACGTGTACCCGGCGGGCGAACTTTTCAACTTTCCGGTGGCCTGGAAGCAGGCGCTGGGCGAAAGGACATTCAATCCCTTCGATCCGGACGCCATCCGATCCAGCCCTGACCCGGACTGGAACGCGCTGGGCCGACGCTATCTGGAAAGCACCCGTCCGGCGACGGGATCGACGGCCCACTTCACCGACAAGCTGCCGCAGAACTACCTCTACCTGGGGTTCATCGCCCAGGCGCTGCCGGATGCCCGTTTCATCGCCGTCCGCCGCAACGCACTGGACACCTGCCTGAGCAACTTCCGGCATGTGTTCGCACCGGGCTCACCTTATTTCGACTACAGCTACGACCTGTTCGACGTTGCCCGCTACTTCCTGATGTACGAACGGCTGATGGCGCACTGGAAGCGCGTGTTTCCGGGGCGGATCCTCGAGGTCGATTACGACCTCCTCGTGCAGGCGCCCGAAGTCCATGCACCAGCGATCATGGCGTTCTGCGGACTGGACTGGGATCCGGCCTTCCTGGACTTCCGCAACAACGCCAAGCCGGTTCGCTCGGCGAGCGCGCCGCAATTGCGTGAGCCTGTCCACCAGCGCAGCCACCTGCGCTGGCAGGCGTACGCCGACCAGCTCGAACCGGTAAGGAAACTGCTGTCCGCGACCCCGACCGGCACCAGCTGATGCGTGGGCCGCCGTCGGCGAGCGCCACGACATCGCCGCCGGATCGGCACGACGGCCTCAATTCCCGCGGATCGTCACCTTGCCGCTGAAGGACTCCACGCGCACCGTTCCGGCGCCCGATCCCACGCGCGTATCCAGCGAATAACCGCCGCCGAATCCACCGCGCTCGACGGTGCCGAAATCGCTTTCGACCTTGCCCGAGAACGTCTTTGCCTGGATCCGCGCATCGGTCTGCCCGGACAGGCGCAGGTTCAGCGCGCCGCTGACGCTCTGCATGTCGATGTCGCCCCCGTCCGCCAGCACGCCCGTGGCTTCGATGCGCCCGGAAACCGTTTCCACGTGGACGCGGCTGGCGGGACGGAATGCCACATCGATCGTTCCCGAAATCGATTCCACGTCGAGTTCGCCCGAAGCCTCCGGCATCGTGATCGAGCCGCTGACGCTGCCTACCGTCCAGTGCCTGCCACTGCCTTCGCCGTGGATCCGGCCGCTGACCGTCTTCAGGCGCACGCGTTCGCCGCTTCCGCGGTAGTCAATCGCGCCGCTGACGGTTTCGATACGCGCCTCGCTGCCACCAATGCCGGACACGCCGACATCGGCGCTGACCGTGTTGATCTCCACCCGCGCCGTGGACGGCACCTCGATCTCCAGCGTGCTCGGCGCCATCCGGCTGCCCCAGCCATTGCTTTCCGCTTCCACCTGGATCGACAGACGGCTGCCGTCGCCGTCGATCCGGAGGGGCTTGCTGCCGTCGCCCAGTGTGCCGCGGATCACGACCTGGCTGTCGCTGCCCGGCGTCAGCCGGACACTGCCGGCGACACTTTCCACGCGCAGGTGCATGCCCGCCTGTCCGGGGCGCGTTTCATCAATCGGCGTGCCCGCCCGCGCACCGGCAGTGGCTGCGGACAGGAGGAGCAGGAGTGCGATTCGATCGAGCATGGTCTGTGGCCTCAAGGATTGGGTGGGTGGCCCGGTCAGGCGGTCCAGGCGTCGCGGCTGATCGCAACGCGCTGTCCCAGGGTCTGATGCATCAGGCGCCTCAGGAGTTGGGAGCCGGGTTCGATCCGCAACGCCGCGGCGAGCTCGCGCAGCGAAGCATCCAGTTCGCGCCTTGCCGCCAGGCGCTCGCGTCCACCCGGTCGGCCGAGTTGATGCTGCCAGTGCAGCGCTGGCAGGCCGGCTTCAAAGGCGAGTATTTCGTCGTAGGCGCGCAGCAGCGTATCGGCGTCATCGGCGTGCAGGCTCCTTGCCGGCTCGGCCTGCACCAATGGCTGCAGCGCAGGGTCCGGCCCGTTCCGCAGCGGCAGCAGCCAGGCCGCGGCCACCGCCATCACCAGCGCCGCAGCGGCGGCCCATGTCCATGCCGGGCGCACCGGCGATGCCGGAGCGGTCGCCGGCAACCGGGCCTCGATGGCCGGCCAGAGATCGACCGGCAGCGGGCGGTCCTCTGCCAGGCCACGCAGTCGCCGGCGCAGATCAAGATCCAGTTCGTCATCCATGTCCATGTCCTTCCAGACGTTGGCGCAACAACTGCCGCGCCCGGTGCAGTTGCGCCTTCGAGGTACCGGTCGCCATGCCCAGCTCGGCGGCGATCTCGCCGTGCTGCCAGCCTTCGATGTCGTGAAGCACGAGCACCGCCCGCGCACGCGGCGGCAGGCTGGCGACCGCGCGCTGCAGGTCCATCTCATGCCCCGGGTGTTCTTCGTGCGACCCCAGGTCCTCGGGCAGCGCGGCGTCGGTGTCCGGGCGACTGCGGCTGGCCCGCAGGTCCATCAGCGCCGTGTTGACGGCAAGACGATGCAGCCAGGTCGAGAAGAGACTTTCGCCGCGGAAACGGGCAAGGTTGCGCCAGGCGCGCAGGAAGGTCTCCTGGACCAGGTCCTCGGCACGCGCCTCGACGCCACCAGCGAGGCGCCAGACGACACCGTGTATGCGCGCCGAATGGCGGCGGAACAGGCGCTCGAAGGCCGGTATGTCGCCAGCGGCTGCGGCACGCACGTCGACCGTGTCGGCATCAGCCCTGTCGACGGTGTCATGGTCCTGTCGCATCCAGCCGCTTCCGTCCATACCGCTTCGATGCGCGCAGCGAACGGAAGGTTCAAAGCGGCCAAGGCCCGGTCACGCAAATCGCCGCAGCGTACGCCCGGCCCCTCCAATGGCGGCCATGGCGGCCCCGGCATCGCTCCACGCGGTGGCCGCCCGGTCGTCCCGTTACTCCAGCAGTTCGATGTCGCCCAGGCCCGACGACAGCGAGTGGGCGTCGCCGCCCTTCGCCAGCTTGATGGCCAGGCGTACTTCGTTGCTCGAGTCGGCGTGGCGCAGCGCGTTCTCGTAGGAAATCTCGCCGTTGTGGAACAGCTCGACCAGGCTCTGGTCGAAGGTGCGCATGCCCAGGTTGGTGGATTCCTTCATCACTTCCTTGAGCTTGTGCACGTCGCCGACGCGGATGTAGTCCTGAACCAGCGGCGTGCCGAGCAGCACTTCCATGGCGACGCGGCGGCTCTTGCCGTCGACGTGCGGAATCAGCTGCTGGGCGACCACGCCCTTGAGGTTGAGCGACAGGTCCATCAGCACCTGCGGACGACGGTCCTCGCTGAAGAAGTGCAGGATGCGGTCGATGGCCTGGTTGGCGTTGTTGGCGTGCAGGGTGGCCAGACACAGGTGGCCGGTCTCGGCGAAGGTGATCGCCTGCTCCATGGTCTCGCGCGTGCGCACCTCGCCGATCAGGATGACGTCGGGCGCCTGGCGCAGCGTGTTCTTCAGCGCCGCCTCGAAGGTTTCGGTATCGATGCCGACCTCGCGCTGCGTGACGATACAGCCGTCATGGCGATGCACGTACTCGATCGGGTCCTCGATGGTGATGATGTGGCCGGACGAGTTGCGGTTGCGGTAGCCCAGCATCGCCGCCAGCGAGGTGCTCTTGCCGGTACCGGTGGCACCGACGAACAGCACCAGGCCGCGCTTGACCATCGCCAGTTCCTTGACCACCGCCGGCAGCTTCAGCTCCTCGATGGTCGGGATGCGCATCTCGATGCGGCGGATGACCATGCCGACCGCGTTGCGCTGGTAGAAGCAGCTGACGCGGAAACGGCCCAGGCCGGTGACGCTGATGGCGTAGTTGCACTCGTAATGCTTCTCGAACTGCTCGCGCTGGTTCGGATTCATCGAGTTGAGCACCATCTCCTTGCTCTGCTGCGGCGTCAGCGGCTGTTCGGTGAGCGCCATCAGCTTGCCGTGCACCTTCAGGCTGGGCTGGCGGCCGGCCGTGACGAAGAGGTCGGACGCTTTCAGTTCGACCATCTTCTTGAGGAAATTGATCAGCTCGAGGCCGTCGCTCATCTGAAGATTTCCTTCTGCTTCGCGTAACTGATGGCGGTCGCCTTGGTCACCACCCCACGGCGGACCATGTCCTGCAGGCACTGGTCGAGCGTCTGCATGCCGTGCTGCTGGCCGGTCTGGATGGCCGAGTACATCTGCGCGACCTTGTCCTCGCGGATCAGGTTGCGGATGGCCGGGATGCCGACCATGATCTCGTGCGCGGCGATGCGGCCGCCACCGACCTTCTTCAGCAGCGCCTGCGCGATGACCGCGCGCAGCGATTCCGACAGCATCGAGCGCACCATCGGCTTTTCGCCCGCGGGGAACACGTCGATGACGCGGTCGATGGTCTTCGCGGCACTGGAGGTATGCAGCGTGGCGAACACCAGGTGTCCGGTTTCCGCGGCGGTCAGCGCGAGGCGGATCGTTTCCAGGTCACGCAGCTCGCCGACGAGGATGTAATCGGGGTCTTCACGCAGCGCCGAGCGCAGCGCTTCGGAGAATCCGTGCGTGTCGCGGTGCACTTCGCGCTGGTTGATCAGGCAGCGGTGCGGGGTGTGCACGAACTCGATCGGGTCCTCGATGGTGAGGATGTGCGCGTATTCCTTGCGGTTGATGTAGTCGATCATCGCCGCGAGGGTGGTGGACTTGCCGGAGCCGGTGGGGCCGGTGACCAGGATCAGGCCCTGCGGCTGGTCCAGCAGCTCCTTGAACACCGGCGGACAACCCAGGTCTTCCAGCGACAGCACCTGCGAGGGAATGGTACGGAACACCGCACCGGCGCCGCGGTTCTGGTTGAAGGCGTTGACGCGGAAGCGCGCCAGGTTGGGGATCTCGAACGAGAAGTCGACTTCGAGGAACTCCTCGTAGTCGCGACGCTGCTTGTCCGACATGATGTCGTAGACCAGCGCGTGCACCTGCTTGTGGTCCATCTCCGGCAGGTTGATCTTCCGGACATCGCCGTCGACGCGGATGATCGGCGGCAAGCCGGCCGAGAGATGCAGGTCCGATGCCTTGTTCTTGACCGAGAAGGCCAGCAGTTCCGCGATATCCATGTCTCCCCCTTGCGTAGAATCCGTTCCGGACCGCCGTCCGCCCTCCCGGAGCGACTGCGGCGCCGACCCGGCCGATGCCGGGCTGACCGAGTATAACCCCGTGCCGACGACGATGAGTGATCCTTTGTCCACAGCGCTGAGCGCCTGCCAGCGGCGCATCGCGGCCGCTGCCGCAGGCCGTCCGGTGGACCTGCTGGCGGTGTCGAAAACGCAGCCGGCGGAGCGTGTCCGCGCCCTGGCGGCGCTGGGCCAGCGGGCCTTTGGCGAGAACTACGTGCAGGAGGCAGTGGTGAAGATCGCCGCCTGCGCCGACCTGGACCTGACCTGGCATTTCATCGGCCCGCTGCAGTCCAACAAGTGCGCCGACGTGGCGCGGCACTTCGACTGGATGCAGAGCCTGGACCGCGCCAGGCTGGTCGCCCCGCTGGCCAGGTACCGGCCGCCACAGGCGCCACCGCTGAACGTGCTGATCCAGGTGAACATCGACGCCGAAGCGAGCAAGTCCGGCTGTTCGCCGGGGGACATCGACGGCCTGGCGGAACTGGTGCGTGCACAGCCCACCTTGCGGCTGCGCGGACTGATGGCCATCCCGCAGCCGCATCCGGACGAGGCCAAGCGGCGCTCGGCGTTCTCGCGCATGCGCCGGCTGTTCGAGCGCCTGCGCGAGGGCTGCCCGGGCGTGGACACCCTGTCGATGGGCATGTCGGACGACCTGGAGCAGGCGATCGCCGAGGGCGCGACGCTGGTGCGCGTCGGCAGCGCCCTGTTCGGGCCACGTCCCCCGGCCGGGCGGCGCGCCGGCTGATCGCCGGCGCGGCCGCGGTCCTCAGCCGGCGAGGCGGGTGCGCTGGGCGACCAGGCCGGCCAGCTGGCCCTGCCAGTCGGCCAGGCGCGCGCGCTCCTGTTCGACCACCGCGGCCGGCGCCCGGGCGACGAAACTCTCGCTGCCCAGCTTGCCCTCGCACTTGCCGATCTCGGCGCGCACGCGCGCGATCTCCTTGTCCAGGCGCGCCACTTCGGCGCCGACGTCGATCAGGCCCGCCACCGGTACCAGCACGCGCTGGTCGCCGGACTGCGCGACCACGGTCGCTCCGGCCGGTTCGGGATCGCTGGCAGCGAGCACCGTCAGCGTCGTCGCGCGGGCGAGGAATCGCAAGGCGCTGCCGTAACGCTCGACCAGAGCCGCCTGTGCGGCATCGCCACCGGCGAACAGCAGCTCGATCTCGCGACCCGGGGACAGGCCCATCTGGCTCTTGAAGCCGCGCACGCCGGAGACCACCGCCTTCAGCCACTCGATGCCGCGGCCGGCGGCCTCGGTTTCGCCGTCGACGGCGACCGCCGGCCACGACTGCTGCGCGATGCTGTCGCCCGGCAGCGCCAGGCGCGCGGCCACCTGCTGCCAGATCGCCTCGGTGACGAAGGGAATGATCGGGTGCAGTGCGCGCAGCGCCGCCTCCAGCACGACCAGCGCCGTGTGCTGCGTCGAGCGGCGCGCGACGGGGTCCTCGCCCTGCAAGGCCGGCTTGGCCAACTCGACGAACCAGTCGCAGTACTCGTCCCAGACGAAGCTGTAGAGCGCCTGCGCCGCCAGGTCGAAACGGTAGTCGGCGAACTGCCGCTCGACTTCCGCCAGCGTCGCCGAGAGGCGCCCGACGATCCAGCGCTCGCTGTCGGTGACCGGCGCCGCCGCGTCCCCGGCCACGTAGTCGCCGGTGTTCATCAGCACGAAACGGGCGGCGTTCCAGAGCTTGTTGCAGAACGCCTTGTAGCCGTTGCAGCGGTCCAGGTCGAACTTGATGTCGCGGCCGTGGCTGGCCAGCGACGCGAAGGTGAAGCGCAGCGCGTCGGCGCCGAAGGCGGGAATGCCTTCCGGGTAGTCCTTGCGCGTGGCCTGTTCGATCTTCTTCGCGGCCTGCGGCTGCATCAGGCCGGTGGTGCGCTTGGCGACCAGCTCGTCCAGGCCGATGCCGTCGATCAGGTCGATCGGATCCAGGACATTGCCCTTGGACTTGGACATCTTCTGGCCGTCCTTGTCGCGGACGAGGCCGGTGATGTAGACGTCGTGGAACGGCACCCTGCCGGTGAAGTGGTCGCTCATCATGATCATGCGCGCCACCCAGAAGAAGATGATGTCGAAGCCGGTGACCAGCACCGACGAGGGCAGGTAACGGTCGAAGCCGCGTTCCGCCATCGCCGCCTCGTCCGGCCAGCCCTGTGTCGAGAACGGCCACAGTGCCGAACTGAACCAGGTCTCGAGCACATCCTGTTCCTGGCGCAGCGCACCGGTGTAGCCGGCGGCTTCGGCGCGGCTGCGCGCCTCGGCCTCGTCGCGCCCGACGAACACCTGGCCGTCGTCGCCGTACCAGGCCGGGATGCGATGGCCCCACCACAGCTGCCGGCTGATGCACCAGTCCTGGATATTGCCGAGCCAGTGCCGGTAGGTGTTGATCCAGTTCGGCGGCACGAACTTCACCTGGCCGTTCTCGACCAGCTCCAGGCCGCGCCGGCCCATGTCGTCCATCTTCACGAACCATTGCCAGGTCAGGTAGGGCTCGATGACCTGGCCGGTGCGGTCGCCGCGCGGCACCTGCAGCGTGTGCGGGGTCTCCTCGACCAGCAGGCCTTCGGCCTCGAGTTCGGCCAGCACCACCTTGCGCGCGGCGTAGCGGTCCATGCCGCGGAACCGTTCCGGAGCGGCGTCATTGATCGTCGCCTCGTCGGTGAAGATGTTGATCATCGGCAGGCCGTGGCGCTGGCCGATGGCGTAATCGTTGAAGTCGTGCGCCGGGGTGATCTTGACGCAGCCCGTGCCGAATTCGCGCTCGACGTAGGCGTCGGCGATGATCGGGATCTCGCGTCCGGTCAGCGGCAGCGTCAGCGTCTTGCCGACCAGGTGGGCATAGCGCTCGTCCTCGGGATGCACGGCCACGGCGACGTCGCCCAGCATGGTCTCCGGGCGCGTCGTCGCCACCGTCATGTAGCCGTTGCCATCGCTGAGCGGGTATCGGATCGACCACAGCGAACCCTGCTCGGCCTCGCTGACCACTTCCAGGTCGGAGATCGCCGTCTTCAGGACCGGATCCCAGTTGACCAGCTTCTGGCCGCGATAGATCAGACCCTGTTCGTGCAGGCGCACGAAGGCCTCGATCACCGCCGTCGACGGCATCGGGTCCATGGTGAACACCTGCCGCGACCAGTCGCCGGACGCCCCCAGCCGGCGCATCTGCCGGGTGATGGTGTCGCCGGACTGCTGCTTCCACTGCCAGACCCGCTCGACGAAGGCGTCGCGGCCCAGGTCGTTGCGGGTGAGGTTCTCTCCCGCCAGCTGGCGGCTGACCACCATTTCGGTGGCGATGCCGGCGTGGTCGGTGCCGACCTGCCAGAGCACGTCTCGGCCGCGCATGCGCTGGTAACGCACCATGGCGTCCATCAGCGTGTGCTGGAACGCGTGCCCCATGTGCAAGGTGCCGGTGACGTTGGGCGGCGGCAGCAGGATGCAGTACGGCTCACCCTTGCCGGACGGCTGGAACAGGCCCAGGTCCTCCCAGCGCTGGTACCACTGTGATTCGATGGCGGCGGGGTCGAAGCTCTTGTCCAGCATGGCGGCAATCCGGAAGACGTGAAAAAGCCGTTCATTTTAACGGGTATTTGCAACCATCCCCACGGATCCGTCGCGAAAGGCGCTGTCTCGATGAGCGTCCGCTGAAGCCGGCCGGCCCGATGTGGAACGAAAGCGGCGTTCGCGGAGTCCTTCTGATCGGACACTCCCTTTTCATCGGGGCCCTCCCGCCCCTTGGGCAAGCCGCCTGGCCACATCAGGCGGCTTTTTTTGGTTGTTCGCCGTAGGCCAACTCGTTCCGGCGCAGCCGACGCACCGTCCGCCTCAGTCGCTGGCGTCGCTGCCCAGGTGCGTGCGGACCTCGAACAGTTCCGGGAAGAAGGTCAGGTCCAGCGCCCGCTTCAGGAAGGCGACGCCACTGGAGCCGCCGGTGCCGCGGCGGAAGCCGATGATCCGCTCGACCGTCTTCATGTGCCGGAAACGCCAGAGCTGGAAGCCTTCCTCGACGTCGACCAGCTTCTCGGCGATGTTGTACGCCTCCCAGTGGTCGTCGGGATTCTCGTAGATGCGCCGGTACACCGGCAGCAGTCCGGCATGGCGACGATACGGCTGCGACCAGTCGCGCTCGATGCACTCCGGCGGCACGTCGTGTCCGTGCCGTGCCAGCCAACGCAGGAATTCGTCGTACAGGCTCGGCGATTCCAGCACTTCGCGCAGCAGGGCCTGCCGCTCCGGATCGTGCGCGAACACCGCGATCATGCCGGCGTTCTTGTTGCCGAGCAGGAATTCGATCGTGCGGTACTGGAAGGACTGGAAGCCCGAGGCCGGGCCGAGCAGGTGGCGGAACTGCAGGTATTCGCTGGGCGTCAGGGTCTCCAGCACCGACCACTGCTCGAACAGCTGGCGCTGGATCTGCTTGACGCGCGCCAGCACCTTCAGTGCCTGCCCGACGCGATCCTCCACGATCAGCGCGACCGCCGCCTTCAATTCGTGTATCACCAGGCGCATCCACAGTTCCGCCACCTGGTGCTGGACGATGAACAGCAGCTCGTCATGATGCGGCGGCGACGACACCGGATGCTGTGCCGACAGCAACTGGTCCAGGCGCAGATAACCGCCGTAATCGAGCTTCTCGCGCAGGTCACGCTCGATGGAATCCTCGATAACACGCAGGTTGTCGTGATCTGCCATCATTGCTTCCCAGTTTGACCGGACGGCAAGTATAGCCACCGGCCCACCCTTCGCCCCCGGCCGCCGCACATGGCGCGTTGCGCCTTGCCACCTTTGCGACGGCGGTGCTATTGAGGGCGCCTTTGCACAAGGATCGATTCCGTGACCGTAGCCGCAAGCTTCGAGATCGAGTACCGCCAGTACCTCGATACCGATGGCCACCCGATGGGCAAGACCCTGCCCGCCATCGCCCGCGACCTGGACCAGCTGGTGCAGCTCTACCAGCTGATGAGCTTCACGCGCATCTTCGACACCAAGGCCATCGCGCTGCAGCGCACCGGCAAGCTGGGCACCTATGCCTCCTGCCTGGGCCATGAGGCCGCGCATGCCGCGATCGGCTCGTCGATGCGCCCGGAAGACGTGCTGGCGCCGGCCTACCGCGAATATGCGGCGCAGTTCTGGCGTGGCGTGAAACCGCGCGACGTGCTGATGTACTGGGGCGGCGACGAGCGCGGCAACGACTTCTCCGGCCCGCGCCACGATTTCGCCTGGGCCGTGCCGATCGCCACCCAGTGCCTGCACGCGGCCGGCGCCGCACTCGCCTTCAAGGTGCGCGGCGAACCGCGCGTCGCGGTCAGCGTCTGCGGCGACGGCGGCACCTCGAAGGCCGACTTCTATTCCGCGCTCAACTGCGGCGGCGCCTTCCAGCTGCCGCTGGTGATGGTGGTGGTGAACAACCAGTGGGCCATCTCCGTGCCGCGCAGCAAGCAGACCGGCGCCAAGACGCTGGCGCAGAAGGGCCTGGCCGGCGGACTTGACTGCCTGCAGGTCGACGGCAACGACCTGATCGCGTGCCGCGAAGCCATGGACCAGGCGATTGAACGCGCGCGCAACGGCGGCGGTGGCAGCGTGGTCGAGATGGTCACCTACCGCCTGCACGACCACACCACCGCCGATGACGCGCGCCGCTACCGCGACGACGCCGAGGTGAAGGAAGCCTGGCAACGCGAACCCCTCGGCCGCCTGCGCGCCTATCTCACGCGCCTGGGCGCCTGGAGCGATGCCAGGGAAGAGGCCTGGAAGAGCGAATGCGAGGGCCGTGTCAACGAAGAGGTCGATGCCTACCTCAATACCCGTGCCCAACCCGTGGAAGCCATGTTCGACCACCTGTATGCCGACATGCCGCTGGAGATCGCCCAGCAGCGCGCCCTCGCCGTGAGCCGGGAGGTGGGCCGTGGCTGAGATCACCCTGATTGAAGCGGTCACCCAGGCGCTGGCCTGGGAACTGGCGCACGATGAAAGCGTCGTCGTGCTTGGCGAGGACGTCGGCGTCAATGGCGGCGTGTTCCGCGCCACCGTCGGCCTGCAGGAGAAGTTCGGTCCGTGGCGCGTCATCGACACGCCGCTGTGCGAGACCTCGATCGCCGGCCTCAGCGTCGGCATGGCGGCGCAGGGCATGAAGCCGGTGGCGGAAGCGCAGTTCGAAGGCTTCATCTACCCGATGCTCGAACACCTGATGTGCCACGCCGCCCGCATGCGCTACCGCACGCGTGGCCGCCTGAGCTGCCCGCTGGTCGTGCGCGCACCCTGGGGCGGCGGCATCCGTGCGCCCGAGCACCATTCCGAAGCCAACGAGGCGCTGTTCGCCAATGTACCCGGCCTGCGAGTGGTGATTCCCTCGTCGCCGGCGCGCGCCTACGGCCTGCTGCTGGCGGCGATCCGCGATCCCGATCCGGTGATCTTCTTCGAACCCAAGCGCATCTACCGCCAGTACAAGGAAGAAGTCCCGGATGACGGCGAAGCGCTGCCGCTGGACGTCTGCTACGTGCTGCGCGACGGCAAGGACGTGACGCTGGTCAGCTGGGGCGCGACGATCAAGGAAACGCTGGAGGCCGCCGACGCACTGGCCGCCGAAGGCATCAGCGCCGAGGTCATCGACGTGGCGACCATCAAGCCGCTGGACTTCGACACCATCCACGAATCGGTGACCAAGACCGGTCGCTGCGTGATCGTGCACGAGGCGCCGAAGAACGTGGGCGTCGGCGCCGAAATCGCCGCCCGCCTCGCCGAACACGCGATGTACGACCTGGTCGCCCCGGTCGAGCGCGTCACCGGCTACGACACCCACATTCCGCTGTTCCGCCTGGAGATGAAGTACCTGCCGGCGGTCCAGCGCATCGTCGAAGCGGCGAAGCGCACGCTGGCGGTGTCGTGAGGAAACGGCGGTCGAACGGACGGGCGGTCGTCGGCAATCTCCCGGCGCCGTGCCCGTGCATCTCCGGACTTTGAATTCCAACTGCGGACTACGACATGAAGACGTTCAACCTGCCTGATCTCGGCGAAGGCCTGCCCGACGCGGAAATCGTCGAATGGCACGTCAAGGAAGGCGATTTCATCAAGCTCGACGCACCCCTGGTGTCCATGGAAACCGCCAAGGCCGTGGTCGAGGTGCCGTCGCCGTACACCGGCACCGTCGTGAAGCTGTTCGGCGGTCCCGGCGACGTCATTGCCACCGGCAGCCCGCTGGCCGGCTTTGAACTGGCCGAAGGCGCCGCGCAGCGCGCCGAAGCCGAAGACACCGGCCACCACCATGGCGGCGGCGCCGCGGAGCATCACGCGCCCGTTCCGGTAAAGGCCGAGGCCGACGCAGCGGCCAAGCCTGCCGGGGCCGCCCAGAGCGCCGATGCCGGCACCGTCGTCGGTGCCATGGAAAGCAGCGACCGCGTGCATCGTGAAGCGGCCGCCACCATCGGCGGCGTCAAGGCCGTGCCGGCCGTGCGGGCCCTGGCACGCAAGCTCGGTGTCGACATCGCGCGCGTGCGCCCCAGCGGCGCCGATGGCGTGGTGACCGTGGCCGACGTCAAGGCCGCGGCCGCCGATGGCAGTGCCGCCATCGGAGCGGCCGGCGCCGCGCCTGCCACACCGGCGGCGGCTGCCACGGCGGCGCCGGCACCCGCCCCCGCTGCAACCGCGGACGGCACGCGCACGCGCACCAGCGTCTCCGCCGCCGGCAAGCCGGTGCGCACCTCGCCACCGAGCGAGCAGCCGGCGATGGGCCAGCCGGAACCATTGCGCGGCGTGCGTCGCAACATGGCGCGCATCATGGCCGAGGCGCATGCCCAGGTCGTGCCGACGACGCTGTGCGACGACGCCGACGTGCACGCCTGGAGCGGCAAGCCCGACGTCACCGCACGACTCATCCGCGCGATCGTCGCCGCCTGCCGCGAGGTGCCGGCGCTCAACGCGTGGTTCGACGGCGCGGCGGGCACCCGCACGCTGCATCCGCACGTCGACGTTGGCATCGCCGTCGATACACCGGAAGGCCTGTTCGTGCCGGCGTTGCGCAACGCCGACCTGCTGGCCCCGGCGCAGATCCGCGAAGCGGTCAACCGCCTGCGCAGCCAGGTCGAGGACCGTTCGATCCCGCCGGAAGAGCTGAAGGGCTACACCATCAGCCTGAGCAACTTCGGCGTGTTCGCCGGTCGCTATGCGACGCCCGTGGTGGTGCCGCCGTGCGTGGCGATCATCGCCGCCGGCAAGGCCCGGCACGAGATGCGTCCGGTCGTCGGCGGTTTCGAGGCGCACAAGGTCATGCCGATCTCGCTGACCTTCGACCATCGCGCCTGCACCGGCGGCGAAGCGGCACGCTTCCTGAAGGCGCTGCTCGACGACCTGCAGCGTGCGGACTGAGTGAGGCATGGGCGGGCGCCGTCAGGGCGCCCGCCGTAGCGGGCATCAGGCCAGCAGGACCGCCATCGTTTCGGCGACCTGCGCGTAGCGCCCGGCATCGGCACCGCGAGCCAGGGCCTCACCGCCCTCGCCGGCCAGCTCGAAACCGCTGGCGCTTTCCGTCAGCGGCAGTGGCTGCCGCGACACCATCGACTTCTTGACTACGCCGACAGCGCGCCCGCAGGTCTGCGGGTCCGGGAAATCGACGCTTTCCAGCACCAGTTCACCGTGCTCGTCGAGCAGCTTGAAGCGGAAGGCCTCGCCTTCGCGGAAACTGACGAAGCGCGGCTGCGCTTCCTTGCCGGCCTTGCCCTTGGCGCTGTCATCGCCACGAACGGCGAACAGCGGGGCGATGCCGACCGCCATGCGCAGCGAGGACACCAGCGGAATCGCCAGCGCGCGTGCCTTGCGGCCACCGAAGCGCAGGATCTCCTCGATCTCGCCCGGCTTGGCGATCAGCTGGTAATAGCGCTCGCGCATCGGCCGCAGCTCGCTGTCGATGCGCTCGTAGAGCTTCTGCTTGGCCTCCCCCCAGCCGATGCCGTCGGCGAAGGCCTGCGCCATCGCCGCGGTTTCCCCGGCGCTGGCGAACGCGCGGTAGATCTCGAACAGCGCCGAACCGGCGGTGTCCTTGGGTTCGCCCGGCGCGCGCGAGTCGGTGACGATGCGCGCGATCGCCGCCTTCAGCGCCTTGTCCGGCAGCCACAGCGGAATCGTGTTGTCGTAGCTCTTCGACATCTTGCGGCCGTCGAGTCCCGGCAGGGTCGCGACCTGCTCGTCGACCTGGGCCTCCGGCAGCACGAAGTGCTCGCCATAGCGGTGGTTGACGCGCGCACCGATGTCGCGCGCCATCTCGATGTGCTGGATCTGGTCGCGGCCGACCGGCACGCGGTGCGCGTTGAACGCCAGGATGTCGGCCGCCATCAGCACCGGGTACGAGTACAGGCCCATGGTGATGCCGGCATCGGGATCGTCGCCTTCGGCGCCGTTGGCGTCGACCGCGGCCTTGTAAGCATGCGCGCGGTTGAGGAGGCCCTTGCCGGTGCTGCAGGCCAGGATCCAGGTCAGCTCGGGAATCTCGGGAATGTCCGACTGCCGGTAGAAATACACGCGATCCGGGTCGAGGCCGCAGGCCAGCCAGCTGGCGGCGATTTCCAGCGTCGAGCGCTGCACACGCTGCGGGTCTTCGCACTTCACCAGCGCGTGGTAGTCGGCGAGGAAGAAGAACGACTCGACATCGTCGCTGCGGCTGGCGGCAATGGCCGGCCGGATGGCGCCAACGTAGTTGCCCAGGTGCGGGCTGCCGGTGGTCGTGATACCGGTGAGGACTCGGGTCTTGCTCATGCGGAATGGGGGCGGTTTCTGCCGGAGAACACAGTGCGCAGTGTAGCGCCAGAGGCGACACTGTCAGTTCCAGGCCGACGGCCTCCTGTCCGGCGCGACCGCCACGCGGCGACCCGGGAAAAGGAAAGGGCGCCCTGCGGCGCCCTTTCCCCGTGCCGGATCAGATCGGTCAGAGCGGACCTTCGAAGCCATCCCGGAAGAGGGTGTCGTCCTTCTCCTTGGTTTCGCAGGCCTGGACCTTGATGTCGTCCAGGTGCCAGCCGTTGGCCGCGACCGACGAGTCGGTGCCGACGCGCCAGCGGAACTGCACCGTCTGGCCG
>NZ_SMAF01000005.1 GCF_004343305.1 Pseudofulvimonas gallinarii | reverse complement strand
GGCGGCAGTGGCCGCACGGAAGCGGACATTGACCAGTTTTTCGCCGATCTTGGGCCGAAAAAGAGCGCTCGCATCGAGCTGGCGGTGATGGACATGTGGCGCCCGTTCCGCACCTCGGTGGGCAAGAACGCGCCCAACGCGGCCATCGTGTTCGACAAGTTCCACATCATGCGCCACCTGTCCGACGCGCTCGACCAAGTGCGACGGGACGAGTACAAGCGTCTGCAGGGCAAGGATCGCAGCTACATCAAGGGCCAGCGCTATACCCTGCTATCCAACCGTGAGAACCTCAACCTGGATGGGCGTAAAGCGCTCAAGAAGCTGTTGGGGGCCAACAAGCGCCTGAGCACGGCTTACCTGCTCAAGGAATCCTTCGGACAGTTGTGGAGCTATCGCACCGAGCGTGGCGCACGGGCGTTCTTCGAGCACTGGAAGCAGAGCCTGCGCTGGCAGCGGCTCGCGCCGTACCAGAAGTTCGCGCGAATTATCGAGCGGCACTGGGACGGCATCGCCGCCTACTGCACACCCGGCAACAAGGTCAGCCTTGGCCTGGTGGAAGGGCTGAACAACAAAATCCGTGTCATCCAGCGCAGCGCCTACGGCTACCGCGACGAGGACTACCTCAAGCTCAAGGTCATCGCCAGCTTCCTGCCAGCGCTACCCCAAAACGTCCGTTTGGACCCACACTGATCCGCGAAGACCCCTTTTTCTTGTCAGCGGTACCCAGCTGGGGACGTGGTCCTGGGGCAACAACCGCTTCGAGCTGGTTGGATGGCCTTCGAACCAGACCATGATCGACCAGTTCGGCCAGGGCTGGGGCGCCAATACGCTGGCGGTGGCCTGGTCGCGCTGGACCGGCAATGTCATCAACGAAGTCGACATCGCCTTCAATCCCGCCTTTTGCTGGACCTTGAATGCCTTCGACGGCGCCGACCCCGGCGACAGCTGCTGGAGTTTCCAGCAGACAATGCTGCACGAGCTGGGCCACGGGTGGGGACTGGACCATCCCTGGGAAACACAGGATGTGTGGTGGGATTCGGTGATGAACTACTCGCCGAAGCCGTATCGCCAGGCGCGCCTCAATACCGACGACGTCAACGCCGTGCGGGCCCGATACGGTGGCCCTGCGATGGAGCGCACGCTGATCAGCCAATGGCAGACCACTGACCACGCCGCTTCGATGCAGCCCACCTACACACCCGCGCTGCCGTTCCCGGTCGCCCTTCGCCATGGCCAGTCGCTGACGCTGCCCGGCCGGATCCAGATCGAGAACATGGGCACCGTGAATTTCGCCAATCCCGCCGTTGATCTGTACCTGAGCCAGAACTGGAACAACTGGGGCGGCAGCTACGCCTTCCTTCGCACCGCCAGCTACACTGACACACTGGAACCGTTCAGCAGCCACAGCTACTCGGTCAGCCCGACGCCGATCGCTGCGACGGTGCCCACCGGCCGCTATTTCTTCACCCTCTGGCTGTCGAACGGGCAGGGCAGCACGCCCAACCGGACCAGCTCGTCCAATCCCGACGTCATGGTGACGGTGCAGAACAATCCGGCAATGCTGGCACCGACGCTCGCGTGGCAGACCGCGGGCACCGGTCGCATCGGGCCGCTGGGCGAATGGGACTACATCCTGCCGGCGGTCGCGGGTCGTACCTACGAGTTCACGACTTGCCCCGGCCATGGTGGTTCGGCCGACTTCGACACCCGCATCGACATCCTTGGCGGCGCCGGCAATGACGATGCCTGCGGTCTGCAGTCGCGCGTGGAATGGACGGCGCCGAGCTCCGGCAACCGCACCGTCCGGGTCAGGGGTTTCTCGATCAACAGCCAGGGCGTTTTCGTCATGGCCTATCGCCAGGTCCTGTCCGACAACATTTTTGCCAATGGCTTCCAGCCCTAGGCGGCCGGGCCGGATCCTCTGGCGGGGTCCGGCCCGGGTTTTTGCGGCGGTGGTGCGCGGAAAAAGCCTTTTCGCAGGTACTGCAGGCGGGTCCTCGGCATCCGGCGTTACGGCGCGGCATCCCGCGCCGCGTTTCTCAGGTGCTGGTACGGCCGGCGGGGCAGGGCAGGCCGTGGTGATGGCAACCACGCTAAGCTCCCGGCATGAGCAGGACGAAGACCAGTGGCAAGGCGGTGACCGCCTATGTCTGCAGTGAGTGCGGCGCCGAGTTCGGCAAGTGGCAGGGCCAGTGTGGCGACTGCAATGCCTGGAACACGATCAGCCAGGTGGTGTTGGCACCGTCGCGGACGGCCCGCGCGGCGCCGCGGTCGGGTGGCTGGACCGGACTGGCGGCCTCCGAGGTGCTGGATCTGTCCGGCGTGGCCGACGAGGCGCAGCGCCGCACCGCCACCGGTATCGGTGAGCTGGACCGCGTGCTGGGCGGGGGCCTGGTCGCCGGCTCCATCGTCCTCGTTGGCGGTGATCCCGGCATCGGCAAGTCGACGCTGCTGCTGCAGGTGCTCGCTGGCCTCGGCGGCCGGCTGAAGGCCCTGTACGTCACCGGCGAGGAATCGCTGGCGCAGGTGGCGTCGCGCGGCCGGCGCCTTGAGCTGCCGCTGGCCGGCCTGCGCAGCCTGGCCGAAACGCGCATCGAGGCGATCGCCGAAGCGATCGCCAGCGAACGCCCGGATGTCGTGGTCATCGATTCCATCCAGACGATGCACGTCGATACGGTCGCCTCGGCGCCGGGCTCCGTCAGCCAGGTGCGCGAAAGTGCAGCCGAACTGGTCCGGCTGGCCAAGACCACCGGCACGTGTGTGTTCCTCGTCGGCCATGTGACCAAGGAAGGCGGCATCGCCGGTCCGCGCGTGCTCGAACACATGGTCGATGCCGTGCTGTATTTCGAGGGCGAGGCCGGCAGCCGCTATCGCGTGCTGCGCGCATTCAAGAACCGCTTCGGCGCCGTCAACGAACTGGGCGTATTCGCCATGGCCGACCGTGGCCTGCGCGAAGTGCCGAATCCCTCGGCGATCTTCCTGTCCGGCAGTGACCACTCGCGGCCCGGCAGTGCGGTCATGGTGACGCGCGAAGGCACCCGTCCGCTGCTGGTCGAGGTGCAGGCGCTGGTCGACCAGAGTCCGTTGGCCAATCCGAGACGGGTGACGCTGGGCCTGGAACAGAACCGCCTGGCCATGTTGCTGGCAGTCCTGCATCGACATGGCGGCATCGCGGTGTTCGACCAGGATGTGTTCGTGAACGTGGTCGGCGGCATCCGCGTGCAGGAAACGGCGGCCGACCTGCCGGTGCTGATGGCGGTCCTGTCCAGCTTCCGCGACCGCCCGCTGGCGGAAAAGCTGGTGGCCTTCGGCGAGATCGGACTGGCCGGCGAACTGCGTCCGGTACCGAACGGGGACGAACGCCTGAAGGAAGCAGCGACGCATGGCTTCACGCGGGCGATCGTGCCGCGGGCGAACGCACCGAGGCGACCACCCGCAGGACTGGAAGTGATCGCTGCCGACAGCCTTTCGGCGGCGCTGGCCGCCATCGACTAGGTCAATCGGCCGCACGCCCGGTCGGCTTCGAGTCAGCTGGAATCCCGGCTGCGGGGCGTCTTCATGCGCCCCGTCCCGACGGTTGTGGGCGAATCCGTCTCGATCGTGCCCTGCCGGGACTGCCTCGGGATCCTTCCGGCCGTGCTCGAAATTGGCCGCATACCCATGATTATGAATGCATTTTTGGATTGCCGCATCGGCTTGGGGCGGCGGCGGCCGGACGGCGCCGTACGGTGGCGTTCGGGCTGTTAGAAATCTGTCGTGAAGTGAGGTTAAAATATCGCTAACACCAGCGGTCGGGCGACGGGGGAATCCCGGCCTTCATGCGGAATCCGGGGCCGCCAGCCGGCGGCTCTTCGTCAATGGTCCTCAACTCCTGTAGATAGGGTGCACTCCATGTTCAAGCCGAAAAAAGCCAAGCTTGCCTTGGCCTTGTCCCTCGTGCTCGCGTCAGCGGCACCAGCCTTTGCGCAGCAAACCTCGGCCTCGGTGGCCGGTCGCGTCCAGAGCGCAGGCGAGCCTGTCTCCGGCGCCGAAGTCACCATCATGCACACGGAGTCGGGCACCGTCAGCCGCGCCACGACCGATGCCAACGGCCGTTACGCCGCGCGCGGCCTGCGCGTCGGTGGTCCATACACCATCACCGTCGAGAAGGACGGCAAGGTCGACATCCGCGAGAACGTTTACCTGCTTCTCGGCGAGACGGTCAGCGTGAACGCCGAACTGGAAGACGCCCAGCGCCTCGAGACCGTCCAGGTCGTCGGCACCGGCTATGACGTCTTCGGCTCCGACAAGGTCGGCGCCGGTACCCACATCAGCAACGAGCAGATCCAGTCGTTCCCGTCGGTCAACCGCAACATCCAGGACTACGTCCGCCTGGATCCGCGCATCGCGCAGACCGACAAGGCGCGCAACGAAATCTCCGTCGGTGGCCAGAACTCGCGCTTCAACGCCATCCGCGTTGACGGCATCAGCACCAGCGACGCCTTCGGCCTGGAATCCAACTCCATGCCGACCCCGCGCCAGCCGATCTCGATGGACGCGATCGAGGCGATCAACGTCAACATCTCCAACTACGACGTCACCATCGCCGGCGCCACCGGCGCGGTGATCGACGCCGTGACCAAGTCCGGTACCAACGAGTTCAGCGGTTCGGTCTATGGCCTGTACCGCGAGAACGACTGGTCGGGCAAGAACGCCAACGACCTGCGTCCGACCCTGTTCGACTACGAAGCCACCTACGGCGGCACCTTCGGCGGCCCGATCATCAAGGACACCCTGTTCTTCTTCCTGAACTACGAAAAGTACAAGGGCAAGGACCTGTACATCGGCAACGCCGGCTACGGCCCGATCGGTTCCGGCGCCAGCAACATCGTGCAGATCAGCCAGGCCGAGATCGACGAGATCATCGCCATTTCGCGCAACGTCTACGGCTTCGACCCGGGCACGCTGGCCCTGCCGGCGCTGAACACCGAGACCGAAGAGTACGCGGCCAAGATCGACTGGAACATCAACGAATCCCACCGCGCCAGCTTCCGCTACGCGAAGGCCGAGCAGAGCCAGGCCAACCTGCAGGGTTTCGGCAACAACTCGCTGGCCCTGAACACGTACCACTACATCCGCGACTTCAACTTCGAGACCTACACCGCGCAGCTGTTCAGCGACTGGACCTCGAACTTCTCGACCGAAGCGAAGATCTCGTACCGCGACTACTCGGCGGTGCGTAACCCGCTGGCCAACCTGCCGGCCATCGGCATCAACCTCAACGGCCGCTTCCTCAACTTCGGTACCGAGGCCAACACGCACTACAACGTGCTGGAGACCGAAACGCTCAACGCCAGCTTCATCGGCAACCTGTACCTGGGCGACCACCAGCTGAAGTTCGGCTTCGACCACGAAGACAACGACATCTACAACCTGTACGGACCGCGTACCTTCGGTACCTACACGTTCCAGGGCATCGAGAACTACCGCAACGGTATTTCCAGCGCCTACCGCATGTCGTACCCGCGTGATGGAAACATCGACAACATGGCGGCGGTCTGGAACCTGAAGACCACCGGCCTGTTCCTGCAGGACACCTTCTACATCACCCCGAACCTGACCGCGACCTACGGCGTCCGCGTCGACCGCCTGTCGGCCGACACCCCGCTGTACAACGAGGCGGCTTCCGAAGCCTTCGGTTACCGCAACGACGCGTCGATGGACGGCAAGAGCCTGGTGCAGCCGCGCTTCGGCCTGAACTACACCTTCGACACCGAGCGCCAGACGCAGCTGCGCGGTGGTTTCGGCCTGTTCCAGGGTGCCGCCGCCTCGGTGTGGCTGTCCAACCCGTTCTCCAACAACGGCCTGGGCTACACCGACTACAACTTCAGCCAGGGCATCACCAGCTTCACGCCTGATCCGTACAACCAGCCGCGCGGTACTTCCGGTGCCACGCAGTCGGTCGACTTCCTGGATCCGGAGCTGCAGCAGCCGTCGGCGTGGAAGGTCAACCTGGCGCTCGACCACGAACTGCCGTGGTGGGGCATGGTCGCCAGCGCCGAAGCCGTGTGGACGCAGGTCCGCAACGGCATCTACTACCAGCAGCTCAACCTGGGTGCGCCGACCGCGACCGGCCAGGACGGCCGCCTGATCTACTGGAACGCCCGTGGTCTTGACCCGGCGAACTGGAACCAGGCCGGTACCGGCAGCAGCGTCGGCGCGCGTGCCAACCGCCTGACCAGCTACAACGACGCGATCATCGCCCGCCGCACCACCCAGGGCGACGGCGAGCAGTTCACGCTGTCGCTGACCAAGCCGTACCAGAACAACTGGTTCTGGCAGGTTGCCTACACCTACACCGACGCCAACGAAGTCAGCCCGCTGACCAGCTCGACCTCCAGCTCGCAGCTGGGCAACGCACCGATCTTCCAGGCCAACGAGGAAGTGTCTGCCCGTTCGAGCTACGTCATCCGCGACCGCTTCACCGGTGCCCTGTCTTACAGCCGCAACTTCTTCGGCGACAACAAGACCGAGTTCTCGGTGTTCTATGAAGGCCGCAAGGGCAAGCCGTACAGCTACACGTTCGACAACGACGCCAACGGCGACGGCCGTCTGAACGACCTGCTGTACATCCCGGCCGGTCGTGGCGACGTGATGTTCGGCAGCGCCGCCGAGGAAGACGCTTTCTGGGCCTTCGTCAATGAAGACGCCTACCTGAGCGCCAACCTGGGCCGCGTCGCCGAGCGCAATGCCGCCTTCGCCCCGTGGGTGCACCAGTTCGATGTCCGCGTGTCGCAGGAAATCCCGATGTTCTTCGGCCACAAGGCCGAGATCTGGCTGGACATCCTCAACGTCGGCAACCTGATCGACAAGGACTACGGCCGCATCGAGGAGTACTCCTTCCCGCTGATGCGCGGCGTGGTCGAGTACGGTGGCATCGATCCGGCGAGCGGCCGTTACGTGTACCGCTTCAACACGCCGGACAGCACCAGCATCTACGACGACCGCGGCGTGTCCCGCTGGGCGTTGCAGGTGGGCTTCCGCTACAAGTTCTGATCGGTCCTCCGACCAGGGCAGGGTCGGGAAGCCTCTCGACCCCCACGAAGGCCGGCCTTGCGCCGGCCTTCGTCGTTTCCGCCCCTTGTGCTGGGCGGTCCGGGTTCTTAGCATGGCCGGCCCTGAAGAAAACGAAGAAGGAGTGCAGGGATGGCCCTGCTGCAGACAGTTGATGCCACCGTGGTGCCGCGCGGTGGGCTGGACATGCTTTCCCGGCACGAGATCGCCCGCCTGCACGACGCCAGCCGGACCGGCTTGCACGAGATGCTGCGTCGCTGCGCCCTGGCCGTGCTCACCTACGGCGGCGTTGGCGACGATGCCCGCGCGTTGCTGGAGTCATACCGCGACTTCGACATCGAGGTCGTGCAGCGTGACCGCGGCATCAAGATCGAACTGCGCAACGCCCCGGCGACCGCGTTCGTCGATGGCAAGGTCATCCGCGGTATCGCCGAACTGCTCAGCGCGGTGGTGCGCGACATCGTCTATGTCTCCACCGAGATCCAGGAGAACCCGCGCTACGACCTGGGCAGTTCCGCCGGCCTGACGACCGCCGTCTTCGAGATCCTGCGCAACGCGCGCGTCCTGAAGCCTGGCGTCGAACCCAACCTCGTCGTCTGCTGGGGTGGCCATTCGATTTCCCGCGCCGAATACGACTACGACAAGTACGTCGGCTACGAACTCGGCCTGCGTGGCCTGGATGTCTGCACCGGTTGCGGCGCCGGCGCGATGAAGGCGCCGATGAAGGGCGCCGCCGTCGGACACCAGAAGCAGCGTATCCGCAATCCCCGTTACATCGGCATCACCGAGCCGGGCATCATCGCCGCCGAATCGCCCAACGCGATGGTCAACCACCTGGTGATCATGCCGGACATCGAGAAGCGCCTCGAAGCCTTCGTGCGCATGAGCCACGGCATCATCGTGTTCCCGGGCGGCGTCGGCACGGCGGAGGAAATCCTTTACCTGCTGGGCGTGCTGCTGCATCCGGAAAACCGCGGCATTCCGTTCCCGCTGGTGTTCGCCGGACCGCGCGCGGCGGCGCCGTACTTCGAGCGCATCGATGCTTTCCTCCGACTGGCGCTCGGCGACGAGGTGTCGTCGCTGTACCGCATCATCATCGACGATCCGGTCGAAACCGCGCGCACGATGAAGGCCGGCATCGACCAGGTGCGCGAGTTCCGCATCGCGCAGCAGGATGCGTTCTTCTACAACTGGCGCCTGACCATTCCCGAGGATTTCCAGCATCCGTTCGTGCCGACGCACGAGGCGATGGCCGGCCTGCGCCTGCATCGGGACCGCGAGAAGCACCTGCTCGCCGCCGACCTTCGCCGTGCCTTCTCGGGCATCGTCGCCGGCAACGTCAAGGTCGACGGCATCCGTGCCATCGAGCAGTTCGGCAAGTTCGAGATCACTGGCGACGCTGAGCTGATGGAAGCGATGGACGCGATGCTGGCGGATTTCGTCGCCCAGCACCGCATGAAACTGCCCGGCGGCTCCGCGTACCAGCCCTGCTACAGGCTGGTCTGGTAGGCAGGGCGCCGGCCCATCGTCGTCGCGGCGCCGGTGCGCCTGCGGCGACGATGATGGTAGGCCGGTTCCTTCCCTCGAGCCGTCTGCAACGCGGGCCCGCGCTGCAGGCTGTCTCTGCCGCCTCCCTCGCGCATTTCCAGAGCCAGGCCGGCTTCATGGCGACGGCGCGACTGCAGGGGCAATGCCAGCCAGTGGCTATGGCGGGAGCGGCTGGCCCGGTTGAGTCAGCACCGGGACGCAGGATGCCAGACCACTTCGCGGCCGATGGCTGAAAGGTCGCGGCATCCGGCCAGCACCATCGCCATTTCCAGTTCGGTGCGCAGGATATGCAGTACATGGGCGACACCGACGGCGCCGGCGGCGGCCAGTCCCGCCATGCAGCTGCGACCGACCAGCACCGCGCGGGCACCCATCGCCAGCGCCTTGAGAATGTCGCCGCCGCGACGGATGCCGCCATCGAGCAGCAGCGGCAGCGCCACGCGATCCGCGATCGCCGGCAGGGCATCGATGCTGGCCGGCACGCCATCCAGCGCACGGCCGCCATGGTTGCTGACCACGATGGCGTCGACACCCAGCTTTGCGGCGCGCAAGGCGTCGTCGGGATGCAGGATCCCCTTCACGACCAGTGGCAGCCTGGTTTCGCCACGCAGCCATTCCAGGTCCGCCCAGGTCGGCATGCGCGGCACCATTTCACTGGCGAAGACCGGACTCTCGCCAGGTCGCGCGGTCACCCCGGCTGACACGCTGCCTTCGGGCAGGTTCACGGCGGTGACCTGCGGCGGCAGCATGAAGCCGGCGCGCTGCTCGCGGTTGCGTACGCCGGCGACCGGCGTATCGACGGTCACCACGATGACGCGCACGCCTGCCGCCTGCGCGCGCTGCAGCAGCGCCCGGGTCTGTCCGCGATCGCCTTCCAGGTAAATCTGCAGCCAGAGCGGCGACTGCGCGATGGCGGCGACGTCTTCCAGGCGCATGCTGGCGTGATGGCTGAGGACCATGGGTGCCCGCAATGCCGACGCGCCCAGCGCCGTGGCGCGTTCGCCATCCGGATGCAGCAGGCGCTGGTAGGCCACCGGCGCCACGATGATCGGGTGGACCAGTGGTTGGCCCAGCAGCTCCAGCGTGGTGTGGCCATCGCGCAGGTCGGCCAGCGGGCGCGCATGCAGGCGGATGCGCGAGAACGCGTCGATGTTGTCGCGCAACGTCTGCTCGTCGCCGGTGCCGCCGCAGAGCCAGGCCCAGGTGGCTTCGCTCACGCGCGCCTGCGCGTGCGGCAGGTAGTCCGCCGCCGCGACGATCTCGGCGGGAATACGCGTCAGTGGCGGCAGGGGCGCATTCATGGTTGCGACCACTGCCGCAGGAGGTTGTGGTAGACCCCGGTCAGCGTATCCAGCGAGGGATCGTCCGGCACCCGTGCGCGCAGCTGCTGGATCGCCGTGTCAAGCTCGAACAGGACGGCCCGCTGGCTGGCTTCGCGCACGAGGCTCTGCACCCAGAAGAACGCGGCCAGGCGCGTGCCGCGCGTGACCGGCGCGACGCGATGCAGGGACGTGGACGGGTAGAGCACCATGTGCCCGGCCGGCAGCTTGATCTCATGCGAGCAGGCACCGTCCCCGATGACCAGTTCGCCGCCGTCATAGGTGTCCGGGTCGCTCAGGAACACGGTCGCCGACAGGTCACTGCGGATGCGGTGCGGCGTGCCGGGCACGCTCAGGATGGCGGCGTCGATGTGGTCGCCGTAGTGGCCGCCATCGCGATAGCGGTTGAATCGCGGCGGCACGATCTTCAGTGGCAAGGCGAGGGACAGGAACAGCGGCTGGCGGCCAAGCAGTTCGAGCAGGCCCTCACCGAGGCGCTGGCCCGTCCGGCTGTCGGCCGGCAGCTGTTCGTTCGCTTTCACCCTTGCCGCCTGGATGCCGGCAGTGAGGCTGCCGGCCTGCCATTCCGCTTGCTCGAGCGCCGTCCGGCAGGCATCGAGCTGTTCGCGGCTGAGAAGGTCGGGAATGGCGTGGAACATGGCGGCGGAGTCCGATTGGTCAGGACGGAATGAAACCGTACCGTCCGGTTCCATTGCAATTGGTAATGAGAATGGATAGCATTCGCCATCTTCAGCTGGACCGATTCTAGCAAGCCCAGCCCCTCCCGAAGGTCTCCCACGCACTGGATCCCGTATTTCGCAGGTCGATTCCGCCCGTTTCCGCCGTGCACCGCTTGCCGCCGCCATCCTGGCCACCGGCGTACTCGGCGCCGCCGCATGGCCCGCCCAAGCCGGCGTGGGCGACGACAGCGCCGACGACCAGGGCAGGACACTGCAGACCGTCGAAGTCGAAGCGGTGAAGCCAGTGCAGCCGACGTCGCCGAAGTTCACGGCGCCCCTGCTCGACACACCGCAGGTCATCGATGTCATTCCCGCCGATGTGTTCAATGCCCAGGGCGCGCAGAACCTGACCGACGTGCTGCGCAACACGCCCGGCATCAGCTTCAATGCCGGCGAGAACGGTTTCGCTTCGGATACGAACAATTTCAGCCTGCGCGGCTTCGATACCAGCGGCAGCATCTTCATCGACGGCGTGCGTGACTCCGGTAACTACGCGCGCGACGTGTTCAATCTCGAGCAGGTGGAAGTCGCCAAGGGGCCGTCCGCCGACAACGGCCGTGGTGGCCTGGGTGGTTACGTCAACCTGGTCAGCAAAACGCCGCAGCTCGACGATTTCACGCGCGGCACGGCAAGCTACGGCACCGACAGCTACGACAGCGACGACCGCCTGCGCGGCACGCTGGACGTCAACCGTCGCCTTGGTGCCGGCGCGGCGATCCGCCTCAATGTCCTCGCGAAGGACGGTGGCGTCGCAGGCCGTGCCCACGCCGAATCCGATGCCGTCGGCTTCGCGCCGTCGATCGCGTTCGGCCTGGACGGCGACACGCGCTTCACGATCGCCGCGCAATACCTCGACCAGGGCGGACGCCCGGATTGGGGTGTCCCCGGTGCCCTGGTGGCGGGCACCATCCATCATGATCCGGCAACGTCCGTTGTCGATCGCGACACCTTCTTCGGCCTGCGCGGCGACTTCGACGACAACGAATCGCTGTCGGCGCTAGCGCGCATCGAGCATGACTTCGGGGATGGCTTGACACTCGTCAACCAGACGCGATGGAGCTCGACGGAACGCGAGGCCCTGTACACGCTGCCCTTCGGTTACGACGCCGCCACCCAGGCGGTTACCGGACAGGTACAGGCCTACCAGCGTGAGAACGAAGCGCTGTCGAACCTGACCAACGTTTCGGCGGCGTTCCGGACCGGCGGCGTCGATCACCTGCTTTCCACCGGGCTGGAGCTGACGCGCGAATCGTCGGATGCCCTGCGCTTCGGGTCGACCAGCCTCGATCCGGTGCCCGTGCTGCATCCCGATCCGCGCCGGGTTGCTTTCGACATGCCGGCACCGACGCAGAGTGCCGGCGTCGACATCGACACCCTCGCGCTCTACGCCTACGATACGGCGAGCTTCGGCGAACGCTGGCAACTGACCGGTGGCCTGCGCGCCGAGCGCTACGAGGTCGAGATCGGCAGCCGCAATCTCGCCGATGGCACGCCGCAGGGCCCGGACGGCTACCGGCACAGCGACACCACGCTGAACGGCAAGCTGGGTGTCGTCTACAAACCGGTCGAAAACGGCACGCTGTACGCGTCGGTCGCCATGGCCGCACTGCCGCCGGGTTCATGGTTGTCCAATCCCGACATCTCGCGCACCGGCGACAATGCGTTCCCCGGCCTGGCCGGCCAGAACAACGATGCGGCGAAGACGCAGCGGGCGATCAACCACGAGCTGGGCGTGAAGTGGAGCTTCCTGGGCGAGCGCCTCGTCACGACGGCGGCGCTGTTCAGTACGCAACGCAGGAGTGTCGCGATGACCGGCAAGGAGCCCGGCCATCCGGAGAGCCCCACGGTGCTTCGCGGTTACGGCAAGCAGGAAGTCAGCGGCGTCGAGCTCGGCGTCAATGGCCGCATCACCGACGCCTGGACCATTTTCGCCGGCGCGGTGTTCCTCGACAGCGAGCGCCAGCACAGTGCCGAACTGGATGCGGCGCGTCGCGAAGCGAATCCAGGTGATTACGGCGACCGCCTGCGGACCAGTGGCGATGAACTGGCGTTCACGCCGAAGCGCTCCGCCAGCCTGTGGACCACGTATGCCTTCGACTCCGGCCTGATGCTCGGCGCCGGCGTGCAGCATGTCGGCGAATCGTGGGTGGGCCGTCCCGACGATGCCGATCGCATCATCGCAAACGGCCGGTACGGCAAGCTGCCGGGCTACACCGTGGCCAACCTGGTGGCGTCGTATGCATTCAGTCCTCAGGTGTCGGTGCGGCTCAACATCGACAACGTGGCCGACAAGGTCTATGCCACGTCCGGCAACTGGGGCATGACACGCGTGTTCCTGGGATCGCCGCGCGCATACCTGCTCAGCGCCGACTTCCGGTTCTGAGCGCCCTGCGCTGATCGCAGGCTGTCCGCGGTGGGTTCACCTGCTCCGGGGCGGGCAAGGAAGTGTCGTTGCAAAGCGCGGCGAAGGCGGAAGCGGGCGCGCGACATCCATGCCGGCCTGGATGGGCTGGAAGCGTGTTGGCGGACTGATGTTCGCCGAAACACTGCGCACTCGCCCATCGCTGCGAGTCCGTGCAGTGCGCCGGACGCATGAGGCGTGCGGGGCGACTGCGCGCGCGGCTTGATGGCCGGGTGTACCGACGAGGCGAGGCCTTTCGGCCTCAGGCCTCCCGGATCTCGTCCAGGCGCGCCAGTCGCAGGCGGCCGTCGTGATCGGCGCGCAGCACGATGCCCTGGTCATACCAGTCGCCCAGCACGATGCGCGTGCAGTCGCGGCCATCGACCTGGTCGCGGTGGACGGCAGGCCGATGCGTGTGGCCATGGACCAGCAGATCGACGTCGTGCTGTCGGAACGCCTCGGCGACCGCCGCTTCGTTGACGTCCATGATGGTTTCGGCGCTGATCGCGGTGTGCTCGCGGCTGCCGGCGCGCGCCTGTTCTGCGAAGGCGCGTCGCACGGCCAGCGGCTGCGCGAGCATGTGCGCCAGCCAGGCCGGATCGCGCACCTGCGTCCGGAACGCCTGGTAGGCGTGGTCATCGGTGCACAGCGTGTCGCCGTGCATCAGCAGCGTGCGGTCGCCATACAGGTCGATGACGCCGGGATCCTCGATGATCGCCATGCCGCAACGCGAGGCGTAGTCCGCGCCCAGCGCGAAATCGCGGTTGCCATGCATGAAGTGCAGCGCAATGCCGCGATCGGCGGTGGCGCGCAGCGCCTGCGCGACCTGCGCCGGCAGCTCGGCATCATCGTCGTCGCCGATCCAGGATTCGAACAGGTCGCCGAGGATGTACAGCGCATCGGTGTCCTGCGGCAACGCCTCCAGGAAGCCGAGGAAGGCGCGGGTGGCTTCCGGGCGGCTGGCGTCCAGATGCAGGTCGGAGATGAAGTAGGTGTTCATGGCTGGCTGCATCGCGTGCCGCCATGGAGGATGACGGCGCGCCGGTGTGCGACGGTGGTGCCGGACCGGGCCGGCGGCCGGGGGGCATGGGCGATCGGGTCCGGCGCGACCGCGCCGGACCCTGGCGATCAGCCGGCGGTTTCAGCCTGGGTTTCGGTAACCAGCTCGGCCTTCTCGATGATCACCGGTTCGACCGGCAGGTTTTCCATCATGCCTTCCTTGCGCGTCGGCGTGGACTTGATGCGGTCGACGACGTCCATGCCTTCGACGACCTGGCCGAACACCGCATAGCCCCAGCTGCGGGGGTCGGTCGGTGCGACGTGGTCCAGCGCGGTGTTGTCGACGACGTTGATGAACCATTGCGCGGTAGCGGAGTGCGGGTCGCCGGTACGGGCCATGGCGATGGTGCCGCGCGTGTTCTTCAGGCCGTTCGGGCCTTCGTTCATGATAGCCGGACGGGTCGGCTTGCCGATCAGTTCCGGCGTATAGCCGCCACCCTGGATCATGAAGCCGTCGATGACGCGGTGGAAAATCGTGCCGTTGTAATGGCCGTCACGCACGTAGCGCAGGAAGTTGTCGACGGTCACCGGTGCGCGGCGCTTGTCGAGTTCGAGCACGATGTCGCCCAGGTTGGTCTTCAGGACGACGCGCGGCTTGTTGGCGTCGGCGGCCGGCGCGGATGCCGCCGTGTCCTGGGCGAAGGCCGAAAAAGGCAGGGCCAGGGCGGCGGCAAACAGCAGAGACTTGAACATCAGCAAACCCTCTTGGCAGGCGGGTGGAAAGGAGCAGGTCGCGATCATAAGCCATGCCGCAGGGGCAGGCGGATCGTCGTCCGGGATCGAAGGATCAGGTGCGGATCGGCTTGGACCAGCAGCTAGAGGCCAAGTTCCGTCGCCGCCGGTGCCCAGGCCGGATGGGCGAACGCGCTGGCGGCTTCCCCGAGGCGCCGGTGCAGGCTGCGCAGGTCCTGTGTGCACAGCGTCGCGTGGCCGACCTTGCGCCCCTCGCGCGGCTGCTTGCCGTAGTCATGCCAGTGCAGGCCGGGAATCGTCAGGGCGGTGGCCAGATCGGGCAGCTGGCCGATGAAGTTCAGCATCGCCGAGGCACCGCGCCCGGCGGTATCGCCCAGCGGCAGGCCGAGCACCGCCCGCAGGTGGTTCTCGAACTGGCTGCTGTGCGCGCCTTCGATGGTCCAGTGCCCGGAGTTGTGCACGCGCGGCGCCATCTCGTTGCCGAGCAGGCGGCCGTCATGTTCGAACAGTTCCAGCGCGAACACGCCGACGTAGTCGAGGCGCTCGGCGACGCGGCGAGCGAACCGGGTTGCCTGGTCGGCGAGATCGTCATCGACCGGAATCGGTGACACGCTGAGCGACAGGATGCCGTTCTCGTGCCAGTTGCGCGTCAGCGGCCAGGTGCGCAACTCGCCCTCGCGGCTGCGCACGGCGACCACGGACAGCTCGCGCTGGAAGGGCACGAAGGCTTCGAGGATCAGCGGCACTCGACCGGCGCCGAGCGCCTGCCAGCCGATGTCCAGGTCGGCCGCCTGGCGCAGGCGCGCCTGGCCCTTGCCGTCGTAGCCCAGCCGGCGCGTCTTGAGCACGGCCGGCAGGCCGATGCGCGCGACGGCGGCTTCGAGGTCCTCGCGCGTGTCGACGGCGGCGAACTCGGGTGTCGCCAGGCCGAGGTCGGAGAACAGGGTTTTCTCGCTCAGGCGGTCCTGCACGGTCGCCAGTGCGCCCGGATTCGGAAACACGGGGACGCGCTGCGCAAGCCATTCGGCACTGCTGGCGGGAACGTTCTCGAAATCGAACGTGACGACATCGACCAGGTCGGCGAATTCGGCCAGCGCCGCCTCGTCGGTGTAGTCCGCTTCGATCAGGGTCGCCACTTCGCCGGCGCAGGCGTCGCCACTGGTGTCGAGCACCAGCACGCGCACGCCCAGCGGCACGGCCGCCATGGCCAGCATGCGTGCGAGCTGGCCGCCACCCAGGATGCCGACGGTCCTCATCATGGCTGGCGCGGGTCGGGATGGGCGAGCACGGTGTCGGTCTGTTCGCGCCGGAAGCGTGCGAGCGCGGCGGCGACAGCCGGCATCTCCGGCGCCAGCAATGCGGCGGCGAACAGCCCGGCATTGGCCGCACCCGCCTTGCCGATGGCGAACGTGGCGACCGGCACGCCGGTCGGCATCTGTACGATCGACAGCAGCGAGTCCAGTCCGTTGAGCGCGGCGGACTGCACGGGCACGCCCAGCACAGGCACCGCTGTCTTCGCGGCCAGCATGCCCGGCAGGTGGGCGGCGCCACCGGCGCCGGCGATGATGGCGCGCAGGCCGCGCCCAGCCGCCTGGTCGGCGTATTCGAACAGCAGGTCCGGCGTACGGTGTGCCGAGACCACGGCGACCTCGTGCGGTATGCCCAGCTGCTCCAGCTTCTCGGCGGCATGGCGCATGGTTTCCCAGTCCGACCGGGAGCCCATCACCACGCCAACTTTCGGCTTGTCCATCCTCGTTCTCCGTGCGTCGGTCGCCGGGCCGACTGCCTCGATGCCGGGCGGGCCGGTTATTCTACGCTGCCGGTCCGTGGCCTGCGCGCTGCACGGACCGTTGCCTTTGCCGTCAGGAGTGTTCCATGGACAAGCGACTGCTCGAACTGTTGTGTTGCCCGGTCAGCAAGCGGCCGTTGCGGCCGATCTCGCGCGAGCAGCTGCGCGCGCTCAACGCGGCGATCGGGGCGGGCGGCGTGGTCAGGGTTGGCGGCGAAGCGGTCGCCGCGACGCTGGCGGACGCACTGGTCCGCGAGGACGGGCAGGTCGTCTATCCGGTTGATGACGGCATTCCCGTGCTGCTCGCGGAAGAGGCGATCGGCACCACGCAGCTGGCCGACTTCCCGCGATGAGCGCGTTCCTGGACCTTTCGGCGGCGCTCGCCGCCTGCACGCGCGATGGCCTGGAGACCCCGCCCGCCGCGCAGATCGACAGCGACGTCGGGCGTGCGCTCGCCGAAGACATCGGCAGCGGCGATCTGAGCGCCGCCCTGCTGCCGCAACGGCCGGGCGAAGCGCGCATCATCGCCCGTGAAGACGCCGTGGTCTGCGGGCTGCCCTGGGCCTTGCGCTGCTTCGCTGCGCTGGATCCTTCGGCGCGCTTCCATATCGGCGTTCGCGACGGCGAGCGCATCGGTGTCGATGGCGAACTGCTGCGCATACAGGCCGACAACCGCTCACTGGTGAGCGCCGAGCGCTGCGCCTTGAACTTCATCCAGACTCTTTCCGGCACCGCCAGCGCCACCGCGGTGTACGCCGATGCCGTCGCCGGCAGCGGACTGCAGGTCCTCGATACGCGCAAGACGCTTCCCGGATTGCGCCTGGCGCAGAAATACGCGGTCCGTGCCGGTGGGGGCGGCAACCATCGCACCGGCCTGTATGACGCCGTGCTGATCAAGGAAAACCATATCACTGCCGCGGGTTCCATCGCGGCGGCGATCGCGCGCGCGCGCGAACTGGGCGCGGGACGTTTCGTCGAGGTCGAGGTCGAATCGCTGGACGAGCTCGAACAGGCGCTGGCTGCCGGCGCCGAGCGCATCATGCTGGATGAATTCGGCTGGGACGACCTGCAGCGCGCCGTGGCGATGACCGCTGGCCGCGCGCAACTGGAGGTGTCGGGCAGCATGGATCTCGAGCGTGTCCGGAAGGTAGCGGGACTGGGCGTGGATTTCGTTTCGGTGGGCGCCTTGACCAAGCATGTCAGGGCGGTCGACTTGTCGATGCGGATGGTCTGAGCGCCATCAGGTCCGTGCGCCGAAGGCCGTCCTCGCCCGGTCCGGTGGGCGCCAGCTGCGATTGATGCGGGCTGGGGTGGCGCCCTGGGTAGCGGTGATTGCCGGGCACCTGCGGTGGTCTTACCCGCAGGGCAATGGGAAAGCGTCGGCGTGCGCAATACATGTTCGCGTGGTTCCGCAGCCCGTCATCCCGGCGAAGGCGGGGATCCAGCGGCCTGGGTCCACGGGCGTTCTGGATTCCGCCTTCGCGGGAATGACGTGAGGAAGGCCTCGGCGCGCGCAAGGCAAGGGAAGCGTCGAAGTGCGCCCTGCGAGGTGGAGGCGTACGCGTGCGCAACGCGAGGTGGCAGCGTCGGCGTGCTGGCAGCCCGCCTGTCCGCTTCCAGGGTCGAGCTACCGGTGCACGCGGTTGCCGGGCTCGCTTGTGGCGGCGTCCGGCTGTGCTGGATTGGTTATCCCGGGTGGTCCGTCATCGTCGTCAGAGGGCTTCGGAGGCGAAGTCGGCGAGGCGCGAGCGTTCGCCGCGACGGAGGGTGATGTGCGCGCTGTGTTGCCAGGCCTTGAAGCGGTCGACGGCGTAGGTCAGGCCGGAGGTCGTCTCGGTCAGGTAGGGCGTGTCGATCTGTTCGATGTTGCCCAGGCAGACCATCTTGGTACCCGGGCCAGCCCGCGTGAGCAGCGTCTTCATCTGCTTCGGGGTGAGATTCTGCGCCTCGTCGATGATGACGTAGCGGCTGAGGAAAGTGCGGCCGCGCATGAAGTTCAGCGAGCGGATCTTGATGCGCGAGGCGAGCAGGTCGTTGGTGGCCTGTCGGGCCCAGCTGCCGCTGTCATGCGGATTGGCCAGCACTTCCAGGTTGTCGGTCAGCGCACCCATCCACGGCGTCATCTTTTCTTCCTCGGTGCCAGGCAGGAAGCCGATGTCCTCACCGACGCTGACGGTGGCGCGGGTCATGATGATTTCGCGGTAGCGCTGTTGGTCCATGGTCTGCGCCAGGCCGGCGGCGAGTGCCAGCAGGGTCTTGCCGGTGCCGGCGGTACCGAGCAGGGTGACGAAATCGACGTCGGGGTCCATCAACACGTTGAGGGCGAAGTTCTGCTCGCGGTTGCGCGCGCTGATGCCCCATACGGCGTGGCTGCCCTGGCGGTAGTCGTCCAGCATCTGCAGGACGATGCGGTTTTCGTTGCGCTCGACGACCCGCAGTTCGAGTTCGTCGTCACCGGGGAAATAGAGGAACTGGTTCGGCTGCCAGTCCTCGTCACCGGTGAGGATGATCTCGTAGAACGTGTGGCCGCGATCGGTCCACGAGCGCAGGCTGTCCTGGTGGCGTTCCCAGAAATCCGGCGTCAGTTCGGTCAGGCCGGTGTAGAGCAGGCTGAAATCGTCGAGCGCGCGGTCGTTCTCGTAGTCCTCGGCGGCGATGCCGTAGATGCTCGCCTTGATACGCAGGTTGATGTCCTTGGACACCAGCACCAGTGGTTGCGACGGCGCGCGTTCGCGCAGCGCCAGCACGGCGTCGATGATCTGGTTGTCCGGCGCCCGGCGGCCGGCACTGGCCACCGCCGGACCGGTGGTCTGGAAGTACAGGCGGCCATGCTCGCCGCCGACGCCCAGCCGCAGGTCCTGCGGGCGCAGCAGGGGAACGCCATCCTCGAGCGCGCCATTGCCATTGGCCTGGATCAGTTCGTTGAGGAAGCGGCTGACCTGGCGCACGTTGCGCGCCACTTCCGATGTGCCCTTCTTGGCGGCATCGAGTTCCTCTAGGACGACCATGGGCAGGACGATGTCGTGTTCCTCGAAGCGGAACAGCGACGTCGGGTCATGCATCAGCACGTTGGTGTCGAGCACATAGGTACGCTTGCTGGCGGTCATGGGCGACGGTGCCTGCTGTGGGAAAGGGGGAGTGGAGTTGACGGGCCGGCGGATGCCGGCGGGAACGACGCCAGGGTCGTCGGGCTTCAAGCGATCGCCTCGGCCGCGGCGAGGACGGCTTCGACGTGGCCTGGCACCTTGACGCCGCGCCAGCTTTCGACCAGCAGGCCCTTGGCGTCGAACAGGAACGTGCTGCGCTGGATGCCAACGACGGTGCGGCCGTACATGTTCTTCTCGCGGATCACGTCGAAGGCCTTGCACAGCGTTTCATCGGGATCGGAGACGAGGTCGAACACGATGCCCTGGCGCTCGCGGAAGCGCTGGTGGCTTGCGAGCGAGTCGCGTGATACGCCGACCACGTTGACCCCCGCGCGCTGGAACTGCGCATGCATCATGGTGAAATCGTTCGCCTGCCGCGTGCAGCCGGGCGTCGAATCCTTGGGATAGAAGTAGATCACCAGCGGACGGCCAACCAGCGAGCGCAGTGCCAGCGGGCCGCTGGTGGTGGCGACTTCCACGTCGGGCAGGGCGTCGCCGTTCTGCATCAGAACTTCATCGGATCGAGGATGGCATCGAGATTGAGGCCATCGCAGAATTCCAGGAAATCGTCGCGCAGGCCGGCGATGTGCGTGTCGACCGGGATGCCGACTGTGAACTGCGCCGAAAAGACGTCGGCGCCGGTCTGCGCCGCGCGATAGCGGCTGCAGCTCATGTTCTCGATGCTGACGCCGTGGTGCTCGAAGAACTCCGCGAGCTGGTACAGCACGCCGGGCTTGTCGGCGGCGGTGACCTCGACGATGTAAGGCAGGGCATTGCCCTGTGCCTCGCGCAGCGCGGTGCGGAAGTACACCATGCGGGTGCCGTCCTCCCGCTCCATGCGCGCCAGCGCCGACTCCAGCTTGGCGATCGCGTCCCAGGAGCCCTGGGCCAGCATCTGCGCGCAAACTTCCTGGCCAAGCGTGGCCAGTCGCGCTTCGACGACGTTGCAGCCGGATTCGGCGATGCGCCTGGCCAGGCTGACCAGTGGCGACGCGTCGCGCGGCGCGAAGGCGTTGATGAGCAGGTGGTTCTCGTTGGGGCGGCTGCGCCTGGGCTGCTCTTTCAAGTCGCTGTCCTGCCAGTCCGGCATGGTGTCCATCGGATGATCCTCGAACGAGGATAGCCCCCGCCCGGTTGCAGCCGCAAGCATTACGCCGCCCCGGGGGCCGGGCCGCCCGATGGACTTGCCCGGTGGCGCCGCTTACCATGCCGGGCCCCATGCTAGGAACGACGGCATTGAGCCTGAAAGGCAGTGTTTGCGCACTCGTGACGCCCTTCGCAGGCGATGGTTCGCTGGACGAGGATGCGCTGCTGACGCTGATCGACTGGCACCTTGACGCCGGAACGCGGGCGCTGGTCGTGGCCGGTTCCACCGGCGAGGCGGCCATGCTCGACGAGGCGGAATACCGCCGGCTGCTGGAACTGTCGGTGGCGCGCGTCGCCGGCCGCATTCCGGTCCTGGCCGGGACCGGCGCCGCGGGCACGGCGCGCACGCTGGCGCAGACGAAGCTGGCGCGCGATTGCGGCATCGACGCCGCACTGGTCGCGACGCCCCATTACGTGCGGCCGACGCAGGAAGGCCTGTTCCGACACTTCAGCGTGATCGCCGACGAATCGGGTCTGCCGGTTGTGCTCTACAACGTGCCGGCGCGCACGGCCTGCGACCTGCAGCCGGCGACGGTCGAGCGTCTTCACCGCCACCCGGCCATCATCGGCATCAAGGAAGCGGTGGCCGATCCCGGGCGCCTGGCCGAACTGCTGCCGCTGCGTCACGACGGTTTCGTCATCCTCAGCGGTGACGACGAGACTGCGTGCGCGGCGATGACCGGCGGCGCCGACGGCGTGGTCTCGGTGGCCGCCAACATCGTCCCGAGGGCTTTCGCGCAGATGTGCGATCATGCCGTCGGCGGCCAGGCCGATGCGGCGCGCGCGATCGATGCGGGCCTGCGCGACCTCTATGCCATGCTCGGCGCCGAACCGAACCCGATCCCCGCGAAGTGGCTGCTGCATCGCCTCGGCTGGATGGGCCCGGAGCCCCGATTGCCCCTGACTCCCCTGTCGGCGGCGCATCATGCGCGTGCCGATGCCGTGCTGGCGAACCTTGCCGGGCTGGCTGAACTGCGAACGGAAACCCGATGATGTCCAGAATCCTCACCCTCTGCTGTGTGTTCCTGCTGGCGCTGCCGGCGGCCGGTTGCGGCATGTTCCAGCGCCGCGACGTGCCTTATCAGGAAAGCCGGAGCCAGTCGCCGCTGCAGGTGCCGGAAGGCCTTGACCGTCCGCCGATGGACGAAGCGCTGTACATCCCGGATCTTCCCTCGCCGGGCGCGTCCCGCCGCGGCGTCGCCGACGCGCCGGTCGCCGGCTCGCAGGTCGCGGGGGATTCCCTGTATGTCGCCGACGACCTCTCCAGCGCCTGGCGTCGCGCGGGCCTGGCGCTGCAACGCATCCCGGAAGTAACTGTCACGGGCTCAGACGAATCCGCCGGGGTCTATCGTGTCCAGGCGACCGCGACGCGACCGGCGCACGGCTTCTTCCGTCGACTGGTACGGCGCGAGCAGAAGGTGGTCGAAAGCTTCGAGCTGCGCTTCGAGGCAGACGGCTCCGGTACGCGCATCCGCACCGTCGGAGGCAGCGAGGTCGCCCGCGCGCTGCTGCTGCGCCTGCGGGAACGCCTGGGCTGATTGCAGCCGGGCGTTCACGATTGCAGCCGGTGCCTCGCCCGAGCGGGCGGCGCCGGCCAGTCAGCCGGGGTGCGCAGTCGTTCCGGCGATGTCATTAGCCGCAAGGCCCGTGCAACCGTCCGCGGGCGGCCGTCCATTGAGGCGGTTGCCGCCGCCGCGGTCGTGACGCAGCCGGTCAGCGTTCGAGCAGGTCGAGCTTGCCCGGGCGCCCTTCCCACTCCTTGGCGTCGGCCGGGGGATCCTTGCGCTCGGTGATCACCGGCCACTGTTGCGACAGCTCGCGGTTGAGCTCGAGGTAGTGTTCCTGCCCGGCGGGAACGGAGTCGTCCGGATAGATCGCGTTGATCGGGCACTCCGGCTCGCACAGCGTGCAGTCGATGCACTCGTCCGGATCGATCACCAGGAAGTTCGGCCCTTCATGGAAGCAGTCGACCGGACAGACTTCCACGCAGTCGGTGTACTTGCACTTGATGCAGTTTTCGGTAACGACGAAGGGCATGGCGACGCTGGACTCGAGCGGTTCGGCCAGGCGTTTGTGCGACGGTCCCGGCTGGATGCCCGACCCGGACCCACTCGCCGGCAGCGCAGGCGCGGGAGGAAAAACTGGCGCTCCCTACGAGGTTCGAACTCGTGTTCCCGCCTTGAGAGGGCGGTGTCCTGGACCACTAGACGAAGGGAGCGCGCTTGAGGTGGCCTTGGGCCGGCGGCTAGTATAAGTGATCGCCCGGCGCGGATACCAGTCCCTGCCGGCTGCAGGGTGGGGTCGCGGTTGCGTTCTCCACCCGATTCTTTGCATGGTCGCCCACCGCAGGCTTGGACCGTGCCTTAGCACCGTCATCGATACGGAGAGCCAGGTGGGTTTGACGCAATTTCTGCATCGCGCGCTCCGGTTCGTGCGTGGTGGTCTGGATGCGCCGGAAACAGGCGCGGCGACCGCACAGGGCCGACCGGTTTCCGGACTGCGCAGTTCACTGGCCGACACCGGCCCTGGCGTTGCGGAGGCCCGCCCTTCCGCTCCGACACGCCGGCGCGAGGGAGCGCCGACAGCGAAAGCATCCGCCGGGATCGTGACCCGCGACCAGCATTCGATTTCCCGCCGCAACATCAGCAACAACGCGCTGCGCGTCCTGTACCGCCTGCGTGACGCCGGCTTCCAGGCCTACCTGGTCGGCGGCGCCGTGCGCGACATGCTGCTGGGCGTGGTGCCGAAGGACTTCGATGTCGCCACCGATGCGCGACCCGAACAGGTGCGCCAGCTGTTCCGCAACTGCCGCCTGATCGGCCGTCGCTTCCGCCTCGCGCACATCCATTACGGCCAGGAAATCATCGAGGTCGCGACGTTTCGCGGCAGCGGCGAGGGTGACGAGGACGAGGGCGACGGCGACCGCGAGATCGCGAATGGTCGCCTGCTGCGCGACAACGTCTACGGATCGCTGGAGGAGGACATTTTCCGCCGCGATTTCACCGCCAACGCCCTGTACTACAACATCGCCGACTTCAGCATCCGCGACGAGGTCGGGGGCATCGAGGACATCAAGGCGCGACGCCTGCGCCTGATCGGCGATCCGGAAAAGCGCTTCCGCGAGGATCCGGTGCGCATGCTGCGCGCCATGCGTTTCGCGGCCAAGCTGGACTTCACGCTCGATCCGGCAATGGCGCGCCGCATCCCGCAGCTCGCATACCTGCTCGGCGAGGTGCCGCCGGCGCGCCTGTTCGACGAAACCGGCAAGCTGCTGCTCAGCGGTTGCGCACAGCGCTCCTTCGACCTGTTGCGCGAACACGGCCTGATGCCTGCGTTGATGCCACAGGTGGCCGACAGCCTCGCCGGGGCCGATGGCGCCAAGGCCGAACAGTTCATCCGCGCCGCGCTGGCCAGCTCCGATGCGCGCGTGCGCGAAGACAAGACGCTGACGCCGGGATTCCTGTTCGCCGTGCTGCTTTGGGCGCCGGCGAACGCGATCCACGAGCGCCTGGTCGAAAGTGGTACCGAGGCCAACCTGGCCTGGCAACGCGCCACCGATGCGGTGATGGCAACGTTCTGCCGGCGCGTCGCCGTGCCGCGGCGCTTCAGCCTGGTCACGCAGGAAATCTGGACATTGCAGCACTGGATGACGCGTCGCAACCGGCGCCGCGTCACCCGCCTGCTGACCCATCCACGCTTCCGGGCGGCCTGGGATTTCCTGGCGCTGCGTGCGCAGGTCGAACCGGAACTGGCGTCGCTGGTCGAGTGGTGGCAGGCCGCACAGAACCTGGAAGGCGATGCGCTGCACGCGCATGTCGAATCCGATATCGCCACGCCCGTCGCCGGGGAACAGGAGGCGCCACGAAAGCGCCGCCGTCGTCGCGGTGGTCGCCGGCGTCGCGGCGGCGGTGCCGGCGGGAGCAGTGCACCCGACGGCGGCAATGACTGAAGCCTGCGTCGGGCTGGGCAGCAACCTCGATCTGCCCGCGCGACGGGTGGTTGCCGCTGCCGCGCGTCTCGCCGGCTGGCCGGGTGTATCGGACCTGCGCTGTTCGCGGCTGTACCGGACGCCACCCTGGGGTGACGCCGATCAACCCGCTTTCATCAATGCCGTGGCCGCGTTCGACTATGCCGGCAGCCCGGACTCGCTGCTGGTGGCACTGCTGGCAATCGAGCGCGAAGCCGGGCGCGTTCGCGGCGGGCGGCGCTGGGGACCGCGTGTCCTCGACCTGGACCTGCTGCTGTTCGGCGACGAGCACATCGACTCGCCGACCCTGAGCGTTCCCCATCCGCGCCTGCGCGACCGGGCATTCGTGCTGCTGCCGATGGCCGACGTGGCGCCGGATCTGCGCCTGCCGGACGGCACCGCGGTCGCCGATGCCGCGGCTGCCTGCGATCGCAGCGGCATCGAGGTGCTGGAGTCGGCCCAAGCCGCTGCGTGACCGCTGCGCGAGGCACGCGCCCGCTAGAATGTCCGTCCCTCCCGATCCGGTTGAACCGCGATGTATACCGATACGCAGGGCACTGGCGCCAAGCCGCTGACTGTGCCCGCGCTGCACGCGATGAAGAAGCGCGGCGAGCGCATCGCCGCGCTCACCGCCTACGACTACAGCTTCGCAGCACTGCTCGATCAGGCCGGCGTCGATGTGATCCTGGTCGGTGATTCGCTCGGCATGGTGGTACAGGGCCATTCGACGACGCTGCCGGTGACGGTCGAGGACGTCGTCTACCACACCGCCGCGGTCGCCCGGGGCTGCCGGCGCGCGCTGCTGGTTGCCGACCTGCCGTTCCTCAGCGATGTCGATGCGGCGACGGCCGTGCGCAGCGGCGGCCGCATGCTCGCCGAAGGCGGCGCGTCGATGGTGAAGATCGAAGGCGCCGGCCCGCGCCTGGCTGCGATCGAAGCCTTGGCGGCGAACGGCATACCGGTCTGTGCGCACCTGGGCCTGACGCCGCAGTCGGTGCACAAGCTCGGCGGATTCCGCAAGCAGGGGCGCACGGCGGAAGCGGCCGAGCGCCTGCGTCAGGAGGCACTGGCCGTGCAGCAGGCCGGCGCCGACCTGCTGGTGCTGGAGAATGTCCCCGCCGAACTGGCTGCGCAGGTGACGGCGGCATCCGACATCCCGGTCATCGGCATCGGTGCCGGTGCCGCCTGCGATGGCCAGATCCTCGTCGGCTACGACATCATCGGACTCACGCCCGGTCGCAGACCGCCTTTTTCCCGTGATTTCCTCGCCGGCCAGCCGTCGCTGGCGGCGGCGATCGAAGCCTACGTGGCTGCCGTGCGTGATGGCAGTTTTCCGTCGGCTGCGGAGGGTGCGTGATGGATATCGTCGAAACGCTGCCGCAGTTGCGTGCGCGGCTGGACGCCTGGCGGGCCCAGGGTGAGAGCGTCGCGCTGGTGCCGACCATGGGCAACCTGCACGCCGGCCATTTCGCACTGGTCGAACAGGCCCGCGCTGCCTGTGATCGCGTCGTGGCCAGCGTGTTCGTCAATCCGACGCAGTTCGGGCCGGGCGAGGATTTCGAACGCTATCCGCGTACCCCGCAGGAGGACGCCGAAGGGCTGGCCGCGCACGGGTGCAGCCTGATGTACCTGCCTGGCGTCGGCACGCTGTATCCCTTTGGTCCGGACCGATCGCACCGGCTTTCGGTCCCGGCGCTGGCCGACGTGCTTTGCGGCGCGCACCGGCCCGGCCATTTCGATGGCGTCGTCACTGTCGTGTCGCGACTGTTCAACCACGTCCAGCCCGATGTGGCGGTATTTGGCGAGAAGGACTTCCAGCAGCTTCGCATCCTCGAGCGGATGGCCGAGGACCTGGGCTATCCGGTCCGGATCCTGCGCGGCGCCACCGTCCGCGAAGAGGACGGCCTGGCCATGAGTTCACGCAACCGCTACCTCGACAACTCGCAACGCGGGCAGGCGACGGCGATCCGCCGGACATTGCTGCTCGCTCACGAGGCGTGGACGGCAGGGCAGCCGCTGGCCGCAATCGAGGAAGAGGGTGTCAGCCGCCTGCGTGAAGCCGGATTCACGGTGGACTATCTCGAGATCCGGCGCGAATCGGACCTGGCGCGACCGGCTGCCGGCGAGCGTGACGGCTTGCGCATATTTGCGGCCGCCAAGCTCGGCACGACGCGGCTGATCGACAACCTGGCTCTCGGGTTCGAGCCTAAACCATTGATGTTCAATTAAAAGTTTCGGCTTGATCAAAATTTGCGCGGCGGGCTGGACTTTTCGCCACAACGTGTGGTAGTTTTGCAACCACTGTCGGCGCGGCGCAACGCCAGCCGTCAGCGAACGCAGGGCGTATTGCAGTCATCGTCACTCCCCAAAACCAGCCCTCGCCACTTGGCGGGGGCTTTTTTTGTCCGTGCGATCCCGCCGATCCTGCCGAACCGGTGGGAACCGGCAAATCCAGGACAAAAAAAGGGGCCTACTGGAGGCCCCGTAGCACCCGCCGGTGCAGAGAAAACTTGTGTGGTCAGGGCTGGCCCGGATCGGCGCTGGCGACCGGCTCTCCGCCGACGGTGACCATTGCGCGGTTGTCTTCCACGGTGCGCAGGCCGATGCCCTTCACCTTGGCCAGGTCCTCGACCTGCAGGAACGGACCGTTCGCCTCGCGGTACTCGACGATCGCCTGGGCCTTTGCAGGGCCGATCCCGTGCAGCTGTGCCAGCGTCGCGGCATCGGCGCGGTTGATGTCGATCGCCTCGCCCGCGTGGGTCAACGCGGCAAAGGCAAGGGCGAGGACAGCGAGAAGCGTCTTGAACACGTTCATGTTGATCTCCGATTCAGTAAGGAGTAGCGGAGAGGCGATTTGTCTCACCGCGCCGGCAACCTTGCCGACGTGCACAGGTTAGGCATCCCTCCATACGGGACCCATCGGTGGACTTCCCTGTGCGGACCCGCGTAACGGTCGGATTCGACTGCGAAAATTCCGCCGCTTTCCAGTGCGGCTACACTGAGCCTGTTTATTCCGTCTTTTTCCGCTGTCAGGACCAGGCCCATGGACCATCGAGCCGCAGGCGCTTTCGCCTCTGAAATCTGGGACGACGAAATCGTTCCCCAGCTCACCGATTACATCCGCATTCCCAACAAGTCGCCCATGTTCGACAAGGACTGGGTCGAACACGGCTACATGGACGCGGCCGTCGCGCTCATGGAGTCGTGGTGCCGTTCCAAGCAGGTGCCGGGCATGACCGTCGAGGTGGTGCGCCTTGAAGGCCGCACGCCGCTGCTGCTGCTGGACATCCCCGGCGAAGGCGACGATGTCGTGCTGCTGTATGGACATCTGGACAAGCAGCCGGAAATGACCGGCTGGGACGAGGACCTGGGTCCGTGGAAGCCGGTGCTGCGCGACGACAAGCTCTATGGCCGTGGCGGTGCCGACGATGGCTATGCCTGCTTCGCATCCGTTGCCGCGATCCTCGCGCTGAAGGCGCAGGGCATCGCCCATTCGCGCTGCGTCGTGATGATCGAGGCCTGCGAGGAATCCGGTTCCTACGACCTGCCGTACTACGTCGACCATCTCGCCGACCGCATCGGCCAGCCCTCGCTGGTGGTGTGCCTGGATTCCGGCTGCGGCAACTACGACCAGATGTGGCTGACCACCAGCCTGCGTGGCCTGGCCGGAGGTGAACTGACCGTGCAGGTACTGACCGAAGGCGTGCATTCCGGCGATGCCTCCGGCGTGGTGCCCTCCAGTTTCCGCATCCTTCGCCAGTTGCTGACGCGTCTTGAAGACGAGGTCAGCGGCAGGATCGTGCCCGAAGGCCTCTATGTCGACATTCCCGCCGAGCGCGTCGAACAGGCGAAGCAGACGGCCGGCTTCCTCAAGGACGCGATCTGGGACAAGTTCCCGTTCCTGCCCGGCATGAGCCCGATGCACGATGACCTGTCGGAGCTGATCCTCAACCGTACCTGGCGGCCGGCGCTCTCGGTGACCGGCATCGACGGCATGCCGCCGCTGGACTCGGCCGGCAACGTGCTGCGTCCGTTTACCGCGGTGAAGCTGTCGCTGCGTTTGCCGCCGACGCTGGAACCGAACGCCGCCGGCGAACTGGTCAAGACGTTGCTGGAGCGCGATCCGCCGAACGGTGCGCGGGTGGAGTTCAAGCTCGAGAAGGCCGGTACCGGCTGGAATGCCCCGGCGCTGGCGCCGTGGTTGTCGAAGTCCGTGGACGAGGCCTCGCAGCTGCATTTCGGGCAGCCGGTCGCCTATATGGGCGAGGGCGGCACGATTCCCTTCATGGGGATGCTGGGTGCGAAATTCCCGGGTGCGCAGTTCCTCATCACCGGCGTGCTGGGTCCGCACTCGAACGCGCATGGCCCGAACGAATTCCTGCACATTCCCACCGGTAAGAAGCTCACCGCCTGTGTCGCCAAGGTGATTGCCGATCATCATGCCGCCAGCCAGGCCGGCCTTACGCGCGGCGTCGGCGTGGCCACGGGCGCGCATGCCCACTATGGTGACGACCACGGCTGTTGCTGAGCCGCGGTCGCACTATGCTTTGCGTCAGCCGGGCCGACTGGTCCGGTTCATTCCAATCAGGGAGAGAAACAATGAGCGAAAACCAGCATCCTGATCATGGCGGCCAGGAAGGTCGCAACAATCCTTACGCACAACATGCGCAGGCCGCTGCCGTGCGTGCGAAGGCCGCCGCGCAGGACGCGCTGGGCGCGGCCCGACGTCTGATCACCAATCCGGCGGGCACCATCGGCGACGCCCACGCTTCGCTGGGAGGCGAGCGCCTGCTGGGCGTGGCGATCGTGTTCGCGGTCGTAGCGGCGCTGTGCATCGCGCTGGCCAGCACGCGCACGATGGGCATGCTGATGTATGCCATGGGCATGGGCGGCACCGGCGTCGGTGCCTTCTTCAAGGCCATGCTCAACGCGCTGATCGGCATTGTCGCCGTCGGCGGCGGCGTGCTGATCATGGCGCCGCTGCTCGGTGGCCGCGCGAATCCGGCGTCGGCGCTGTTCATTGCCGCCACCGCCGTGCTGCCGATGGCGATCGCTTCGGTACTCGCGTGGCTGGTCGGCATGCTGCTGCAGAACCAGCTTGGCGGGATCCTCGCCATGTTGCTGATGCTGTACGGCTTCTCCTACCTCATCATGGTGCTGAATGCCGGCCTGCGACAGGTCTGCGGCGTCAATGAAAGCCGCGCCGCCCTCGGCACGCCGACCGTCCTCGCGATCGCGATGCTGGTCATGTGGCTGTGGGGCCAGCTGATGCGCTGATCCTTGCCGGTCCCGTCGGCCGAGGCCGGCGGGGCCTTCCTGTCCAGGTGGTCGCCGCGGCGGCCGCTGTCCTCCGATTCCGCCGAGCCCCCATGTCCCGTCGCATCATCGTCCGCAATTCCGCCATCCATGGCCGTGGCATCTTCGCCGCCACCGACCTGCCCGCCGGCATCCGCGTCATCGAATACAAGGGCACGATCATTACCGATGCCCAGGCCGATCGACTCTACGGGGACAGCCTCGACACCGGCCATACCTTCCTGTTCACGCTCAATGAGAAATACATCATCGACGCGAACCAGAAGGGCAACAGCGCGCGCTGGATCAACCACAGCTGCGAACCCAACTGCGAGGCGGTGATCCACGTCGATCCGGATGGCGACGACCGCAAGGACCGCGTGTTCATCGAAACCATCAGGCCGGTCAAGGCCGGCCATGAACTCACCTACAACTACGGCATCACGCTCGACGTGCCGCACACGAAGAAGCTGAAGGCGATCTGGGCCTGCCGTTGCGGTTCGAAATCCTGCACCGGCACGCTGCTGCAGCCGAAGCGGCGCAGCGCCGCGAAGTGACGCCAGCGGACATCGGCGGCCGCCGCGCGCTGGGCGCGCAGGAGGCAGACGCCGCCCGACGCCAGTCCGGGCGGCGCTGCAAGTCCCGTATCAGGGCAACGGTCAGGCCAGCTGGCGTTCGAGGCTGGCCCTGATCTGCGGGTCCAGCGACAGGTGCATGGCCAGCTCGTCCAGGTAGCGCCGCTCGCTGTCGTTCTGCTCGTCCACCACCAGCAGGCTGGCCAGGTACATCTCGGAGGCCAGTTCCGGCGTCGTCGCCGAAAGCGCCACCTGCGCCGCATCCAGCGGGCGTTCCAGTTCGGTCTGCAGCCAGGCCTTCAGCTCGGCGTCTTCACCGAGCTTGCCGATCTCCGACTGGATCAGGTCGCGCTCGCGCTGGTCGATATGGCCGTCCGCCTTCGCAGCGGCGATCACCGCGGCGAGGATGCCGCGGCTGTGGATTTCCGCCTGCGGCGCCGGCAGCATGTCGATGGTCTGCGGTTCGCCTTCGACGGCCACCGCGCCGCCCTGGGCCTGGCGTTCGCGCCAGGCGCGGTAGGCGACGGTGCCGAGCGCGGCCAGTCCACCGTAGGTCGCCAGCTTGCGGCCGCCACGGCTGCCGAGCAGCATCGACAGCAAGCCGCCGGCGATCACGCCCTGGCCGAGCTTGCCCATCCTGAAGCCGCCAATGCCCTGGTTCTCGATGCGCTCGGACGTCTGGTCGACACGGACGCGGGCGTCGCCCATCAGGCCCTGAGCGGACTTAAGCAGCTGGTCGAGAAAGCCGGATGTCTTCATGAGCACGCAGTCTCCAGTGTGTGCGGAACAAGGCCGCATCATGCAGCCAGGACGCCATGGCAGGGAGTGCCACAGGTCCTGCCGCATGGTTCGCGTTCAGTCCTCCTCCGCGCGCGGCTTGAAACTTTCCGTGAGCTGCTTCTGTACGTTCGGCGGCACCGGCTCGTAGTGGCTGAATTCGATGGTGTAGCGGCCACGCCCACCGGTGATGGCCTTCAGTTCGTTGGCGTAGTCGCCCACCTCGGCCAGCGGCACCTGTGCCTTGACCAGCAGTTCACCGCCGCGTTGCGAATCGGTACCGTTGATGCGCGCGCGCTTGCCGGCCAGGCCGCCGGCGACGTCGCCCATGTACTGCTCCGGCACCTTGACGTCGAGGTTGACGATCGGCTCCAGCACGATCGGCCGCGCCCGCGTCACCGCGTCGAGGAACGCTTTCCTGCCTGCGGAAACGAAGGCGACTTCCTTGGAATCGACCGGGTGGTATTTGCCGTCATAGACGATCACACGCACATCCTGGATCGGGTATCCGGCGATGGCGCCACCGTCGAGCACCTGGCGGACGCCTTTCTCGATCGCCGGCAGGAACTGGTTCGGAATCGAACCGCCGACCGTTTCGTCCTCGAACTGGAAACCCGATCCGCGCGGCAACGGCTCGACGCGCAGGAAGACTTCGCCGAACTGGCCGGCTCCGCCGGTCTGCTTCTTGTGCCGGTGATGGCCGTCGGCCCGGGCGCTGATGGTTTCGCGGTAGGCGATGCGCGGCGGCCGCGTCGTCACCTCGACGCCGTAGCGGTCCTTCATGCGTTCGAGCATCACGCGCAGGTGCAGCTCACCAAGGCCGCGGATGACAGTCTCGTTGAGTTCCTTGCTGTGCTCGACGCGGAAGCAGGGGTCCTCCTCGGCCAGCCGGTGCAGCGCGGTCGCGAGTTTCTGCTCCTGGCCCTTGTGCGCCGGCTGGATCGCCAGCCCGAACATCGGCTGCGGGAAATCCAGCGGTTTCAGGTGGATGTGGTCCTCGTCATGGCTGTCGTGCAGCACCGCGTCGAAGTGGATCTCCTCGACCTTGGCGACGGCGGCGATGTCGCCCGGCACCGCGGCATCGACTTCGCCGTGCTCCTTGCCCTTGAGCTTGAACAGGTGCCCGACCTTGAACGGCTTGCGACCGTCGTCGATGAACAGCTGGCTGTCCCTGCGCACCGTGCCCTGGTAGACGCGGAACACGCTCAGCTTGCCGACGAACGGATCGTTGATGATCTTGAAGACGTCGGCGACGACGTGGCTGGCCGGATCCGGCGTCGTCCGGAACGGCTCGGCCGCTTCGCCCTGGCCGCGCACGAACAGCGGCGGATTGCCTTCGCCCGGATGCGGCATCAGCTTCTCGAACAGGTCGAGCAGTTCCTTCACGCCGGCGCCGGTGCGCGCCGAGACGAAGCAGACGGGCACCAGATGCCCTTGGCGCAGGCATTCCTCGAAGGCATCGTGCAGATCCTGGCCGGACAGCCCGGATTCGCCTTCTTCAAGGTAGCGCCCCATGACTTCCTCGTTGATCTCGACGACCTGGTCGATGATCTGCTGGTGCGCCTGCGCCGGCGACGAGAAGTCACTGTCGCCGTCGTGCTGCGTGAAGCAGTCGATGACGCGCACGCCGCCGTCGGCCGGCAGGTTGATCGGCAGGCATTCGCTGCCGAAGGTTTCACGCAGCTCGTCCACCAGCCCCTGCAGGTCGATGTCCTCGTGATCGATCTTGTTGACGACCAGCAGGCGGCACAGGCGCCGTGCACGCGCATAGTCCATCAGGCGCTGCGTGCCGTGTTCGATGCCGGTCGAGGCGTTGACGACGACGGCCGCGGTCTCGACCGCGGCCAGCGCGCTGAGTGTAGGACCGCGGAAATCGGCGTAGCCGGGCGTGTCGATGAGGTTGATATGGACGCCGCCGTGGTCGATGCTGGTGATCGTGGAGTTGATCGAATGACCGCGCTGCTTTTCCATCGGGTCGAAGTCCGACACCGTGGTGCCGCGTTCGATGCTGCCTGCCGTCTGTATGGTTCCGCCGGCCTGCAGCAGGGCTTCGCAGAGGGTGGTTTTGCCGGCGCCCGGGTGGCCTACGAGGGCGATGTTGCGGATCTGCTCGGTACGATGACTCATGCGTCTTTCTCCCGTGCGGTGATGCCCGTGCCAGCATCCGCAGGTTGTTGGAATTTGCAAGGTTCGCCGCACCATGCGACGGCGTCGTCGCCATGACCTGTATTCTGGTCCATGGCGCCGGTGGCGGCGGCTGGCAGTGGACGATCTGGGCCGGCGTCCTTGCCGCTGCCGGCCTGACGGTACTCGCGCCCGACCTGCGGCCGGCGGCGTCCGGGCTGGAAGCGACCGGCTGGTCGGATTACCTGGGCCAGGTGCGCGACTGGCGCCGGGTGTCGCCGCCATCCGCCCAGGTGCTGGTCGGGGCCAGCCTTGGCGGGCTGCTGTCGCTGGCGTCAGCGGCAGCCGAAGCACCGGCGGCGCTGGTGCTGGTCAATCCGGTGCCGCCACGAGGCGTGCAGCCCTGGCCCGCGCTGCGCAGCAGGCCGCCGCGCGTGGCGTGGTCGCGGCTGCCGTTCACGGCAACGCGGGCCGCGATGCCTGATGCCGACCTGGCCAGCGCCCGGCATGCGCACGCGCGCTGGCGCGACGAGTCCGGGCGCGTGCTCGACGCGGTCGCGGCCGGCATCACCGTTCCGGTTCCCGCCTGTCCGGTGCTGGTCATGGCCTCCGGCCACGACGCCGACATCCCGCCCGCGACCTCACGGGCCACGGCGTGCTTGCTGGAGGCCGACTTCGTCGAGCTGGGTGGCTGCAGCCATGTCGGGGCGCTGCTCGGCCAGGGCGCCGCGGCCGCCGCGACGCAGGCGCTGGCCTGGCTGCGGACGCGGAAGTGCGGCGGCAACAGCGACTGAATGCTGCCGGCGCCCGTCCGCGGCGGATTCAGAGCGAATTAAGCGCGTTCTCCCGATAGTGCCGCCGACGTCGCGATGGGCGCGACCGGAGCACGAACCATGCGTATTCTCTTTGGTCTGGCTGTGAGCCTGGGTGTTGCCGCGTCGGCATCGGCCTATGACAACGGCTACGCGTACGACCGTCCGGCGGACGGCTACGGCAGCAACGTCCATTACGCCTATGGCGAGGTCCTCGAGGTGCAGCCCGTCCATCGCACCAGCCACTACCCGACCTCGCGCCAGGTGTGCCAGGACGAGCCGGTGGAGTATTACGAGGCCGGGCGTCCGCGCTCGCCGGCCGGCACCGTGGTCGGCGCCATCATCGGCGGCGTGATCGGCAACCAGATCGGCCGCCATGGCCACGGCCATTACCGCCACCATCATCGTGATGCCAGCACGGCTGCCGGCGCCGCGATCGGCGCTGCCATCGGCTACGGCGCCAGCCGGGACGGTGGTTACGTCCGTCGTGGCTACGAGCAGCGCTGCTACGAGGAGCGCGGTTACGAGTCGGCCCAGGAAGTGGTCGGCTACGACGTGACCTATCGGTATCGCGGCGAGATCTACCAGACCCGTACCGAACAACATCCCGGCGACACCATCCGCGTACGCGTCGCGGTCGAAGCCATCCATTGACGCCGGGACCACGCCATTCCGCTTTCGACAAGGGGCCATCAGGCCCCTTGTCCGTTTCCCGGCCCGAGCTGGCGTGGCCGGCCTGCTAGACTTGCGCCCCCGCTTGCCGCGACGGCCGATGGCCGCGCCAGGCAGCCCGCACCCATGACGCGGCCCCGGCCGCGCCCAGCAAGATCAGGCAGATGGAACACACCAATTACCAGTCGTTCTGGAACGACAAGGCCAGTTCGGTTCGCGGCGCCATGATCGCCGTCGACGGCAGCGCCGACGAGGAAACCCTTGCCGCCACCGGTCGCTTCAGCGCCCGGCAGATCCGACTCGCGCTGGACCTGCAGCGCGAAGACCACGTCCTTGAGCTGGGCTGTGGCGTCGGTCGCATCGGCGCCGAGCTGGTGAACGACTGCGCACTGTGGCACGGCGTCGACATCGCGCCGAACATGATCGCCGTGGCCCGTGACCGCCTGACGACGCTGGGCGCCGACAGCGCGCGCTTCCGCCTCGATGCGCTGCATCGCACGCGCCTGGATCCCTGTGCCGACGCCAGCTATGACAAGGCCTATTGCGTCGCGGTGTTCATCCACATGGACAAGGAGGATTTCCTCCTTTACCTGCGCGAGCTTTACCGCGTGCTCAAGCCGGGCGGACGCCTGTACTTCGACCACTGGAACCTCGCGCATCCAGTGGGCTGGAAACGCTTCGCGATGGAAGTCGCGCAGTACGTCGACCACGACCACAGCTCGCGCAAGGACGTCGCCCGCAACCAGTTCACCACCCCGCAGGAAGTCGAACTGTTCCTCAGGGACGCCGGTTTCGACGTCGCGCTGTCGCTCACCGATTCGCCGTGGATCCAGGCGGTGGCCGTCAAGCCCGGGCCGCGCCCGACGGCGGACGTGATCGCCGGCCTGCAGCCGCAGGCCAGCCGCATCGCCTACACGCCACGCTGGACGTTCTGGTTCGACAACCTGTTCCCCATGTTTACCGGACAGGAGCATCCCAGCGAGCTGCTGGCGCGCATGCCGCCGGCCGACGCCGACGAGGAGTCCTTCATGCACCACTTGTGGATCCGCGCTATCTGGCGCCATCACGCCGATCGTTGGGGTCCGTGTCCGGAGTGACGGCAGGCGCGGCAGGCCTGCCGCGCGTGATCGCATGAAATCCCGCCGGCGCGAGCCGCCGGCATGCTGCCCTCAGACGTGGTAGCCCTTGTACAGCGTGCTGTGCGCGGGGCGCTGCTCTTCCGCAGGGCGATCGGTGGTGTAGTAGTACATGGCGATCGAACGGCGATGGACGCCTTCCGGCGCCGCCCAGGGTTGCGGATGGCCATGGAAGGTGTCCGAGCGCGTCGCAAACAGCACGGCGCGGTTGAACACCGGTTCGATGCTGACGCGCCGCTCGCTGGCGGTGCTGTCCCACAGCTCCAGCTCGCCCCGGTATTCCGGCCGCCAGTCCGGGTTGAGATAGACCAGCAGGTTCAGGCGGCGGTGAGCCTTCAGTCCCGGATGCCAGTTGAAATCGGCATGCACGCCCAGGTGGCCGCCGCGCCGGATCAGGTGCAGGCCGCCGCCGAGCAGGTGCGGATCCGGAAGCAGGTGCCCGATGCCGGTCAGGCGTTCCAGGAACCGGATGAAGACGCCCGAGTTGAGCTGGTAAATGGCCTCGCGCAGGGGCGCCGGAAACTTCGTCTCGTCACCGCAGGCGAGCTTGACCTCATAGCCCTCGGCGCCGAACTGGTCCCAGGCCATCGGGTCATCCGGGCCTGGAAACACTTCGAACAGTTGCTGCGCGCAGGCCGGACGCAACAGGTCGGGAATCACCACATGCGGGAACGGGTCGGCGCTGGCAAAGGCGGCAGCATTCTGTACGGCCAGCTCTTCCAGCCGATCACGATCGAAGACGTAGGGCATTCGCGGCCAGATCAGGTCGCAATGGATGTGTGAACCGGGATTGGTGCCGAAGGTGGGACTCGAACCCACACGCTTTTAAGGGCGGCGGATTTTGAGTCCGCTGCGTCTACCGATTCCGCCACTTCGGCGCGGGAGGCGGAGTATAGAGCAAGCGCCGGCGCTTGCGGCATCGATGCCACTGCGGCGCAGGGCCGCGGCACCGAAGCGGGATCAATCCAGGCTCAGCGGCTTGGCGCAGCGCCGGTACCAGTTGTCGCCGACCGGCGTGAAGGTGCAGCACTGGGTCATCTCGCCGCCGTAGATGTGCAGCGACACGGCGATGTCGTGGTCGCTGGCGTTGCGGATGGCGTGGTATTCGTGCGGCGGGATCAGCGTGCCGGCCGAACCGGTGCCGGCCGCCAGCGTGCCGCGGTCCTCGAACAGAACCTCGTCGCCACGGCGTTCAAGAAGTTCGTACTGGTCGATTTCCAGCGAACCCCGGACCACGCCTTCGACGCACCACAGGCCGGAGTGGTCATGCACCGGCGTGCCCTGGCCGGGGCCCCAGGTCATCGCGATCACGGTGTAGCCCAGCTCGGGGCTGCGGTAGATCTCGCGGCGTGCGTAATGGTCCGGATGCGCTTCGAAGACTTCCTCGGGCAGGACCAGGCGCTGCTCGCGGATCAGCCGGCACAGCGTCTGTTGCAGGCGGCCGGTGAGTTCGACGCAATCGTGGCCGCGGATGGCCTCGTCCAGTGCTTCGACAAGGGCGGGATCGGCACGACCGCCTTCGGCGGTCTGGCCATGACAGGACGTATTCATGGCCGCGAATGGTAGCACCGCGGCGCAGGAAGTCATGACGCGGTGCCGTCAGATCGACGCCATGTAGTTGCCGATGACGCGTCCGAATCGGTGCGTGTCGACCAGGAAGGCGTCGTGGCCCTGGATCGACGGCAGGTCGGCGAAATGCGTGCTGACGCCGGCGTCGCGCAGGCCTTCGGCGATTTCCTCCTGTTGCTCGATCGGGAACAGCAGGTCCGTTTCCACGCCGATCACCAGCGCCGAGCGGGCGCGTACGCGCGCCAGTCCGCGCGCCACCGAACCACCGTAGTCGGCGACGTCGAACCAGTCCATGGCGCGCGAGAGGTAGAGGTAGCAGTTCGGGTCGAAGCGCGTGATGAAGCGCTCGGCCTGGTAGGCGAGATAGGACTCCACCGCGAATTCCGGCGAGAACGGCGCCGGATCGCGCTGGTTGTCGGGAACGCGCGTGCGCGCGAAGCGCTGCCGCCACTCCAGCGCCGAGCGGTACGTCGTCATGCCGAGCTTGCGCGCCAGCATCATGCCGGTGACCGGGAAACTGTCGTCATCGTACTGGCCGTGGTTCCAGGCCGGATCGCTGCGGATCAGCTCGCGCTGCAGCGAGCGGATCGCTATCGAGAACGGCAGCGAATGCGGTGCGGTCGAGATCAGCATCAGGTGATCGCTGGCGCCGGGCAGGTTCAAGGCGTGGGCGAGGGCGGTCATGCCGCCCATCGACGGGCCGACGACGCAGCGCAGCTTTTCGATGCCGAGCGAGCGCACGACCTCATGTGCGGCGGCGGCGACATCCTCGAGCGTCAGTTCCGGGAAGCCCAGACGGTAGCGTTCGCCGGTCGCCGGATCGATGGACGCCGGACCGGTCGAGCCCATGCAGCTGCCCAGCGAATTCACGCAGATGACGAACCATCGCCGCGTGTCGATGGGTTTGCCGGCGCCGACGATGTCGTCCCACCAGCCCGGCGAGGGATCGTCCGGATGACTGGCCGCATGGGCGCTGGGCGACATGCCGGTGAGAATGAGCACCGCATTGTCCGCGGCCGGGTTCAGCGTGCCCCAGGTCTCGAAGGCGATGCGCGCGCCATGCAGCTGGCCGCCGCGGCGCATCGGGAACGGGTCGGGCAGGGTGCAGTAACGGGTCGCCTCGGTCATCCCGGCAGGCTAGCGGAGCGACCGCGACCGGCCAAGGCTTGTGGCGACCGCCACGCTATGCTTGCCTGCATGCAAGGCAATTCTTCGCCCGTCAGCAGCCGCCAGGTCACCAGTCATGGGCGCCTGGACGACATCGTACGGCGTCATCTGCAGATGGGCTGGAAGGCGCCGTTGCATGCGCCGACGGCGCGCGCGCTGGAACCGCTGCTGCATGAGCTGACCGGCAACCCGCGGCCGCTGCTGCTCGACTCCGGTTGTGGCGACGGCCGCAGCACGCTGCGGCTGGCCTACCGTTATCCGGACCACATCGTCGTCGGCCTGGACAAGTCGGCCGCACGCCTGCAGCGACTGGCGCCAGGCGGACTGCTGCGTCGCGGCCATCTCTGGTTGATCCGGGCCGAGGTCGCCGATGCCTGGCGGCTGCTCGTCGACGCCGGCGCGCAGGTGTCGCAACACTTCCTGCTGTATCCCAATCCGTGGCCCAAGCCCACGCACGTCCAGCGCCGCTGGCATGCGCATCCGGTGTTTCCCTGGCTGCTCGCGCTGGGTGGTCGCTTGGAACTGCGCAGCAACTGGAGCGTTTACGTGCGCGAATTCGACCGCGCCCTGTACCTCGCCGGCCGCCACGCCGCCATTGATCTGGTCGAAGGCGACGAGCCACTGTTGACGCCGTTCGAGCGCAAGTACCACGAAAGTGGCCACACCCTTTGGCGGCTGCGCTGCAACCTGCAGGACGTCGTCCCCGCACCGGGCTGAGCGGCCTGCAGGAGACTGCCGCGACAGGCCGCGACCGGCCTTGCCGTGCCCGGTGACGCCTTCACTTCGCGAACGAGGACCGCGTGGAGCGCGCCCGCAGCCCGACGGGCCGGCGACATGCCGCTCGACCCGGGAAGGACTCGATGTGTACACGCCTTGCATGGGGTCGGTCCCGGCCGGTCCGCCCTGCTCCCGGCCGTCACCGGCAGGACTTTCACGTCCGACTGTAAAGAATTGTGACGCAGTTGATAGTCGGGGGGGGGCCGATTTCCGCTTACCACGTCACAGATCGCGCAGCCCGTCCCGGACCTGGCGACCTGCAACCCGCAAGCCGCGGTGGGGAGCCCGGCGCGGTCGGCTTGGTGACTGGAGGACATCATCGTGCGAAATCGGAAGGGCCAGCAGGGTTTCACCCTCGTCGAAATGGCCGTGGTACTGGTGATCATCGGCCTGATCCTGGGCGCCGTGATGATCGGCAAGGACGTGCAGCGCAACGCCGAGTACGTCAAGGTCAAACAGAAGTTCGTCGACCAGTGGGTGGTTGCCTACAACACGTTCCACAGCCGCGTTGGCGTGCCGCCGGGCGATGACCAGACCGCGCCGCGGCTGATGGTCAACGGCGCCAACTACACCAACGCCGGCGGCCCGATCTCGGGCGGCGACATGACCGGGGTGACGCCACCGCCGGCGATCTGCCACGGCAGCGCCGGTCCCGGCATGAGCGGTTTCCAGCCGGGTGACGCCTTCTCGCTGCACGGCCTGATGGACCGCGCCGGCGTGCGCATGCCGCCGGGACGCGCCGAAGGCTTCGAGGACCGCTACGTCTATCTCGACAGCAACGGCAACCCGCAGGAAGTGCAGGTCTGCTTCCAGTGGAACCCGCCGGCGACGCCCACCTTGAGATCGCACGCAGCAACCGCGAGCTGGCCATCGCCAACCAGGTGATCGCCGTCGCCACGGCGGCGGGCAGCATCGCGCTGGCCGCCGTTTCCGCCGGCGTCGGTGCCGGCACGATCGCCGGTGCCACCGCGGCCGTGGTGGCCGCCGGCGCACTGGCCGCCGCGGTGATCGGCGTCCAGGATGCTGAAGACCTGCACCAGCAGGCGATCAACCTGCTGGGCATCGCCACCACATTCGAAGCACGCGCGGCGGCGCTCCTGGATCAAGCCACGCAGCGCGTGCGTGCGCAGCATGCGGCGGGATTGCAGCCGTGATGCCGGTGTCCTCCTTCCGTTCCGCAGGCCGCGAGGGAAACTACACGCGCGGTTTCAGCCTCGTCGAGCTGGCCATCGCACTGGCGATCCTGTCGCTGGTCGTCCTGCTGCTGCTGCGCATGCTTTCCACGCAGGCGCGGGTCGGCATCGAACGATTCGAACAGGCCCTGCTGCAGCGCGCCGATGCGGCCTTGACCGGTTTCGCGGCCGCGCGTCATCGGCTGCCCTGCCCGGACACCGACCGCGACGGTCGCGAGAACTGCAGTGACCCGGCGCAGGCCGGCTATCTGCCTTTCCGCGATCTTGGCCTGCCGGATGCGCGCGCGGGCCAGCTTCGCTACGGCGTGCTGCGCCAGGCCGGGGGCGGCGTGAACCTGGCGCAGGCTGGCGACCGCTATTACCCGCTGCTCGCGCAGGCCCTGCCGCCCGCTGCAGCGACGCTGCCGCTGGGCAATGTCAACGGACTGGACTTCTGCCACCAGCTCAGGTTGTCCGCCTTGCTGGAGCCGTCCCAGCTGACCGGCAACGGCTTGTTGCACACCCTCGCCAATGGCGTGCCCCGTCCGGTGGCGTATGCCATCGCGGCCCCGGGCCGCTTCGACCAGGACGGCGACGGCTTGCCCTTCGACGGATCCCAGGTCGGCGCTTCCGGTGCCTTCGACGGACCGCAGGGCGGCGGCGCCAGCGATCGAGATGACCGCGTCCTTGCCATCGCCCCGGGACAGTTCTGGGCGCGCCTGCAGTGCGGCGAAGGCATGGCCGCTGCCGGCCATGCACATCCGAACGTGGCGACCGCGTCGCGGATCCTGGCGCAGGCCGGCGCCGACTACGCGCGCGTGACCGAACTGCTGGTCGATCTCGCCGAGGCGAAGGTCGATTCCGCCACGGCTGCGGTGCTGACCGCCACGGCAGGCCTGACCATGGCCGGTGCGAAGGCGGCGCTGGCCACGGCGCAGGCCCTGCTCAGCCTGGGCGCGATGGCGCCGGTGATCGCCGCCACGGTCGCGGCGGTGGCCGCCAACACCGCCGCCGTGGCCGCAGCCGGCGTGGCGCTGTCGAGGGCCAACGACGCGTTGGCCAGCGCACGCGCGATTGCCGCGCGGGCAGCCGCATACCAGCAGGCCGTCCGCCTGCTCTCGGATCTCATCGTGCAGCGCGCCAGGGAGGCTGACCGCTATGGCATTTTCGGAATCGACGATCGCGGCGTGGTGTCGCAGCGCCGACGCACCCATGGGGCAGGGCGCGACCCGTTGCCGCCGCGCGCGGCCGCGGACGGCTGCGGCGTCCGAGGGTTTCACCCTGCTGGAAATAACCGTGGTGCTTCTGGTCATCGGCCTGGTCATCGGCGCCATCAGCATCGGCCGCGACGTCCACCGAAGTGCCGTCAACCAGCGCATCGCCAGCGAATTCGTGCAGGGCTGGCTGAGCGCCTACGAAAGCTACCGCCTGGTGGTCGGTGTCGTACCCGGTGACGACCCGGCGGCGCCGACCGGCGCCGTAAACGGCACCGCGGACGCGCCGCTGTGTGGCGCCGACCTGCGCAACGCCATGCTGGCGCGCGGCATCGAGATGCCGGCCGGGCGCGCCGAAGGCGCCAACGACACCTACGTCTACCTGGATTCCAATGGCCTGCCGCAGCAGCTGGCGGTCTGCTTCGTCCAGATCCCGTGGGCGGAGCCCGGCGCCACCGGTGGCAGCGTCCGCGTCCTGCCGCGCAACGTCATGCGCCTGGCCGGCCTGACGCCGTCACTGGCGACCGCGCTGGATCATTTCATCGATGGCCGCGTCGATGCCCGCTTCGGCAGCCTGCGCGAACTGTCAGCGGCGGCTTCGACCTCGGTTGCATCGCTGCCGTGGAGCGCCGATGATCGCGACGGCATGGGCGGAGGCATCGGTCGCGACGAGAACCAGGTCGTCAACCTGACCGCTGCGCTGCGCATAGCGTACTGAGCGGGCAAGCGTCCGCGGGCCGCTTCGCGCGACATGGACGTGGGCGTCCACGGATGGACAAGGTCGATCCTGCGCGACCGGTATCGCGTGGACAACTGCTGATGGTGTACGGGTGAGCCGGTTCCAGAATCTACAGACACTGCTCTTCCAGGCCGTCGACCTGCAGGACGCGGACGAACGCCGGCGCTTCATCGAGACGGCCTGCGCCGGTTATGCGGCACTGCGTGCCGAGCTGGAAGAGCTGCTGGCCTACGACGCCGAAAGCAGCGGACGGGTGGAAACCCTGGCCGACCGCCTGGTCCCGATCAGCGCCAGCCTCGACGAGAGCGCCCGCGTGGCGCGTCCCGGCGCACGGCTCGGCGGTTACGAGCTCATCCGCGAAATCGGCAAGGGCGGCTTGGGTGCGGTCTTCCTTGCCGAGCGTGCCGGCGAAGGCCTGCGCCACCGTGTCGCCATCAAGGTCATCCGCGGCTTCCCGACCAGCGACGTGCTTGAACGCTTCCGGCGCGAGCGCGACCTGCTGGCGAGTTTGCGGCACCCCAACATCGCCCGCTTCTTCGACGGCGGCACCACCAGCGAGGGCCAGCCCTACCTGGTGATGGAACATGTCGAAGGCGTGGTGCTCAACACCTGGCTGGCGCAACGACAGCCGTCGGTCGCGACGCGGCTGCGGTTGTTCCAGGCCCTGTGCTCGGCGGTGCAGCACGCGCATCGGCAGCTCATCATCCATCGCGACATCAAGCCGGCGAACGTGCTGGTCCGCGACGACGGCGATCCGGTGCTGCTCGATTTCGGCATCGGCAAGGTCCTGGCCGATGGCGTCGAGGCCGGCGACGGCACCGCCGTGCATCCGCTGACGCCGGCCTATGCAAGCCCGGAACAGCTGCAAGGTCGTGCGGCGACGACGCAGAGCGATGTCTACGGCCTCGGCCTGTTGCTGTACGAAATCCTGTCGGGGCAGCCCCTGCGGCAGGCGAACGGTCGTACCGCCAGCGTCTCGGTCAGCCGGACCGCTGCCGGCAGCGCTTCGTGGATGCGCCGTGATGCGAAACTGCTTCGCGGCGACCTCGACAACATCGTACGCAAGTGCCTCAGCGAGCAGCCCGAGCGCCGTTACGCCAGCGTCGAAGCGCTTGATGCCGACATCCAGGCCTGGTTCGAGGGCAGGCCGGTCAAGGCGGCTCCCGATGCCTGGCATTACCGGCTGCGCAAGCTGGTCGGCCGGCACCCGGTCGCGGTCGGTGCGACGATCACCGTGGTCGTCGTGCTGTCGATCCTTTCCGCGCGCCTGGCCATCGAACGCGACAACGCGCTGCTGGCGCAGGAGCAGTCCCGGCTCGATGCCGAAGCGGAGAACCAGTCGGCGGCGTTCATGGTTGAGCTGCTGAAGCAGGCGTCGCCGGACCGTTCGCTGGGTCGGGAAATATCGGTGCAGACGCTGATGACGAAGGCGAGCGCGCTGCTCGACGAGCAGACGTTCTCGCGGCCGGCGATCAAGTCCCGCCTGGAGCGCGCGCTTGGCGAGATCAACCTCGCGCTCGGACAGGTTCCGGCATCGGAAGCGGTGCTCGAAAGCGCGGTGCGGCGACTGGAGCAGTTGCCTGCGCCGACGGTGTCCGACCGCATCGAACTGGCATCGAGCCTGCGCCAGCGCTGCCGCGCCCGCATCACCGCCGGACGGTTGGTCGATGCCCGAGACGACTGCCAGCGGGCGACGGAGATCATGGTGGCGGTGCTGCCGCCGGATGACCCGTCGCTGGGCGAAGCCTGGATGACGCAGGCGGTCGCCGAGGTCAACATCGGCCTGTTCGACGAGGCCGAGGAAAACCTGCGCACCGCCGCGCGCATTTCGCCCGCCTGGGCCAGGACTTTGAACTGATGCGTGCGCGCGTGCGGCACAACCTTGGCTGGCTCAGGCAGCACCAGGGGCGCTACGAGGAGTCGGCAGACATCCTCGCCGATGCGCTTGCGCGCAAGCAGGCCCACCTTGGTCCGGTGCACCCCGACCTGGGCAGCACGCTGCAGGCGCTGGCGACATCGGAAATGGCCCTGGGACGACTGTCGCTGGCCATCGAGCGGCTGCAGATGGCGCTGGCACAGGAAATCCAGTTCGTCGGCGAACCCAGTGATGGCGCGGCGACGGCGCGCAACGAGCTTGGACTGGCGCTGATGGACGCCGGCCGCTTCGATGAATCCGACGAGCAGTTCCGCATCGGCTTGTCCGATCGCCAGGTAATGACGCCGGAAGGCAGCATGGAAATGGCGCACCTGCTCAACAACCGCGGCTGGCTGTTCGAAGCGCGCGAGGACTTCCGGGCCGCGCAGGCCAGTTTCGAACAGTCGGTGCGCATGCGCGAAGCACTCGGGCTCACCGAGCGTTCGATCGCCCGTTCCAGGTCGAATCTCGCGCGCATTCTGGTCAAGCGCGGCCGGGTGGACGAAGCGCGGGCGCTGGCCGACTGGATCGGCGAAGCGCTTGACCGCATCAACGGCGATGTCCATGTCGAACGTGGCAACTGGCGCATGCTGCACGCGGAAATGGCACTGGCCCGCAATGACCCGGCCGGGGCGCAGGGATGGCTGGCCGGGGTGGAGGGCGACAACCGCGGCGACGGCTTTTCGCCCCGCTACTGGGCGATCCGCCTCGAGCTCGCCCGCCGCGCAGGCGACGAGGATGCACAGATGCATGCGCTGGAAAAGCAGGCCGGCGCGATGCTGAAAACCATGGCGGTCGAACATCCGTCCGTCGCCCTCACGGTGCTGCGTCATGCTGCGCTGAGCGGCGCCTGTGCGATGCCCGGCGTAGCGCTGGACGTGGTCGCGGCACGACGCATCGTCGATGCGAACCTGGTGGCCGAGGCGCCCGGCCGGCGTTGGCTGGGCGCCCGGCCGGCATCCGGATGCGGACAGGCCGAGGCCGTCAACCGCCGGCGCGGCAGCGCCAGGCTGATCGGTCATGTCCCGGGCCAGCGCCGGGCACTGTCAGGTGGGCTGTTCGCAAGCCATTGATGGATCGGCCAGCCGATCGCCGGTCCAGGCCGTGACCCCAGTCGGCGCGGGAAATGATCCGGGTTAAGATCGCGCCGGAGCCACGGGTTGCGTGCGCAGATGCAGCAGAACGAGACCAAGGACATCACGGTGCTGCTGCGCGCCTGGCAGCAGGGCGATGAGGCCGCGCATGACGAACTTGGTCGTGTCGTATACGAGCAGCTGCGCGCCATCGCCCGGCGGCGCCTCGCGGGGGAACGCAACGAGCACGCGCTGCAGCCGACCGCCCTGGTCAACGAGGCCTACCTGCGCCTGATGGATGGACGCGACAGTCCGTGGCGCGACCGCGTGCATTTCTACGCCACCGCCGCGCTGCACATGCGCGCGATCCTGATCGACCACGCGCGTGCCCGCCTGGCGGTGAAACGCGGCGGCGGGCAGGCGGCGCTGGTGACGCTCGACGAGTCCTTCATCGGCGGCAGCGGCGTCCACGAAACCGACTTCCTGCTGCTCGACAAGAGCCTGCGCGACCTCGAGCGCGAGGATGCGCGTTCCGCGAAGATCGTCGAGCTGAGTTATTTCTCCGGACTGGAACGCGAAGGCATCGCCGAACTGCTCGGCATTTCGGTGCCCACTGTCGACCGCTGCCTGCGCTTCGGTCGTGCCTGGCTGCGCCGCAGCCTGAATGTCGACAACGGCGACGACCCGACGACCTGAAGCCGGACGTCACCGGCGCACCGGCTGCGGTTTGGCCCCTGCAGCGGTGCCCGGCCCGCCATTGTCAGCGCGATCGAATGATGGGCGAGGCCGTTTCGACCGACGCCTGGTCCGGAAGGACTCCCCGCCGCACCTGGCGAATCGTCCGCCTCGTCGCCTGCATCCCCATGACGGCACATCGGTCCCGGGCGGATCGCAGGGACGCGCGGCGGACCCTGTACAGCCCCCGGGCCGGTGCGGGCCTGCGCCCGGCGGCGGGGCGGGCCTGCTGGAAACTATCCGGAACAGCTGGCGAAGGCGCCGCCCATCCGCCTGTCGCAATCACCAGGCTGACGGCGTTTCCTGTCCGTGAGGGGTGGCCTGTCGTGCGTTGCCGGCGCGAAAGGGCGCAGTAACGGTTCCGGGCCTGTACACGATTGACGGATCTTCGACCATGATGGATGACGGTGGGGCGGTGCGATCGGGGTGCCAGCGATGAAGACACTTCGCCTGCGTGACCTGTTCGACCAGGTCGTCGACCTGCCACCCGCGGACCGGCCTGCGTTCCTCGACCGGCTGGGCGTGGACGCGACCTTGCGCGCGCAGCTCGAACAGCTGCTGGAAAGCGACACGCAGGAAGGCGCGCCGCTGTCGGGATCGGTGCAGACGCTGGCCGCGGGCATCGGCCTGCCACCGGTTCCCCAGTGGCAGCGCGGAACCCAGGTCGGTCCTTTCACGCTGGTCGAGCCGCTGGGGCAGGGCGGTTTCGCCACGGTGTTCCACGCCGTGCGCGACAACGCCGGTGTCCGCCAGGATGTCGCGCTGAAACTGCTGCACCGCGGCCTGCACAGCGCCGATGCGCGCCGCCAGTTCCGCCGCGAGCGGCAGGCGCTTGCGCAGTTGCGCCATCCCGGCATCGCCCACCTCATCGAGGCCGGTGTCACCGACACCGGCCTGGCGTGGATCGCGCTGGAGCTGGTCGACGGCATGGCGATCACCGACTACGCGCGCCTGCGGCGACTGCCCTTGCCGGCGCGGCTGCAGCTGTACATCCAGGTCTGCCGTGCCGTCGAAGCGGCGCATCGCGCGCTGATCGTCCATCGCGACCTCAAGCCATCGAACGTGCTGGTGACGCCGGAAGGCCAGGTCAAGCTGCTCGATTTCGGCATCGCAAAGCTGCTGGAATCGGAGGTTGACGGTACGCGCACGCAGATGCCGGCGTTCACGCCCGCGTATGCGGCGCCGGAGCAACGCGAGGACGGCCCGATCACCACGGCGACGGATGTCTTTGCGCTCGGCGTCCTGCTCGGGGAGTTGCTGACCGGCATGCGACTGCAGGTGGGCGATTCCCGCACGCCGTCCGGCCGCATCGCCCCGGATGCCGCAGCCGACGTGCTGCCGGCGCCACCGGCGACCATGCGCCGGCTGCTGCGCGGCGACCTCGACAACATCGTCCTCAAGGCGATGGCCGAGGAACCGGCACAGCGCTACGCCTCGGCCGGTGCACTGGCCGAAGATATCGAGCGCTACCTGGACAACCGGCCCGTGCTGGCGCATCCGCCTTCGCGCTGGTACCGCACGCGGCGGTTCGTGAAGCGGCACCGCGGTGGGGTGCTGGTCACGGCACTGCTGGTGGTCGGCATCCTCGCCAGCCTGGCGGTGGCGCTCTGGCAGGCGCGTGTCGCGCACGTGCAGGCGGTCCTGGCAGAGCAGCAGGCGGCGCGTGCCGGCGCGGTGCGCGATTTCCTGGTGTCGGTGTTCGAATCGGCCCAGGCCGACGTGCCGCGCGAGTTCAGGCCTGGCATCGAGGACATCGTCGAGGACGCCGGCCAGCGCATCCTCGAAGACCGCACGCTGGGCGAAGCGGAGCGTGCGGAGATGCTGCTGGCGCTTGCGCATGTCCATCGCAACCTGGCCGCCCATGGCCGCGCGCTGGCCCTGCTTGACGAGGCGATGCCGCTGGTCGCCCGCCTCCATGGCGAAGACGATCCGCGCTGGTGGCGGGCCTTCCTGCTACGTGCGGCGGTGCGTCTCGACAAGGCCGACGTCGCGGGCGCGCTGGCCGATCTGGAACCGATGCAGTCGCGCCTGCTCGCACTGCGCGACCCGGTTTCAAGCGAAGGCCTTCGCCTGCTGGCGATGGCGCTGGTACAGGCGCGCCACGACGACGAGGGCGCCGCGGTGTTCGCGAAGGCCCGCGAGCACGCCGTGCAGGTCGGTGTCGATGTCGAACGCGAACTGCTGCGCACGGATATCGCCGAAGCCGATGCACTGGTATTCCTGCAGCGGTTCCGCGAAGGGCTGGAACTGGCCGATCGCGCCTGGGCGCGCTGGCAGGCATCGGGCCTGCCTCCGGACCGGCACATCCAGGGCCTGTTGCGTTCGATCAACATTGCCGCGGAGGCCACGGGCGACCTGCAGCGCGCCGAGACGGCCTATCGGGAGGCCATCGACCTGGCAGGCCGGCTGCACGCGCGACCGCACCCGGAGACCGCCTGGGCCATCGGCATCTACGGCAGTTTCCTGGTGGCGCAGATGCGCTTCGACGAAGCGGAGCCGCTGCTTGGGCAGGCGCTTGCGATGCGTCGATCGCTGCTCGGAGACGCCCATCCGGACACCCTCAACGGCATGGCGGCGATGGGCCGCCTGCGTGGCGGACAGGGCAGGCACGACGAGTCCCTGCGCTGGTTCACTGACGGCGTGGAGGTCTGCCGTCGTCATCACGTCGAGCACAATGTCTGCCCGCGCCTGCTCGGCTCGCGCGCACAGATAAGACTGACGCTGGAACCCGACCGGCTTGACAGCATTGCCGCCGATGCGGAGGAGGCCATCGCGTGGCAGACACGCCTGACCGGTGCCGACAGTCCGCAGGTCGCCGGCCTGGTGCAGTTCCTGGCGCGCGTGCGGCTGCGCCAGCGACGATTCGACGACGTGCTGGCGATGACGGACGCGGCGCTGGAACGTTTCCGGGAAGCCGGTGCGATGACGCTGGTCGTCGTGACGACACGGCTGCAGCGGGGCCAGGCGCTGTTCGGGCTGGGCCGCCACCAGGAAGCGTTGGACGCCGCGGACCAGCTTGCCGCCGATTACCGCCGCGACATCGGCCGCGACTCTTCGACTTTGCTCGACATCCTGGGGCTGAAGGCGCGCGCGCTGGCGAAACTGCAGCGGCCGGCGGAGGCGCGCGCCGCCGCGATCGAGGCGCTCGCCGTGCAACCGGGCATGTCCACCGCCAGCATTGCCGCCCTGCGCGCCGAGATGGAGCAACTGGCGGGTCGGCGCTGACCTGATCGCGCCACCGCTGCGGCTGTCCGAACCCGGTCGGCCGGCGCCGGCGTGTCCGGAAGCGGACGCAGTGATCGCCGACGGACCGCGGCAACCGGGCCGCCATGGGGTTGGCCCGCTGTTTGCTTTGGCATCCGGCAGAAAATGCCGGAGCGATCCCGTGGACAGCGTCATCACCGAATTCCGACAGGCCTGGCGAGCGCTGCTGCGCCGTCCCGCCTTCCTGCTGCTCGCCAGCGCGACCCTGGCATTGGGCATAGCCGCCTGCGTGACGGTGTTCGCACTGGTCGACCGCGTGCTACTGCGGCCGCTGCCGTATCCGCAACCCGGGCAGCTCCATGCCATGGGCCTGGTGCAACAGGACGGCTGGACCACGATCACGCCGCGCGAATACCAGGCTGTCGGCGAACTGCAGGGCGTGGCCGGCGTCGGCATCGGTTCGATGAACACGTTCCCGGTCAACCTCGCCGAAGCCAGCCATCCGGAGATGGTGCAGGCCATCGCCGTCGATCGCGGTCTGCTCGACACCCTGGCGGTGCCGATGGCGCTCGGGCGCAACTTCAGCGTCGAAGAGGATACGCCTGCCGGACCGCGGGCCGTGATCATTTCCCATGGCTTGTGGCAGCGGCGCTTCAACGGCGCACCCGATGTCATCGGCCGCGACCTGCGCGTGGAAGGCATGGCGACGCCGATCGTCGGCGTGCTGCCAAGCTCGTTCCGCTACACGGCCCCCGTGGATATCGTTTCGCCGCTGGCGCTGCCGGCAGCATCGCGTGATGACGGCCGCAACTTCCTCGCCATCGCCCGCCTTGCTGACGGTGCGGTCGCCGCCGAGCTGTCCGCACAGTTCGATGGGCGCATCAAGGCCCTGTACGCGGGCAGCGGACATGCCGACGCCTACCGGCAGAGTGTCTTCGGCATGCGTGCGCTGTCCGGTGCACTGTCTTCACAATCGCGGCCGGTGCTGCTGCTGTTCCTGGCCAGCGCGCTGTGCGTGCTGCTGCTTGCGGCGCTGAACCTGGCCAACCTCATGCTGATGCGCGCGCTGTCGCGCAGCCACGTCGCCGTGGTCCGAAGCGCGCTGGGCGCAACCAACGCACGACTGGCACTGCCGATGCTGGCCGAGGGCATGCTCGTGGGAACGCTTGGAGCGGTTGCCGGCCTCGCCGGTGCTGTGCTCGGCCTGCACGTGGTCGGTTCGCTGATTCCCGCCTCGTGGTTCGCCGGCGTCGACCTGGCGCTGGATGGAACGCCGGTTGCGTTCGCCATGCTCGCCGGCATGGTGGGCGCGGTACTGGCTGCGATGCTGGGCGTCTGGCGCGGTCGCAGCAGCAGTGCACCGCGCGAGCTGGTCGCCGGCGGACGCAGCGGCCTGTCCCGCGGCAGCGGTCGCCTGAGTCGCGGCCTGGTGATCGCACAGGTGGCGATGGCGACCGTGTTGCTGGTCGGCGCCGGTCTCTTCACGCGTGCATTGCTGACGTCGACCCGGGTCGATCTCGGCTTCCGCGGTGAAGGTGTCGCCGGGCTGGAAATCGCGCCGGTGCGGGCGATGTATCCGGATGCCGCCGCGGTGAAACTGATGGGGCGCGAGGTCGTCGAGGCGCTGCAGCGCATGCCCGGCGTGCAGTCGGCGACCATGGGCAGCAACCTGCCGATCGGCATGCCGCTCAACTATCCGGTGCAGGTTCCCGGCCAGGACATGGTCTCGGTCGAGTTCCGCGCCGTGGACGCGCATTTCTTCGACACCTTCGCCATCCCGCTGCTGGCCGGCCGGGGGTTCGACAGCCGCGACCACGAAAGCGGCGAACCGGTGATGCTGGTCAACGAAGCCTTCGCGCGCGCGCATCTTGGCGCCGATGCGGTTGGGCAGGAAGGGGTTCTGGATCGCAGCGTGCGCATGCCCGTGGGTGATGCGTTGCGCACGCTGCGCATCGTCGGTGTCGTCGGCGACACGCGCCAGCATGGCCCGGAACATGCGCCGCCGGCGATGGTCTATCTGCCCTATGCGCAGCTGCCGGACGACCTGGTGCAGCTGCTGCGCGAGTTCATGCCGTTGCGCTTCGCAGTGCGCCTGTCCGGTGACGTGCAGGCGCAACTGCCTGCGATCGCCGCCGCCGTCGCCAGTGCGGCGCCGGGGCAGCCGGTTGCGAACCTCGCGCCGGTGTCGACGCTGGTGCGTGCCAGCACGGATGGTACGAGGATGTCCATGCTGGTCATCGGCAGTTTCGCGTCGCTGTCGCTGGCGCTGTCGGTGGTCGGCCTGTACGCCGTCGTCGCCGTTGCGGCGGCCCAACGTCGCCGCGAATTCGGTGTCCGCAGTGCGCTGGGATCATCGAGGGGTCGCCTGTTCCGGCTGGTACTCGGTGACGGCCTGCGCCAGGTCGCGACCGGACTGTCCGTCGGGCTGGTCGTCGCCATCGCCCTGTCGAAGGGGCTGGGCAGCCTGCTGGCCGGCATGGCCGCGATGGATCCGCTGGTCTGGGCGGTGGTGTGCGCGGTCCTGGTGATCGTCGCGCTCGCCGCCTGCCTGGTGCCCGCCTTGCGCGCGGCGGCGACGCCGCCGGCCACGGCCCTTCGCAGCGAATGAGGACGACATGAACCTTCGGCAGGCCTTCACCCGCGCCTGGCGCGCGCCCGGCTTCGCGCTGGCCGTCATCGTGCTGACGGCGGTCGTCGTCGCCGTCAACGCAACGGTATTCGCCGCGGTCTGGGCCATCGATTACAAGGCGCTGCCGTACCGGGAAGGCGATCGCCTGGTGGAACTGCGCGTCGACCTGCGCAAGTTCGGATTCCGCGTCGGCCTGTTGCCCTCGCTGCACTCGCAACTGGCGGCGGCGACGGACGTATACGAAGGCGTCGTCGGGCAGACCGCCGGCCCCTTCATGCGCAGCGACGATGCCGGCCGCGAATGGCAGGTGCAGCGGGTCACCACCGGTTTCAGCGAGGTGCTCGGCGTGGCGCCGATGCTGGGGCGCCCACTGCAGGAAGAGGATGCCGTTGGCGATGGCCGCGTCCTGCTGCTGTCGGAGGCGACCTGGCGCAGCCGCTTCAACGGCGATCCCGGCGTCGTCGGCAGTAATGTGGACCTGGGAGGACAGCGTTACCGCATCGTCGGCGTGATGCCGGCCGGCTTCGTGTTTCCCGACCGCGATGCCGATGCCTGGATGCCCTGGATTCCCAGCGCTGGCGAGAAGGCCGACGACGCTGGTGGCAATGTCGGGCAGTTCGAAGTGCTGGCGCGACTGGCGCCGGGCGTGACCCTGCAACAGTCGGCGGCGCATCTGGATGGCGTGCTGGCCGCTGCCGACAACCTGAAGGCATTGCGCGAACACGTCGGTGTACTGCCGGTCGTCCGCTACTGGCGTGAGCGCTTCGCCGACGAACACACGATGGCATTGGCGCTGTTGCAGCTCGCCTCGCTGATCCTGCTGGTCGTCGTCGCCGCCAATCTGGCCAACCTGGTCCTGGACCGCATGATGGCGCGGCAACGCGATCTGGCGATCTGCCGTGCGCTGGGCGCAGGGCATCGCGACATCCTGCGCAGCGTGCTGGCGGATCTGCTGCCACCCGTGGTGGTGGGCGCGGGAATGGGCATGCTGCTGGTGCCGCTGTGCGTCGCGCTGCTGCAGCAGCGCGGGCTGATCCCGGCCAACCTGCCGGTCGGTGTCGGCGGCGATGCCTTCTCGATCGGGGCGGCAGTCATCGCGGCGGCGCTGGTGCTCGCCGTCGCATTGCTGGCGGCGGTGTCCGTGCGCAGTCCCGCCAATCTTGCCGCGGGTGCCGGTGTCCGCCAGCAGGCCGCTGGCCTGGGTCGCGCACGCGCGACGATGCTGGTCGTGCAGCTGGCGCTGGCCACGGTGCTGCTCGGCGCCTCGGCGCTGCTGCTGCGCAGCGCCTTCAACCTGATCAACGAGCCGCGCGGCTTCGACGAGCGCGGCGTGCTGATGACAGCGCTGGATCCGCTGGGCGTCAGTCGCGGCCAGGCGTTCGATCCGGAGCGCGATGGGCCACGCGCGAGGGCGAGGTTGCTGGCCCTGCGCGAGGACGTGTTGTCGTTGCCGGGTGTGCGCCACGCCGCGTTCGCATCGTCGGCACCGTTCAGCCGCTCGGAAACGGTCTCGACCGTGCGCGTCATGGGCGTCGATGGCGACATGCAGGCGCGCAGCCGCCAGGTCGGGCCGGGGTATTTCCGGACGCTCGGCATCGCCCAGCTCGCCGGTCGCGACTTCGCCGCGGGTGAAGGCGAGGGCCAGGGGGCCGAAGACGGCACGGTGATTGTCGACGAGCTGTTCGTGCAGCGCTGGCTGGCCGGCCGCGACCCGCTTGGCGCCCGCCTCGAGATTCCTTCGGGTCCGGACAGCTACCGCAGCGCACGCGTCGTCGGCGTCGTCCGCACCGTCAAGCACGAAAGGCTCGACGAGCAACCCGATCTTCCGACGTACTACCTGCCGGCCGATACCATCCTGCCGACTTCACTGCTGGTCACCCGCGTCGATGGAAATCCGGCGGTTCTTGCCGATGTCGTGCGCGATCGCGTGCGCGGATCCTTTCCTGATGCCGTGGTGACCTTCAACCAGCCGCTGGCCGAGGCCGTCGCGCATTCGCTGGCCGGTCGCCGCGCGGCGCTGGAATCGGTTTCGGCATTCGCGACGATCACGCTGCTGCTGGTGGTGTTCGGCCTCCATGCCGTGCTCAGCCTCGCCGTGCGTCGTCGTACCGCCGAGCTGGGCATCCGCATGGCGCTGGGTGCGCAGGGCGGTGATGTCCAGCGCATGGTGCTCCGCCAGGGTGCGCTGCTGGCCGCCGCCGGTGTCGTGGCCGGCGTGCTCCTCGGCGTGCCGCTGGCACGCCTGATCGCCGACCGCCTGTACGGCATCGGTCCGCACGACCTGCCGTCCTGGTTGCTGGTCGCCGCCGTCGTCGCGGCAGCGGCCCTGCTGGCCTGCTGGTGGCCGGCGCGCCGTGCCGCAGGTACCTCGCCGCTGCTGGCCCTGCAATCTTCCAACCACCATTGAGCGACGCGTCGCGCCTTGCCGGAACCGACCATGAGTGCACTGATCGAACTGAAGAACGTCGAACGCAGCTATCCGCTGGCCGGGGGCCGCAGCTGGGTCCTGCGCAACATCAACCTGTCGATCGACGAAGGCGAGTTTGTCTCGATCATGGGGCCGTCCGGTTCCGGAAAGACCAGCCTGCTGAACGTCCTCGGCCTGATGGATGCCGAATTCGAAGGCGAATACCGGCTGGCCGGCAACGAGGTGCATCGGCTCAACGGCAAGCAGCGCCAGGCGCTGCAACGCGAGGCCATCGGCTTCATCTTCCAGCACTACCACCTGCTCGACGACCTGACCGTGGCGGAAAACCTCGACCTGCCGCTGTCCTATCGCGACATCCGGGCTCCGGAGCGAAAGGCGCTGGTCGGTGACATCCTCGACCGCTTCCAGATCGTCGGCAAGAAGGACCTGTATCCGCGGCAGCTGTCGGGCGGCCAGCAGCAGCTGGTGGCGGTGGCGCGCGCGGTGATCACCCGGCCGAAGCTGCTGCTCGCCGACGAGCCGACCGGCGCGCTGCACTCGACGCAGGGGCAGATGATCATGGAGCTGCTGGCCGAACTGAACCGCGAAGGCGCGACCATCGTCCAGGTCACGCACTCGCCGCAGAACGCGACCTACGGCAACCGCACCGTGCATTTGCAGGACGGCTGGCTGACGGAAGCGGCGTGAGTCCGAAGCACAGCACCCCGCCGCTACAATGCCAGCCATGACCTCGCCTGCCCCGATCCTCATCGCCGACGACCAGCGTGACGTCCTCGACGCCTTGAGGTTGCTGCTGAAGGCCGAAGGGCGCTCGACCCTCTGCGTCGGCAGTCCCGCGGAAGCCCTGGCCGCCGCGCGCGAGCATTCGCCCGCGCTGGCGCTCGTCGACCTCAACTACACGCGCGACACCACCTCGGGCCAGGAGGGCATCGAGCTGATCGGCCAGCTGCGCGCCCTGGATGCCGAACTGCCGATCGTGGCGATGACGGCATGGAGCAGCATCGAACTGGTCGTGAAGGCCATGCAGGCCGGCGCCGGCGACTTCATCGAGAAGCCCTGGGACAACCGCCGCCTGCTCAGCGTGCTGCGCAACCAGCTGGCGCTGGCCGACAGCCGCCGCCAGAACGCCCGCCTGCGGCGCGAGAACGAGATCCTCAAGGGCGACGACGACGGCGAATTCATCGCCGAAGCGCCGTCCATGAAGGCCATGCTGGAACAGCTGCGCCGTGTCGCACCCACCGATGCCAACGTGCTGGTGCTGGGCGAGAACGGCACCGGCAAGGGCGTCATCGCGCGCCTGCTGCACGCCAATTCCGGTCGCGCCGACCGTCCTCTGGTCAAGGTCAACATGGGCGGTATCGCCGAGACCGTGTTCGAATCGGAAATGTTCGGCCATGTCCGCGGCGCCTACACCGATGCCAAGGGCGACCGCATCGGCCGCTTCGAACTGGCCGACGGCGGCACGCTGTTCCTCGACGAGATCGGCAACATCCCGATGTCGCAGCAGCCGAAACTGCTGCGCGTGCTGGAGGACGGCGAACTGGAGCGGCTGGGTTCCTCGCGTACCCTCAAGGTCGACGTGCGCCTGATCTCGGCGACCAATGCCGATGTCGATGCCGAGGTCGCTGCCGGCCGCTTCCGCCGCGACCTGCTTTACCGGCTCAACACCTTGGTGTTGACCGTGCCGCCGCTGCGCGAGCGCGTTGCCGACATCGTGCCGATGGCGCGCGCGTTCCTTGCCCGCAGCGGCGCACGCTACGGCCGCCGGGGACTGCGTCTCGGGGCCGATGCCGAACGCACGCTCACGGCGTACAACTGGCCCGGCAACGTCCGCGAACTGGCGCACTTGATGGAGCGCGCCGCGCTGATGGCGGCGGGCGACACCATCGCCGCCACCGACCTCGGCCTGGCCGCCGGTGTCTCCGCGGCGAACGCAGCAGCCGGCAACGGCAGTGGCGGCGGTCTCGAAGGCTTGACCCTCGATGCAGCCGAGGAACTGCTCGTCCGCCAGGCGCTGGAGCGCAGTGGTGGCAACATCCAGCGCGCCGCCGACGCGCTGGGTGTCAGCCGTCCGGCGCTCTATCGCCGCCTCGAGAAATACGGCATCGCCAACAGCGGCGAGTAGCCTTTCGCGGTGGGTCTGTCATCGAAGCCGGGTGTGACGCTGGTGGGCCGTCCCGATTAATCCGTGGCGTCGACTCCGGTGCACGGAGGTTCTGCTTCTGTCATGTCCGCCGGCCGCGGAAGCTCAGACTTGCACACCTTGTGGGCCCCATGGGCCGTCAGGTTCACCCGCCGGACCGGCTGGGTCCCGGGTGCCAATGTCCCGTCGGTCAGCTTCTTGCCAGACGCCGCTGCGGTTCATTCGGGCACGAGGTCGGCAGCCAAGCGGGGCGAAAGCCACACGGCGATCCGCGGAACCTTGCGGATCGGCTCGCTCTCGAACGTGCGCCGGTGCCCAGGCGGACGCCCCCAGCACTTCAGCCTGCGGTCGAGCCCGGCCTGGGCGAAAACGGTCAAGGGGAGATCGCCGCGCTGAATGCCGACGGTGCGCTGCGCAGGTAGTTCGGTGGCGCCCAGGCCTGTGCGTCCAGCGCTGCGGCGGCGTGCCAGGGCCAACGCGGGTTCCAGAGGAAGCCGCGCGCCAGTGCGACCGCGTCGGCATGGCCACTGGCGAGGATGTCTTCGGCCTGCCGTGGTTCGGTGATCAGACCGACGGCGATCACCGGCATGTCCACTTCGCGCCTGATCGCCGCCGCCATTGGCACCTGGTAACCCGGCGCGACGGGAATCTGCTGGCGCGGGTCGAGGCCACCGCTGGAAACGTGCAGGAAGTGGCAGCCGCGGGCATCCAGCTCGCGTGCCAGTGCGATGCTCTGCGCCACGTCCCAGCCGCCATCGACCCAGTCGGTAGCGGAAATGCGCAGGCCGACCGCGACCCCGGCCGGCACGGCCGACTTCACGGCGTCGAAGACCCGCAGCGCCAGGCGCATGCGGTTTTCCGCAGCGCCGCCGAAGTCGTCGTCGCGCCGGTTGGACAGCGGCGACAGGAACTGGTGCAGCAGGTAGCCGTGCGCGGCGTGGATTTCGATCAGCCCGAAGCCGATGTCCACGGCGCGCCGCGCGCTGGCGGCGAAGGCTTCGATGATGCCGTCGATGTCGCTGGGCGCAAGCGCGGTGGGTGCCGGATCACCTTCCTTGAACGGCAGGCAGGACGCAGACACCGTCTGCCAGCCGAGCTCCATATTCGGGTCGATAGCGGCGCCGCGCTGTTCCCAGGGCCGGTTGCAGGAGGCCTTGCGCCCGGCATGCGCCAGCTGGATGCCCAGCGGCATCGGTGAATAACGGCGCACGCCTTCGAGCACGGCGGCCAGTGCACCCTCGGTGCGGTTGTCCCAGAGGCCCAGGTCGGCCCAGGTGATGCGACCGCGCGGTTCGACCGCGGTCGCCTCGACAATCAGCAGTCCCGCGCCGGACAGCGCCAGGTGGCCCAGGTGGATGCGGTGCCAGTCGGTCGCTTCGCCGTGGTCGGCGGCGTACTGGCACATGGGGGCGATGACGATGCGGTTGGGCAGGGCCAGCGGGCCGATATCCAGCGGTGAAAACAGCAGGCTCATCTGTCGCTCGTGGGGAAGGGCTGGTGCCACTATGGCGTCGCCGGACGCCGGCCTCAATGTCGCCTGGCGGGGTCCGGCACCGGATTTGCCTCCGTTGGCCGCAGTTTTCGGGCCGCCAGTACTTCCGGCGCAGGCCATCCGGGGTGGCGTGCGGCATACTCCGGCGATCCTGATTCTCCCCATGGATCCGATGATGAAGAGATTCCCCCTCCTGGCCCTCGCCCTGGCCATGGCCGGCGCCGGCCCCGCGGCCGCCGACAGTCCGAGCCGCCTGCTGCGTTTCCCCGACATCCAGGGCGATCGCATCGTGTTCGTCCATGCCGGCGACATCCATATCGTCCAGGCCAGTGGCGGCACCGCGCTGCGGCTGACCTCGCATCCCGGGCAGGAGCTGTATCCGAAGCTGTCGCCGGACGGCAGCCGCATCGCCTTCTCGGCCGAATACAACGGCACCCGCCAGGTCTATGTGATGCCGTCCACCGGCGGTGAGCCGCGCCAGCTGACCTGGTACAACGACATCGGCCCGATGCCGCCGCGTGGCGGCACCGACTACCGCGTGCTGGACTGGACGCCGGACGGCAAGCACATCGTCGTGCGCATGAACCGCGTCGGTTGGGACGAGCGCAGCGGCCGGCCATACCTGGTGCCCGCCGACGGCGGCCTGGAACAGCCGCTGCCGATCCCCGAGACCGGCGGCGGCATGCTCAGCCCGGACGGCACGAAGTTCGTCTACACGCCGATCGACCGCGATTTCCGCAGCTGGAAGCGCTACCGCGGCGGTCGCGCCCAGGACGTTTGGATTTACGACCTGGCGGCGAACAGCTCGCTGCAGCTGACCAGTGACCGCGCCACCAACCACCAGCCGATGTGGGTCGGCGACACGGTGTACTTCGTGTCCGACCGCAACGACCAGCGCCTCAACCTGTACGCCATCGCGCCGACCGGTGGCGAGCCGACCAAGCTGACGCATTTCGACGACTTCGACGTGCTCTGGCCGAGCGCCGGCAGCGATGCCATCGTGTTCGAGAAGGGCGGTTCGATCTGGCGCTTCGATCCTGCCACCGCCCAGGCAACGGAAGTGCCTATCCGAGTCGCCGGCGATGCCCCGCACACGCAGCCGCGCTACGTGCGCGCCGCGCAGTACGTGGAGTCGATGGACCTCTCGCCCGCCGGCGAGCGTGCGGTCTTTGGCGCCCGCGGGGAAATCTTCACGGTGCCGGCGAAGAATGGCGAAGCCCGCAACATCAGCGGCACGCCGGACGCGCGAGAGCACAGCGTCACCTGGTCGCCGGACGGCAAGACCATCGCCTACCTCTCCGACGCCAGTGGCGAATACGAGATCTACGTGCGCGACCAGGACGGCCGTGGCGAACCGCGCCGCGTCACCCGCGACGGCGACATCTGGATGTTCCCGCCGCGCTGGTCGCCGGATTCCAGCCGCCTGGCCTTCAGCGACAAGAAGCAGCGCCTGCGCATCGTCGAAGTGGCGACCGGCCGCATCAGCGAGGTCGATACCGGCACGCGCAACGACCTGACCGACTACAGCTGGTCGCCGGACAGTCGCTGGCTGGTGTACGCGAAGAACGGCGCCTCGTCGAACAGCGCGCTGTGGCTGTATTCGCTGCAGTCCGGCCGTACGCAGATGCTGGTCGGCGACGAGACCGACAACTTCAGCCCGGTGTTCGACCCGCAGGGCCGCTACCTGTATTTCCTGTCCAACCGCGACTTCAACCTAGCCTTCAGCGCCTACGAGTTCAACTGGCTCTACCGCGATGCCACGCGCATCTACGCGGTGACGCTGTCCGCCGACAGCCCGGCGCTGTTCCGCCCGGTCAGTGACGAGGTCGGCGCGGCCGCGCCGGCCGGCAACGGACAGGGCAACGGCAATGGCAAGGGCAAGGGTGGCAATGCCGCGGCGGAGCCGGCACCGGTTCGCATCGATGTCGAAGGTTTCAGCCAGCGCGTCGTCGCCCTGGCCGCACCCTCCGGCAACTACCAGGGCCTGAGTGCCAATGGCGAGGGCGTGTTCTACGTTGCCCTGGAAGGCGGTGGCCCGGGTCAGGGTGGCGCCGAACTGCGCTTCATCGGCCTGCAGCGCGACAGCAAGCCGGCCGCGGTGTCGCGCATCGGCGGCGGTTACGTACTGTCGAACGACGGCAAGAAGCTGCTGCTGCGCCGGGGCGGCGACTTCGCCATCGTCGATGCCAAGCCGGACGCGAAGTTCGACGAGAACAAGCTGGCAATGGATCGCGTCGAGCTGCGCATCGAACCGCGTCGCGAATGGCGGCAGATGTTCACCGACGGCTGGCGCATCCTGCGCGACTGGTTCTACGACCCGGGCATGCACGGCCAGGACTGGAAGGCCATCCACGACCGTTACGCCGCGCTGCTGCCGCATGTCACCACGCGTGCCGACCTCGACTACCTGTTCCAGGAAATCGTCGGTGAAGCGAATGCCGGCCATGTCTACGTGCAGGGCGGCGACCATCCGTCGCTGGACCGGAAGCAGGGCGGCCTGCTCGGCGCCGAGCTGGCGTCGGACGACAGCGGCTACGTGCGCATCGCGCGCATCTTCCCGGGCGAGAACTGGGAAGAGCGCACGCGTTCACCGCTGACCGAGCCGGGCGTGAATGTCGCCGAGGGTGAATACATCATCGCCATCGACAACGTCTCGACCCGCGGCGTCGACAACGTCTATCGCCTGCTCGAGAACAAGGCCAACCGCGTCGTCACGCTGCGCGTCAACAGCCGCCCGCAGGAAGCCGGCGCGCGCGACATCATGGTGCGCACCATCGCCGGCGAAACCGAGCTGCGCTACCTGGACTGGGTGAATTCCCGCCGCGAACTGGTCGATCGCCTCAGCGGAGGCCGCATCGGCTACATCCACGTGCCGAACACGGCGGTGGAAGGCAGCCGGGAGATGTTCAAGGGCATGCACGCCTACGCGCACAAGGAAGCGCTGATCATCGACGACCGCTACAACGGTGGCGGCTTCATCCCCGACCGACTGGTCGAGCTGCTGGCGCGCCAGCCGCTGAACTACTGGAAGCAGCGCGGCCTCGAACCGAATGCGACGCCACTGATCCACCACAACGGCCCGAAGGCGATGCTGATCAACGGCATCTCCAGTTCCGGTGGCGACGCCCTGCCGTACTATTTCCGCAAGCTCGGGCTGGGCAAGCTCATCGGTACCCGTACATGGGGTGGGCTGATCGGTATTTCCGGCAACCCGGCGATGGTGGACAACGGCGTGCTGCTGGCCGCGACCTTCAGCTTCATGGACACCGACAACCAGTGGGCGGTGGAGAACGAAGGCGTGACCCCGGACATCGAAGTCATCGACCGTCCGGAGCTGATCGCCGCCGGGCGTGATCCCAGCGTCGAGCGCGCGGTCCAGGAGCTGCTGGCCGAGCTGGAGCGCAATCCGCGCAAGCCGGTGGTCGCGCCGCCGGCGCCGACGGTGTTCCCGAACCCGGCCCGCTGATTCCGGCCGGCACGCAGCGGCGGGACGCCGCTGCGGCGCTGGACGCCGTAAGGCGCGCAGTCGACGACAGCGGGATGCCGCTGCGGCGTGCCGGATCACATGGACGACCGAAGAGCCGGCGCATTGCGCCGGCTTTTTCGTCTGTCGGGCAACGCAGGGGTGCTGCGATGCAACAGGCGTCGTTCGCTCATGCACCGGCGACCTCAGCCAACACCACGCACGCCGGGCAAGCGGTAGAAGGACAGGGGATTCCTGCCCGGTTGCATCCCGCTGCGGAAACGGACGACGCCTCCGGGCGCGTGCCGGCGTCGTAGAACGATGCCCGGCAATGTACGGATGAAAATGTGTTCGGCAACGCCTGCGATGAGCCGTGCGTTCACACGAGTATGCGTTCAGATTCGGCGGACTAGACTGCCATCGCCTGTACGACAGGTTTTTGCCCAAGGAGAGAGAGATGAACGCAATAGCCAAGGCATCGGTACTGGCGGCGATCGCCGTCGCCGGCCTGATGCGCGCCCCGGAAGCGTCGGCGCAGCAGACCATCAACTGCGAAAGCAAGAATTTCCAGTACAAGGAGTGCTCGGTGCCGTGGGGTCGTGCCCAGCTGGTGCGCCGCATCTCCAACGCCAATTGCGTCGAGAACCAGACCTGGGGCCAGGGCCGGGGTTTCATCTGGGTGCATCACGGCTGCGCCGCGACCTTCGCCGAAGCGCGTTGGACCGGCGGCGGCTCGAACCTGCCGGGCCGCGAGGAGATGGCCTGCAACAGCGACCGCAACCGTTACAAGGAATGCCGCACCACCTGGCGTGACGCTCGCCTGATCCAGCAGACCTCGAACGCGCAGTGCATCGAGGGCCAGACCTGGGGCTTCCGCCGCGGAACCCTGTGGGTGGACAAGGGCTGCGCCGGCCTGTTCGCCAGCTCCGTCGGCCATCCGGGCGACAACCGCAACGAGCACGTCCAGTGCAACAGCAACCGCAACCGCTACCAGGAATGCCGTGTCGGCAACTGGCGAGGCGCGCAGCTGATCACCCAGAGTTCCAATGCGCCCTGCGTCGAGGGTCGCACCTGGGGCTACGGCCAGGGCGTGCTCTGGGTTGACCAGGGCTGCGCCGGTACGTTCGCGCCGACCTGGGGCCACTGGAGCCCGGGCGGTGGCGTCCGCCGCATCACCTGCAACAGCGACAACAACCGTCCGCGCCAGTGTGCGACCGGTGGCTGGAGCGGTGCACAGCTGGTCCGCCAGACTTCGCGCGCATCCTGCGTCGAAGGCCGCACCTGGGGCTTCCGCAACGGTGCCGTGTGGGTCGACAAGGGCTGTGCCGGCGAGTTCGTCGAAGAGCGTCGCTGGTAATCCGGCGCTGATACGAAACAAGAACGACCGGGGCGTTTGACGACGCCCCGGTCCAAGATCCATGCTTGCCGGGCTTGAGTCCTGTTGGCCCGCCCATATCTCGGGCGCCCGGACGCAACCTCTGGAGTCAACCGGCATGCCCATCTACGAATTCGACTGCACCGAATGCGGTCATGGTTTCGAGCGCCTGCAGCGCCTTTCCGATCCCGATCCGGAACAGTGCCCCGGCTGCGGCAAGCCCACGGTGAAGCGCCGCATTTCGGCGCCTTCGTTCCGCCTGGCCGGCAGCGGCTGGTACGAAACCGACTTCAAGAGCGACAAGGACACCCGTCGCAACCTCGCCGGCAAGGAGGAGGGCGGCGCCAGCGGATCCACGTCCTCCGCCACGGCGACCTCCACCAGCGAGTCCAAGCCGGCGGCGGCACCTGCCGCGCCCGCGCCTTCGACTTCCCCGGGAGCCGCATCGTGAGTGCCTCGATCCTCATCCGCGCTGCGTTGATCGCCGGAGTCGCCGGTCTTGCCGGCTGCGCGACCCCCGCTACTTCCAGCCCGTCCACGGGCGAAGGCGTACCGGCGCGCCACTTCCTCGCCAAGCTGACGCCTTATTGCGGTCGCGCCTTTCCAGGGCGCGTGGTCGAGGGCCAGCCGGCCAGCGATGATCCGGTCTGGAACCAGCCCGCGGTGCTGTTCCTGCGCTGCGAGCGCGACGGCAACATCCTGTCGCTCAGCCTGGGCGAGGACCGTTCGCGCGTCTGGCTGCTGGGATCCACACCGGCCGGCCTGCGGCTGAGCCACATGCACAGCCATCCGGACGGGAGCCCGGAAGACCTCAACGCCTATGGTGGCCTGGCCCGTGACCCGGCACCGACGGCGACGCGCGTCGAGTTCCCGGCGGACGAACCCACCCTCAAGCTGTTCGCCGAGCACGGCCTGCGTGCATCCCGAGACAACGTCTGGGCGCTGGAGCTGGCCGACGAGAACACGCTGGTCTATGAGCTCAAGCGCCGCGGCCGGACCTTCCGCATGGCCTTCGACCTGTCCCGTCCGCAGACGCCGCCGCCGCCGCCGTGGGCGGAAATGCCGGTGCGCTGAGAGCCGCCCGGCCGGGGACCGCGCTATCATGCGCGGTCCCATACGGCACAGTTCTCCACCATGCGTACCCACTTTTGCGGCCTCGTCGACGAGGCCCTGATCGGCCAGACCGTCACCCTCTGCGGCTGGGCCGATGTCGCCCGCAACCTGGGCGGCGTCTGCTTCATCGACCTGCGTGACCACGAAGGCATCGTCCAGATCGTCGCCGAGCCCGGCGATGCGCCCGGCAACGCCGAGGTCATCGCCGCGGCGGAGAAGGTGGGATACGAGGACTGCCTGCGCATCACCGGCACCGTGCGTCGTCGCCATGCGGTCAACGCGAAGATCCGCACCGGCCAGGTCGAGGTCGTCGCCGAGGCGATCGAGGTGCTGAACAAGGCCGATCCGCTGCCGTTCCACCACCACGAGAATCCGGGCGAGGACATCCGCCTGCGCTATCGCTATCTCGACCTGCGCAGCGCGGACATGCAGCGCAAGATGCGCACGCGCACGAAGCTGGTCAGCGCGCTGCGCCACTGGCTGGATGCGCGCGGCTTCCAGGACATCGAAACGCCGATCCTGACCAAGGCGACGCCGGAAGGCGCGCGCGACTTCCTGGTGCCGGCGCGCATGCACCCGGGCGAGTTCTATGCGTTGCCGCAGTCGCCACAGCTGTTCAAGCAGATACTGATGATGGCGGGCTTCGACCGCTACTACCAGATCGCGCGCTGCTTCCGCGACGAAGCGCTGCGCGCCGATCGCCAGCTGGAGTTCACGCAGCTGGACATGGAGTTCGCCTGGGTCGACGAGCGCGACGTGCAGGACACCGTCGAGGCGATGATCCGCGACGTGTTCCGTGAAGTCGCCGGTGTCGAGCTGGCCGATCCCTTCCCGCGCATGACTTACGCCGAGGCGATGCGTCGCTACGGTTCCGACAAACCCGACCTGCGCATCGCGCTGGAGCTGGCCGATGTCGCCGAGCTGGTCAGGGGCTGCGGCTTTGCCGTGTTCAGCGGCCCGGCCAACGACGCCGGTGGCCGCGTCGCGGCGCTGCGCATTCCGGGCGGTGCCTCGCTGTCGCGCAAGCAGATCGACGAATACGGTGCCCACGCCGGCAAGTTCGGCGCCAAGGGCCTGGCCTACGTCAAGATCGCCGACAACGGCGAAATCAGCTCGCCGATCCAGAAGTTCTTCGACGAGGCCGCCTTCTCGGCCCTGCTCGCGCATGTGGGCGCCGGCAACGGCGACATCGTCTTCTTCGGTGCCGGTGCCTACGCCACCGTGTCGGCATTCATGGGCGCCGTGCGCCTGAAGGCCGGCCAGGACTTCGGCCTGGTCGAGGACGGGTGGAAGCCGCTGTGGGTCACCGACTTCCCGATGTTTGAATGGGATGGGGAAGCGCAGCGCTACGTCGCCCTGCACCATCCGTTCACGGCGCCGGCCGTCGATGACGAGGCCGACCTGCGCGCCAATGCAGGCAGCGCGGTTTCGCGCGGCTACGACATGGTGCTCAACGGCAACGAGATCGGCGGCGGCTCCATCCGTATCCATCGTTCGTCGATGCAGTCCGCGGTGTTCGACCTGCTCGGCATCGGCAGGGAAGAGGCGGAACTGAAGTTCGGTTTCCTGCTCGAGGCGCTGCGCTACGGCGCACCGCCGCATGGCGGCATCGCCTTCGGCATCGACCGGATCGCCGCGCTGATGGCGGGCAGTGATTCGATCCGCGATGTCATCGCCTTCCCCAAGACCACGACCGCCCAGTGCCTGATGACCGGCGCGCCGTCGCCGATTGCCGACGCGCAGCTGGCCGAAGTGCACGTGCAGGTGCGTGCGCAGAAGACCGGCGAGGCGGACTGATACGGGTATGGCGACGACGCTGCGTCGAGGGACCGTCGACGACGCGCAGACGTTGTCCTTGCTGGCCGCGCGCACGTTCAGCGAAACCTTCGGTCACCTGTACCGGCCGGAAGACCTGTCGGCGTTCCTCGCCGAGTCCTACGCGGTCGAGCGCCAGCGCCTCATCCTGGCGCATCCGGACTATGCCGTCTGGTTGCTTGAACGCGACGGCGTCGCCATCGGCCATGCCGCTGCCGGACCCTGCGGCCTGCCACATCGCGAAGCCAGCGCCGGTGACGGCGAGTTGAAGCGCCTGTACCTGCTGCGCGAAGCACAGGGCAGCGGCGAGGGCGGACGCATGATGGATGCGGCGATGGAATGGTTGCTCCGCGACGGGCCGCGCACGTTGTGGGTGGGCGTCTGGTCGCAGAACTTCGGTGCGCAGCGGTTCTATTCGCGCTACGGGTTCGAGAAGGTCGGCGAGTACCTGTTTCCGGTCGGTGAAGCGCGCGACCTGGAATTCATCCTGCGCCGTCTGGCGTAGTGGGGGTTTTGCCTGGAGCCGTCCGGTCCCTGTGCGACGTCGGGCCGCTGCCGCGTCGTCCGTCCCCGATACGGGTTGAAGCCTGCTGCATGGTGCCTGGGGCCGTGAAGGGGCCGATCGGGCGCTTCCAAGAGGCGTCGGCATTCGGGTGCCGCTGCTACCTGCCCGCCCACAAGGGCGCGAAATGTCGTCGTGTTGTTGCGGGGCGCGAAAGTCTGTCCGGAACGCAATGACCTCGGCTCGTCATCCACGCGAAGGCGGGTATCCAGTTGCTTCGGGGCACAGGGTGTACTGGATGCCCATCTGCGTGTTACGGCGAACCGGAAGCGTCGGTGTGCGATGTGTAGGGATGCTTGGTGGAATGACTCCGAGCGTGCAGCGGACTAGCCTGCGTCGCATCAGCCGCCGGCGCACGAGGCTGCGAGTGTTTCGCCGGTTCAAGTTGCGCGACGCGCGCGGGCTGGACTAACGCCTTCGCGGGGAATGCCCGAGGAAACCCCGGCGTCCACGCTGTGCCGGGTGCAAACGTCGTCGGGGCGCTGCGGTGTGCGCCCGCCCTCGGCCGCAGTCACGCGAAGCTGCGAGCCTTGTGCCGGTGACTGCTACGCGACGCGCGCAGAAGGTCGTACATCATCGCTTCAACGCGAAAGCCCCTGTACATGCCGGCGCTTTCGTGGGTGGCCGGGTTCAGGAGGCGGCCGGGGCACGGGCCTGGTCGAGGGCGGCGAGGTCGTCGGCGTCCAGGCGGAGGGCGACGGCGCGGGCGAAGCTCTGCACGTGGCTGGCTTTGGTGGCGCCGGCTATCGGCGCGGTCACGCCTTCGCGGGCAATCAGCCAGGCCAGGGCGATGTCGGCCAGCTGCGCGCCATGCTTTTCCGCCACCTGGTCCATGGCACTGAGAATGGCCATGCCGCGCGGGTTGAGGTATTTGCGGCCCACGCCGCCGCCACGCACGCTCTGGTCCAGGTCGGCCTCGCTGCGGTACTTGCCGGTCAGGAAGCCCGAGGCCAGGCTGGAATAGGTCACCACGCCGAGCCCTTCGCGCAGGCAGAGGTCGCGCAGCGGGCCGTCGTAGCCGTCACGGTCGTACAGGTTGTAACCCGGCTGCAACACGGTGTATCCGGGCAGGTTGTTGTCCCGGGCGGTATCCAGCGCTTCGCGGAGTTGCGCCGGATCGACGTTGGACGCACCAATGGCGCGGATCTTTCCGGCCTTGATCAATGCCTCGTAGGCGCCGAGTGTCTCGGCGACTGGGGTGTCCGGATCGGGAAAGTGCGAGAAGTACACGTCGATGGCGTCGACACCGAGTCGACGCAGCGAGGCGTCGACGGCCTGCCCGATCCAGCGCGGCGAAAGACCCCTGTGCCCGGGCTGGCCCATGTCGCCACCGCCCTTGGTGAAGATCTTCACGCGCTCCCGCATGCCGGGCCGGGCCTTCAGCCATCGGCCGATGATGGTTTCCGATTCACCGCCCTGGTTGCCCGGCACCCAGCGCGAATACACGTCGGCGGTATCGATGGCGTCGAAGCCGTGGTCGACGAAGGCATCCAGCACGTCGAAGCTGGCCGCTTCGTCCAGCGACCAGCCGAACACGTTGCCGCCGAGCACGACGGGTGCGATGTCCACGCCGGACTTGCCAAGCGGGCGCGTCGGCCTGGGGCCACGGGGCAGGCTGCCGGTGCCGGCGCGGCCGGCGCCCTGTGCCAACAGGGGCGATGCCACCGCGGCGCCGAGGGCCGTCGCCAGCATCAGCAGGAAGTGTCGACGTTCCATGGAAGTACTCCTTGTTGAAACCGGATCCGGGCACCGCCCGCGGCGTCTGAAGGCGGCGGCGGTGGAGAACAGCTTGCGCTGATGATGGGACGCCTGGCTGCACGGGTCAAAACGACGGGACGGCGCCCGCGGTTCAAGTGCCGTCAATGCTGGCCTGCACCGGGGTCCGTACACTGGTGCCATTCCAGCAACGGTATGCCCCCATGACCCTGTCGATTCGCCTGATCCTGGCGTGCGCGTTCCTGCTGGTTGCCACGCCCGCCCGGGCTGCGCCAACGCCGGCCGAACTCGATCAGGCGCAACAGGCGCTTGAGCGCGCGGGCGACCTGCAGGCGACGCAGAAGGACGCCGCCAGGCAGAAACTGGAACTGGCGCGAGAAGCGCTGAATTCCGCGGCGGAAGTCCGCGAGCGCGTTGCCGAACGCAAGGCCTCGCTGGCGGCGAGGCCGGAGCAGGAGCGGACGCTGCAGCGCAGCCTGGCAGTCGACAACGACGGTGACATGCGTGCCTGGCTGGCGCGCCTGCCCACGGAAGCCGATACCGAGGCGCTGGAACTGCTGCTCGACCAGGAACGACGCACCATAGCCGCCCTGCGCAGCGAGCAGGAGCGCATCGCCGCCGAACTGGCGCGCTTGCTGTCGCAGCCGGTACAGGCCGGCGAGAGCCAGGCGGCGCTGCGCCAGCAGATCGACAGCCTGTCCGCACCGCAGGGCGCGGTGACCGGCGAAAGCGATGTGGTCGCCGAAGTACGCCGCCTCAAGCGCGAAGCGGACGTCGATCTGCTCCAGGCCCAGCTCGAAGAAAGCAGCCTGGCCCAGGAAGCCAGCCGCTCCGAGCAGGCGCTGCTGGAGCTGCGACTGCGCGAGGTGCGCCATCGCCTGGCGCGCCACGAACTGCGTCTGCCGGTGCTGCAGGAGCGCATCACCGCGCGTGCCCGCGCGGCATTGACGGCGCGTCTCGAAGCGTTGCGCGACCAGTACGCGCGGTTGCGTGACGAGAACGGACTGGGTGCGCATCTGGCACAGGGCAATGTCGAACTGGGCGAGGAGCTGCTGGCGGCGAGCGAGATCCTCGACCGTGAGCGCGCCGAGGCCGACAGCGCGGCACAGGCGACCGAGCAGTTGCGCACGGCCCTGCGTGATACGCGCACGCGCCTTGAGCTGGGTGGCGGCAGCGCCCAGGTCGGCCAGTGGTTGTGGCAGGAACGCATCCGCCTGCCGGCGCAGCCGCGCCTGCGCGCGCAGCTGGGCGAGTTGCGCTCGACCCTGGCGGACCTGCGCGTGCGCCTGATCGAGGTCAACGAGCAGCAGCGTTCGCTGTCCTACATCGATGCGACCCTGGGCACGATGCTCGCCGAGTTCCGCAGCCAGGCCGAAGAGTCGGGGGGCGCCGAGGGCGACCGCGGCACGGCGCGCACGCTGCTGGCGCAGCGCGGCGGGCTGGTTGCGCAGCTGGATTCACTGCTGCGTCGTCGCATCACCACGCTGGAGCAGATGGAAACGGCGCTGGTCGCCCAGCGCGCCGATGCGCAGTCGCTGCAGAACGTCCTCGACCGCAACCTGTTGTGGACACCCAGCCATGCGCCTGCGTCGGCGTCCTGGCTGGCGCGCGTGCCGGACGGCATCCATGACCTGGTGAAACCCTCGCGGTTGGCGACCACCGCCGACCTGGTGCGGCGTTCGTTCGCGCAGCGTCCCACGGACTACGTACTGAGCATCGTGGCGGTACTGGTCCTGCTGCTGCTTCGCCGCAGCGCGCCGGCACGCCTGGAGGTACTGGGTGCGCATACGCGCCAGCTGCGTTCCGACCGCTTCCGCTACACGCTGGTCGCACTGGCGGTAACGCTGCTGGCGGCATTGCCGCTGGCGGCGGCGCTGTTCCTGTTCGGCCAGCTGCTGCAGAACGTCGGCGCCGCCGGCAAGTTCAGCGACTCGCTGGGCATCGCGATGGTGATGACCTCGGTGCCGGCGCTGCTGTTCGCCTGGCTGCGCTGGCTGGTGATCGACAAGGGCGTCGCCCAGGCACACTTCCGCTGGACGCGCGCGCGTCGCCAGGCGATCAGCGGGGGATTGCGCTGGAGCGCGCCTTTGGCACTGGTGGCGATCTTCGTGATCGCACTGGCATTCACGCGAAACCAGGCGCTGGCGATCGATGTCCAGGCGCGCCTGGCGATCATCCTGCTGGCGCTGCTCGGCGCGGGGTGGAGCTGGCGCGCACTCGATGCGGAGCAGGTCTGGTCGCCGCGCGGCATCGATGCCTCGACATCGCCGCTGCGGCGCGGCGCGCGGCTGCTGCTTCCGGCGCTCTGCCTGGTCGTCGCCGGCCTGGCGCTGCTGGGCTACGTGTATTCCGCCGCCGTGCTGGTGCGTGCGCTGGTCTCGTCGATCAGCGTGATCGTGCTGGTGGCCACGCTCGTCGCCACCATCGGGCGCTGGTTCCTGGTCAGCGAGCGCCGGTTGGCACTGCATCGCCGCGAGCAGAAGCGCCAGGCCCAGGACGACGAGCAGGCGCTGCTGGTCGAGGCCGAAGCCGACATCACCCTGGAAACCGTCAACGCGCACACGCGACGCATCCTGCGTGCGCTGCGCCTGAGCCTGCTTGGGGTCGGCCTGGTCTGGGTCTGGAGCGATGTCCTGCCGGCGTTTGCCCGTCTCGATGACATCACCGTCTGGAGCTTCCACCAGACCGGCAGCGACGGCGGTGTTGTGGACATGCCGGTCAGCCTGCTGGCGCTGCTGGGTGGCGCGCTGGTGCTGGTACTGACCACCATCGCCGCGCGCAACCTGCCGGGCCTGATGGAACTGGGCCTGCTCTCGCGCAGTCGCATCGACGCCGCCTCGCGCTATGCGATCACCAGCCTGTTCCGCTACGCCATCGTCATCGTCGGCGTGATGGTCGGCCTCGGCCTTTTCGGCCTGCGCTGGAGCCAGCTGCAGTGGATGGCCGCGGCGCTCACCGTCGGCCTGGGTTTCGGCCTGCAGGAGATTTTCGCCAACTTCGTGTCCGGCCTGATCCTGCTGTTCGAGCGCCCCTTCCGCGTCGGCGACACGATCACCGTCGGCGGCAAGACCGGAACGGTCACGCGCATCCGCACGCGTGCCACCACGCTGCGCGACGGCGAAGGCCGCGAGATCTTCATCCCCAACAAGTCGTTCATCACCGGCGAGCTGACCAACTGGTCGCTCAGCGACAACCCGACGACGGCGATCATCGAATACGGCGTCGCCTATGGCAGCGACATCCCGGTGGTGCACGAGGTCGCGCTGCAGGCGGCGCGCGAGAATCCCCGCGTGCTGCGCGAACCGGCGCCGGTCAGCGCCTTCAAGAGCTTCGAAGGCAACGTCATGACCTTCGAGCTGAAGGTGTTCCTGGCGGCGCTGGGCGACCGCGTGCCTGCACGCAGCGAACTGGCGCTGCGCCTGACATCGCTGCTGCGGGAGCGCGGTATCCAGATGTCGCCGTCGCAGATGGACATCAACATCCGCTCGCTGCCAGCGCCCGAGGCGCCCCGCGACCCCGCCGGCTGAGGACGTCGAACGGCTGCGCCTGCCGGGAAGGCGGCGGGGCACGGTCAGACCGGTCCATCCGGTGGCCGAGCCGTCTGGTCCGTCCGCATGCTCGCCCGTCGCCGGCGGCACTCGGGTTGCCGCAGCGCGCCGTCCGGCCGCGCCCTCATCGGCGATACTCGCGGCTCGTCCACGCAGGGGAATGCCGTGATGAAACGACTGACCGCCCTGGCCCTGGGCTTGCTGGCCCCGGCCGCCTTCGCCGCGATCGAACCGGCGCCGGAGCGCCGTGAAGGCGAAGGCGACGGCCCGTATCCGCAACTGATCCTGCGCGGTGTCACCGTCATCAACGGCACCGGCGCGCCGGCAAATGGACCGCTGGACATCGTGATCCGCGGCAATCGCATCGAGCGCATCGCCGGCGTCGGTTATCCCGGCGTGCCCATCGACCCGGAAAGCCGGCCCAAGCTGGAACCCGGCGGTCGCGAGATCGACCTGGAAGGCCACTACGTGCTACCGGGTTTCGTCGACATGCATGGCCACATCGGCGGCGCCCAGCAGGGCACGCCGGCCGAGTATGTGTACAAGCTGTGGCTGGGCCACGGCGTCACCACTGTTCGCGAACCGGGCTGTGGCAACGGCCTGGACTGGTGCGTGTCGGAGAAGAAGCGCAGCGACGCCAACCGCATCGCGGCGCCGCGCATCCATCCGTATGCGTTTTTCGGCATGGGACGCAACGGGCCGTTCACGACGCCGGAACAGGCGCGCGAGTGGGTGCGCGAGGTCGCGCGCCGTGGCGGCGAAGGCGTGAAGTTCTTCGGCTATCGCCCGGACATCATGCAGGCGGCGATCGAGGAAGCACGCGAGCGTGGCCTGCGCACGCTGACCCACCACGCGCAGATGGACGTGCGTCGCGTCAACGTGCTGACCAGCGCGCGCTGGGGCCTGACCTCGATGGAGCACTGGTACGGCCTGCCGGAAGCGCTGTTCGAGGACCGCACCGTGCAGGACTATCCGGCCGACTACAACTACGGCGACGAGCAGCACCGCTTCGAGAATGCCGGTCGCTTGTGGCGGCAGGCCGCGCGACCGGGCAGCGGGAAGTGGAACGCCGTGCGCGACGAGCTGATCGCACTGGACTTCACGCTCGATCCGACCTTCACCATCTACCAGGCCACGCGCGACTACATGCGCGCGCGCACCTCGGAATGGCACCAGGACTACACGCTGCCGTCGCTGTGGCGCTTCTACCAGCCCAACCGCAAGGCGCATGGCTCGTTCTGGTTCCGCTGGGGCAGCGAACAGGAAAGTGCGTGGCGTGACAATTACCGTCTGTGGATGGCGTTCGTCGAGGACTACAAGAACCACGGCGGCCGCGTCACCACCGGCTCGGATTCCGGCTACATCTACAAGACCTACGGCTTCGGCTACATCGAGGAACTGGAGCTGCTTCGCGAAGCCGGTTTCCATCCGCTGGAAGTGATCCGCGCGGCGACGCTGTCCGGCGCCGAAGCGCTGGGCGTCGCCGACCAGGTCGGCTCCATCGAGGCCGGCAAGCTCGCGGACCTGGTCGTCGTTGCCGAGAATCCGCTCGAGGACCTGAAGGTGCTGCTCGGCACCGGCGCCGTGCGCGTCAGCGAAGACAACCGCGCGGTTCGCGTCGGCGGCGTGCGCTACACGGTCAAGGACGGCATCGTCTATGACGCGCGGCAATTGCTGGCGGACGTGCGCGCCATGGTCGCCGAGGCCAAGCGTCGCGAAGGCATCGACAGGCTGCCCGACATCGAGTGGGCGGAATAGGGCAGGCGCCTTCCAAAGCTCATTGCGCGCCGCCGCGACTGCAGGGCGTCAGCAGGTTGTCGCCGCCGCCCCCTACGCGTGGGCCCTGTGAATTCTCAAGACGGCCGCCCTTGATCCGCGTTGCCCGGTGTCCACTGCGAACTACTCGACGGGATAGCTGGATTCCAGGCCAAGAACGGCGTGCAACGCTTCCATGTGTGCGCGAAGATCGCCCTGCAGGATTGCGATCGGCGGATCCAGCGAAAGCGTCCATATCGGCCAGTCGGGATCGGACACCTCGACGAGACGAAGCCTGCCTTCGTCTTGGCATTCGCCGGGTACCAGCCAGCTTGCCAGCTGCCCGCGGTCCAGGAGCCGCTCGCCTGCAGCGCCGGTGTGGGCGTCGAAGGTCTGGAATCGCACCGGCTTGCCCTTCGCGAATGCCGAGGAGGGCGCGTGCGACGTGAGCTGGGCAAGGCAGTCTGGACGTCCTGCCAATGCGTGCAAGTCTCCGGCGGGAAGAATCCCCAGGTGCTCGCGCAGCATTGCGGCATCCCCGGAGAGCAACAGTTGGTGCCAGAGCGGATGCAGGCCGTGGCCGACTTCGCGCTCCAGCCCCGCCAGATCAGCCATGACGGCGGCTGACGTTCCCGATTCCCGGGTTTCTCCCTCTCCGAGCTTCGCGATGAGGCTGGACAGCAACGCGTCGTTCGACAGCTGTCTGGCTTCGGCGGTCGCCTTGGCGTACCCGTACTGGAGCGCCGGTGTGGAGTGCGACGGTGCCACGAAGGCCGTCACGACGTCGCGCACCATCGGAATGGCTGCGGCCGCCACGAAGCTGCCGATCCACAGCGTGGTGATCAGCACCACATTGCGCCGCGACATCGGCACTGCGCGGGCCTGCGTCAACGCCTGCTCGGCCAGCGAAAACTGTGCAGTCAACGCGGGCGGCGCGGCGGCATCGTCGCGCACAACGGTCAATGCCTGCTCCATTTCCGCGGCTTCGCTGCGCGGCGGCGTATCGGTGCGCGCCTGGCGCAGTGCACTCAGAAGGCGATGGTCGCGCGTCGCGTTGCGCAGGTTGCCGTAGGGCACCAGTGCCAGCAACAACAGCCACCAGGCATCCAGCTGCCAGGCCAGGGCCGCCAGCGCGGCAATGGCGAGTATGTCGAAGACCTTGCGCACGCTGATCGCGCGTTCCGGCAGCAGCAGGTGCAGCAGATGGCCGCCGTCCAGCGGCAGGATCGGCAACAGGTTGAACAGGTTGATCGCCAGCAGCACCAGGCCCGACAGCAACACCCAGCCGTCGGCCATCGTCGATCCGGTGAGCAACAGCAGGCATCCCAGCACCACGCCCGGCAGTGGTCCGAGCAGGCTGACCCAGGCGCGCGCAGGCGCCGAGGGTGACTGTTCGTGTCCGATCGTCACGCCGCCGACCATCGGCAGCATCAGCATCTGCACATTGCGATAGCCGAAGGCGCGCATCGCCATCCAGTGCCCGGCTTCATGGAACGCGATCACCGCCAGCAGCAGTAGCGCGAAGCCGGGGGACCAGAACCAGGCGCCCAGTGCTGCGAACCCCAGCGCACTGAGCAGGAAAAAGCCCCACTGCACGATCGACCGTGGCGAGTGGCGTTCAAGCTCGCGCTGGTGACGCCAGTAGCTCACCGACCGCGCGATCGGGACGGTTCCGTCGTTGTCGGGCGCCTTTGCCTGGCCGGCCGAAGCGGTCACCGAGCCGAGCAGCGACAGTGCCCGTCGCAGGCTCAATCTCAAACCCCCGTCCGCGTGCGGCTTGAGTTCCCCGCGTTTCAACCCGCTGGCCAGCACCGCTTCCTCGTAATCCTGCAGGCGGGCGACCGTGGCCGCCAGGTCGGTCCATGGCGGCATCGTTCCGGCCTGGGAACGCAGCAGTTCGTGATGCGCCCGCAGCCGCGCGTCCAGCGACGGTTCGTTCACCAGCTGCGTGATGCAGATGTCCGGGCCGGCGGAAAGGGGTTGCAGCATCCACGGTGCGGTGAACAGAAGCCGGCCTCCACCGGTCTGGCTGGCGAAGTGGATGCGACAGTGGTGGGGTTCGTGCGCGGAGAAGGACGCGATCACCTCCGCCAGTACGGTGCGGTCCTCGCTCAGATACAGCCGCATCATGCGCGGACCGGGTGTTCCTTCCGGTTCCCGCTGCACCACCACCCAGCCCAGCGGCGAGAAGCCCAGGGGCGCCAGCAAAGCCTCGCTATCCCCGAACAGCGACACGAACGACGCGGGTGGCTGCATCCGCATCACTCCTGCCAACCTCGCCCGCGCCGGGAAGGGCGACGCCAGTGCCGAGCGCAGCATCTGTACCACCACCACTCCCGCGATCAGCGCGACAACGCCCAGCAGCGAGACAAACCCCATCACGATGGCTCCCTGGCAGATGGGCTCGCGCCCGGTTGGCAACATTACCCCAACTGCAGGAGGTGGCGATCCCGTGGCGACCTTCGGGTTGCGATACACCAGGTAGCGATTTCAAGGCGGGACTGAAATCCATGGCGGGGTGCCGCGGCGCCCGTGCCGGGATTCTCTGGCGGAATTCGACCGCGGACCGGGCGCGCCCAGGTGGCGGAAGGCGCAGGGGCTCAAGCGCACGACTGCCGGCTCGCCGTTTGTCCGTGGCGTTGTCAACAATGCAACACGGCCGCTCGCAACAGGTCGGCGTGCCCGGCGCATGTCCGCCGCGCCCCCGTCATGGCCTCGTTCTTGAGCATCCGCGTCGCCGGCGTCCTCGTCAGCCGTGATTTCCCGCAGTCAACTGCTGCAGCAGAATGGCGTGGGACAAGCCGTTGCCATCGGACCGGCTTCGGGACAACGTCCACGACGCCTCAACGACGTCGTGGCGACGACAGGCTCCCTGATCGGCCACACTGATTCTGCTATGCACGGAAAACCGTGGTCCTGCCTGGAGTAGGGCGCTTCTTCAAGTCCAACCTGCCGCTGGCGGCAACCGACGGCCGATCATCGGGAAACCCAACAGCCGGGAGCCGTCGCTCCACGATGGGCTTGCGGCGGCAGCGACGGTCCGGTACCTCAGTCGGTCTCGTGGCCATCGGCGAAGAGCACGTCCAGGATGATGGCCTGGACGCCCACCGCTCCTGAAGGGTCATACATGCTGGTTGCCGAAGGAAGCAGGGCGCGGCCGCCGGCGACGAGGACCCCGGTCGGATGGATCGGCCCGCGTTCCGTTTCCACAGCCAGCACCCGTTGGCCGTCCACGCCGAACGCCCGGTCGAGGTTGCCGCGTGCATCCAGCTGTGCGAGCAGGGTAGAGGGCAGTCTTTCTCCATTCTTGTGGACATAGCCGAATCCCGCCAGCAGGAGGTGGCCGTTGTGCCACTGACCGCCCATGGCGGCCACCGTGGACATGTAGGCATCCGGCGCGAAGACAGGAATCTCCAGCCGACCCAAGCCATCGCCGAAGCCCGGCAAGGGCCAGCCATCCGCCTGCAGATGGACCAAGGCAATGCGTCCTGCCGGCGAGCCTGAAACCCCACCCATCAGGGTGATGGAGTCTTCGACTCCCGGCGTCACGCCGTACATCCTCGCAACGGAAGTAGGCCCGAGGTCGAAGTCGATGAGCTGGTAGCCTTTGTTGGCGAATGTGTGATCCTGCTGGCCATCGGCAAGCAGGCGCGCGACGCCGAAATTGACGCCCCCCGCCTGCTGGATCTCGGCACCGACGAGAATCCGGCCGTGGCTGTCTATCGCGATGCCTTTGGCTCTTTCGAAGTAATGGAATGCGGCGTCACCGAATTCGACAGTCGCCACGCCGGCCTGTCCGAAGGACATGTCCAGCTCGCCATCGGAATGCAGGCGGGCGGCCATCAACGTGTCGCCATCCGGACCAAGCTGGCTCCAGGTGACCAGGATCTTGCGGTTGTCGAGCACGGCCACACTGCCCGGTTCGGGATAGGCGCCGGAATAGAGCAGGCTGAGTCCATCGGTGCCAAAGGCGACGTCGGGCGTGCCGTCGGCCTCCAGGCGGGCGATGGCCAGTTCGAACCGGCCGGTGTAAGCCATTCCGTAGGCCACGATGCGGCCGTCAGGCGCCACTTTCATGGTGGCCAGTTCGTCCTCGCTCACGGCCGGGCCGAGGTCGAACCTGGCAAGTCCACCGTGGCCAAAGCCTGTCTGCAGATGGCCATTGCTGTCGAGCCTGGCCACGGTGTACCGGCTGCCACCTTCCGGGACCATCATGCGTGCACCGACAACCAGGGTGCCATCCGGCAGCCGTTCGAAGGCGGGCTGGAAGGCCGAGATGATGGTTGTGTCCAGCATCCGGATGCCGCCATCGGCGAAATTGGGGTCCAGGTCGCCGTTGCGTGTCGCGCCTGCGGCCGATGCATTGGCGGCGAGCATGGACATGGCCATCACCAGATGTGAGGTGTTCATCGAGCTGCTTCCCCTGTATCGCTCTTGACGACGGCTGGATTCTAGGGGTGCCGTGTTGAACAGCAATACAGGCGGCGGCGTATCGGATTGCTGTTTCCGGGTCTGCAGGACGAGACACGGATGCCGGAGAACGAAGGGAGCGCAGCAGGCGCAATTCCCACTGGATCAGCGTGTTGCATGGGCGAACGACGGCGTCCGCCATGCCGGAGTGGATGGCGCGATTCGCGCCATTTCAGCGCTGTGATGAAATGCGGCGTAATCCAATAATGAGTGAATCATGATCGGGTCGTGATCATGACCCGGCGGTATCCGGGTCCGGTGCGATGCGAGGAAGACGGCCGCAGTCATGGGCCGCCGATCCGCGGATGAGTTGCGGCCACACCGTATGTCCCAGCAGCGGTTTGGCGTTCGGTGAACCTGGATCGTGCCAAGGTGCCGGGCTGCATGATTCCGGACCATCAGGGATGGCGGGCCTGCCGCCAATGAAACATGCCGCGTGAGGTCAGGAGCCTGATCGGCTCGTCGCGACGTCCAGGGCGTGAGCGGCGTGACAGACAGAGGTTGGCCGGCCCAACCGTTACGTGCCCCGCATCGACACGCTGTGCCTTTGACTGGCCGACCTCGTCGCGCCTGGAATCGAACGGGCCGCATTGGAACGCATCGGCACGGACGGCCACGAAAAAGCCCGCTTTCCAGCGCGCTTCACGGACCTCGATGGAATCGGCTGGAACGTCATATGGTGGGCCGTGTTGGATTCGAACCAACGACCAATGGATTAAAAGTCCACTGCTCTACCGGCTGAGCTAACGGCCCATCGGGTGACGTTCCGGGCGTGGCGGAAGAGAATCGCGCTGGCCGCGTGCGGGCCGCCGCCGGGAACAGGGGCGCGATTGTAGCCGATAACGCCCCGGCGACGAACCCTTGCACGATGGCCCGTGAACGTCGTCGTCGACCAGCGATCGCAGCTAGGGCAGGGCGCCGGCGCCGCGATCCGTCCATCCGGCGTGCCTGACAGGTGAGCGCCGGCTTGACATGGGTCAACCACGGTACTCCCTGCCCGACGGGCGCTGGCACTACCATTGCCGCCATGACACGACGTTATTTCGGCACCGACGGCATACGCGGCCGCGTCGGCAAGTGGCCGGTCACCGCCGAGTTCATGCTCAAGCTGGGTTGGGCCGCCGGTCGCGTGCTCGCGCGCGGGGGCGGCTCGCCGGTCTTCGTGATCGGCAAGGACACGCGCATTTCCGGCTACATGTTCGAATCGGCGCTGGAAGCCGGCCTGGTGGCAGCCGGGGCCGACGTGCGCCTGCTCGGTCCGGTGCCGACGCCGGCGGTGGCCTACCTCACGCAGTCGCTGCGCGCCGATGCCGGCATCGTGATTTCGGCCTCGCACAACCCGTTCTACGACAACGGCGTGAAGTTCTTTTCCGCTGCCGGCGAGAAGCTGCCGGACGAGGTCGAGACGGCCATCGAGGCGGAACTGGACCAGCCGTTCACGACGGTGGATTCGGAACGGCTGGGTCGTGCGCGCCGCGTCGATGATGCGGTCGGCCGCTACTGCGAATTCGTCAAGCGTTCGGTCCGTGACGACCTGAGCCTGCGCGGGCTGCGCATCGTGCTGGACTGCGCGCATGGCGCGAACTACGTCGCCGGTCCGCGCGTGCTGCGCGAGCTGGGCGCCACGCTGGTCACCCTCGGCGACGCGCCGGATGGCCTGAACATCAACCGCGAAGTCGGCTCGACGCGACCGCAGGCGTTGATCGAAAAGGTCCTTGCCGAAGGCGCCGACCTCGGCATCGCCTTCGACGGCGACGGTGACCGTGTGCAGATGGTCGATGCCGATGGCCATCTCGTCGATGGCGACGACATCCTCTACATCCTGGCGAAGCAGTGGCGCCAGGCCGGCACCCTGACCGGCCCGGTCGTCGGCACGCTGATGAGCAACTACGGCCTGGAGCAGGCGTTCGCCGGCGCGGGCATCGGGTTCCTGCGCGCCCAGGTCGGCGATCGCTACGTCCATCGCATGCTGGTGGAGCGCGGCGGACGGCTGGGCGGTGAAGCGTCGGGCCACATCCTGTGCCTGGACCGTGCCAGCACCGGCGACGCGCTGGTGTCGGCGCTTGCGGTGCTGGAAGCACTGGCCGACAGTGGGCAGACGCTGGCGCAGGCGTGCGCCGGCTGGCGTCGCTATCCACAGACCACCGTCAACGTGCCGGTCAGCGGCAACGCGCGCGCCATCGTCGAATCGGAACTCGTACAGGCCGTCCGTCGCCATGTCGAGGCGCGCCTGGATGGGCTGGGCCGCGTCGTGCTGCGCCCGTCCGGCACCGAGCCGGTCATCCGCGTCACCATCGAGGCCGAAGACGCGGCCGTCGTCCAATCCGCGGTCGCCGAGCTGGCGGCCGCCGTCGAATCCGCTGTCTGAGGACCGTTCCAATGAGCACCGCCTACGTCCCCACCCTGGACATCCGCCGCTTTGACACCGACCGCGACAACTTCGTGCGCGAGCTGGGCCAGGCCTACGAACAGTTCGGTTTCTGCGGCATCAGCGGCCATGGGCTGTCGGCAGGGCTGCTGGACGGTGTCTATGACGTGTTCCAGCGCTTCTTCGCCCTGCCCACCGACGTCAAGATGCAGTACCACGTACCCGGTGGTGGTGGCGCGCGTGGCTACACGCCGTTCAAGGTCGAGACCGCGAAGGATTCGCAGCATCCGGACCTGAAGGAGTTCTGGCACATCGGTCGCGAGATTCCGCGGGATTCGAAGTATGCCGACGTCATGCCGCCGAACCTGTGGCCGACCGAGGTCGAGGGCTTCCGTGAATTCGGCTACGGCCTCTACGAGGCCCTGGACCAGCTGGGGGCGCGCGTGTTGCGTGCGCTGGCGCTGTACATCGGCCTGCCGGAAAACTGGTTCGACGACAAGATCAATTTCGGCAATTCCATTCTGCGGCCGATCCACTATCCGCCGATCGAGACCGAGGACGTGCCGAACGTGCGCGCCGGCGCGCACGAGGACATCAACTTCATCACCCTGCTGATCGGTGCCAGCGCCGCCGGCCTGGAACTGCTGGGCAAGGATGGCAAGTGGCTGCCGATCACCACGCAGGGCGACGCCATCGTCGTCAACATCGGCGACATGCTGCAGCGCCTGACCAACCACGTGTATCCGTCAACCACCCACCGCGTGGTGAACCCGAAGGGCGACGCCGCCCGCAAACCGCGCTATTCGATTCCCTTCTTCCTGCACCCGAATCCGGATTTCCTGATCGAGACGCTGCCGTCATGCATCACGCCGGACAATCCGGACCGCTATCCGCAGCCGATCACTGCGCACGACTACCTGCTCGAGCGCCTGCGCGAGATCCGCCTGATCTGATCCGCCTGATCCGATCCGGCGACGTCCGGCCAGGACATCGCCCCCGGGACGCCGGTAACGCAGCGCGTGACCGGCGTCATTCGAACGGATGCGCGAAGATGCCGTCCGCCTGCAGGACGAACACGGGCGTGGTGCTGTCGTTCCAGGTGTCGTCACCGAGCTGGCCATATTCGTTGCCGCCCCAGCAGCGGGCGCGGCCGTCAGTGCCCGCGGCACAGGAATGCGAGCCGCCAGCGGCAATGGCGAGCACGCCGCTCGACAGGCCGGTGACATTGACCGGTACCAGGCTGCTCGTCGTGGTGCCATTGCCCAGCTGCCCCCAGCCGTTGTAGCCCCAGCAGCGCGCCGCGCCGCCGGTGGTGACCGCACAGGTGTGGAGGGCGCCGGCGGCAACGGCGTGCCCGCCAGTGCTGAAACCGGAGACGTTCACCGGCGTGCTGCGGTCGATCGTGCTTCCGTCACCCAGCTGGCCGTCCTCGTTGATGCCCCAGCATCGGACCGCGCCGGTGGTCAGCACCGCGCAGGTATGGAAGCGGCCGGCACTGATCGCCTGCACGCCGCTGGTGAGGCCACTGACGTTCACCGGCGTCGAGCGCTGCGTGGTGCTGCCATCGCCGATCTGGCCGTAGTCGTTGTTGCCCCAGCAGCGCACGCCACCCGCGGTGGTCAGCGCACAGGTGTGCTCGCCACCGGCACTGATCGCCTGCACGCCGCTGCTGAGGCCGCTGACATTCACCGGTGACAGCCGGTTCGTGTCCGTACCGTCGCCGAGCTGGCCGAATCCATTGGCGCCCCAGCACTTCACGCCGCCCGTGCTGGTGAGCGCGCAACTGTGGTTCATGCCGGCACTGATGGCGGACGTTCCGCTGGCCAGGCCGATCACCGGCGTCGGAATGTCGCGGTCGGTATCGGTGCCGTCTCCGACCTGTCCGAAATAGTTGTAGGCCCAGCAGCGCGCTGCGCCATTGGCGACCGCGCAGGTATGGCTGCCACCACCGCTGATCGATTGCACGCCACTGGCCAGACCGATCACCGGCACCGCGACCGGCTGCTCGTAGCTGTCGCCGTTGCCGAGCTGGCTGTAGATGTTGTCGCCCCAGCAACGCATGGCGCCGCCAGTGAGGCTGGCGCAGCTGTGGAAGGTGCCGGTGGTGATGCGCACGACATGGCGCAGCGGTGTCGCCGGCCCACCGCCGAACGGGTCGGCGCCATGGGACGACGGTGCGGATCCGTCGAATGCGAAACCCGTTCCGGCGCAGAGCAGCGCCGCAACGGCAAGCACCGCGCGTACGCCGTCCGGGCGCCGGAATCCTCGGCGACCAGCCTCCATCGCCGTTGACTGCGGGCCCGTTGCGGCGGCCTTGCGGCGCGTTGGTTGGAAAAGGCGGAAGGTAACGGAATGCTTGCTGCGCATGACGGCCAATCCTGTGCGGAAGTGCTCGGAGCACGGTCACTTCCGGATAACGCGGCGCGCGTGCGGACTGCGACATGCGTGGCTTACAGGTGCGGGGATGGGCGCGCGATTCGGGCAGGGCCGTCCCGGGCCAGTGCGGCGCGACGTGGCGTGTCGCCCGGCCGAGCCCGCGACGTGGCGTACGGTGCCACCAGGGTGTTCAGCAGTACGTGCGAGCGCCTGGCACGGCTGTCCTCGCCATATTGCGCCGGTTGCACGTCAGCGGATCGCGCCGATCACACGCTTCCGCACCGGGTGGCGGGCGAGGTGCCGGGAAAGGTGCCGGGATGACGGTCGATGCAACCTGCACGGGGCAACCCTGCGAACGCATCGCAGACGATCAGGGCCGTCAGCGTCACCCGCTGGCAGGGGTCAGGGTTGATCCGCCCCTGCGGCGCAAGGGCAGCGCCGCCTCCGCCTGATGCTCCAGCGGTCGTGGAAATCCGCTGGCCCCGCTTCAAGCGGAGGCGGACCCGGCAATGCACGGCTAGGGCGCCTCGAACCCGTGTTCGAAAATCGAATCCCGCTGCAGCACGTTGACCGGCACCGTGCGGTTGGTGGTGGTGTAGTCGCCGAGCTGTCCCGAACCGTTGCCGCCCCAGCAGCGCATCTGTCCGTCGGGCCGGTCGGCACAGGTGTGGTGGTGGCTGCTTGCGAGCACGGCCACGCCGCTGGACAGGCCTTCGACGTTCACCGGCGTGGTGCGCATCGTGGTCGTCGTGTCGCCGAGCTGGCCGGCGTTGTTCTGGCCCCAGCAGCGCACCGCGCCGGTCGACGTCGCGGCACAGGTGTGGAACAGGCCGCTGGCGATGAGGCGGCCACCGCTGCTGAAACCGCTGACATTCACCGGCGTGAGCCGCAACGTGGTGCTGCCGTCGCCGAGCTGGCCGTCCTGGTTGTATCCCCAGCAACGCACGCCGCCCGCGACCAGGACGGCGCAGGTGTGCAGGCCACCGGCGCTGATCGCGCGCACGCCGCTGGACAGGCCGCTGACATCGACGGGTGACGTGCGAGGGGTCTGCGTACCGTCGCCGAGCTGGCCGAAATCGTTGCGGCCCCAGCATTTGACGCCACCGCCCGTCGTCATTGCGCAGCTGTGGTACGAACCGGTGGTGATGGCGCTGACGCCGCTGGACAGCGAGGCCACGTTCGACGGTGTCGGTCGCAGTGTCAGCGTGTTGTCGCCAAGTTGGCCGTCGCTGTTCAGGCCCCAGCATTTCACGCCACCGCCGCTGGTCAGCGCGCAGCTGTGGAAGGCGCCGGCACTGACAGTCGCGATGCCGCTGCCGAGGCCGGTGACCGCAACGGGTTCGCCCTGGTCGAAGGTCGATCCGTTGCCGAGCTGCCCGGACGCGTTCCGGCCCCAGCAGTACGCCGCACCCGCCATGACCGCGCAGGTGTGATCGGCGCCCGCGCTGAAGGCGGTGACAAAGCCGCCCAGCGCACGCACGCGCGCCGGCAACGGCTGCATCGGTGCGCCGCTGCCGTCGCCGACCTGGCCGGCGGCATTGTTGCCCCAGCAGACCAGTGAACCGCTGGATAGCCGGGCACAGGTGTGCGTGCCGCCGGTGGCCATCGCCTCGACGTTGCGCAGCGGCGTCAGCACGAGGCCGCGTCCGGCATCCATCCAGGGATCCGACTCGGCTGCATCCACATCCACGGTCACCGCGACAGCCACGGCGGTCCACGTGACGGCGGCGGCGACGCGCGACAGCAGGCGACGTCCCGGCGGTTGCCGGCGTCCGCCATCGAGGCTGCGCAGGAATCCGGGTTTCGCGGGCTTGGAAGGAGACGGGCGCATCGAAACATCCTGTGTGGACGGCCGGGCGGCCAATGCCAGTCCAGACGCAAAAAACGACGCGTGACCGTCAACCGTCCATCATCCGTGGCCTGCCGGAGCCAGCCGCTGCTGGCGTTGCATCGCAACACGCCAGCGCGCGCCAGGACGATGGCGCCGCGCGACGCGCGCGTCCTGCCAGCCTTGCGGCTTCCGGGCTATGATCGCCGCGTCATCGGGCGCCACCGCCGTCCGCACAGGGAGAGCGAAACATGGGGATGCTGGCCAGACTGACCCGGCACAAGACGATTGAGCAGTTGCAGGCGGACCTTGGCGGTCGCCGCGATTTCCGCCGCGTGCTCGGCCTCTGGCAGCTCACCAGCATCGGACTGGGCGGCATCATCGGCGTCGGCATCTTCGTGCTGGCCGGCCAGCAGGCGGCAGCCAATGCCGGCCCGGCCGTGGCCCTCGCCTTCATCATCGCGGGCATCGCCAGCGCCGCGGCGGCGCTGTGCTACGCCGAGTTCGCCGGCATGATTCCGGTCACCGGCAGCGCCTACACCTACGGTTATGCCGTGCTCGGCGAGTTCGCCGCCTGGCTGATCGGCTGGGACCTGCTGCTGGAGTACGGGCTGATCGTCGCGGCCGTCGCCAGCGGCTGGTCCGGCTACGTGCAGGACATCCTCGAGCGGGTCGGCCTGGGCCTGCCGGTCTGGGCGCAGGGCGCCTATGGCACTGGCGAAGGCCGGTACTTCAACGTGATCGCCGCATTCGTGGCGATGGCGATCGCCGTGCTGCTGACCATGCGTACCGAGATCGGCGCGCGCCTGAACACGCTGGTCGTGATCGTCAAGATCATCGGCGTGGCACTGATCATCGGCGTCGGCGTGTTCTATGTCGACCCGGACAACTGGGTCCCCTTCATCCCCGAGCGCATCGTCGATGCCGATGGCGTCGGCCGCTATGGTTTCTCCGGTGTCGTCACCGCTGCGGCCGTGGTGTTCTTCGCCGTATTCGGCTACGACACGCTGACGACCGCGGCCGAGGAAGCCAAGGATCCGCAGCGTGACCTGCCGCGCGCGATCCTGCTGTCGCTGGGCATCTCCATGGCGCTGTACCTGACCATCTCCATGGTGCTGACCGGTGTCGCCCACTACTCGACGCTGGGCAACGATGCGCCGGTCGCCAATGCCTTCACCTCCATCGGGCTGACATGGGTGAGCGCGGCAATTTCGGTTACCGCCATCACCGGCATCATCTCGGTGGTGTTCGCCTTCATGCTTGCCGCGGCGCGCATCTGGTTCGCGCTGGCGCGCGACGGCCTGCTGCCGGCGTGGTTCGCAAAAACTCACCCGAAATACGGCACGCCGTATCGTCCGACGCTGCTGCTGGGTGTGCTCACGGGGCTGGTCGCCGGTGCGCTGCCGCTGGGTGAACTGGCCGAACTGGTCAACATCGGCGTGCTGGCCGCCTTCATCGTCATCTGCAGCGCCATAATGGTCCTGCGTCGCACGCGTCCCGACGTGAAGCGCGGCTTCCGCACGCCGTTCGTGCCGCTGGTGCCGATCATCGGCATCGGCTTCTCGATCTGGCTGATCTCCGGCCTGCCGTGGCAGACCTACGAGCGCTTCGGGATCTGGCTGCTGATCGGCCTGGTCATCTACTTCGGCTACGGCATGCGCCACAGCAAGCTCAACCGCGAAGGCTGATGCACGATGTCGGCCCGCCTCAATAAGCGGGAACGGCTGCGCCTCGAAGGGTGGTGCTTCTTGCCGGGTTCGCCATTGCGCTTGTTCGGGTCGTTGTCGTTGCATTGTTGCCGTCAAAACGCGCAGGCGTCCTTTCTCCACCGGCTGGTCAGAACCGGCCAGTCTTGGGCATGGGCATCAATCCGTGCAGCGGGTACGACGGGTCCTGGGCAAAGGTTGAGGCCTCAATCGATAGTCACGTTCCGGGCGATGCACGACTGTCGATAACCGGAATGCACACGAATACGCTGGAGGCCATGGGTTATCGCCTGGTCGATGACCGGCTATTCATCGTCAGGCTGGACGGCGCATTGTGGAGAACCTGATGCGGGGCGAAGCAGAGCCGGACACATCGCCCGCTGGCCAAGGCGAGATCATTCATGGGGTCGATTTGAACCCACGATTGGCAAACGATCTTGTAAAGGTGGTTACAGAAGGCATCCGGCATGCAACGTCCGCACCGCACGACTACGGTGTTCTGGATGCGCCACTGATCAAGCTTCGCATATCGGGCTGGCTGTGCGGGGAGTTGGATGTGACGGCGGATGGAGTGGCTGCCGAGACTTTTCGCAGATTGGTGACCGAGGTCTTTGCGCTCGCCAAGCCGGATCGTCAGGATGACGCCGGGCAGGCTCTGGACGCCGCTGTCGGGCGGATGGTTGCGATTCTCGAGGCGCCATAGGCCGGACGACATCAAACCACCGTTTCACTACCTGGCGCGGGTCAGCGTGTCGCGTTGATTACGTTTTCGGCGGTGCATGTAACTGTCCCGGGCGCGCTCCGCTTACCCGGGCTACTTCCGGATGCCCGCAGCGCGATCAGCGCTCGTGGAGGGCAGGGTGCGCGAGGATATCCACGCGCAGGCCGGGGAAGCGTTCAAAGTCGCGGTCGAAAGTGCCCAGCGTCGCGCTGTGCTCGATGGCCAGTGCGGCCAGATGGGCATCGGTTACCAGGTCACCGCCACGTCCAGCTCCGATCAGCAGGCGCGCCAGCACCGCGGCATGACGATCGGTCGGATGCAGCAGACGCGCGCGTGGATGGTGCAGCCATGTATCCACCTGGCCCAATGCCTGATCCAGCGACAACGGGTTCGGGTAGATCCCGCGCCGTGTCGCGATGCGCACGAAGCCGAGCAGCGCGACCCAGGCGAACGCGATGCCGCCCGATTCGTCGTAGGCCTGTTCAAGCCAGCGCGTGGCGATGGCCTGCTGTGCGCAGTCGGCATTGACGGCGTAGAGCAGGATGTTGACATCGGGTGTTCTCATGGGCGGTATCGCGCCAAGGTGTCCTGATCGTCCAGTTCTCCCGCCAGCGCCAACGCTTTTGTCAGGTCGGTTCGCGGACGTCCCATGGAGAACACCTGTTGCCGGAATGGCGGTGGCGGACTCGCGGGCGTCGCCAGTGCCGACCGCACCGCGTCGTTGAGCACCTGCTTGAACGGGCGGCCCTGTTCGCGCATTGCCTGTTTCAGCAGCGCTTCGACATCCGGATCCAGAGTGATTGTGGTTCGCATGACAGCAATGGCATCAAAAACGGAATCATCATGATGCTACCGGGTGGCTACTGGATCAAGCCATTGGCTGCCCGTCACTCAGGAAGGGGGCAGGGTGCGACAACCCAGGGCGCTGAGCAGGTCGTGCAGGGCCGGGACGTGAATCAGCCAGGGGGCGAAGACGGTGAGGCTGCCGGCGGCGATGACCAGGGCACCGAGGCTGCGGCGCAGGCGTGGTTGCGCGAGGCGGCGGGCGAGGCGGGCGCTGCCCCAGGTGACGGGTACCATGGTCAGCAGTGTGCCGGTGCCGAAGGCGGCCATGGTCAGCGTGGCGTTGAGCGGATCGACGGTGAACAGCGCCACCAGCAGCATCGACCATGACAGGCCGCAGGGCAGCCAGCCCCACAGTGCGCCGAGGACGAGTCGCTTCCAGGCGCGGTCGGCGGGCAGCAGGCCGCGGCCGAGTTTCTGCAGCGTCGGCCAGATCGCGCGACCGATGCGGCCGACGGCACCCAGTCGGTCGCGGCCGCCGAGCAGGCGCAGGCCAACGAGTATCAGGACCAGGCCGACCGCCAGGCGCAGGGCGAACATCAGTCGCGGCAGGTCCAGCCCTTGCACCAGCACGGTGCCGAACACGCCGACCAGCAGACCGCCGATCGAATAGCCGATGACGCGGCCGATGTTCAGCGCCAGCGCCGCGTTCAAGGCGGCGCGACCGGTGACGGGCGCATCGCCTGGAGCGCGGCTGGCGGCGGCCAGTCCGGTGGCGACGCCGCCACACATCACCAGGCAGTGCACGCCGCCGATCAGTCCGGTAAGCAGCGCGGCGCCGAGGGTGATGAGGTCGATGGGCACGGTTCAGTCGCCGCGCTGCGCGCCATGGCCATCGCGCCTGCTGTCGCCGCTGGCGCGTTCGTCGTCGTCGCCCGGCTTGGGCATTGCGCCGCTGCCCAGCGGCGGCGGGTCTTCTTCGAGAATGCGCAGCGCCGGGGTTTCCAGATCATCGAACTGGCCATGGTTCACTGCCCAGAAGAACGCCCATACGGCGAAGCCGATGAGAAGCAGGCTGACCGGGATCAGCACCAGCAGGATGTTCATGCCGCGGCGCGCTCCGTAGCTTCGTGGCCCGATGGTAGGCGCGCCATGGTGACCGCAGGTGAACGCGACAGGCGCAGCGCGTTGCCGGTGACGATCAGCGACGACGCGGCCATGCCCAGCGCGGCGAGCCACGGCGTCACCAGGCCAAGCGCGGCGATGGGCAGGGCGATCAGGTTGTAGGCCGCGGCCCAGGCGAGATTCTGGCGGATGACACGGCGGCAACGGCGGGCGATATCGATGGTCTGCGGCACGCGCAGCAGCGAATCACCCAGCAGCACGATGTCGGCGGCGCGATGTGCATTCGGCGCGCCGTGGCCAAGGGCGATGGAGACGTCAGCGCCCGCCAGCACCGGCGCATCGTTGATACCGTCGCCTAGCATCGCGACGACGTGGCCTTCGTCCTGCAGTGCACGCACGGCGTCGAGCTTGTCCTGCGGCCGCTGACGCGCGCGCCGGTCGGCGATGCCGAGACGCGCGCCGACATCGGCGACGGCGGCGGGTCCGTCACCACTGAGGATGACCAGTTCGAGCTGCTGCGCGCGAAGTCGTGCCATGGCGTCGGCGGCGCAGGGACGCAGGTCGTCGCCGACACGGAAGCCGGCCAGCGCCGTCGGCGTGTCGTCGTTGTCGATGCGCGACAGCCAGATGCGGTCGCCATCGACGCGTGCGGCCGGACCCAGTGCGAAATCGGCGCGGCCGAGGCGGTAGTGGACGCCCGCAATGCGGCCTTCCAGGCCGGCGCCGGGCGTGATCGTCACGTCGCCGGCACGCAGCGGCGTTGCGCCTGCGTTGGACGTGAAGGCCGAAGCGATGGGGTGGCTGCTGTGCCGCTCCAGCGCGGCGGCGATCGCCTGCACCTGCGTCGCGTCGAGATCGCCCCGCGTTTCGATGTCGTCGATGCGCTGGCGGCCGGTGCTCAGCGTCCCCGTCTTGTCGAGCACGATGATGTCGGCGCGTGCCAGCGTGTCCAGCCCTTCGTTGCCCAGCACCAGCACGCCCATGGACGCCAGGCGCGCATGGCTGGCGGCCAGCGCGGCGGGAATCGCCAGCGACAGCGCGCAGGGGCAGGAAATGATGAGCAGCGCCAGCGTCACCTCAAGCGCGCGATCGGGCTGGTGGAAGCGCCAGGCGACGGCAATCACCACCGCCGAGAGCAGAAGTCCGAGTACGAAGCGGCTGGCGATGGCGTCGGCGACCCGCGCCAGTTGCGGCCGCTGCGCCTGGGCCTGTTCGACCAGTCGCACAAGATCGGACAGCACCGTGTCCTGGCCGGTGCGCTCGACGCGAAGTCGGGCCGGACTGTTCACCGCCAGGCTGCCGGCGAGGACGGTGTCACCGGGCTGGTGCAGCACCGGCCGTGATTCGCCGCTGAGCAGCGCCTCGTCGAATTCGCCGGGCGCTTCGAGCAGGATGCCGTCGGCCGGTACGGTATCGCCGGCACGCACGCGGGCGATGTCGCCGATGGCCAGCGCGTGCAGCGGCACCTGTTCACTCTGGCCGTCATGCGTTTCCCGCCAGGCCAGCGCCGGACGCGCGCGTGCCAGCGTGTCGACGGCCGCCTGCGCGCGTTGTCGCGCCATGCGCTCCAGGTAGCGGGCGACCAGCAGGAACAGCACGAACATCACCGCGGCGTCGTACCAGACGTGCGGTCCGCCGCGGAACGTTTCCAGCACGCTGGCGGCCCAGGCGATGAGCACCGAACTGGCGATCAGCGTATCCATGCCAAAGCGACGCAGGCGCAGCTCGTTGGCCATGCCGCGCAGGAAGGGTTGCCCGGAATAGAACACCACCGGCGTCGACAGGGCGAAACACAGCCAGCGCATGAAGTCGCGGGTGGCGACCGGCATGGTGTTGTGGAAATCCAGGTACAGCGCCTCGGCCATCATCATCGCCTGCACCGTGCCCAGGCCGGCAACCAGCAGGCGCTTGAGCAGGTCGCGGCGTTCGGCGCGGCGGGCCTGTTCGGTGGCTTCACCGGTGGCGAGGTGCGGCCGGTAGCCGAGGCTGGCCAGGCGCTGCAGCAGCACGCTCAGCGCGGTCTTTTCCGGCTGCCAGCGCAGCTGCAGGCGACCGGTGACGGCGTTGGCTTCGGCTTCGACGACGCCGGGCATCGGCGACAGCGCGCGGCCGATCAGCCAGGCACAGGCGGCGCAGCGGATGCCTTCGACCAGTACGGTGATCCCGCGTTCGCGCTCGTCGCCGCGCGCATGCGCGGCAAGGACGTCGGCACGATCCCAGGCCGAGAAATCGCTGTCCGCCACGTCGACGCGCAGGCCGTCGGCGCTGCGCAGGCGGTAATAGTCGTCGAGCCCGGCGTCGCTGATCCAGCTCGCGGCGGCGGCGCAGCCGCTGCAGCACATCGGGTGGTCGTGGTCGCCGATGCGGACGACGACCGGCGAAGCGGGCAAGGGTTCGCCGCAATGGAAACAGGAAGCCGTATCCATGCCGGCCATGCTAGCGCTCATGGCTGGCGGGGCGCGGTCCAGTCAGCGAAACGCGGGCTGTTCACCGCCCCAGCGCGGGTCGCAGGTCGGCGCTGTCCTGGTCCTGCACCAGACGGCCCACCAGTCGCCAGCTGCCGTCGGCGGGCGCCAGCTGCACGTTCCAGTCGTGGCTGGCCTCGATGATCGCTTCGGCGCTGAAGACACGGTCGTCCGTGCGTACCAGCGCGATGGACTGGTCCATGGAGCCGGCGATGGGATGCGCCAGCGTCAGTGTCAGCGCATCGACGGGCGGCAGCGCGCCTTCGACGCGCACGACCACGTTGTCGCCATCGGCGGTGCCCCGCGACAGTGTGGCGGCCAGGCCGAACGCCTGCGTGCGGCGGTCGGCGGCGAGGTCGCGTTCCTGGATCTGCGCCGTGCGTTTCACCGGATCGATGACGGCGTCGCTGCTGCCGGAGCCGAGCGCGATGAACAGCGTGGTGACGCCGGCGACCACCGCCATCAGCGGCAGGACGACGACCATCCAGGCGAGCACGCCGGCATCGCGGAATCGGGAGCGCTTGCCTGTAGTCATGGCGGTGCGAAGAAGGCGGTGGTGTGGTCGACGCTGATGGCGTCGTCATCGCTGCGCACGACGCGCAGCAGGATTTCGGTGCGACCCTGGCCGCGGCCGGCGTCGGCCTGCAGCGTCAGCGGCAGTTCAAGCGTGGACTCGGCGCCGATCTCGCGCTCCAGCGGCGCACCAACCAGTTCGACGCCGTCGGCGCCGACCAGTTCGATGCGGAAGCTGCGCGGCTGCACGTCCTTGTTGGAGATCTTCACCGTGTAGGCGTTCTCGACGCGGTCCTCCACGACCCGGTACAGCGCGTTGCGGTCGCGCAGCACATCCACGATCAGCGGCGTGCGCTGGCTGATGCTGATCGCCCAGGCCGTGAAGATGCCGACCAGCAGCGTGGCATAGACGAGGATGCGCGGGCGCAGGACGCGCGTCGGCTTGCCGTCGAGCGCGTTCTGCGTGGTGTGCCGGATCAGGCCGCGCGAGAACCCGACCTTGTCCATCACCTCGTTGCAGGCGTCGATGCAGGCGGCGCAGGCGATGCACTCGTACTGCAGGCCATTGCGGATGTCGATGCCGGTAGGGCAGACCTGGACGCAGATCGTGCAGTCGATGCAGTCGCCGAGTTCGGCCGGCGGCACCGTGGTCTGCTCCGCCTCGCGGGCCGCGGCGGCGAGATCGGGCTGGTCTTCCAGGGTACGTTCGAAGAAGTCGCTGGTCAGGCGCACGCCTTCGCGGCCGTATTTCGCGCGCGCCTTGTCGTAGGCGGCGACCACCCAGGCCATCGCCTTGTCCAGCGGCAGCAGGCCGCGACCACGCGCAAAGACGTCGCCAAGGCCACGCTTGCGTGGGCCGCGCGGTTCGCCGCGCATCGGGTCATAGGCGATGATGAGCGTGTTGCGGTCGAACATCGCGCTCTGGAAACGCGCGTAGGGACACATGTACTTGCAGACCTGCTCGCGCAGGAAACCGGCATTGCCCCACGTGGCGAAGGCGTAGAACAGCACCCAGAAGGTTTCCCAGGCGCCCCAGTCGAACGGCAGCAGGCGCGCGCCGAGGTCGCGGATGGGCGTGAAGAAACCGACGAAGGTGAACCCCGTCCACAGCGCGAAGATTACCCACAGGCTGTGCTTGGCGCCCTTGCGCAGGATCTTCTCGCGGTTCCACGGGCCGGCGTCGAGCTTCATGCGCTCACGGCGGTCGCCTTCGGTCCAGCGTTCCATCCACAGGAACACTTCCGTCCACACCGTCTGCGGGCAGGCGTAGCCGCACCACAGGCGTCCGGCGAGCGCGGTGAAGAAGAACAGCGACAGGCCGGCCATCACCAGCAGCAGCGCCAGGTAGATGAAGTCCTGCGGCCAGAAGGCGAGGCCGAAGACGTAGAACTTGCGCGCCGGCAGGTCGAACAGCACCGCCTGGCGGCCGTCCCAGGACAGCCACGGGAATGCGTAGAACATGCCCAGCAGCCAGAATACCGCGGCCACGCGCAGCCGCTGGTAGCGACCACTCACGTCACGCGGATAGACCTTGCCTTCACTGGCGTAGGGCGAGTCGTCCTTCTCCAGGACGACGTCGATAGCCTTGCTCATTGTCTTGACCGAATCAGGATGACCGGCCGATATCGCGTCCGGGTCCGCGGTTGAAGCGGCTGCGTGGCCGCAACAGCCACCAGGTGAACAGACTGGACAGGCCGGTGGCCAGCCAGAACATGAAGAAGCCGATGGTGTATCCCGCCTCGCGGCTGACGGCCCAGTCCACGGTGCTGATGTCGCGCAGGTCGATCGGGTCGACGAAGGCGAAGAACACCATCGTCGACACGCCGGCGGCAAAGAAGCTTGGCCACAGGATCGCGCCCAGCCGCTGCGCCAGCGGGCGCGGCGGATGGTCTATGTCTTGCGCGATCCTGTGGTCGGTCATGGCGTTGCTGCCGTTCCTTCGGGTTGCGACTGGGCCCAGACCCATGCGGCGACGAGTCGGGCACGAACCGGACCGATGATATCGCGGTGCGCGGGCATCTGCCCGTGACGGCCTTCATTGATCGCCTTGCGGATGGCATCGAGGCTGCCACCGTACACCCAGATGTCGTCGGTCAGGTTCGGTGCGCCGAGGGCCTGGTTGCCGGTGCCGTCGGCGCCGTGGCAGGCGATGCACAGGGTGTCGTAGCGACGCTTGCCGGCGGCGGCCATGGCCGGATCGACCTTGCGGCCGGACAGGCTCTGCGCGTACACCGCCACTTCGGACACCGCCAGGTCGGAACCCAGCGCAGCGGCCAGCGGTGGCATCAGGCCTTCGCGACCATCCAGCACCGTGGCGAGGATGTCGTCGGGCGTGCCGCCCCACAGCCAGTCGGAGTCGGTCAGGTTCGGGAAGCCGATGGCGCCACGGGCGTCGGACCCATGGCACATCGCGCAGTAATTGCCGAACACCGAGCGACCCAGGCGCAGTCCGTCGGGATCGCGGGCGATCTGCTCGATGGGCATGTTCTCGAAGCGGGCGAACAGCGGCGCCAGCCGGGCTTCGGCCTCGTCGCGCTGCGCGTCATGCTCCTTGGCCGAGGTCCAGCCGCTGAGACCGGCGAAGTTGCCCAGGCCCGGGTAATACGCGAGGTAGCCGATGGCGTAGATGATCGTCGCGTAGAACAGGAACAGCCACCAGCGCGGCAACGGCTTGTTGTACTCGCGGATGTCGCCGTCCCAGACATGGCCGGTCGTCTCGCCTTCGCCCTTGATCGGCCGCGACGTGGACCAGAGCAGCCAGGTGCAGCCGACGATCATCAGCACGGTGAGGATGATGACAAATATGGACCACGCACTGCTCATGGACGCTTCTCCTGATCCCCATCCAGCGGCAGGCGTGAAGCCTGCTCGAAATCCTTTCTACGCCTGCTACTCCAGGCCCACAGCACGCCGGCGACGAAGGCCACCAGCAGCACCGCGGTCAAGATGCCCGAGAACAATCCGCTGCTCATGGATCACCTCGTTCTCGGCGCATTGCGTCCGAGTCCCTGCAGGTAGGCGATGAGCGCATCCAGCTCGGTCTTGCCGGCCACGGCATCCGGTGCGGCGGCGATTTCCTCGTCGCTGTACGGATGGCCCATGAAGCGCAGCGTGCGCATGCGCCGGGCGACGTCGCTGCCGCTGATGGTCGAGTCGGCCAGCCACGGATAGCGTGGCATGTTCGACTCCGGCACCACGTCCCGCGGGTTGATCAGGTGGACGCGGTGCCATTCGTCGCTGTAGCGGCCGCCGACGCGCGCCAGGTCCGGTCCGGTGCGCTTGGAGCCCCACTGGAACGGGCGGTCATACACCGACTCGCCGGCCAGCGAGTAGTGGCCGTAGCGCTCGGAGTCGAAGCGCAGCGTGCGCACCATCTGCGAGTGGCAGCCGTAGCAGCCTTCGCGGATGAAGACGTCACGGCCGGCCAGTTCCAGCGCCGGGTAGGGTTTCACGCCCGGCAGCGGTTCGACCGCCTCGGCCTGGAACATCAGCGGGACGATCTGCGACAGGCCGCCCAGGGAAATGGCGATGGTGACCAGCACCATCATCAGGCCGACGTTCTTCTCGACTTTCTCGTGGTTGTTCATGGCTCGGCGTTTCCTCAGGCGTGCGCAGGCGCGGGCACCGGCACGGGCGCCAGTTCGGCATTCGGGTTCATCTGCCGGGTCTTCCAGACGTTGACCGCCATCAGCAGCATGCCTGCGACGACCAGCACGCCACCCAGCATGCGGATCAGGTAGTACGGATACGTGGCCGACACCGACTCGGCGAAGGTGTACGTCAGCGTGCCGTCGGCATTCGACGCCCGCCACATCAGGCCCTGCATCACGCCGGCGATCCACATCGCCGCCGCGTACAGCAGCACGCCGATGGTGTGCACCCAGAAGTGCACGTCGATCCACTTCGTCGAGTACATGCCCGCCGTGCCGTACAGGCGCGGGAACAGCGCGTACAGCGCGCCGATGGAGATCATGGCGACCCAGCCGAGCGCACCGGCGTGGACGTGGCCGACGGTCCAGTCGGTGTAGTGCGACAGCGAGTTGACCGTCTTGATCGACATCATCGGCCCCTCGAAGGTGGCGATCATGTAGAACGACAGCGCGACGATCATGAACTTCAGCACCGGATCGGTGCGCAGCTTGTGCCAGGCGCCCGACAGCGTCATGACGCCGTTGATGGCGCCACCCCAGCTCGGAGCCAGCAGGACCAGCGAGAACACCATGCCCAGCGACTGCGCCCAGTCAGGCAGCGCGGTGTACTGCAGGTGGTGCGGGCCGGCCCACATGTAGACCGCGATCAGTGCCCAGAAGTGCACGATCGACAGGCGGTAGGAATAGATCGGGCGACCGACCTGCTTCGGCACGAAGTAATACATCATGCCCAGGAAGTTGACGGTCAGGAAAAAGCCCACGGCGTTGTGGCCGTACCACCACTGCACCATCGCGTCGACCGCGCCGGCGTAGACCGGGTACGACTTCCACATGCCGGCCGGGATGGCCAGGCTGTTGAAGATGTGCAGCAGGGCGATGGCGATGATGTAGGCGCCGAAGAACCAGTTGGCCACGTAGATGTGCTTGACGCGGCGCTTGATGACGGTGCCGAAGAAGACGACGCCGTAGGCGACCCAGACCAGCGCGATCAGGATGTCGATCGGCCATTCCAGCTCGGCGTATTCCTTGCCGGACGTGATGCCCAGCGGCAACGTCAGCACGGCGGCGACGATGGCCGCCTGCCAGCCCCAGAACGTGAAGGCGGCGAGCTTCGGCAGGAACAGCGGCACGTGGCTGGTCCGCTGCACCGCGTAGTAGCTGGCGGCGAACACGGCGTTGCCGCCGAAGGCGAAGATCACGGCATTGGTGTGCAGCGGACGCAGGCGCCCGTAGCTCAGCCAGGAAATGCCGTTGAACAGGTCCGGCCAGTAAAGCTGGGCAGCGATGAGCACGCCCACCGCCATGCCGATGATGCCCCAGATCACGGTCACCACCGCGAACTGGCGTACTACCTTGTCGTTGTAGGTTTCCACGGGGGTATGCGTACTCATCCGATGAGCTCCGGTTTGGCCGTCGAGTATGGTCGCAGGGCGGCGGGCCGCGGACCTTGACGTGGATCAAGGCCGGCCCCGCCGGCCAGGACGGGCGGGTCACCGGCCGTCCTCGCGCAAGGCGCGGCCGGCCGGATCACGCGCCTAAGATCAGAAGCGGTAGCCGACGAACACGCCGTAGACGATCGGGTCGATGTTGGCGGTGCCGACGTCGGCGCCGTTCACCGAGACGTCGGTGTCGATGTCGATCCAGCGCACGTCGGCGCCCCACATCCACTTGTCGTTGATCTTCACGTCAAAACCGGCGTGCAGGGCCAGACCCCAGGAATCGTCCAGTTCCAGGTCGGTGCCGGCGATCGGACCGGCCGACTTCTCGCTGAAGAAGGTGGTGTAGTTCAGGCCGGCGCCGATGAACGGCTGGAACTTGCCGGCAGGGTTGAAGTGCCACTGCAGCGACACGGTCGGCGGCAGGTGCTTGGTACTGCCGGCGTGGGCGCCGTTGAGGCTGATGTCGTGCTGGAACGGGAGCGCGGCGATCACTTCGACGCCCAGGCTGCGGTTGATCATGTATTCCAGCATGACGGTCGGACGGATGCTGTTGTCGACGTCCACTTCCAGGGTCCCGGCGGCCAGGCTGCCGTTGTCGGAATCCGGGGCGACGTTGTGGGCGCCGAAGCGGACGATGAGGTCGCCGGCTTCGTGGGCCGATGCGGACAGCGGCAGGGCCAGCGCGGCGGCGATGGCGACGCTCAGGGTCAGGGCGGTTTTCATGTTGTTCTCCAGAGGCAGTTGGGGTTTTTCAATAGCGGCATTGTCGAAACCGCGCGCGATAGTGCCCTTGACTTGCGTCAAGCACATCGGGGCCGTCTTCATGCCGGATGCCTTCCGTTCAGCGCTTTGAAAGCTTGCGTGAGCGCTGCGCCCGACATTCACGCCTGCGCACGCGGCGGGCGGGAAAACCGGACGAAGTGGCGTTTGTCGTCCAGCAGGATCGCGCGGCAGTACTCGACGGTCGGTGCGCGAAAACCCCTTGCGGTGAAAGGTGATCCCGGCCCAGGCGGGATCGGTACCTGTCGCCCTCGCGTTCGCCGACCGGTGGGCGGGAGAGGTGTCCTGGTGGCGGCCGGTTTCGCCTTCACGGTGTCGACCTCGCAGTGGATGCCGTCCGCGGCCGTGCGACGGACGGCTTTCTCATGGAGACAGGTGGCCGATGCGCCATCCGTCTGGACCGTTGCACGGGTGGGCCGCGAGCGATGTCGAGGCGGCATGCATCCGCAACCGGCATGAGGCACGCGCCCGATGGTTGTTCCCGGATGCCGCTCTTCCAGGCAGCCCAGGTTGATCGGGGTAAGCTTCGCCTTCGATGACGACGACACCTGCCCATGTGGTCCACCGCTGACGACGGCGCTTTGCGCGCCCTGTTCTGGTTCCTCGATGGCGAGGGCGCGACGCTGCCCGACGGGCCGCGGCTGTTCCTCGGCGCCGTACCCGGTGACTGGGTCGGGAATGCTGTTGCCGGCGGCTGGCTGTGCGAGCAGCCTTTCGCGCCTTTCGCCCGCTCGCTGCAGGGGCAGGGCATCGATGCCCAACCGCGGGTCGACGCGACCGGCGTGGCCGTGGCACTCGTCCTGCCGCCGCGACAGCGCGACGCCGCGCGCGCGCTGATCGCACGGGCCGCACGGGCGACCCGGGCCGGCGGCATCGTCGTGGCTGCCGCCGGCAACAATGACGGGGCGCGCTCGCTGGAGTCGGACATGCGGTCGCTGTTTGGCAGTGTCCACGCCGATTCCAAGCACAAAAGCCGCGTCGTTCGTGCCATCGTCGGTGCGGATAAGCCGGACGCCGGACTTTTGGCGCAGTGGCTGGCGCTGGCCGAGCCTTGCCGCGTCGGCGAGGGAGAAAACGCCTTCTGGTCGCGTCCGGGGTTGTTCGCCTGGGACCGCATCGATCCCGCCTCGGCGCTGCTGGCGTCGCAGCTGCCTGCAACGCTGGGTGGGCGCGTCGCGGACCTGGGCGCCGGCTGGGGCTACCTGTCCATGCACATCCTGCGCGCCTGTCCGGGTGTGACGGCCATCGATCTGTACGAGGCCAATGCCGCCGCGATCGAGCCGGCACGGCGCAACCTTGAGGCGCTGTGCACGCTGCGCCCCGATGTGCACTGCGAAGTCCACTGGCAGGACATAAGCGCCGGCATGCCCGACGGCTACGACGTCGTGGTCAGCAATCCACCCTTCCATATAGGACGGGCCGATGCGCCGGAGCTCGGTCGCGCCTTCATCGCCACGGCGGCCGCCGCACTCGAACCGCGTGGCGAGGCCTGGTTCGTCGCCAACCGCCATCTCCCCTACGAAGCGCTGCTCGCCGAACGGTTCCGCACAGTCACCACGCCCGCGCAGCGCGACGGCTTCAAGGTCCTTCACGCGCGCGAACCGAGGCGTTGACGGAGAGGATTGCCGATTAGCCAGCAGCGCGACCTGAAGTCTCGCCCGCTGCGAGCCATTTGCCGCCCGAGGTTGAACACTGGCAGGACTTGTTGACGACTGTTCCTGATCCAGGCAAGCGGGCAAGCCGTCGCCCATGATTACCGTGGGCGGTTGCCTGGATCCCTGGAAGATACGCACATGGAATGCTGGTGCGGCCGCGAGGTAACTAAGGGGTGGCTTGCATGGCGGTGCGAACCACATGACCAGCGCCCTCTTCCGGAAAGTCCTTGCCGGCCTGGTGGATGGGATTCAATAGGGACTCCCGCCGGGGATGGTCGGATCAGTCGTTTCGCCGTTTTCTCTGTTCAGGCCGGGCAAACCTGGTCGCCATGCATTACCTTTCCGCGTACAGGGACAACAGGATGTGCGCCATGAGCATGCGAGTGGTTCTTTGGATGTCTTTGGCGTTTTTGTGTGTTTTTTCCGAAAACGGTGCAGCCCGATCTGCCCCGACATCTGAATATCTGACGGAACTGACATTCGACATGGGTGGGCGCACCGTCTAGTTGATCGTTCCGAGGACCGGTTTAAGCAAGCGTGTTCCGAGAATGCCGATAAAAAACGTCGTCGACGTGGCGGCGATACATGGTACAAAAATAATTTTTGTGGATCTATGGGGTTGGCCGGGAAAATTCTGGCGCGGGCCGATTGGTAGTATGCAGGTCATAATCGACGTGCGCAGGCCCAAGTACGAGGCGCGACTGGATTGTATCGATGGCCTCCAGCGCTACCTGGAAGTTCAATTTGATGGGGATCGTAGATACCACACATCAAAGGGCGGGGATCCGAATCAAGTTGTTTCCATGGTTATAGCCCCCGACCCCCAATTTGGTGGGTCAGGCGCGCTAAGGTACCACCGTGAAACGACCTGGCGTCGGGATGGTTTTGCGGTTCCCGTGTCGGAAAAGGCATATCTGATTGTTCATGTCTCTATCCTCGCTGTCGACGAAAGATACTCTGTACAAGACGTCCTTCGGTGGGAGAGTCGAGCCAAGGCAGTCAGGGACGCGGTAATAAGGTCAATCAAACTCGAAGGGCCTTGGGAAAGGTTGTCCGAAACGTGTGTTCAGGGCTGATGACGTGGGACTCCACACGACGGAGCGCTGGACTGCCGGGTGAGCCAGGCCGCATCGCTTCCGCCATCGTGGTGAGAAAGCGGGGTTAGAAAGATCCTGGTCGCAACCGTGCATGTGTTTCCCCTGTACAGGACATGCGTAGTCGATCCGCCCCGAGTGGTTCGATCCAGCGATATCGAGCCGGTTGGGGTATGCGGGATAGCGCTCCCGGATTCTTCCGGCGCGCGCAAGTCCATGCTCAAGCGGGCATGGCGTCCCAGCAGTCGGCTGGCAACGCCATGCCAGGCACCGCCGCGGTCATTCGACGCGGCGGTTTATCTGGATTGACGCGCTGTTCTCGCCGGCCAGCGTCAGGATGCGGACTTCGGATTCGAGGTCGCCGGATTGCGCCTGGGCCTGGCCGGCGCGCGAGATGCGCGCGGTGAGGGCGACTTCGGCACCTTCCTGCATGTGGAGGCCGTCGATCATGCTGTCGGCCGTGCCCAGCGTGAGTCGAAGCGGGAACAGCGGTTCGGGGATGCGCCTGATGGCCAGTGGCGGCCCACCGGTGGGCGCACGGACGAACACGAACAAGGTATCGGACGCTTTCACGTCGTCGGCCAGCGATGGGTCAAGCTCGACGGTGACCGCCAGGCGTGGGCCGGCCGCAGCCTCGTCCGGTGCCGCCGGATCAACGGAAGCGGGAGCGGAGTTGGATGGAGATGCTGGTAGAACGGGACTCGAGGCACCCGCCATCGGACCGTTGCCGGCATTCATGGCCAGCGCATTGGCGATCTGCTGGTCGATGCTGAGGGCAACCGGGTCCTCGTCAGGGATGAGTGCGCGCAGGCGCCGCCAATACGCGACCGCTTCGGGCGCGCGTTGCGCCTGCAGTTCGGCGACGCCGAGCAGCCACAGTGATTTCTGGTGCTGCGGATCGGCGGCGAGCGCCGTTTCGAGCAGCTGGCGCGCTTCCGGTCCGAAACGGCGGCTCGGGCCCGCCAGGGTCAGTGCCTCGGCGTGCTCGGCCATGATGTCCGGGGTCTGTGGCGACAGCGTGTAGGCACTGGAGGTCGCGCGCAGCATGTCGTCGAAGCGCTCCAGCGAACGGTAGGTGCGCGCCAGCAGCAGCCAGCCGTCGATGTCGTCGGGCTTCTGGCGCAGGCGTTGTTCCAGCGCGGCGATGGCCTGGTCGAGGTCGCGCGGCATGCCCTCGGGCATTGCTGCAGCGCGTGCAACCGCGCCGGGATCCAACGCGCGCGGCTGGCCGACGGTGAAATACAGCGCCAGCGCCGCGGCCGGCAAGGCCAGCGCCAGGGTCAAGGCCAGTCCGCTGGCCGGGGCCGGGCCGCGCGTTTCGATGGCTTCGATGAGGCGCTGGCTCAGGACGTCGCGCTGCTGCGTGTAGGACGCGGCGTCGACCAGGCCGGCCTCGTGCCGCGTCTTCAGGTCAGAGAGCTGGCGTTCGATCTCGCGATGCCGGCGCCCGGCGGCGCCAAGGCGAAGCAGCGGCGGCAGCAGCAACGCCAGCGCGGCCAGGCACAGCAGCATGGCCGTGATCCAGAAGACGAAAATCACCATTCCTCGTCGTCCTTGGGTTCGAGAGCGCGGGTGTCGGTGCCAGCCAGCCGCCGGCGCTGGCGGACGATCAGGGCGACGGCGGCGAGGGCGATGACGACCAGTACGCCGGGTGCGATCCAGAGCCACCAGGTCCGCCCATCGAAGGGCGGACGGTAGAGCACGAACTCGCCGTAGCGGTCGGTCAGGTAGGTCTTGATCTCCTCGTCGCTGCGGCCGCTGCGCATCAGCTCGTGCAGTTCGCGCCGCAGGTCCTTCGCCAGTGGCGCGTCCGAGTCGGCGAGACTCTGGTTCTGGCACACCAGGCATCGCAGTTCGGCGGCCAGCGCATTGAAGCGACGTCGCTCGCCATCGTCGGCGAACTGCAGCGGTTCGATCGCGGCGCTGGCGAGGGTGCTGAACAGGGCAACGATGAACATCAGCGCCATCCGCGGGATATGCGACCGCGCGCCACCCGGACGCGCGCCAGGCAGATGCTTCATGAACCGGCCTCCTCGCGCAGCGTCGCCAGCAGTGGCAACAGGATGGTCTGGACGTGGCGCTCGGTCACCGGCCCGACGAACTTGTGGCGAATGACGCCACGGGCGTCGATGACGAACGTTTCCGGCGCGCCGTAGACGCCGTAATGCAGCGCGACCCGGTTGTCCGGATCGGTGGCAATGGCCCGGTAGGGGTCACCGAACTGCGCCAGCCAGCGCAGCGCATCGCCGCGTTCGTCCTTCCAGTTCAGGCCGACCACGGTGATATCGCCCCTGCGGGCCAGCGCTTCGATCACCGGATGCTCGACGCGGCAGCCGGCGCACCAGCTGGCCCAGACATTGAGCAGCCAGGGCTTGCCGAGGAACTGCGTGCTGCTGACCGGTCCTTCGCCATCGCGCAGTCCGTCAAGCGTGAATTCGGGCGCGGGCTTGCCGATCAGCACCGAGGGCAGTTCACCCGGAACACGGTCGCGGCTGAGCCGGATGCCGAACGCCAATACGACCGCCAGCAGGACGAATCCGATCAGGGGAGCCAGGCGCCAGATCATGCCGGCACCCTGTTGGCGGCATTGGCGGCGTCACGGCGCTTCATGGCATAGCGGCGGTCGGCCGCGGCCCAGAAGCCACCGAGCATCATCAGCAGCGCACCCAGCCAGATCCAGCGGATGAAAGGCTTGTGGTAGATGCGCAGCGCCCAGCTGCCGGCGTCGTCGATCGGTTCGCCCATGGCGACGTAGACGTCGCGGGTGAAGCCGGGATCGATCGCGGCTTCGGTCATGGTTTCGCCTCGGCGGTAACGACGCTTTTCCGGATGCAGCTCGGCGACGACGGTGCTGCCGCGCGAGACGACGACGGTGCCACGCTCGGCGGCGAAATTCGGGCCGTCACGATGCTGGCTGCCGTCGAAGCGGAAGCTGTAACCGGCGACCTCGACCGTTTCACCCGGCGACATCGCCACGTCGCGTTCGATGCTGGTGGATTCGGTCACCAGCACGCCGACCACGAAGATGCCGATGCCGATGTGTGCCATTGCCATGCCGGTCATTTCGCGCGTGAACAGCTTGCCTTCGCGGTGCCGGCGCCACAGGAACACCAGCGTGCCAGCAACCACCCAGGCACCGCCGAGGACGCCGACCGCCGAACGCAGCGGCGCACCGGCGAGCAGCAGGACGACCAGCGCCAGTACGATCGCTGCCGCCGCCGCGGGCATCAGTGCCTTCACCGGCCCGGACACGGGCTCGGCGCGCCAGCGCGTCAGCGGTCCGAAGGGGATCAGCGCCACCAGCGGTGCGGTGAGCAGCACGAACATCAGGCCGTAGTAGGGCGGGCCGACGGAAATGCTGTGGCCGAAGATTTCCAGCACCAGCGGCGCCAGCGTACCGATCAGCACCATTGCGCAGGCGACGCTGAGGAACACGTTGTTGACCAGCAGCAGCGTCTCGCGCGATGCCGCGGCAAAGGGTTCGCCCTGGACCATGCGCGGTGCGCGCAGCGCGTACAGCAGCAGCGAGCCGCCGACGGCGATGCCGAGGAACACCAGCACGTAGAGGCCGCGTTCGGGGTCGCTGGCGAAGGCATGCACGCTGGTGATGATGCCCGAGCGCACCAGGAAGGCGCCGAGGAGGCTCAGCGAGAACGCCGCCATCGACAGCAGCAGCGTCCAGGCCATGAAGCTTCCGCGCTTGTCGGTCACGGCCTGCGAATGGATGAGCGCGGTGCCGACCAGCCACGGCATGAAGGAGGCGTTTTCCACCGGGTCCCAGAACCACCAGCCGCCCCAGCCGAGTTCGTAGTAGGCCCACCACGATCCCAGTGCGATGCCCAGCGTCAGGAAGGCCCAGGCAACATTGGTCCAGGGTCGCGCCCAGCGCACCCATTGCCGGTCCATGCGGGGTTCAAGCAGCGCGGCCACCGCGAAGGCGAATGCCACGGCGAAGCCGACGTAGCCGGTGTAGAGCATCGGCGGATGCACGATCAGTCCGAAATCCTGCAGCAGCGGATTCAGGTCGCCGCCGTCCGGAGGCGCGGGCAGCATGCGCGCCAGCGGGTTCGACGTGAACAGGGTGAAGGCGATGAAGCCGATGCTGATCACGCCGAGGATCGCCAGTACATGGCTGGTGTAGCGCTCCGGCAGGTGACGCGTCAGCGCGGCCACCGCCACCGACCAGATCGACAGCACCAGCACCCAGAGCAGCAGCGAACCCTCGTGAGCGCCCCATACCGCGGTGATGCGGTAGTACCACGGCAGGTCGAGGTTGGAATTGTGGGCGACGTAGGCGACCGAGAAATCCTGGACGACGAACGCGTAGGCGAGCACCAGGAAAGCGAGCAGCACGAACACGAACTGGCCCAGCGCGGCCGGACGCGCCAGCGCGTGCCAGGCGGGCCGGCGCAGCAGCGTGCCGAGCAGCGGAATCGCCTGCGCCGCCGCCAGCAGCAACGCCAGCACCAGGGCGAACTGGCCAAGCTCGGGGATCATGATCCGCTGTCCTCGGAGCCCGTGGTGCCACTGCCTTCGGCGCTGCCGCCGTCCAGGTTTTCCTGCGCCTTGCGCATCGCTTCCATCACTTCCGGCGGCATGTAGGTTTCGTCGTGCTTGGCGAGGATCTTGTTGGCGACGAAGACGCCGTCGGCGCCCAGCTCGCCGTGGGCGATGACGCTCTGGCCCTCGCGGAACAGGTCGGGAAGGATGCCCCGGTAGGCGACTTCGCGATCATGCACGCGGTCGGTCACGGTGAAGCGCACGTCCAAGCCTTCGACGCGGCGGATGCTGTTCTCCAGCACCACGCCACCGAGGCGGAAACGATGGCCGGGCTGCAGGCCCTCGTCGATCATCGTGCTCGGGCTGTACAGGTAGTTGAGGTTGCCGCTCAGCGCCGTCAGCGCCAGCGCGACGGCGACGGCGACGCCGGCCAGGATCAGCGACGTGGCGATGAGGCGGCGTTTCTGCTTCGGTGTCATGTCGGTGTGTGTTCACTGCGGCGGGAGGGGCGCGCCGGCCGGCGCCGGCGCAGCTCCCGGCGCTTGCGCCAGGGCGCGACGATGTCCCAGGCAAGGACGATGAAGCTGGCCAGGTAGGCGCCCCAGACGTAGCCGCCATAGCCGCCCATGGCAAACCACTCAGCCATGACGATCTCCCTGCGTGAGCGCCTGCACCCAATCGGTGCCGGCATGCTGTTCCAGCAGCGCGACGCGCGTGCGCGCCATCCAGCTGGCGATGAAATAGAGGTAGGCGGCGATGGCCAGCACCAGCAGCGGCCATTTCATCGACGAGTGGATGGTCGACTCGCTGAAGACGCGGATGGTGGAACCCTGGTGCAGCGAGTTCCACCACTTCACGGCGAAATGGACGATGGGCACGTTGACGATGCCGACCAGTGCCAGGAAGCAGGCCGCGCGCGCGCCGGCGCGGCGGTCCTCGAACGCCTGCGCCAGCGCGATCACGCCCAGGTACAGGAAGAACAGCACCAGTTCGGAGGTCAGGCGCGGATCCCAGTCCCACCAGGTGCCCCACATGGGGCGGCCCCAGATCGAGCCGGTGACCAGCGTCATCAGCGTGAAGGCCGCCCCGATCGGCGCAGCGGTCAGCACCATGGTTTCAGCCAGTTTCATGCGCCAGACCAGCGCGATGAACGCGCAGACGGCCATCAGCCCGTAGCCGGCCATCGACATCCAGGCGGCCGGGACGTGCACGTAGATGATCCGGAAGGCGTCACTCTGCTGGTAGTCCGGCGGCGCCAGCACCAGCCCGCCGTAGAGGCCCCACAAGGTCAGGCCAGCGGCAAGCACGTACAGCCATGGCATCAGGCGGCCGGCGAAGCGGTAGAACGTCGGGGGCGATCCGAGGCGGTGGAACCAGAGCGGCAGTTTCATCGGTGCAGGGCGGCTTGTCAGGAATCCGCGGAACAGGGCGGGCGGCAGGCCGTGACGGCGCCCCTGCCGGCTGGCGGCATCGATCGCAGGACGATGTTGCGCCCGCAAGTCGATGAAAGTCGGGGGCTAGTGTAACGGTTTGCACCTGCCGGTCGGATGGCGGAACGGTGAACGCCCGGCTCCATGCTGCAGACGGCAGGACGGATCGCGGCCGCCACATTGTCGGACAGGCGCGGGCCACGCCGGTTGATCCAGGTCAGATCCCGGTCAGCGCAGGCCCAGCCGAAGGGCCACGGCGCACGCGAACGGGCCGATGCTGCAGGCGGCAATGGCGCCGGCGCCGAGCAGCAGCAGCGGCGACCGCATCGGCAGGCCCTGCAAGGCCGCGTCGACGGTGCCGATCGCCGCGATCAGCACAGGCACGGTCAGGGGCAGCAGCAGCAGCGCCAGCAGCGCGCCGCCGCGGCGGGCCTGGACGGTCAGTGCGGCACAGATGGCGCCCAGCCAGGCCAGGCAGGGCGTCGCCAGCAGCAGCGTGAGCAGCAATGGCAGCCACTGCGTCCCCGGCAGGTGCAGCATCGATGCGAACAACGGCGCGCAGACGATCAGCGGCAGCATCACCACCAGCCAGAACGCCAGCACCTTGGCGAAAACCAGTACCGGCAGCGGGGCGGGTGCGGTCAGCATGAGTTCGAGGCTGCCGTCTTCGGCATCAGGGCGGAACAGGCCGTCGAGCGCCAGCAGCAGCGCCAGCAGCACGGCGATCCAGGTCACGGCCGCCGCCAGTCGTCCCAGCAGCGCCGGTTCCGGGCCGATCGCCAGCGTCGTCAGCAGGCACACAAGCAGCGCGAAGTACAAGGGCTGCAGCAGATCGAAGCGGCGGCGCATGGCCAGCTTCAGGTCGCGGCCGAGCAGGGCGAAGAACGCACGCATCATGGCAGCGCATCCAGGTCGAGCAGCTGGCGTGGACCCTCGAAGGCGGCCTGGTCCGGACGGTGGACGCTGAGCACGACACTGCCGCCGTTGCGCAGGTGGTGGCCGATCAGGCGATCGACCAGTTGTGCGCCCCGTGGATCGAGGTTCGCGTAGGGCTCGTCGAGCAGCCACAGCGGTGCCGGCGACAACAGCAGGCGCGCCAGCGCCACGCGCTTGCGCTGGCCGGCGGACAGTTCACGCGTCGGCACGTGTTCAAAGCCGTCCAGGCCGACCGTTTCCAGCGCGCTGGCCGGCGTCATGCGGCGCCGGCGTTCATGCATTCCGCCGCTCCAGCGCAGGTTTTCGATCACGCTCAGGCCGGTCTTCAGCCCGAGGTGGTGTCCGTGCCAGGCCAGTGCGACCGGTTCACCGGTCGTGTGTTCGATGGCCCGCTCGATGCTTCCGCTGTCGGGCAGGAGCAGGCCGGCCAGCAGGCGCAGCAGCGTGCTCTTGCCACTGCCGTTGCTGCCGCACAGGACCAGTCCGGTTCCGGGGCGCAGGCAGAGGTCGAGGTCGCGGAACATCCCGTGTTCGTCGTAACCGAACGCGAGTCCGCGGGTGACCAGCAAGGGGGGGAGTTCGCTGTTCAATCCGGCCATTGCAGTCGATTGTCGCAGACGGATGGCTGCAGCCAGTGGAGGCGGTGGATGCGCAGGCGGCACAGGCCGTCGTCGGCGATCGTGACGCTGGCGTTCTGCCCGAACATTCCGGCCAGGTCGTCAAGCAGCGACGACGGGATGGCGGTGATCCAGCACGAGGGTTCGAGCCAGCCACCACCGGGGGCGCGGTTCACGGCCGGTCGCCAGTGCAGGCCCCGTGCATCGAGTTCGGCGTGCAGCCGCGCCTGCCGCGCGCCGTTTTCGTGGTCGTCGAGCGCGACCGATCCGGGATTGCAGGCGGTCAGGACGGCGTGCACGCGGCCGCAGGGCGGTGCGACGACATCCGGGTGCGAACCGGCAACCAGGCGCAGCGTGCCCGCGGCGCCGGGTACTTCGTACACCGCTCCGAGATAGGCCGTGAGCAGATCATCGGCCGCTGCAGGGCTGCGGCGACCGGACGGTTCGTGACAGGGCATCGGTGCGACCGGCGGCCTGGTGATCAGCCCTCGTCGGACGAGGAGCCGCCGCCTTCGGGGCGCTTGCCGGGACGCTTGCGCACGCGGCCGAAAGGACCACGCCGCTGCCGGTTGTCGCCTTCACCTGCAGCCGGCGCGGCATTGCCGGCGTTTTCACCCGGCGCGCGTGCGGGACGCGGCTTGCCCGGCTTGTTGCGACCGGCCCGGTTTCCCGGTGCGCGCGGCGCGACGTTGCCGTTGTTGCCTTCACGCGGGGCGGCATTGCCGTTGCCGTTTCCACTGCCGTTGCCCGGTGCGCCCGCCCGCTGGCGGCGCGGCTTCGACGGGGCGCGGTTGCCGTCGGCATCGCCGATGCGGTTGCCGCGGTTGTCATCGTCATCGAAACGGTTGCCCGGCGAGGCGACGTTGCCGCCGGCGTCGCCCGGGTACCAGGTCCGGAACAGCATTTCGTTGCTGTCCATCGGACCTGTCATCGTGCGTGTCTTGCGCTGCCGGCGAACCGGTGCGCCACTACCCGCCGGACGCTCGGCGCGGTTGCCGCGTTCGATGCGTTCGCCCGCCGCGCCCGCCGCGCCCGCCGCGCCCGCCGCGCCACCGGTGCGGCCGCGACCCCGGCCTGCGCCGGCGCCTTTGCCACGCGGACCGGCTCCGGCACCTGCGGCACCCGGCTTGCCACGGCCCGGCGCTCCGGCAGGGCGCTGCTTGCCGCGCTTGCCCGGCGCACCGGACACGCGCTTCTTGCGGCGGCCAAGACCGTCGTCGAGCAAGGGACGGTCGAAGGCGCGCAGTTCCCGCGCTTCGTCCATGCTGGTGCCGGTCCAGGCGCGCTGCGCCTTCGGCTCGGGGCGGTATTCGTTGCTCGGGCGCACCGGCGCGCGACGCTGGCCGACGATGGGTTCCAACGTCAGGGACTGCGGCGCGTCGTCCAGGCCGACGCTGTGGCGCAGGGCGCGGACCTGTTCGGCATCGAGGGCGCGGTAATGGCCGCGGCGAAGTTCGCGCGGCAATTCTATGATGCCGTAGCGGATGCGCTTGAGGCGGCTGACCATCAGGCCCATCGCTTCCCACAGGCGGCGGACTTCGCGATTGCGGCCTTCGCTGAGCAGCACGCGGAACCAGGAATGGCGTTCGTCGCGGTGGATCTCGACGATGTCGTCGAATGCCGCCGGACCGTCCTCAAGCTGCACGCCTGCCTTCAGCTGGGCGAGGTGCTCATCGGTGACTTCGCCGAACACGCGGCAGACATATTCGCGCTCGACGGCCTTGCTCGGATGCATCAGCGCGTTCGCCAGCTCACCGTCGGTGGTGAGGAGCAGCAGGCCGGTCGTGTTGATGTCGAGGCGGCCGACACTGACCCAGCGCGCACCCTTCAGGCGTGGCAGCTTCTCGAAGACGGTCGGACGGCCTTCCGGGTCGTCCTGCGTCGTCACCAGTCCTTCCGGCTTGTTGTAGACGAGGACGCGGACTTCTTCCGGCGTGCAGGGCACGGCCGCAAACCGGCGGCCGTCGATCTCGACGCGGTCGCCATTGTTGAGCTGTGCACCGATCTGCGCGACATCGCCGTTGATGCGGATCTCGCCGGCGGCGATGCGCTCCTCGATGCTGCGGCGCGAACCCAGGCCGGCATTGGCGAGCACCTTGTGCAGGCGTTCGGTGATCTGCGGCAGGCCGGCCGTGTCGCGGCGCAGTGAAAGGACTTTGCGTTCGGTGGTCATGGGTGGGTCATTCAGTTGCGTGGCGTGTCGCCATCGTCTTGGTCATCGACGCCGTCCGCGGATGCCTGGTCGGCAGCCGGTGTCCCGTCGGCGTGGGCGTGGTGTTCGATTGGTGCCCGGCCGTCGTCGGAGGCGTCATCCGGGTCGTCGTCATCGGCGTCGTCGTCCTCGTCGGCGTCGTCCTCGTCGGCGTCATCGTCATCGGAGTCATCGTCGTCGGAGTCATCGTCGTCGGAGTCATCGTCGTCGGAGTCATCGTCGTCGGAGTCATCGTCGTCGGAGTCATCGTCGTCGGAGTCGTCGTCGTCGGAGTCGTCGTCGTCGGAGTCGTCGTCTTCAGCGTTGTGCGGGGCGTCGATGGAGGCGGGGTCGGGCTTCCCGGCATTGCCGTAAGCATCAGACGGGTCGCCGTCGACAGCGGCGCCATCGGAATCGTCTTCGCTGCGCGCGTCCGGGCCGGCTTCCGGCGCAGCCTGTTCCGGATCGAGGTCTTCCGGCGGCAATTCCAGCGTGCGCGGCACCGGAGGTGCATCGATGTCGAGCGCCAGCTCCGGCTCGAGGTTCTCGAGGTCGCGCAGCGCCGACAGCGGCGGCAGCTCGTCGAGGCTGCGCAGCTGGAAATAGTCCAGGAACGCACGCGTCGTGCCGTACAGCGCCGGCTTGCCGGGTACGTCGCGATGGCCGACGACGCGCACCCATTCGCGCTCTTCCAGCGTGCGCAGGATGCTGGTGGCGACGGCGACGCCGCGGATCTGCTCGATCTCGCCGCGCGTGATCGGCTGCCGGTAGGCGATCAGGGACAGGGTTTCGAGCAGCGCGCGCGAATAGCGGCTCTGCCGTTCCGTCCACAGGCCGGTCAGGTGCTGGAACACGTCCGCCTTGACCTGGAAGCGGAAACCCGACGCGACTTCGACGAGTTCGATGCCGCGCTGCGCGCAGTCCTCGCTCAATGCGTGAAGCGCCTGGGCGATCTGGTCGGTCGTCGGGCGTTCGGCTTCGTCGAACAGCTCGGCGAGGCGCGCGATGCTGATCGGCGAAGTGGAAGCGAGCACGGCCGCTTCGATAATGGGTTTCAGGCGCTCGGTATCCATGTCCCGTCGCTGGTCTGGTTGGAAATGTCTTCGGACCCGTCGTCAATCCCGTCGACGGATTCCTGCGGATGGCCGCCGGCGCTGCGCAGGTAGATCGGACCGAGCGTTTCCTCCTGCACGATCTCGATCAGGAATTCCTTGGCCAGCTCCAGCATCGCCATGAAGGTGACGACGACGCCGCGACGGGTCGTCGCGCCTTCGAACAGCGATTCGAAGCGGTGGAAGGCGCCATCGGACAACGAGGCCAGCACGTCGGTCATGCGCTGGCGCACGGACAGCGTGTCGCGCTGGATCTCGTGGTGGCTGAGCAGGTCGGCGCGCTTGAGGACATCCTTGAGCGCCAGCAGCAGTTCGCGCAGTTCCACCGGCGGCGGCAGGCGCACCACCTTGTGGTCGCCGGGGTCGATACGCACCGGCATGAAGTCGCGTTCCTGGCGCGGCAGCGCGTCCATGTCCTGCGCCGCCTTCTTGAAACGCTCGTATTCCTGCAGGCGACGGACCAGCTCGGCGCGCGGATCCTCTTCGACGGCCTCTTCCTCGGGCGGTCGCGGCAGCAGCAGGCGCGACTTGATTTCGGCGAGGATGGCGGCCATCACCAGGTATTCGGCCGCCAGTTCCAGCTTCAGGTCCTGCATCAGCTCGATGTAGTCGGTGTACTGCCGGGTGATCTCGGCGACCGGGATGTCGAGGATGTCGAGGTTCTGGCGCCGGATCAGGTAGAGCAGCAGGTCGAGCGGGCCTTCGAAGGCTTCGAGGATGACTTCCAGTGCATCCGGCGGGATGTAGAGGTCCTCCGGCATCTTCACGAACGGCTGCCCGTGCACGACGGCCAGCGGCATTTCCTGCTGCTGCGGCGTCGTCGCCGGCGGGGCGGGCGTATCGGGCGTGGACGTATCGGTGCTCATCCGGAGCGGGTCGGCCTTGCGGGAATGCGCTGGCAACGGGCAGCAGGCGCTGCGCGTGCGCCGGCGTGGGTGCGTGTCGAGTAGGGCGTTGGCGCGTTGCGCCGGTCGCGGACCGCGACGTCGTCGTCGCCAGATGGCGGGCATCCCGCGTGGGACGGTCGACGCTGTGCCGCCTAGACTAGGGGCAGGCCCGGGCCTTGTCAAAGCCTCTCACGGCGCGGGTTCAGGCGGCTTCCACCGTCGCCGCCGCCGGACGCTTCGCCGACTGTTGCCAAGTGCGATGTGCCCGACACGAAGCGCCCGCAGCCGGACAGCCGTCCTTCCGCGAATCCGGGCAGGGCCCGCTGGCCGGGACCGTGGCGCAACGGATTACCGCCCCTTCGCCGTTTCCGCCGTGCCCGCCTCATCGTTGGCGCTGCCGCACGCGCCTGCCCGGCTGTGCGCCGACCCACGCGGGGCCACAACGGCCGTCGGCCTGTGCCGGCTTGTCGGCCCGCGGCCGGGTTTGCCGTATCCCGGGATGGCCCCACCGCCTTGCGGGGCGATCAGGCCACATCCGGCGAAGCGGCAGTTTTCGACTCCCGGCAACCCCAGCCTCCCAAGGACACCCGACATGAAAATACGCAGTTTCCCCTTCGTTGCAGGACTGGCCTGCGCCGCCGCCGTGGCGGCGATGTTTGCGTTCGCGCAGCCTGCAGCCGCGCAGACCTGCGCCAGTCCGCTTGAGCTTCCGGCCGTGGGCTGGGCCTCCGGAAACACCTGCGCGCTGACGAACAGCCTGCCCTCGCTGCAGGGGATCCCCAGTCCGCAACCCGATGCGGTGTACCGCATCCCGCGCGGTTACGGTACCCAGTTCATTGCCCTGCAGGCAGGGTCCAGCAGCCTGACCGCCTTTGTCATCAAGCCCTGTGGAACCAGCGGCAACATCCAGGCGGTGACCGACATCCCCGCCCAGGGCGCGGCCAACCTGACCGTGACCAAGTCACCCTCGGCCGACAGCTATCTGGTCGTCACCGGCAACCCGGCGGACCCGCCGGTATCGTGCGGCACCTATTCCGTGAGCCGCAAGCCGATGCCGACGGACGCGTGCCCGGATGCGATTCCGCTGCATTCGGGGCAAAGCTACGCGGGAGACACCTGTTCGGCGGCACCGCTGTCGCTGGCCATGGGCGGTTTCGCCGTGAACAACCGCGCGGAGGTGTATCGCTTCAATCCCGCCGACCTGACCGACCGGCAGTTGTATTTCCAGGCAGCCGACTTCGATCTGGAGGTCCTGGTGGCGACCAGCTGTTCAACGGCCCCGGTGGCCGTGGCAGCCATTGCCGCGGGAAACTCCGGCGTACTGGATGTCTCCGCACTGGTGTCGGGCGAGTACCGCCTGGTGGTCACCGGTGACCTGGCGACGATCCCGGGTGATTGCGGTGCCTATTCGATGAGCGACCGTGCGCCGGGTGTCGTCTACGACCGCGCGACCCTGCTGGCGCAACTGGCTCCCGGCTACTACAGCGAAGCATTCAGCGCGGTTCCACAAGGTGGATATCCCGGGTCGCTCACGTTCAGCCAGGGAACGTTCGCCTTCTCGGTGTCGGCCGCCGGCAGCCCGCCTTCGGGCCTCTGGAATGGACCGGGCGTCATTTCCACGGCTTCCGCCTCGGACGCGCTGCGGATCGATTTCATTGCGGCACCGGTATTGGCGTTCGGGGCAAACGTGTGGGCAACCGACGCCGCGTTCAACTTCGCCGCTGCACCGGTCACGGTCACGCTGGACGACGGCAGATCCTTCAAGTTCCACCCGGGCGGCAGCGACGACTTCCGGGCGCTCCGGTTCGACGCGCCCGTGCAGTGGCTGACCATCTCGACGCAGCCGGGCAGCGGCACATATCCGACTTTGGACAATGTCGTGATCGGGCAGTGATCGTACAGTGAGCGGGCACATCGCCGGTAAGTCGCGTTCACCGACGGCCACGCTTGCAGCGGGCCGCGTCCCTGTTGGTACGCCCGACCCGATGGGGTCGGCGGCTCTCCGGGACGCGCGCCCGCGTCTTGCGGCCGGGTCGGGTCCGCCTTGGGAACGGGCACCCGGATCGTGGCCGGTCCTGGCGTCCGCTTCCTTGCGTATCAGTCCGCGTGATAGGCCGGCCCGGATTCGCGCACCGCGGCGATGGCGGCTGCCCTGAATGTACGCGCGACCAGGTGTCGATGGTCGCTCTCCGCAACGCGCGCCCGCGTCTTGCGGCCGGGTTGGGTCCGCCTTGGGAGCGGGCACCAGGATCCTTGCGGATCCTGGCGTCCGCGGCCGTTGCGCACTAGTCCGCGTGATAGGCCGGGCTGAGTTCGTGCACCGCGGCGATGGCGGCGGCCAGGTGCGCCGGCGGCACTTCCGGCGTGATGCCATGGCCGAGGTTGAAGACATGGCCGGGGCCATGGCCGAACTCGGCGAACACGCGCGCCACTTCGCGGCGGATGGCGTCCGGATTCGCGTACAGCAGGGTCGGGTCGAGATTGCCCTGCAGCGCCACGCGACCGCCGGTCAGGCGTCGTGCCTGGTCCAGGCCGATGGTCCAGTCGATGCCGATGGCATCGGTGCCGGTGTCGGCCAGGGCCGGGAGGTGGCAGTTGGCGCCCTTCGGGAACAGCACCAGCGGCGCACGCTGGTCGCCATCGCCGCGCGGCAGTTCGTCGGCGATGCGCTGCAGGTAGCGCAGCGAGAATTCCCGGAAGTGCGCCGGTGCGAGCACGCCACCCCAGGAATCGAAGACCATCAGCGCCTGGGCGCCGGCGCGGTACTGCGCCGCGAGGTAGGCGATGACTGCGTCGGTCAGGATGTCGAGCAGCCTGTGCATCAACGCCGGCTGTTCGGCCAGCATCGCCTTGGCGATGCGGAAATCACCGCCGCCCTTGCCTTCGATCATGTAGCAGGCCAGCGTCCAGGGGCTGCCGGCGAATCCGATCAGCGGCACGCGCCCGGCAAGTTCGCGACGGATCACGCGCACGGCATCCATGACGTAGCCGAGGTCCCGCTCCGGGTCCGGCACGCCCAGGCGTTCGATGTCGGCGGCAGTGCGCAGCGGGCGAGCGAAGCGAGGTCCTTCACCTTCCGCGAAGCTCAGACCCAGGCCCATCGCATCGGGAATGGTCAGGATGTCGGAGAACAGGATCGCTGCGTCCAGCGGGAAGCGCGCCAGCGGCTGCATCGTCACCTCGCAGGCCAGCTCCGGCGTCTGGCACAGCGCCATGAAGCTGCCCGCGCGTTCGCGGGTGGCGCGGTATTCCGGCAGGTAGCGGCCCGCCTGGCGCATGATCCACACCGGCGTGCGGTCCACGGGTTGCCGGCGCAGGGCGCGCAGCAGGCGGTCGTTGAGCAGGGTATCGGTCATGGTCGATGTCGGGCATGGGCGGCGCGCAGGGGCGCCGCGGTTGAAGGGCAATCGCGTCAGGCCGCCTGCGGCGGTTGCGCGCCTTCGGCAAAGGTGATCCGCAGGCCGCGCTTGATCTCGCGGTCGCGGGCGTCCTGGAACGCGGCGACGGCACTCTCGCGATCCAGGTGGACGCTGCGCCGCAGCTGGCTGCGGCCGCCGATCTCGCCGGTTTCGCGCAGCAGCACATAGCCGCCCAGCAGGTCACCCTGAAGGGTGAGCTGGCAGAAGCGGGGCGGTACGCCGGCCGCCGGCGGTTGCTGCAGGAACACGCGCATGGGCCTAGTTTACCTGTCTCCTTGCCTGCTGCGACGCATCGCAAGGCGCCGACACCCCGTCGCGTCGCAGGTTTGTGGCAGTCTGGAGACTTCACGGACGGCCCGGCGGAGGCGGACATGGTGACAGTGGTGATGGACGGGCATGTCAAGGACCTGGGTGACGGCTTCCGGGTACGCCGCCTGCTGCCCGATATTGCGCTGCGCAGCGTCGGGCCTTTCGTGTTCTTCGACCACATGGGGCCGGTGGATTTCACGCCCGGGCAGGGACTGGACGTGCGTCCGCATCCGCACATCGGCCTGGCGACGGTGACCTGGCTGTTCGAAGGCGCGATCCGGCATCGCGACAGCCTGGGCACCGTGCTGGACATCGAGCCTGGCGCCGTGAACTGGATGATCGCCGGGCGCGGCATCGTGCATTCGGAGCGTTCGCCGCCGCGGGTCCGCGAAGCGGGACATCGACTTCACGGCATCCAGACCTGGGTCGGCCTGCCGCTGGCCGACGAGGCGATGGCGCCGCAGTTCGTCCACGTGCCAGCCGCCGATGTGCCTCGCCGTCGTGGTGATGGCGCCGATGTCGCCGTCATTGCCGGCGACGCCTGGGGCCTGCGCTCGCCGGTGCCGGTGCGCAGCCGGACGCTGTATCTCGCCGTGAACCTGGACCGTGAGGCGGTGCTGGCGCTGCCGGAGAACCACGCCGAGCGCGCCGTGTACTGCGTGAGTGGCCGCCTCGCGCTCGGCGACGCCGTGCTGGAGCCGGGCCGCATGGCGGCCCTGCAAAGCGGGCCGGCCAGTTTGCGTGCGCTCGACGGTCCGGCGCTGGCCGTCGTCCTGGGTGGCGATCCGCTGGATCCGGGGCCGGAGAATTCCTCCACGCAGCCCCGTCACCTGCGCTGGAACTTCGTCGCCTCGGACCGTGCCCGCATCGACGTGGCGTCGGCCGCGTGGCAGCGCCAGGATGCAACGATGTTCCCACCGGTGCCCGGGGAAACCGAGTTCATTCCGCTTCCCGGCTGAGGAACGCGTCCTCGGCACGGCCGGTGGCCTCAGGCTTCGAGTACGGCCAGCACTTCCGCATCGTCGATGTCGGCCCGCAGTTCCGCCTTGCCGATGCCGTGCCAGACCACGAACCGCATGCCGCTGGACAGCGCCTTCTTGTCCAGCCGCATCAGGTCCAGCAACTGCATCGCATCGAGGCCGGCCGGCGGGTGCACCGGCAGGCCCAGGCGTTCCAGGAGGGCGGCCATGCGGTCGCCGTCGCCGCGTGGCGCCAGGCCGAGGCGTTCGCTCAGCCGTGCCGCCTGCACCATGCCGATGGCAACGGCTTCGCCGTGCAGGTAACGCCGGTAGCCGGTGGCCGTTTCGATCGCGTGGCCGAAGGTGTGGCCGAAGTTGAGCAGCGCCCGCTCGCCGCTCTCGCGCTCGTCGCGGGCGACGATCGCGGCCTTGTGGCGCACGCTGGTGGCGATGGCATGCACCAGCGCTTCGCGATCACCCACGACCAGTGCCCCGGCATGGTCTTCCAGCCAGGCAAAAAACGCCGCGTCGCCGATGGCGCCGTACTTCACCACTTCGGCCAGGCCGGCCGCCCGCTCGCGTGCAGGCAACGTGGCCAGCGTGTCGATGTCGGCGATCACGGCTTCGGGTTGGTGGAAGGCGCCGACGAGGTTCTTGCCGAACGGCAGGTTCACGCCGGTCTTGCCGCCGACAGAGGAGTCCACCATGGCCAGCAGGGTCGTCGGCACCTGGACGAAGCCGATGCCACGCATCCAGCAGGCGGCGGCAAACCCGGCCAGGTCGCCGATGACGCCGCCACCCAGCGCGATGATGCCGGCGTCGCGGCCGGCGCGCATCGCCGCCAGCGCCTCGAAGACGCGCGTGCACTGGTCGAGCGTCTTGCTGGTTTCGCCCGCTGGAATCGTCACGACCGGGAGCTGATGGTCCGGCACGAATGCCTGCAGGGCCGGCAGGTAAAGCGGGCCGACGTTGTCGTCCGTCACCACGAGAAGGTGGCGGCACGCGCGCAGCGCCGACCATGGCGCGTCGTCGGCGAGCAGGCCGGCGCCGACGGACACGATGTAGGTACGCGTCCCCAGGTCGACTTCAATGTGTTCGCTCATTCCTCACCCGCCGGTTCGTCGGCGCATTCGCCGCCGCCGGTCCTCGTTGCCGGTACGAGGTCGTTTGGCAGGCGTTCGATGATCCTGCGCGCACTCGCGCAGGGGCCCGAGCCGTCGGCGCTGAACACCAGGTCCGCGGTGGCGGCGTAGAGCGGGGCGCGCTCCCGCGCCAGTTGTTCCATCCGCGCCCGACGGTCCCCGGTCTGCAGCAGCGGCCGGTTGCGGTCCCGCGCCAGGCGCTGGGCGAGCTCGTCGATGCTCGCGTCCAGATGGACGACGAAGGCGCGATGACGCAGGTCGCGCCGGTTGTCGGCGTCGAGGACCACGCCGCCACCACAGGCGATGACGGCGCCGCCGCCCTGCAGTGCGACGCACAGCGCATCGCGCTCGCGCCGCCGGAAGCCGGCTTCGCCTTCCTTGTCGAAGATCCAGGGGATGCCCGCGCCCGCTTTCTCCTCGATGCAGCGGTCCAGGTCGATCAGCTGGCGCGACAGCAACTGGGCCAGGTGGCGGCCGATGCTGCTCTTGCCGGCCCCCATCGGTCCGATGAGGGCGATGTGGCGCTGATCGCTCATGCGCGAATGGTAATCCAGCGGCCTGCCGTCGCGAGCAGGCGTCGCCGCGGGTCCGCGCCCGTAGCGCTGGGGTTAGAATGCCGCCATGCAACGATTCGTCCTGGTTTTCCTCGCCCTGCTGGTCGGGCTGTTCACCTTCAGCCAACTCCCTTGGGGGCAGCGCTGGTTCGTCGAGCCCTTCACCACCGGGCTTGCCAGCTTCTGTACGGCGCTGGTGTCGCTGTTCGACGCCGAGGTGGCGACCTGGGGCAAGGTCATCCAGAGCACGCGCAACGGCTTCGCCATCGAGATCATGGCTGGCTGCAACGGCGTCGAGGCGATGATCGTGCTGGCGTCGGCGGTGCTGGCTTTCCCTTCGACGTGGCGGCACAAGCTGCTCGGGATCGGCCTGGGCTTCGTCGCGATCCAGGCCCTGAATGTGGTGCGGATCATCAGCCTGTTCTATCTCGGCCAGTGGAGCCTGACGGCGTTCCAGTGGTTCCATCTCTATATCTGGCAGGCACTGCTGATCCTCGAGGCGCTGCTGTTCTGGCTGATCTGGCTGAAGTACGCGCCGCGGCCGGGAGGAAACGGACCCGACAAGGCTATGGCCTCGGCCGCCGGCTTGGGCTAGTCTTGCGACGACAGTCTCAGAGAGGAGGTTTAGTGATGTCGGCCCAGGTCGCGAAAGTCATCGAACTCAACTGCTCCTCCCCGAAAGGCATCGAGGATGCCGTCGAGAAGGGTCTGGAAAAGGCCGCGCAGTCCGTCAAGAACATCAAGGGTGCGTGGGTCAACGAAATCAAGGTGGTGACCGGTCCGGATGGCAAGGTCACCGAGTGGCGAGTCAACCTGAAGGTCACTTTCGTTGTTGACTGACTGATCCGTCCACAGGGGGTGCTGTGAGTGATGGTTCGGTAACTGTCGGCCTGGTCGAGGACGATCCCGATCAGGCCGCGCTGGCGATGCACTGGCTGAACGCGGCCGGGTATCGCTGCAACCACTACGCCAATGCCGGCGAGTTCCGTCGTGGGCGCGGCCGCCATGCCGCGGATCTCATCCTGCTCGACTGGGAACTGCCGGACAGCGACGGCGTCACCCTTTTGAGCGAGGTGCGGACCGATCCGGCCACCGCCGCCACGCCGATCATCATGCTGACCGTTCGTGCCGACGAGGACGACATCGTCAAGGCGCTGCGCGGCGGTGCCGACGACTACATCGTCAAGCCGGCGCAGCGCGGCGTGCTGCTGGCGCGCATAGACGCGGTCCTGCGCCGCACCCAGCTCACCACCGGCAGCGACGAGATCGATCTGGGGCCGTATGTCATCGACAGCGAACGTGCGCGCATCCTGATCAATGGCGAGGACACCGACCTGACCCAGCGCGAATTCGAGCTGGCGGTGTACCTGTTCCGTCGCCATGGCCGCATCATCCGCCGCGAAACGCTGCTGGAAAGCGTCTGGCAGATCGCCGCCAGCGTGCCGACGCGCACCGTCGACACGCACATCAGCCGCCTGCGCCGGAAACTGCAGCTGGATGGCGCCTTCGGCTGGCGACTGGTCGCGGTGTACCAGCACGGTTACCGCCTCGAGAAGTTCGTGCCCAACGCGCTGTCCGCCGACCGCGCCTGAGCGCCGCGCCTGATTCGATGGAGTCCACCGTGGTGACCCTGCCTGCGGTCGTGGTCGACCGTTTCCATGAACTGCTGGCGCGGGCGATCGCCGCCGGTGAGCCCGAACCCACGGCGATGAGCGTGGCGACCGCCGATGCCGATGGCCGGCCCTCGCTGCGCGTCGTGCTGCTCAAGCACCTCGATGCCGACGGATTCGTGTTCTACACCAACACGCTCAGTGCCAAGGGCCGGCAACTGGCTGCCAATCCGCGGGCGGCGGTCTGCCTGCACTGGAAGCACCTGGACCTGCAGGTCCAGGTGCGGGCCGAAGGGCGGGTCGAACGGGTCGGCCCGGAAGAGGCCGATGCCTATTTCGCCAGCCGTCCGCGCGGCAGCCAGATCGGCGCCTGGGCATCGCTGCAGTCGCAGCCGCTGGCCTCGCGGGACGAGCTTGAACGCCGCATCGCCGAGGTCGAAAGCCGCTTCGAGGGCACCGATGTGACGCGGCCGCCGCACTGGTCCGGGTACCGCCTGCGCCCGGATCGCGTCGAGTTCTGGCACGGTCGGGAATACCGCCTGCACGACCGGCATCTGTTCACCTGCGACGGCGGAGAATGGCACGAGCAGCGCCTGTTCCCCTGAGGCCTGCCGCGCTTGAATCCCACCTGGCGGAGGCGTATGGTGCCTCGCCGCCTGCCCACCCCGGTTTTTCCGGCCGCCTCGCACTTCGACACCGCCACGTTCGTGGAAGCTCCCCACCATCCTTCGCAGCCCCTGCTGCCATTGACCATTGCCGCCATCGGCATCGTCTATGGCGACATCGGCACCAGCCCGCTCTATGCCATGCGCGAGGCCTTCAGCGGCCGCTTCGCCATGGCGCCGACGGAGACCAATATCCTCGGCGTGGTGTCGCTGCTGTTCTGGGCGATGCTGCTGGTGATCTGCCTGAAATACCTGACCGTCATCCTGCGCGCCGACAATCGCGGTGAAGGCGGCATCCTGTCGCTGATGTCGCTGGCGACCCGGCATTGGCACGGCAGCACGCGCAGTCGACGGATCCTCACGCTCATGGGCGTCTTCGGTGCCACGCTGTTCCTCTGCGATGGCCTCATCACGCCGTCGCTGACGGTGCTTTCGGCGGTCGAGGGCCTGCACATCGTCACGCCGGTTTTCGACGCCTGGGTCGTGCCGATCGCACTGGGCATCCTGATCGCGCTGTTCTCGGTGCAGCGCTTCGGCACCGCGCGTGTCGGCAGTCTGTTCGGTCCGGTGATGGTGCTGTGGTTCCTGATCCTGGCCGCGCTCGGGGTCGGCAGCATGCTGGAGAACCCCGATGTCCTGCGCGCGCTGAGCCCGCACTACGCGGTGATGTTCTTTGTCGAAAACCGCGTCGCCGGCCTGGTGGTCCTGTCCGCCGTGTTCCTGGTCGTCACCGGTGGCGAAGCGCTGTACACCGACCTCGGCCACTTCGGGCGACGGCCGATGCGCTATGCCTGGTTCGGCCTGATCATGCCGGCCCTGCTGCTCAATTACCTGGGCCAGGCGGCATTGCTGCTGCGCGATCCCACGGCCGCGGTGAACCCGTTCTACCTGATGGCCCCGTCATGGGCGCTGGTGCCGCTGGTCGTGCTGGCGACGTTCGCGGCGGTCATCGCCTCGCAGGCGGTGATCACCGGCAGCTTCTCCGTGGTCCGCCAGGCCATCCAGCTGGGCCTGCTCCCGCGCATGGACGTGGAACACACCTCGGCCAGCGCGATGGGCCAGGTCTACCTGCCCATGGTCAACCGCTTCCTGCTGGTGGGTGTCGTCGGGCTGGTGCTGTCGTTCCAGTCGTCGTCGAGCATCGTCGCCGCCTACGGTATCGCGCTGGCGCTGACGATGGTGGTGGAAACGATCCTGGCGATGGTGGTGGCGCGGACGATCTGGCGCTGGGGCTGGGCCGGCATGGTCCTGTTCTCGCTGTTCCTGGTGGTGGACCTGCTGTTCCTGGGCACGAACTCGCTGAAGATACCGTCCGGTGGCTGGCTTCCCATCGTCCTCTCGCTGTTCATCCTCTTCCTGATGACGACCTGGCGGCAGGGCCGCCGGCTGGTTCAGGACAAGATGCGCAACGCCACCTTCCCGCTGCACCTGTTCCTTTCCAACCTCGATGGCATCACCCGCGTCGAGGGCACCGCCATCTTCCTGACGCCGGACCCGGAAGGCCTTCCGCAGACGCTGCTGCACAACCTCAAGCACAACAAGGTGCTGCACCAGCGCGTGGTGCTGATGACACTGGTCACCGAGGAGGTGCCGCGCATCGCCGACGACGAGCAGATCACGGTCGAGGACATGGGCGAGGGCCTGTACCGGGTGGTTGCGCGCTTCGGGTTCATGGAAGACCTCGATGTCGCGCACGTGCTCGAACTGTGCGTGCCACACGGGCTCGTCTTCGATCCGATGGATACGACCTTCTTCCTGGGTCGCGAAACCCTGCTGTGCACCCGGGGCGAAGGCATGCCGGTATGGCGCGAGCGCGTCTTCGTCATGATGTGGCGCAATGCCACGCGGGCGATGGAATACCTGCGCATTCCGCCGAACCGTGTCGTCGAGCTCGGCGCACAGGTCGAGATCTGATCGCTGGACCGGCGGCGGCCGCCGGCACGATTGCGTTACGCTGGCGGCAACAACCGCGAACGTTCGGAGGACGTCCATGGAGCCGCGCGCGACGCCGACGCAGCCTCGATCCATCCTGCTTGCCACCGACCTGGGCCATCGTTGCGATCGCGCCCTGGACCGGGCGATCACCTGCGCGCGGTCCTGGCGGGCAAGCGTGCTGTGCGCCGTCGTCAGCGAAGAGGGATTCGCCGGCGAGGCGCAGCGCAGCGCCAGCGAACGCGCTGTGCAGGCGGACCTGCGTGAAGAGCTGCAGGCCGATGACGTCGAATTGGACGTGTGCCTGCACGAAGGCGATCCGGGCGATCGGGTCGTGGCGATGGCGGCGGGTGCAGGCAGCGGCCTGGTCGTGACCGGCATCGCCCGCAGCAGTCCGCTGGCCGGCATCCTGCTGGGGCGCACGGTCGACCGCGTGCTGCGCAATTCGCCGGTGCCGGTGCTCGTCGTGCGTCGTCGCGGGCGCATCGGCTATCGGCAGATCGTGGTCGGCACGGACCTTTCGGAGCCGTCGCGACAGGCGCTGCTGACGGCGCTGTCCTGGTTTCCCGGCGTGCCCGTGCTGCTCTTCCATGCCTACCGTCCACCGATGTCCAGCGCGACCACGGTCTCCGAGCAAGGCCATGCGGAGCTGTACGAGGCGGCGATGGTCGAATGCCGCGGGTTCGTGGCGTCCAGCGGGCTGTCAGCCGAGGACCACGCGCGGCTCACGCTGCGCGCCGAATACGGCGATCCCGAGACGCACCTGGCCCGATGCCATCACCGTTTCGGTGCGGACGTGCTGGTGCTGGGCAGCCAGGGCCGCGGCGCGGTGTACGAAGCGCTGATCGGTTCGACGGTCCGCAGGCTGCTGGATGATGTCGATGCCGACGTGCTGGTGGTGAAAAGCGGCGCCGGTGGGCTGCGCTAGGCACCCGGATGCGGATTCGCCGGCGAGAGGCTGGCCAGGCGGATGAATCCGTCCACCGGGATGCGTTCGGCACGGTCGCCGGGGTCCAGTCCGGCCGCTTCGACGGCTTCCGCGGGCACGACGCCCTGCAGCGCGTTGCGCAGCGTCTTGCGACGCTGGCCGAACGCGGCCTTGACGATGGCGGCGAAACGCTTCGGATCGGCGATCGCCACCTCCGCCGGCGGCCGCGGGCGCAGGCGCGCGACTGCCGAATCGACCTTCGGCGGCGGGCGGAAGGCGCCTGGCCCGACGTTGAACAGCGACTCGACTTCGCACCAGGCCTGCAGCATCACGCTCAGCCGGCCGTACTCCTTGCCGCCCGGTTCGGCCGCCATGCGGTCCACCACTTCCTTCTGCAGCATGAAGTGCATGTCCACGATGGCATCGAGGTGCGCGAGGGCATGGAACAGGATCGGCGACGACACGTTGTAGGGCAGGTTGCCGACCAGGCGCAGCGGGCCGCCGAGGCGCCCGGCAAGGGCGCGGAAGTCGATGTCGAGCACGTCCGACTCGATCACCCGCAGTCGCGGAGCGTTGCGCCCGCGCAGGCGCGCGGCCAGATCGCGGTCCAGCTCGATGACGTGCAGGTTGGCGCCGGTCGCCAGCAGGGGATTCGTCAACGCGCCTTCGCCGGGACCGATCTCGACCAGCGGTTGTCCCGGAACCGGGGCAATCGCGGCAACGATCCGCTGCAGCACGCCCGGATCGTGCAGGAAGTGCTGGCCGAAACGCTTGCGCGGAATGTGGGCGTCTGAGTTCATGGTTGCCTGCGTGCCGCGATCGCGAGGGCCAGCTGCGCCGCCGCCAGCGTGCTGCCGGCTTCGGCCCGGCCCGTTCCGGCGATGTCCAGGGCCACGCCGTGGTCCACCGACGTGCGCACGAAGGGGAGCCCGAGGCTGACGTTCACGCCGCCACCGAAGCCCAGCGCCTTGAGCACCGGCAGGCCCTGGTCGTGGTACATCGCGAAATAGGCGTCGTATCGGGCGCGTCGTTCCGGTACGAAGGCGGTATCGGCGGATAGCGGGCCGTCCAGGTCCAGGCCTTCCTCGCGAAGGCGCGCGAGGGTGGGCGCGATGATCTCGAGTTCCTCACGGCCAAGATGGCCGCCTTCACCGGCATGCGGATTCAGCCCGAGCACCGCGATGCGCGGCGCCGCGATCCCGAAGTCCCGGCGCAATCCGGCATGCAGCAGGCGCAGCCGCGCAGCCAGCCGTGGGGGTGAAATCGCGTCGGGCACGCTGCGCAGGGGCAGGTGGGTCGTCGCAAGCGCCACGCGCAGGTCGCCCGCGACCAGGAGCATGAGCACGGCGCTGCCGCTGCGGTCGGCAAAGAATTCGGTGTGGCCGCTGAAGGCGATTCCGGCGTCGTTGATGACGCCCTTGTGCACCGGCAGCGTCATCACGGCATCGAACTCGCCGGACAGGCAGCCGTCTGCCGCGCGCGCAAGCGTCGCCAGCACCGCGCGGCCATTGCCGGCGTCGACGCGACCGGGGGTGGCCGGCGCCGCCAGCCGCTGGTCCAGCAGGCGGGCTGCGCCCCTTCCCCGTGCCGACAGGGTGGTGCCTGGATCGTAGGCGGTGAGGTCGATCGGCTCGCCCAGGTGTGTCGCGGTGGCCGCCAGCAGGTCTGCGTCGCCGATCAGGACCAGATCGGCGGCGATGTCGCTGTGGGCAAGCCGGACCGCCAGCTCGGGACCGATGCCGGCGGGTTCGCCCAGCGTGACCGCCAGGCGGGGCAGCTTCGCCATCGGCCTGGTCCGGTCAGCTTTCGCTGTCCGAAGCGGAAGCGCCGCGGGCCAGACGGTTTTCGATGTAGGCCTCGCCGCGCAGCTGGCGGAGGTAGCGGTCGTACTCCTCCTCGGCCTTGCGGGTGCGGATCATTTCCGACGCCTGGCGCCGCATCAGCTCCTCGGTGCGGTCCTGCTCGCGCGAGCCCAGGCGCTGCAGGATGTGCCAGCCGACATCGGTCTGGAACGGCTGCGAGATCTGCCCATCGGTCAGATGGCCCAGCTCGTGTGCGACGGCAGTGCCATAGCCGTCGATCGGGAACCAGCCCATGTCACCGCCCAGGGGCGCGGTGTTGTGGTCCTTGGAATGTTCACGCGCCAGTTCGGCGAAATCGGCGCCGTTCTGCAGCAGTCCATACAGACGCTCGGCCTCCGCCCTTGCTTCAGGCTCGGGCGTGAGCTCGTCGATGCGGATCATGATGTGGCGGGCGTTGAACTCCTCGACCATGCGCAGCGACTGGGCGCGGCGATCGAACAGTTTGAGGATATGGAAGCCCGAGGGACCGCGGATGGCGGGCGTCACCTCACCGGGCCGCATCTGCTCGACGATCTCCGAAAACGCGACCGGAACCTCGGTCAGCGCGCGCCAGCCCAGGTCGCCGCCTTCGAGCGCGTTCGGGGCATTCGAGTAGCGGATCGCCGCGGCATTGAAATCCATGCCGTCCTCGATCAGCTTGCGCACGCCCTCGGCCTTTTCGCGGCCGACCTGCACGGTCTCCGCGTCGGCGCTGTCCGGGACCGAGATCAGGATGTGGCCCAGGTGCACGTCGCCGCGCTGCAGCTGGCCACTGGCGAGCAGGTTGTCGATCTCGCTCTCGCTGACCGCGACCTGGGACTGCACGAACCGGCTGCGCAGGCGCTGCAGCAGCAGTTCCTCGCGCATGGTTTCCCGGAATTCGTTGTAGTTGAAGCCGTCCTGCGCCAGCGAGTAACGCAGCTGGTCGAGCGTCATGCCGTTCTGGTTGGCGACGTTGCCGATCGCGCCGTCGACCTCGACCTCGCTGATGCGGATGCCGGTCTCGCGTGCGCGGGTGGCCTGCAGCTTGATGAGGATGATGCGGTCCAGCACCTGGCGCTCGAGGACATCGCGCGGGGGCAGCTGGTCGCTGCGGCCGCTGTATTGCGCGAGGATGTTGTTGAGCGCGCGGTCCAGTTCACTGCGGAGGATCACGCTGTCGTCAACCACCGCGATGACGCGGTCCAGCGACTGGGTGGCCAGCGTTTGCGCGAACACGCTGGTGCCGACCAGCAGCAGGATCGGAAGCAGCAGGCGTTTGAGGGCGTTCATGGTCATCATGTGTGGCTGACGTATGGGGATGGATGCGTCGGGGTGGCCGGCACCTTACCGGAGCGCCGGTTTCCCGGCGTCACTCGCCGTAGCGGCTGTAGCCCAAGATAGCACGGCGCAGCAGGTCCTCGGACTTGCGGCCGAGCGCACCCAGGCCCTTGAGTTCGACTTCCAGGTAGATCGCGTTGCTGCGATCGCCTTCGACGTTGCGGACGTAGTGGCGGCCGAGCAGGCGCACGGCGTAGCAGCAGCTCTCGTATTCCACGCCAGCCAGCGCTTCAAGGCTGGCGGAGTCGCGGATGGACCAGTTCCAGCGGCCGATGAGGCGCCAGCGGTCGTTGAGCGCATAAAGGGCAGAGGTATCGACCTGCTCGAGGAAATTGCGGCGGTAGCGGTAGGCGAAGTTGACGACGCCGCGCTCGCCCAGCCGCTTCTGCAGGCGGAAGCTCGACAGGTCGGTGCGGCTGGTTTCCGGATTCCATTGCGTGCCGACGGCGGCATACCAGTCGTCGCTGAGGCGCAGGTCCACCTCGGCGACATAGGCGGACGCCGAATGGTCGATGGCCGGCACGTTCGGCAACTGCACGCGCTGGTCACGGAAGTAGCGGATCTGGCCCAGGGTGGCGCTGACGCGCTCGCGTCCGTCCCCGGCATCGAGCAGGCGGCTGGAAACGGCCAGCGTCGCCTGGTTGGCGTCGCCCTGGCGGTCGGCGCCGACGAAGCGGTTGGTCCGGAACAGCTGGCCGACGCCGAAGGTCAGGGCCTGGGTGTCGAAGACCGGCAGTTGCGACTGGTCCTCGTAGGGCACGTTGAGGTAGTACAGGCGCGGTTCCAGCGTCTGCAGCCAGTCGCGGCCGAACCAGTCCACCGGTCGCTCGAACACCAGGCCGCTGTCGAGGCTGAAGATCGGCAATCCGCGGCTGGCGCTGCGGCCGCCCTGGCCGAGGTCGTAGTCGTAATGCGTCTGCCGCCAGCCCAGCTCCGGCCGCACGAACCAGCCGGCGCGTTCGACGGGCATGGCGATGTACGGATACAGGTCAAGGCGCGTGCCCTGCTGCGGGCCGTCGTTCTTGTCGAAGTGCACCAGTTCGCTGTCGATGCCGGCTTCGAGGTTTCCGGCGAATCGGTCGCTGGCGTCGAAGGTGATGCGCGGCAGGCGGCGATACGGTTCGGCGGAACGCGGAATCAGCGGATCGGTGATCTTGTAGGCGTCCAGCGTGATGGCGGCGTCCCACCAGTTGCCGCGTCCGTACACGCCGGCGCGCGAGGGCAGCACGCTGGTCGCGGCAATGCTCAGCGAGTCGCCGAAATCCTCGAAGTAGCGGTCATCGGACACCTGTCGGATGTCGGCGTTGAACCACCACTGCGGACCGAGACGGCTGTGGTGGCGCCATTCGAAATAACCGCGGCTGTCGCGGTATTTCTCGTCGTCCGGTAGGTAGGTTCCATACACCTGGCCGTTGTGTCCGGGTGCCATCAGGTAGCGGAATTCCGCGCCCATCATGTAGCCGCGCTCGCTGATGATGCGCGGCGACAGCGTCAGGTCGTAGTTCGGCGCCAGGTTCAGGTAATACGGCAGCATGAAGTCGACGCCGCCATTGTTGGAACGGCTGATCGTCGGCAGCAGCAGACCCGACTTGCGGCGCTCGTCGATCGGGAACTGGCCATAGGGAATGTAGAGGAGCGGCACGCCGAGGAAACGCAGCGTGGCGCCGCGCGCCGTACCGATGCCCTTTTCCTGGTCGATGTCGATGCGGCGGGCACGCAGCTCCCAGTCCGGGTCATCGATGTCGCAGGTCGAGAAGCGCATCTGTTCCATGCGCGAGCGTTCCGGATCCAGCAACTGGATCCGCTCGGCCTGGCCGTTTCCGCGCGAACCGAGGAACTGGTAGCGCACGCCGTTGAGGTCGGCGGTGCTGGTCTCCAGGTTGCCGCTGCCGCTGTCGGCCGACAGTAGCAGGCCGCTGTCCTGGTAGGTCATGCGCGAAGCGACGCTGTAGGCGCCGGTGGCGGTGTCGTATTCCAGGCTGCCGGTGCGCAGCAGCTGGTCGGCGCGCTCGACTTTTACATCGCCCTCGATGCGCACGCGCTCGCGATCGCTGATGTCGAAGCGGGCGCCGTCGATCAGCGTTTCACTCTGCTCGCGCAACTCCGCCGGCGGCAGCCCGGGAACATGGAAGTCGAGCAGGCGATTGACGCGGCAGAGCGCGTAACGGCGGCGCTCGACCCTGCAATCCTCGTCATCGGGTGCGCAGAGGTCCTGTGCCACGGCCTGCGGGGCAGCCAGGGAGACGGCGATGGCGGCGGCCAGCGTGGCCAGCGGGAAGACGTCGTGGAGGCGGCGCAAGGTCGGGGTCGGCAGGCTCAGGGCGACGTAAGATGGCACAGCGGCCGCGGGCACTCAATCAGGCCGCTTCGCGCGGACCGTTGCCGGTCCGCGCGCCGCAGGAAGGAAAACCGGGGAATCAGGCGGCGTTGACCGCCTGCGGCGTGTCCTTGGCGGGTTCGTGCAGGAAATTGCCCTGGACGAAGTTCACGCCGCACTGGTAGAGCACGCTTACGCTGGCCATGTCGGCAACGTGCGGGGCGATGACCATCATGTTGCTGGCGTGCGCCTTCTCGCAGATCTCCGTGACCTTCTTCTGGAACTCGGTGTTGCCGGCGAAGTCGGCCAGGTAGTTCTTGTCGATCTTCAGGTACTGGGCCGGAACGTGCTTGAGCAACTGGTAGGACGCCAGGCCGGCACCGAAGTCCTTGATCGCGAAGCCGATGCGCAGCTGCGTGAGGTGGTGCAGCAGGGCCTTCAGCGGCTTGACACTGGTCGCCGCCTCGCTCTCGGAGAGCTGCAGCACCAGGCGGTCACCGGAAATCCGGTGCACCTTGATCTGCTCGGCCAGCCAACCCGGGAAGGTCTCGTCCTCGAGCGTGTCGCTGCTCAGGCTGACGAACAGTGTCGGCGGTTTCTTGCCGAAGGTCAGCAGCTTGCGTATCGCGTGCAGGATCACCCAGCGGTCGATCTGCGCCATCAGGCCTGCCTGCTGCGCCGCCGGCAGGAAGTAGCTGGGCAGGATCTCGCCACGCGGGCTGTTCATGCGCAGCAGGACTTCATGGTAATCACCGACGCCGCCCTGCAGGCAGACCACCGGCTGGAAGAACAGCGCGAAGCCGTCTTCCTGCGCCAGTGCTTCCTTAACCAGCTTCAGCCAGTGCGCGTTGCGCGTCGATTCGGCGCGCTCCTCCGCATACGGGTCATGGACATTGACGCGGTTGCCGCCTTCGTCAAGCGCGGTGCGCAGGCTGGACGAAGCCTGGTTGAGCAGGGCAGGCACGCGATTGAGCTTTTCGCACAGCAGGGCACCACCGACGCTGAGGGTCAGCGACACTGAGCTCTGTCCGACCTCGAAGATGTGGTCGCTGATGCGCTGGCGCAGGCGCTCGGCCAGCGCCTTGGCGGTGTCGACGTTGGCGCTCGGCGTCAGCACGGCGAACTGGTGGTCGCCGAAGCGTGCGGCGACATCGTTTCCGTCGAGGATGTTCACCACAGCCTTGGCAAGGTCGGCGAGCAGCAGGTCGCCCTGGCCGACACCGATATTGGCCAGCACGTTGGCGAAGTTGTCCGGTTCGATCAGCAGGACGCCATGGTTGCGCTTGCCACCGGCGGCCTCGTCGGCGGCCTTTTCGAGCAGGCCGGTGAAATAGACGCGGTTGAACAGCTCGGTGACGAGGTCGCGCTCCTTCAGGCGCGTCAGCTCGGCAGCCAGCGCCGGGTCGGCCTGCGGCTTGCGGATCACCAGCTGCAGGCAGTGTTCGCCGGCATAGGTGGCGCTGGAGAATTCCATGCGGCCGGGAAACAGCTCGCCGTTCTGCTGCCGCAAGTGCAGTTCAAGGTGGTCCGGCGGCGGCTCGCCCTTTGCGAGGCGCTTGAGCAGCTGCTTGAACTTGTCGGCGTCGGCCGGCGCGATCAGGTCGAGCAGCGGCTGGCTTTCGATGTCCTCGAATTCCTCGAAGCCGAACATTTCCAGATAGGCGCGGTTGGCACGGATGTGCATGCCTTCGTGCACGTAGGCGATCGGATCGCGCGAGCTGTCAAGCAGGGCGTCGCAGCGGCGTTCGCTCTCGCGCAGCGCCGTTTCCAGCCGGCGGACGTCGCGGCGGGTGCGCAGCTGTTCGAACTGGCGTTTGACGACGGACACCACCAGCGCCGGCTGGCGCAGCTCGACGGCGATGGCGCCTTCGTCGAACGCATGCAGGCGCACGTCGGTGTCCATCTTGTCGGTCAGCGCGATGACGGCGATGTCCTTGCCGGCCTTGCCGATCTGGTCGGTGATCTCCGTCAGGCTGATCGGGCCGGGCAGGGCGGCGAGGATCATGTCCGGAACGTCGCCGGCCAGCAGTTCGGCCAGCGTTTCGCTGTCGCGTGCGTGGTTGGGACGTACGGCCAGCCCGGCGTTGCGCAGCACGCTGACGAGGCGTTCGGCGTCCTCAAGCTGGTCATCCACGAAGCAGATGCGGAGAGGCGTCGTCGACATGAGGGCATGGGCTCCCAGGCAGGTTTATCGTGGCGCCAAGCCGCCACGATCATCGGCCAGCGCATCCTTCGCTGCCGCAGGTATGCGCAGTATGTACAGATTTTGTCTGGGAAAGCCAGTCACGACAATGCGTGACGGCCGTCACAATGGTGTCTTGGAGCGCTCGCCGGGAATTTCCCGGACGAGGCGCGGAACCAGGTAGCCGGGCAGGCGCGCCAGGAGCGCGGCGTGCAGCTGGCGCGCGGTTCCGGCATCGACCTCGAAATGCCCCACGCCGCGCACGCGGTCCAGCAGGTGCAGGTAGTAGGGCAGCGTGCCGGCGCCGTACAGGCGTTCGCTGAGCGTGGCCAGGACATCGGCGTCGTCGTTGACGCCAGCCAGCAGGACCGCCTGGTTGAGCATCGTCGCGCCGGCCTGGCGCAGGGCCAGCAGCACATCGCCGACCTCGTCGTCGATCTCGTTGCCATGGTTGGCGTGGACGACGACGGCGACCGGCCACGGCAGGGCGCGAAGCCAGGCGAGCAGGCCGTTGTCGACCCGCTCGGGCAGGACGATGGGCAGCCGGCTGTGGATCCGCAGCTGGCGGACATGGCCGATGCGCGCCAGTCCGTCGGTCAGCTCGGCGAGCTTCGCCGTGCCCAGCGCCAGCGGGTCACCCCCGGACAGGATGACTTCGCCGATGGACGCATCGGATGCGATGTAGTCGAGCGCCGCGCGCCAGCGTTCGCGTGCCGCCAGTTCCTCGCTGTAGGGAAAATGGCGGCGGAAACAGTAGCGGCAGTTGACGGCGCAGGCCCCGGTGGCGATCAGCAGCACGCGCCCGTGGTACTTGTGGATGACGCCCGGCGTGCGGCGGGCGGCGAGGTCGCCGACGGCGTCATCGACGTATCCGGTCCGGTCGACCAGCTCGGCGGCGCCGGGCAGCACCTGGCGCAGCAGCGGATCGGTCGGATCCCCATGGCGCATGCGGCGCACGTAGCTTTCCGGCACCCGCATGGGAAAACCGGTGTCGCCGGCGGGCAGCAGTTGCCCGGCAAGATGGCCCAGGCCCAGCCTCTCCAGCAGCGGCAGCGGTTCGGTCAGGGCGTTGCGCCAGGCAATCCGCCAGTCGGGCTGCGGGGTGAACGGGCTTGCAGGTATCATGGGCGGTCTGGCGGCGGGCTGGGGCGCATTGTAGCGTCCGGCCGCCCCGACCCCATTCGATTCCAATTGGAGCACCTATGGCGACCTACGGCCTGAACGACGTCAAGACCGGACTGAAGATCCTGGTCGATGGCGAACCCTATGTCATCGTCGAAGCGGACTTCATCAAGCCGGGCAAGGGCCAGGCCTTCACCCGCATCAAGATCCGCAACCTGAAGAACGGTCGCACGACCGAGAAGACGATGAAGTCCAGCGACTCGGTCGAGGGCGCCGACGTCATCGACACCGACATGCAGTACCTGTATTCCGACGGCGAGTACTGGCACTTCATGCAGCAGGAATCCTTCGAGCAGTACCAGGCCGACGCCGCCGCCATGGGCGAAGCCGCGCAGTGGCTGAAGGGCGAGGAAGAATGCGTGGTGACGCTGTACAACGGCGTGCCGATCTCGGTGACGCCGCCGAATTTCGTCGAACTGCAGATCGTCGAGACCGATCCGGGCGTGCGTGGCGATACCGCCAGCGGCGGCGGCAAGCCGGCCAAGCTGGAAACCGGCGCCACCGTGCGCGTCCCGCTGTTCGTCGAGAACAACGAGATGATCAAGATCGACACCCGCACGGGTGCCTACGTCTCGCGCGTCGGCAAGTAAGCCCGCCGCGAACAACGGGTTCACCAGCATCGGGCGCGGTCACGCGTCTGGTGCGACGAAGGACGGTGCCGCCAGCGGAACGTCCAGCGCGCCGGGGTGGCGCGCCCCGTTAAGCAGGCACGGCCCAACGGGCGAGCATCATTACCCGCAACCGCCGCCACACCTCAGGGTGGGACGGGCGGCATGTCCGCGAAGAATCGCCGCGGCGTCTCCGTTCGCCGTGGGCGCCTCATGCAGCCGCCGTTCGGCTTCGGACCGGCGAGCCTGCGGGTCATCACGTAGAATTGCGCGATGACAAACCAGACTGATCCGAAGACCCGCGTCGACCTGCTGGTCGAACCGGAATGGCTGATCCAGGTGGAACCGTCGGTCGCGGCCCTGTCCGGCCAGGCGGTCGCCGTTCACGACGGCGCCATCGTGGCGGTGCTGCCCGCCACAGATGCGCAGGCGCGCTATGACGCCGACGAACATGTCCGTCTCGCCGGCCATGCCTTGATGCCAGGCCTGGTCAATGCGCACAACCACAATCCGATGACGCTGCTGCGTGGCCTGGCCGACGACACGCCGTTGATGGTGTGGCTGAACCAGCACATCTGGCCCACCGAGGCGCGCGTCATCGGCCCGGAGTTCGTGCGTGACGGCGTCGAACTGGCGATCGCGGAAATGCTGCGTGGCGGCACGACCTGCTGCAACGAGAACTATTTCTTCCCCGACGTGATGGCGGCGACCTATCGCCGGCACGGCTTCCGCGCCCTGGTCGGCCTGCCGGTGATCGATTTCCCGACCGCCTGGGCGGCGACGGCCGACGAGTATTTCGACAAGGGCCTGGCCCTGCACGATGCGCATCGCGGCGATGCGCTGGTGTCGACCTGCTTCGCGCCGCATGCGCCATACACCGTCTGCGATGCCTCGCTGGAGCGCATCCGCGTGCTGTCGGACCAGCTTTGCGTGCCGGTGCACATGCATGTGCATGAAACCGCGCAGGAGGTCGAGGAGTCCCGGCAGAAGTACGGGCAACGACCGCTGGCGCGACTGGATGGGCTCGGCCTGGTCAACGAGTGGCTGCTGGCCGTGCACATGACCCAGCTCACGCAGGCCGAGATGGAGCGTTGCGCCCAGGCTGGGGTCACCGTCGTGCATTGCCCGGAATCCAACCTCAAGCTGGCCAGCGGTTTCTGTCCGACGCATGGGTTGCACCAGTGCGGCGTCCGGCTGGCGCTGGGCACTGACGGTCCGGCTTCCAACAACGATCTCGACATGTTCGGCGAGATGCGCACGGCCGCGCTGCTGGCCAAGGCGGTCAGCGGCGATGCCGCGGCATTGCCGGCGGCGCAGGTGCTGCGCATGGCCACCATCGAAGGCGCGCGGGCGCTGCGCATGGACGACCGCATCGGCTCGATCGAGGCTGGCAAGCGTGCCGACCTCGTCGCCGTGGATCTTTCGTCGCTGGAGACGCAGCCGGTGTACGACCCGGTGTCGCAGCTCGTCTATGCGGCCGGCCGCCACCAGGTCCGCGAAGTCTGGCTGGATGGGCGCCGGCGCCTGCGTCACGGCGAACTGGTCGACATGGATGTGCCCGGTATCCTGGCCCGCGCGCATGCCTGGCGTGAACGCATCAGCGCGGGGAGCTGAGCCATGACCGCTGTCCGTTCCAGCGTCAACGCGCATTCCAGCGCCAATGTCGATCCGGCCGAGCTCGACCGTTTCGCCCGCCTGGCGGCCGGCTGGTGGGATCGCGATGGCCCGATGCGGCCCCTGCATGATCTGAATCCCGTCCGGCTGACGTTTATCGAAGGCCAGCAGTCGCTGCGTGGCGTGCGCGCACTGGATGTCGGTTGCGGCGGCGGCCTGCTCAGCGAAGCGATGGCGCGCGCCGGTGCGACGGTCACCGGCCTGGATCTGGCAGGACCGCTGCTCGACGTGGCACGTTTGCATGCGAGCGCGGAGCGGTTGCCCGTCGACTACCGTCTCGAACCCGTCGAGGCGCACGTCGCCGATCACGAGGGCAGCTATGACGTCGTCGCCTGCATGGAAATGATCGAGCATGTGCCCGATCCGGCGGCGATTGTCACGGCCTGCGCGCGGGCGCTGAAACCGGGCGGCGTGCTCTGCCTGTCGACGCTCAACCGCACGGTCAAGTCGTTCCTGCAGGCCATTGTCGGTGCCGAGTACGTCCTCGGCCTGCTGCCGCGTGGCACGCATGAGTACGAACGGTTCATCCGCCCCGGCGAACTGGCCGGCTGGTGCCGCAGCGCCGGGCTCGACGTCGTCGACATCGCCGGCCTGTCCTACAACCCGTTTTCCCGTCATGCGGCGCTGGCCCGCGATGTCGGCGTGAACTACCTGCTCGCCGCACGCAAACCGGCATGAACCCGCCCGATTCCATGCCGGCAGCTGGAACCTTCCGCTGCCGGGCGGTGCTGTTCGACCTCGATGGCACCGTGCTCGACACCGCGCCCGACCTGCTGCGTGCGCTCAACGTCGTGCGCGAACGCCGCGGTTTGCCGATGCTGGACGATAAGGGTTTCCGGCTGGAGATCTCGCGTGGCGCGCGCGCCATGCTCGGCTACGGACTGCCCGGATTCGCCTCGGGCACGGACGAGGATCGGCGCCTGCTGGTCGAGGAATTCCTCGCCGTCTACCAGGATGACGTCTACCGGGACACAATCCTGTTTCCCGGCATGGCCGCGCTGATGGATGCGCTGGAGGCGGCGGGCATCGCCATGGCCATCGTCACCAACAAGCCGGAGCGCATGGCGGTCGCCCTGCTTGAAGCGATGGGACTGGCGCCGCGTTTCCCGGTGATCCTCGGTGGCGACAGCCTGCCGGAGCGCAAGCCCCATCCGATGCCGGCGCGGGTGGCCTGCGATCGCCTCGGCGTGCACCCGGCTACGGCGCTGTTTGTCGGCGACGATCCGCGCGACATCGACTGCGGCCGTGCCGCCGGTTGCCGCAGCATCGCCGTGCGCTGGGGCTATACCGACACCGGGGACATCGAAGGCTGGGGCGCCGATGCCATCGTCGCGCACCCCCGGCAATTGCTGGCGATGGCCGCACCATGAGCACACCGGCACCGCACCAGGCGTTCATCGACAAGTGGCTGGCCGCCGAACCCTGGCATCGGCTGCTGCTGGTCTTCGAATCCTCCGCCAGGCGTGACCTCCGTGCGGTTCTGGAATGCATCGGTTTCGAACTGCGCCAGGCGGCCCTGACGCGCAGCGATCCACGCGTGGCCGCCGTCAAGCTGGAATGGTGGCTGCAGGAATGGACGGCGCTCGCCGAGGGCGCGCCGCGCCATCCGTTGACGCGCGTGCTGCCGGCTTGCGCTGACGCATCGCTGCAGGCTGCCGGTGCCGGATTGGTGCAGGCCGCCCTGGGGCTGGCGAGTGAAGACAGCGAAGCCGACCTCGCTGGCCTGGTTGCACGCTGGCGGCGCTTTGCCGACGCCCAGGCCGCGCTCGACGCGCACTGGCTGCCCGAGGCCGCCGCCGCGGAACTGCACGCTTTTGCCCTCGTCGCCGAGCAGGTGCCGCATGCCTCTGGTGAGCTCGGCCGGGGTCGCCTGCCGCTGCCGCTGTCATTGCTGGCGCGGCATGGCGGCACGCGCACCACGCTGCGGGACGACCCTGCGATCGCGACCGCGGTGCTGGCCGACCATGCACGCGCGTTGCTGGACTCGGCGCCCGCCGTTGCGGCGGAGGGCGAAGACTATCGTCGGCGCCAGGCCGCGCTGGCTCGCCTGCGGTTGGCCTCGACCCTCCGTGATCCGCGGAGGGCCTGGGCCGGCGACCTCCGCCTGCCGGCGCTGCGGGCGCTCTGGTCGGCCTGGCGCGCGCGCTGACAGCCGGCCAATGACGGATGTCACTGGCTGGCAGGCCCGTACGCCTTAACATGGCGGCACCTTCCCACTTTTCCGAGGAGATCCGAGCATGACGTTCCGAATCCTGCTGGCCGCCGCCCTGGCGCTGCCGTCGCTGGCGCAGGCTGCCGATGCCCCGCCGCTGGACGAAGTGCTCGACCGCCACTTCCAGGCGCGCGGCGGGCTCGATGCCATCCGCGCCCTGGACAGCTACCGTACGACGGGCACGATGACCACCGCCGGCATGACCATGCCCTACGTCACCGAAGCCAAGCGCCCCGGCAAACTGCGCGTCGAGTTCTCGGCGCAAGGCATGACCGGCATCCAGGCGGTGGATGGCGACAGCGGCTGGCAGGTCATGCCGTTCATGGGCATCCTGCAGCCGACGCCGATGGGTGAGGAGGACCTGCGCAATTTCCGCAGCCAGGCCGACATCGATGGGCCACTGGTGGACTGGGAGGCGAAGGGCCACCAGGTGGAAGTCGTCGGCTATGGCGAAGTCGATGGCGCCGAAGTCGTGACCTTGAAGATCACGCTGAACAATGGCGGCGAGATCCTCAGCCACCTCGACAGCGAGCGTTACCTCGACCTGAAGTGGCAGATCTCCACCACCATGCAGGGCCGCCCGGTGAAGGTCGGCATCGATTTCGGCAACTTCCGCCGGGTGGGCGCGCTGACGCTGCCACATTCGATGACGCAGACGATCGAAGGCATGCCGGGTGCGCAGTCGTTCGTGATCGAAAAATACGAACTGGACGCACCCATCGACGACAGCCGTTTCCTCATGCCGGCCGCCGCCGGCGCGAAGACAGAAGAGGCTGCATCCGCGGGAGAATGACCCGGTGATGGCCGGTGCAAAGCGGGCGCTACCGGGCGGCCGCTTCGCCGGAAAGCGTCCAGAATCCGCGCGTGGAGCCGGAATCCGTTGAAATCGCGGCCAGCCGACCACAACTGAACGGACATCGCCGCTGCGTTCGTGCATCGCAGCATCCCGTTTCCCGCTGTGGCATCCTGCCGCACCGGTCTTCAAGGTAGCCCTGCTGTGTCAAACTCGGCCCGTTCCCTGCCTGACGTCGCGTACGTCGCCCAGCCCGGCCTGTCCGGTCGGCTCGACTGGGTCGGCATGGACGACATCCAGGCGCCGGTCATGCTGGTTGGCGAAGATGATCAGCCGATGCGGTTCCCGGCGCGTGTCGGGGCTTTCGTCGACCTGGCCCGGCCCGACCAGCGCGGCATCCACATGTCGCGCCTGTACCTGCATGTCGACCAGGCCCTGAGTACGCAGGCCGTCAAGCCGGCGCTGCTGCGCACGCTGCTCGACGGTTTCCTCGCCTCGCACCGCGACCTGTCCAGCCGGGCGCTGCTGCGCATCCGCTTCGATTACCTCGTTCGTCGCCGTGCGCTGGTGTCCGACAACGCCGGCTGGAAGTCGTATCCGGTCGTGCTGACCGCGAAGCTGGAAGGTGGCCGCTTCGATCTCGAACTGGGGCTGGAAGTCCTGTACTCCAGCACCTGCCCGGCATCCGCCGCGCTGGCACGGCAGCTCATCCAGCAGCGTTTCCGCGCCGATTTTTCCACCCAGGACCTGCTCGCGCGCGAACAGGTCGCCGAATGGCTGGGCAGCGAGCAGGGCATCTGCGCCACGCCGCACAGCCAGCGCTCCAGCGCCGAGGTGAAGGTGCGGCTGCGCGAAGACGTGGAAAGCCTGCCGTTCGTCGACCTCATCGATTGCATCGAATCGGCGCTGCAGACGCCGGTCCAGACCGCCGTGAAGCGCGAGGACGAGCAGGCCTTCGCCGGCCTCAACGGCGGCAACCTGATGTTCTGCGAGGACGCGGCGCGACGCATGCAGTCCGCCCTCGATCGCGACGCACGCATTACCGACTTCTGGCTGCGCGCCAGCCACTTCGAAAGCCTGCATCCGCACAACGCCGTCGCTGTCGCCAGCAAGGGCGTGCCCGGCGGTTATCTTGGCGGCTCCACGGTCTGAAGCCAGGACGCGGTCCAGGTCTTCATCGCCAGCGACCGGGTCGTCGGCTCCGCGCCATGGCCGGGACCCCGCCGCGGGCCGGTCAGTTTTGTTATAAACTAACGCCCTGTTTCGAGCGGATGCACATGGCCCTTTCTTCTTCGGTGTGGCAGCGCGGTGTGGATCGCCTGGGCGTCGGTGCCGCCTGGCTGTGTGCTGTGCATTGCGCGGCATGGCCGCTGCTGCTGGCATTGTTGCCCGCCCTGGGTGCATGGAGCCTCGCCGGCCTGGAAGAGGGTTTCGTGGTGTTCGCGGCCATTCTCGGCCTGGGCAGCCTGATCACCGGCTATCGCCGGCACCGTACGTTCCGCGCGTTCTGGTTCCTGATCCCCGGGCTGGTTCTGCTGGCCATCGGCGCCTTCAGCGAGCTGCACGACGACGTGGTCTGGCATGCGGTATTCATGACCGCAGGTGGCGTGCTGGTGGGCGCCGCGCATCTGGTCAACCTGCGCCTCAGCCACGGCCATGTCCACGACGCGTCGTGTGGACACCTGCCGGCGGCGCATTCGCTGGCGCCCCCCGGTGTGATGCCGATGCGCGCCGTCGAGCCGGAGCGCCGCGCCCTCTGACGCGGGCGCGGCCTGCACCGCAGGCGGGCGGATTGGGCAACGGCGGGCGGTCGCGCTATCGTCCCGCTCCTGTGCGATTTGAACCTGGTGAAGCCATGACATCCCGTTCCGTAATGATTACTGGCGCCGCGGGCGCGCTCGGACGTGCCGCCGTCGCCACCTTCCGCGCGGAAGGCGCACATCTGCTGCTCGTCGATCGCGAGCTGGCGTTGCTGTACGACGCTTTTCCCGACCTGGTCGGTGATGACCACCATGTCCTCAGCGCCGGCGACGTCACCGACATCGCGTCGATGCAGTCCGCGGCCATGTCCGCCGTCGACGCCTTCGGCCGCGTCGACGCGCTGGTGCATATCGCCGGCGGCTTCGAGATGGGCGAGAGCGTGCACCAGCTCAGCCGCGAATCCTGGCAGCGCATGATGGACCTCAACGCCTGGTCGTTCGCCGCCTGCACGCATGCGGTGGTGCCGCACATGCTGGCCGCGGGCCGCGGGGCCATCGTCGCGGTGTCTGCGCGTTCGGCGGCGCAGGGCGTCGCGCAGATGGGCGCCTATGTGGCGTCGAAGAGCGCGCTGCAGCGACTGGTCGAGACACTGTCGGCGGAAGTGCGCGAAAAGGGCATCGCGGTGAACAGTGTCGCGCCCAGCATCATCGATACTGCGGCCAATCGTGCCGCGATGCCCGGCGCCGATTCGGCGCGCTGGGTGTCACCGCATACGCTGGCGGAGTCACTGCGTTTCCTGTGTTCGGAAGCGGCGTCGGCCATCCATGGCCAGCATCTGGTGGTATCTGGCCTCTCCTGACGCCGACGGCAAGCCGGGGCCACCTTGCGGCAGGCCCGGCTTGCGTTTCCTCAGCAGCCGGGTCTGCCGGCGGCGCACTCGAAACCGTCCCTGAAGAGGATGTCGCCGCTGGGCAACACCTCCGTGGTTTCGCTGCGACTGTTGTTGCCGCCGTACGGATCGGGCGTGTCGCTCGATGCCGTTGCGGTGGCCTCGATCGGTCCCTCGGCGGTGACGGCGATCATCGCCTCCACGCTGAGCAGCGGGGCGATGACACCGGCGGGCAGATCGCCGTCGAGCTGGCATTCGACGTCGCTGCCGGATGCGGCGCAGGACCAGTCCAGCCCCGACGGACCCGGATCGACGTAGCGCGTGCTGTACACGGCTTCCGGCGGCAAGGCGAGCTGCACCCGGGTGTTGGTCGCCGCACCGGGTCCCATGTTGCTGACGCCGATCACCCAGGTGAGCGCGGTGCCGGCGGTGACCGGATCGGGAACGTCGGTGAGCACCAGGGCCAGGTCGGCACCAGCGGCCGGCATGACGCAGTTGTAGCAGGCCAGCGCGAAGTCCTGTGCATTGTCGGCACCCGCGTTCGGCAGTGCGTTGCCGGCGATGTTCGCAGCCAGCACCTCGATGTCGATATGCCCCTGGTGCTGGTCGGCGCGCAGGAAGGCGCCTTCGCTGTTGTTGCGCGTATCGGGCGTGCCGCCGGTGGCCGACCAGCCGGCGTTGAACACATTGCCCAGGTAAAGGCTGTCGTCCGCGGCGGTCACGCGCAGGTCGAGGTCGTTCACCCAGCCCGGCGTGGCGCCGCCAAGTCCGGGGCCAGGCGCATCCGTCCAGACCAGCATCACCTGCATCGGTGCATCCGGGTCGGCGGCGGCCAGGCGGACCTGCCAGGTTTCACCGCTTTCGGCGAAGACATGGGTCTGGTCGATGTGGACGACAGGGTGGTCCGGCGCCAGCACCTTGTGCGGTTGCATGCGTCCCCATCCCTGCGTACTGGCCGGACGCGGCGCGATCACGTTGCCGTCGGCGTCATTGTTGCCGGTGAGGTCACGCGTGATGGCGAGGAACGAGGCCTTCACCATGGCCGGGCTGGGATCGCTGCCATAAAGCTTGCGGTAGTACTGGAAAAACAGGCCGCTGGCGCCGGCGACATGCGGAGCGGCCTGGCTGGTGCCGCCCTGCATGGCGTAGCCGCTGGTCCCCGCGGATGATTCCGTATAGCGGCTGTTGGCGATCATGAAGGGTATGAAGCGCCCGTCCAGTGCCGGGCCATGCGCACTGTTCTCGGAAATGTCGTTGTTGCGCAGGTCCTGCGTTTCCGCGCTGACCTGCGCCCAGGCGGAACCGATGGTGAAGATGTTCTTCGCCTCGTCGGGCACACCCTGCGAGCTGGTGCCGCCATAGCCGTTGTCGATGGCAAGCACGTACAGCAAGGGCTGGTCGCCCGGCGCATCGGCATCGGCGTCGCGACTGCCGATATCGACCTGGCGTGCCGTGCTTTCGTATCCGGCGGGGCCACCACCACCCCAGCTGTTGTTGGAAAGCACCGCGTTGTTGCGTACCGAGTCGCGCATGCGATTGAGGTACTGCGGCGCCGTAATCGCGTTCGTGTAGCGCTGTTCGACCAGTCGGGCACCGGGCGCCATGCCCAGGCCGCGCAGGAAACCGCCGGTGTTGAGGGTGCCGGACGAGCCGTCCGCGACCATGATGCCGGCGACGTGGGTTCCGTGCGCACCCGACTGGGCGCCGGTGCCGCAGCTGGGGGCGCCATTGCAGGGCAACATGCGGTTGACCAGGTCCGGATGGTCCGCCTGGGTGCCGCTATCCACGCAGGCGAGGATCACGCCGCTGCCGTCGACGCCGATGTCGTCGAGGTAATCGCGATAACCGGGAAACGCGGCTCCACTGCCGTCGACATTGCCGCTGTTGATCTGCACGCTCATCTCGCTGCGGTTCTGCGGTACGGCGACCGGCTGCACGCTGTAGATGCCGGGCAGGGTGGCGATATCTTCCAGCTCGCCCGCATCGACGATGATCTCGATCACCTCGAAGTGACGATCCATGTGGCCGCGACTGATCACCTCGACGTTGCGCGCGGACAGCGCGTCGTCGATCGACGGCAGTCCCGGCCGTGCCAGCAGCTCGACGGTGACCGGGCCGGCGGCGCGCCCGCGGAAAGGTGGTGCATAGCGGTAGTCCGGCAGGAACTCGCCGACCCAGCGAACGCCTTCCAGTTGCGCGGCGCGGCGGCTGCTTTCCGCATCGGCCCAGACTACGTAGGTGTAGGGATGGATGTACTGCACCGGCTCCATGCCGGCTTCGGCCAGGCCCTTCAGCCAGGCGCTGCGCAGGGGACCCGTGAACTGGACCAGCCGCCAGTCGTCGCCCGGCTGCGGGGACCAGCTGCGCCGGATGCCCGGCGGCGGCGCGCCGTCGCGCAGCGGATCGAAGCGCACCCCACCGAGCGCCAGCTCGAAGGCGTCGTCGGCGGCATGCACCTCGATGCCCGCCGCTCGCAGCGCCGCCGCGTCGTCGGCGGGCAGTGCCAGCCAGCGGAAGTGCGAATAGTCCTCGCCGCCACGGAAGTGCGCTGCCGCGGCGGCGTCCGGACCTGCATGGACACGCCACCAGCTGCTTTCAGTGGCGCCGGCGTGGGCGCTGCCTGCGCCTGCCAGAGCTGCGGGGATGGCCAGCCGAAGCAGGTAGGTCGGAGTATTCCGCATCGTTTCGTCTCCCGTTTTTCGAGGCCGTCGCGGCCTGATGGGGCGCGAGGCAGTCGCCCGCGCCGGATGTCGCTCCCTGAACATGAATGTGGAGCGGACGCCGGAAACACGACATTGGCAGCGCCCGGCCGGCATTACAATGCCGCCATGGCCCTTCTGAACATGCACGGCGTTGACTTCAGCGTCGGCGGTCCCCTGTTGCTTGAACACGTCGACCTGGCGATCGAACCCGGCGAGCGCATCGCGCTGGTCGGGCGCAATGGCGCCGGCAAGTCCACGCTGCTGAAACTGCTGTCGGGCGAACTGAAACCGGACGACGGCGACATGCGCGTGCAGGGCGGCGTCCGCATCGCCCGCCTCGAACAGGAAGTGCCGGCAGGACAGGGTGGGGATGTCTTCGACGTCGTCGCCGGCGGCCTGGGCGAACTTGGCGACTGGCTGGCCCGCTACCACCATCTGCTCGACGCCGAAGACCTCGACACCGAGGCGCTGGCGCAGGTGCAGGCGCGCATCGAGGCCGCCCAGGGCTGGACGCTGGACAATCGCGTCACCGAAACACTGACGCGCCTGGGCCTGGACGGCCGCGCGCGGTTCGATGGCCTGTCCGGCGGCATGAAGCGCCGCGTCCTGCTGGCGCGGGCGCTGGCGTCGGCACCGGACATCCTGCTGCTCGACGAGCCAACCAACCACCTGGACATCGAGTCGATCGACTGGCTGGAAGGTTTCCTCAAGGGCTTCGCCGGCGCACTGGTGTTCGTCAGCCATGACCGCCGCTTCGTCCGCGCGCTGGCGACGCGCATCGTCGAGATCGACCGTGGCCAGGTCACCAGCTGGCCGGGCGACTGGGACAACTACCTGCGGCGTCGCGACGAACGCCTGCACGCGCAGGCGCTGGAGAACGCCCGCTTCGACAAGATGCTGGCGCAGGAGGAAGCGTGGATCCGGCAGGGCATCAAGGCGCGCCGGACCCGTGACGAAGGCCGTGTCCGACGGCTGAAGGCGATGCGCGCCGAGCGCGCGCAGCGCCGTGAGCTGCAGGGCAACGTCAGCCTCGGACTGGCGGAAGCCGGGCGGTCCGGGCGAAAGGTGGTCCAGGCACGGGGCCTGCACTTCGCCTACGGCGACCGCGTGCTGGTGCGCGATTTCGACACCACCATCCTGCGCGGTGACCGCATCGGCCTGATCGGCGCCAACGGCAGCGGCAAGACCACGCTGCTGCGCCTGCTGCTCGGCGAACTGAAGGCGCAGCGGGGCGAAGTGGAGCTGGGCACGCAGCTGCAGATCGCCTATTTCGACCAGCACCGTGCCAGCCTGCGCGAGGACTGGAACGCGCTGGACAACGTCAGCCAGGGCCAGGAATACGTCGAGGTGGGTGGCGTCCGCAAGCACGTGATGGGCTATCTGCAGGACTTCCTGTTCACGCCGGACCGCGCACGGGCGCCGATTACCCGCCTGTCCGGCGGCGAACGCAACCGCCTGCTGCTGGCGCGCCTGTTCGCGCAGCCGGCGAACCTGCTGGTGATGGACGAACCGACCAACGACCTGGATGTCGAGACGCTGGAGCTGCTCGAGGAACTGCTCGGCGAGTACCCGGGCACGCTGCTGCTGGTCAGCCATGATCGCGACTTCCTCGACAACGTCGTCACCTCGACGCTGGTGATGGAAGGCGATGGTCGCGTCGGCGAATACGTCGGCGGCTACAGCGACTGGTTGCGCCAGCGGCCGGCGCCGGCGGAACCCGCTTCGACGGCACCCCGGCAGGCAGCCGGCAGTGGCGCGCGCGAGCCCGGAAGCAACGCCGGACCTGCTGCGGGCGCGCCGGCGCGGCGCAAGCTCAGCTACAAGGATGCGCGCGAACTCGAACAGCTCCCCGGCCGCATCGAAGCACTGGAAAGCACCATCGCCGCGCTCACCGCGGAGATGACGGATCCGGCCTTCTACCGTCGCGACAGCGCCGCGATCATGGAACACAACGCGCGCCTCGGACAGCTGCAGGCCGAGCTGGAAGCGGCCTATGCGCGCTGGGCGGAACTGGAATAGAGTTGTTCACCGGTGCCGGCGGGTCCGGCCATGGAGGAGCTGCGATGAAGCGCGCACTGTTCTGGATGGTGTTGCCGGCCGTGGTCGGCATGCCGGTCCATGCCGCCGAGGTCGATCTCTCGCGTCTGTACGGCAAGGTCAGGATCGTCGAGCACTTCGCCGACTACAAGGTGAAGATCGTCGATCATTTCGCCGACCTGCACGTGCAATGGGTTGACCATTTCCCCGATTCGGCAGGGAAATGGAAGCGGGTGGACAACTTCCCGGATTTCACCATCCAGATCGTCGACCATTTCCCCGATTTCACGATCAAGCTCGTCGACCACTTCCCCGGCGTGCCCTGACGTCGTCGCCCACCAGGCCGCGGCGCTTTACCTGCGGCATCGGTGCCGCTACTTTCCGGCCATGGCTACGGCTTCCGACGGCGAGGTCACGCAACTGCTGCATCGCTGGCGCGACGGCGACCGGAGCGCGCTCGAGCGGCTGCTGCCGATGGTCTATGCCGAGCTGCGGAGGCTGGCCGCCGGCCAGCTGCGTGGCCACGCCGGCCACACCACGATGCAGGCTACGGCGCTGGTCCACGACGTGCTGCTAAAGCTGCTGGACCGGCCGGCAGCCGATTTCCACAACACCGCGCACCTGATCAATGCCGCCGCGCTGATGATGCGTCAGACCCTGGTCAGCCGCGCTCGGGCGGCGGCGACCGGCAAGCGCGGAGGCGGCTGGCGCCGCGATGCCTTCACGGCCGCACTCGACCTGCCGATTCCCGATGGCACCGATCTGGCCGAACTGGACCAGGCGCTGACGGTGCTGGAATCGATCGACGCCCGCATGAGCAAGGTCGTCGAACTGCATTACTTCGTCGGCCTGGACATGCAGCAGGTCGCCGACACGCTCGGCGTCGCGCGACGCACCGTACATCGCGACTGGGCGACCGCGCAGGCATGGTTGCGCTCGAGGCTGTCCACCTGAGCCGGGTCGATCCGGCTCCCCTCGTCGCCAACGATCATGGACCTCGACGATCCGCGTCTGCTGAAGCTGGTTCGCGCCGCGCTGGAACGGCAGCCCGGTGACCGCGGCGATTTCGTTTCCGCCCAGTGCGCTGGCGACGCGGCATTGCTTTCCGCCGCCGAAGCGCTGCTGCGCGACGCCGAAGCGATTGAAAGCGGCACCGCGACATGGGTGCATGGCGACGACGACCGCCCCCGTGGCGCCGCCACGGACGCCATGCTCGGCCAGCGCCTGGGGCCGTTCCGCATCCGGGAGCGCATCGGCCGCGGTGGCATGGGTGTTGTCTACCGCGGAGAACGCGAGGAGGGCGGCTTCGCGCAGACGGTGGCGATCAAGTTGATCCGCCGCGGTTTCGACTACGACGATGTGCAGCAGCGCTTCCTGCGCGAGCGCCGCATCCTCGCGCGGCTCAGCCATCCCAACCTGGCGCGACTGGTCGACGGCGGCGTCACCGCCGACCAGCGGCCCTGGTTCGCCATGGAGCTGGTGCAGGGGGAGTCCATCCGCAGCTGGTGCGACCAACGGCGGCTGGACGTGCGCGCCCGCGTGCGGCTGTTTCTCGATGTCTGCGCGGCCGTGCAGTACGCACACACGCAGCTGGTGGTCCACCGCGACCTGAAGCCCGGCAACGTGATGGTGGACGAGCAGGGCGTGGTGCGTCTGCTCGACTTCGGCATTTCGCGGTTGCTGCACGATGAAGCCGAAGCCGAGTTGACGATGACGGCGGCGGGACCGTTGATGGCATTCACACCGGAATACGCCGCGCCCGAACAGCTGGCGGGCGAGCCGGCCGGCGTCGCCGCCGATGTATATGCCCTGGGCGTGATCCTCTACGAACTGGTCAGCGGCGCGCTCCCGCATGACGTCGACCGGCATGACCTGCTGGCCGCGCAGCATCGCATGCGTACCCGGCCGGTGCCTTCGCTGGGCACGGCGATCCTTCGCGGCGCCGATGCCGGCGGCGGCGACGAAGACGAAACGGTGACGCAGCGCCTGGCGCGTCGCGGCCAGGCCATGCGCAGCTACCTGTCCGCCGTGCGCGGCGATCTCAACCGCATTCTCGGCAAGGCGCTGGCGGTCGAGGTGCCGCAGCGCTACGCCACGGTCGACGCCTTCGCCGACGACCTGCGCCGCTGGCTCGCCGGCGCACCGGTCAAGGTGTCCGGCCGCGGCTGGGCCTACCGCCTGCGCAAGTTCGTGACCCGGAATGCCGTCGCGGTATCGCTGGTGGTCGCGCTGCTGGTCGGTCTGCTGGTTTCGCTGGCCTGGGCGCTGGAGCGCGCGTACAGCGAGCGGCAACAACGCGAACTGGCGCAGACCGAACTGAAACGCAGCAACGCGGTGCGTGACTACATCGCACTGATGTTCCGTGTCGCCGCCGATCGCGAAGGCGAGGGCGACGTCAGTGCGCGCGAGATCCTGTCGCGCAGCAGCGCGCGGCTGTTCTCGCAGTTCCGCAACGACACGGGCACCGGCTACACCACGGCGCTGATGGTGGCCGAGCTGTACCTGGCGATGGGCGACACCGAAGGTGCGCGGCCCCTGCTGGAACGCATCCTTTCGGCATCCGGCCCACAGGCCGACGCCGACACGCTGGCGCGGGCGAACGCGTTGCAGGGCCAGCTCGAATACCGGCGTGGCCAGCCGGACCGCGCGCTGGAACATCTCGACCACGCCCAGGCGATCTGGCGCAGGGCGCCGGCGCGCAATGCGCTGGCGATCAACGACAGCCAGGGCATGCGTGCGCAGATCCTGCGCGGCATGGGCCAGCTCAACGAGGCGCTGGCCATCCAGCAGGCGGTGATCGAGGAGCGCCACAGGCTGCTGCCGACGCCGGACGAGGCGCTGGCCGACGCCTACAACAACCTCGCCATCACGCTGATGGCGGCTTTCCGTTTCGACCAGGCGGGCGAAGCGTCGGATCGCGCGCTGGCCATCCAGCAGGCGCTCGACATCGGACAGAGCGGCAGCAGCAACGCCATCGCGCTGCTCGGCACGCGCGCCAGCATCCTCACCGCGCAGGGACGCCATGCCGAGGCGGAGTCAACCTATCGCGAACTGATCGGCCTGCGCGACCAGCTCTATGGTGAGGCATCGCTGGATAGCGCACTGCTGCTCGGCAGCCTCGGCACCAGCATCCTCTACCAGCAGCGTTACGAGGAGGCGGCTGAAACCCTGCATCGCGCCGTGACCATGGCCAGCGGGCAGGGCGGAGGCGACAATCCTTCCATCCTGACGCTGCGCATCGCGCTGGCCGGCAGTTATGCGCGCATGGGCCGTGGCGACGACGCGCTGGCGGTGCTGGCTTCCGTGCAGGAACGCCTCGATGCGCAGGGGGGCAATCCGTCGTTGCAGGCGATGCTGCATGCCGGTCGAGCACGTGCGCTGCTGGCTTTGCGGCGGCTGCCGCACGCGCGCGCCGCGCTGGCCGACGCCGAGGCCAGCTACGCGGCGATGGGCGTGTCGGGCGACCAGTTCAACGCCTGGCTCAAGCCGCTGCGCACCGACATCGAGGAAGCCGGCCAGCGCCGCTGACCCGTCCGGTCAGGAGACCAGGTCGACGGCATCGCCCCCGTGCAACCGCCCCAGCAGCACCCGCGCCGCCGCGATGCGCTGCGCCGGCGCCGGCAGCGCCGCCTTGATGCGCAGCTTGTCCTGGCCGTCGAAGGCATAGGTCTTCGGTTCGGCCTGGACCATGCGGATCAGGTTCAGGGGATCGAAACCCGGCTGCGGATTGAAGATCACGCGGCCGCCGTTCTCGCCGAATTCCAGCTTGCGGACGCCGAGGATGGTCGCGCGCAGCTTCAGCGCCGTGACCGCGAACAGGTTCCTGACCTGGTCGGGCAGCAGTCCGAAACGGTCGATCATTTCCACCTGCATCGCGCGCAGGGCGTCGTTGTCGGCGCAGGTGGCGATGCGCTTGTACAGCATCAGCCGCGTGTGGACATCGGGCAGGTAGTCGTCAGGGATCAGCGCCGGCAGATGCAGCTCTACCTCGGCGCCGTGATGGCTGGTGTCGTCGAGGTCGGGCACCTTTCCGGACCTGATCGCGCGCACCGCGCGCTCTAGCAGTTCGGTGTAGAGGCTGAAGCCGATCGCTTCGATCTGGCCGCTCTGTTCCTCGCCGAGCAGCTCGCCGGCGCCGCGGATCTCCAGGTCGTGCGTGGCGAGCATGAAACCGGCGCCCAGTTCCTCTAGTGACGCGATCGCTTCCAGGCGCTTCTCGGCATCGGCGGTCATCGCCTTGCGCTCCGGTACCAGCAGGTAGGCAAAGGCGCGGTGGTGGCTGCGGCCGACACGCCCGCGCAACTGGTGCAGCTGCGACAGGCCGAAGGTGTCGGCGCGATTGATGAGGATGGTGTTGGCAGTGGGCACGTCGATGCCCGATTCGATGATGGTCGAGGCGACCAGCGTGTTGAAGCGCTGGCGGTAGAAGTCGGCCATCACCCGCTCCAGCTCGCGCTCCGGCATCTGGCCATGCGCGATCTGCACGCGCGCTTCGGGTACCAGTTCAGCCAGCTCGCGGGCCTGCTTTTCGATGGTCGAGACGTCGTTGTGCAGGAAGTACACCTGGCCGCCGCGACCCAGCTCGCGCGCGAAGGCTTCGCGGATCAGCGCCGGATCCCATTGCGTCACCAGCGTCTGCACCGCGACCCGGGCCTTCGGTGGCGTGGCGATGATGGACAGGTCGCGCAGGCCGGTCATCGCCATGTTCAAGGTGCGTGGAATGGGCGTGGCGGTCAGCGTGAGCAGATGAACTTCCGCGCGCAGCGCCTTCAGGCGTTCCTTCTGGCGGACGCCGAAGCGCTGTTCCTCGTCGACGATGACCAGGCCGAGGCGATCGAACTTCACGTCCGGCGACAGCAGGCGATGGGTGCCGATGACGATGTCGGTCTTGCCTTCGGCCACCGACTTCAACGCCGCGTTCACTTCCTTGGCGCTTCGGAAGCGCGACAGCAGCTCGATCTTCACCGGCCAGTCGGCAAAACGATCGCGGAAGTTGCGGTAGTGCTGTTCGGCCAGCAGTGTCGTCGGCACCAGCAGCGCGACCTGCTTGCCGGCGATGGCGGTGGCGAAGGCGGCACGCAGCGCGACCTCGGTCTTGCCGAAACCGACGTCGCCGCAGATCACCCGGTCCATTGGCCGCGGTTGCGCGAGGTCGTTGAGCACGGCGTTGATGGCGACGGCCTGGTCCGGCGTCGGTTCGAAGGGGAATCCGGCGGCGAACTGTTCGTACATCGTGCGGTCCGGCTGCACCGGTTCGCCGCTGCGGGCCGCCCGCCGCGCCTGGATTTCCAGCAGTTCGGCGGCGACGTCTCGGATCTTTTCCGCCGCCTTGCGCTTCGCCTTCGACCACTGCTCGCTGCCCAGCGTGTGCAGCGGCGCGGTCTCGCTGGAACCGCCGGTGTAGCGGCTGACCAGGTGCAGGCTGGCCACCGGCACGTAGAGCTTGTCGCCACCGGCGTATTCGATGGCGAGGTATTCGTTGGGCATGCCGCCCGCTTCCAGCGTCACCAGGCCCTGGTAGCGGCCGACGCCGTGGTCCTCGTGCACGACCGGGGCACCGATGGCCAGGTCGGTGAGGTCGCGCAGGATGGTTTCCGGATCGCGTGTCGTGCTGCCGCGGCGGCGCTGGCCGGGGCGCGCCCGTTCGCCGGCCAGCTCGGCATCGCTGAGCACGACCAGTGCCGGCGAGTGCAGCGTGAAGCCGCCGGACAGCGGCAGCGGCGCGATCATCGGCCGGCGCGCGCCACCCTCCGCCTGCGATACGCGGGCCACCACATCGGCCCAGTCGGCGGGCGCATCGCAGTCGATGCCGTGTTCGCGCAGCTGTTCGGCGAGCGCTTCCTTGCGGCCGGTGGAATCGACGGCCAGCAGCACCGGCTGGTCGGCATGGCTGCGCAGGAACGACGCGAGCGGGCCGCCTGGCGCCTCGCCGCGCGTGGCGGCCGGCAGCGGCGGCGCCGTCGAGACCGCCAGCGTGCTGCGATGAGGACGATCTTCCGCGGCCAGCTCGACGCGCGCGTGGCGGTTGAGCTGCTGGCGCAGCGCTTCTTCGCCCAGCAGCAGCTCGTCAGGACGCAGGATCGGCCGCACCAGGTCGTGGGCGCGGTTGTCGTAGCGCACCTGAGCCTGGTGGACGACCCGCGCCGCCGCTGTCGGGATGTCGCCCGCCAGCACCAGCAGCGTGTCGTCGGGCAGGTAGTCGAACAGCGTTTCGGTGCTGTCGAAGAACAGCGGCAGCCACGATTCCAGCCCGGCCGGCGTCAGTCCATCCTTGAGATCGACCAGCAGTTCCACGCGGCGTGGATCGGCTTCCGGGAAACGGTCGAAGAAGGCATCGCGGAAATCCTTTCGCGCCTGTTCGTCCAGCGGGTACTCGCGGCCCGGCAGCAGTTCCAGGCGCTCGATGCGATCGGTCGAGCGCTGCGTTTCCGGATCGAAGCCGCGGATCGAATCGACGGTGTCGTCGAACAGTTCGATCCGCACCGGCGTCGCCTGGCCCATCGCGAAGATGTCGAGCAGGGCGCCGCGGACGGCAAATTCGCCGGGTTCCGTCACCTGCGGCACATGCCGGTAACCGGCGTGGACCAGGCGCTCCTGTTCGGCAGCCAGGTCGAGGCGGTCGCCGGTCTGCACCTGCAGTGTGCGGCCATGGACATACCGGCGTGGCGGCAGGCGCTGGATCAGCGTCGATACCGGCACTACCACGATGCCGTGGCGCAGGCGCGGCAGCGCGTTCATCGCCGCGATACGACGCGAGACGATGTCCGGATGTGGCGCGAACAGGTCGTAGGGCAGGATTTCCCAATCCGGGAACTGCGTCACCGGCAGGTCGCCGGCAAATACCGCCAGGTCAGCTTCCAGGGCATGCGCGGCCGGCGTGTCGGCGGTGATCGCCAGCACGGGTGCCGACAGCGAACGTGCCGCCTCGGCCAGCGCAAGTGCTAGTGCCGCGCCCGGCGGCGGAGCCACCCAGGCGACCTGCTGGCCGGCCTTGGGAGTGGGAAGGGAAATCGGACTCATGCGGAACCTGTTCGGTGTGAAGCGGGAAAACGCCGCCGCCCGCAACGCGGTGGCGGGCACCGTGCGGGAAACGTCAGCGCCGGGATGACCCGGCCGCGGGGATTCTAGCCTGCTGCCCCGGCCGCCATCGCCGGACCGAGGGCGGTGCGTGTCCGCCGGAAACAACAAGACCGGCGCGGGGCCGGTCTGTCGGATGCCTGAACTGGATGGTCGGGGAGACAGGATTTGAACCTGCGACTTCTACGTCCCGAACGTAGCGCTCTACCAGGCTGAGCTACACCCCGACGTTCGGCGAGCCCGGAATAATAGTGGCACCCGAACGCGCTTGCAACGGGGGCGGCGACAGAAGTCCGGGGGAGGGGCCGGATTTGCTAATCTTGTCGCGATTCCCTCGAGGTCGCCCATGAGCCTGGTCCAGCCGCGTACCCTACCGGGTGCGCTTGAACTGTTGCCGCGCGAGCAGATCGCCTTCCAGCGCCTGCTCGATACCATCCGCGCCACCTATGAGCGCTTCGGCTTCCTGCCGATCGAGACGCCGGTGATGGAGCTGACCGAGGTGCTGCTGACCAAGGAGGGCGGCGAGACCGAGCGGCAGGTGTACTTCGCGCAATCCACCGGCGACCGCGAGGCGGGACGCGAGCCGGAGCTGGCCCTGCGCTTCGACCTGACCGTGCCGCTGGCGCGTTACGTGGCGCAGTACGAGCACCAGCTGGCGTTCCCGTTCCGGCGCTACCAGATCCAGCGCGTCTACCGCGGCGAGCGCGCGCAGCGCGGGCGCTTCCGCGAGTTCTACCAGTGCGACATCGACATCGTCGGCAAGGACGAGTTGCCGGTGCGTTTCGATGCCGAGCTGCCGGCGGTGATCTACAGCCTGTTCACCGAGCTGGGCTTCGGCGGTTTTCGCATCCAGATCAACAACCGCAAGCTGCTGCGTGGCGTGCTGGCGGCGCTGGGCATCGCCGAGGGCGAACCGCAGACGCTGGTGCTGCGCGAGGTCGACAAGCTGGACAAGCGCGGCCCGGAGTATCTGCGCGATACCCTGCGCGAACGCTTCAGCCTGGGCGACGACATCATCGGGCGCCTGCTGGCGTTCGTCGGCACCCGCTCGACCAGCTATGCCCATGCGCGCGGATTGCTGGCCGATCTGGAGCGCGATCTGGCGCATCCGCTGCTGGCACAGGGCGCCGCTGAGCTGCGCGAAGTGCTGGACCGGCTGGTCGACTTCGGCGTGCCCGATTCGCACGTGTGCCTGAACTTCGCCATCGCGCGCGGCCTGGACTACTACACCGGTACGGTCTACGAGACGATCCTCACCGATCACCCCGAGATCGGCAGCGTGTGTTCGGGCGGCCGCTACGACGACCTGGCCTCGCACTACACCAAGTCGCGTCTGCCGGGCGTGGGGCTGTCCATCGGTGCCACGCGCCTGTTCTGGCAACTGCGCGAGTTGGGCCTGTACAAGGACGCCGAGTCCACCGTGCAGGTGCTGGTCGCACTGATGGACGAAAGCCTGCTCGGCCCGGCGCTGCAACTGGCCACGCGCCTGCGCGCCGCCGGCATCGCGGTGGAAGCGCAGCTGGAAGCGGCCAAGCTCGCCAAGCAGCTCAAGTATGCCGATCGCGCCGGCATCCGCTTCGTCGCCCTGCTGGGCAGCGACGAGCTGGCCAAGGGCGTGGTTTCGGTCAAGGACATGCAGAGGGGAACCCAATTCGAGGTGGCGGCGGACGAGCTGGCGGCCACGCTGGAAGTGGAGATCGCCCAGGCGCGGGCGATGGCCGGAGTGCCGCGCGCATGAGCACGATCCGTCTGGATGGCCGCGATCTCGGCCGTGGGCATGTGGTGTCGATCGCGCGCGCCGACGCGCGCGTGGAACTGGATGTCGCCGCCCTCGACCGCGTGCGCGCGACCGCGGATTTCCTGGCCGAACAGCTGGCCCGCGGGGAACCGCTGTATGGCGTCACCACCGGCTTCGGCAGCAATGCCGACAAGCTGCTCGGCGAGCGTCGCCAGCGGCCGGCGCACCTGTCCGGCGCCGATGCCGACGAATCCCTGGTCGCCGAGTTGCAGCGCAAGCTGATCGAGAGCCATGCCGTGTGCGTGGGCGAACCGCTGCCGCGCGACGTCGTGCGCGCGATGATGGCCATCCGCGTCAACACGCTGCTGCAAGGACACTCGGGTGTGCGTGCCGAGACGCTAGAACAACTGGTGGCCTGCCTCAACGCCGATCTGCTGCCGGTGATTCCGGCGCAGGGCTCGGTCGGCGCCAGTGGCGACCTGGCGCCGCTGTCGCACCAGGCACTGATGCTGCTGGGTCGCGGCGAAGCCTTCCTGCGCGGCGAACGCATGCCGGCCGGCGAGGGCCTGGCCGCCATCGGCCTGCGGCCGCTGGTGCTGTCGTTCAAGGAAGGCCTGGCGCTGAACAACGGCACCACGCTGATGCTGGCCATCGGCGTGCTGGCGCTGGACGACATGGAGCGCCTGATCAAGACCGCCGACATCACCGCGGCGCTGTCGATGGAAGCCTTCTGCGCGCGCAGCGCGGCGCTGGATGCGCGCGTGCACGCGGCGCGGCCGCATCCCGGGCAGATCGCCACCGCCGACAACCTGCGCCGCCTGCTCGACGGCAGCGGCCTGATCGACCAGCCCTATCACCAGGCGCCGCGCTTCCATCCCTGGTCCGCCGAAAGCTGGCCCGACGGCGCGGCCTCGCGCGAGAACTTCGACCTGCGCTGGCGCTGGGTGCCGCTGGGCGAGCGCGCCGGGCGCGAAGCGTTCTTCCAGCGCAACCTGCCGTTCCGCGGCGGCAAGAAGGCGCAGCCGCAGGACAGCTATTCACTGCGCTGCGTACCGCAGGTGCACGGCGCCGTGAAGGACGCCCGCGCACACGCCGCGCGCGTGTTCGAGATCGAACTCAACGCGGTGACCGACAACCCGCTGGTGTTCCCGGAAGACGGCAGCGTGGTCTCCGCCGGCAACTTCCACGGCATGCCGCTGGCGCTGGCGCTGGCGCACCTGAAGAGCGCCTTGCCGGTGCTGGCCTCGATCGCCGAGCGGCGCATCGCCAAGCTCACCGACCCGGCCACCAGCGACGGCCTGCCGCCGTTCCTGATCGCCAATCCCGAAGGCACAGACTCCGGCCTGATGATCGTCCAGTACACCGCCGCCGCGCTGGTCAACGCGCTGGCCACGCGCGCGCATCCGGCCGCCGTCTATTCGGTGCCGACCAGCGCCAACGCCGAGGACCACGTGTCCATGGGCGCGACCGACGCGCTGGATCTGCTGGCCATGCTGCGTGATGTCGAGCAGGTGCTGGCGATCGAACTGTTCACCGCCACGCAGGCGCTGGAGCTGCGCCAGCGCATGCTCGATGCCGCCAGCGCGCTGGCCGCCGATCCGCAGCGCCTCGCGGCGAAGATCGACCGGCCGCTGGCGCTGGCGCCGGAAGCCGAAGCACGTTTCGGGCAGGAGCTGGCGGCCTTCGCCGGCGACCTGCGCGAGCGCGGACCGGCGCAGGGTGGCGCCGCCGCCGAAGCAGTGCTCGCGGCGGTCCGCCGGTCCGGCATCAGCTTCCTCGACTACGACCGTGTCCTCACCGGCGACCTGGCCACCGCCGCCGATCTGGTGCGGCGAGGCGTCCCGGTGCGCGAAGCCGAAGCCGCACTGTCCGCACCGCTTTCCGTGTAGACGGGCTGCGCGCCCTCCCGGCGGTTCCGTTCGCGACGACCTGTCGCGAACGGGGTCAGTTTTCGCGCGAAACAACAAGCTGCCCGCGACTGGCGCGCCGCCAAGGGCATGAAGCCGGTCGTCACGGTGTGGTCTTGTTTCAACTTCGCGCTAGTATCCTGCCGGCAGGGCGGGCGTCCGCCGTAAGGGAGCGTGAGCATGTTCCACTGGCGCGGCTGTGCGCGATTGCGGATGCCGATTCACCAATTCGCGGCGTTGCTGCAACGTGAACTGTCCCGCGTTGGTGCGGGCGCCTGGGCCTACGACCCTCACGCGCAGACACTGCAGGGCCCGGACGGTGACGGGCTGCAACTCTACAATGTCTGGCGCGCGTACCAGGTATCACCACGCGGCGGCCGTCGCCAGGTCGTACAGGATGTCGTGAGCATGATGGCTTCCGCTCCGGCCACGCGTCGCGCACCGCAGCTGTGGACGATGGCCCGCAACCGGGTGTTTCCGGTCATCCGCGTCCTGTCCGATGACAGCTTCTTCGCGCTCGATGCGCAACTGCGCGGGCACGAGAGGAACGAGCGGCCACCGGCGATTCCGCTGGCAGGTGACCTTGGCATCCGACTGGTCTTGGACTACGAGTACGACGTCCAGCACGTGACCCTTGAAAATATCCAGACCTGGGGCGTGGACGTCGACACCGTCATGGTCGAGGCGATGGCCAATCTTCGAGGATTGCCTGCGCCGCACTGGGTGCGCGACGCCGCCGGGTTCTGCGAACTCCACGGCGAGCCCGGCTACCAGGCATCCTTCCTGCTGCTGGACAAGGTGCGACAGCAACTCCCGTTCGCGGCCGATGCGGTCTATGTAGTCAGTAACCGTGGCCTCCTGTTCGCGGCCGACGGCACGCACGAGCGTGCCTGCAAGGCCATGATGGACCATGTCGCGAAGTGCCATGAGGAGCAGCCCTGGCCCATGTCGGCGGCGGTACTTCGGCAAGACGCGCAGCAGGCCTGGCAGGTTGCGGTCCTGACGGGCGAGGCGGAAGTCGCCGCACACAATTGCCGGATCATGCGGCTGGCCATGGATTACGCGGAACAGGCACAACTGCTGCGGTGGCTCCACGAGAGCGAAGATCGGGACGTCTTCGTCGCGACGACGGGCGTCATGGAACTTCCTGGAGATCAGGGCCGCTTGCGGACCTGGTGCACCTGGCCTTCGGGCTGCGAGGCCGAGCTGCCGCAGAGCGATCTGGTGGCGGTCGCCGACGTTCCCGCAGGCAGGCCCGACGCGACCGGAGATGGCGTCCTGGTTACATGGAACGACTTCGCCGACATCTGCGCCGGACTCCTGCAGGCACCAGTCCATGCACCACCGCGGTATCCAGTCGCTGGCGCGGTCGATGCGGCGCAGTGGCAGCACCTGCGCGAGCGCGCGATCACCGTGATGGAAGGGGCCATGGCCGAGACCTGACGCCGGCCACCGGTCGCCGCGTGGCGAGGGCGCAGCTCACGCCATCGCACGCAGCGCGTCGGGGACGTGGAGTGGGCCGGCGCCGGGGCGGTAGGCGGCGCCGAGCGCGCGCTGCAGGAAGGCGATGGCGTGGCCGGCCGCTTCGAGTTGTGAATCACCCCGGGCCAGGCGGGCGGCAATGGCCGACGCCAGCGTACAGCCCGTGCCGTGGCCTTCGATCGGCAGGCGCCGGTGCTGCCAGGTATGGCATTGGCCATCGCGTTGCAGGAACAGGTCGGTCAGGGTGTCGCCGGGCAGGTGGCCGCCCTTGAGCAGTACGCCGCCACGGACCTGTGAAAGCAGCGCCAAGGCGGCTTCGCTCTGCGCATCCTCGTTGTTGATCTGCCGTCCGAGCAGGGCTTCGGCTTCCGGAAGGTTCGGCGTCAGCACATCGGCCAGCGGCAGCAGCCGACGGCGCAAGGCATCGAGGGCGCGGCGTTCGGACAGGCGGGCGCCGGAACTGGCGATCATGACCGGGTCGAGGACGATGTTGACTGCCGCGCGTTCGGCAAGCACCTCGGCGACGGTTTCGATGACCGGCACCGTGCCGAGCATGCCGATCTTGACGGCCTGGATCGGGAAATCGTCGAACAGCGCGTCGAGCTGGGCGCGCAGGAAGCGTCGCGGCGGGCGATGGATCGCCGTCACGCCGCGCGTGTTCTGGGCGGTGAGGGCGGCGATCGCGCTCAGGCCGTGGCAGCCCAGGGCCATGAAGGCCTTGAGGTCGGCCTGGATGCCGGCACCGCCGCCGGAATCGGAGCCGGCGATGGTCAGGACGACGGGACGAGGGCGGTTTGGCAGCATGTTGTTTTTTTCAGACATCTCTCGGCTCAAAAAATGCGGATTCCCTGCAACATCGGGCTTGACAGCGTGTTGCGCGCACGCCATTCTGTGGCCCGTACACCACAGCGCTCATTTTCAACTCCGAATCTCCTAGGGGTATGCCGGTAGCAACAGCAAACCATTTCAAGGGAGTCGCCGGCCTCGTGCTCGCGCTCCCTTTTTCCTTTTCTGCCCTGGCGCAGAACGGGGAGACGGGTGGTTATGCCTTGCTGCAGCAGGCGATGGTGGCTGAACACACACAGGCGAGCTGGCAGGAATACGCCCGTTCGCGCATCGTACCCGAGTTCGACTGGGCTGAACGGCCCGCCACGCAAGCGCCCGATCTGATGAGCCTGGCCTTTGCCGGCACCTCGCGTTCGCGCTTCGGCAATGGTCGTCTCGGCATGAGTCTTGAATCCTCGCGGTCCTCCTTCACGGAACTGGGCCGCGGTGGCAATGGCGCCTTCGCACCGCTCAAGTTGAGCGAGATCGGCGCACTTGGCCTGCGCCAGGAAATCTTCAGTCCCGGCGTGGTCGCACAGACCCGCTTCGGCCAGGTTGAACTGGGCGCCGTCTTCGCCTACCAGCGTTATGCCTCGTGGGACTTCGGCTCCTTTAGTGGCAGTGAAGTGGGCCTGGGCGTTCTCGGCGACACTCACGGCCGTACGGAATCCTCGTTCGGCCAGGGCGTTCGCATCGGCATGGCCGGCCAGCTGGGCCAGCAATGGGGTTACCGCTTCGGCTACCGGTCGAAGATCGACATGGACGCGTTCCACACCTACCTCGGTGTGTATTCGGAGCCGGGCCGGTTCGACCTGCCGGCGACCGTGTCGGCGGCGCTCGATTACCGCATCGCGCCGCGCACGACGCTGTCCTTCGGTATCGAGCAGGTGCAGTACAGCGATGTACAGCCCTTCCTGAGCCCGAACCTGCCGAACAGCTTCCTTGCGCTGCTGGGCGATGGTTCCAGCCCGGATTTCCGCTGGCGTGACCTGACCATCTACAGCGCCGAGTGGCGCTGGCAGCCGAGCGGCAAGGACACCTTTGCCCTGCGCTATTCCACGCGCCAGCAGCCGACGCCGACTTCGCCGGCGCTGCGTCGCGCGCTGGCCGATGATTTCACCCACCACAACTACGCCGTCGGCTACATCCGCCGGCTGACCTCGAACCTGCAGCTTGGCCTGTCGGCCAGCTACGCACCGGCCAGTTATTTCCTGGGCCAGATCGATCCGTTCCTGCGGCCGTACCGCAGCGGCGAACAGATCGAAACCGAACTGCTGCTCACCGCGCTGTTCTGAACCGGCGCCCGCATGCCGGGCGAACCGTGATCGGCCCGATGGCTTCCGGGCGCTGCGCTGCCGGCGATACCGATTTCGACTGGCTTGATTTCGCCGTCCCGACCCTGCGGACGTTCGTCTGCCTGCCTGGAAGTTCCTTGCTCCGGCTGGCTTCGCCAGACGGCTTCCCGGCGTTGGTCGTCGTTCCTTCCGTTTTCAGGCTGGGGCGGCGATGATCAGCGGCATGCGTATGGCCTGCCGTTTTCTCCTGCTCGTTTCGATCGCCGCGTCTGGTTCAGGACCCATCCGGGCCGATGACACCGCGCGCAAGACATACCGTTTCGCCGACGCGCACCTGCACTATGTGGATTTCTTCCAGGACAGCGAAGGCATGGCATCGCTGTTCCGTGCGATGGACGCGGCGAACGTCCGTGACGTCGCCCTCATGGGCATGCCGCTGACCAAGAAATGGCACGAGAACGAGCCGCGCCGTCCGCGCTACTACCTCGGCGATGACGCACCGCTGTACTGGTACAGCGCGACCGATGCCATCCTCGCCGAAGCGGTCCGGTCGCTGCCGGCATCGAAGCGCCGCCGCATCCATCCTTTCCTCAGCGGCATCAATCCCGACGACAAGAACGCGACCCTGCATATCGAGCACATGATCCGCCTGTACCCGGATTTCTGGGAAGGCATCGGCGAGGTCATGACGCGTCACGACCACCTGACCGCGCTGGTGCAGGGTGACGTGCCCAGGGCGGACAGTGAGGCGATGATGCGCATCTACCGCATGGCGGCGCGACATGACCTGCCGGTGCTCCTGCACAGCAATGTCACGTCGTTGCGCGAACGCGACCTGATCTATCTCGACGAACTGCGCAATGCGCTCGAGCGCAATCCGCGTACGCGCATCATCTGGGCGCATGCCGGTACCAGCGGAACGGTCAACCGCTGGCAGGAACGCATGCCCGGCCTGGTCGAGGCCATCGACGCGCTGCTCAGTGAACACGCCAACCTCTGGATCGACCTGTCCTGGTCGGTGCTGGAGCCGCACATCCTGGATGGCGACGACGATCCCCGGCGTGCGTGGCTGGCGCTGGTGCGGAAGCATCCCGACCGTTTCATGCTCGGCAGCGATCTGGTCGGCCGCTTCGATAGCCTGGAACGCACGATGCATCGGTTTGTCGCACTGCTCGACGCGCTGCCGCCAGATGTTGCCCGCAAGGTCGCGCATGACAACTTCATGTCGGTTCTGCCTTCGCGCCCGGCGCGGCTGGGCGAAGCGGAAGGACGCGACGAATAGCCGACGCCCGCGACCTCGCCGCGCTGGCCTGGCGGTTGCGACGGGAACAGCGAAGCGGCCATCGGGCCGCTTCGCGATCGGTTCAAGGGACCAGCGCTCAGGCCGCTTCGGAAGGATGGAACTGTTCCTCTTCGGTGGAGCCCGACAGGGCCGACAGCGAGGACAGGCCGCCGGCGACCACCTGGTTGAGCTGGTCGAAGTAACCGGTGCCGACTTCGCGCTGGTGCTTGGCAGCGGTATAGCCCACCGACTCGGCGGCAAACTCCGCTTCCTGCAGCTCCACGTAGGCGGCCATCTGGCGCTCCCTGTAGCCGCGTGCCAGCGTGAACATCGAATAGTTGAGCGCATGGAAGCCGGCCAGCGTGATGAACTGGAACCGGTAACCCATGGCGGCGATTTCCTTCTGGAAGCGCGCGATGGTGTCCTCGTCGAGGTTCTTCTTCCAGTTGAAGCTCGGCGAGCAGTTGTAGGCCAGCATCTTGCCAGGGAACTTCGCATGGATCGCTTCGGCGAACCGGCGCGCCTGCTCCAGGTCGGGCGTCGAGGTCTCGCACCAGATCAGGTCCGCGTAGGGGGCGTAGGCCAGCCCGCGGCTGATCGCCTGGTCGATGCCCTGGCGGGTTTCGAAGAAGCCTTCGACGGTGCGGCCGCCGGTCAGGAAGGGCTTGTCGTTCCCGTCGATGTCGCTGGTGATCAGCCCGGCGCCCATGGCATCGGTGCGCGCGACAATCAGCGTCGGCACGCCGGCGACGTCGGCGGCGAGGCGGGCGGCGACCAGCTTTTGCACGGCCTCCTGCGTCGGCACCAGCACCTTGCCGCCCATGTGGCCGCACTTCTTGGCGCTGGCCAGCTGGTCCTCGAAGTGCACGCCGGCGGCGCCTGCCTCGATCATGTGCGCCATCAGCTCATAGGCATTGAGCACGCCACCGAAACCGGCTTCGGCGTCGGCGACGATCGGCACCAGCCAGTCGATGTCGTCCTTGCCTTCGGCGTGGTGGATCTGGTCGGCGCGCAGCAGCGTCTTGTTGATCCGGCGCACGACACTGGGTACGGAGTCGACCGGATACAGAGACTGGTCCGGGTACATGGAACCGGATGTGTTGGCGTCGGCGGCGACCTGCCAGCCGCTCAGGTAGATCGCCTGCAGGCCGGCCTTGACCTGTTGCATGGCCTGGTTGCCGGTGAGGGCACCGAGGGCGTTCACGAACGGCTGATCGTGCAGCGAGCGCCACAGGCGTTCGGCGCCGCGGCGGGCCAGCGAATGCTCGACGCTGACCGTGCCGCGCAGGCGCACGACGTCTTCGGCGGAGTAGGGACGGGTGATCCCGTTCCAGCGCGGGTTGTTGCGCCATTCGAGCTGCAGCTGCTGGGAGGTCGGCAGGGTCGTCGTCATGATCTTGTCCTTGGTTCCTGGGAAGGGCGTGGTCGAGGCGGGTGGGCGGGTTCAGGGCAGCCGGTCGTAGGCCGGCAGCGTGAGGAAATCGACGAGGGTGTCGGCGTTGACCGACCGGGCGAGAAGTCCGGCCGCCTCGACCAGGCGTGGATAGCCCGGCGTCGAAGGCGCCAGGTCGCGCTGCAGCTCGGCGAGCACTTCGCCCGACACGGCCGCGTACATTTCCGCGGTGATCCGCGTGCCGTCGTCGAGGCGGGCACCGTGGTGCTGCCACTGCCAAAGCTGGCTGCGCGAGATCTCGGCGGTGGCGGCGTCTTCCATCAGGTGATGGATGGGTACGCAGCCCAGGCCGTCCAGCCAGGCCGCGAGGTAGCGCACGGCGATCTCGATGTTGGCGCGATAGCCGGCCGCCGTGATCGTGCCGGCCGGCACGGCGAGCAGGTCGTCACGGCCGACAATGACGTCGTCGCGGCTGACCTCGAGCTGGTTGGCGTCCGGCATGCAGCGGTCGAATTCGGCCAGCGCGACCGGGATCAGGCCGGGATGCGCGACCCAGGTGCCGTCGTGGCCGGCTTCGGCTTCACGCTTCTTGTCGGCCCGCACCTTCGCCATCGCCGCCTCGTTGGCGACCGGATCGCTGTTGATGGGGATTTGTGCCGCCATGCCGCCCATCGCCAGCGCGCCGCGGCGATGGCATGTCTTGATCAGCAGCTCGGAATAGGCCTTGAGGAAGGGTGCGGTCATGCCGACCTGGCCGCGCTCGGGCAGGACGCGATCGGCGTGCGCGCGCGAAGTCTTGATGGTGGAGAAGATGTAGTCCCAACGCCCGCAGTTCAGGCCGACGATGCGGGTGCGCAGCGCGTGCAGGATCTCGTGCATCTGGAACGCCGCCGGCAGCGTCTCGATCAGCACGGTGACCTTCATCGTGCCCGTCGGCAGCGCCAGCTCGGCCTCGATGTCGTCGAGCACGTCGTTCCACAGCGCCGCTTCGCAGGCATGCTCCAGCTTGGGCAGGTAGAAGAAAGGGCCGAGGCCGCGCGACTGCAGTGCCTGGGCGTTGTGGAAGGCGAACAGGGCGAGGTCGAACAGGCTGGCGCTGACCGGGTGGCCGTCGAGCAGCGCGTGCTTCTCCTCCAGGTGCCAGCCGCGCGGACGCACCATCAGCACGGTGTTGCCGCCACGGAGCTGGTAGTGGCGACCGTCCGGCGCGGTGTATTCGATGCGACCGTCGACGGCGTCCCGCAGGTTGATCTGGCCCTGGATCAGCGCATCCCAGGTCGGCGAGCAGGAATCCTCGAAGTCGGCCATGAATACGCGCGCGCCGGAGTTCAGCGCGTTGATGACCATCTTGCGGTCGACCGGGCCGGTGATTTCGACGCGGCGGTCGCGCAGCACCTCCGGAATCGGCGCGACCTGCCAGTCGCCCTCGCGGATGGACCGGGTGTCGGGATCGAAGTCGGGGAGGTCGCCGGCATCCCAGGCGGCCTGGCGGGCCTGCCGCGCTTCCAGCAACGCGCAGCGGCGGGATTCATAGCGGCGGCCAAGGCGTGCCACAAAGGCTTTCGCCGCCGGGGTCAGAATGCAGTCCTGGCCGGCCGTACCGGCCGGAACGGTGATGCGCAGGGCATCCGAAGGGGTCGAGGCATCCGCTGCCATGGTCGGGATCCAGAAATCGTCGCCGGTGTTGGCGGAAGCCCGACTGTAGGTTTGACGGAACGGCTTTCACAAACCGTTTGTTTCAAACAAACAGTTTGACGATGTTAAAGTAATGGCCAGAATTGGTCCGCAGATCCGGAAACGGCATGCCCGCACAACCCGCCCGTTACTACTACAAAGGCAACCGGCTCAAGCAGTTGCGTGCATTCTGCGCGCTGGTGAAATTCGGCACCCTTTCACGGGCCGCCGACGCGCTCTATCTGGGCCAGTCGGCGGTCAGCCTGCAGTTGAGTGCGCTGGAGGAGGAAATGGCGGTGCCGCTGCTGGAGCGGCAGGGCCGCAACCTGCGCGTCACCCGCGAAGGCATGGCCCTCTACGAGTTGGCACGGCCGCTTATCGAGGGCATCGACGGCATCGACGAATCCCTCCGCCAGACCCTCAGCGGCATGGACACCGGGGAACTGAACATCGCCGCCGGCGAGTCCACCATCCTGCACCTGCTACCCACGCTGGTGCGGCGTAACCGCGAACGCCATCCCGGCGTCCACGTCCACCTGCACAACGTCACCGGCCGCGATGGCCTGGCCCTGATCCGGAACGACCAGGTGGACCTGGCGATCGGCTCGATGCTGGAAGTGCCCCCCGATATCGCCTACGAGCCGGTGTACCACTTCGATCCGATGCTGATCGCGCCGCTGGACCATCCGCTGGCGCAGATCGCCGAGCCGACGCTCGAGGACATCTCGCCGCACGGGCTGATCCTGCCGCCGCGGCGCCTGTCGACATGGCGGCTGGTCGACCTGGTGTTCCAGCAGCGCCGCGTGCCCTACAAACTGGCGCTGGAAGTGGGCGGCTGGGAAGTCATCAAGCAGTACGTCGCGATGGGCCTGGGCATCTCGATCGTCACCGGCTTCTGCCTGACTGCCTCGGACCGCGAGCGCCTGCTGGTGCGCAACCTTCGCGCCTATTTCCCGCAGCGCAGCTACGGCGTCGTCGTCCGCAAGGGCCGCGTCCTGACGCCGCACGCGCGGCGCTTCGTCGACCTCGTCAAGCCGGGCCTGTTCACCCGCGGCCATTCCGATCCTGGCCATTCCGAACGCTGACGGTGCACCTGTCTCGGGGGCAGGGACCTTCCATCCGGCAACGAAACACCGAACACAGTCGATGTGACGCTGGCGGCGCATCCGCCTACACTGTCCGGCCGATTTACAGCCCACGGACAGCCCGATGCCGGCCAGCAGCCCACTCATCAGCAACGACATCGTCGTCTTCGGACTCATCGCCGCGACGCTCGGCCTGATCTTCTGGACGGCGACCGGACCGACATCCTGGCTTAAGCGCTTCTACACCTACGTGCCGGCCCTGCTGCTGTGCTACTTCATCCCGGCCATCTACAACACCACCGGCCTGATCGATGGTCTCAACAGCAGCATTTACAAGCCGCTGTCCCGTGACGTGTTCCTGCCGGCGGCGCTGGTGCTGCTGACGCTGTCGATCGACCTCAAGGGGATCATCCGCCTGGGGCCGAAGCTGCTGCTGGTGTTTCTCGCAGGCACCCTGGGTATTTTCCTGGGCGGTCCGATCGCCTTCATCGTCATGGGCTGGATCCATCCGGAAACCGTCGCTGGCGACACCTGGGCCGGCATGGCGGCACTGGCCGGCAGCTGGATCGGTGGCGGCGCCAACATGGTCGCCATGCGCGAGGTGTTCAACGTCGACGCGACGACGTTCGGACAGTTCGCGGTCGTGGACGTCGCCGTGGCAAGCACCTGGATGGCGGTGCTGCTCTATCTGGCCGGACAGTCAGAGCGCATCGACCGCCGCACCGGTGCCGACACCCGCGCGCTCGACGAGATGCGTGAGCGCGTCGCGCGCTACCAGGCGGAGAACGCGCGCATCCCGACACTGGCCGACCTGATGGTGATTGTCGGCGTTGCCTTCGGGCTCGTTGCGCTGGCCCATCTCATCGCCGAACCGCTGGCGGGCTGGTTCGGTCGCAACGTCGCCTGGGCCGCGCGTTTCAGCCTTGATTCCGCCTTCGTCTGGGTGGTGGTGCTCGCGACGACGTTCGGGCTGTGCCTGAGCTTCACGCGTGCGCGCGCCCTGGAAAGTGCCGGTGCCTCGAAGATCGGTTCCATCCTGCTGTATTTCCTGATCGCCTCGATCGGCATGCAGATGGACCTGGCGGCGCTGCTCGACAAGCCCTGGCTGTTCCTGCTCGGCGCCATCTGGATGCTGGTGCACATCCTGCTGATCTGGCTGGTGGCGCGCTGGCTGCGCGTGCCGCTGTTCTATTTCGCCATCGGTTCGCAGGGCAACATCGGTGCCGCGGCGTCGGCGCCGGTGGTGGCCGCCGCTTTCCATCCGAGCCTGGCGCCGGTCGGCGTGCTCCTCGGTACGGTCGGCTATGCGACCGGCACCTACCTGGCCTACCTGCTCGGCCAGATCCTGCGCTGGCTGGCCGGAGCCTGACCGCGCCCGACTCGCCGGGCGTGGCTGCGGCGGGATCGGGGAGGACTCAGCCGTCCTCGAATCCGTTGGCGAAAACGGTGTCGTCGTCCAGCAGCTCCTCGAGTTCCAGCGTCACCGTGTTGTTCGACGGCTCCGGATCGATGATGCCGCCGACCACGGCGGAAAAGCTGTTGCTCAGCGTGCCGCTGGCGCTGGCTGATACGGTGCCCGTGATCTCGTAGGTCGCCGAACCGCCGGCAGGCAGGCTGATGACGTGCGTGATGTTGCCGCTGCCGCTGGCCGGACAGGTCGCGCCACCGCTCGGGGTGCAGGTCCAGGCCGGGCTGGTGAACGCCGCCGGGAAGACGTCGACGATGGTGGTGCTGGTGGCCGCGGCCGGACCGGCATTGTCGACCACCACGGTATAGGTCAAGGGCTGACCGGGCGTGTAGCCTTCGGCGTCCGCGGTCATGTCGACGGCGACATCGGCTTCCGGATCGACGACGGGGCAGTCGATCACCGCACGGATCACCCAGTCGCCGGCCACGCCCAGGGAGGCCGAGTTGAACCACATGTACGTGCCCGGGGCGAGCATTGCATATAGGCCGTTCCGGTTCGGCTGCACGCCGTCGGAATCCCGGACGACGCTGGGCGCGACGAGCTGCTCCGGCTCATGGTCGAAGGTGAAGCTGACGACCAAGGTTTCGTTTTCGGCGACGTCCACTGCCAGCGGCACGAGGTTGTTCTCGTCGACGTAGCGCCACTCGTTGAGGGCACCGTCCGCGAGCACGGGACCGGCGATGGTTTCCACCAGCGCCCCGGGCGTCGGGAAGGTGCCGCTGCGGAAGATCTCGATGGAATCGTGGATGCTCTGGCCGCTGGTGCCGCTTGGCGAGCGCCAGAAGATCTGTACCGCCCGCAGCGTGCCGTTGCAGGGCGAAGTCAGCCAGGACGCGGCCTTCTCGCCTTCGACGAATCCCCAGACGATGGCGGCGGTACCGAAATCGGTGAGCGAATCGTTCTTGACCGTCACCTCCGCCGCACCCGCATATGCGCTGGCCAAGGCCAGCATTCCCGCAGCAACGATTCTCATGACCCCTCCCAAGGCTGATCCGGTGCATTGGCTGCTGCCAGCCTAGGGCCGTTGCCGACCTGTGACCGTGATGCAGCGCACGTCCGGTCCTGACGACGGGGGGACGGGCTTCAGTGCTGGCGATTGACCAACTGCAGGGCGACGGCGCGCAGCAGCGTGCTGTCACCGGGCAGGCCTTCCAGCGCCTTCAGGGCGCGTGCCAGCAGTTCCTGCGCGCGCGCCTGCGCGGCTTCGACGCCGAGCAGCGCCGTGTAGGTCGGCTTGCCGCGTTCGCGGTCGGCGCCAACCGCCTTGCCGGTGACGGCGACGTCGCCGATCTCGTCAAGCACGTCGTCCTGGATCTGGAATGCCAGGCCGATATCGGCGCCGTAGCGGTCGAGTCGTGCCTGCTGCGTCGGCCCTGCGTCGCCGGCGAGCGCACCGAGGCGGACCGCGGCCTGGATCAGCGCGCCGGTCTTGAGGCTGTGCATGTGGCTGAGCGAGTCGAGGTCCGGCGACTGGTCGACCATGGCCAGATCCAGTGCCTGGCCGCCGGCCATGCCGGCCGCACCGGCGGCACGGGCAAGTTCGCGGCACTGCGCCAGCACCACGTCGGCGCTGGCGCCGGCGTCCACGCCCCGCGTGATGACTTCAAAGGCCAGCGCCTGCAAGGCATCGCCGGCGAGGATCGCGGTGGCTTCGTCGTAGGCCTTGTGGACCGTCGGCTGTCCCCGGCGCAGGTCATCGTCGTCCATGGCGGGAAGATCGTCATGGACCAGCGAGTAGGCATGCACCAGCTCGATGGCGACAGCGGCCGCGTCGAGATGGTCGAGGGGCGCGCCACAGGCCTGGCCGGCGCCATACACCAGCAACGGGCGAAGGCGCTTGCCGCCGGCCATCACGCCGTGGCCCATGGCGTCGAGCAGTCGGGGTGGCACGCCGCTGCCGGCATGCAGGACGCGGCTGAGGTGTTCGTCGCAGCGCTGGCGCAGCGACTGGATCGGATTGCTCACGGGCGCAGGCGCAGGGTCAGGCGTCGGGATCGAAGGCGACCGCGCTGTCTGGATCGGCGGCATCGAGCAGTTGCCGCACCTTGAGGTCGGCCTGGTCGAGCGCGCGCTGGCATTGCCGGTACAGCGCGATGCCGCGCTCGAAATTGCCCAGCGAGTCGTCGAGGCTGAGCTCACCGGTTTCCATCCGTGCCACCAGGCCTTCGAGTTCGCCCAGGGCATTCTCGAATTCGGCAACCGGCAAGGCGTCCTGCGCGGGAGTGGCGGTCGGGGTCTTGGACATGCGGGGAAAGGTAAACGTGCGCCCGGCGGCGGTCAACGGGGGGCGCCCGCGGGCGTGAAGCGCAGGGTCATGCCCTGTGCTTCGAGCTGGCGCGCAAACGCGCCCGCGAGGACGACATCGGCGAAGGCGACCGCTTCACCGGCCTGCCATATCACCGGCCAGCGTGCACGCTCCCAGGTCGGCACGCGGAGTTCCTGGAACAGCAGCCGCAGTTCGCGTCGCGGGCCTTGCTCATGCACGCGCAGGCGTTCGCCGCCGCGACGCGACGACACCCTCAGCGGAAGCGGCTGCACAGGTGGCGGATCCAGTGCCAGCCGTGAACCGTCTGGCAGCGCCAGCACACCGCGGCCATCCCAGTCGATGCGGTACTCCAGCGGCGAATCCGCGCCCGCCTGCAACAGATGTAGATGGCCCTGGAAGCGGCGCAGCACATGCGTGCCCAGCAGCAGTCGGGGATCGGCGTCGATGGCCGCGCCGATCACTTCGCGGTCGATCTGCGCCAGGCGCGCGGCGCCGGTGTCGGGCACGCCGAGCCGTTGCAGCCACAGGCGCAAGGTCGCCCAGCGCTGTGGCCGCGGCGCATCGCTCAGGGGGGCAAGCGCCAGCACTTCGGGGCGCAGCGTAGTCGCCCGGGCCAGCCATTGTCCGGCGACAGCGAGTTCCAGCGCCTGCGCGTCGGCCATGCGCTCGGCCGCCTGAGCGAGCACGGCATCGACCTGCGGCCAGCGCGGGCGAAGCGCGGGAAGGATGTCGTGGCGAAGGTGGTTGCGGTCATATTCGCCGGTCGCGTTGCCCGGATCGTCGAGCCATGCCAGTCCGGCGTGTCGTGCATGGCGTTCCAGGCCCGCGCGTGGAGTCGCGAGCAGCGGCCGCCATACGCGCAGTCCGTCGTCGCGTTCGCTCCACATCCGCATCGCCGCCAGGCCGGTCGGCCCGGCGCCGCGCAACAGCCGCAGCAGGACGGTTTCCGCCTGGTCGTCGCGATGATGGGCCAGCACGATAATGTCGTCGTGGCCAGCCTGCTCGCGGAAGGCCTGCCAGCGTGCGCGGCGCGCGGCGCCTTCCGGGCCCTCGCCTTCAACGGTCACCTGCACGCGTTGCACGAGGATCGGGATGCCCAGGCCGGCGCAGACGCCGGCGCAGTGCTCCGCCCAGCGGCGGCTGTCGGGTTGAAGGCCATGATCGACGTGGATCGCGCGCAGGTCGCGGGCACGGGCTTCAGGCAGCGCGGCGAGCGCATGCAGCAGCACGGTCGAATCCATGCCGCCGCTGAAGCCGACCAGCAGGCGACCGGCCGGCAGGCCGGCCAGTGCGTGGGCGATGTCGCGGAGGATGTCCATGCCGGGCCGTTGTCCCGCCCGCGGCAAGCGGTCAGCCGCCGTGGTAGGCGCCGTAGCCGCGCAGGCGCGCGTAGCGGCGTTCACCCCGCTCCTGCACGGTCAGGCGGTCGAGCTGCTCGAGTTCGTCCAGCAGCGCGCCCTTCAATGTCTGCGCCATCGCTTCGGGATCGCGATGGGCGCCGCCCAGTGGCTCCGGCAGGATGCGGTCCACCAGCCCCAGTTCGTGCAGGCGCTGCGAGGTGATGCCGAGGGCCTCGGCGGCGTCCTTGGCCTTCTCCGCGGTCTTCCAGAGGATCGAGGCGCACCCTTCCGGCGATATCACCGAATAGGTCGAGTACTGCAGCATCAGCGTGCGGTCGCCGACGCCGATCGCCAGCGCGCCGCCGGAGCCGCCTTCGCCGATCACGGTGCAGACCACCGGCACCTTCAGCTGCGCCATCACCATCAGGTTGCGCGCGATGGCTTCGGACTGGCCGCGTTCCTCGGCGCCGACACCGGGGTAGGCGCCAGGGGTGTCGATCAGGGTCAAGATGGGCAGGCCGAAGCGGTCGGCCATCTCCATCAGGCGCAGCGCCTTGCGGTAGCCCTCCGGACGCGGCATGCCGAAGTTGCGGCGGATCTTTGACTTGGTGTCACGGCCCTTCTGGTGGCCGATGACCATCACGCTGCGGCCGTCGATGCGCCCAAGGCCGCCGACGATCGCCGGGTCGTCCGCATAGGCGCGGTCGCCTGCCAGTTCCTGGAACTCGTCGCAGATGCGCTCGATGTAGTCCAGGGTGTATGGACGGCCCGGGTGGCGCGCCAGCTGCGCGACCTGCCAGGGCGTCAGGTTGGCGAAGATCTGCTCCGTGCGCGCCGTGAGCTTGGCGCGCAGCTTCGCGACCTCGTCCTCGATATTCATCGCGCTGCCATGGCTGGTCTGGCGAAGATCGGCGATCTTCGCCTCCAGTTCGGCGATGGGCTGCTCGAAATCGAGGACGTTCGGATTCATCGAGATGTCGGGCGTGGGACAGCTTGGCAGTATAGCAGCGGCTTCCTGGCCGGCCGGCAGGACGGTGTCGCTGCCGTCACCCGGGTAGGGCAGCTCCCTTGCCACGACGGAAGCCTTGCGCCGCAGGTGCGAGGGCCAGCGGCCGGATCAGCCGGCGCCGGCTGCGCCGACCTGGCGCAGCCAGTCCTGCAGGTTGTAGTAGTTGCTGACGCGGGTGATGCGGCCGTCGCGAAGGTCGAAGAACGCGCCGCCGGGCAGCACGTAGGCCTGACCCTGGGCCTCGGGCAGCCCGTCGTCGGTGGCCAGGTAGCGGCCGTGCACCGTGTATTCCGCGGCGGCCCGGCTGCCGTCGGCGCTGGCGAGGACCACGATGTCCTCCAGGCGTTCGCGGTAGCTGCGCTGCATGCGCGCCAGGAATTCGCGGAAGGCCTGGCGGCCGGTCTCGCGCGGGCCCTGGTTGAGGTCATGGACGACGTCTTCATCGAGCAGGGCAAGCATGGCTTCCCAGTCGCCCCCGTTGAAGGCGTTGTAATAGCGCTCGACCAGCTGGCGGGCGGCGTCGGCGTCGATCATGGCGGACCGGTCCTCGTACGGATATTGCGAGGCGGCAAGTCTAGCCGCAGCGGATCGCGTCCGCCGGGGCCCGGAAGGCGCGCGCGGTCGCAGCGGTTACAATCCGGCGCAAGACACAGGAGTGGCCATGTGGTACCTGATCCTCGGTTGTGACGCGCCCGACACCCTGCCGCAGCGCCTGGCGGCGCGCGGCGAACACCTGGCGCGCCTGCAGGCCCTGCGCGATGCCGGGCGCCTGCTGCTGGCGGGACCGCTGCCAGCCGTCGACGCCGAGGACCCGGGGCCGGCCGGATTCACCGGCAGCCTCATCGTCGCCGAGTTCGAGGACCTGGCCGCGGCACAGGCCTTTGCCGAGGCCGATCCCTATGTGAAGGCCGGCGTGTACGCGTCGGTCGAGGTCAGGCCGTTCCGCCAGGTCCTGCCCTGAGTTCCGCGTCCCGTCCCGGGTCAGCCGTCGCGCCAGCGCGCCGGGTGCCGCGGTCCGGGAACTGTCCGCCCCGAATCTGGTCGATGCCGCCGTGAACAAGATCGCCCGTCTCATCCTGCTCGCCCTTCCCCTGACCGTTCCGCTGGCTGCGTGCAATCGCGATGCCGGACCTCGCGCCGACGCAAGTACCGTGACGGCACCGCTGCCGCTGGCCGACGCCGACAAGGTCGTGGCACGCGTCGATGGCCTGGCCATCACCCAGCCGCTGCTCGAGGCGCTCGCGCGCGGACGCGGCCTGGACCTTGCCGATCCGGCGCAGCGCACGCGTGCCTTGGACGAACTGGTCGAGTACGCGGTGCTGGTCGCCGCGGCCCGCCGCGATGAAAGCGTCGCCGACGCCGCCGCCCGGGCCGATGTCGAACTCAACGCCCTGGCCGGCCGGGCCAATGTGGTCATGGGTCGCCTCGGCGCGCGCCATGAGCCGGACGAAGCCGATCTGCGGGCGGAATACGACCAGCAGATGCAGGTCAACGGGGATCGCGAATACCAGGTCGCGCACCTGCTGTTCGCCGAGGAAGGACCGGCCCTGTCGGCCGCCGGCGCGGTGCTGACCGGCACGCCGTTCGAGGACGTGCGCACGCAGTTCGGCAGCCAGGCCCGGCAGGCGGTGGACCTGGGCTGGATCAAGCTCGGCCAGGTGCCGGAGGAATTCGCCGCCGCGCTGCGCGAGATGGAGCCGGGCCAGACCACGCCGGTTCCGGTGCAGACGCCCTACGGCTGGCATGTCATCCACCTGATGGACCGGCGTCCATTCTCGCCGCCGCCGTTCGAGCAGGTGCGCGAAGGCATCCGCCGCATGCTGGTGTCGCGTGACACCCGCGCCGAAGTGGACGCGCTCAAGGCGCGGGCACGGATCGACATCTCCGTTCCCTGATCCTCACGCCTGCTTCCGGAAGCAGGCGTAAGCTCCTGATCGGAAACAGGTTGCGGCCGCGGGGCGCGTCGGGGAAGTGTGTCCGCCCGCACGCCTGGCGGCGGCAGCGTCGGATGGCGCTGATATACTCGCGCGCCCGTCGTGGCGCTTTGCAACCGGCCACGAACCCCGATCGCATGGCCTCTGCGGTCGCCGCGCGCGGCCCGGTCCCAGGATGTTCCCAAACGCATGCGTCTGAGCACGATCAAACTGTCCGGGTTCAAGTCCTTTGTCGATCCGACAACCCTGCACCTGCCCACCAACCTGACCGGCATCGTCGGTCCGAACGGTTGCGGCAAGTCGAACATCATCGACGCCATCCGCTGGGTCATGGGCGAAAGCGCGGCCAGCCGCCTGCGCGGCGATTCGCTCACCGACGTGATCTTCTCCGGTTCGAACGCACGCAAGCCGGTCGGTACCGCGACCGTGGAACTGGTGTTCGACAACTCCGACGGCAGCATCGTCGGCGAGTACGCCAATTTCGCCGAGATCTCCGTCAAGCGCAGCGTTTCCCGCGACGGCAGCTCCAGCTATTTCCTCAACGGAACGCGCTGCCGCCGCCGCGACATCACCGACCTGTTCCTCGGCACCGGCCTGGGCCCGCGCAGCTACGCGATCATCGAGCAGGGCATGATCTCGGAGATCGTCGAGGCGGCGCCGGAACAGCTGCGCGTGCACCTTGAAGAGGCGGCCGGCATTTCCAAGTACAAGGAACGCCGCCGCGAGACCGAGAACCGCATCCGCCACACGCGCGAGAACCTCGAACGCCTCAGCGACCTGCGCGAGGAAATCGGCAAGCAGATCGAACACCTGCGCCGCCAGGCGCGCGCCGCCGAGCGCTGGCAGGAACTCAAGGCCGAGCACGCGCGCAAGGAAGCGGAACTGAAACTGCTGGAACTGCGCCGGCATGAAAACGAGCTCGGCACCGAAGGTGGCAGCCTGGGCGAGCAGGAAACCGAACTGGAACGCCTGGTCGCCGAGCAGCGGGAAGTCGAAGCGGCGATGGAAACGCTGCGCGAGCAGCAGGCCGAGGCCGCCGAGCGCTTCAACGCCGTGCAGGCCGAAAGCTACCGCGTCGCCGGCGAGATCGCCCGCATCGAGCAGACACTCAACCACCAGCGCGACCTGGCCGAGCGCCTGCAGCGACAGCAGGCCGAGACGGCGCAGACGCTGTCGGAAATCGAAGGCCACATCCAGGCCGACGAGGGCCAGATCGAAGACCTGGTGCTCGCCATCGAGGAAGCCGAGCCGCGCCTGTCAGGCGCCCGCGAACAGGCCGAACAGGCCGGCGAAGCCCTGCGCAACGCCGAGGCGGCGCTGGCCGACTGGCAGTCGCGCCAGGATGGTTACGCGCGCTCGGCGCACGAAGCCTCGCGCGCCGCCGAAGTCGAGCGCGCGCGCATCGACCTGCTCGACAAGCAGCTGCTCGATGCCGGACGACGCCTGGCTGCGCTGTCCGACGAGCGCACGCGCAACGACGCCGACGCGCTGAATGCCGCGCTGGCGGAACTGGAAAACAGCGAAGCGGAGCTGCGCGAGCGCCTGGAACAGGCGACCGCGGACCTGGAAACGCGTCGCCAGGCCTTCGCCGATGCCGAACGCGCCGAACAGCAGGCGCAGGCGCAACTGTCTGAACTGCGCAAGCGCGACCAGGGCCTGCGCGGTCGCCTCTCGGCACTGGAGGCCCTTCAGCACGCGGCGCTGGGCGACGACCAGCCGGAGCGCAAGGCGCTGCTGCAGCGACTGGGCCTGGGTGGTGGCCGCCGACTCGGTGCGGCGCTCAAGGTCGATGCCGGCTGGGAGCGCGCTGTTGAAACCGTGCTGGCAGGCTGGCTGGACGCTGCTCTGCAGGATGACCCGGACGCCTTCGTGCAGGCCATCGCCGGCGAGGCCGACCAGGCCTTCAGCATCGTCGCCGACCGCGAAGGCGCGCGCGGCGCCGCAGGCAGCCTGGCCGCGCATGTCGTCGGACCTGCGGCCGCGCTTCGACTGCTGGCACGGGTGCGCGCCGTCGAGGACATCGATGCCGCACGCCGGCTGCTGCCCTCGCTGCCCGAGGATGAATCGGCGATCACGCCGGACGGCGTCTGGTTGGGCCGCGATTTCGTACGCACGGTGCGTGGCAACGGCGGCCAGGCCGGCATGCTCGCGCGCGAGAACGAGATCGCCGCCGTGCGTGCCGAGCTGGACGCGCTGGCGGCGCAGGCCGAAGAACTGGAACAGCAGCTGGCCGAACTGAAGGACGGCAAGCGCGCCTCCGAAATCGAACGCGACGACGCGCAGCGTGCGCTCTACCAGGCGCATCGCGCGCTGAGCGAGATGGCCGGTTCCCTGAGCAGCCAGCGCGGCCGCCTGGAAACCGCCGAACGCCGCCTGACGCAGATCGACGACGAAGTGGTGGCGCTTCAGGCGCAGCTGGAGCAGGGCCAGATCGAGGTCAGCGAAGGGCGCGCGCGCCTGGAAGAAGCGCTCACGCGCATGGGCGACCTGGAGTCCGAACGCACGCAGCTGGAAGGCGAGCGGCGCAGCCTGCTGGACGCGCGTGAGCAGGCCCGCCACGCCGCCGATCGCGCCCGCGGCGAGTTGCATGCCGTCGACCGCGAGCTGGAAGCGCGGCGTTCCGCGCTGGGCTCGCTGCGCCAGGCGCTGGCGCGCATGCAATCGCAGCAGCAGCAACTGACGACGCGCGCGCAGCAGATCGCCGAACAGCTGGCACAGACGCAGTCGCCGCAGGACGAACTGCAGCGCAGCCGGCAGTTGCTGCTCGACCAGCGCGTGCTGGTCGACAAGGATCTGGCCGCGGCACGGCAGGCGATGGAAAGTGGCGAAGCGGAGTTCCGCCGCTACGAACAGAGCCGCCACCGCCTCGAACGCCAGGTCGCCGAACTGCGCGAAGGCATCACCCAGGCGCGCATGCGCGTGCAGGCCGCGCAATTGCGCGCCGAGGCGCTGGCGCAGGACGTCGCCGAAGCCGGCTTCGACCGCAACGAACTGCTCAACACGCTGCCCGACGATGCCGATCCGAAAGTCTGGTCGGCGGCGCTGGAGGACCTCGACGGCAAGATCCGCCGCCTCGAACCGGTCAACCTCGCGGCCATCCAGGAATTCGAGGAGCAGGGCAAGCGCAAGGAGTACCTCGACAGCCAGAACGCCGACCTCACGGCGGCGCTGGAGACGCTCGAGAATGCGATCCGCAAGATCGACCGTGAGACGCGCAGCCGTTTCAAGGACACCTTCGACCGCGTCAACGCCGGCATGCAGCAACTGTTTCCGCGCCTGTTCGGTGGCGGCCACGCCTACCTTGAACTGACCGGCGACGACCTGCTGACCACCGGCGTGGCGATCATGGCGCGACCACCCGGCAAGCGCGTGTCGAACATCTCGCTGCTTTCCGGCGGCGAAAAGGCGTTGACCGCGGCGTCGCTGGTGTTCTCGATCTTCCGCCTCAACCCGGCGCCGTTCTGCCTGCTCGACGAGGTGGACGCACCGCTCGACGAGGCCAATGTCGGCCGCTTCTGCGACATGGTCCGCGAGATGAGCGAGAACGTGCAGTTCCTCTGCGTCACCCACAACAAGGTGACGATGGAGGCGGCGCGCCAGCTGTGCGGCGTCACCATGCGCGAGCCGGGCGTGTCGCGCCTGGTCACGGTCGATCTCGCCGAAGCATCGGAACTGGCTGGCGTCGCCTGAACGTATCCGGCGCACGTCCGACCGGAAGCGTGCAGCAGCGCAACAATCCTGCAATCATCCACACGTCCCAGCGGATGTCGTCATGAGCAACCAGTTGACCTTGACCCTGATCATCCTGGCCGTCGGATTCGCGGTCGTGCTGCCGGCCGTGTACTGGTGGAGCACGCGGTCCTCGGTCCCTGTGGATCGTCCCCGCGAAACCCGCCGCGGGTTCGCATCGAGCCGCGTCGAACCCGGCTTCGGCGATGCCGTGGACGACGAGGTCGAGGGCGTCGGCATCGATCCGGACCTGCGCTCCCAGCTCGACGAGCTGGGCCAGCTGCTGGCCGAGGACGAGCGCGAGCCCGGACAGGAATCGCTGTTCGACGACGACGAGGCGGCGCCGGCACCGGTGCGTCATGACGGGCCGCAGCCGGGCGCGCGGCCGAACAAGCAGTTCGACCGCATCATCACGCTGTTCGTGCTGGCCAGGCCGGACCAGGTCCTGCGCGGCACCGACCTGGTTGTCGTCGCCGAGAAGGTCGGCCTGGTCTATGGCGACATGGGGATCTACCACCGCCTGATCGACGGCCGCGAGAAGGAAGGCCCGATCTTCAGCATGGCGAACATCGCCAAGCCCGGCAGTTTCGACCTCAGTGACCTGTCGGCGCTGGAAACGCCGGGCCTGACCCTGTTCATGACCCTGCCGGGCCCGCTTCCGGCGCTGGATGCCTGGAACTCGATGCTGCCGGTGGCGCAGCGCGTCGCCGACCTGCTCGACGCCGACCTGCTCGACGAGTCGCGCAATCCGCTGGTCGAACAGACCGTCGCCTACCTGCGCAACGAGATGCGTACCTACGATCGCGAGCAGGAACGCAACCACATCCGCGACGCCTGGTAGGCCGGAAGAATCCAACGGGGACAGTGGCGGCCGGGCATCGATCCGGCCGTTGCTTTTCAGCCGCCGAACAGCTGTTCGGCGCGGCGGAACAGGATCCAGCCGGTGGCGATGTACTTGTCACCGCGGGCCGGCGTGTTGCCGCGATGGGTGTGCGTGAACGCCGTCGGCGCCAGCAATGCGCTGCCGGTGCGCGGCTCGACCAGCCGCTGCTGATACAGGAACTCGGTCTCGCCGGCACCGAAGCCGTCGTTGAGGTACAGCGTCCACAGCAGGTGGCGGTGCAGCGTCTCGGCGTCGGTGCCGCGCGGATACAGTTCGCAGTGCCAGTACGGGTAGCCGCCGCGTCCGGCGCTGTAGCGCTGAAGGTTCACCGGACCGGGCCGGAAGACGTGCTGGACCACCGGGCCGAGGGCGTCGTCGTCGAGGCGGTCGAACAATCCGGCATCCAGGCGCCGTGGTTCGCCAGTCGCCGGGTCGATGACCTCGAGCATCAATGGCGCGATCAGCGCATGGCGGTATTTGCGCAGGTATTGCAGCAACGCCGAGAACACCGCGGTATTGATCGCCGCCTCGACGTCGTTCCAGCCGGGCAGGCCGGAGATGGAGAGGTCGCGGCTGTCCTTCAGTTCGGTGAATACGCCGCCGCCGACGCGGCCGGGCTGGACGGCGTCGCTGGCGTCGAAGCGTTCGATCACCTGCCGGCAGAAGCCGGCATCGAGGGCGTCGGGGTACACCTCGATGAAGTCCGCCGCCCCGGTCATGGCCGGCGGTCCGCTCAGCGAAGCTCGAGGGTCAGGTGCGGCTTGATGGCCGCCACCATCGCTTCAAGGACGCGCAGGTTGCCGGCCACGATGTGCCCGTTGTTCATGTAGCGGTCGCCGCCGGTGAAATCGGTGCAGCGGCCACCGGCCTCGCGCACCATCAGCTGGCCGGCTGCCATGTCCCATGGCTTCAGCCCGATCTCGAAGAACGCATCGGTGCGGCCGGCGGCGACATAGGCCAGGTCCAGCGCCGCCGATCCGGTGCGTCGCACGTCCTCGGCCTGCTGCGTGTCCAGCAGCTCGCGCAACATGGCCAGCTGCGCATCCAGGTGCTTGCGCTGGCGGAACGGCAGGCCGGTGGTGATCAGCGCACCTTCCAGCGACTTGCGGTCGCTGACGCGCATGCGGCGGTCGTTGAGGAACGCGCCACCGCCGGCGCTGGCGGTGAACAGCTCGTTGCGGATCGGATCGAAGATCACCCCCAGCTCGGCCTGGCCGCGCACCATCTGCGCGATCGAGATGCAGAAGTGCGGGAAGCCGCGCAGGTAGTTGTGCGTGCCGTCCAGCGGGTCGATGACCCAGACGGTGTCGCCCTTGCCGCGGGCGCCGCTTTCTTCGGCGAGGATGGCGTGGCGCGGATAGGCGCGCGTCAGTTCCTTTATGATTTCCGCCTCGGCCTGGCGATCCACTTCGCTGGCGAAATCGAATCGGTCCTTTTCGGCGACAGGGATCGCGTCAAGGCGCGCCATGCGACGGAGGATGACGTTGCCGGCGGCGCGGGCGGCCTTTACCGCCACCGTGAGTGCGGGTTTGATCATGACGGAACTGGAAAAGATCGTAGGGACAGGACGGCGGATGCCGGGCATCGGCCTGCGGTCGCGAAGTGTACCCGAGGCGGGCGGCCGCTGTCCTGAAGGAACGCCCCTATGAGCCTGCTCGACCGCGTCCGTGTCGTCCTCATCGAGACCACGCAGCCGGGCAACATCGGCTCCTCGGCCCGGGCCATGAAGACCATGGGCCTGGACCGCCTGCACCTGGTCGCGCCGCGCCTGTTCCCGCACGACGAAGCCACTGCCCTGGCCGCCGGCGCGACGGACGTGCTGGACCGGGCCGTGCTGCACGGGGCCCTTGACCCGGCCATCGCCGATTGCCAGCTGCTGGTCGGCGCCAGCGCCCGGCGGCGGGGCGTGGCGCTGCCGGAACTGTCGCCGCGGGAAGCGGCCGCGGCGCTGCTCGACGCCGCGCGCGGCGGCGTCGAGGTCGGCCTGCTGTTCGGCACCGAGCGCACCGGCCTGAGCAACGAGGAACTGCAGCGCTGCCATGCCTGCGTGCGCATTCCGGCCAATCCGGCGTACTCGTCGCTGAACCTATCGCAGGCGGTGCAGGTGCTGTCCTACGAGCTTCGCATCGCCGCGCTGGACTCGGGAGAGGTCGTCGATCCCGATCCCGAAGCCGGCCCGCGCGAGCGGCCCGCCACCAGCGCCGAGATGGAAGGCTTCTTCCGCCATCTGGACGAAGCGCTGCACGCCATCGATTTCCACAAGGGAAAGGATGGTACGACCATCACGCGCCGCCTGCGCCGCCTGTTCCTGCGCGCGCAGATGAGCGAGCGCGAAGTGGCGATCCTGCACGGCGTCCTCGCCGACACCGAACGCATGGCCAGGCTGGCCGGCCGCGGCTGAACGCTCAGGACACGGCATTTTCCGGCGTTCCGGTCCCGACCACCCGGTCGCGCTGGCGCGCCAGCAGCGGCGCCACGCGCGGAATGGTGATCATGGTGCTGGCCACGGCCATCAGCAGCATCGCCGTGAAAGTCGCCGAGGTGATGATCGACTTGTCGAGCAGCACGTTGACGAAAATGATCAGGATCAGCGCCTTGGTCTGCAGCAGCCAGCCGACCAGCGTGGCGTCACCGCGTGGCCAGTGCAGGATGCGGGCGGCGAGGTGCACGCCGGCCAGCTTGCCGGCCACCGAGACCAGCAGCAGCAGGCCGGCGACCAGGAACACCGCGGCACCGCCGGTTTCCCAGGTCGTGCGCAGGCCGGTGCTCAGGAAGAACACCGGCATCAGCACCAGCAGCACATGGTTGCGCAACTGGTCCATGTGGTCCTGGCGGAACCAGTGGCCGTCGATCACCACGCCGGCCAGGAAGGCGCCGACCATGAAGTGCAGCCCGGCCCAGTCGGCCCCGAAGGCGCAGATGCACAGCCAGATCGGCAGCACGTACCAGCGGTCGCGTTCGGGAATCGCCCGCATCACGCGCCGGAAGCCGATGCAGGCGACCGCGAATACGGCGAGGAACGCGCCCTGGCGGCCGATGCGTTCCCAGTCCATCAGGATGAAGGCGAGCACCGCCCAGATCGCGATGTCGTCCAGGCTGGCGTAGCGCAGCATGCGCTGGCCCAGAGGCTGTCGCAGGATCTGCAGTTTCTCCATCAACAGGATCAGGATCGGCAGCGCCGTCACCGCGCAGGACATGCCGATGCCGACGACGAACTGCCAGGGCTGCGCAGCGCTGCCGACCCATCCGGGCCAGCGCATCAACAGCAACGCCAGCAGCGAGCCCGCCAGCAGCGGCACGAACAGGGCGAGGCCGGCGGTGATGCCGGTTTCGCGCCGGTTGCGCCAGGTCTTGACCAGGTCCAGCTCGATGCCGGCGATGCAGACGAACAGCATCACCGCCCACCAGGCCAGGCCGTTGAGGGCGGTGATCACTTCGGGCCGGAATATGAAAGTGTAATAGTCCGGAAAAGCCGCGCCGAGCACGCCGGGGCCGAGCAGGATACCGGCGACGATCTGCACCACCACCAGCGGCGCCCAGTAGTCCGTGCGGGCCAGCCGCCAGATCAGGTAGGGCACGGTGAAGATGATCGCCATCGCGATCAGGAAAAGCTCCGTGGTCGTGATCGTGTGCATGGGGCCTCCGTCGGTGCGCGCAGCCTAGCTGGAAAGCGCGCACCACGTCTCGCCGCCGCCCGGTTCGCGGGCGGCCGCCGGCAACGGCGGCTGGCCCTTCGGCAGCGGCTTTGCCGTTGAACCCGGCGGACAGGTCTTGCTGTACCGTGTGGTTGTCCGTTGACAGGGGGAAACTGGCATGAATGGACGGACGAATCGCTGTCGTGCGCTGCGGCAGGTGCTCGCGGGCTGTGCGCTCACGTTGCTGGCGGAGGCGGGTGCGGTCGCCAGCCCGGCGCTGTCGGCGCTGCAGGGTCTCCGCGGTGACAACGGGCAGATACATGCGTGTACCGGCGCGCAGGCCGGCCTCGCCGTGTGGTGCGTGCGTGCCGGCGCACCGCCGGGCGGCAATGGAACGGCCGCATCACCGCTGGCGACGATTTCAGCCGCGACCAGCGCCGCCAAGGCCGGCGATATCGTGCAGGTCGCCGCCGGCATCTACGCCGAAAACGTCGCGCTGGGCAGCTACGGTAATCCGGTCGGCAAGCACCTTACGCTGCTCGGCGGATTCGACAGCGGCTTCACCGGTCGTGACTCGGATGCGAACGCCACCATCATCAATGGCGGCATGGTCGCGCCGTGCGTGCAACTTCACGTCAACAGCAGCCAGACCACGACGCTGGACGGCTTCGTGCTCACCAACGGCCGCGGACTGGGTACGGACTGGCAGACCGGGGGCGGTGCCGGCGGTGGCGTGCACGTCGAGCAGCAGGGTGCCGGCACCACGGTGATCTCGCACAACCGCATCCATGGCAACCGCACTTACAACCACGCCAGCGCCGATACGCGCGGTGGCGGCATCCACGCGGCGACGCCGAGCTGGGGCGGTTTCACCGGCAAGGTGCACATTCAGGACAACTGGATCCACGACAATGAAGCCGGCAAGGGCGCCGCGATCAACGTGGTCGGACGTCATGCGCTGATCGAACGCAACCTGGTGGAAGGCAACACCGGCCACCACGACCATGGTGGCGGTATCTACATCTCCACCGCCGACACCCAGGTGCGTGACAACGTCGTGCGCGGCAACGTCATCGGCGCGACCGCAGGCTATGGCTGGGGTGGCGGCATCATTGTCGCCGCCGCCGGTGCCGACCTCCAGGGCAACACCATCACCGACAATTACACGCCGACAGCCGGCTCGGGTGTGTACTGGGACGAAGGTGCGACAGGCACGATGCGCAACGACATCCTCAGCCGCAACCGTTGTCCGCAGGGTGCACGTTCGGCGGCGGCGATCTATGTCGATGGCGGCCCGGGCGGGCCTTCGATGGTGCAGATTGAAAACGTCACCATCGCCGACCACCACTGTCCCGGTACCGAGCCTGATGGCGCGGCGGTGGTGGTCGAAGGCGGCTCGGCGATCACCGTGCGCAACGCGATCTTCCGCGGCAACTCGCGCGATTTCGCGACGCTGTCCGGCGGCACGGTCACGGTGTCGTACTCGATCACCACGCAGGCGGGTACCGGCAACTTCAGCGCCGATCCGCTGTTCGCCAATGCCGCCGCAGGCGATTACCACCTGCGTTCGGCGGGCGGCCGCTACACGCCGTCGGGCTGGGTCGTCGATGCCGTCACCAGTCCGGCCATCGACGCCGGTGATCCGGCGTCAGACTACGCGCAGGAGAGCCAGCCGAACGGCGGTCGCGTCAACCTCGGTGCCTGGGGCAACACCGCACAGGCCAGCCGCACGCCCGGCGGCGACCTGATCTTCGCGAACGGCTTCCAGTAGCAGCCGCGGCGCCACGTGGTCAGACGGCTTCGAAGCGGTTGGCGTCGCGGTTCTTGCGCACGTCGCGCGGGTGCCAGATGCGACCGTTCATGGCGATGTACACGCCCGGCGGCAGCGACTGCACGGCGCCGACCGCGCAGCCGATGTTGAACACCGCATCGGAGCCGCGGAACAGCGCCGGATTGAGCGCGCCGGTCAGCACGATGGTCTTGCCGGGAATGCCGTCCAGCACCTGCGCGGTCTCGACCATGGTGTCGGTGCCGTGGGTGACCAGTACATGCGAGTGCGGTTGTGCCTCGATGGTGCGGCGGACCAGGTCGCGGTCCTCGTCGGTGACGTGCAGGCTGTCCTTGCGCAGCAGCGGGATCACGTCGAAGCGGAAGGCGACACCGAGATCGCGCAGGATCTGGCCGATCTGCGGATCGCCGATCTGGAAGTCCGACTTGTCGTCGAAGTAGATCTTGTCGATGGTGCCACCCGTGGTGACGATGCAGAGTTGCTCCATGGCGATCGGTTCCGGAAGCGAATGGATCAGGAGGAAGTGGAAGGTGCCTGCGCGCGCGCCAGGCGTCGCGACTTCAGGCCGAAGGCGCCGTAGGCGGCAATGACCACGACGCTCAGCAGCATTTCGGCCAGGGCGGGCAGGCGCATCTCCGGCGTGATCCAGGCTTCGCTGACACCATGGCAGAAGAACAGCAGCGCCATGATATTGGCCCAGAACAGCGGCATCGGTCGGGCCTTCCATGCACCGGGCAGTGCGGCGGCGAGCGGCACAACGGTGATCGCCAGTGCCGTCCAGCCCATGGCCGAACGCGGTGGCGGCATGAAACCGTGCCACCAGGCCTGCAACATCAGCAGCGCCAGCAGGCCGACGCGGATCAAGTTCAACATGGCGGCGCCAGCTTCTTCGCGGTGAGGGCGACGCGCTGGCCGAGCTGCCGGCACAGGGCGTCCTCGTCGTCGCTCAGCGTGTGCTCCCCGCGCACGCCGGCCCAGTGGCTGGCGCCGTAGGGCGTGCCGCCGGTGCGGGTGGTATTCAGCGCGGTGCCATGGAAGGGCAGGCCGACGATCAGCGCGCCATGGTGCATCAGCGGCAGCATCATGCTCAGCAGTGTTGATTCCTGGCCGCCATGAAGTGTGCCGGTGCTGGTGAACACCGCCGCCGGCTTGCCGACCAGCGTGCCGGCCAGCCACTGGCCGCCGGTGCCGTCGAGGAAATGCTTGAGCGCGCTGGCCATGTTGCCGAAGCGCGTCGGGCTGCCCAGGATCAGGCCGGCGCATTCCTCCAGGTCGACCGCCTGGACGTAGGGAGCGCCTTCGTCCGGTTCAGGCGGCGCCGCGACCTGGGTCACCGGTGCGACGGGCGGCACCGTGCGCAGGCGCGCGCGCATGCCTTCGACTTCATCGACGCCGCGCGCGATCCGGCGGGCCATGGTCGCGGTGTGGCCGCTGCGGCTAAAGTAGAGGATCAGGATATCGCCCATGCCGCCTATTGTGCCTGAGTCCATACGCCCGTCGGGCGATCACAGCCGCCGCACCGGGCGCCAGCGGAGCCGGGCGCGTGCCTGATCGCCTGCGCGCGCGCTGGGACCGCTTCGAGCGGGAACGCTGGAAGGCCTTCTTCGGCTACCTCTGGCACCGCTTCTGGGCGGACAACTGCTTCCAGTACGCCGGTGCGCTGTCCTATACGACCGTCTTCGCGCTGGTGCCGCTGACGGTTTCGGTGTTCGGCATCCTGTCGGCGTTCCCGGTTTTCGAGGAATGGTCCCAGCGCCTGCGCAGCTACGTCTTCACGAATTTTGTGCCGGCGACCGGCGACACCATCGAGGGCTACATCACCAGTTTCGCCGCGAACGCCTCCAGCCTGACCGGCGTCGGCATCATCTTCCTGATCGTCAGCGCCCTGCTGATGATGTATTCCATCGAAGACGCCTTCAATCGCATCTTCCGCGTCACCCGGCCGCGGAGGCCGGTGTCGCGGTTCGTCATGTACTGGACGGTGCTGTCGCTCGGGCCGATGCTGGTCGTGGCCGGCCTTGCGATGTCCACCTACTTCTTCGCGCTGCCCATGTTCGCCGAACTGGACCGCGAGCTGCGCTTCGCCGACCGCCTGCTCGTGCTGCTGCCGGGACTGGTGACCTGGCTGGCGCTGACGCTCAGCTACGCGGTGGTGCCGAACACCGAAGTGCGCTGGCGCCACGCGGCGATGGGTGCGCTGGTCGCGACCATCCTGTTCGAACTGGGCAAGCGTGGTTTCGCCTTCTACCTGACCAGTTTCCCCTCCTACCAGCGCATCTACGGCGCGTTCGCCGTGGTGCCGATCTTCCTGTTCTGGGTGTACCTGTCCTGGAACATCGTGCTGCTCGGTGCGTCGCTGGCGGCGGTGCTCAGTTCGTTCCGCTACCACCCGGAAGAACGCAAGCTGCCGACAGGCCATGAATTCGCAGCCGTGCTGCGCCTGCTGGAGGCACTGTCCGAAGCGCACGGAGAAGGCCGCGGCATGACGCTGGAAGCCATGCACGACCGTGTCGGCGGCCTCAGTGACGAGCAGCTGCTGCGGATCCTCAGCGACCTGGCCGGCCTGCGCGTCGTCGAACGCACCAGCCTCGGACTCTGGCGCGTGACGCGCGACCTGGAGCAGGTAATGCTTTCGGACATCTATGAAGCGGGCGCCTACCGCATTCCGCTGACGCGCCGTGGCAACGTCGTCCCCGATGCCGCCGACCTCACGTTGGGCGCAGGGACCGACAGCCTGTTGCTCGTGCTCAATCGCAGCGTCGCCGATTACGTGCGCGGGCAGCGCACCAAGGAACCACGATGAAATTCCACCCCGTCCTGTCCGCCGTCCTGCTGGCCGCCGCCATTGCCCTGCCGCCTGCGGCGCAGGCGCAATCCGGTGCGCAGTCGCTGGTCGGCACTTCGCCGACGCTCGGGATCGCCACGCTGGATGGCAAGGGTTTCGACCTGGCTGCGCTGCGTGGCAAGTGGGTCGTGCTCAACTGGTGGGCGACCTGGTGCACGCCCTGCATCAAGGAAATTCCCGACCTCAACGCACTGTCGCGCCGCGATGACGTCGAAGTCCTGGGCCTTGACTTCGAGGAAATCGAACGCGGTGACCTCGACGCCTTCCTGGCCGAGCATCCGATCGAGTACCCGGTGGCGCCCGTCGACGTATTCGAGCCGCCCGCCGGTTTTCCAGTCCCGCGCGGCCTGCCGCTGACCTATGTCGTCGCACCGGACGGTGTCGTCGCCAAGGCCTTCCTCGGGCCGGTCACGCGCGCCGAGCTGGAACGCGTCATCGATGCCGCGGTCGCTGGCGACGGCGGCGGGGCGGACCGGCCATGAGCGACGTCATCGCCGTGCGCTTCCTGGTGTCCGGTCGCGTGCAGGGCGTGTTCTATCGCGCCTCGACGGTGGAACGGGCGCAGGCGCTGTCGCTGCACGGCTATGCGCGCAACCTGCCTGACGGCCGGGTCGAGGTGCTGGCGCGCGGTGCGTTGGACCATGTCGATGCGCTGGAACGCTGGCTGCACACCGGTCCGCCGCTGGCGCGCGTCGAAGCCGTGCTGCGCGAGGCTGCCGGCGGGCACGAGTTTCCCGATCCCTTCACGGTCCGGCGCTGAGGAACGTCTCCATGGACGCTTTGATCTTCGACCTCGACGGCACCCTGATCGATACGGTTTACGCGCACGTCTTCGCGTGGCAGAAGGCCTTTGCCGAAGCGGGGCTGGCGCTGGACGGATGGCGGATCCACCGCCGCATCGGCATGAGCGGCGGACTGTTCACGCGGGCCGCAGGTCGCGAACTGGGACGCGATCTCACTGTCGCCGAGGTTGGCCACATCCAGGCACGGCATGGCGAGATCTTCCGGGAGATCCTGCCGGAGCGGCGGCCGCTGCCGGGCGCGATCGAACTGCTGCGCGGAATGCGCGAACGCGGCATCGTGCACGGCATCGCCACGTCGGGCAGGCGACCGGAGATCGACGCCTCGCTGGAAGCGCTGGGCGTGCCCGGGGACATGGTGGTCGTGCAGCGTGGCGATGTCGCGCGCGCGAAACCCGATCCGGCATTGTTCCTGCGCTGTGCCGAGCGCCTCGGTTGCGAGCCGGCGCGCTGTTATGTCGTCGGCGATGCGGTCTGGGACCTGCTGGCCGCGCGCCGCGCCGGCATGCTCGGCATCGGCGTGCTCAGCGGTGGCTACGGCGAGGACGAACTGCTGCGCGCCGGCGCCTATCGCGTCTATCGCGATGCCGCGGCGCTGGACAGCTCGCTGTACGAACTGGGATTCGACGCGGAATAACCGTCCGCATCCCCCGCGCCGGCCCGAGGAGTGGCGCGATGCGCACGACTGCGCACGCATCGCGTCACGCAGCGCTGATCGAATCGGATCCGCCGTCGCGGATCCGGCATCGCGAATTGGAAGCCGCCGATCAAGTCCCGGAGAAGTCCCGGATCGGAAGTCCCGGATCGGAAGTCCCGGATCGGAAGTCCCGGATCGGAAGTCGCGGATGGGAAGTCGCGGATGGGAAGTCGCGGATCAGCTTCCGACGGTCGGCCGGAGCAAGAACAAACGTCCTGCCACCCGCGGCCGGCGTCCATGCCGGGGAATGTTGCCAGCGTGTCGCATGCGTCGGCCCACGATTGCCGCATCACTCCCGCAGCCGCGGCCGCAGGCCGGCGAGGTTGCAGGGCCGCGTCCGGCTGTCCAGCTGCGCGGCGATGATCTTCTCCCAGCCGGTGCGGCAGGCCGAGGTCGAGCCGGGCAGGCAGAACACGAAGGTGGCATTGGCGATGCCGGCCAGTGCACGGGACTGCAGCGACGAAGTGCCGATCTCGTCCCAGGACAGCATGCGGAACACTTCGCCGAACCCGGGCATCTCGCGGTCCAGCAGCGGTGCGATCGCTTCCGGTGTCGAATCGCGGCCCGTGAAGCCGGTGCCACCCGTGATGAGCACCGCATCGACGGCCGGATCGGCGATCCACGCCGATACCACGGCGCGCAGACGGTAACGGTCGTCGGGCAGCAGTTCGCGCGCGGCCAGTCTATGGCCCGCGCCGGCCAGCGCTTCGACGAGGTAATCGCCGCTGGTGTCGGTCTCCAGCGTCCGCGAGTCGGAGACGGTGAGGACGGCGATGGTGAGTGGCGAGAAGGCGGGCGTGGCATTGCTCATGCTGCGATTATGCCTGCGCCTGTCACCCGTCGCGCCCGGATTCCGCGTTTTCACGGTAGCGCTGCCACAGCCGTGTCGCGATCAGGCGCGCCTGCGCGTCAGCCTCCGCCTTCAGCAGCGGATGACCGAGCGACGTCGTGGTTGCATCGAAGAGCGCCAGCCAGCGTTCGAACAGCGCCGCGTCCAGGCCTGGCAGGGCGTTGTGGCGGGTCACGGGCGCGCCGCGAAACCGGCGCGTACCGCGCAGCAGCGCCGACCAGAAATCCACCAGCAACGCAAGGTGGGCGTCCCAGTCGTCGACATGGCGGGTGAAGATCGGGCCGAGCACGGCGTCCTCGCGTACATTCGCGTAGAAACGGTGTACCAGGGCGACGATGTCGTCTTCGCTGATCGCGCCGCTGGCGGCCGCACAGGCAGGCGCCGGTACGGGAACTGCGTTGGCCGTGCGGGTCGGATTCTTCACGGCGGACAGTATCGCGCCGCCGCCATCCGGCCGCGTTGACCTGGATCAGCGGCGGATCGCCGCCGGCTGCACGGGATGGCTTGGGCGCCGGTCGTCGAACGGCTATGCTCGCCGCAACAAGGAGGGTGATGCGTGGACAGCGAGCGCTGGCGGCAAGTCCGTGACCTGTTCGAGCGTGCGCTCGACCTGGATCCGGATGCGCGCGGCCCGTTCCTGGACGAGGCCTGCGCCGGCGATGCCGGGCTGCGCGACCAGGTCGAGGGGCTGATCGCCGCCGAGGCCGAGGCACCGGACACGCTCGCCATCGACGTGCCGACTGCGATGCTGCGCGAAGCGCTGGAAGCCGCGCCGGCGGAATCACAGGGCGACCAGTGGGCCGGACTGCGCCTGGGTGCATGGCGCCTGGACCGCGAGATCGGTCGTGGCGGCATGGGCGCGGTCTATCTCGCGCAGCGTGCCGATGGCCAGTACCTGCAGCGCGCGGCCGTCAAACTCGTGCGGTCCGGCTGGGATGTCGAATCGCTGGGCAGGCGCTTCCGCGCCGAGCGGCAGATCCTCGCACAGCTGGAACATCCCAACATCGCGCGCCTGCTCGATGGGGGCGTCAGCGAGGACGGCAAGCCCTACCTTGTCCTGGAATACGTCAATGGCCTCGACCTGATCGCCTACTGCGACCACGCGCGCCTGGACATCCGTGCGCGCCTGGAACTGTTCCTCACCGTCTGTGAAGCGGTGGAACATGCGCACCGGAAACTGATCGTGCATCGCGACCTGAAGCCGTCGAACATCATGGTCGATACCACCGGGCAGGTGAAGCTGCTCGATTTCGGCATCGCCAAGCTGCTGCAGGACGGCGTCGAGGACCGCTCGGAAACGCGCATCTTCACCCCTGAATACGCGGCGCCGGAGCAGCTGCGCGGCGATCCGGTGACCACCAGCATCGATGTGCACGCACTGGGCGTGATCCTCTTCGAACTGCTGACCGGCGCCCATCCGTATCCGGTCGATACGCCGACGCCGGCCGCCTACAGCCAGGCGGTCCTGACCGGCGAGCCGACACTGCCGTCGCGCGCCGCAGGCGACACCAGTCGGCAGGGACGGCTGCTGGCGCGGCGCCGACGCAGCAGCCCGGCGCTGCTCAGCGGCCGCCTTCGCGGCGACCTCGATGCCATCGTACTCAAGGCGCTGCGGAAGGATCCGGTGCAGCGTTACCTGTCGGTGGCGGCGCTGGCGGGAGACGTGCGCGCCTATCTTTCGCATCGGCCGGTGTCGGCGCGGCGCGGCCGGCTGCGTTACCGCGCGGGACGTTTCCTGCGCCGCAACGCATTGGCCAGCGCACTCGGCGCGACCGTCGTCCTGCTCCTGGTCGGCGGGCTGCTGCTGTCGTTATGGCAGGCCGGACAGACACGCCGGCAGCGTGACATGGCACGGCTGGAAGCGGCCAACGCGCAGGCCGTGTCGTCGTTCCTCTCCGGCGTCTTCGAACAGGCCAATCCCGAAGTGACGGACGGCAGCGAGCCCGGCGTGCGCGACCTGCTCGATCGCGCCGTCGAACGCATCGACGCGCAGCCGGGCATGCAGCCGGACGTGCGCGGTCGCCTGCTGGCGACGATGGGTCACGCCTACCAGGGCCTGGGCGAACATCCGCGCGCGACCGAACTGCTGAAGCGCGCGCTGCGCGATGCCGAAGCGGCCGGCGATCCGGCCTTGCAGGTCACGGTGCATCGTCGCCTGGGCGACAGCAGCCTGTATGCCGGCAAGTACGAACGGGCGCTCGACCATGCGCGGGCCCAGCTGCGGATCCTCGAAGCGGCCGGCATCACCGATCCGGAACTGCTGACCACGGCGCGCCTGAAGGTCGGCACCAGCCTCAACCACCTCGGCCGGCACGAGGACGCCGCGCAGGTGCTGCTGCCGCTGTTCGATGAAGTGCGTTCGCAGCATGGGCCGGCGTCGGCGCAGATGGCGGAAATGCTGCCTGCGCTGGCCGCGGCCATGGCGAGGCTGGGACGCGCCGCTGAAGTCGTGCCGCTGACGCGCGTCGCGTACGAAGCGGTGCAGGCTTCGCCAGAACTGCCGCTGCTTACCTCGTCGCTGCTGCTCAATGCGCACGGCCTCGCGCTGGGACGCGCCGGCCTCAGCGAGGAAGCCGAGCCCATCGAGCGCGAATACCTTGCGCAGGTCACGCGCCTGTACGGCGAGGACGACACGCGCACCAGCGTGGCGATGAACAATGTCGCGCAGTCGCTGAGCCGCCTCGGCCGCGTCGAGGAGGCCGTGGCGATGATGGAGCAGGTGGTGGCCATCCGTCGGCGCAACCTCGCGCCCGACCATGAACGCCTAGCCGCGGCGCTGGTCAACCAGGGCGTCATCCTGCGCAAGGCCGGCAAGCCCGACGACGCGCTCGCTGCGCTGGAAGAAGCGTTCACGATTTTCGAAGGCAAGGGGCAGGGCACCAGCCGGCCCGCCGTGCAGGCGCTGATGGTCAAGGCGCAGATCCACGAGGACCAGGGACGCTGGCCGGAAGCGCTGGACCTGATCGGCCGGGTGCGTCCTTTTGTCGACGCCGAGCCCAGCTACTACCCGGGCGCCGAAGCCGCCACGCCGCTGCTGGTCCAGGCACGACTGCAGTACCGCCTGCAGCAGCTCCCGCCCGACTGCGATCCGCTGCCGAGGACTGTCGCGCTGGCGGACCTGCCCGCTCACCAGGCACAGGAAGCGCGAATCCTGGCGGCCGTCTGCGCGCAACAGCACGGCAGGGACGGCGAAGCCGAGACGCTGCTTGCCGGCCTCACGGAGGCGCCGCTGGCGCCAGGCGTTTCGGCCCTGGCGCGCGAGCTGTTGCCGGCGCTTTCACCGCGCTGATCCGCGCTCCGCCGGGCGGCCGGCGCTGCGGACCGGACCCCGCATCGCCATCACGGCACGTCTCTGGTTCAGGCGCGGATTGGCCTGTGGCGGCAGCACCTGCGATCATGGCGGATGCAAACGTTTTCCGAACTCGACCTGATCGAGCCGCTGCGCCGTGTCCTCGACGACCTCGGCTTCAACCGGCCGACCCCCATTCAGGCCACCTCGCTGCCGCCGATCCTCGCCGGCCGCGATGTCATCGCGCAGGCACCGACCGGCAGCGGCAAGACCGCCGCCTTCGGCATCGGCATCCTCAGTCATCTCGACCCAGCACAGATCCGCTGCCAGGCGCTGGTGCTGGCGCCCACGCGCGAACTGGCCGACCAGGTCGGCAAGGCCATCCGCCGCCTCGCTGCCGGCATTGCCAACGTCAAGGTCAGTGTCTTTGCCGGCGGCGTGTCGCTGTCGCCGCACCTGGCCTCCCTGCAGCATCCGCCGCATATCGTCGTCGGCACGCCCGGGCGCATCCTTGAACTGATGCAGCGCGGCGCGCTCGATGTATCGGGCCTGCGCACGCTGGTGCTCGACGAAGGCGACCGCATGCTCGACATGGGCTTCGATGAATCCATCGCCGCCATCGTCAAGCGCCTGCCTGCGCGCCGGCAGAGCCTGCTGTTCTCCGCGACCTGGCCGGACGAAATCCGCGAGCTGGCGAAGCGCAGCCTGCGTGCACCGGAAGAAATCGCCATCGGTGACGAACTCGGCGCGCCGCAGATCGCCGAGCATTTCCATGAAGTCGACACCGCCGCGAAACCGGCTGCACTCGCCGGGCTGCTGGTGCTGCATTCGCCGGAATCGACCGTGGTGTTCTGCAACACGCGCCGCGATGTCGCCGATGTGGCCGACTGGCTGGCGCGCTGCGGCTTCGCCGTCGGCGCACTGCACGGCGACCTGGAGCAGCGTGACCGCGACGAAGTGCTGCTGCGCTTCGCCAACCGCAGCCTCACCGTTCTGGTCGCCAGCGACGTCGCCGCGCGCGGCCTTGACATCCGCGAGCTGGCCTGCGTGGTGAACTACGAACTGCCGCACGATGCCGACACGTACCGGCACCGCATCGGCCGCACCGCGCGGGCGGGACAGACCGGCATGGCGCTGAATCTGGTGGCGCCGGCGCAGATGCACCGCGCAAGCCAGATCGCCGAACAGCTGGGCATGACCCCACGCTGGTCGCGGCCGCCATCCTTCAGTGGGGGTGATCGCAGCCGCGTGCCGCCCGCCGCCATGGCGACGCTGCGCATCGACGCCGGCCGCACCGACAAGCTGCGCCCGGGCGATATCGTCGGCGCGCTCACCGGCGCTGGCGGCCTGCAGGCCAGCGACCTCGGCAAGATCGATGTCTTCCCGACGCGCAGCTATGTCGCCGTGCGACACAAGCTCGCCAGGGCGGCGCTGGCCAGCCTGCAGGCCGGGAAGATCAAGGGCCGATCGTTCCGGGTGCGGCTGCTTTGACCCCGGCGGCGCGTCCGCGGGGTGGCCGCAGTTCCGCGCCGCCGCCGCTTCATGCCACCATTCGGCCACACCACCTCGCGTCCATGCGCTGACGCCGACCAGGCACGCATGGCCACGCCAGCGGCGACCTGCCACGCCGCCGCGGTGGGCGCGTAGCGACCTTCCACCGGAACCTGATCCATGCGCCTCAACAAGTACATCGCCGGCACCGGCTTCTGCTCGCGTCGCGAAGCCGACCGGCTGATCGCCGCACGCCGCGTTACAGTCAACGGGGAACCCGGCAGCAACGGGCGCGAAGTGACCGATGGCGACGAGGTGCTGCTCGACGGCCGGCCTTTGCCGGTGCTTGGCAGCAAAGGCGGCCGCAGGCACGTCTACATCATGCTCAACAAGCCGGTCGGCATCACCTGCACCACCGAGAGCGGCGTCGCCGGCAACATCATCGACTTCGTCGGCCACGAGCAGCGCATCTTTCCCATCGGCCGCCTCGACAAGGATTCGGAAGGGCTGATCCTGCTCACCAGCAACGGCGACATCGTCAACGAGCTGCTGCGCGTCGAGAACGGCCACGAAAAGGAGTACCTTGTTGCCGTCAACAAGCCGGTGACGCCGGAATTCCTTACCGGCATGTCGCGCGGCGTGCGCATCCACGGCCAGCTGACGCGACCCTGCCGCACCAGCCGCATCGCCAAGTACGGATTCCGCATCGTCCTCACCCAGGGACTGAACCGGCAGATCCGCCTGATGTCCGCCGCCTTCGGCTATCGCGTCACCCAGCTGCGCCGCGTGCGCATCAACGACCTCAGGCTCGGCCACCTCAAGCCCGGCCAGTGGCGCAACCTCACTGATGCCGAACTGCGCGCGCTGCTGCCGCAGCGGACGGAGTGGTGAGGGTTGCCGCGGTCCATAAACGCGGGTCCCTGCGCGGTAGTGGAGCGTCTGGCGGCAGAGTGGGGAGTTGGGTCCATGATCGCCTGCGGGTGGCCATGGAGCGTGCGAGGCGGTTCCCTCTCAAGCATCCGGCGATACGGGGTTCGAGTTCAGAATCCGACCCACAGGCGGCGGCAACGGCGGCCCTGACTGCATTTCCGCGCCTGCGCCCGTAACCCTGTTGCTTTCTCTCCGGCATCGAGCGGCGCCGGAGACGGGCGCTGGCGGCGACTTGCCCGCTGGCCGCAATCTCATCAGGCGTTCCGCCAGCGCCCCTGCTGGCCGGTCGAGGCCCCGGTTTGCGTTACAGCTGGGCAGAGGCCGGGATGGCAGTGCCGACCGGCGGGAATTTCGACGAATGGAGACATAATGCGCGCCGCTGCCAGAACGCTTTCCTGCCTTGCATTCGGGCTGCTGGCCCAATCCTCGATGGCCGCCCAGTTCTGGGTGGTCAACCACAATGATTCCGGCCCCGGGTCACTACGCCAGGCGTTGGTCGACATGAATGCCGCCGCTGGAGACAACCACCAGATCTGGTTCGACCTCACGCAGCCGAACCAGGCCATCGTCCTGCAGTCGTCGCTGCCGTCGATCGCCAAGCCCGTCGTGCTGATCACAGGCTTGAAGTCGTCACAGCCGGTGGTTATCGATGGCAACAACGCACATCAGCTGATCACCGCGTACAACGGCAGCAGCAACCGCGAGTTGTCGATTTCCTGGCTGGAACTGCGTAACGCGGCCACGGATTTCTCCGAAGCGGCCTGCGTGGTCGCAGCGGTGCCTCCGGCTGGGGTGGTTGGCAAGCTCGACATCCGCGGCGTGACCCTGCGGAATTGCGTCGCCCGCTCGTCCAGCCAGAACGCCACTGGAGGCGCCATCCGGGCCGACCGGCGCCACGTTGAAATCGTCAACAGCCATTTCGAGGCAAACGTGGCTCAGGGCATGGGTGGCGTGCTCCTGCAGCGTGGTGTCGACATGAGAACCCGCTTGTTCATCAGCGGTTCGACTTTTCTCGACAATGGTGCTGAAGGCTCCAGCCTGGGACGGGGCGGTGTGCTGAGTCTGAGCGATGTCGACCTCACCATCACGCGTAGCCGCTTTCTGGGCAACTGGAGCCAGGCGAAAGACGACCAGCCCGGGGCCGGCGTGGGTTCGGTCATTCACGCCACGGGTACGCAGGCCGAGATCACTGACAGCCTCTTCTTTGGAAACCATGCCCGCCGCTCGACCGTATACGTGGACAACGCCACCGGTTACACCGAGACCCGGATCCATAATGTTAATTTTGTAGGCAACGAGGTCGGCATCGGAAGCAATCTGGAGTTGGGCACTCGGCGGGTCATCGCCCGGCACCTGACGGTATTGGGCACCACGACGGCCGGGTACGCCATGCCCACCGCGATCTATCACGGTCGGGGCTCGTATGCCGGTGACGCCGGTATGACGGTGTACAACAGCGTGATCGCCCCCAGCGGGGCAAGTGGGGACAGCGCATGCGGCTACGTGTTACCTCAAGCACCACTGAATGCGAGCGGATTCAACATCATGCTTGCATCCGGTTGTGGCTTGGACGCCAACGCCACCTTCGCCGACCTGCGCATCGAGGCGCTGAAGGACAATGGCGGGCCCGTGGAAACGGTATCGCTGTTCGCAGGCAGCTTTGCCGTGGATGGCGGAAACCCGGCGGCGCCGAACGTCGCCGACGCGACCGCCTGCCTGCAAACGGACGCTCGCGGCGTGACGCGCCCGCAGCCCGGCGGTGACGGGGCCGCGCCGAGGTGCGATGCCGGCGCGTGGGAATCGCAAGGCGAACCACCGCTCTTCCGCCACGATTTCGAGGAGGCCCTCTGGCGGCTGTGATAGTCCCTGCCCATCCCCACATGGCAGCCAGCCGTGCGTCGTCGCGGCAGGGGAGTCCCGCCAACACCGTAGTTACTCATAAGTCAGTAAATTAGGGAACCAATGTCCGCCAGTGCTGTCCAATCCGACATGAAGAGAGACGGACGCAAGGTATCGCGAGCGGCGCTGGAAGAGATGCGTCTCATGGCACTGGATCGCATGCGCGAAGGCGAGTCGCCG